>JANRJN010000019.1:0-429861 GCA_033763945.1 Bacteroidota bacterium | reverse complement strand
TTCCCATTCCGAACAGAGAAGTTAAGCCCGCCAGCGCAGATGGTACTTGGCCTAAAGCCCGGGAGAGTATGTCGATGCCAATTTTAAAAAAAGAAACCCTTCTTACCAAATGTTTGAAGGGTTTTTTGTTTTTATAGATTTGAGAGAAAGGTGAGTTTGTAGTGAATATCTAAATTAAACTCGTTTTGAGTTTGATTATTTTGCAGAAGAAGGTAAAGCTTTTTACATTTTTGTTTTAAATCTTCTGACTTTATAGCATCTTCGATTGATAAGTAATAGTTTAGTTTCTCAAATAATAAATCCGCTAAAATATGATGTTGTTCAGGAGTTAAAGTGGAATGGTTCAAGATTTCTTTTTCAAAATCTGTTTGATTGAGGCTTTCAACATAATCCAATCCAAATGAAGTAAATTTTAAAGCGGCGTTATTAATTTCGTTTTGATAAGTGTGCCAATCTTTATCTTTTTTTAAACCAAAAATAACGGCCATTACTTTGCCAAATTCTTCTAACTGACGAACGATAAAATCTTTTTTAAGCATTTGTTAGTTTATTATGAATAGCAATTACTTGTGGAATTATTAGTTCAGTCTCATTATTATCAATTATATAGTGGCTCAATTTAATTTTTTCACTTTGAGACAACTGATTATTCATTTTTTTTACGACATCTTCTTTAGATAGGTTATCGCGAAGCATAGTACGTTTTATCCTTAGTTCATCATTAGCAATAACTAAAATAATTTTATCTACTTGATTTTGAAGATTGGCTTCAAACAAAAGCGCTGTTTCTTTAACAATTAATTCATTTTTATTTTTTTGACAAAAAGCTTTGAATTTATTAACGACAGCAGGATGAATAATAGAGTTTAACTGCTTTAATAACTCTGAATTTGAAAATATTTTTGAGTTGATGTAGGGTTTATTTAAAGTTGTTGAATTTAAATAAGCATCATCCCCTAAAAGATCAATTAGGTGTTGCTTAATATCTTCCTCGAAATAAATTTGTTTGGCAATCTCGTCACTATTAAAAATTTTATAACCTAGTATTTTAAAAATATTAGCTACTGTGCTTTTACCGCTTCCTATGCCACCTGTTAAACCTATTACCATTACTTTTTAATTAATAACACTTCCACTTCTTTTGGTTCGATGCTAAGAACAGAAACATTTCCGGGAAAGGAACTTAATACAACAGTCTGTTTATTGTTTTTTGCATTTTTGGATACTTTGATAGTTGCTTTAAAATTAGCAGTATCGCTTATATTGAACGTATTTTGGATACTGGTAAATTTTACTTTTACTTTTTGAGGAAAAATATTTGCTTGTTTAAACTCTTCTGTATTAAAAATTGTAACAGGAATTGAAATTGTTTGCTCAATAAGTTTATCTACTTCGATAGAAACATTAATTTTTGATTGGTTTAGATTAATATTGGAATTTGGTTTAATGATGGCTAATTCTTTAGTGAATCCCATATTTAAATTGTTTAAATTTAAAGCTTCAGTATAAACAGTATCAATATTTTTTATAACCGCTGTGTCGCCCCATATACTTATTGATGAGGGATAGATAACAGGTGTTTTATATCCAAAACCTTGTGCGCATTTTAATTGAAGTGGCACTTTTATGATGACGCTTTTTTGAAATCCACTTCGTTCAGTAAAGTAAAGAGTGTCAGGATTAATTTGTTTAATTTGAACTTCAAATTTTAGCACCGGATTGAAGTTTATAGTGCTTGAAGAAAGAATATAATTTAATTGCTTATTGTTGGTTTTTAAATCGTTAAAATTTATGGAAATTGGCTTAGTTTTATTAAAAACAATAAACAATAGTTTAAGCCCGCTCGCTTTTATATCGAGGGTAAGCCTAGAAGGCAAATCGTTAAGAGGAATTTTATTTTGGGGGATATTTGAAAACGTTATAGGGACTTTTAAACTATAATTGTAAACGGTATTTAGGGCATGAACCAACCATAATCCTGATGCAATTAATAAGCACACAAAAAAAGCCGAAGTTTTACTCGGCTTTTTTTTTGAAGTGTTTAAATATTTGATTGATTCTTTGTTCAAATTATAACTTAGTTTTGAGGAATAGTGGCAGTTGCATCTTGCGAAACTGCATTTTTAGAGATTCTCATTTTACCACCATCTTCAACTTCCATAATAATGGTAGCGTCTTCTCTTACTTCAACAATTTTACCATAAATGCCACCAATAGTTAAAATTTTATCGCCTTTTTTTAAAGCCTCAATATATTTTTTTTGATCTTTTGCTTTTTTCATTTGAGGGCGAATCATAAAAAAATAAAATACTACTACTATTGCTACTAAAGGTAAAAAAGACATTATTCCACCTTGTTGTTGACCGCCGGCCATTAAAATTACTAATTGATTTATCATGTTTTATTTTTTTGTTTTTCTGTTACTTATTAACTATCTACTAATAATTACTTCGCTGTTTCTGGAACTATTATTTCTGCCTTAATTTTTATAATACGAGTGGCAGGTTCGCAATTGGTAACCAATGTAACTGTTTTTTCTTGCATACCACTTTTCCCTTCACTGTTAAATACTACATTTACTTTTCCTTGCTCTCCAGCTTTAATGGGTTCTTTTGGCCATTCAGGCACTGTACATCCACAACTGCCATTTGCCCCACTTATTATTAAATTTTTACTCCCAATGTTTTTAAAAATGAATGAATGACTTACATGTTCTCCTTGCGTCATTTTGCCAAAATCAAAAACTTCCTCTTCAAATTTAATTTCAGGTAAGTTGCTATTAATTTTTCCATCAGCTGATTCAGAATTAGACACAGAGTCAGAATTAACAGTAGAATCACCACTATTGTTTTTACATGAAATAAGAGCGAGTAAAGAAAATAAAATTAATAATCGATTCATAAAAACTTCTGCAAAGATAAACAGATAATAAAGTGATAAAACAAAAAAAATTTAAAACTTTAAAAATTTTGATTGTTAGAATTTAGCACGGATTTTACGCATTTTACGTTTTTTTCCGCCAAAGAAACTGCCTTTATAACGTGAACGGTAAAAGCTACTTTTCCCGCGAATAACATAACTATAACTTAAACTAAGTGTCATATAAGCATCTTTATGGGTCTTGTCACCACGCTTCATGCCCCAAGTATGAGATTGGTATGCGCCAGGATTATCAAGAATTTCAGATTGCGGTAGCTCGTTTGTTCTAATTATTAAACCTTGTGTATAAGGATCACTCGGTGCTTGTTCTGGATAGTTTCCGCTAATATCATCAATATAATCTGTAAACGTTTTACGATAATTAGCCTCAAAACCTATACGGTGTTTTTTATCAAATGTGAAATAAAATCCAACTCCCATTGGAATGTTCATAACAACACTTTTGTAAGCTACACCTTCCGTTTGGTAATCTCTCATTTTAACCCATTGCCCTTGGTAAAGCGATTTTGGATTTGTATAAAATCCACCAACGCCACCAAATACATAGGCTCTAAACCCATTTCGGTATCGGTAGGTATTACCCAAGTCATTATTTTCGTAAAAGAAAAATTCACCTGTAAGCCCTAAGTCAAACACATTATTTTTAAAATTAAAATTTCTAAAGCGTCGCCCTGGATTAGTAGATAGTTTATCATCACCTTCCAAACGAATATAATCAAATGCCAATTTTAAAGATAACTTAGGTTGGAATTTGTAACGAATAAATGCTCCTCCGTTGTAACGAGTTTTTGCTAGTTTCATATCCGCAACAAAATCGCGACGTGTTTTTTCTTTTCCGCCAATATCTCCTAAGTAATTGGTTGCACCTACAGAAATCCCATAGTCCCAGAGCCATTGCGCTTTAAAAGTTGTAGCTGTAATAACAAAAATAAGTATAAGTATATATTTCTTCATTTTAAAAAATTGTAGCAATAAGATTCAAATATAAACAAAAAAACGCTTACTAAACAATAATTTTTAGAAGGTGTATTATTAAATTGTTAAAATGTATTAACCCCTTGAACGGTGGTATATTTCATTGTATATTTTACTCCGGGATTAAGATACTTATAAGCGCTATGACTCATAAGAGCAGCTTCATGAAAGCCACATAAAATTAGCTTTAATTTGTTTGTATAGGTATTTATGTCTCCAATAGCATAAACTCCGGGAATATTGGTACTGTAGTCATCGGTATTTACTTCAATAGCATTTTTGTCTAAATTTAATCCCCAATTTTCTATTGGACCTAATTTTGGACTTAATCCAAATAAGGGAATTAGGTGATCTGTGATAATGGTTAATTTTTCTTGAGTTTTGAGATTGACAACCTCAATGTTTTCAAGTTTATCTAATCCATTTACCGAAGAAATTGCAGAGTTAAGCAACAAATTAATTTTATTTGATTTAGCCAATTCCATCACCTTATTTACGCTATCTGGTGCGCCTCTAAAACTTTCACTTCTATGAATAAGTGTTAACTCACTACAAATATCACTTAAAAAAATAGTCCAATCTAAGGCACTATCACCTCCACCGGCAATAATCATTTTTTGATTGCGGTATTTTTCAGGGTCTAATATCATGTAGTTTATACCTCTACCATTCTCATACTTTTCTAGCCCCTCAACTTCTGGTTTTCGAGGTTCAAAACACCCTAATCCACCTGCAATTACAACAACTTTAGCGTGAACAGTTGTTCCCATATTTGTGGTAAGCACAAAATCTCTTTCCCCTCTTTTTTCTAACACTTCTATTCGTTCCCCAAGAGTGAATGTTGGATGAAAAGGTTCGGCTTGTTTTTTTAAATTTTCGATTAAATCCTGAGCTAAAACACTTGGATAGCCCGGGATATCATAAATTGGTTTTTTAGGGTATATTTCTGATAGCTGCCCCCCAATTTGAGGCAAATAGTCCACTAAATGGCAACGCATTTTTAATAATCCGGCTTCAAAAATGGCGAATAATCCAACAGGACCAGCACCGATAATAACAATGTCTGTAGAAATCATTTATTTTAATTTACAAAAGTAATTTTTTTAATTGTTG
This sequence comes from Bacteroidota bacterium, assembly GCA_033763945.1. Classification (GTDB taxonomy): domain Bacteria; phylum Bacteroidota; class Bacteroidia; order B-17B0; family Aurantibacillaceae; genus Aurantibacillus. The sequence continues at coordinate 424,833 of JANRJN010000019.1, read as the reverse complement.
TTAAAACTTAATTTTTGGTAAAAAGTTTAAAGATTTTTTGTTTATCTTTAAACAATTATTTAACCTAAAAATATTATGAAAAAACAATTACTTACAATTTTTAGTGCTATAGCAGTTTCGGCTACTTTTGCACAAGTAGTTAGCCCAAGTTGGCAAACGCTACAAAATACCAGTTATACAATGGCAGCGAGTGCTTCTTGTAAATTTTTAGATGTTGTTAGCCCAAGTGTAGTTTGGGGAGTAGGATACAGTGGCGCAGGTGTTAGTGCCAACTTTAATGATTTTACGCGTTCTACAAATGCAGGTGTGTCGTTTTCTGGAGGTAATATTTACCCTGACACAAATACATATGTAGTTGCTAACTTAGAGGGGATTGATGCAAATACCGCTTGGGTAAGTGCATATGAAAAACTGGGACAAAATAAAGGAGCTATTCATAAAACCGTAGATGGGGGCGCTACTTGGACAAATATGACTGCTCCTGGAATGTACACAAATGCAGCGGCTTTTTGTAACGTTGTTGCGTTTACAACACCTTCAGTAGGTATTACCATGGGAGATCCAAACGCAGGTAATGCAAATGAATTTGAAATTTGGCGTACTGCAGATGCTGGAGCTACTTGGACCATTGTTCCAGGAGCTAACATTCCTAATCCAACTTCTGGTGAATATGGTTTAGTAAACATCTATACAAAATGGGGAACTTCTAATTTTTGGTTTGGTACCAACAAAGGCCGTATTTTCCGTTCTACCGATGCCGGTTTAACTTGGAATGCAGCTGTATTGCCTGGCACACCTACTGCTAGTTTAAATGTGAATGATATAGCTTTTACTACTTCATTAACAGGTATTGCTTATGTTTATAATTCATCTACTACGCCATCTACTTTTGAAGAGTATGTTACTTCTGACGGAGGAGCTACTTGGACAAAAATTACTACAATAGATCCTATGTTAGGCAGAAATGATGTGTGTGCAGTGCCAGGAACTAATATTTTTGTTAGTACCGCAAATACACCAACTGTTGCAAATGCAGGACTTTCTTATACCAAAGACAATGGGGTAACTTGGACAAGTTTTGGTTCAAATGGTATTCCTTACTTACAGGTTGATTTCTTTGATCAATACAGTGGTTGGGCAGGGACATTCCAATCGGCTTTGGCTACAGGTGGAATTTATAAATTTAATGGACCTACTTCAATTTTCAGTTTACCTAGTTCAAGTGTTTGTTTAGTTGGACCAACTGCAACAATGGTTGCTAACAACATGTCTATTGGTAATACAGGGACATATACTTGGACTGCAATAGGAGGCCCTGGAGTTTCGTTATCTTCTTCAACAGCTACCAATCCAACAATTACGTATACTGCTAACGGTACTTATACTATTTCTTTGTTAAGTTCAAATGCATTTACAACTAATACTTCTTCACAAGTTGTAACAGTAGTTAGTTGTGTGGCTCCTACAGCAGCGTTTAACATGGCATCATCAACTTGTACGGGTGCAGCTATCTCGTCAACCAATACAACTACAGGTAGTGCAACGTTAAGTTATACGTGGTCAGTTAATCCATCTACAGGCGTAACAATTACTCCTAATGCTATTGCAACTAATCCTTCATTCAATTTCGCAAATGCTAATACTTATACAATTACTTTAAATGTTAGTAATCCTGTAGGGAATAATTCAACTACTAAAACTGTTACAGTTAGTACTTGTGTTGGTTTAACTGAAAACTCATCGTTAGTAAACAATGTGAAATTGTATCCAAATCCTACAAAGGATTTAGTAACTGTTTCTTTACCACATTCTAACAGTGAATATAACTTAACGATTACAGATATTTTAGGTTCTATAATTTACAATCAAAAAACCTCAAAAAATAGTAATGAAGTTCAATTAAATTTATCAGGTAAATCTAATGGCATCTACTTTATTACCATAGAAGGTAACTCTGAAAAAATAACTAAGAAAATTATTGTTGAATAATAATAATTTTCAATTTTGTAAAAAGGCTACCAGATGGTAGCCTTTTTCTTTTTAATAATTTTATTAATGTTAAAATAAGTTATTGTAAGTAAGGATATAATCCAAAGTTCGTCTATTACATAAAACCAACATTATGAATAACTTGAAACTAAATTTTAAATCGATTGTTAGCTTTGTAACTATTACTTTTTTTACAAGTGCATGCGGTCAAACAAAAATTAAAACTATGAGTAACGAAGAATCTAATCCGAAAATTACGATTAATAACGAAAATACTTCAAACATTGATACTGCTACTTTTGGAGCAGGTTGTTTTTGGTGTGTAGAGGCTGTTTTTCAGAGGCTAGAAGGCGTTCAATCTGTAAAAAGCGGTTATAGTGGCGGAACAGTTAAAAATCCTTCTTATAAAGAGGTTTGCCAGGGTACAACTGGTCATGCGGAAGTTTGTCAAATAACTTACGACAAAACAAAGGTAACTTTTGACGAATTATTAGAGGTGTTTTGGAAAACCCATGATCCCACCACGCTAAATCGTCAGGGCAACGATTTTGGAACACAATACCGTTCCGCAATTTTTTATCACAATACTGAACAAAAGGAAATTGCAGAAAAATACAAAGCCGAAATAAATAAGAGTGGAGCTTATCCAAACCCAATAATCACCGAAATAACGCCTTTTTCGAACTATTACCCGGCGGAAGATTACCATCAGAATTATTTTAATCAGAATGGAAACGAAGGATATTGCAAATATGTTATTCAGCCAAAAGTTGAAAAATTCGAAAAAATATTTAAATCAAAAATTAAGCATTAAATCGGTTGACTTTTTGTTAAAAAGCCTTCAAAAAAATGCGCATTTTTATTTAGAAATTACATTTAAACCATTACCTTTGCCCCCGAAATTTAACAGAAAACTCTCACATGTCTAAACAAATTGGCAAAATTGCTCAAGTTATTGGTCCGGTTATAGACGTTCGTTTTGATTTAGCAGGCGGCGTATTACCAAATATTTTAGATGCCTTAGAAATTGTAAAAGGTAGTCAAAAAATTATTTTAGAAGTTCAACAGCACATTGGCGAAGATACCGTTCGTACCATTGCTATGGATAGTACCGACGGTGTTTACCGTGGTATGGAGGTGACAGCTTTAGGAGCTTCTATTACCATGCCTACTGGCGAAAAAATTAAAGGACGATTATTTAATGTAGTTGGAGAAGCAATCGACGGTATTAATATTGTTGATAACAAGGGGGGGTACTCGATTCACCGTAATCCTCCAAAATTTGAGGATTTATCAACTTCTACAGAAGTTTTATATACAGGTATTAAAGTAATTGACTTAATTGAACCTTATGCAAAAGGTGGTAAAATTGGTTTATTTGGTGGAGCTGGTGTAGGTAAAACCGTATTAATTCAAGAGTTAATTAACAATATTGCTAAGGGGCATGATGGTTATTCCGTTTTTGCCGGTGTTGGTGAGCGTTCGCGTGAAGGAAATGACTTATTGCGTGAGATGATTGAATCGGGTATTGTGAAATATGGTGATGCATTTAAGCACAGTATGGAAGAAGGCGGATGGGATTTGAGCAAAGTAGATTTAAATGAGCTTGCCAAATCACAGGCGTCGTTTGTATTCGGTCAAATGAATGAGCCTCCTGGAGCCCGTGCTCGTGTGGCTTTATCTGGATTAACTATGGCAGAATATTTCCGTGATGGAGAAGGTTCTGGTCAAGGAAAAGATATTTTATTCTTTATTGATAATATTTTCCGTTTTACGCAAGCAGGTTCTGAGGTATCGGCTTTATTGGGTCGTATGCCAAGTGCGGTAGGTTATCAACCTACTTTAGCTTCTGAAATGGGTGTAATGCAAGAGCGTATCACATCAACAAAAAATGGTTCTATTACTTCTGTTCAAGCGGTATATGTACCTGCCGATGACTTAACCGATCCGGCCCCAGCGGCTACTTTTGCTCACTTAGATGCTACCACAGTATTAAGTCGTAAAATTTCCGAATTAGGTATTTATCCTGCGGTTGATCCATTAGATTCTACTTCTCGTATTTTATCTGCGGCTGTTTTGGGTGATGCGCATTACGATTGTGCTCAAAGAGTAAAAGGTATTTTGCAACGTTATAAAGAATTGCAAGATATTATTGCTATTCTTGGTATGGATGAGTTAAGTGAAGAAGATAAGTTGGTTGTACACCGTGCACGTCGTGTTCAACGTTTCTTATCACAACCTTTCCACGTGGCAGAACAATTTACAGGTCTAAAGGGTGTTTTGGTTTCAATTGAAGATACTATTAAAGGCTTTAACATGATTTTAGATGGTAAAGTTGATGAATATCCAGAAGCAGCATTTAATTTGGTTGGTACTATTGAAGATGCCATTGCGAAAGGTAAGAAAATATTAGCAGAAAGTAAATAAAATTATTTTAGTTTCTTGTTTCGGGTTTTTAACTTGAAACAAGAATATGAAACTTGTAACAAACTAAATGAAACTAGAAATTATAACTCCTGATAAAAAATTGTACGAAGGCTCTGTAAAATCCGCTGTATTTCCGGGAAGCGAAGGTAGCTTTGGAGTGATGAACAACCATGCGGCTATGATTGCAACTTTAAAGGCAGGAAAAGTAGAATTAATTGAAGATAACAATAACAAATTAGAGTTTGTTGTTAAAGGTGGAGTTGTTGAAGTAAAGAAAAATAATGTAATTGTTTTAGCAGAGTAATTAAAAACTGAAAAAATAATTTTAAAAAACCGAAACAAATTTGTTTCGGTTTTTTTTATACTCTAAAGCCAAATACCAATACATCGTCAACTTGCTCCAAGTCACCTTTCCAATGGTTAAATTGTTGACTAATAACTTTGTATTGTTGGGTCATTGGTAAACCGGATATTTCTAAGAGCAATTCTTTTAAATGTTTGTACATAAATTTTTTGCCCTTAGGTCCACCAAACTGGTCAGGCATTCCATCTGTTGAAGCGTAAACAACATCTCCTTTTTGAAGTTGTATAGTATCTTGTGTAAACGAAATAGAATCTCTATCGTGTTTGCCTACCGGCATTTTATCGGCTTTCAATTCAATTAATTCAGAATTATTTTTCACTATCCAAATAGGGTTATTAGCGGCTGAGTAGGTTAAAATGTTAGTAGATAAATCAAAATTTAATAAACTACAATCCATGCCATCTTTACCTCCATCTGTACTACCATCATTTGCTAATGTTTCAATTATTTTAGAACGTGTGTAATTTAAAATTTCGTTGGGTTGATTTAGTTTTTGCGCAATAACGGCCTCTTTTAAACAGCTAATGTTTAGCATACTCATAATAGCGCCCGGTACGCCATGTCCGGTGCTATCAGCAATGGCAATTGTAAAATTGGAATTCGTTAATTGCGATGCCCAATAAAAATCACCACTCACAATATCTTTAGGTTGAAAGAAAATAAAATAATCGCGATTTAGAGTGCTATTTTTTAAATTTTCATCAAGTAATATTTTACTTGCCAACAAGGCACGTTGAATACGTTGAGCGTAATTTATACTATCAATAATTTCTTTTTGTTTGTGTTCCAATTCTTTGTTTTGATGTGAAATAGTTTTTGTTCGGTCGGCAATAGTTAATTCGAGTTTTCTATTTAATGATTTTAAACGTTTACTATTTAATTGAACGATTAAGAAAATAAATGCAATAAACAAAATAATATATGTAAGGTAAGCTAACGAGGATCTATACCAAGGTGCTTCAATTTGAAATGGAATTTTTAATTCAAATTGTTTTTCGGATAGCTCGGTTTTTGCTCTAATAATAAGTGTGTAATTCCCCTCACGTAAATTATTAAACGATAATTTTGTTTCTTTATTCCACCTATTAAAATCTTTGTCTTTACCATCAAGCATATGACAGAATTCAAAGTCTGAGTTTTCAAAACTTGTGAAACCTAATTTTATTGAAATATCATTCTGTTTATATGGAATTACAAGGTCTAATTTTGTGGAAGCATTATTATCAAAAATGTAATTTTCAAGTAAGGTATCGGTATTTGTTTTTAATTCTCTTAAAATTAAATTAAAGTGTTTTGTTAAATTTATTTTTTTATTGTTGTTTAAAATAAATAAGCCTTCATCTGAGCAAAAAAATACAATTTTATTTATACTGTCATAAGTAATTAATTTTGGAGTTACATTTCTTAATCTAGTTAATATATTGATATTCAAACTAAAAGTGTTTTTCTTAGCTTCAAAATAAGCTACAGTTTCTTCCATTTTATCTTTCTCGGCAATTTCAAATTTTTGAGTACAAATTAAATCAGTTACGAATTGTGTACCCCTAAAAACCTGAGTACCTTTTGTCATTGGCCAAAAAACGGGGTCTTTAATACATTTAAATTTACCATTGTTTAGTTTTTTAATAGTATAAATACCATCATCAGTACCAATTAATAATTTGTTTTTGTAAGTAAAAACATAATTTTCGAAATTTTGATGCGGTAAACCCTCAACTTCTTTAATTGAGTCTAATAAATACGAGTTACTGTAATTTAAAAAATAAATCCCATTATTTTCTGAGGCAAAATAGATGTTTTTATTAAAATCGCTAGCTAAACTTTTAATTGAACTGTTGAGTCGATAGGATTTTATAAAAGTTACTTCTTTTAATGAAACATGATAAACCTCAACGCCATTATCTGTAGCGCAATAAATTAAATCAGGTTGATAGGGGTCATTTAAAATACTACTTGTATTTGTTTCACTAATCTGTTTTATTTGCTTATTGAAATAAACGAACAACCCCTTTGCAGTACATATAAATAATTTGTTATTATAATTCAATAGATTCCAAGATTGTTTATTGAAGTTTTTGAACTCAATAAATTTTTCTTGAAGACTATCATAATATTGAACGCCTTTATCAGAGGCAACAAATAGTTTATTTTCAAAATATGCTGCACTGGCAACAATACCCAAGATGTTATTGCTTCTATCATATTTAAATAGTTTCGAATTTATTTCAATGTAAGCTACACCGTAGTATAATGCAAACCACAAATTTCCATTAGCGTCTTGAAAGGCAGATTTTATATTATCGTCGTATACACCATTTCTAGTATTAAATCTTCCAATTATATTTAAGTTTTTATCAATTTCAAAAGCACCTTTTTTGTTGGTTGTAATTATAAAATGTCCATTTTGAAGGAGGCATCCATTGTTAATTTCAGCAGAAACAAGTTCTTTATCGCACTGACTATCTCTTTTTTCAAATGTAGTCTTTGTTGGCTGTAACGAATCGTAATGAGCAATATATGTACCAATATTTCTATAACCAATTACATATTCTGAAGGTGTAATTTTGTAGCAAAAAAAATGTTTTTCTGATGACAATTCTTGTGATTGTGAAACAGGTCTTAATACACCATTTTCAAGCACATTTATCGCATTATTTACATCAGTTACAAATAGGTGTTTGCCTAAAACAAAAGCCCTAGTATGAAAAGTTTCGGTTGGATTATAAACTTTAAACTCTGAGTTTTTATATTCAATTAATTTATCAGCTGACAAAAAAAAAGTACTTTCTCCTGAAACTATTATTTGCCTTATAGGTTGCTTTGGTTGTTTTTTAGGTGGTAAATTTTCAAGAAGTGAAGCATAATAATATTTGCCTTTTTTATCTCTTTCTATTATTGCTATATCTCCATCTTCTGTGCCGACAACAATTTTATTGGAGTTTGTCTTTGCAATACATAATATTCTAATTTCATCTTTACGTTTACAATGTTGCCAGTTAACGCCATCGTAAATTAAAACACCATTATCATTCGCTATAAAAATAAGTTCATCATCATTTTGAGCAACGCCAAAATTATTTGCACCTGCCAAATAATCTTTTGGTAAAGAATTCTTAATAAAATAATCTCCCTTTTGGGAAAAACTAATTTTAGATGCTAAAAAAAGTAGAAATAAAGTATATTTTATGTAGGTTACAATAATTACAAATCAAATCTAACGTTGCACAACTATTTTTTTGGTTGCAGCTAAATTATTTTTGTAGTAAATATATATAAAATAAATCCCATTGGCAAAGTTGTTTGTATAAATGCTATAATTGCTTCCGCTTACAGAATCTTTAATTAAGGTTCTACCTGATACATCTACAAGTTCAATTTGACCATTTTCAATGTTCGTGCCAAAATCAATATTTAATTTATTAATAGTGGGGTTAGGGTAAATATTTAAGTTTCTAAATATGAAATTATTCTCTTTAATTCCAATTGTTGGAAATGCTCTTTCGTTGGTACTATTACTTTTTGTACGTGTTTTTAATGCGTTAATACCACTCAATCTCATAGTTGGGTTACAATTAAACCCTTGCGCATCAACAAACCATTTTACATTTGCAGAATAAAATACATTATAATAAGGGTCGCTTAATAAATTTGAACTTGTACCTGCGACAGTTGATGTAATTCCCGTTAATAAATTTCTACGAGTTAAAACGTAATTAGAAATGGGTGTAACAGTATTGTCTTCAATTGTGTATGGGTTCCAATTAAAGTTACCGTTTTGTTGATCTTGTACAAAAATTGTTTGATGATAAGGACTTAAAGCACTATAAACGCCGCAACTATCACGTATTTGTAATTTATATTTGTACGAAGTAAAGTTAGGATTACCATTTATAAATCCACCAACGCTTCTGGTAGTATCTATAAACATGCTTAATGCACTTTTACTTACTGCACCAATTCGACTGTAACTGCCAGTTAAAGAGTTTGTAATAGTTGGCGTCTCTCTGTAAATAATAAAACTATCTACTCTACTGTATAAAGTTTTATCCCAATAAATTTCGTTATTAATTCCTGCACTATCTGTTGTAACCATACAGATTTGTGGGGTAATACCGCTTGGCACAATAACGGAGGCTATGCCAAAATTGGAGCAGCCACTACTGGTGCCCGTAACTGTATAATTTGTTGTAACAATAGCATTTACAGCTATAGTAGGTGTAGTTTGACCCGAACTCCAAGTATACGATGAAGCTCCATTTGCTGTTAAAATAACGTTGCTTCCACCACATGCTGTAATGGTTGATGTTGCCGATACAATTGGTACAGCATTAATTGAAATTGTCTTTGATATGGTAGCACTTGCTCCAAATTGGTTGTTTGCCACCATAGTAATGGTTTTAGTACCAGTAGAGTTGTATACAAACACTGGATTTTGTGAAGTAGAACTTCCCGGTGTTGCCCCTGGTGCAATCCAGCCCCAAGCGTATGGCATGTTGAAAGAGTTATCATACAGTTGCAATGGTTGACCAACACATCCGTTAGCCGGCATTATAAAATTGGATATAGGGATTTTTTGAGACTTCAGGTACAAATTATCTACCTTTAAATCAGAACCTACATAGGATGAAGGAATAACGCTGCCTGCATAACTCGAAGAGTTGAAGGAAACAATCATAGTGTCTGGTATAGGAGTAAGTGTAAAACCAACGCCAACCAAAGAATAAGTAGCCGATAAACCCAATTGTTGAGAATATCCGTAAGTTACTAAGCCATTTTTTTTAAACAAAATGTCTATTCTGCCTTTATCTGTTGGGTCGCCGGGTAAATATTTGTAATTAAAATAAAGAGAATCGTAAGCAGGAGCAACCGTTGATGTTGCATAGTAAGGATAACCACCAATTGTTGCGCTTTGTGTAGGAATACCAGTTGAAGCAAATCCCATACTAATATTATTGTTATCAAAATCAGGAGGACTAGTTTGCAGTTCTAAAGCGTAAGCACCAGTATATGCATCTGTTGTACGTTGGAATCCATTAGTGTTATTACTCCAGCCATTAAGTTTATAGCTTGTAAGTGTTTGCCAATTTTCAAAATCGCCATTTAAATTGGCAGGTTGTGTTGTAATTCCTTTAAAAGACAAACTGTCAATTTGTAAACTATTTCCAATCATTGCCCCTGAACCAACAAAAGGATTACTTGATGCGCAGCCAATGATAACAGTGTCTGGAATTAAACTTAATGAAGGACTAAAAGTAGTATTAAAAAGCGTATATGATGAATGTGTAGTTGAAATTTTTTGAATATAGGTACCAATTGCAACACCGGCTTTTTTAAAAATGGTTAAAAAAATGGCAGTGTCTCCTAAAATAATATTGCTTTTATAATAAAATCTTAAGCCCGTTGGTTTTTGAGAAATAGGAATACCACCGCTAGGGTTAGAACCAGGATTTCCATTGGCAAAAAAAGCGAAAGTAGAATTGGTTCCTGATAGCACGGTTGTTAGCTTAATAGCATAATTACCATGATAAGCGTCATTTACTTTTACGGCATTTATTGGCACTTGCACCCCATTTTCTGTATTTAAGTTGGAGGTTTGGTAATTAATAGGATTTTGGTAATCAGTAGTAACCCAACTTTCAAAACCTCCATTAGGAATTGATTGTGAAAAAATTAAATGTGTAAATAAAACAAATGTTATAGATAGTAATTGTTTTTTCATGATAATGAATTTTGATACAGTTAAACGAATGTAAGAAAAATTTAACCAAGTGAAATTAAAAAATTATAAAATTTGCAATAATTTAAAGCTATTTGTTTATACTAAAACAAATAAAAAAGCACGACTATTATCGTGCTTTTGAAAAATTCATAAACAAGTGAAACTAGTCAATAATTATTTTTTTAGTCAATAATAATGTTGAATTATGATTAATAGATAAGAAATAAATACCCTTATTTAAATTGGTAAGATTTAAAGTTTGTTTATCGGAGGTATTATTTTCAGTATAAACAATCTGACCCAACACATTTTTTATTTCAAAATAATAACCGTTATGAAATGCCCCTTTAAAATTAAGGGTTAAAATTCCTGTTGTTGGATTCGGAAATACATCTACCTGTTCTGTTGTTAAACTGTTTTTTGGAATTACAATAGTTGGAAATATTTTTTCGTTTGTGCTATTACTTTTAGTACGGGTTTTTAAAGCAGCAACATTGCTAATTCTAAAACTTGGATTACAATTAAACCCCTGCGCGTCAATGTACCATTTAATGTTTGTAGCAAATAAACTACTATATAATGGATCGGTTATTAAATTCGATGTTGTAGATGAAACTATGGTTGAGGCTCCTGTTGATAAATCTTGTCGCTTTAAGTAATAATTAGTTACAGGAGAACTTGCTCCTTCAATTGCATACGAATTCCAATTGAAATTACCATTTTGTTGATCTTGAACAAAAATAGTTTGATGGTAAGGACTCATAGCACTATAATTTCCACAACTATCGCGTAATTGCAATTTGTATTTATAGGATGTTGTATTTGGATCACCGTTAGCTGGCCCAACACTTCTTGAGGTATCGGTAAACATGCTATATGAAGTTTTATTTAAAGTGGCTATTCTTTTATAAACCCCCGTTGACACTTCGCGGTAAACAATAAAGCTGTCAATATGTGAATACATTGTTTTATCCCAATATATTTCGTTATTCACGCCTAAACTGTCAACTGTTACCATACACAATTGTGGGGTAGGTGCATATGACGATACGTTTATATAATCTTTTACAACACATCCGTTGTTAAGGGTTGCAGTTACAGTATAATGATTTACGGTGGATCCTGCTGTTGCCGTTGGTGTTAAAACACTTGAGTTGCTTAAGCCTGTTGTTGGTGACCAAACAACACTGGTTGGATTTGAAGGAGTAGTTACTGCAGAAATTAATTGTTGTTGCGCGCAAGTTAAACTAAAATCAGGACCGGCATTTATACTTGCAGGTAATACCGAAACATTTATACTGTTACCTGTTCCTGTGCAAGTTCCTATAGACCCAACCACAGAATAGGTTGTAGAAATGCTTGGAGATATTACTATTGAAAAACCAGTTGCGCCATTACTCCATGTATAAGAAGTTGCGCCAGTTGCAGATAATGTAGTGGAAGAACCTGAGCAAACAGGAGATACAGCTCCAATACTTGTTGTAAGGCAACTTAATTTTGCCAAAAAAATATCATTTGCTCCACTACTGGTTAATGTTGTAGAACCAAACACAGTTGGTGAAGTGTAAATTACTCCCGAAACATATATATTTCCTGTTGCATCAGCAGAGATATCATTACCTTGTTCATCTGTATTTGCTCCTGTAGCTGAAACTGCCCATTGTGAAGTACCCGAATTATTAAGTTTTAAAACATAAATGTCTGTTGATGTTCCTGGCGTTCCATTTGTTAAAGTGGTAGAGCCTACTACAACATTTGTACCTGAAAACGATCCTGTAACAAAAACATTTCCTAGGTTATCGTTGATTAAAGCATTGGTGTATTGGTCACCTAAGCCCCCAATTTTAGTTACCCATTGAAAAACGCCTAACGAATTGGTTTTGGCTGCAAATGAATCATATCCACCAGAATTTGTAATTGTAAATGTTCCTGCAACGAGTGAAGCACCGGTATATGTTCCTCCAACAAAAACATTATTAGAAGCATCAATGCTTATTCCTCCTCCAAAGTCACATGAGCAATTAATACTCGAACCAAAATTTTTTGCCCACTGAGGCGTACCAGCCGAATTATATTTAACAACAAGCAAATCTTGCCCACCGTAGGTTGTAATAACAGTGCCACCAATAGTTGTAGTTAAAGATGTTGGAGCAAAAGATCCATTATAATGAGGATTAGAATTCGCATCTATTGCAACTTGTCTCCCACTATCGTCACTAGTTGAAGAACCAGCAAATTTTGCCCAAGTAACAGAGCCAGTATTTGTTATGCGTGCCAAAAAAATATCAGATTTGTTTCCTGTAACATCGCTATTTGTAAGGGTATTTGTCCCGGCAGTGAAAGAGGTCGAGTAGAAACTACCTGCAATATAAAGACATGAAAGTGAGTTGGAAAAGGCGCATCCTCCTGAATTTTCATTTTTTGCTCCACCGTAGCTGTTAAACCACTGAATAACACCAGAGGAGTTATAGCAAGCTACAAAAACATCATAAGTGCCACTGGTGGTATAATTAACTACGGTAAAAGGACTTACTGTAATAAACGAGCTGTTAAAACTTCCATGAACATAAATATTGCCTGATGCATCAGAACAAACCCCTGTTATATTTTCACTACCAGTTCCACCAATTTTTTGAGCCCATAAAACTGTACCGTTAGGATTAAGTTTTGCAATAAACGCATCAGATGCACCTGAATTGTTTAAAGTTACTGTTCCCATTTGAAGAGGATTACTATTAAATTGCCCAGTAGTGATTATATTACCAGAGGGGTCAGTGCAAGATACAGCGGAGTAATCTGAACCCGAGCCATTTCCGGATCTTGCCCACTGCCAAGTTTGTGCATGGAACTGATTAAAGGTTAGGGATGCTAGAATAAAAAGGGTTAATGTTTTAATATGTGTTTTGGTTGTGTTTAAAAATTTCATGGTTTTTGGGAATTTTGTTGCATTAAATTTCCAAAAATTAACTTCGTTATTTTTTATTGGTTAATTAAATACAAATTCAAGTTAATGAAAGGGTATTTTTGGTTAACTAAAATGGAATAGCAAGTTAATTTAGTGCACAAAAATTACTTGTGTTGAGAGTTTGGCGATTAACTCCTCCTTTTTTTTGTCAGATACATCTACTCGATCTCCATTACTAACAATAACATGCGAGTCTTCAGCTTTTTTGTATTTTTTAATTTCGCTCAAATTAACTAGATAGGATTTGTGAATTCTAAAAAAGCCAAATTCATTTAATAAATTTTCAAATTCTTTTAAGTGTGTAGAGCTGACTAACTTGCTATTTGTAGAATAAATAGTAGTATATGGACCATCAGACTTACAGTAAATAATATCCTTAATTTCTAAAACAATAATACCGTTGCTTGTACTGATAGCGATTTTTTTTTGGTTATTTTTTTGATTTAGATTATTTATCAATACTTCTATGTTTTTATTGGTGCTACTTTCCTCTTGTTGTTTGATGGCTTTATTAACTGCAATTTTTAATTCATCTACATCAATTGGTTTTAGTAAAAAGTCTAAGGCAGCAAATTTTATGGCTTTTAAAGCGTAATGCTCATGAGCTGTTGTAAATATGACAGAAAAATTAATATCCTTAATCTGATTTAATAAATCAAAACCGGTTGAGGTTTGAAGTTCAATATCTAAAAAGACAAGTTTTGGTTGTACGCTTAAAATGAGTTTTATGCCATTTTCAGCGTTTGTGGCGATGCCTTTTAAAATAACTGAAGGGATATTTTTTTCTAGAATAGCTTTTAAATAATTGGCTTTATTTATTTCGTCATCTATTATAACAGCTGTAATCATTTTTAAAAACTTTCCATCAAAGGTATTAATATTTCAGCTTTAGTACCAATTGAATTATTATAAGTGTCTTTTAAATCAAAATATTCAATTTGGCATTTATAGTTACTAATAAAATCCAATCGATCTTTTGTTATCCTCATGCCTAAAGATAAGTGATTGAATGATTTATTGTTTTTTATTTTCTGCGCTTTTTCTCTTCCTATTCCGTTATCTTCAACAATGCACTTTAAAAATTCTCCATTTTTTAAAAATGATATTTTTAGTTCTCCTTTATAAATTGTTTTTTCAAGTTCGGCTAATTTTATTTTATTTTGAATACCATGAATGATACTGTTTTCAATAAACGGCTGAATCAGCATAGCAGGTATTTCATAATTTTCAATATCTAAATTTTCATCAATATCAAAAACAGAATCAAAACCATTTTCTGTTTTTATTTTTTCTAACTCAATGTATATATTTAATAATTCAATTTCTTCGGCTAACGAAATTGTTTTTTTATTAGAGTGTTCAAGCACCAAACGGATTAATCTCGAAAATTTAGTTAAAAATTTAATCGACGATTCTTTTTCGGATTTACTTATAAATTCTAATACTGAGTTAAGCGAATTAAAAATGAAATGTGGATTCATTTGTGATTGAAGGGCTTTAATTTCGGAATCTTTAATTTTAAGATTGGCTTTTTGTTTCTGAAAAACATAAATTATAAAGCCAATTATAATAATTATGCTAAAGCCAAAAATGTAAATTAAAATATTTCGCTTTTGTTTTTCGTCTTTAATGCTAAGTTTTTTTTCGTTTTCGAATTGAAGTTTTAAAATATTTTGATCGTTTCTTATGCTATCTTCAAAAAGTTGTTTTTCAAATGAATATTCAATGTTATGTTTGAGTATGGTTTCTTGTTCATAATTTTCATTTGATGCCTTTGTAACTTCTTCAAATTGTTTTTGACACTCATATGCTTTTTGAAAGGAGTTTACTTTATAATAACAATCTGCCATGTGTGGCAGTAAACGCGACATAAAACCCAAATGATTATTTTTTTTCGCTTGTTTTAAAGCTGATTCAAATTTATTTATTGCTTCAGCATATTTGTGCATTTTTTTTAGAACGATGCCAATATATATTACATTCTCAACATTATTTATGTCATGATTATTTCTTTTTCTTACGTTATACGCTTGGTTGTAATAATTTAGAGCGGTTTCGTATTCTTTTTTTTCGGTAAATAATGTGCCAAAATTTGTAAAGGAACGTGCTACCGCATCACTATCATTTACAATTAATTCGAGTGATTTGTTCAAATATTTTTCGGCTTTATCATAGTTGCCAATTGTAGTATATATTGTTCCTAAATTGTTATATACCGATTGATTGTCAGGATGGTTTTCTCCTTTTAAAGCAATAATATCTATCAGTTCGGCATATGTTTTAATGGCGAGGTCATTGTTATTGGTTTCAGTTTCAATATAACCTATCAATCTTAATAGAATATAATATGTTTTGTCTAATTTATTTCCGTTAAATAGTTTTTTAGCAGTATACAAATATTTAATAATAACAGAGGGAGGGGCTTTAATAGACTGGTAAAAGCAACCTATTTTAAAATAACATAAATATTGATAATATACATGATGTGTTGATTTTGCAATTTTAAATGCATTAAAAAAATTTTCGCTTGCTTTCCCATGATCTCCTCTACAAGAATAAATTTGACCTATTGCCAAATAATTAACAATTTTTTCACTGTCTGCTAATAAAGGTAACTCTTTTGTTACAGCGTTAAATTCAGAATTTAGTGATATTGTGTCTTTAATTTTATAGTTCTCAATAAGTCTGGAATATCTATATATCTGCGAACTAACATTAAGAAAACAAAAAATGAATAATATAAGTGGGGTAATTTTTTTTATAGGTACAGTATTCATTTTATTAAATTAAAAAAGGCTTCTAGTGTGTAGAAGCCTTTTTTGGGATTGGTTTTTTTTAATATTGTAATTGAACATAACCTCTGAAGATTGTTTTAGCATCGTCTCCTAATTCTAAAATATAATAATAGGTTCCTGTTGGTAATTTATCCCCACCAGTTTTACCTGATACATTAGGAATTCCATTCCAATCATTTTTGTAAGGTTTTGCTGTATAAACTGCATTACCCCAACGGTTAAACACTTGTAAACTGTTATTCGGATACGAATCTAATCCTTTAATTTCAAAAACTTCATTGTGACCATCACCATTTGGAGTATACACTTCAGGGATTGTTCCCAATCCTTCTTTCACTTCAATAATAATTGAAGCGGTTGAAGTACAAGCCCCATTACTTGCTGTTAATAATACCGTAAATGTGCCACTTACTGGGTATGTATTGGATGGATTTGTTTGAGTTGATGTACCATTTCCAAAGTCCCAAGAGTAGTTAATCGCACCACTACTTTGATTTGTAAAATCAACATTTAATGGTGCTGGTCCGGCAAGCGGATTTGCTGTAAACTGTGCTACTACAGAACTATTTGATACACTAACTGTTTGAGTTACAGAGCAGCTAGATGTGTTATCAGTAACTAACAATGTATATGTACCGGCATTTCCTATTATTGGGTTTGCGGTATTTGCTCCGTTTAGTATTCCCGGTCCTCCCCAAATATAAGTAACGTTTGTATTACTACTTGTGGCACTTAAATTAGTAGTACTGCTGCCGCATGGGATAACAGCGTTTGATGCTGTTGTAAATGAAGGTACCGAAGTTCCCCCACTAACAATAAAGTTTTCTATAGTTTGACAGCCACTAACTGTATTGGTTGCAACTACACTATAAGTGCCGGCAATTAAAATGTTAACACTAGGTGTTGTTGCCCCATTGCTCCATAAATAAGTTACTCCTGAAGTTGGTGTTGAAGCAGCAGAATAAGTTAATGTAGGGTTTGCGCAAGATAAATTAGTGGCACTATTTGTAGAGCTTAAAGAAAGTGTAGGCACCACATTATTACCTATTGCGGCAACAGTAAGTGAATTAACACAACCATTTGATGTGTTGGTATAAGTAACAGTTAAAGGAGTATTACTATTGGTTTGCACAGAGGAATTAGTTGTAGTGCCTATAATATTTGCACCTGTCCAAGAATAAACAAGTCCAGTACTTGGTGTAAAAATTGGACTAATTGCAACAACTGTATTTGTACAATTAATGGTTGGTGTGGAAGCTAAGCTTGCGGTAGGCTGTGCATTATTGTTGGTAACGGTAACTATTAAACCAGCTCCTGAAGAAGCGCAACTATTAGCCGTATTGGTAACTATAACACTATATGTTCCGCTTTGTGTAAAGGTAACGGTAGCATTTGTATTACTTCCTGCAATTCCGGTGCTTGGTGACCAAGAATATGTTACACCTGTTACTGTTGTATTTGCAGTTGCTGAAGGATTAGTTACTGAACAAGTAATGTTTAAAGAGTTGGTACTTAATGATGTTGCAGGTGCGCCTGCAGCAGGGCTAACAGTTGCAGTTACAGGGAAGAAAGCAGTATTACAACCATTTCCACCAATTGCCACTACGGTAAAAATACCGGTTCCTGTAACACTTGCTGTAGCAGCGTTACTGCCAGATGTAATAGCGCCAGTACTAGGAGCAGTCCAAGAATAAGAAGTGGCTCCTGTTGAACTGGCAGTAATTACAGTAGCATTTCCTGAAGCACAAGTTAATGTGATATTATTTGCTGCAATTACCGGAGTGCTAGGTGCAGTAAAATTACCCGCAGCATTAATATTGGTTGTACCTGTACATCCACTTGAAGTATTTGTTACTGTTACATTATAAACACCTTGTGTGCTTGTAACAAAGCTTTGAGAAGATGTAGCAAAACTGCTTGGACCATTCCATAAATAAGTAAACGGCCCTGTACCTGTTACATTAGCGGTAATAGAGCTGGAAGTAACACAAGTAATTGTATTTGAAGAACTAGCGGTAGGGGTTACAGGAGCATTATTTGTACCAATAACAAATGAAATAGTATTGTTACAGTTATTTCCTGTATTAGTTACAAGTAAATTATAAGTACCTGCCAAACTTCCCGTTACCGATGCTCCCGTTGAAGAACCAACAATTCCGGGTCCTGTCCATGCGTAAGTAATACCCGTAGAAGGATTTGAAGTAACAGTGGTTGATTGTGTTAAGTTTAAACAAGTTATAGTTCCTGTAGCATTATTAGAGGTAAGAGTTGGTTGATTTATCGAAGGGACAACTGTAAATACCATAGATGCAGGACAACCAGTTACTGGATGAGAGGAGGTTAAAGTGTAAGTGTTTGATCCGTTAACTAAAACGGTAGAACTGTTAACACCACTTGAGAAACCACCTGAAGATGCCCAAGTGTAAGTGCTACCCGCAGGTGTTGCTAATCCAGATAATGTAACCAAACTAGCAGTTCCACAACCAGACGCAGCTGTTTGAGATATGGCACTTAAAGTAGGTTGGGTTAAAGTTTGCGTTACATTTACAACGGTTGGAGTGCTTGGACATCCATTGGCATTATTTGTAAGTGTTAACGTATAATTTCCAGGAGCATTAACCCCAATAGTTTGTGTTGTATTGCCAGTTACAATGTTGGTAGGGCTTGGAGCAGTCCAAATGTAACTAACACCAGCGCTTGGGTTACCTGTTAAACTTACAGTAGTTGTATTACACATTAAAGAATTTGGAATATTAATGCTTGCCGCAATTGTAGTTGTATTAACAGTTGGAACAATTGTTTTTGTTACGGCACAGCCATTAGCCGGATTTGTTACTAAAACGGAATAAGTACCGTTTCCTGATCCGGTGGTTGCTTGTAAAGTATTAGAACCAGTTACCAAACCGCCGCCACTAGCAGTCCAATTATAATTTAATCCTGCTGGATTTACACTTAAGTTTAATGCAGTACTCGTACAAGTTATAACACCTGAAATACTAGCAGTGGCTGTTGGCACCGTAGTATTTACATTAGCAGCTATGGTTCCTACTTGAGTACAGCCATTTGTTGTGTTGAACACAGTTACTGTGTATGTACCAACGTTTGAACCTGTTGCAGTAGCTGCATTGGCACCTGTTGTTATTGCCGCACCGCTTGGAGCTGTCCAGGTATAATTTTGACCTGCTAAATTAGTTGTTGATAATGTGATTAAAGGATTTGTACAAGTAACATTGCCACTAGTTGACGGTGCTACAGTAACAGTATTGTTTATAGGAACATTAATTGTAACAGCAGCAGTACAGCTGTTTATGGTATTTAAAACAGTTACAACATAGTTTCCCGATACGTTAACAACAGGCGAATTGGTTGTAGCACCACTAACAATACCCGGGCCAGTCCAACTATAGTTCATTCCAGCCGTGGCAGTAATAGCTGCATTTACGTTTGGTGTGCCGCAAGTAATTGCATTTGGAGTTAATGTAGTTGGACCAGGCACCCCTGTGCTTAATGGCACATTAACTGTTCCTGTTCCTATACAACCATTAGATGAGTTAGTTACTGTTACGATATAATTGCCAGAAACGTTAACATTAGCAGATGCCGTAGCACCACCACTAACTATGCCTGGGCCACTCCAGCTATACGTCATACCTAAAGTTGGAGTTATGGCTGCATTGGAGTTAGCCGAAGAACAGGTAATTGGAGATGCCGTAAGCGTTGCAGGAGATGGGGCTGTAGTGTTAAGTGGAACATTTACAGTAGCAGTATTTGAACACCCGTTTAAAGGATTGGTAACTGTAACAATATAATTTCCCGACACATTAACATTAGCAGAAGAAGAAGTGCCACCACTAACAATTCCTGGGCCACTCCAACTGTAGTTCATACCCGCTGTAGCTGTTATAGCAGCGCTTGAATTTGGTGAAGAACATGTTATTGAAGCAGATGAAAGAGTGTTTGGTAATGGAAGTGTATTATTTAACGGTACGCTAACCGATGCAGTGGCTGTACAACCATTTGCAGCAGTTACTGTAACAACATAACTTCCTGAAACGTTTACAACGGCTGAGGCGCTTGTTCCACCGCTCACAATCCCGGGACCAGACCAGTTATAAGTCATACCTGCTGTTGCAGTAATAGCAGCGTTAGAGTTTGGAGAAGAACAGGTAATAGAAGAAGAAGCAATTGTATTTGGTCCAGGAGCTGTTGTATTTAAAGGAACATTAACAGTAGCTGTATTAGAACATCCATTTACTGGATTCGTAACAGTAACAATATAATTTCCTGAAACGTTGACTAAAGCAGAAGAACTAGTTCCCCCACTAACAATTCCTGGTCCACTCCAACTATAGTTCATACCTGTTGTAGCGGTAATAGCGGCATTTGAATTTGGAGAAGAACAAGTTATAGCAGATGAGGTAATTGTGTTTGGTGCAGGTTTAACAGTATTACTAGCAACCGCTACTGTGGCAGCAGGCGAATTACAGCCAAAACCATCAGTAACAACTAGAGAATAAGTACCTGCCACGTTCACACTTGGATTTGCGGAGGTTCCGCCTGAAACAATTCCAGGGCCGCTCCACGTGTAATTTCCACCGCCACTTCCTGAAAGACTTACATTAGGAGAAGCACATGTAATTGTTGGAGTAGTTCCGGCATTGGCAGTTGGCAGTGTAACAAAAGTAACTGATCTGGTTAAAGTATATGAGCAAGCGGGGCCCTGTGGAGGAGTAATTACACAAGTATAAGTGCCACTGGTAGTTACATTAACATTTTGAGTAGTTAACCCATTAACTCCAGTTCCACTCCACAAATAACTTCCACCTTGAACGGCAGGCGCTGTTAATACTGGCGAAGAACCAACACATGGATTATTGCTTGAAGAATTAATTTGTAATGGACCACAAATTGCATCTACATAGGCATAAGCAAAATGTGCACCAAATTTGCAACCTGCCGATACAAACGAAATTTTTACATTTGAGCCAATATAGGGTGTTAAATTAATACTGTTTGATGTCCAGTTTCTATAATAAATCAAACTATTATCACCACCATTTACAAAACCTGAATATACAAAGCCTGGAGGAGGGGAACCACCACCAGCTTGAACATAATACTGAGTACACGAAGAAAGGACAGTGCCTGCTAAATCGGTAACGTAAACATGAAAATAGGGTTGTTCACCATTTAAATGGCTGGCACCTGCATCGTTTAAAACTACCGCATAATCGTATGTAAGTAGAGCGTTTGCGGCACTTACATTTACAATTTTTTCAATTTTTTCACCATTAGAATAATTTAAGTTCCACCAATAAGAGCCGGGGCAATTTGATATTATGTAACCATCTGAAAGATTAATGTTAGGCCCACCAAGTCTAACCGAAGCTGTACCACCATTAGGATCTAAACCAGGGAAACCAATGGGGTCGTTACCATATGCAGCTGTGATTAAGTTAACATCAAAACATGAAGCTGTACTTTGATTTGTGTTTGTAAAACCTGCTCCAGCAATTGTTAAAAAACTATTTGAATTTGTATTATAACCGCTGGTAACTGTCCATGTACCTAAATTTCCGTCTTCAAAATCAACATTGTTGCAGGTGCTTGGCATTGAACTAGTTTGTGATGATGACTTAGCTGTAACATCAACAAATGGTATAGTTGACGGAGTTATTTTATCGACAATATTGTATTTATTTTTTACAAAAGCCAATTGTTTTTGAAACATAGCTGCTTTAAACTCGCCAAGTAATTTAAGCCCTTCAATTTCTTTAGCTACTTTTTCAAAAACAAAGCCATTTAATGTATCGCCTTTAAAAAAAGAACATTGATTTTTTAACTCTTCTTGAGATAAACTGTTAGTGAAAACCCCTGTTGGTGCGTGAGAAGCTTCACGAACAATTCCTCCAAAATGATTGGTTTGTGAGCCAACAGGACTGCTTCGTTTTTCTCTCATTAATTTTTCTTCAATAAGTTGGTAAGGATTTACCACTTTTTGTTGTGCTTTAATTGAGGTTGAAAAAATTAGAAATAAAACAATTGTAATTGATAAAATTTTTTTCATCATGATTTTTTTACAGTTCAGCGAAATTAATGAAAAAATTTGAACAATTTGCCATAAAATGATGGACGGAAAGTCTAAATTATTTTAGTTTTTAAGATTAATGTTAAGGTAACATTAGCTTATCTATCATTTCGATGAAGGAAGCAATCTCAAAAAAAATCCTACCATAAGATTGCTTTGACTAAAAAAGCCTCGCAATAGCGTATATTGTTTAAGAGGTTAATTAACTTATGACAAATTGTGCTAATAAACCCATACCAATTTCTATGGCTTTTTCGTCAATATCAAAGGTAGGAGTGTGTACCCCTGACTTAATATTTTTTTCGAAATTTCCAGTTCCTAGTCTAAAAAAACAACTTGGTACTTTTTGAGAGATGAAAGCAAAATCTTCGGCTGTCATTCTTAAGGGCAATACCTCAATATTTTCTTCTTCTAAATAGTTTTGGGCATTGGTAATACATTGTTTTGTGAAGACTTCATCATTTACTAAAAACGGATATCCTTTTACAATATTCAAGTTAGATTCAATTCCGTATTTTAGAGAATATTTTTTTACAATCTCGTGGAGCAGAGAATGAACATTTACGCGCCATTCTTCATTCATTGTTCTGAAGGTTCCTTTTACTTCAACTTTATCTGGAATGACATTTGTAGCACCTTTACCTTCAATGCTTCCAAAAGCAACTACTGTTGGTATATTTTGTTGTTTCAACATAAACGTGCTGTTTATTTCCAACAAAATTTCAGAAGCAATAATGAGTGGATTTATATATTCACTTGGCATTGCTGCGTGTCCACTTTTTCCATTAACTGTTAAATAAAGTTCGTCGGTACTAGCCATATACATGCCGGTTTTAAAACCTACTTTGCCTACAGGCATACTCGGAAATACATGAAGTGCAATAGCTTTGTCTACTTTAGGGTTTTCTAATACGCCAGCTTCAATCATTAATTTGGCACCTCCCGGCAAAACTTCTTCCCCTGGTTGAAACATAATTTTTACGGTGCCCTCCCATTCCTCTCTTAAATCGTTTAAAATAAATGCTGCTCCTAAAGCACAGGCGCTATGCACATCGTGACCACACGCGTGCATCACCCCCACGTTACACGATTTGTAAGGAACATTATTTTTTTCGGTAATTGGCAAAGCGTCCATGTCAGCGCGCACTAAAGCGGTTCTTGTTTTAGGATTTTTACCTTTAATAATGGCTATAATCCCCGTTTTAACATAACCCGAAGTAAATTCGATTTTCGCTTCAGTTAATTGATTTTGAATGTATTTTGAGGTTTCAAATTCATTAAATGAAAGTTCGGGATATTGGTGTAAATGCCTGCGTATGGCTTGAACTTTAGTGAAATATTGCCTTGAAAGCGCCTTTATTTTATCTGTCAACATTAAAGTTTAAATTTACAAATCTAATTTTAATAAAATACTTGCTAATTGAAATAAATATACTATCTTTGCCGTCCTTAAAATTACGAGAAATGCCAAAAATGAAAACTAATTCCAGCGCTAAAAAGCGTTTTAGCATTACTGGAAGCGGTAAAATTAAAAGAAAACACGCTTATAAGCGTCATATTTTAACCAAAAAAGAGAAAGACCGTAAACGCGGTTTAACTAAAAGTGGTTTAGTATGTGCTGCGGATACGCCTAATGTGAAATTCATGTTAGCTATCTAAGCCAACGTTCTTTTAACAAGCCAACAGAGGTTATTAGAATAACCAAAATATTAGTAAAAAGCGTAGTAAGGTCAACTACCACTAACATTTAAAACCGACGAAGCAATTCGTCATAAACAAGAAAACAAGAAATGCCACGTTCAGTCAATCATGTAGCCAGTAGGGCTCGCAGAAAAAAAATCCTTAATTTAACCAAAGGTTATTGGGGTGCTAGAGGTAATGTTTGGACAATTGCCAAAAATACCTTAGAAAAAGGTTTAACTTATGCTTACCGCGACCGTAAAAACAAAAAACGTACCATGCGTGGTTTGTGGATTCAACGTATTAACGCTGGTGTGCGTCAACACGATATGAGTTACAGCGAATTTATGGGTAAATTAAATGCTAAAGGTTTAAAATTAAACCGTAAAGTATTAGCTGATTTAGCAATGAATCATCCAGAAGCGTTTGCCGCAGTTATTAACCAAGTAAAATAAACTTTATATAAATGAAGATAAAAGCTACCTAATTTTAGGTAGCTTTTTTTATTTATTGTAGTGCCAATATTTCCTTAAATTTACTATTTAATATTTTGTATGGAATTGACCGCTTTAACTGCTATTTCACCAATTGACGGACGTTATCGAAAAACCACTGAACCGTTAGATACCTATTTTTCAGAATTTGGGTTAATAAAATACCGGGTTAAAATAGAAATAGAATATTTTATTTCGTTAAGTGAATTTGGATTGCAGCAACTTCCAAAAATAGAGGATTCTAAAAAGGAAAATTTAAAAAATATCTATAAAAATTTTTCGGTGGAGGATGCTTTAAAAATTAAAGAGACCGAAAAAATTACTAATCACGATGTAAAGGCTGTTGAGTATTTTGTGAAAGAAAAATTAGCTGCACTAGGCTTGGAAAAATATTTAGAGTTTGTTCATTTTGGTTTAACCTCGCAGGATATAAATAATACGAGTATTCCTTTATCATTAAAAGATGCAACCAGAGAAATAATAAATCCTTCTTTCAAAAGTGTAGTTGATAAATTAAGTAATTTGAGTATAGAATGGAAAGACATTTCTCTTCTTGCCCGAACTCATGGACAACCAGCCTCACCCACCAAATTAGGTAAAGAAATTTTTGTGTTTGTTGAACGTTTGCAATCACAAATCAATCAGTTTTTAACTGTTCCGTTTTCTGCTAAATTTGGCGGAGCTACCGGTAATTTTAATGCACATTATGTGGCATATCCGAAAAACGATTGGATTAATTTTGGAAATGAATTTGTAAATAAAACATTAGGATTGCACCGCAGCCAGTTTACAACTCAGATTGAACATTACGATAACTTGGCTGCTTATTGTGATGCCATAAAACGCATCAACATTATTTTAATTGATTTGTGTCGCGATATTTGGACATATGTGAGCATGGATTATTTTAAGCAAAAATTGAAAGAAGGTGAAATAGGGTCAAGTGCTATGCCACATAAAGTAAACCCTATTGATTTTGAAAATGCCGAGGGTAATTTAGGAATGGCAAATGCTATTTTGGAGCATTTATCCGCAAAGCTTCCAATATCGCGTTTGCAAAGAGATTTAACAGATAGCACAGTGCTAAGAAATATTGGAACTCCTTTAGCACATTCTTTAATTGCATACTCAAGTATTATAAAAGGCTTAAATAAATTAATTTTAAACGAACAGGCTTTAGTAAATGATTTGGAAAATAACTGGGCAGTTGTTGCAGAAGCTATTCAAACCATTTTGCGAAGAGAAGGATATCCAAAACCTTACGAAGCATTGAAAGATTTAACAAGAACCAATTCGCACATTACACAAAAATCTATTTCTGATTTTATTGATAATTTAAATGTGAGCAATAATGTGAAGTTAGAATTAAAAAAAATTACACCACATAATTACACAGGTATTAATCCATCGTTTTAAAATGAATAGAGTTTGGACATTTATCATCAGCAAAGCATTATCAACTAATGAACTGAATTTAATTACCGAGGCAGGAACAAAATTTGTGAATGGCTGGACAGCCCACGAACAAAAGTTAACAGCTAGTTTTGAAATTTTTAAAAACAGAATAATTGTTGTAAAAATTAATGAAGAAGTAACAGGAGCAAGTGGTTGCAGTATTGATAAACTGACACATTTTATAAAACAATTAGAAACTGAATTTCATATAGAGTTATTAAACCGATTGCTTGTTGCGTATAAAACCGAAAATGAAATTTCTGTTGTTCATTCATCAAAAATAAAGGAGTTGTTACAAACCGGTGATATTATAGAAAATACGATTGTTTATAATACGGCCGTATCCAATCAAAACGAATTTCAGAATTGGGAACAATTATTAAAAAATTCATGGTTATCAAAATATTTAATATCTGTATAAAATGAGAAATAAAAATTTAATAGGGACGGGCGTTGCAGTTGTTACACCTTTTACAAAAAAGAGAGAAGTGGATACTGCCGCTTTAAGCAACATTATAAAACATTTACATAGTGGTAAAGTGGAGTATATTGTAGCCTTAGGCACAACAGGCGAGACAGCCACTTTAAGTAAAGAAGAAAAGCAAATTGTAATTGAAACAATTGTAAAAGCGAATGCAAATAAACTACCATTGGTGCTAGGAATTGGCGGTAACAACACCGCTGAGGTTGTTGATACAATTAAAAAAACAGATTTAAAATCGTTTGAAGCAATTTTATCTGTTGCGCCTTACTATAACAAACCAAATCAACAAGGGTATTTTGAGCATTACAAAGCAATTGCACAAAGCACTAAAAAAGATATTATTTTATATAACGTTCCCGGAAGAACCGGTAGCAATGTTATTTGGGAAACTCAAGTAAAAATTGCGGAGAACTTTAAAAATATAGTGGCCACAAAAGAAGCCAGTGGAAGCATTGAACAAATAATGAAAATCATAAAGAATAAACCAAAAGATTTTATGGTAATTAGTGGCGATGATAATTTGACATTGCCCGTTATTGCGGCAGGAGGGGTAGGGGTTATCTCGGTAGTGGCGCAAGCATTTCCAAAGGATTTTAGCGAAATGGTGCGCTTATGTTTAAAAAATAAATTTCCCGAAGCACAAAAATTACATTATAAATTAATGGATATTACAGATCAATTGTTTGCAGATGGTAACCCCGGTGGTATTAAAGAAGCTTTAAATATTTTAAATATCTGTAAGCCCTATGTTCGCTTACCTTTATGTGAACCAGGTGATAAAGTAAAACAAACTTTAAAGCAATTAATTAAAGCTTACAATTAATTTTTTATTTTTACGGTATTAACTTAAATATAAACATTATGAAAAAAATTCTTTATGTAATTATTGGACTTTTTGTAGTTTATTTAATCTTATGCAAAGCAGGCCCTTCAAAGATGATAGTGGAACGTTCAATTGACATTGATGCTTCGGCTGATATTATAAAGTCTAAAATGGCCGATTTAAAATTCTTTCAGAAATCGTGGTCGCCATGGACAGAAAAGGATCCCGCAATGAAAGTTACCTTTACCGGTGAGGCTGGGCAGCAAGGTTGTAAAATGGCATGGGAAAGTCAAGTAAAAGAAGTTGGCAAAGGTTCAATGACTTATAACTATACTAATGGCGATACCGTTATGCACACCTTGCATTTTGATGATTATGGCGATTCTAAAGTATATCAGTTGGTAAGAAACGAGGGGAAGGGGACTAAAGTGATTTGGGGCATGTATTCTAAAATGCCTTTTTTTATGCGACCAATGGGCTTATTTGTTAATATGGATAAAATGATTGGCCCCGATTATGAAAAGGGTTTAGCTAAATTAAAAACTACTATTGAGAGTACGCCAAAACAAACCGAAGATGCATATGTGGTTAATGAATTAGATTGGGGCGTAAAAACCTATTTTGGAATTAAAAAAATAGGCTTAACTTTTGACAAAATTGGTCCATTTTTTGGCGAATCGTATGGTAAAATTAGTGAAGCGTTATCAAAAGCCAAGGTAAAGCCTATTATGCCGCCTAAGGCTATTTATTTTGCGTTTGACGAAAAAACAATGATTGCAGATGTAGCAGCGGTTGTAGAAGTGGCACCTGGAAGCAAGGCTGATGGTGTAGAAAAGTTTGAATATCCGCCAAGCAAAGTGTTGCATATTGCATATTACGGATCTTACGAAAAATCAGCTAAAGCACACTATGCCATGGATGCATATATGAAGGAAAAAAATTTAATGCAAAGTGCTGTAATGGAAGAGTATGTTACTGATCCAATGATGGAAAAAGATACAGCGAAGTGGCTTACAAATATTTATTACTTTATTAAAAAATGAGCAGTAAAGTAAAAATATTAAGTACACTTCAAATACAGCAAAAACTTAACCGTTTGGCGTATGAAGTGTATGAAAATAATTTTTCTGAAAAAGAAATTTTAATTGTGGGTATTGAAGGTAATGGCTACAAAGTAGCTTTAGAGCTTAATAATAAACTAAAAGAAATTTCTAGATTAAAAATTAGTTTAGGGAAAATAAAAATAAATAAAATCTCACCGTGGGAAAGCAAACCTGAAATTGATGTAGACGAGAAAATGTTTATAAACAAAACTATTATTTTGGTTGACGATGTTTTAAATAGTGGAAAAACATTGATGTATGCTGTAAAATTATTTTTAGATAAACCTGTGAAAAAATTAAGTACAGTTATTTTGGTGGATAGAAGTCATACTAATTTTCCGGTAAAGGCTGATTTTATTGGGTTGCGTTTGAGCACAACATTGCAAGAGCACATTGAAGCAGATTTTAGTAAAAAGGGCAAAGAAGCTGTTTATTTAACGTGACAGAAACAAGCAAAATAGCGCAACAAAAACAGATTCAAGAGTTAAAATTGAATGCTCTGCTAGAAGTTACAAAAGCAATAAATAATAATTTTTCTACTACTCAACTATTAGATTTATTTCAAGATATTTTAGAGAACCGTTTAGGGGTTGGTAAACTTATATTGTTTAGTTTTGATACAGATTGGAAATGTTTGCTAAAGTATGGCATTAATAAAAATATTCAGCATTTTATTTTCGAGAAAGAATTATTGGCCATTAATGAAATTGAAACGATTGCCTTTAGTAAGGGTGAACTCAGTAAAAATTTTGAAATTGTAATTCCTGTATTTCATAAAAAAACGCCATTGGCCTATGTGTTATTAGGTGATGTAAATCAGGAAAAATTAGAATTAAGCGCAGCAATAAAGCATTTACCATACATTCAAACGCTAACTAATATTATTGTTGTTTCAATTGAAAATAAAAAACTTTATAAAGAGAATATTCTACGAGCTCAGTTAAAAAAGGAATTGGAATTAGCGCAGAGTATGCAAAAAATGTTGTTCCCACAACAATTGCCAAATACTGACACATTGCAAGTTGCAGCAAAATATTTACCTCACCAAGAGGTTGGAGGCGATTATTATGATTTTATTCAATTAAACATTCACGAATTTATTTTTTGTATTGCCGATGTAAGTGGAAAAGGGGTGGCAGCGGCTTTATTAATGAGTAATATTCAAGCCACTTTGCATAGTTTAATAAACTATACACACAATCTAAAAGATATTATTATTGAGTTAAATAAACGTGTGATTACCAATGCTAAAAATGAAAAATTTGTTTCTTTGTTTTTAGGTAAATTAAATACCAAAAGTCAGCAACTTACATATATTAATGCTGGACACAATGCCCCCATTTTGTATTACGAAAATAAATTTACCGAATTAGATAAGGGTTGCACGCTTTTGGGCGTTGAGGGGACTTTGCAAAATGTGAATGTTGAAATTTTTAATTATGCCTCAGAATTTACTTTATTATGCTATACCGATGGGTTGACTGATACATTTAACGATGATGGAGAGACTATTGCCGTGGATAAACTTAAGGAAATTATTTTAAGCAATACAAAATCAAGTCCTGATTTTATAAACAATGCTCTAATGTTTTATGCCGATAATTTTAAACATGAAAATGATTTTCCTGATGATATTGCCTTACTTACATTAAAAGTGAGCGACCTAGGATTTTAGTTTTGTCAAGTTGAGTGAACTAGAAGTATACTTCATTTTCTAATTAAATAGTTTTTAATTTTTTAATCATTTCAATTGGTTGCTCAGATGAAAAAACTGTATTTCCGGCCACCAAAATATTTGCGCCACAATCAATTAATTTTTTATAATTATTTAAATCTACACCACCATCAATTTCAATTAAAGCCTTTGAGTCTTTTTTAGCAATTAATAATTTTAGTTGTTTAATTTTTTCATAAGTGTTTTCAATAAATTTTTGTCCACCAAAACCCGGATTAACGCTCATTAAACACACTAAATCAATTTCCGAAATAACGTCTTCTAATAAATTTATATTGGTGTGCGGATTGATGGCCACTCCGGCTTTCATCCCATTATTTTTAATATTTTGAACACTCCTATGTAAATGGTTGCACGCTTCAATATGTACCGTTAAAATATCTGCCCCGGCTTCTTTAAAAGTTGGAGTATATCTATCAGGGTCAACAATCATTAAATGCACATCCAACGGTTTTTTTGCTAGTTTTTTAAGTGCTTTAATTACCGGAAAGCCAAATGAAATATTTGGAACAAACACCCCATCCATTACGTCTATATGAAACCAATCTGCTTCGCTAACGTTAATCATCTCAATATCATTTTGCAAGTTGGCAAAATTGGCAGAAAGAACAGAAGGGGCAATTAAATGAGTCATTGTTATATAGTTTTAACAAAATTAAAATTAATCTTCGGTATAAATAACTTATTTTTATATAATAATATATACAAATACACATGAAAAAAATTTTAGTTATTGCTTGTTTAGGATTAGCATTTGCGTCTAAAGCCCAAACTATTGAAAGTGGAAGCCATTCAACAACTGGTTATGTGAAATCTGATGGAACAATTGAAAACAGTAGCCATTCAACAAAAGGTTACATTAAATCTGATGGCACTATCGAAAATTCATCACACTCAACAATTGGTTATATTAAAAGTAATGGTACTATTGAAAATAGCAGCCACAGTACCGTTGGATATGTTAAAAGTGATGGTACAGTGGAGAATTCTTCTCATTCAACTATTGGATATGTTAAAAGTGATGGTACGGTTGAAAACTCTTCACACTCAACAATTGGTCATGCAAGTGGGGTAAAAAGGGAGTGGGCAGCAGTGGTGTTCTTTTTCTTTAAATTTTAGCCTTATTAAAAGTGCAATGGTAGAAATAAGTTCTCCCTGCAATAAAAATTTTGCGAAAATGCCTAAAGAGGGCAATGGACGATTTTGTAGTGCTTGCGAAAAGGTAGTGTTAGATTTTACAAACATGACTAACACCGAATTGCAGAACTATTTTAAAAATTATCCGAACGAAGAAATTTGTGGGAGAGTAAAATCTATACATTTGGGCAAGCAAAATAGGCTTGAATTTTTTTTATTTAGTAGCAAACAATTTGTGACTAACAAAATAAGTAGTAAACCCTTGCGCCTCGCTTTATTAGGCTTATTGTCTGGACTTATAACCTTTACAAGCAGTTGCATGGGTAAAGTTATGCCAGTTGAAAAAGTTGAAAAATCTAATAACGATAGCTCTACAGTTAAAAACCCAGCTACTAAAAAGAACTAAATTTTTATATTTTGTGTTAATTTAATAATATAAAATTAACGCGAATTTTTATATTTGTTAATCTTAAATTTAATCTCATGAAAAATATACTTCTTTCGGTTGCTTTATTATCCAGTTTGTTTTTTACAGCTCAAGATAAACGCCCAGACAATTGGTTTAATCTTGATCCCATAAATGATAAAGTAAATGGTGTGAGTGCTGAAAGGGCATATCAGGAGCTTTTAAAGGATAAAAAATCAACAACCGTTATTGTTGGCGTTATTGATAGTGGTGTCGATTTTAATCACGAGGATTTAAAAGACGTAATGTGGACGAACCCAGGAGAAATTGCAGGGAATGGTATTGATGATGATAAAAATGGTTATATCGATGATATTCACGGTTGGAATTTTATTGGTGGTAAAGATGGCAAAAACGTGAATGATGAAAATTTAGAATTAACGCGATTAGTAAGAAAACTAAAACCAAAATACGAAGGCAAAAAGGAAGCTGATTTTAAGAATAAGGAAGATAAAAAAGAATTCGCTTTTTATCAAGAATTAATGAAAGATTACACAAAAACAAAAGATGTTTTTGAAGGAGGGTATAATCAATTAAAATTCTTGAAGGAAGGCTTAAATAGACTAAATAGTACAATAAAGGAAGAACAAAAAGTTGATAAAGTTACTTCAGAAAATTTAAAAAAATACGAGGCTACCGAGAAGCAGGATAAACAAATGAAATTAATTGCTGCTACTATGGTAAAGGGTGATGTTACTTTGGATGAGGCGCTTGAAAATATTAATGAGGGTTATGACCAATATAAATCAATGGTGGAATGTGGATTAAATCTTGACTTTGATCCTAGGTATATTGTAGGCGATGATTATAATAATTCAAATGAGAAATATTATGGAAATGCAGATTGTAATGGACCAAATAGTTTTCATGGTACTCATGTAGCAGGGATTATAGCCGCGTCTCGTAAAAACGGAATTGGAATGGATGGTGTTGCAGCAGACGTTAAAATTATGGCAGTTAGATGCGTGCCAGGTGGAGATGAGCGCGACAAGGATATTGCAAATGGGATTAGATATGCTGTTGATAATGGAGCTAAAATCATTAACATGAGCTTTGGTAAAAAATATAGTTGGGATAAAAAAGTGGTGGATGATGCCGTAAAATATGCAGAAAGTAAAGGAGTTCTATTAATGCATGCTGCAGGAAATGATCATGAAGATATTGATAAAGTGATTCATTATCCATGTAAAAAATATGAAGGGAAGGGCGAAGCCAAAAATTTTATGGATGTTGGAGCATTAAGTTGGAAACCAGACACTAAAATTGCTGCTTCGTTTAGTAATTATGGTAAAAAAACAGTTGATATTTTTGCTCCTGGAGTAGATATATACTCTACAACCCCAAAAAACGGTTATAAAGATGCAAGTGGTACAAGTATGGCAACTCCCGTAACGTGCGGTGTTGCCGCAGTTCTTAAGTCTTATTACCCTTCACTTACCCCTGAACAAATTAAAAAAATACTTATAAAAAGTAGTTTAAAAAATTACAAAAAAACTAAGGTTATTAAACCAGGTACTAAAGATGAACTGGTTAAATTTAGTGATTTGGGAAAAAATGGAGGTATTGTTAATTTGTTTGAAGCAGTAAAAATGGCCGAAAAATTTACTAAACTTAAATTGTAGTATAATTTAAAATATGAAACGTCTTTTATTTTTTGTTCTATTTGTAATTCAGGTTTCAAATTATTTTACCCAAATAGTTGTAATTGGTCACCCCCAATTAAATAACGAGACACTCACAAATGTATCTGTAACAATAAAGGATGGGGCAACAACAATTCAAAATTTCAATACATTAAAAAAGCCTGATTTAATGCTGAAGTTAAATTTTGGAAAGATTTACCGTGTTTATTTTCAGCATCCACAATGCCCTTTGATGTTTTTGGAAGTAGTTGCCAATAATATCCCAGAAGATAAAACAAATATTAAAATGACTTATGAGTTAAATATACCGTTTTATTACTCGAACGATGAAGATGTGGATACAACAGTATTTTCCAAACCTTTCCATAAAATTATTTTTGATGGAAAGTCGAAAATGATTGATGATACTGCTTATAATAATCAGTTTTTAACCAAAGTTATAAAAATAAAGAAGGAAAGCTTAATGTCAACAGATCCAAAACTAACTGAGCCAACAGTTGTCTTTGCGGGTAAAATATGCTTAAATAATAATTCAAAACTCACCATTAATAACAAGCCTGTTTATTTAGTTAATTCAAAAAACCAAACCATTAAAAGTACTTACACAAATCGCTTTGGCGCATTTTCTTTCACAGGGATAAGAGCATCTGAAATTTCAAAACTAAAATTAGAAACAAAAGGATTGGATGCTAATAGCAGCCAATTCACCCTCTTAAATTCAAAGAATAAAACCATTTCCAGTAATAAACCCATTGATAATTTTTGCGAATGGATTTTAAAACCCGAAGATTTAAAAAATTGCATAGACAATAATTATAGTAGCAATGTAGGCGGTAAATTAGTTTTGTCTTCTGCTAAACAAAAAAAATTCTATGCTAATAAAACCATATATCTTTCAAATAAACGCAATACAGTTATCAAAAAAACAACAACAAATTTGTTGGGAGCCTTTGTGTTTGAAAATATTAAACCAGATAATACATATTTTATTGGTGTAGACGCGAAAGAAATTGGAAGTGGGGAAAAACTCGATTTTTTAAATAAGGACGATAAATTAGTTGGGAATTTTGATACCATCGCAGGCTCAAGAAGATCTTTTAAAGTGAATTCCGATTATAACGAACGGTTTAACGATATAAGTATTGCTGATGATGAAATGAAAATGGATGTGAAAGCTAAATTGTATGGTGATAATGTAAATAATCCAATTGGTAAATTAAAAATATTATTGTTAAACGATAACTATCAAGTGATTGACAGTACTATAACTGACGATTTTGGTTCTTTTAAATTTAAGTATTTACCTTTTTTAAAACGTTTTTATTTGAGCGCAGAAAACACTGATAATATTTTAGATGTGTTTAATAATATTATTGTTTATAGCAACGATGATAATCTTATAAAAATTATGACTCACGAGAAGGGAGCTAAATTCAATTATAAACCAATTGATTCTGAAGTAACACGACTAAGAGATATTGATATTGACGATCCTTGGTTAGAATTATTAGAACCCAAAAAAGGAAATCAAAAAACAAAAACAATAATTGAAAGTATTTTATTTGAAAGTAATAAAACAGACTTATTGCCTCAGGCTAAGGAAGTATTAGATAAGGTTATTTTGGTTTTAAATACCAATAAAGCTCTAAAAATAGAGTTAAGTGCGCATACTGATAGCAAGGGGAGTGATGCAGATAATTTAAAATTAAGCCAGCTTCGAGCAAAATCAGCTACTGATTATATTTGTGCATCTGGTATTGAGCGTGAACGGATTATTTCTGTTGGCTATGGCGAAGGGAAATTGATTAACAAATGTGGCAATAACGTTCCTTGCAGTGAAATAGAACATGCACAAAATAGACGTGTTGAATTTAAAATTTTAGAAGAATAATTTCAAACATTTAAAGTACTAATGAAAACCACCGAAATTAAAATTAAAGTTACGGTTGATGAAAATCATCTTCCCACCCAAATATTATGGGAAGCACCTGATAGCGGAGAAAAGAGTGAGAGCAAAAGCATTATGTTAGCACTTTGGGACGCAAAAGAAAACAATACCTTACGTATTGATTTATGGACAAAGGATATGACTGTAGATGAAATGAAGAAATTTTATCATCAAAACATAATGACGCTTACAGATACTTATGTTCGAGCTACTAATGATAGCAAAACGGCTGAAGATGTAAAATCTTTTTTTCTTAAAGTAGGAAAAGACATTGGCGTTTTACAGTAAGTAATATAACTTTCTTTTAATATTGTATAATTTTAGGGTAGTTTTTTTTCGTAACTTTGCTAAGTTGAAAAGAATAATCCCCATATTACTTTTATTTGTTTTTTTAACTGCCAATACAGAGGCGCATCAGTTATTAAAACTGCCGATCTTGGTGAATCATTATATTGAACATAAAAAGCAAAATCATAAAATCTCCTTTACCGATTTTTTAAATATGCACTATGTAATGGAGGATGATGGAGATGGAGATACGGCCGAGGACATGAAGCTGCCTTTTAAATCTGATAATACCTGCGGTAATACTTACAATTTAGGCTTTGTCTCACAATCTAATTATCAGTTAAGTGTAAAAGTTATTCCAGCTGAAAATAAGTTATTCAATAATCACTCTGTAGAATTTATTAGTTCTGCATTCCTTTCATCTATTTGGCAACCGCCAAAATCTTGCTAATTCTTAAATTTTCTTTTTTGTGATAATGTAATTGCTTAACAATTACACGTCGCGTATAATAATTTAACGATTAATAAGAAATCATGCTCAATAAAATAATAGAATTATCTATTAAAAATAAACTCGTTGTAGGGCTCTTTACAATTGCCTTGATAGTTTATGGAGTTTTGCAGGTTGCAAAATTACCAATCGATGCGGTACCAGATATAACGGATAATCAGGTACAAGTCATTACCGTTGCACCATCTTTTGGCGCCGTGGATATAGAAAGATTAGTAACGTTTCCCATCGAACAAGCAAACAATAACATCTCTGGATTAAAAGAAATCCGTAGTTTTTCACGATTCGGTTTATCACTCGTAACTATTGTTTTTGATGATGCTACCGATATATATTGGGCAAGGCAACAAGTGGCCGAAAGATTACAAAAGGTGCAAATGCAAATACCTTTAGGTATAGGCACTCCCGAATTAGGACCGGTTACAACTGGCTTAGGAGAAATTTATCAATACGTTGTAAGACCAAAAAAAGGATACGAAAAAAAATACAATGAAACCGAATTACGAACGATTCAAGATTGGATTGTACGACGCCAGTTATTAGGTGTAAAGGGTGTTGCGGAGGTAAGCAGTTTTGGAGGGAAATTAAAACAATTTGAAATTGCTGTCAATCCTAACAAACTCCAGTCTTACAATATTACAATTAATGATGTTTTTACCGCCCTCGAAAAAAATAATCAAAATACGGGCGGAGCCTACATCGAGAAAGGTGCTACTGTTTTATTTATTCGCAGCGAAGGACTAATTGGCTCAATTGAAGATATTAAAAGTATTTCTATTAAGTCGATGCAAGATGGAACACCTTTATTTATAAGAGATGTGGCTGATGTCAATATTGGCTTTGCAACACGTTATGGGGCCATGTGTTATAATGATGAAGGAGAAGTTTCTGGCGCGGTAGTTATGATGCTAAAAGGATCAAATAGTAGCGAAGTAATAAAAAATGTAAAGGAACGTGTTGCTCAAATTCAAAAAACGTTGCCCGAAGGTGTTGTTATAGAACCATTTTTAGATAGAACAAAAATGGTAAACAATGCCATTGGAACAGTTGAGCAAAATTTAATGGAAGGTGCGCTAATTGTGGTGTTTGTTTTGGTTTTGTTTTTAGGAAACTTTAGAGCAGGATTATTAGTTGCATCAGTAATACCGTTGGCGATGTTATTTGCTGTTATATTAATGAACACATTTAATGTAAGTGGAAATTTAATGAGCCTGGGAGCACTCGATTTTGGACTCATTGTAGATGGTGCAGTTATTATTGTGGAGGCGGTCATGCATCAATTATCTCACAACAAAAAATTTAGTTCTGTTTCACCTCTATCTCAAAACCAAATGGATACAGAAGTAAAATTTTCAGCAGGGAAAATGATGAATAGTGCGGTATTCGGACAGATAATTATTTTAATAGTTTACTTACCAATATTCACCCTGCAAGGTATCGAAGGAAAAATGTTTAAACCTATGGCGCAAACAGTTGCTTTTGCCTTGCTTGGCGCATTTGTTTTATCCCTCACATACATTCCAATGATGAGCGCTTTGTTCTTAAGTAAAAAAACAAAACACAAACCAAACATTTCAGATAAAATGATGGCAAGCATTGAAAATGCTTATCAGAGCCGATTAGCTAAAGTTATTCGTCATCCAAAAATAGTATTATCTTTTGTTTTGTTATTATTTGTTAGTGCTATTGTTACAATGACTTTTTTAGGCGGAGAATTTATTCCCGCTTTAGAGGAAGGTGATTTTGCAGTGGAAACAAGGGTATTAGCGGGTAGTAATTTGAAAACAACAATTGAGAGTACACAAAAAGCCGCTCATATTTTAAAAACACAATTCCCTGAAGTAGAAATGGTAGTTACAAAAATTGGAAGTGGAGAAGTGCCAACTGATCCAATGCCTATGGAGGCAGCTGATTTAATGATTATTTTAAAAGACAAAAAAAAATGGACATCTGCAAAAACCTTTAATGATTTAGCAGAAAAAATGGGTAAGGCACTTGAAGATGTTCCTGGAATTACAACCAGTTTTCAATTTCCTGTTCAAATGCGCTTTAATGAATTAATGACTGGTGCAAAACAAGATGTAGTTTGTAAAATATATGGAGAAGATTTAGATACTTTAGCTTTATACGCAGAAAAGTTGGGAATACTAGTAAATACTGTAGAAGGAGCGAAAAATTTGTATGTTGAACCTGTTACTGGAATGCCGCAAGTAGTTGTTGAATATAATCGCTCTACTATTGCTCAATATAATTTAAACATTTCAGATATAAATAGATTGGTAAACTCAGCATTTGCAGGACAAGGTTCTGGTTTGGTTTTTGAAGGTGAAAAACGCTTTGATTTAGTGGTAAGATTAGATACAAACAAGAGAAAAAATTTAGAAGATATTCAAAACCTTTTAATACCAACACCTTTAGGCACTCAAGTACCTTTGTATTTATTGGCCAATGTGCAAATAAAGGATGGCCCCAATCAAATACAACGTGAGGATGCCAAACGAAGAATAATAGTTGGATTTAATGTAAGAGGGCGAGATGTGCAAAGTATTGTAGAAGAATTACAACAAAAAGTGGATAAGCAAATTAAATTCCCCGCGGGTTATTACGTTACCTATGGCGGAGCATTTGAAAATTTAAATGCAGCCAAAGAACGTTTAATCATTGCGGTTCCTGTATCGTTAGTTCTCATTTTTATTTTATTATTCTTTGCATTTAATTCGGCTAAACAAGGTTTATTAATTTATTCTGCTATTCCCCTTTCAGCTATTGGGGGTATTTTCTTTTTGGCATTGCGTGGGATGCCATTTAGTATTAGCGCTGGGGTTGGATTTATTGCTTTATTTGGTGTAGCGGTATTAAACGGAATTGTTTTAATTGCAGAATTTAATCGCTTAAAAAAAGAGGGATTAACCAATTTAAAACAAATTGTTTTGGAAGGAACAAAATTACGTTTACGCCCGGTAATGATGACTGCTTTTGTAGCCTCGCTAGGATTTTTACCAATGGCATTAAGCAACGGGGCTGGGGCTGAGGTACAACGTCCTCTAGCCACCGTAGTTATTGGAGGACTGATGTTGGCTACTTTTTTAACGCTCTTTGTGTTACCTATTTTATATCTATTATTTGAAGGAAAAAATAAATTAAAAACTCCCCAAACAACTTCGACAATTGTAATACTTGTCTTTTGCTGTATGTCGTTTCAAAGTCAATCGCAAGTAAATGTGAATTTGCAAGGTGCAATTGATATGGCATTAAAAAATAATTTGACATTGAAATCTGAAAAACAAAAATCGGAGTATCAGCAAAAATTAATTAAAACGGCAACAAATATTCCGCTTACAAATATTATTGGGGAGTACGGACAAATAAACAGTATTTATGCCGATAATCGTTTTGGCGTTTCTCAATCATTTAATTTTCCAACTGTTTATACTAAACAAAAAAATCTTTTAACGGAAGAGTGGAAAGTTGCAACTCTAGGAGTATCGTTAAAGGAATCTGAATTGAAAAAGGCAGTGGCAGAAATCTTCTACACATTTTTATTTTTAAAGGAAAAGGAACTCTTACTTTTAAAAAGTGACACCATTTATTCTGAATTTTTAAAGAAAGCCGATTTAAGGTTAGCTAATGGTGAAAGTAATGTTTTAGAGAAAACGACAGCCGAAACACAACGTGGAAATATAACTCTTCAATTAAAACAATTGCAGCAAGAAAAGGAAATGGTTTTACTTCAATTTCAATTATTATTAAACACAGAAACGAAAGTAATTCCAAAGGGGAGTAGCTTTAAAATAGAACAAGGTGTTTTGTTAGATAGTAATTTAATTATAAGGCATCCAATACTCAAAATTATAGAACAACAAAAGCAAATTAGTAATGCCGCCGTTAAATTAGAAAAGTCAAAATTGCTGCCTGACATTAGCTTAGGCTATAATAACATGAGCATGCGCGGGAACGGTGCCGATAATATCTTATATACGGGTTCTTCCCGATTTCAATCCGTGCAATTAGGTATTGGGGTACCATTGTTTTTTAAAGCACAAAAAGCAAAAATTATTTCTGCTAAAGTATACCAAGGTTATATAGAAAATAAATACCTTCTCGAAAAAAAGGTGCTGCAAAATCGTTATCAAATGGCTTATTCACAGTATAAAAATCAATCAGAAACTATAAATTACTATGAACAAAAAGCGTTGCCAAACTCAAAACTAATAGCAGAAGTTGCTAATAAGCGGTTTTTAAAAGGCGAAATAAATTATTTGGAATGGGTAATGTTAACTAATCAGTCAATTGCAATTAAAAATAATTACATTGATGCTGTTAAGCTATTAAACGAAACAATCATACAATTAAATTATTTAATTTCTAAATAAGATGGAAACAAGAAAATCATCTTCAATTAAAACACAACAATTATTAGTGTTTGTTTCCATTACCTTATTTTTAATAAAAATATTTGCTTGGTACATTACTTCATCAGTAGCTATTTTAACAGATGCTTTAGAAAGTACAGTAAATGTCATTGCAGGATTTATTGGTCTTTATAGTATTATTATTTCGTCAAAACCCAAAGACAAGGAGCATCCATATGGACATGGAAAAATTGAATTTATTTCTTCGGCTTTTGAAGGTATTTTAATAAGTGTTGCCGGTTTAATAATTATTTATGAAGCCATAAATAATTTTATTCATCCGCATAATATTCAAAAATTAGACTACGGTTTAATATTAATTACCTTCTCCGCGGTTATTAATTTTATTGTAGGTGCAATTTGTGTTAAAAGAGGAAAGAAACAAAATTCCCCGGTATTAATCGCAGGGGGTAAACATTTAATTTCTGATACTTATTCAACAATAGGATTGTTAGTTGGTTTGTGCTTATTGCTGTTAACCGGATATAAGTGGATTGATAGCTTTGCGGCCATGATTTTTGCTTTTATTATTATTTATACAGGATATAAAATAATCCGTAAGGCCATTTCAGGAATGATGGATGAAGCAGATACCGAAATTATTGAAGAGGTGAAAACCGTTTTAAATGCGCATAAAGAGTATAATTGGATAGATGTGCACAACATGCGCATAATTAATTATGCTGGATTTTATCATATTGATTGCCACCTAACAGTGCCATTTTATTTTACCATAAACAAAGGGCATGATGTGTTAGAAAGATTGACTGTTGTATTGTCGAAGCACTTTGAAGAAAGGGTAGAGTTTTTTATTCATGTAGATGCCTGTCAATTTTACCAATGCAATATTTGCCTGGTAACAGAATGTGAATTCAGAAAAGAAAAATTTATTCAAACGGTAGAATGGACAACCGAAAAGTTAATTTCAAATAACAAACATAAAATTTAAAGGTATGAGAATTAGTATAATTATTACATTTCTTATTTTGTTTACAGCCTGTAGTTCAAAGCAAAATGAAAATTCAAAGTTAGAAGAGGCTGGTTTGAAAGAGCAATTGATTGTTCTTACTGTAGCGCAATTTAAAAATGCTTCAATTGTAGTTTCTAAAATAGAAAAACGTGCTATTTCATCCATTATTAAAGTGAATGGAAAAATTGATGTGCCACCACAAAATATGGTATCAGTTAGTATGCCGCTAGGTGGGTATTTAAAAACCACAAAATTGCTTCCGGGTATGCACATTGCAAAAGGTGAAGTGATTGCTACAATGGAGGATTTACAATATATTCAGTTGCAACAAGAATATTTAACTACTAAATCAAAGTTAGTGTTTGCCGAAACAGAATTGGCTCGTCAAAAAGAGTTGAATCAAGGCAAAGCAAGTAGTGATAAGATGTTGCAACAAGCACAAATGGATTTTTCTTCGCAAAAAATTACGTTAAGTGCTTTGGCGGAGAAGTTAAAACTGATTAATATTAATCCGCAAACTCTAACTGAAAATACGCTTTCTAAAGGTGTAAATATTTATTCGCCAATCGATGGCTTTGTATCGAAGGTTAATGTGAATATTGGTAAATATGTTAATCCTTCAGATATTTTGTTTGAATTGGTAAATACCACAGATATTCATTTAAATATTAAAGTGTTTGAAAAGGATTTAAATAAGTTATTTATTGGGCAAAAGGTAATGGCTTATAATAATCACTCTGATAAGAAACATATTTGCGAAATTATCTTAATAAGTCAGGATTTGTCCCCAGAGAGAACTGCTGAGGTACATTGTCATTTTAGCGATTATGATAAGACGCTATTGCCAGGTATGTATATGAATGCTGAAATTGAAACTAAAAATGATTATGCAATGGTTCTACCAGAAGAAGCAATTGTGAATTTTGAAGGTAAAGATTATGTGTTTGTGGAACTGAAAGAAAGGGAATATTTTCTTACTGAAATAGAAATAGGAATTAAGCAAAACGGACTTATTGAAATATTAAATGGCAATTCTATTAAACAAAAACCAATTGTTACTAATGGAGCGTATACCTTGTTAATGAAATTAAAAAATAAATCGGACGAATAATTACAAGTTGAGTACTTCCTTTAATTTTGAGTGTCCTGTTTTACTTAAAGGAAGTTTAGCTCCGGTTTTTAAGATGGCTAATGAATTGTTTTTATCTAGTGGTTCAATTTTTGTTAGGTAGTTTACATTTAAAATATAAGACCGATGTATGCGAACAAACTGCTGAGTATCTAGTATTTGTTCATAATAACCCATTGTTTTCTTTTTTAGGTAAAACGTTTCTTTGTTATAAATTTTCACATAATCATCGTAAGCTTCGATATAAGTAACATCATTTATTGGTAAAATTAAAATGGTGCTTCCA
Organism: Bacteroidota bacterium; assembly: GCA_033763945.1. Taxonomy (GTDB): domain Bacteria; phylum Bacteroidota; class Bacteroidia; order B-17B0; family Aurantibacillaceae; genus Aurantibacillus. Next base: position 381,922 of record JANRJN010000019.1, on the reverse strand, counting down.
TTTTTTACAACAATTCGGTGAGCTTCGTCTTGATGTTTGCCAGAGGTATCTAATAACTTTTCTACTTTTTGGGTTTGTACTTCTTTTTTGGTAATGGCTAAAAATTTATCAATGGCTTTTTTAAAACGTTCTTCGTTAAAGGGTTTTAATAAGTAATCGGTAGCATTTTGTTCAAAAGCTTTTAAAGCATATTCGTCAAAGGCAGTTGTAAAAATAACTGCCGGTTTATTTTCCAATAATTCCAATGTTTCAAAGCCATTTATTTTTGGCATTTGAATGTCTAAAAATAACAAATCAGGATTGTGGGTTTGAATTGCTTTTACAGCCTCGAAGCCATTATCACACTCGGCCAAAATTTCAAAATTGCTGTATGCCTGCAAATATTCTTTTACAATCAATCTGGCTAGTGGCTCATCATCTATTAAAATTACTTTAATCATGTTGTGGAATTATAAGTGTTGTAATAAATATGTTATTGTTTTTTGCAATAGAAATTAAATCTGTGCGGTGGTACATTAATTGTAAACGACGTTCAACCAATGATAAACCAAATCCTTCTCCTTTTCTGATTTGTAGAGCATCATCTTCAAACGGATTTTTAATTTCGATAATTAAATTGGTTTCTTTTTTTTGGGTAATGATTGAAATTTCAACATCGTTTAATACATTATACAATCCAAATTTTATGGCATTTTCAACAATGGGCTGTAATATTAATGCAGGAAGTTTTTGAATTTTACTTTTTTCATCAATATTAAAAACAACTTGTAAACGGTGACCAAATCTTATTTTTTCTATTTCTAAATACAATTCTAAAAGTTTTAATTCTTCACTCAAATTCACAAACACATTCTCATCTTTTTTTAATGTGCCTCTTAAAAAATCGGATAAATTTTGAATCATTTTTCTTGCTAATTGAGGCTGTGAACTAACTAAAGCGTTAATAGAATTTAAACTGTTGAATAAAAAATGAGGTTGTAGCTGCTGACGTAATTTAATTAATTCTGCATCGCGAAGGGTTATTTCGGCTTGTTGTTGCAAGAATTTTTGTTTGGTTTTGAGGTTTAATTGATTAAAATACCACATGAGTGCAAACGAAAACACCGCCTGTAAAAACACGATAAAAATGCGTAGTATTTCTGTTTTATTGAAAATTTCTTTGAAATTAATGTTAGAATAAAGAAATGGTAAAATAATTTTTTGCAGGAAAATGACTTTAAAAATAAATACTGCAATTAAAAATAATTGAACATCTAATTTATTTAAAAAATGTGGTAGATAATTTTGAAGCAAAATTACAAGAATAAGGGGCAGTGCAGTTAAAGTAACTGATATAGCGGCATCTATACTTGCCAATTTTATATTGGCGGTAAGTTGAAAAATGCTGGCTGCTAAAACTAAACCACAAATTAAAAACCAACAACTAATTAAAAGCAGTAGTTGATTTTTAAAATTTATTTTTAAAAATTGCATTTATAAATTTAGCAAAAAACTAAATGTTTGCTTTGGATAGCCATGCCTTTTTGCAACACCGAACTAATAAAGCTCTTTTTATCGTGAGCCTCAATGGTGTTGGTGTATAACTCAACACCGTCAGTCAGTTCTTCAACTTTAACAACTTCGCTCACGTCAATAAATGTCCAGTTTAGCATAACACCACTTTCGTTTACAAATTTGCTTTGCAATTTTTTACCCATTTGTTTTGCCTTAAAATAGGCATTTTCTTCGTTTGAAGCGTTTATTAAACGTATTTGCTCATCAAACTGTGCATTAGTTTGGTTATCATAACCATCCAAACTGTAAATTAATTTTACTAAATACCAATTCATGTTTTTTATTTTTTAATTATTTGTTTTTCTGTTAGGTCGAGTAGCTTTTGTTTGTATTTTTCAAAAGCGTATCGAGAACTTTTATTTAGTCACTTCTCGATAGGGTCATTTCTCCCTACTCGAAGTAACATTTAAGTTTAATGCGATATAATTTCTACTCCTCCAAACAATACATTGCCTCTTAATACTAGTGTTTTTCTGTCTGACAAAGCTGTCATATTCATCGGTGCACGTTCATCTTCAACGCCTCCAAACATACAGCTTATGTCAGATTTTATTACCCAGTTGCTTGGCACAATAATTTCTATTCCGCCAAACTGTTCGTTAATTGTTAAAACAGCCTCGTTAGTAATTTGTGCTTGTATTAAATTTAATTCGCAACCGCCAAAGGTGTTTTTAATTTCGCCTCCTTTAAAATCTTTACTGATTATGTTTCGTTTCACACCGCCAAAAACATTATTAATAAAAATATAATCATCGCTACTATTGTTTGAAGCATCATTTGCACCTACGTTCCAAGTTTCACCATTATTAAAGCGGTGTTTTGAATATTTATATTTTGAAAAATGATGGTATTTGTTTTTCGGTTTAAAAATCATCACTAGTCCAATTATTAAAAGTATAAGTGGTATTTCGTAACGCACAATTCTTAATTCTGGAAAAATATCTGCTGCTAAAAAAACGCCACCAATACCAACGGGTATTAACCATTTTATGTTTTTAAATTGATGTTTTATCCCTGATACTAATCCAACAACTATTAGTAGCATTGGCCAAGTAAATACCCAATTTGGAATTAATGCGCCCGCTTCACGCATAAAAAATAATACAGCAGCACCTATTACAAATAATCCTGCTATTATTCTACCCCTGCGTTGGTTTTTTGCCCAATTATTAAAATTATCATCGTCTTTAAATTGATCTTCTAAACTCGTCATTTTTTACTTCATTAATTTATGTTTCAAAAGTAGTGTACAAATTTAGGCCACAAAATAACAAATCGGTAAACGGAGGTTAGGCGTAGGTGAATGAAGAATTACTTGGTTTTTAGCTCAAAAGTTAACTTATCTAACACGTTACCATTAATTTGTAATTCTAAAAAGTGTTCGCCCGCAAAGTGCTTACGCGTTGTAAAGTCCTTAATAAGTTGTTTTTTAGTTATTCTAATTTTTTCACGGGGTTTTAATTCAAACTCTTTTAGTTTAAAAACTTTGGGAGACAAATCTCCCGAACTCTTTCGGTAATGAATACTGTAATCTATAACTAATTTTTGAGGTTTTATTTTTTCGGAAGTAATTTCAAATTCAAAGTGTAGATTATCTCCCAATTTAATTTTTGGATTTATAATTTTAAAATTGTCAAGTTTTAGTTTCGGATTCTTTTCAAAATTAAAAAAAGCCAGAGATTGTGTGTTACCTTTTTTAATTAAGGTTCGGCTCGCATGTTTCACTATCCATGCCGTATCTGCATTGCTTTTATCCCATCCGCTAACTAGTTGTAACATATAGTCGCTATTATCTTTCGACAAATCGTTTAAATGGTTGGCTACTGATTTTTTTACATAGAGTTCCTTGTCTTCTTTTAAAGTTTCTAGAATTAATTGTGTGCTTTTTGGGTTCTTAATTACTTCATCCAATTTAAACGACCAAGGTAAACGCGGTCTGCTGCCCTCAGATGCCAGGCGTCTAACATGGTGGTTTTTATCCTTTGCCCAGGCATTCATTACTTTAATCGTTTTTGCAAAATCGCGTTTTAAAAATTCGCGAATGGCAAACTCCGATGAGCCAAATTGTGTAAAAAACTTTAGTGCTTCTAAAGAAGTGTTAGGATCATCATGTCCGTATAACCCAACAAAATCGGGAAATATTAAATTAGTATATCCCTTTTTGGTATTAGGAATAACTTTAAACATAATGTCAATTGCTTTTTTATAATCTTGTGGTAAACAATTTTTTAAAACCTGAGATGTTTTGCGCATGCGTTCATTAAGAGACAGAGGCTCAAAATTTTTGGTAACTTGTTTTACAAATTTATCAGAGTTAAAATTTTTATCGACTTTATAAAATTCATGCGCAAACGCCACATAAAATTTTTTATTAAACATCTCTTTTAAAGGCTCCATTTGGTTTAAATAATTGTTTTAAAGATATAAAGTAAGTGGTTTATTTTAAGTAGTTCTCAAAATCTTATCCATCTTTTTCCCTTTAGCCAATTCGTCTACCAACTTGTCTAAATATCTGACTTTTTGTGTTAACGGATTTTCTATTTTTTCCACACGGTAACCACATATTAGACCTGTTATTAAGTGAGCATTTACGTTTAATTTGGCTTTCTTAAAAAATAATTCAAAGGTTACTTTCTCGTCAATTAGTTCTTGTAGTTTTTTTTCATCAAAACCGGTTAACCACTCTATTACTTGATGCAATTCTTCCTTTGTTCTGCCTTTCTTTTGTACTTTAGTTAAATAAAGAGGATGCACAGAGGCGAATGTCATTTTTGCAATACGTGCATCATGTTCAGGTGTTGTTTTCATGTTATTTCAATCGTTCCAATTTTCCTTTTCGTTTTACAATATTTTTATAATCCCACTGAATATTTCTAGATTTTTTTAGCCAGCGTTTAAGGTCTTTTGTTTTTATTTGTTCAACCGTTGTGTAAAATATAGAAGCGTCTTTAAATTTTTCTCCTCTTACGTTTAAATTATCTTCTTCAAAGTCGGCACCGCTCCAAAACATTAATCGCCAACCTAATTTTTGTTTGCTGTAACCAACTATTGGATTGCCGTCTAAAAACCAAACAGGATGGGCGTGCCAAATCTTACTTTCCGCCTCGGTTAATTCGCTATCAATTGTTTTAGCAAGTAAATTGCAAATTGTTTGATCTTCTGTAGTTTGTTTATTGTTGTATGTATTAATTTCTTTATTCATCCCTTTTAAAGATACTGTTATTTTTTTCTTAAGCCCATATTGTATGGCCTCTTTAAGTACATCACTATTTATATCCTTCAGTGTTTTAAATTTAATGCAATATCCGGTCACACTCGCTTCGCCAATTTTTTTTCCATACGTTTTGGTTAAGTAGGTCTTATCTTCAATACCTATTATATAAACAGAAATTCCTCTTGTGTTTGCACTTAACCCAATTTGATAAAACGCTTTGGTTTTCCCATCGGCGTATTTCAAAGTTTGAAGTCCATATCCAATATTAGGATTCGAAACAACTTTACCTTTATCATCTTTGCCATCCAAAAACCATAATTTACATTTTGGTGAAACTTTAAGTATGAGCTTATGCAACGCTTCCATATCGTTGCGTTTTGGTTCAGGCTGACTAGCAATATATTCTTTGATTTGTTCTTTTATGTTCATGCTTGATGTCACTATATGATAATGATACTTTACTTTTTCGGGTCAAACTTCACCATCCATTCAATACCGAATTTATCTCTAAACATAGCAAAATAAGTACCGTCAGGATTTTCGTCAATAGGCATTTCAATTTGTCCACCCGCTGAAAGTCCATTAAATAAATTGTAAGCCTCTTCTTTACTTTCAGCAGTAATAGTAATTTTGCTTCGATTTTCGTTTTCATTTACTCGCCCCATAACTTCCAGAATATCATTGGCAAATAAAAAGTTTTGTCCAATAGATAAAGCAATGTGCATGAGTTTATTCGCTTCTTTTTCTGGAATAGGAAATTCATCACTAGCAATGTCTTTGAATCGGATAACGTTTGAGAACTCTCCCCCAAATACTGATTTGTAAAAGGTAAATGCTTCTTCTGCATTTCCGTTGAAGTTGATGTGTGGATTAATTTGTGCCATTGTATTTATTTTTTTTGATTGTTATTATTTAAGTTCTGATAAAATAATTTTTTTCTGTTTCAATGTGTTTTTCATTGCCTTGTCTCTAATTTTTTGGTCAGCGCTGTTAATGAGGTCAAAATATTCAACGGGAACAACTTGCCAAGATAAACCATATTTGTCTTTACACCAGCCACAGGAAGATTCATCGCCACCGTTTGCAGTCAAAGCACTCCAGTAATAATCTACTTCTGCTTGGTCTTTGCAGTTAATGACAAACGAAACAGACTCATTAAATTTGAAAAATGGACCTGCAGCCAAAATACTTAATTCCATATCTGCAATTTCGATAATGGCTGTTTCAAAGTCTCCACCACCTGCTTCTGGTGGATTTTTATATTTGTGATGCTCTTTCAACTTACCGTCTTTAAATATTGATAAATAATAATCCGCTACTGCTTTTGCATCTTTTGTTTCAACCCAAAGGGAAGGTGTTATTTTTTGCTTAATCATACCAATCTTTTTTGGTAAAGTTTCATTAGCAGTCGTGTCTATTTTACTATTATTGTGAATGTTCTGTTGAGAATTTCCACAACCAATTAAATTAGCTATTGCCAATGCAGCTAAAATTACAACTATACATTTTCTCATTGCTTTATTTTTTTAAAGTAATCAACAAATTTTCCAAATTAACCATCGACATTTTAAATCCTTCAGTGAAGCCCATTTCAATCAATTTTTCCATACGTTCAAAAGATTCATTATAAATGGTAATAGTTACTTTAGTAATATTGTTTTGTTCTTCAAAAACGTAATCCCATTCAGAACCAGTCGGTTCAGGGTTTTCATCTTTGTCTGCAAATGCATTAAACATTTTAAAATTAGTTTTGGGCGAAATGGAAGTATATGTTTGGATTGCCCAACGCTCATGTCCTTCTGGACTTACCATGGCATAAAATCTTTTCCCACCAACTTTAAAATCCTGAAATTTTGTTTTTGACATAAAAGGTTTAGGAGCAATCCATTGATCAAGAATTTCCGCTTTGGTAAATGCATCCCATACTAACGAAAGTTCAGCATTAAATTCTCTGGTTATAAATACTGTTTTTGTTGCTTTGTCAACGGTAAAATCAAATAATAAATTGTTCATTTTTCTTCTTTTAAATTATTTTTCTAAAAAGTTTTTTAAACTAACATGGATAATATTATTCCATCCCATTTCAAATTTATGAAATTCAAAATCAGGAATGTCTGAAGGGAAAGATTCAAGACCTGAATGTGTAAGTTTTAGTTTAGTATTTTTTCCCTCATCAAATAATTCATAAGTTAGATAGGACATGCCTTCAAATCCAACAAAGCACCATGTGTGCATTAATTTTTGTTCGGGAATAACTTCTAATATTTCAAAATGATGCAAGTACTGAGTCCCACCTACTTCACCACCGGTAACCTCAAATTTAAACCCTACCTCTGCTTTAAATTCGGGTAAATCAAAATACCATTGCTTCATTAACTCTTTTTCAGTTATGGCACGCCATACATCTTTTCTTGATGCTTTAAAAATTCGTTCTGTTGTAAATGTTTTTTGGATCATTTTTCTATTTTTCTAATTTATGATTTTGTTTTTATCTCGCTACTAATATCGCATCCAAATTTTCCATAGCCATCGTTAAACCTTCTTTAAAGCCCATGGCAATGGTTTGTTCTAACTGTGCAAAATCAGCAAACTGCATAATTCCATGCACAAGGGTATTTTTTTTCATGTCGCTAAAATTCATCGTCCATTTTGATTGTGGCAATTGCGGATTGATGTTCCCATGGGCATCACCAAAGGCATCATCAGCCAAAAACATTTTTTGTGCTTCAATTTTTACGTAAGTGGTAATCGCCCAATGCTCTTCACCATTTGGCCCCACTGCGGCATAGTGCCATTTTCCACCTTCACGAAAATCCATACTTTTTGTTTTCGACTTAAAAGGCTCAGGCATCCACCATTGGTCTAGGATTTCAGATTTGGTATAACAATCCCAAACGATTGAACGGTCGGCTGCAAATTCGCGTTTGATATGAATGGTGTTGTTTTGTTTATCGACAGTAAAGTCGAAGAATAAGGACATACTCATTTTTTCTTTTGTTTTAGGGTTAGTAATACTTTATCTAATTGATTAAATCGGGTTTCCCAAATTTTTCTGAATTGCTCTAACCATTTGTCAATTTCTTTCATTTGGGTGGTGTTAATGTGGTAATAAATTTCTCGTCCCTTGTGTTCTTGTTTTACCAATTCACATTCGGTTAAAATTTGAATGTGTTTTGAAACAGCTTGGCGGCTGGAGTTAAATTCCTCGGCCAATGCATTAGGGGTCATAGCTTGCGAGGCAAGTAAAAGTAAAATGGCTCTTCGTGTTGGGTCGGCTATTGCCTGAAATACATCTCGTCGTGTTTCCATAAATTGTATTTGTGCAATTATTTGGTTGCAAATATATATGCAATTATTTGATTGCACAAATTTTATTTACGGTTATTTTTTAGAGGGAATCGAATAAGTCTGGTATTAATAATATTCAAAATTTACATTTGCGCTGAGAGGGTATACTTAAAATCTGATTTTAATGTTATATCATCGAAATTGTTCTTCCGAAATAAAAATGTTTCCGTTTTTTGATTCCATATCTTCAGCTACCAACATATAATCAATAGTTAAACTTGGTGGAGCTTCATTAATAGGAATGTCTGTATAGAATTTATCTACATCTAAAATGGTATTTGGGTAAATTACAATTTCGCTCCCTCCGCTATAATTATGTTGAAATAAAACATTATTTCTTACCTGATTTAAACCTCTTTTGCCACTTCCATTTATGCCAAAAGCGTCTGCACAAAATGAGTTAGATAGATTCAAAGCTACGTATGGTAATTTCGCAACATTTTTTCCAATATTTTCTATTGAAATTATTACCTGATACCTATAGTTCACTTGATTCCGCATATCCTTATTTAAAATTTTACACGTGATTCTTAAATCCGGCGATTTTTTTCTGGAAAACATATCAACTATATCAAAGTGCTCGCATTGGTAAAAACTATCACCACTTCTTTTGTAGTAATGTTTATGAGCGTATAGCGCCATGTGAGGTACATTATCGCTAATTGGAACAAATGTTTTAATATAACCAACATCTTTATCGGATTCAATTTTTTGATGCTCAATTCCGATAATGGTTGGAGATACAGCTTGACCTTCTATTCTATTTAATAAATTCAAGAATTTAGTCAATTGGCTAATAGGTTTGTGTTCTTTCGCAACGTCTTGTCCACGTTCATTAATTTTTGCTTTAATCCCCCATATAATAATACCTCCCGAGGAATTTGCGAAACCTGACAGAGCCTCTGAAATATTTTTTTTGTCAAATTCCCTGTTATTTTCATTATACTCAGGGTGATTAACGGTTTTAAATTCTAGATTTAAATTTTCTTCTTGTCCTTCGTCAATGAATCTATTAATTTCATTTAGGTCAATGCTGTTGAAGTATTCTTTTAATTTCATTTTTTTAGAATTTTTGGATTAATCGTTTGTGATTAATTAAGAAGCAATTAAATTAATCATTTTTTTCTTTTGAAAACCAAAAATAGTCTGTAACTCAATGTTAATGGTGAATTCAAAGATTCTAGGCGACTAAATTTATCCGACAACAAACGGTTACAAACGCTTTTATTCGGATACAAATGCTTAATAACCGAGTCCCGGTTTTTTGTCGCCATACCTTTGTGTCGCCAAATTAAGCAGCGCAAATTTTAAAAGTTTAGTAAGGCAAAAACAATTAATTATTAAAAACTGAAAATTAAAAACTTAAAACTAGAAATGATGATGAACATGAAAAATCACGTACAATTAATTGGCCGCTTAGGTGCCACACCCGAAGTAAAAATTTTAGAAAGCGGTAACAAACTAACCCGTTTTACAATTGCGGTAAACGAGTATTACAAAAACAAACAAGGCGAAGTAGTTACCAACACACAATGGCATAACATAGTTGCCTGGGGCAGCCTTGCAAATGTTGCTGAGCGCATTTTGCACAAAGGCACAGAGGTAACTATTGATGGTAAATTATTAAACAGAACCTACACAGATAAAGAAGGTGTAAAACGAACAGTAACGGAGATTGTGGCGAATGAACTATTTGTATCTTATCAAAAAGCAGCTTAACTCTTTAAGCAAAAAAATAAACAAACAATTAAATAAATTAATAAAAACAATAAAACTAAAAATCATGAATACAATAAACAGAGTACAATTAACAGGCAATTTAGGTAATGCACCAGAAGTAAAAACCTTCGAAAACGGAAATAAACTATTAAAATTTTCCTTAGCCACCAACGAAGAGTATAAAACCGCAAAAGGCGAAACCGCAACGGATACACAATGGCATTTTATAAGTGTGTGGGGTAAATTAGCCGATGAGTTAGAAACAACTTTAAAAAAAGGAAGCCATGTGAGTGTGGATGGTAAAATAAGAAATAACAGCTATGTAGATAAAAACGGCGTAAAGAAATACATTACCGAAATTGTAGCGAAAGAGGTTGAACTGAAATAGTAATGATTATAGTGTCATTTCAACGATAGAAGAAATCTGTAACACAGATCCTTCGTTCCTCAGGATGATAACGTATTAAATTAAAAGGCCATTCCTAAAATTGGGATGGCTTTTTTTATGCTCTTGTCACTTCGAGTAAGCCTGAGGAACGAAGGCTGTATCGAGAAGTGAGCTTTGTGCAGTTCTCGATACGCTCCTTAGGTCGCTACTCGAACTGACAAAATTCACTCTGTCATTTCGACAAGCTCAATAACCAATTGAGGACACTGAGCCTGTTGAAGCGTACCGCAAACATTATAAATTAAAAGGCCATTCCTAAAATTGGGATGGCTTTTTTTATGCTCTTGTCACTTCGAGTAAGCCTGAGGAACGAAGGCTGTATCGAGAAGTGAGCTTTGTAGAGTTCTCGATACGCTCCTTAGGTCGCTACTTGAACTGACAAAATTCACTCTGTCATTTCGACAAGCTCAATAACCAATTGAGGACGCTGAGCCTGCCGAAGCGTAACGCAAACATTATAAATTAAAAGCCATCCGAAAATAGGGTGACTTTTTTTATTTTTCAGTCACTTCGTTAAGCCTGAGGAACGAAGGCTGTATCGAGAAGTGAGCTTTGTGCAGTTCTCGATACGCTCCTTAGCTCGCTAATCGAACTGACAAAAATAATTACTCGTATTCAAATACCCCAAACTCACTCTTAATGGTTACTTTTTTGCCTTCACCTTTTTCGACACGCCCAATAATCTTTGCCTCCACATTAAAACTTTTACTAATGTCAATTATTTGTTGGGCAAAATTTTCATCCACATACAATTCCATTCGGTGACCCATATTAAATACTTTGTACATTTCTTTATAGTCCGTATGGCTTTGTTGATGAATAGTTTTAAATAGAGGCGGAACGTCAAATAAATTATCTTTTATCACATGTAATCCCTCGTTTAAAAAATGCAATATTTTGGTTTGTGCACCACCACTGCAATGCACAATGCCATTAATATTTTTCCCCAGTTCCGAAATTACTTTTTTAATTATGGGCGCATAGGTGCGGGTAGGAGATAGCACCAATTTTCCGGCATCAATCAATTTGGTTATTGTTTTTCCGCTTTCATCTAAATAACTTATTTCTACTTTATCGGTTAAATTTAAACCACCCGTATAAACTACACTTTCCTGTAAGGCCGTATCATAACTTTCCGGAAATTTTTTTGCCAATAATTTATTAAATACATCGTGACGGGCACTTGTTAACCCATTACTGCCCATGCCGCTATTGTATTCTGTTTCGTAAGTAGATTTGCCATAACTGCTAAGTCCTATAATTATGTTTCCGGCTTTTATAGTGTCGTTGCTAATTACTTTATTGCGTTCCATGCGACAAACCACTGTGCTGTCAACAATTATAGTGCGCACCAAATCACCTACATCGGCAGTTTCGCCACCTGTACTATTAATCGAAATTCCGTTATCGCGTAAATTTTGTAATACTTCTTCGGTACCATTAATAATGGCTGCTATTACTTCGCCCGTAATTAAATGCTTGTTTCTGCCAATGGTTGACGACAATAGAATATTGTCAGTTGCCCCCACACAAATCAAATCATCCACATTCATTATCACAGCATCTTGCGCAATACCTTTCCAAACGCCAACATCACCGGTTTCTTTCCAATACATATATGCCAACGATGATTTTGTTCCTGCCCCGTCGGCATGCATAATCAAGCAATGGTCTTTGCTACCCCCCAGCAAATCGGGTACAATTTTGCAAAACGCTTTTGGAAATAAGCCTTTATCTAACTTAGAAATAGCCGCATGAACATCTTCTTTGCCTGCCGAAACCCCTCTTAATTGGTATTTATTATCACTCATTCCTTATAAATTTCATTCCAAAATTAATACAAATAATTAGGAATGCTTAAAATTAAAAAGTGAAACCCTTTACAGAACCCTAAAAATTTTTAGACCAAATTTTAATAACTAAAATTAATAAGTATTTTTGCAGTCCATATTAAAAAATAAAAAATGGCAGGAAACATAACTTTTACAATGATTAAGCCCGATGCAGTTGAAGCAAATAACATCGGACCAATTTTAGCAATGATTAATAAAGCCGGCTTTAAAGTGTTGGCTATGAAATACATGCGTTTAACAAAAGAGCAAGCTGGTTTATTTTATGCGGTTCATAAGGAGCGTCCGTTTTATGGCGAACTAACGGAGTATATGAGTAATGGTCCTATTGTTGCTGCAATTTTAACAAAAGATAATGCAGTGGCTGATTATAGAACCTTAATTGGTGCAACCGATCCTACTAAAGCCGAAGAAGGTACAATTCGTAAAACCTTTGCAAAAAGTATTGCAGCTAATGCGGTTCATGGAAGCGATAGCGACGAAAATGCGGAAATTGAGTCGAATTTCTTCTTTTCTCAATTAGAAAGATTCTAAAAAATTCATTTCTTAACATTTAAAGCCTTACTAAATAAATTAGTAAGGCTTTTTAAATAGTTAATGGCTTACCACTTTTAGCCCAAAACCTACCACTTTTAAAAAAGTTTACACATTTTATCAAACAACATTTTGAAAATCGAATAAAAAACAACATTTTTGTTAAATATTACTAAACGTTAAATTAACACCACATTGGTATGATTAAATATGTATCTAAAAAAATAGTTAAAGTAGCTGGAGTTTTTGCTTTAACATGTTTGAGCTTTTTTGCAGAAGCACAATCGATTAATTGGGCACAAGCCGGACCTATTTATGCCGCAGGTAGAATGCGTTGTATGATTATCGATAAATCTGACCCATCGGGTAATACAATGTATGTTGGAAGCACTACGAGTGGCGTATTTAAAAGTACTAATGCCGGTGTAAACTGGACAGGGTTAACTTCCACTGTTGCAGATAGGGTTGTAAGTTATATGGCGCAAGCTAACGATAACACTATTTATGTTGCTACTGGCGAAGGATTCTTACGTGCCAGCGAACGTTTAAAGTCTCAACCGGGAACAGGTTTATATAAAATTACAGGTACTAATTTAACACAAGTGGCAAATGCTGCTGTTACAGGTACTGCTATTACAAAAGTGGCGTGTAGCCCTGTAAACCCTCAAATAATAGCTATTGCCGGTAATTTAGGGATTTTAATCTCTTCAAATGGTGGTAGTACTTTTATAGTAGCGCCAGGAACTCCTACAGCTGCAGACATTACAGGTCAAGATTTAAAGTTTGATTCAAACGGTATATTATATTGTACTGTTGGGAACGAAAATGGCGATGCCCCTGCTAGTAATGCTTTAGTTAGCAGTAAGGTTTATCGTTCTTCTGATGCAGCTTTATCAAATTTTACAGATATTACCCCTCCGGCAATGGGAGCGGTTTCTACAACAGATTATGGTAGAATAGAATTAGCAATTGCGCCATCTAACAACAATGTAATTTATGCTTCATGTGCAAATAAATTTATTTCAACAAATAGAGCTTCTTCAACTACTAAAGGATTATTTGTGTCTTACGATGCAGGTACTACTTGGGCGTTGATTCATGTGGGTTCAGCACAATTGGATGCTTTAGGAAATGGTGGTACTGCTGCTTCAGGAGATAAATCACATTGTATTATTGTTCACCCTTCAAATTCTGACTTAATTTTAATTGGTAGTTACCAATTGTATGCTTGGCAACGCAATAACGGTAGCAATTCAAATCCAATTGGAAACTGGGCGAAAATTGGAACAAACTTAGCACCAAATACTCAATTATACCTTCACGAGAATATTCATGACATTAAACGTGTTGGTTCAACAGGAAATGAAAAATATTATTTAGTAACGGATGCTGGTATTTACCGTTCTGTTGATAATTTATTTACATTTCAACCGTTTTATCAAGGGATTGTTACAGGACAATTTAACAATGTAAGCATAGAACGTTACCCTACTGGCGTTGTACCTTCCTCTTCTGGGAGCAGTGTTACGCCTTATAGTGGGTTTATAGGTGGCACAGCTAATGCTGGGTTAATTTATTTCAGTGGTAATTACCCTAATGTATCGTTAGAAAATAGTTTTATTGGTGGAGAGGTAGATGCAGCTGAACTATCAAAAATACTACCAAGTGTTGCTTACGCATCATCTTCTGATGGTAAATTATGGCTTAATTCGGACGTAAAAACTGGAGCCTTTGCACAAAAAGATGTGGTAAAAAATACTTACAACACTAGTACCGGAGCATTAACTGCACAAGAAGCTATTTCTTTTGCAAATCCAGGTTATTCGGTAACTGGTACACCATTAAAAATGTGGGAAAATTACGGGCAAGTGGCGGCTACACCAGATTCGGTGGTGTTTTACAACGACTCATTAAGACTTTTTGCTTCAATGACAGGTGTTGCCACTTTAACTACTCAAACAACTTTTTCTTTTTCGGCTTCTCGCCCTAATAGTTTTGCATTAATAGATAGTATTGTGGTTAGAACAGGGACCGTTGTTTTACCTATTACGGCAGGAAAAGATTCCCCTCCTTTTACTGGTTCTGATAAAAAGGATATTACTATTAAATTATCAAATTCCTATTTAATTGCTCCTACTGGAACTACTGCAATAATTTCAAATTCGTTAAGTCAAGCAGGTCCTGTTGTCAGTCCTAGTACTTCAATTGTATTTAATAGTAGCACGTTGCAAGATAATATTAATGTTACATTCAATGCGCCACCATTTTTGGCTAAAACTACACCATCTTCTTCCAATGTCCCGGATTTTGCTGCCTACTATCGTGTTTTTTGTACTGTGTTTTATAAGTATAAAGCGGGCGATATTGTAAAGGTTGTGGATGATAGGATATCTACAAAAACTGCTACGTACACAGCAGCATTAACTAATTCACTTGGCTGGGTGTATGATGGCGCTACATTATCAAGTTTTACGATGTCTGCTACTAATGCAACTGCTGTAACTAATCCAACATTTGTATTAACTTCACCAGGAACTACAGTAGCATCATCTTCTAATCAAACCTTTACAATTACTCCTGTGGTTTCTACAGCTTATTCAATTACGGCTTATGGTAATTACACAGCCAGTGCTAAACCTGTTTCTCATACAATTGTGGCGGTTCCTGGTACCGGAACGGCTGCTATTACAAGTCCTAGTTATGTTTTAACTCCTGGCAACTTCACACAAACGGCTGTTGTATTTTCTGTTACCCCTGCGTCAACAACCAATTATACAATTTTGGAGATTGGTACAGGAACACTAACAAATTCTACATTTAGTACTATAAATACTTCAACCTATGTTTTAAATCCTGGAAGTATTACGCAATCTACTCCGGTATTTACTATTACGGTTCCATTAACAGCCACTGTTGGTACTTATACAATACAAGGCTTAAGTTCAAATACACTGACAGGAGCTAACACAACTTCTAATACCACTTCACTTCCGGTTAGAACCTTCAGTACTTTGGGTACAGGTACTTTACCTCCTATCTCAAAAAAGAACTCACCTGTTAAAATTGCTACTGCTTTTTCTTCACGTTTGGCATATGCTGGGGTTCAAAATCGTATTTATGTGAGTACACAGGCATTAAGTCTAAACGATCCATTATCTTCTGTTTGTGTGAGTGCTAGTGTAGCCTTAACTTGTGATGCAACCGGAGCTAAAACCAACTCATTAATTACTGTTGTTGGAAAACCTACAATTTTAGAATGGAGTAAAAGTGGCTCGGAGCTATATTATGCCACTGACGCCAATAACTTATACAGAGTATCTTATTTACACACGTTATTAGATTCAACTTCAAGAAACTATAATGGTAAACTTCATACAAACATTTATAAATTCCAAGCATCTACTACTTCAAATACAAATCCTAACAGCCCATATCGTACTACTTTAATTGGAACATTTACTGCAGGTATTACCAGCATTAATGTTGCTGAAAGTAACACCTTGATGGTTGTTACGCTTAATGATCCTTTAGGAACTCCGGTAATGGTAAGTACAGGAAATATAGTAACAACAAACACCTCTAACATTGGTTTTGTAACTGCTACGGGCGATTTAATAACAAATTCAGGTGCTGCAGGTGCAAAAGTAAATTGTGCCTTAATCGAAAAATCTCAACCAAATCAAAAAGTATTTGTTGGAACAGATATTGGCTTGTTTTATACTAGCAATATTACTGCTGGTAGTCCTAGTTGGTCTAAAGTTGTTAACGTTGGATTACCTGATGCTCAAGTGTTCGACATAAAACAACAAACAATGAGTCCTTGGGATTGTTATAATTCAGGTCAAATTTATGTTGCTACTAATGGTCGTGGTGTTTGGTACACAAGTAACTTCTTTACCCCTCAAGTAATTTCAGTAAAAGAAAATTTATCTGATAAAAAAGCTGAGAATAATTTAAGTTTATATCCTAATCCTACAAGCACAGAAGTATTTGTTAACTTTAATGCAGTAGATGGTGAAACAGCAAATGTTAATATTATGGATATTACAGGAAAAGTTGTAGTAACACAATACATTGGTAAATTATATAACGGAGAAGTTTCTGTTCCTGTTGAAGTATCTAGTTTAACTAGTGGAATTTACATGGTGAATGTAACAAGTACTTCTGGAGTAAAACGTGTAGCGAAATTAATTGTAACAAAATAATAATTGAACCTCCATTTAAAAGCTGTCTATTTCAGACAGCTTTTTTTTTGAAAATAGATTAAGTAATATAGATGAAAACAACAGAGCAGGATTCGAATTATTCAAATTTAGATCAAATGAGCGTTTCTGAACTCCTTTTAAATATGAATAAGGAAGATAAAACGGTTCCCAATGCCATTGAAAAATTGATCCCAAAAATCGAAGAACTTATTCTAAAAGTATTAGAAAATATGAAAAATGATGGCCGATTATTTTACATAGGTGCAGGAACAAGTGGAAGGCTTGGAATTGTGGATGCCAGCGAAATTCCACCAACCTACGGCATAGAGCATGGAAAGGTAATTGGAATTATTGCTGGAGGAGATGCCGCTATTAGAAAAGCAGTAGAGTTTGCGGAAGATGATTTAGTGCAGGGTTGGGAAGATTTAAAAAGATACAACATAAATAAAAACGATGTAGTAGTTGGGATAGCTGCATCTGGAGGCACGCCCTATGTTTATGGTGCATTGCAAAAATGTAATGAAAATGGTATTACTACCGGTTGTATTGTATGCAATGGCAGTAGTAAAATTGCCGAAATAAGTAAATACCCAATTGAAGTTGTTGTTGGTCCCGAATTTGTAACTGGTAGTACCCGCATGAAAAGTGGTACGGCACAAAAACTAGTTTTAAATATGATAAGTACAAGTGTGATGATAAAATTAGGCCGAGTAAAAGGAAACAAAATGGTTGACATGCAATTAAGTAATAATAAACTGGTGGATAGAGGAACTCAAATGCTTATGAAAAATACCGGTATTGAAAATTATGATGAAGCAAAGAATTTGTTATTACAGCATGGTAGCGTAAGGAAAGCAACCGAAGCCTATAAATTATAGAATTTTTCAGCCCAAAAAAATCTCTTTTCAATTAATTAAAACCCTATATTTGTTAACCAAAAAATTAAAAGATAATATGATTGATTTAACAGGAATTATTTCTATTTCAGGGCAACCAGGTTTATTTAAAATTGTTGCTCAAAGCAAAAATGGAATTATTGTAGAAGGCTTAGCTGATAAAAAACGTTTAAATGTATATGCTTCCACAAAAGTATCTACATTGTCCGATATTAGTATGTTTACAACAGCCGATGATAAACCTATTGAAGAAATAATGACCGCTATTTTTGAAAAAGAAAAGGGTGGAATTGCCGTAGATAACAAAGCAGATGATAAAACCATTGAGGCTTATTTTGCTCAAGTTTTGCCTGATTATGATAAGGATAGAGTGTATGTAAGTAATATGCGTAAGTTGTTTGTTTGGTACAACACGCTTCAAACAACAGGTAATTTAAAAGAAAAAACTGAAGATAAAGAGGGCGTTGAAGAAAAAACAAAAGCAACAAAAGCAATTGATGCAAATTCTACTGCCAGAAAGACGACAGTTAAAAAAGATACCGCTAAAACTAAAACAAGTACAGGTGTTAAAAAAACAACAGGTGTAAGGAAAACAGGCACAGCCTAATAAATTTTAAAAGCAACGTAAAGTTGCTTTTTTTTTGCACTTTATTTTATATTAAAAATTAAGGTAAATTTGAACTACTCAGTATGAAAAGAATTTTAACGTATTTTTTACAAGGCTTATTATTATTTATTCCGTTAATAATCACCTTAGCTATACTTTTAAAGCTATTTGATTTTTTTTCCGGTCTTTTTTCTTTTTTTGGGTTTAGCAGTAATGTTGCATTGAATACCGTTTTGGGTCTTGTTTTAACATTGGGATTTATTGCGGTATTGGGTATTTTAGCATCTTCGTTTGTATTTAAACAAATATTTAATTTTTTTGAAGATAAGCTGGAGCATGCCCCATTTATAAGACATATTTATTCTCCTATAAAAGATTTTACAAATGCTTTTATGGGCAATAAACGAAAGTTTAATAAACCTGTTTTGGTACTTACAAATCCATTATCCAATATCGAAGAAATTGGTTTTATAACCAACGAGGATTTAGCTCATATGAAAATTAAGGATAAAGTGGCGGTTTATTTACCTTCGTCTTATGCTATCTCCGGTAAATTAATTATTGTCCCGCGCGAACATATTAAGCCCTTATCTGTTGACGCTGGAGAAGCAATGAAGTTTGTTGTAAGTGGTGGTGTAACAGACGTTGAGTAATTATAATGACAAAGCAAGAACGTTATAAACAAGTATTAGATCATTTTGAAAAAAATGTTGGTCTTGCAGAAACAGAATTAAATTATAGCACCCCTTTTGAATTAATTGTGGCGGTAAGCCTTAGTGCTCAGTGCACTGATAAACGTGTTAATTTAACAACACCAAAATTATTTAAGGATTTTCCTACGCCTGAAGCGTTGGCAAATTCTAATACTGAAACAATTTTTGAATACATCAGAAGCATAAGCTATCCAAATAATAAGGCGAAAAATTTAATTGGTATGGCAAAAATGTTGGTAAATGATTTTAAGAGTGAGGTTCCTGAAAAAGTGGAAGACTTGGTAAAATTACCCGGAGTGGGTAGAAAAACAGCCAACGTTATCGCTTCAGTTATTTTTAATCAACCAACTATGGCGGTTGATACGCATGTATTTAGAGTGAGTAATCGCATAGGACTAACAACAAATGCCAAAACGCCTTTGCAATCCGAGCTACAATTAATAAAATTCATTCCGAAAGAAATTGTACCCAAAGCCCATCATTGGCTAATATTGCATGGCAGATACGTTTGTTTAGCCCGTTCGCCAAAATGTTCAGAATGTCAGCTTACAGGATATTGCAAATATTTTGAGAAAAATAAAATCAATCAATCACCTAAAACTAAAGTAAATGGCAAAAAAGTTAGCCCAAAAAAAACAAGTTAAAAAAGCGGCACCCAAAAAAAAGATTGTAAAAAAAGTAATTAAGAAGGTTGCAAAAAACGCAGCTGTAAAAAAGAAAATTGTTACAAAAGTGGCTGCAAGCAAAAAAAACACAAAAAAGAGTGTCGTTAAAAAGGCAGCTGTTAAAAAAGTAGCAAATGCGCCTAAGTTTGTAAATCATAGTACAAAATTAAAAGTGGGAAATGTAGCACCTTATTTTGAAGGAAAGGACCAACACGGAAATTTGATTTCATTAGATACATTAAAAGGTAAAACTATTGTTTTGTATTTTTATCCTAAAGATGATACACCTGGATGTACGGCTACAGCGTGCAGTTTAAGAGATGAGTATCAATACTTAAGTAAAAATAATTATGCAGTTATTGGTGTAAGCGCCGATGATGAAAAATCTCATGCTAAATTTGCTAAAAAATATGATTTACCTTTTTCGCTACTAGCCGATACTAACATTAAAATAATGAGGGCTTACGATGTTTGGGGGTTAAAACAATTTATGGGTAAGATATACGATGGAATTATAAGAACTACTTTTATAATAAATGAGAAGGGTATTATAAAAGATATTATAAAATCTGTTGATACAGCTAATCATGCACAACAAATTTTAACGCAATAATCTATTCTTAATTAATAATCATAAATGAAGCAAAATTTTAAAGTATACATTTCAGGATTGTTTTTGACAGTATTAATCGTTTCTTGCAATAATAATAATAAGGATACAGAAACCGAGAAATCTATAGTAACTGTTGATTCTACAATTAAAAATAGCATACTTAAACAAAAAATGGACTCTATTTTTGAAAGAGATCAACATTATCGTAAATTAACAGCAGGTGAACTATTAGATAATGAACGATATATGGATTCGTTAGAAGATGTCTTACCGCCTGCTGAATTTGCTAAAACAGTTATGAAATTGGCAAACAGTATTAGTAAAAAATCAGCCGATTCTTTAATGGAACTGCAAGAACCATTAGACAAATTGAACCAAGAAAAATTTTTGCAGATTATGAAAGAATATGGTTACCCCAATGCCAATTTATTTTATCAAGATTCTGATTCAACCGGTAAAATAGAATATTTGACACAACTAACAGGTTATATTCTCCATTTGCTTGGAGACGAAAATTTTAATAATCTAAAGCCTTTATTTTTTAAAGAAGTTAAAAATGGAAAAATGCCCGCCAATCATTATGCGGTTTGGTATGATAGAAACCTTTATGTGATGGGTAAAAAGCAGTTGTATGGAGAGTATAATTCTGCTTTTCCATGTGTGGAGGATTTGACTGTTACTAATAATGCACGCAAAGAAATAGGTTTAGAACCTTTAAAAAACAACAATTGCATGGATTTGACTAAAATTAAAATGGGAGACGGCATGCAATTAAATGCAAAATAAAATTTGCAAAATAAAATAAAACTTTTAAATTTGCACTCCCGAATTAGGTTTTGGGAAAACGGATTGGTAGTTCAGCTGGTTAGAATGCCGCCCTGTCACGGCGGAGGTCGCGGGTTCGAGTCCCGTCCAGTCCGCTGAAAGGGACTTAGGCTCAAAAAGAGAACTAAGTCCCTTTTTTATTATAGCCAAATCGCCCGTGTGTCGGGCGATTTGTGCAATTATAAAGTTGATTTCAGAGGTTCGAAATATCCCAGTTTTCTTGTCATATACCAAACCGGACGGGAAGAGTAAATTTTGCAATCCTTCTTTCATTGCTATACCGCCATCTTGCCACAGTTGGCGCAGGTTTCGGCAAAGAATTACAGCTTCATTTATCATTTCTTTTAGGTTCGAAATGGAAATCCCACAAGTTGCCATTTCCATTCGGATTTTATCAAATTCCTTAGTGTATTTTACTCTAAAACGTTCGTAGGTTTCCTTGGGCATTTCCTCTTTTATGTAATGCTTCTCCTCAAGCGTTTCAATATCCTTTGTTAGTTCGACAATTCTCGCCTTAAGGATCGCTTCCTTTTCAACTGAGTCTTTATTCAGTTCATGGTAGGTGCTTTCTAGTTCGATTTTAATTGCTTCTGTCAAATCAGGCTTTACTTCGTATTTCTCAAGCTCATCCGAGAACAAACGGTGCATTTCTTTTGCGCTTCTATTGCACTTACATCCGTTTGTTCTGCATTTATAGTAGTACAAGTTCTTCTTCTTTACAATATAGCCTGTAAATGGCTGATTACAATCCGAGCATTTAATGAAAACCTTAAGTGGAATATTTACATCTTCTGCTTTGTGCGGTACACCAAATTTAGTTGAAGATGAAATTACCTCATTCACTTTCATAAAAGTTTCTTTAGAGATCATTTTTTCATGTACTCCTTCAACTACTTTTCCATTCAGCATTCCGTGTGATACTAATCCGCAATAAAAAGGGTTAATGAAAATCTTATGCAATTGTTGTTTGTACATTTTTACTCCGATAGCCTGAAGCTTCAAAATAATTTCTTCATTCTTCATGCCCATGAGTTTCCATTCCCACGCTTTTTTAATTTTCTTTCCTTCTGCATTCACAACAATTTTACGTTCCCCACTTGTTCTTACAATATCATAACCCTGCGGTGGTTTTACAACCCAAATTCCTTTTTCAAATTTGGCTTTCATTCCTGCCATTGCCACTTGCTTGCGTTGTTCATTATCCCAACGCCCGAATAACAACTGCATATCATGAAATAAAACTCCGTTTGGATTAGATGTGTCGATTGGTTCTGTTACTGCTTTGATATGAACCCCATGCTTTTCTCTTAGTTCATCAGCAATAGAAATTGCTTTGCCTCCTGTTCTGCTAAAGCGAGTCATTTTATAAACCAAGATGGTGCTTATTTTTCCCTTGCTTGTATTTACAAAACTCAGCATTCGCTGAAACTCTTTCCTCGCATCGGTTTTAGCACTTTCATAAGTATCACCAAACGCTGAAACAATTGTAAGATTATTGCGCTTTGCATATTCCTCAATAGATTTGCGTTGAGTTTCCAAAGACTCGTTTTTATCAAACTGACCTTTGCCGGAAACCCTTGTGTACATGACTGCTAAATTGGATGTGGATTGTTTTACTTCCTTTTTACCAAAGCGTCCAAACCGATTTGCTATTATTTGTTCTTCTGTCATTTTGCCTCCTTTCTTTTAGTATTAATTTTCTTATGCTTGTTTTCTGTATTCAATTTCCGAAACATCATTTTCAGTATTCAACAAAATTATTTTTGCTTCAACTGAATCATCCATCTCGTTTTTCTTTTTTAGTTTTGAAAGATGTTCGCATAAAAGAACAGCCAGTTTTTTGATTGATAATACAATCTTGTTTGCTTGTTCATCGCTTACACTTTCATAACCTTTTATCATTCTTAGTTTTTCAACCGTTAATCCTTTATTATTTTCGCTCTCACTTTTCATTTCTCTTTTGCTTTCTCGCAATTCGTTCAACACTTATTTTTATTTTACATTATATTGATTATCAATATGATAGCTAATTTACGTACATCTTTTGGAATAAAGAAATGCCCCCGAATCGCCCTAAACTCGCCTGTATTTCGGCTAAGTTTTATGACCATTTTCTTGAACACTTTATTCTCCCAAAATCAGCAAGGTGATCTTATTTTTATTTTCTGTTTCATATTAAGCGGCTTTATTTTGTTGTTGAGTTTTTAATAATCCTTGTTTCTTCAATGCTTCGTATCTGTACCTCCAATCACTTTTCTTTTCTGTTTCATTTTTACCGGAGATGAATTGCTGCACTTTTTCTTGATGCGGTTTCTCTTCAACAAAATCTATTTCAGTAAATTTTATTTCCGATGTGTGAAGCATTAACTGATGTCTTATGCAAATCAGATGTGCTTTTCTTTCCTTTGTTAATTTGAAAGCAAGCATTTTTAAATTACCTTTTTCTTCAAGCATTTTATTCAGTCCAAGAAAGAGTTCAATAATTAAATCCTTAAAAGGATAGTCATTTGGAAGCCTATTAAAAGTTGCACTTGTAACCAATCGTTTAAATGCATCAGTTACGCAAAGCAAGGTGTGCTGGTCTATCCGGCTATAATTACTTAGCTTGATTAAACTTTCGGCTAAACATCTAAAACGAGAATTTACCCAAACAATCCGTTTCGCATCTTCGTATTGCCAATAATCAAAAGGTTCTTTTGTTTTAATACCTCCGGAGTTTTGCTCGTATTTTTTTTCAATTAAACCAATGAGTTTACTATTGATCCATTTAAAACAAGGTTCGTTTTCATCTTTTTGCTCTTTCTCAATATTTAAAAAACTTTTGATCGGTTCAACTTTCTGAGTTTCCTTTTCAATCTCTCTTACATTATTCGATTCTGCTATTTCGGTTTCTTCTTCTTCTTCTTCTTCTTCTTCTTCTTCTTCTTCTTCTGCATCCGCCAGCGGTACAAATTCAAATTCACTTTGTTCATCCTTATCGTATTTTACGATAAGCTCTTCATTAGCGTATTTTACGGCATCTTTTTCTTTATCGTATTTTACGCTAACTTCATTAGTGCTACTGGGCTTTACACTAACTACAGGCATTTGTACACTTGATTCCACTTCCGTTGTTCCCGAAAGCACCAAGCCATTTCTTTTAAAATATGCCATTTGCTTACAATTATCGCTGCAATATTTTTTGCTCGACCGTATTGCCGTAAAATGTCCTTCACAATATAAACAGGTGCTTTCCATTCTTTTTAAATTCTAATCAGTTTAATATTCGCTTTCATCATCCTCTTCATCCAACATCAAAACGGTATCGCCAAGCAAACCTTTCATGTATTCGCTGTAATCAGTTAATATGCCTTCCATGTTTTCTTTTGCTTCTCTATTCTTAGGAGAGTTTAAATCAAAATTCACATTTAGCAATACAATGTTTTGTCGCTCCTGCATCCCAATAATTTTATGCTTGATGTTGTTACCAAACAGAATGCGCAAAATATCCATCAGCAGATCTTCCGGAATTTTATATCGTTTTACTATGAGTTTATTTTCCATGTCTTTTGTTTTATAAATAAGCGGTTTCATATGTTTTCTTTTTCTCCGATTGCGCTATTGGTATAACATCTCTGATAGCATTCATACCGATTCCTATATGGGGATTCTCCATTTCTGTTTCCGATAACACTTTTATCTTCCTGTATTTCTTCTTTACTTTTTCAAAATCCTCCTCAAGCTCCGTGTAGTCTTCTTTTAGCTTGAGGTTTTCTGCTTTCAGTTTTTCTATTTCTTCTTTTTGCCCTTTTAATTTTATAAAGGCATAGATCAATAAACCAACACCAACCAATAGTGTAATAGGACTTAATACAAGTTTTAATACCGACCCCATTAGTTTATTATCTCCGGCAATGGTATCTGCTGCTTTTTCCCAAACACCTTTTTCGGCATCTGTTCCCGATAAGCTTTTATCGGTTTTATTTCCGTTTTGCTTTTGTTCTGTTTTTTCTTCTTTCGCTTCTTTCATGGCTATTGTATTTTACGTTTAAAAATTCAAAGGTCGTTTACTGTATTTTACTGTATGCCGATTCCTGAACGTATTTAAACTTATTGGTACTTATTGAATGGCATTGGCGCTTATCGTTTACAAAAGCAAAGATGCAACTAGTGTATTTTACGCTTTCCGCATTTTTGACGTTCATTGCAACCTTTTTCATTTGTTTTATACTCTTTTCTAAAGTTTTTCGATTTTAGCGTAAAATAACGGCAGGAGTTTAACTCGCTTTACCGATTTGGGCGGAAACTGCCGAGAAGTGCTCTCAAATGCTATTTAAGGATGTTTAGGGAACCATTAACCAATAAATTGGCTCGTAGGATTTGCAATACTAGAAGGTAAACAAATGAAGTAAATCCCCAATAAATAAGACCATCTTTGGGCTAAAATATCAGAGAGGTAGTAAATTAGCCTTAGAACAAAAGCTTTCAAATCATTAGTGGACGGAAAGCCAGAAAAGCATCTGTAAAAAACCTCTACACCCCTTGATTTTATTGTGCATATTTTTTTTGTAAAACATGACAGCCCCCACTAAAAATTAGCCCGTGTTGAAAAATAAAGATTCTTGTGCGTTATAATTTTTTCTAAATGGATATGATTTTTTAAACTCTTCCCTTAACCCTTGTGGATATTTTAAGTATTCAAAAATATTAAGGTAACTCATTAGGTGTTGCCTGATAATACCTACAGTTAAAGCAAACGACATTTTTTTATTTGCTGTTTTTAATTTTATTACTGTTACCAGTAAATTAACAATTAAGCAACACCATATTTGTATTCGTATGGCATTTTCATTGTCTCCTAAAAAATATTTTAGAGGGAAGTTTTGTTTGAGTTGTTTAAAGAGTAATTCTATTCGCCAGCGTTTTCGATATAAAAAGCTTATCTGAGCTGCTTCTAAATGGAACATATTGGTAAGCAACACTATTTTTGCTTTATGCTTATCACTCCAAATTACGATTCTCCTGAGTACAAATTTTCGAGGTTGATTATGCTCCTCCTTATATTCTTTGATTACCTCTTCATCCAATAGTATCTCAAAGTCTTTATCTATGGGAAGTTCCCTCTCGGATAGCACTGTGCTTAGGGCATTGTCTTTTTCCCGGGTAACAAAATAAATATCTTCTCTGCCCCATTTGGCGTATTGAGCATAATCAACATAGGCTTTGTCAAAAATTGCGATGTCTTCTTTTTCTAAAACGAGATGTTTTAAAAAATCATGATCATTACTTGCTCCTGCCGTGTATTTTATATTCATTGGTAGTTCATCCAGCAATCGGATTTGAACGTGTGATTTTATACCTCCTTTTGAATTACCATCTTTTGATTTACGACCGCTGGCCTTTAAAATAGCTTTAAAAAGACTAATAGTGGTGGAGTCTACAGCATAAGCTTTTCGTAAAAGAGGCTCTACCATTGAACTGTCCGAAATAATTGAATGATAATGATTGTATAACCCTTGGTATATCTGACCAAAAACATCACTGCTTCTATTCTTATTGCTGTCTGCTAATGTGCTTTTAGGAACTACATAGTCTAAGCCTAAATGTTTTAACTTCTCTCCCATGGCTAGCAGACCATCACACACATGCCTTAATCCTGTAACATCAGCTAATACCGCATAACACATTGTATATAGATGATTAAGGGTGCTGAATTTTTTTACCGCAAAATCGCTTTGCGTTTCTTTAACCGATTTACTCACTGTTGAACTTGGTATTAGCTTTAAAACTTGGCCTAGTATGCTCTGTCCGAAATAATATTTACTTTTACCCATATGGAAATTAGTTTGTGGTAAAACAAAAATCCATAAAAAAAGGGAGATTACTTGTTGGTAACTCCCTTTTTCTGATTTTTGTTCCGGACGTTAATGCTTTCAAATAATGTTTTTAAAATTGAAACAAGAACAGGAAGTCAATCTTCCTGTTTTTTTGTATTACTTTGCTCTCAACTTATCAAGCACGTCAGCTTTCTTTCTCCTGGGCACTTCAAATACGTTTTCATTTATCATTTCAATAATAAATGGTTCGCCTTTGCTGTAGGTTTTAATGTATTTGGTGTTTATTAAACAACAGCGGTGTAGACGCACAAAGCTCGATTCTTCTCCATAATATTTTTGCAATCTTTTAGGTTGCGCTGCGGTGTAACGTTCGCCTGTTGTTACAAACACATTACTGTAGCTGTAACCAGTTTATAGCAATATATCAATAAACTGGTCTATCTTATTGTTAGGAAGCCTAACTAATATTGTATCGGCAATAATGCTAATAAAATAAACTAAAAAATTAAACAAAATGAGCAAATCAATTTTCTATCACGCGGGTTGTCCAGTATGCGTAAGTGCAGAACAAGACATCTTAAACTTAATTAACCCTTCAAATGTAGAGGTAGTGCATTTAGGAAACGACAAATCAAAAATTGCAGCAGCAGAAGCAGCAGGTGTAAAATCAGTTCCTGCATTAGTAACGCCAAATGGTAATGTTTTACACTTAAACTTTGGCGCATCTATGGCAGATGTAAAAGGATAAATAAACATAACAGCTAGTTTAATTTAAACTAGCTGTTTTAACTAACTCTAAAATGAAACAATTGAAATTTTACCACGATGGTTGCACTATTTGTGCTAGTGTTGGTCAAGAAATCGTAAATCTAATTGGGCTTTCTAATTTAGACATAATCCATGTCGGACTTAATCCATCAAAAATGCAAGAGGCAGAAAAACTAGGCGTAAAGGCTTATCCTGCTTTAGTAACTGATAATGGAAATGTACTTCACTTTAATGTGCAAGACCATGAAGGAAATTTAACTTGCCTATTTTAAAAAACAAACTATTATTAACCAAATTAATAAAAAATGAAAAAAATTATTCTGTCAACTTTAGCAGTTTTCTCTTTCTATACTGAGATTATAGCACAAGATTTAACCATAACAAACGTTCATGTTAAGAAAAATATAGAATTAAAAGAACTTGTATTTACTATTGAAGTATCAGGTTTGGCTGGTGCTACTACCCCAACAGCTATCGGTATGTTAGATGGCGCTCCTGTTTTAGGGTATGTTTTTCCAACTACACTTAACGCAACAGATGTTGGTTTTGATAATACAACTGGTATTGTCGCATTAGGTTTAACTTCACATCCAGATTTTGATGACACTCCACTTTGGGATGAAAACGTTGATGCTAACTACGCAAACGATGGTACTATTTGGCACCCACATTGGGTTTTATTGGAAAATAACTCTTCCGTTCCAGGTGGCTTAGCAGTAAAAGCAACAACAAGTTTAAGTATATTGCCACCAACAAACCCTGGTATGCCTATGTATATGGATAGTCCGGGTTTTCCTGTTGTAACATCAGGTAACAAAATTACTTGTACAGTACCATTTACTAGAGTCAACAATAATGTAAATTTCAATTACGATGGCGTTACAGCATTAATGAAAGTAAATACAAGTAATATGATGCTTCCAATGTTAGGCGTTTATAATGTTTATTCCGTAGCATCTGGCAGTCTCTCATTGCCATACTCTGTCGGTAATCATAGTTGTGATACATTATTCATTGATGTAACTACATCTACGGGTGTAATAGGATTAATTAATCCCGAATTAGTAACTATATATCCCAACCCATCTGCTAATCAAGTTACATTAAAGGTTAGTTCTGGCTTAATTTCGGGCACTCACAAAGTCGAGATAAAAAATTTATTAGGCACTATCGTTTATCAAGCACCTATAACGTCTGCTAACACTACAATTTCAGTGTCAAGTATTGGTTCTATTGGTACATATATTTTAAATATAGTAGAAATAAGTAGTTCAATAATTAAAGGTTCAAAAAAATTAATTCTAAACTAAATTTTAATTTACATAAAAACATGAAAAAAATAATATACACGTTGTCATTAACAACAATCTTAGCTATCACAACTGCTTTTGCGTGTGATAAATGTCAAAAATTTAATAACGAAAATTTCGTTATTGTATCAACAAGCGCAAGCTATAATTCAAACTTAAAGCAATTGGTAATGTCTATCCAAGTAAAAGGTAAAGCAGGTGTAACCATGCCAGATTCTATTGGAAAATTAGATGGAGCTGGTGTTTTAGGTTATGTATTTCCAACAACATTAAAATCAGAAGACGTTGGTTTTAATAAAACCGATGGAATTGTAGCATTAGCTTTAACATCGCATCCTGATTTTGATGATTCGCCTTTATGGGATGAGAATAACAACGGGGTTTTTTCAGACGATGGTCGTGTTTGGCATCCTCATTGGGTTTTACTAGTAAAAGACGAAAGAGTTAAAGGAGGGCTTGCAGTAAAAGAATTTAAAAAAGAAGATAAAACTGTTAAACTGCCAACTACTGCACCAAATATGCCAATGTATATGGATAGTCCGGGCTTTCAAGTGATAACAAAAGGTAATACTATTCAGGTAGTAATACCATCTTACAGAATTAATAATAAAATTGATTTTAAATTTGATGCAGTTACTTGTTATATGTCGGTTAATACCTCTAATATGATGATGCCAATGTTAGGCGTTATGGAAGTTTATAGTGTTGCCTCAGGAAAATTAACCCTGCCATATGTTGTAAAAACAAAATAATTAAAAATTGTAAAAGGCTCTAAAAACTCTAATTATGAAAAACATAAACAGACGTAGTTTTATTAGTAAAGTAGGGGTATTAGGTATTGGGGGTATTATAACATCCTTATCCTTAAAAAATAACCTTTTAAACGCAACTATTTTAAACTCTACAAATACAAATATGTTTATACTTCCCGAACTACCTTATACTTATAGTTCTTTAGAGCCTTTTATTGATAAAGAAACAATGCTAATTCATCACACAAAACACCACCAAACGTACATTAATAACTTAAATAAGCTTATCATTAGTGAGAGTATTCCCACAAATACAATTGAAAATATTCTAAATAATATATCAAATTATTCTACATCTGTGCGTAATAATGCCGGCGGTCATTATAATCATTCGCTGTTTTGGCAATTACTTACACCAATAAAAAACGATAATGCAGAGTCTTTTAAAATTAACGAAGCTATCGTAAAAAAATTTGGCTCTATGGAAAATTTCAAAGTAGAATTTGAAAAAAAGGTAATGTCTGTTTTTGGTTCAGGTTGGTGTTGGCTGATTTTGAATGAAGTTAACCAACTCGAAATTATTACAACAGTCAATCAAGATAATCCACTGATGCCAGTTATCGTTAAAAATGCTAATCCACTCTTGACTTTAGATATTTGGGAACATTCCTATTATTTGAAATACCAAAACAAAAGGGTGGATTATTTAAAAGCTTGGTGGCATATTGTCAATTGGAAATTTGCGAACACTTTATATACTAATAACCTAAAATAAAATATTATGGAAATTTCAGTTTACGATACAGTTTTTAAAAAGGAAGATGGAACGATGATTAAGTTTGATATTTTAGTTCCTGCTGATTTTAAAGATTTGAATAAAATATATGAGTATGGCAACACCTTTTTAAAAGAAGAAAAAATAGTTGCCAAAAACCTTATTAGTGCTGATGAGTGTGATTTTTGCCATATTGAGGTTGCAACCGAGGCAATCAATAATGACATAAAAAATAAAGGATATTCAATATTAAGACATTGGGGATTTTAAAATGATAAATATAATATTCAGCTTTTTAACAATACTAAATTGGCTTTTTCCAACATCGTTAGAACAAGTTACACCTAAACAAATAAAAAATAAAACTATGGAAGTAGCCGTATGGGACACCTATGTAAAAAAGAAAGATGGTAATACAATGCATTTTGATATTATTGCGCCAACATCTGTTAAAGACGCAACAATTATTTACCAATATGGTAAATTATACCTAAAAGAAAAAAAGCAAGAAGGACAACTTATCAGTTCTAAAGAATGCCGTTTTTGTCATATCGAAAAAGCAACCGAGGCTATGCAAACATCGATAAACAAAATAGGTTATTTCATTATTGAAATGGAAGGCTGCCTGTAATAAATAACAAGAAAATGGAAAGTATAACACTCATTCCGAATAACTCTTTAGTTGTTGCTACTCCCGAAGAAGGAAGGCAATTAGCAGTAAAAATGGCTCGCTTAATTATAAAATTAACTCAGCCTGATGAGCTAAAACGTAAAGAGCAAAGAGAAATCTATGCAAATGATGCCTTAATGTTAATACAAATTGGACAAACAGTTGCACTTGAATTTGCAACAATTGCAGCTGCTAATAATTATTGGAAAAAGAATAACTAAAAAAGCAATAATTTTTTAAACATGAAAGATATAAGTTAGTTCTTAATGCAAAAATTGAATTAACAGCTAATCATTTTAAAATGTGGTTAGTTTTTTTAACTCAATGGTGGACGAACATTTTAAAGGATTAACTGCCGAGGAAGCAAAATTAAAGGCAATAAGTATTGCTCGTTTAATATTTTAAAAAATAAATAAAATGGAAAAAATAGATTTTTAAATTATGAGACAATTTAATTTAAATATAGAGCCCTGTTTACAGGGCAGTTTTCAAATTAAAAAAGTCAATCTTGCTTTTGTATTTCAAGTAAACTGTCCCGGTTGTTTTAAGTATGGGTTTCCGTTAGTGAATGAATTGTATTTGAAATACGCTAACAGCTTTGGTTTTATTGGCATATCCACTGCATTTGAAGACTTTGAATTTAATACAGAGCTGCATACTAAACAATTACTAAATGATGGAACGATAATAGGCGAAACAAAAAAATATTATTCTAAAAAGTTTGGCATTGAGAAATATAATCAAAAAGTTCTTTTTCCAATTGCTATTGATAAAACAAAAACACCTGAACAATTTTTAACAACGGGTAATTTAAGTTTAATATGTGAGGGCAATCCAAACTATAAAATCTGGCCTCAATGGGAAAAAGATTTAATGAATGAAAAAGTAAAATCATACTATTGTAATTTCCCATTAATTTCTGAAACCTTTACACTAAATCAATTACGAGGTACGCCATCTTTCATTATATTTGATGAAAAAAAAGTGATATTGAATTCTCTTTTTGGATACCAAAATATTGAAAACTTGCAATCGAAACTGATTCAATACCTTAATTAGAAGTCTTGACTTATATGAAAAACTCTTCTTTCGACATAAAACATCAAAGCGTGCAAATAGAAAGTAAAATTGTTGTTGCGCTCGAAAGAATTTCAGAAGCATTTAGAGTTTTGTTGTGGCAAGAAAGCAGGGGAAATAATCTTAGTCCTATTCAAATTCAAATACTAATTTTTTTGCTTTTTCACAGTAACGAAAAGTGTAAAATAAGTTATTTAGCGAACGAGTTTAATATGACTAAAGCCACAATTAGCGACTCTGTAAAACTATTATTAAAGAAAGGTCTAATGAAAAAAGATTATGATACAATAGATGCGAGAAGTTTTACTATTTCATTAACTAATGAAGGGAAAAAGATCGCTCAAAAATCTTCTTCTTTTGCAGGTATTATTGAAAAATCGATTCATCAGTTTTCAGAAAAACAAAAGGAAACAGTTTTAGTTAGTTTATTAGAACTAATTGAAAAATTAAACAAAGAAGGGATAATAAGTATACAAAGAATGTGTTCAACCTGTAGATTTTACAATAAAAATAAAACAACACATTATTGTAATTTATTAAACAAACCTTTACTAAACAACGAATTAAGAGTTGATTGCACAGAACATCAAATGGCATCATAAAAATTTTGAAAGTGCAATAATGCCCTCTTCAATTTGCTTTTCTGTGAGCGAGGCGTAGCCTAATCTAAAGCCTAATATGGGTTCACCAAAACTAAAAGTGTCTGGCGACATAATTTTAATTGCCTTCTTTAATAACTTATTAGCTACATCAATTACATTTACTTTTTTAAGTGGCACTATCCAAAAAGCCAAACCACCATCAGGTTTATTATAAACAGCCTTTCCCTTTAAATATGTATTACAAGTTTCTTCAAAATAATCTCGCTTTGCTTTATAAATAAGTGTGGTTCTTTTTAAATGCCGTTTTATTTCGCCATCGTTTATAAGTTGTAAAATGGCTTCTTCCATAATATTATCACCTTGCACATCAATTATTTTTCGATGTTTCCCTACGTTATTAATAAAATCAATATTACTTACTAAATACCCAATTCTTAATGCGGGAGCTATAATCTTACTTAACGTACCAATGTAAATATAATTTTTCACATTTTCGTAACTTGCAATTGGTAAAATAGGGCGTTGTCCAAAATGAAATTCATTATCGTAATCGTCTTCAATAATTGTAAAACCATATTGATTTGATAATTCAATTAATCTTAATCTTCTTTTTAAACTTAACGTTACGGTGCTAGGAAATTGATGGTGCGGTGTAACATAAATTGCTTTTATGTTTTTGTTTTTCTTTAAGTATTTTTCTACTTCATTAATTTGCAGCCCATCATCATCAATAGATACAGGCAATAATTTAGCACCTGCATTTTCAAACGCTTGCCATGCAGGACTATAACCTGGGTTTTCAATTAATACAAAATCCCCTTTTTTAAATAGACTATGTGCAGCCAAATACATCGCCATTTGACTGCCTCTAGTAATGCAAATTTGCTGAGTAGTAATGTTCATTCCTCTTGTAAAATTAAGCATCTGCACGATTGCTTTTCTAAACTCAATATCTCCAAATTCATTACTATAACCCATTATTTGCCAACGTGATTTTCTATTAAATATTTGTCGATACGCCCTAGCGATATCATTCATAGGCGCAAGACGGCTATCAGGTAATCCATCATCAAAAATCAAATTTGGCTTTAATTCAGTTTCTTCACTCCCAGAATTGCTAATTTTTATGATTTTTATTTCAATCTTTTTCGGTAAAATATCTGCTACAAATGTCCCCTTTCTATCTTTTGCGATTAACCATCCTTCAGTTAATAAAACATCTAAGGCTTCAATAATAGTATTTCTATTAACTTTTAAGAGCTCTGCTAATTTCCTGCTACCGGGTAAGGCATCGCCTACCTGTAATTTACCAGCTTTTATGGATTCAATTATTGCATCTGCTATTTGGATATAAATAGCTTTATCGCAATCATAGTTAATCTGAATTTCTAAGTTCCAAGGTCTTAACATCTGGACTATCATTTAATATTATTTCTGTACTA
Source organism: Bacteroidota bacterium (assembly GCA_033763945.1). Taxonomy (GTDB): domain Bacteria; phylum Bacteroidota; class Bacteroidia; order B-17B0; family Aurantibacillaceae; genus Aurantibacillus. The sequence continues at coordinate 347,519 of JANRJN010000019.1, read as the reverse complement.
CTAAGATAGTCCAAAGGTAGTATATTTTTGTATTCATAAAATATTTAAAAACAAATAATATGAAAACAGAAGAAAAAAAATTCTCATCAAAAGATTTTCACGAAACTTTTGCAAGACCAACCTTAGTAATGCCTGAAAAGTTGATACATAAAAATGTAGAACAGGCAGGAGAGCATAATCAATTTTCAGCCGAAAGAAAACATCCAGTTTTTTTTGTGGATTTACCTAGTAAAAATGTAAGTATGACTATTGGTGGATTGTTGCCAGACCAAGTAACAAATAAACACAGACATACTTATGAAACCGTAATTTATGTAATTGATGGGCATGGTTATACTGATATCGAAGGTGTTAAAGTGGAATGGAAAGCAGGAGATGCCGTTTATATTCCTAGTTGGGCTTGGCATAATCACAAAAATTTAAGTAGTACAAATTCTGCTAAATACATTGCTTGCGAAAACGCACCGCAACTACAAAATTTAGGTGTGGCTTTAAGAGAAGAAGAAGGAAGAGATTTATAACAATTAAAAAAAGAAATAATGAAGAACCATTTATTTAAAGGCATTATTGCCTATCCAATAACCCCGTTTGATAAAAACGAAAAAATTGATATTGTATTATTTAAAAAACTGGTAGAGCGATTAGTGAAAAGTGGCTCACACGCTATTGCCCCATTGGGTAGCACAGGCGTGATGCCTTACTTAAACGATGAGGAAAAAGAAGAAATAACAGAAGCCACAATTAAACAAGTTAATAAGAGAGTGCCTATTTTAGTTGGCGTTTCAAATTTAACAACAGAAAGAACAATACACCATGCTAAGTTTGCTGAAAAAGCAGGCGCAGACGCTGTAATGATTATACCAATGAGTTATTGGAAATTAACTGACGATGAAATTGTTCAACACTATGAAGCCGTAGCAAAACAAATTTCTATACCAATAATGGCATATAATAACCCTGCAACTGGAGGTGTAGATATGTCGCCTACACTACTGAAGCGTTTACTGGAAATAGCAAATGTAACAATGATAAAAGAAAGTACAGGCGATGTTCAGCGAATGCATTATTTACGAAAAGAATTAGGCGAAGATGTAGCTTTCTATAATGGGTCAAACCCACTTGCTTTATCTGCTTTTACGGCTGGTGCAGTAGGTTGGTGTACTGCCGCTCCAAATTTAATTCCAGAATTGAATATAGAATTATATAATGCCATTCAAAATAATGATTTGCAAAAAGCACAAAACGTGTTCTACAAACAATTCGACTTATTGAAATTTATTGTAAATAAAGGACTGCCTAGAGCGATTAAAGCAGGTCTAACGATTCAAGGCGAAGACGGAGGTTTTTTAAGAAGTCCGTTAAAAGAACTTACAAAAAACGAAATAGAAGAACTGAAAATTATTTTATAAATATTTTGTAAGGACAAGATTGTTTTTGTTTCAAGTATTGTAGTCTTAGTCTTTTTAATTACAAAATCTAAAATAACATTGCTTCTTTAAGCACAAATAATACTTAATAAAAATAAATTTCGTCTTATGACAGAAAATCAAAAATTTATAACTTTTAGAATAATGAATTGGCTTAATAATGAAGCGTTTAAATTTGAAAATGCTAGATTCTTTTGGATGGCTATTTATATTACTTCTTAAAGTTGCCTAGGTTCAATTGCTTGTGGGTTCATATTTCAAAACAATGCAAGTGTTTTCATGCTTTGTTTTTGTTCTGCTATAACGAGGGGAACTATTGCGATATTTATAGCTTTGGCTCTCCAAAACTATGTTTATGTTTAATTTATTTAAGCCATTTTCTCAAATCTACATTGCCAAACTATTTAGATTCAATTGTTTTGAGGTCAATTTTTAACTCGCCCATCGGTGTTACTAGGTTGGAAAGGCTATTTATTTGGTTGGACAACATTTATGAAAAACAAAATCCAAAAACAAACCAATACCCTTTTGGAAGCATATGAAGTAAAATAAAGTGTAATGAAAGACATTTGAAAAAATTCAAACTCAAATAATAAAAGAGTGTTATGTCATCAATTTACGTTACTAATTACAAAAACAAGAGTTACGAGATTATTATACTTTCAGCAGTAAATAATAATAACATTTCCCAACCCACTACTTTAAAGAAAGAACTAAGCCAAATTAATTAATTGCAAAAAATTGTAACCTTTCCGATTGTCAACTACTCTAATGTAGTATAAGTCAAAATTAATTTCATCTCTAAACCAAATTAAAATGGAAAGTATCAATTTAAATCAGGCAATCAAACCTACATTAAATCTTCTAAAACTAACATTTGGTATAGTACCAATTGTTGCAGGTTTAGATAAATTTACAAACCTACTTACCAATTGGGAACAATATATTCATCCAAGCCTTGTAAGCATGTTACCCTTTTCTGCGTCTGTATTTATGATGATAGTAGGTGTCATTGAAATTGTAGCAGGAATAATAGTATTAAAAAAAACAGAAATAGGTGGGTATATTGTTGCTGCATGGCTAACATTAATAGCCCTTACCCTTTTGGCTAGTTTTAAATTTATGGATGTGGCAGTTCGCGATCTTGTTATGGCAATTGCAGCTTTCTCTATGGCTCGTATTGTTAAATTTGTTAAATAAGTGATTTACTTGTAACCTATTTCAATATTAGCAACTCTAATATTTTATAAATCGTATAAACTTTTTAAAATGAAAAAAATATTTATAATTGCTACAGTATTGATATCAATAACTGTTGCCTGTAAGTCCAAAAAAGTAGTTTCTAAAACAGAATCAAAGGAAGCCTCTATGGATGCCCAATTAACAGCTGTAAATGCCCGGTTTCCTAACACCACGATGGAAGAGTTAAAAAAAGGGCACTCTGTTTATATAGGTGCCTGCACAAAATGTCATGGTACAAAAGATATAACTGCATATACAGAACCGAGATTGTTGGAAATAGTAGATGTAATGGCCAAAAAAGCCCAAATTACAGAAGAAGAAAAGCTAGCGTTAATAAAATTCGCTGTTGGAGTGAGAGCTACATCAAAATAATATTCAACTTCATAGTATGATGAATGTAAAAGAATTCGAACATTATTCAGATGCTGAAATAATTGGTAAAATACTTGATGGTGAAAGTAAACTCTATGAATTACTAATTCGTAGAAATAACCCCTTCTTATTTAAAATTGGTAGGGCATATAATTTCACACATCACGACACCGAGGATTTGATGCAAGAAACCTATATAAATGCATTTTATAGTTTATCTAAATTTGAAAACAAATCTTCTTTTAAAACTTGGCTTATCCGAATAATGTTAAATAACTGCTATCAAAAAGGCAAAAAGTCTAGTTATAAAAACGAAAGTACATTTGACGAATTAATCCTCAGAAAAAACAAACCGATGTTTCAAAACCACACCAATACCGAAAAAACCATTTTAAATAAGGAACTAGGATACGTATTGGAAAATGCCCTTAATAAAATACCTGAAGATTACCGTTTAGTATTTACTCTACGAGAATTAAGCGGCCTTAATGTGGCTGAAACATCAGAGGCAACAAATATCAGTGAAACAAATGTGAAAGCACGCTTAAGTAGAGCAAAAGCAATGTTAAGATCGGAAATTGAAAAAGTATATTCACCCGAAGATATTTACGAATTTAACTTGGTTTATTGTGATAAAATGGTGGAACGAGTAATGACTAATATTAGCACGATTAAATAGTATTGCAAAATGGAACAAGATATTTTAACAACAAAATTATTATCTGAATTAAACGATGAACACTTTACTTCATCCTTAGATACACCAATGCATAAAGGCGCCTTTGAATTAAATGACTCGCAAAAAATTAAAATTATTGCTGAACATTTTCAACAAATAATGCACACACTGGGTTTAGATTTAACAGACGATAGCTTAAAAGACACACCGCTCAGAGTTGCAAAGATGTACGTTAAAGAAGCTTTTAGTGGTTTAAATCCTGCAAATAAGCCACAACCTACATTATTTGAAAATAAATATGAATACAACGAAATGTTGGTTGAAAAAGACATTACTCTATATTCTTATTGTGAACATCACTTTGTTCCCATCATTGGTAAAGTACACGTAGCCTATATCTCATCTAATAATAAAGTAATTGGTTTGTCAAAAATTAATCGCTTGGTTGATTATTTTTCAAAGCGTCCACAAGTTCAAGAGCGTTTAACCAATCAGATAGCTAATGAATTAAAGGAGGCATTAAACAGCGAACATATTGCGGTTATAGTTGATGCTATGCATCTTTGTGTTTGTTCAAGAGGCATAAAAGATACTAATAGCAGTACGATTACAGCTCATTACTCCGGTAAGTTTAAAGATGAAAAATTAAAAATGGAATTTATTACTTTGATTAAATAGTTGGATAATTGATACAATGCTATTAATTAAATAACAACTCATACAATCCATTTTCGCTAAAGCTATTTGGTACTAAAACATTAAAAATTCCATATTCTGTTAATTTATATTTAGTCGCATTCCCCATCGCTATTACAAGTTGTCGCGAATCAATCTTGTATTTATTAAAATAAGATAATACGTTTGAAGGGCTTGTGAAAATTAAAATATCAGTATATGGTATGGTAAAATCACTTTTTATATTGGTTTTATACACATAAAGATTATAACAAGTATTAGTAAACGATAACTGTTTCTGTATAGTTTGTAAAGAATCGATTGCTTGAGGAAATAAAACAGTATCATTTTTTAAAGCCTGCTTAAAATCTTTAGCTATTTGCAACATATTATTACCTTGCCCAATAAAATTAGCTTCCTTACCAAAAGTCAATAAATAGTTTGCAGACACAATACTCACTACTCCATAATTGACGTTTGCAGGTAATATAGGATTTTGTGCAAAAAAATAGGCAATAGAATTTTTACTTGAAAAAAATATCCACTTTGTTTGAGGTGTATACGAATAACGAACAGGATTAATTTCTATCAAGGGCTCATCAATTAGCGTTATGGTAGCATCGTTTTTTAACCTTGTAAAGGCACCGTTCTCTTCTACCTTTCTAGATATAAAGACACTTTTTATATCTTGAGATATAGCTTCGCTATTCATATACTTAGTAATTAATTTTTTAAGACTTATAATGCGTACTAATGTACAAATCTTTACTGCATTTATTTCATTCGTTTAGTACCAATAAATACCATTATTTAACATTTAATATAAAGCAATTGTCCGTTACTCAGTATATTTGCAATAGTTCAAATAAATATTCAAAAATATTTCATTTTAACAATAATATATAATAAACTTAAATTCAACAATAAAAACATCTATATGAATCAGTGAAATCATTTTCATTTTTAATTAATACTAATATTTATATTTCATTTGCCGCATCAATATTAGCATTTGAGACGCAAATTCAGTTGGGAATGAGACCTCAGTTGCATCCCTACGTGTTTATTATTTTTTTCGCAACTTTATTTGAATATAACATACATCGTTTAATATTAGTTTTAACTAATAAGGATGCGTTAAACCATAATAGACATTCTTGGATCAAAAAAAATCCGAAACAATTTTATTTCGTTGTATTCTTTTCAATTATAGGTTTTTTAGTTTCAGTACTTCTTGCTAAAGAAAGAGTACTTATTGCTTTAGCGCCTATAGGTCTATTAACCATTTTTTATTCCTTACCATTTTTAAAAAAATTAAAGTATGTTTTTAGATTGAGAGAAATTCCCTTTCTTAAAATATTTTTAATTTCATTTGTGTGGTCAGTAGTCACAATATTACTTCCTATAATTCAGTCAAATATTACTTATGATAAAGGCCATATATTACTAATGTTAATTGAAAGATTTATATTCGTATTTGCAATTACTATTCCATTTGACATTAGAGATATTTCTGACGATAGGGTATCTGGATTAAAAACAATTCCCATATTAATAGGTCAAAAGAAGTCAATAGTTGTAGCTAATATTTCTCTGCTATTATTTACAATAATTTGTTTAGTTCATTATCCAATGTATAAACTTACATTTATTTTACCTGGTTTAATTTTATCAACATTAACTACCTTGTTTTTTCTTAATAATAAGACGTTACGTAGCCTTTATTATTATCATTATGGCGTTTTAGATGGTACAATGATTTTACAAGGATTTTTAGTGATTATCTTTTTTTATTTTTTTAATTAGCCAAAGAATAAATTCATGGAAAAGAATTGCAGTCTCTACAAAAATGATTTATAAATAGACATTACGTTTATGCCAACAAAAAAAATAAAAAGAAGTTATAGAAAGGTTAAGTATGTTTTTTATAAAGAAACATTAATTGATAAAAAAGAACATTTTTTTACGTTTCTCGGTGCATTTTTCGGCATTGGCATAATTGGCTTTATTAGCAGTAAGTATTTTGTTCTAAACGATAATTTATTTTTGATTGGATCCTTTGGAGCGTCTTCAGTTCTTATATATGGCTCAATAAACAGTCCATTAGCTCAACCACGTAATTTAATTGGCGGGCACATTGTGTCTGCTATTATAGGAGTCACAGTTCACAAATTAATACCAAATGAAATTTGGCTATCCTCAGCACTAGCCGTTGCTCTTTCTATTGTTTTTATGCAGATTACAAAAACGCTCCATCCCCCAGGTGGAGCTACAGCTTTAATCGCAAATATCGGCAGTGAAAAAATAAAGGCATTGGGATATATATACGTTCTTTCTCCAGTATTAACAGGTGTTCTAATCTTATTTTTAGTCGCACTAATTTTTAACAATATCACGCCAAACAGAAGGTATCCTGTAAAAAAGGATTATAGAAAAAGGATTCGATTCATTTTAGGGTTAAAAAAATAATAAAAGATATATTTGTCTTTTATTTAAAATTGTATACATTTGTACTATAAATATCATTACCATGTTTTCAAAAGCTTGTGAATACGCTATTAGATCTACAATATACATTGCAGAACAGTCCAATTTAGATAAGCGAGTAAGTATTACAGACATTGCAAAAGCGATTGATTCGCCTGAAGCCTTTACTGCAAAAATTTTGCAACAACTTTCCAAAAATCAAATAATAGACTCAATTAAAGGTCCTAATGGAGGATTTTCTATAGAAAAAAAAAATATGCGTAATTTAAAACTTAGTCAGATAGTATTGGCTATTGATGGTGATTCTATATACAAGGGTTGTGGATTAGGCTTTAAAGAATGTTCGGAAAAACAGCCTTGCCCAGTACATAATAAATTTAAAATTGTAAGAGATGAATTAAAATATATGCTCGAAAATACCACTATTCTTGAATTGTCACTTGGGCTAAAAGAAGGGTTAACATTTTTGCATAGATAAAAAAAATTAAAACATTAAAGGATATAAAGGTCTTAATATATTGTAATATATAATTCAAAAAATAGAAATCATGAATACATCTAAACAATCACAAATCAATGCACGGAATGGAAGCCAAAATTCATCTGACAGAGGAATTGATACTTGGTTCAACGAGCAAGCAGAAAAATTCGAGAAATCCCGTTTTGGGTGGATGGCAATGGGTATTACAATTCAAAGCTGTTTGGGTTCCATTGCTTGTGGCTTTATTCTTCATAATAATGCTCACGTTATTTTACTAGCAACTTGTGCAGCAATTACAATGGCTAGCAACGCTGTTTTTATTGCCCTTGGTTCGGGCAAGCTCTGTCTTTCGATGTTTTACTTAAGTATTTTTTTGAACACCATTTTTATTATTACAAACATCTAAATTCAGTCAAAATGAAGCTAAGGCTAATAATAACCACCATACTTATATTTTATGGCTCAACGCTATTAAATGCTCAAGAAGCGAATAACATGATTCATCTTGAAAATTCACCACCAACCGCAACCTTCATATTTATATTATTCATAGGATTATTTTTAGCCATCATTTGGCATTTCCTTAGGAAATTTAAGATTCAGGTATCTCTTGAAAAAAAATGGAGAAAGGAAACTACTGCTCAAAGATTTTCTTCCTATATATCTAGTTTAAATTCAAATCAGATAACAGAATATCTTAAAGTAAAACGGCTACTTCGTTCTAAAAATAAACCTGATATAAATAAAGGTATGAGCACTAGTATACTTATACTTTTCTCCTCATTAACATTATCTGCTCAAAATAATACTAATCCAGAAAAGGGATTGTTTGGTCAAGGCGGAATTATTATAACCCTTATATTAATTTTAATACCTGTTTTGCTAGGATCAATTTTTGCGATTGTTAAAGCAATTAATGCGTTTAAAATTTATAATAATCAAAATAAATTACAAGATTCTAAGCAATTTGCAGAAAATCTTATAACAATAGAAGATGAGGAACTGGAAAGTACTCTTCTAAAACGTAAAGCAGCACTTGATTATACATTGTCTAACTATGAGCTATCTGGAAAAAATAAGGCAGAAGATACAATAGGCATCATTCAAAATGCAAGTCCAGATCATCAGGTTCATTTCACAGCACAAAAAAAGAAAGCAATTCCTAGGCCTAGCCTCGACAAAGATATCACAAAATTAATCCTATGGTATTTGGGATGTGCTGCCTTTTGGCTTGTACTTGGTGGTACTATTGGCGAATACGTAGGAATAAAATTTGTGTCTCCTGATGCGGATCATATTAGTTGGTTGAGTTTTGGGAGGCTAAGACCTGTTCATACGAATATGGTTTTTTGGGGTTGGGCATCATTAGGCATAATCGGTTTAGGATATTACGTAGTACCAACGGTTAGTAATGCAAAAATACACAACATCAAATGGGGATGGAATGCTCTTTGGTTAATTAATGCGATGGTAATCTTTGGTACAATAAGTTTAATGGCAGGTATCAATAATGGTGGCGGGGAGTTTAGAGAATATATATGGCCAATCATGGCCCTATTTGCAGTTGCTCTTATTCTAACATTATTAAACTTTTTAAAAACTGTAGCTAAACGCACTACCAAAGAAATTTACATTTCAAACTGGTATATTATTTCATCCATTATTTTCACAATTATAATTGCACTAACGGCTTACTTGCCATTTTGGCAAAATGGAATTAGCGAAACAATCATTCAAGGCTATTATATGCACTCCGGTGTTGGTATGTGGTTTACTTTATACACACTTGGGTTATTATATTACTTTATTCCTCAGCAATTAAACCGTCCAATCTATGCTTATAGCTTAGGTATATTGGCGTTTTGGACACAAATTTTATTCTACACAATAATAGGTACACATCATTTTGTTTTTAGCGCAATTCCATGGTGGCTGCAAACAGTTGCAATTGTTGGTAGTGGTGGTATGATAATTCCTGTTGTAGCCGCTACAATTAATTACTTTTTTACGTTTAAAGGTCAATGGAAAAAAGTATCGAACAGTTACACTTTACCATTCTTTTTTGTTGCTGTTATGTACTATTTTATTGTTTCCATGCAGGGTACAGCTGAAGCATTTAAGTTTACAAATCTATTATGGCACTTTACCGATTTTACAGTGGGGCATTCTCATCTTGGTTTTTACGGGATAATCACATTCGCTATTTGGGGTGGTACTTACACAATCGTTCCAAGATTAACAGGTATAGAGCCACAACATCATATCGTTGGAGCGCACTTTTGGTTAGCCTTTATTGGGTTACTGTTTTATGCCATCCCTTTATCCATTGGTGGTACATTAAAAGGTATGATGTGGATGGAAGGTAAACCTTTTATTGATAGCGTAGTAATGATGTTTGATTACTGGTTATGGAGAGCAATTGGCGGCAGTTTAATGTTTCTAGCTCACTTTGTCTTCGCTTATAATTTTTATAAAATGACAAGGAAACCAATTGCTGAAATTGATATTAAAGAAGAGGCTATTAAACATTTGAAATCAATCACTGGAAATTAATAAAGTATCATGAATATATTTAATAACCATAAGAAATTATATACAACGGCAGGTGCTTTGTTTTTGGGACTAACATTCTTTACGGCAATTATGCCCGCTCTTCAAAATCAAAAAAATACTGCACCTCTGCCCGAATCTAAACCATTAAGTGGTGATGCCTTAGCCGGTAAAATGATATACATATCCGAAGGTTGTGTTGCTTGTCATTCACAACAAGTAAGAAATGTAGATATGGACAAAGTATTTGGCTCTCGCCCAGGAATGGCTGCTGATTATGCCAATATAGAAAGAACCAGTTTTTGGCAAAACACGGCAACATTAATGGGTACAGAAAGAACAGGCCCGGATTTAACCGATGTAGGAAATAGGCAACCAAGTTTAGATTGGAATTTAATGCACCTATTTAATCCTCGTACCGTTGTTAAGCAATCCATCATGCCATCCTACGAATGGCTGTTCGAAACAAAACTTCATCCAACTAAATCAGATGTTGTTGTAAATGTGCCTCCAGAATTTTTAAAGGGTTTGCATGGAAAACTAGTTGCGAAAAAAGAAGCCTTACAGCTAGTTGCATATATACAATCTTTAAAGCAAATTCCACTACCAGACGGATCTAAAACTCCAATTTTTTTATACAAGAAAGAAACCAAGGTGTCACTTGAGTCTAATTCGAGTAGCGATGCTGACGGAAAAATGCTTTACATAGCCAATTGCCAAAGTTGCCATCAAGCAAACGGCGAAGGCCTTAAAGGCGCATTCCCTTCATTAAAAGGGAGTCCTATTGTTAACGGAGACAATTTAGAATTATATGTAGATATTATTATGAATGGCTATGATGCCCGAGCAGAATATGGAGTCATGTCCGCAGTGGGCACAAACATGGAATTCAGTGAACATCAAGTTGCTGCAATTATTAATTACGAAAGAACAAGTTGGGGAAATACTGGTAAAAAGGTAAGTCCTGAAGAAGTAAAGAAAATAATGGATTTTGTTAAAATTAAAGCGACAGCAGCAAAATGAAAAAGAAAATTGTGATACTAATTATATTTCTACAAACACTTGCCAACGCTTGCCCTGTTTGTGAAAGACAACAACCGAAAATTTTGAGAGGCATTGTGCATGGTACTGGTCCTGATAATAGTTGGGACTATGTTATCGTTTGGTCAATTGCAGTTATAGCAATGTTGACACTTTTCTTCTCAATAAAATGGCTTGTTAAGCCAGGTGAGAAAAACAAATCACACATTAAGTATTTTATTTTAAATAACGATTAAAATGAGCGCCAATAGTAAAGTAATAATATTCTTAGACGACGAAAAATTTCCTTTCGGGGAATTTGAAGCTCCAATAAATTTTGAACTCGATACGCGTAAGTTGGTTGATGGAGCTCATAATCTAAAAATAGTTAGCAAAGACCCATTAGGTAAGGAAGGTATTCGCCTCATTCCATTTACAGTTCGAAATGGACCTGCTATTGCTGTTGAAGGTATTTCAGAAAACGAAGTAGTAGATGGCGTTTTACCAATTATGATAAATGCCTATGGTAAAGGTGATCAAAAAAGATTTTTGATTGAAGGTAGTGAAACTCCCCAAAGCATACCTGCTTGGCTTTGGGCTTTAATTATTGGCTTCGTAGGCTGGGGAATTTATTATGCAGTAACCGCTTTAAATACACTTCTATAATGAAAGAAATAATAACCATTGAGGATATAAAATTATTGGTCGATGCGTTTTACACAAAAGTAAAAACTGACAGCTTATTGGCTCCAATTTTTAATGATAAAATTCAAGATAGATGGCCAATTCATTTAGAAAAAATGTATCGTTTTTGGCAGACCGTTTTATTAAATCAACATACTTATAACGGCAGTCCATTTGTTCCTCATGCTAAACTTCCTGTAGACCAACATCATTTCGATAAATGGCTATTATTGTTTTACGAAACAATCGACGAAAATTTTAGTGGGGAAAAAGCAACAGAAGCCAAATGGAGAGCCGAAAAAATGGCCGAAATGTTTTATCATAAAATTGAGTACTATAAAAACAATCCAGATAAATTAATCTTATGACAGCTGCCACAAAAGATCCATTAGCATTTGCCGTAATTTATTTATGGATAGGCTTTGTCTGTGCAATCAGTTTTATGGAAGCATGGTTAAAATTTAGAGCACCCGGTGTAAATCTACAAATTGGATTAGGTATTGGAAGGTTAGTTTTTAATATGTTAAACAAAGTAGAATGGGTTTTTGCAATCACATTAATGATTAGCTTATTTAATTCAAAAGATTCTATACATGCACCTTCTAATTTATTTTTTTACCTCCCACTAGTATTGCTAATTATACAAACAACTTGGTTGTTGCCAGCCTTAGATACAAGAGCTCAAATGCATATAGATGGCAAGGTAGTACCCGCTTCAAACCTTCATTTATATTACGTTGGAATTGAAATTACAAAAACAATTTCTCTTTTTATTTACAGTATTAAATTTTTAAAATAATCAAATATGGAACAAACAATCATTCATCAAATTGAAGAAAAGTATAAGAATTTGGGCGAAAATCCTGAAACATACTTAAAAGGCTTACTACAAGCAAAACCGATTAACTATTGGGATTACGTTGAAGTTGATACGCTATTATCATTACAAAAACCACGTACAAATTTTAAAGATGAAGAAATCTTCATTATGTATCATCAAGTTACAGAATTGTTTTTAAAATTAATGATTCATGAAATTAAACAAATTGTTTATAGTGATTCAATTACAGAAACATTCTTAATTACAAAAATGAGTCGGCTTAATCGTTATACCACGATGTTAATCAATTCGTTTGACGTTATGAAAGATGGCATGGATTACGATGACTATAATACATTCAGAACAACCTTAGCACCAGCAAGTGGTTTTCAAAGTGCTCAATTCAGATTAATAGAAATTTATTGTACTCGTATTGAAAATTTAATTAATCAAGAAGGTAAAAAACGCATCTCAGATCAACCATCAATCGAAGAATATTTTGAACATATTTATTGGAAAGATGCTGGATTAAACCGGAAAACTGGAGAGAAAACACTGACTCTAAGGCAATTTGAAGAAAAATATCTTGACCGTTTTATATCTCTAGCTAAAAAAGTAAAGGGAAAAACAATCGAAGAACAAATATTAAAAATTGAAAACCCATCTAATGAACTCACACAAATTTTGCGAGAGTTTGATTGTTTGTATAATATTAAATGGCCACAAGTTCATCTAAACACAGCTAAACAGTATTTAGACAAAAAAGGCGAAAATCAGGCAGCAACAGGTGGTTCTGAATGGAAAAAATATTTGCACCCACAGTTTCAACAACGAAAATTTTTCCCTGAGTTGTGGACTGAACATGAAATATCCGAATGGGGAAAATCAACTAATATTTAAATGAAATGAATAAACCAGAAGTAACATTACTCAAAAAAGGAGTCGTATTTAAAATATTACAAGTAACAGGTGAAAAAGATATGCAGATGCCTAAACATATCAGTACCAAAGAAGCAGTTATTGTTATTGTAGAAGGCAACGCAATCATTGAAATTGCCTCCATAGAGCATTTATTAAAAAAGGGTGATTCAATGATAATTCCAGCTGCTGTTCCACATTCATTATTAATAATGACTAGTCTTAAAGCAATCGTAACGATGCCAGTTGAATCAGAAATAGAATTTATAAACTAAAAATTAATAACATGAATACCACTAAAGAAAAAACAATTGGTGAAATGGTAGCAGACGATTACCGCACCGCAGGAGTGTTCCAATCATTCGGAATCGATTTTTGTTGTAAGGGCAATCAAACGATAGATGAAGTTTGTGAAAGCAAAAATATTAGTAAAAGCTTATTGTACAATGATCTCGAAAAAGTAAAGATAAGTGAAGATAATCCAGCAACAGATTACAAGTTTTGGCCATTGGATTTATTAGCTGATTATATTGAGAAAAAGCATCACAGGTACGTTGAAGATAAAACACCTGTCTTAAAACAATACCTTGATAAAATATGTACAGTGCATGGTAAGAACCATCCAGAATTATTAGAAATAAAAGATTTGTTTAATCAATCTGCGAGCGAACTAGCTGCTCACATGAAAAAAGAAGAGTTGATTTTATTTCCGTTTGTAAGAAAAATGGCAATTGCAAAACAAGAAAATCAGCCTTCCCCTCAGCCTCCTTTTGGAACAGTTCAAAATCCCATAAAAACAATGATGCACGAGCATGATACCGAAGGCGAAATATTTAGAAGAATCGAAAAAATAACTGATAATTATACACCGCCACTTGATGCTTGCAATACATATAAAGTAACATTTGCTTTGCTTAAAGAATTTGAAACTGATTTACATCTTCACATTCATTTAGAAAACAACATCTTGTTTCCAAAATCAATCGAGATGGAAAAGGAAGTTAAAAAAGAATGCTAAAACATATTTAAGCAAAAATTTCAATAGGGAAATGTCTTAAAATAGATGTTTCCCTATTTTATATTTTAATGCTAATGTCTAAAATCAAATAATTCATTGTTTTTAATTACCCTCGTGTGTCAAATAAAAGATATAAAAATAATTGTAATTAAAGGGGGGCAAAAAATCCAATTATTAACTTACACTAATGAGTATAGAAGCCTGATGGAGCTTTTGTCGGATAAATTGTATCTAGAGAATTTTGGCGAATGTAAAGGCATGGGACGTTGTTGTACTTGTCCGATAAAAATAAATTCTAAATTCCATAAAGTAAACGATTTTGAAGGAAAAGAAGTAGCTACTCTTAAAAAACACAATTTTAATAATTTAAATTATAGGCTTTCTTGCCAGGTAATAATAGACCAAAATTTAAAACTAATAGAAATAGAATTATAACCATGAAAAAAATTATAAAGTTGATGTAACTGATTTAGATTGGAAAGCAGGCCAAGTAAAAGGGTTTTTAGGAAAGGAATTTATTCAGCTTTCTAATGGCGGAGTCAAGCTAGTACTAATCGAATCAATGGCTATATATCCCTTACATATACATCCTGATAAAACAGAATTTGCTTATGTGATTGATGGAAATCCTGAGTTTTTTATTGACAGTCAATACTTTATTGGGAAGTCGGGCGATTTTTTTTATTTTTCCTAGTAATGTAAAGCATTCAATAAAAAACAATACAGCTGTAGAAAGCCTTGTTTTAATAGGCTCTATTAACAATTAAAACTAATGATAATGAAGACAGTCCCAATTAAAAGAAACATTGCTTTACAACCACTAAGTCGTGAACATCATCATGGCTTACTGCTATGTTGGAAAATAAGAACAGGGCTAAAGAAAGGTATTGATATCTATAGGATAAAAAAATATTCAGATTGGTTTTTCAAGAATAGTGTGTTAACCCATTTTAATATAGAAGAAGAGTTCGTTTTTCCACTATTGGGCAATGAACATGAGTTGGTCAAAAAGGCACTAACAGACCATCGAAGATTAAAACGGCTCTTTGAAGACACAACGGATATTGAAAAATCTCTAAGTCTGCTTGAAGAGGAACTTGAGAAACATATTCGTTTCGAAGAAAGAGTATTGTTTCCTGCAATAGAAACAATCGCAAATGAAAAAGAACTACAGCTCATTATGGAAATTCATTCTGAAGACAGTACTTATGAAGATTGGGGAGATGAATTTTGGAAAATAATTCATTAACTAGGTGTTAATGTGATTTAAATCATTCAAAATAGTTGTTAAAATAATTGTGGGGGAAAGAAATGTTTAATACTTTTGTAAGTGAATACTAACTTACATTAAAATTATGAAAGGAAAAAATAACATATCTATCGGTTTTCTTGTAATGGGATTGTTTATGGCATACGGCTTTCTATTAATATATTTAAGAGACTTTGCTCCCGGTAAGGACGAGTGGATTAACTCTTACTCAATAGGTAAACACTTTGAAACAAGATTAGCCCATGTACACGGTAATCTTTTCGCCTTCTTAAATATTTTGATAGGTTACTTACTATTACATTTTAAAAATCAACTTAAAAACACAACGGTAATTTCTTGGCTTGGTTTAATTGGTCTGTTAATGCCAATAGGGATTCTGTTAGAAGTGTATTTAGGTGCGCCTCCTGTATTTGTGCTTATTGGCGCAATTAGTATGACGGTGTCAGTAATTTGGTTAGGAATATCTTTTTATAAAATGAAACTTGAAAATGAAAAATAATAAATTCTCTGAAAGACAAATAGAAATCATTGAAGCTGCTACCAAAAGGATTGATGAGCATGGCATTCAGGATTTAACTATTAAAACACTTGCTGCTGATTTAAATCTATCAGAAGCAGCGTTGTATCGCCATTTTAAAAGCAAAAACGAAATATTACTTGGCTTGCTAACTTATTTTATTGAGGAAATGAAAGATAGGCTTGATGTAATACTTTCCAATAAAGATCGCAGTCCATCAGAACTATTAAAAGATCTGTTTGATTCACAACTGAAAACATTTGTACAAAAGCCTTCAGTTGTTAGTGTGATTTTTTCCGAAAGTATTTTTCAGTTTAATAAAGAGCTGTCTTCTACGGTTTCATCCATGATGGAATTGATGC
Organism: Bacteroidota bacterium; assembly: GCA_033763945.1. Taxonomy (GTDB): domain Bacteria; phylum Bacteroidota; class Bacteroidia; order B-17B0; family Aurantibacillaceae; genus Aurantibacillus. Next base: position 330,997 of record JANRJN010000019.1, on the reverse strand, counting down.
AGAATCATATAGAAAGTATTGTAAAAAAAGGTCAAGCAAATGGCTCATTCAGTAAAATAGTGGGCGTTTCAACAACAACTACAATTATAATGGGTGGTATGCGAATTACAGTTCTTAAATGGAAACTATCAGGTCATAAATCCGATTTGATAAAAGATGGAAATAAAGTATTGAATGGCATATTAAAAATGGTAGAAACTAATCATTAACAAAAAACTCATGAAACCAATTATTTTAAAAGCAGCAGCAGTTATCATTACATTATTTGCTTTAATTACTCTATTTATGAGTACGTCTGTAATATTTGATTTGTTCGGAATAAGAGCGAAGGAGGGTAATTATGTATTGTTTGTTGTAGTCTCCAATTTTATTGCAGGTTTCCTGTATCTGTTTGCTGCATATGGATTATTTACAGAAAAAGCGTGGGCAACAAAATTACTTTTAATCACAACAACAATTCTTGTTGTGAGTTTTGTTGGGTTATTAATGCACGCAAATACAGGTGGAATTTATGAGCATAAAACGATTAAAGCCATGCTTTCTCGGATTGCCATTACGGCAGCATTTGCAGGAATATCATGGTTCTTTATAACAAAAAAAAGATTAGCATAAATGAAAAAGAACATCGCCATATTAATTGTGGTTCTCATAGGTATTACCTATGGCTGCAATAGTTCTGTAAAGGAAGAAAACAATGAGATTTCGAATGCCAAACCTCTACCATCATCCAAGGAAAGTGAACACCATCATTCTGAAAGCGATTCTATTGAATTAAATAACGGAGCCAAATGGAAGGTTGTTTCGGAAATGATGGTGCATATTAGAAACATGGAATCAGACATTAACCGCTTTTCGGAAACTAAACACACAGAATTAAAGGACTTCACACAACTTGGAACAAACTTGCAGAAAAACATTGATCTGTTAACTTCAAATTGCACAATGGACGGAAAAGCCCATGATGAATTACATAAATGGTTGTTGCCTTATATTGATATGGTAGACAAATTGAATAAATCAAAAAATAACGATGAGGCATTGCACACCTTTGAGGAAATAAAAGCTTCTTATAAATTATTTAACATATACTTTGAATAAAAAAGAAATCATGAACATAAAATCAATCCATACCGAAGAAAAGCCTGTCAGCGCAAAGAAATTATTTTCTACAACTGAAGGAAATGTAACTGCTTTACAAATCAAAGCAAACGGCACATTAAAAGAACATATAACAACTGTTCCTGCATTACTTATTTGTATTAATGGCAATGCTATTTTTAAAAATGAAAATGGTGTAACAGAAAACCTTTTAAGTGGCGACATGGTTAACATTGAGCCAAACGTAAAACATTGGGTAGAAGGAATAGAAGACACTCAATTACTATTAATTAAATAAAAAAATTTGTGTAATTATGTTAGTAAACACTCACTTATTAAAATTGAAATTATTAATGGTTCTCACCATTTTAATTTTTACAACCAATTCTGAGGCTCAAAATTGGTCACTAAAGCAATGTATTGATACAGCATTAGTGCATAATAAAACGCTGAAAATTGCACAAGGCGATATTGACATTGCCAATGAAAGAAACAAGGAAGCAAAAGGTGGTTTAGTACCCAAATTGTACGGTAATGTCGACTATCGGTACTACACCGATCTTCCATATCAGTTACTCCCTGCATCTGTTTTTGGTGGACCAGCTGGCGTATATAAAGAAGCTCAATTTGGTGTGTCTCATAACTTAAATGCAAATCTAACTCTTGATGTGCCTTTATACAATCCTCAAGCTATTGGAGCAATTACCGTTTCAAAAAGAGCAAAAGAATTAAATCAAATACAGTTTCAACAAACCGAGGAGCAAGTGGTATTTGATGTTTCTAATTTGTATTACAATGCACAGTTAGTATCAAATCAGATTGTGTTTATCAAAAACGGATTAAGTAATAGCGAAAAACTACTTAGCAATATTCAATTGCTTTACTCACAACAAATGGCAAAGGGTACAGATGTAGATAAAATTAAACTTCAGCAAAGTCAGCTAAATACACAGTTAAGTAAGGCGAATGCACAGTATCAACAAATCCTTAATTTGTTAAAACTTCAATTGGGCATAACACCATCCCGACTACTTACAATTGAAGAAACATTTAGCACATCGTCAGAAGTAGTAAAGTATACAAGCAAACCAACCTCTGATATATTATTGTTTAATACGAAAGAACAGCTCTTAAAATCTGAATTAAAAACTTTAAAACTATCACATTTACCTTCTTTTTCACTTTATGGTACTTATGGAACTAACGGATTTGGAAACTACAGTGGTACAAATGATTTCTTTAAAACATACCCCATTGGATTTGCCGGAGTAAAAATGTCGTGGTTGATCTTCTCCGGTACTACTTTAGAATACAAGGTTTTTCAAAAGAGAGAAGAGATAAAGCAAAATACAACTCGATTAGAATTATTAAATGATAAACAAAACGTTCAGATAGAAAATGCACAGATGCAATATGAAGTTGCAAATTCTAATCTATTAAATGCAAAATCACAATTGACATTAGCAGAAACAATTTATTCTAAAACACTTATTCAGCAAAAGGAGGGTGTTGCCTCATTAACAGATGTTTTACTTTCAGATAATACCCAAAAGGAAGCGCAACAAAATTATTTGTCGGCATTAGTGGATGTGATGAAGGCAGACTTAGAACTAAAAAAAGTATCAGGAAATATTTTAAAAACGAAATAAATTAATAATTAAAAATAACAGATAATGAAAAAGGTTTTATACATCATCATACCATTGGCATTAATTGCAATTGTAGTCATAAAATTAAAAAGCAATAAAGAAATCGTAAAAGATAAAGTTTATCAATATGATAAGGAGCAAGCAATTAATGTTCAGGTGGATACAATCAAATCGGAATTAATAGGAGCTGAATTTGCTTATTCAGGAACATTTGAACCTAATAAAGAGACTAAGCTTAGCGCTGAGATACAGGGCAAGATAAATGATGTTTTAGTTGAAGTTGGAACTTTTGTAACAAAAGGACAATCATTAATTCAGTTAGATAATTCACTATTGAAATTGCAATTACAATCAGCGGAGGTTCAAGTTGAAGGATTAGAAGCGGATGTAAAACGATTTACTGTTTTAGCGAATGCAGATGCTGTACAAGGGGTTCAATTAGAAAAAGCAGAGTTAGGTTTAAAATCTGCAAAGGTTCAAAGAGCAACTTTGCTTGAACAAATTAGTAAAACAACCATCAAAGCACCGTTTAATGGAGTGGTTACTGCTAAACTTACTGAAGAGGGCGCATTTGCTGCACCGGGTTTACCATTGCTTCAAATTACAGATATTTCTGTTTTAAAATTTACCGTTAATGTGTCTGAAAATGATTTGAGTTCATTTCAATTAAATCAAACCGTCTCGATTAATGCAGATGCTTATTCGGATGTGCTATTGTCGGGTAAAGCAACAATGATAGGTAGTAAAGCTAATATGGGCAGTAGTTTTCCTGTTCAGTTTATTGTAAGTAACACCTCCGATTTTAAAATCAAATCAGGAATGTTTGGTAAAATAAATTTGAAAAGTGACAATCAAAAATCCGGAATTATTATACCGTCTTCTGCCATTATAGGCTCTTCAAGTCAACCACAAGTATATAAAGTAAAGAATGGAAAGGCTGTTTTGCATAACATAACTATTGCACAGAAAATAAAAAACAAAACTGTCGTGGCAAAGGGATTAGAAGAAGGAGATGTGATTGTAACAAATGGATTTATTAATCTATTTGACAATGCGAATGTAACTATTAAATAAAATTTGAATTATGAATATTACAGAAATATCAATAAAACGTCCATCGCTGATAATTGTTCTTTTCAGCGTACTTACCTTATTGGGAGTTATAGGATATAAAAATTTAAGTTATGAATTGATGCCTGATTTTAATCAACCTGTTGTGGTTATTAAAACCGTGTATCCCGGAGCAGAGCCCACCGAAGTAGAAACTTCGGTGTCACGAAAAATAGAGGATGCTTTATCTAATTTAGAAGGCGTTGATTATTTGGTAACCAAATCTTTACCAAACGCTTCTATCATTATTGCCAACCTGAAATACGGAACTGATTTGGATAAAACCATGCAGGATGCTCAACGCTATATTGACAACATTCGCAAAGATTTACCGCAGGATATTTTAAGTCCGGTAATGAGTAAGGTTTCTCCTAATGATTTACCGATCATGTCCATTAGTGCAACAAGTAATTTACCCGCAACTGAGTTTTATCAAAAAATGAAAGACGAGTATCTTCCTCAAATTCAACAAATAAAGGGGGTTGCAGAGTTGACGATTTTGGGCGGTGAAGAACGAGAAATACAAGTAAAAGCAAACCGGGATAAACTGAAATTATATAAAATTTCATTGTATCAGGTTGTTGAGGCTATTAATCGTTCAGGCTTAGACTTACCTGCCGGAAAAGTACAAACGGATCAGGAGAATAACTCCGTTCGTTTAACCGGAAAATTTGCAACGATTGATGATGTAAAAAATGTTCAGGTGGCTATGCCAATGCTCGGCAGCCCAGTCTATGTAAAAGATGTTGCTCAGGTAGTTGATGGAATAAAAGAAACGACATCTATCAGTAGATACAATGGAAAAGATGGCATTGGAATTCTATTAAAAAAACAAGGCGATGCAAATGCTGTTGATGTTTCAAAAATGGTTCGTGCAAAATTTAAAAGTATCGAAGCACAAAATAGTAATTCCTCTGTAAAATTCATCATTGCAGATGATAGCACCGACAATACAATTGCAGCAGTTAACTCAGTTGTATTTGATTTGGGCTTAGCAGTTATATTGGTTTCGTTAGTGATGCTTTTGTTTTTACGAAGTTTTAGAAATTCATTAATTGTTATCATCGCTATCCCTACTTCGTTGGTTACAGCATTTGCAGTTATGTGGCTTTTAGGATACACTTTAAATTTAATGACCTTGCTTGCCATGTCTTTAATTATTGGAATCTTGGTTGATGATGCTACAGTGGTATTGGAAAACATTCAAAGACATTTAGATATGGGAAAAGAAAAACGTACTGCCTCAATGGATGGGCGTATGGAAATTGGATTTTCTGCATTATCGATCACTTTGGTTGACGTGGTTGTGTTTTTACCAATATTGTTTTTACAAGTATTTGTGGCGGATATGCTAAAGCAATTTTCGGTGGTTGTTGTAACATCTACGCTAACAAGTTTATTGGTAGGTTTTACGCTTACGCCTTGGTTAGCTTCAAGAATAGGTAAGAAAGAGGATTTGCAACCTACTAACTTCTTCAACCGTTTTTTACTTGGATTTGAGCATCAATTAGAAAAATTCACCAATTGGTATGGCAAACAATTAGAATGGATACTTAGTCATAAGTTAATTTTTACAGGAATAGTTGTTTTACTTTTTGCGGTTACTTTGGGAATAATGAAACAAGGTATCATTGGTAAAGAGCTTATCTCTACCGGAGATCAGGGTAAATTTCGTATGGCTTTAGAGTTTGACAAATCAACTTCCATTCAACAAAACAATTTAATCGCTCAGAAAATAGAAGCCTACATTATCAAGCAAGCAGATGTCTCTACTGTGTTTAGTAACATAGGTGGTCCGAGTACAGGCATTGGAAGTTTAGGTGTAGGATCAGCTAATAAAACTGAATTTACTATTCAGTTAAAATCAGCAAAAGAACGCAATAAGCAACCTACTGAAGAATTTATGAAAAAACTGAGGGAGGAATTAAAAATGAAATTTCCCGGAATAAATTACTCAATGGCTGCATTAGGATTGATACCACGTTCAGCTCCAATTGAAATTACCTTAAGCGGCAGTAATTTAGATTTAGTAATGAAAACTGGAAATGAGTTAAAATCTGTGATCGAAAAAATACCGGGGTCAGATAATGTTCGTTTATCTGTTGAACAAGGTAGCCCTGAATACAAAATAATTCCCGATAAAGATAAAATGCAGCGATTAGGATTAACTACAGCTTATGTTGGCATGAATTTAAGAACAGCTTTTACCGGCAATGACGATGCAACATTAACAGAAAACGGAACAGAATATCCTGTAAGAATTTGGTTTGACGGTTATAGTAGACAAAGCTATGAAGATGTACAGCGCCTCTCAATTGTTAATCCAATGGGCTTACCTATAGAAGTATCACAATTTGCAACGGTAGAACGAGATAATTCCCCATCCTTATTAGAAAGAAAAGATCGTCAGCCAGCGGTAACGCTTACATCTGACGCACTTGGTAGACCTTCGGGAACAGTTGCTGATGATGTAGTTGCCTACCTTAAAAATAACCCATTACCCGATGGAATTCAAATGACTTGGGGTAGTGATATCAAAAGACAAAATGATAGTTTTGGCGCATTAGGTTCTGTTCTATTGATTTCGTTTCTACTGATTTATTTAATCATGGTGGCTTTATATGATAGTTTCGTTTACCCATTTGTGGTATTGTTTTCAATTCCTGTGGCTGCTATTGGTGCGTTTTTAGCATTGAATCTATCATTAAACAATCTTAGTTTATTTGCCTTGCTTGGATTGATTATGCTCATGGGATTAGTAGTAAAAAACGCCATTTTAATTGTAGACTTTACAAATCAGTTGAAAGCGCAAGGCAAACATTATAAAGAAGCTTTAATCATTGCGGGAAAAGGTCGTATGCGTCCAATATTAATGACAACCATTGCTATGATTATCGGGATGCTTCCAATTGCCCTTGGTAAAGGAACAGCAAGTGAATGGAAGAATGGTTTGGCTTGGGTAATTATTGGTGGGCTGTTTTCATCCTTGATATTAACTGTTTATTTAGTGCCAATGGTTTATTATTTAGTAGATCGTTTAAAGGAAAAAATTACAAATAGAAAAACGAAGTAAAATGAAACAATTACTCTTATTCGCACTTGTTAGCATATCATTATTGACCTTATCTTCATTTAATAACCAAAAAGGAGAAAACTTTTCTTTAACCGTGGAAGTAAATGGTCTACAAAACTCGAAAGGTATTGTCCAGTATGCATTATATAATAAGGACGGAACGATTCCCGATGAAGATTACAAAAAGTGTTGTAAGATATTGAAAGAAAAAATCCAAAATGGATCATCTAAAGTAACCTTTAGCAATCTTCCGATAGGTAAATATGCTGTAAATATTCTTCACGATGAAAATGAGAATGGTGAAATAGACAAGGGGTTTATTTTACCAACCGAAGGTGTTGGGTTTTCGAATTATCAATCAATCGGATTAACAAACCGTCCCAACTTTTCAAAAGCAAGCTTTGAGTTGAATTGTGATAAGAAAATCTCAGTAAAAGTCATCTACATGTAGCTATCGAGAATCTATTACAGTATTTTAGCATTGTGAAAAAATCAACTATTTATATTTCTAAAATGGATTGCCCTTCAGAGGAAAACATGATCCGACTAAAATTGCAAGGTCTGCATTTTATGAAACTTGATTTTGACATCCCTAATAGAAATTTATATGTGTACCATGAAAGTGATATAACGTCTATTTTTAATGCTGTTAACGACCTTAATCTTGGGGCTTCATTAATTGGTAGTGAAGAAAGTAATTATACCCATGTTAGCGAAGACCATTCAAAAGAAAAAAAATTACTGTGGACAGTTTTATTGATCAATCTTTCGCTTTTTATTTTGGAAATTATCGCAGGGTTTATTTCAGAATCAATGGGATTAGTTGCCGATAGCCTTGATATGCTTGCTGATGCTATGGTCTATGGATTAAGCTTATATGCTGTTGGTCATTTAGCGTCTAAAAAGAAGCAAATTGCTAAAATGAGTGGATATTTTCAGATGGCATTAGCTTTGTTTGGCATAATTGAGGTTATTAGAAGGTTTTTGGGGATTGAGGAAGTTCCCGAATTTCAATTAATGATCATCATTTCGCTTTTCGCCTTAGTAGGAAATGCGGTTTCGCTTTACCTTCTTCAGAAATCAAAAAGCAATGAGGTTCACATGCAAGCAAGTGTAATTTTTACGAGTAATGATGTAATCGTAAATATTGGAGTTATTTTAGCTGGTGCAATTGTTTATTTCACAAATTCCAAATATCCCGATTTAATTGTGGGCTCCATTGTTTTTATTTTGGTCGCAAAAGGAGCAATAAGAATTCTTAAACTGTCTAAATAATATTTTTTGAATTAAGGCAGGAAATTCACCTCCCCTCAGAACTTGATAATCACCCGTAAAACTTGATAAATCCACCCGAAATAACTGAGGAATAAATTTTCAAGGTTAAAATAAAAATACCTTACCAACTTTTCAACAGCAAGCTTTCACTTAAATAGCGGTAAGAAACTCGTTGTAAAGTCATTTACCTGAGACCCTAAGGGGGGGCTTTACAGTAAAATTACCATAAAATACGATAATAGCCTCTATTTCTGACCAATCCTAAACACCTTGCAGAAGTGACTTATCGCCCGTAAATCGGCTAAAAATCGCTGAATTTGGGCTTCTTTAAGTTCTTGAGGGTTTTCGTTGGTTATTTGGTTCGAACAGGGTAACTTTGAGCCCGCAGAAACAAAAAATAGAAAAGCTCCTAAACAGGAGCTTTTCTATTTTCGTTAGTTTTTCTGTTACCTTCATAATTTATATATTTAATGTAAATTCAGTTATAGATGATTTATAATAATTTACAGAATTATAAAATCGCATTATCTTATTGTGGTTCGTTTAACGACGACATCACCTCTAAACTTATAAATATCAGTGAATTTTATTTAGAGCATAAGTCAGAAATTAGTGCTTTAAAAAATAAAGTATCGTTTTTAATTGCCGAGTGTTTTCAAAATATTGTTAGGCACAGTGATTCAAAGCAATATAAGAGCGAAAACAATCACTCCGATTTTTTCCAATTAAAAGTTTTGGAGGATAGGATAGCAATGTCTTCCTGCAACCTCATTGAAAATGAATACATTGAAGAATTAAAAGAAAAACTTATTAAATTAAACGCACTGGATGCCGATAACTTAAAAAAATTGTATTCTGGAATACTTAAAGATGGAAATCTTTCAGAGAAAGGTGGTGCTGGGCTTGGTCTTATTGAAATGGCCAGAAAATCAGGGTTGCCTCTAAAATTTAAGTTTATTGATTTTAATACTAAAACTTCACGCTTTTTACTTTCGTTAGAAATAATTCAGAAGAACAATTTAAGCGAAGAGAAAGTTAATATCGACGAGGTACAGAGTTACTACGAAGTTTTATTAACCAAAAATGTTCTAATTCAATACAAAGGCGATTTTTCAAAACAAATTATTAATCCTATTTTGGATATGATTAAGCTTAATTTTAAAAAATCGAAAGGAGCAGTGGTAATGATGGAAAAGCGGGTAGTTATTTGTTTGATAGAAGCAATTGAAAACATTTCCAATCATGGCAAGTTGCATAATGGAGTTAGGGAAGGCGTTCTTACAATTAGCAAAACAGAAACTAATTATATTTTAGAAACCTTTAACTACCTTGAAACCACCAACTATCAAAAATTAAATACCACATTAACCAATCTAAAAAAATTGAACAGTGATGAGCTCAATGAATTGTATAAAAAGAAGATAATGGAGACGGATATTAATAGTGATGAAAGAAATGACCTCGGATTAATTGAAATTGCCAGAAAATCAAACAACAATTTTAGTTTTGAGTTTAATAAGATTAATGTAAATGAATACTCTTATTCAATAACCATAACTATTTAGTTAATTCACCCCTTAAATTCTCTTGAAGCATTTTTTTTATTTTTGAATGCGAATGGTTTTGCCCTAACAAAAACATCAGTTTTGTAATAGCACTTTCAAATGTTAAATCCGCACCGCCAATTACACCAATTTTTTTTAATTGTGAACTGGTTTCGTACATACCTTGTATTACTTTGCCTTCAGAACATTGGGTAATGTTTAAAATAATGATGTTTTTTGAAATGGCATTTTTTAATTCGGTAATAAACCATTCTTGAGTGGTGGCATTTCCTGCACCAAAGGTTTCTAAAATAATGGCTTTAATACCCGGAGTGTTAATAATTGCTGAGGTAATTTTTTTACTGATTCCAGGAAACAATTTTAAAACAGCAATATCGTTATCTAATTTGGTGTAAATTTTTAGTGATTTTTTAGTTGTTTTTAAAAGTGCTGAGGTATTATAATTAATGTCAACTCCTGCTTCCGCTAGGGCAGGGTAGTTGGGTGATTTAAAGGCATCAAAGTGTTGGCTGTTATACTTAAATGTTCTATTCCCACGATACAATTTATATTCAAAATAAATACACACCTCATTAACTTTTGGTTGCCCTTTTTTATTTTTTGCCCCTGCAATTTCAATAGCAGTAATTAAGTTTTCTTTTCCGTCGGTTCTTATAATACCAATAGGTAATTGCGATCCTGTTAAAACTACTGGTTTGGCAAGGTTTTCCAACATAAAACTTAAAGCACTGGCTGTAAAACTCATGGTATCACTGCCATGAAGGACTACAAAGCCATCCGCTTTAGTGTAATTTTTTTCAATTAATTGTACCAGTTCAATCCATACATTCGGATGCATATTGCTCGAATCGATAGGATCTTTAAATGAAATGGAAGATAACTCAATATCAAATTTATTAAGTTCGGGAACCTGTTCTTTTAAACTTTTAAAATCAAAAGGTTTTAATTCACCAGTGCGCACATCTTGCATCATGCCAATGGTGCCACCAGTATAAATTAAAAGTACTTTCGATTTTGTTTGTTTCATTATTGCCGGATGTTTTCAACACAGAGTTAGGAGCAACAGAGTTCATGGAGTTAAGAATAAACTCTGTGAACTCCTTTTCTCTTTTTACTCTGTGTTTTAAATGATGAGAATTTTTTAAAACGGTAAATCGTCGTTATCGTCGGTATTTGCTGTAAATACCGGTGATGTATTTGTATTAATAGTGTTGTTTGAAGCCTGATTGGTATTTTGAGTGGTTTGCCCGCCGTTATTACTTCCTTGCAAACGCTCTATTCTCCATGCTTCAAGAGTGTTAAAGTATTTAATTCCTTGTGGTCCGTTCCATTCGCGACCACGTAAATTAAATTGTACTTTTAATTCTTCGCCTTCGTTAAATTGGTCTAAAAGCGCGCATTTATCTTGCGTAATTTGAAAACTGATGTGTTGCGGGTAAGGGGTGCTTGCTTCGGTGGTTAATACAAAATCGCGTTTTGTAAAACGATCGCTTACTTTTTGTGTGTCGAACTTTACTTTAAGGGTTCCTACTACTTCCATGATATATTGATTTTATTGATTACAAAATTTTATAAACAATAAAGTACAGAAATTTTTTTAAAATACCAAAATGTTTTTTGCCGGAGTTATTGCGCAGTATTTAACACTTTTTAAAAGAATGTCACAGGCCCCAATTACAGCTTAATGCATCTTATAGGTCAGTCCCATTTGCATCATTGGACCTCCAATTCCGCCTTCAACATGAATCGCAATATTTTCCTTTAAAAAAAATCTACCACCAACTGACAAACGAACAGCAATTGGTATTACGTCGTTTACAAAATTTGTAGATAATAATACTGCATCTCTTGTTTCATATTTGAAACTTTTGAAACCAAAACCAGCGGTTCCATATGCATCAAATTTCTCACTAATGTTAAAATGATACCCCATTTTTGCTAAAAAACGAATTTTTGATGCTTTAGCAGTAAAAGTTGAATCTGTAATGGAAGTATTAGTATACGTACTATTGTAATAAGAGCGTGTATAATTAAATTTAGTTTCAGCATAGGTGAATTCCAATCCAACACTAAATTCTTCGTTTAACTGGTACTCGGTTCGAGCGCAAATATGATTTATGTTAGATTCTGTTTTTTTTAGTTTGGTATTTGAAAAAAGATCTAACCCAAAAAATGACGCTTCTCTGAGCGGAACAAACGGATAACCGTAAGAAAGTTCAAAAAGGTAATCGTCTTTTTTTAGTGGGGATAAATTCTCAGAGCCTGATAATCCTTTTTTTACCTTATTTATTTTTGGGACTCCGTTAACAAATATGGTATCCTGACTGTAAAGTTTAAGAATTGAAAGGAATACAAAAAAAAATAATTTTACCCTCATGATGTGTTTTTGGATTTTAAAACAAATATAGTAAAAAAGGCTATCAAAATTTTCTGATAGCCTTTTTTAAATAGAGAACCAAAGGTTATTCGCCAGTTACTCTTGTAAAGTAAGTTGTTTTAAATAAACCCCATTTATAACCGTAATCTACAGTTGCTACTTTAGTGATACCACCATTTTTTGCAGCTGTAGCAATACTAACGTCAACATCTTTTGCAATACCAAACCAAACAACTTTTTTTGCTTCGCCTGTTTTAACAATGGTTGCGGTAGTAACCATACCAGGGTATACTTTTGTACATGAAGTAGTCGCAAAGGCAACAACAACAGTAATGAATAATGCTATCTTTTTCATAAATTTAGTTTTTTAATTTCCTTGAACAATGATTTCTTTTTTATAATAGAAAAATTTAACTACTGGTGCCCATGAAGTTTTTATATCAGCGGTAGCCACACCACCAGTGATTTTGCCATTATGTGCTGCTTCGGCTATGCTAAAGTTTTTGTTTAACTGCCAACCTCCAAATAATATACCAGTTTTTGAAATTCCTACTTTTTTTCCAATAGGGGCCGCAGATACTGTTAATGGCATAGTAACTGAACACGAACTAAGGATTGCTGCTACAGCAAATGCACTTACAAATATTTTTATCTTTTTCATATAATTTATTCTCCCGTTACTTTTACACCTAATTTACCATTTGAATAATAAAAAACGTCTACCGTTGCAATTTTTGTAATACCACCTTTTTTTGCCGCAGCAGCAATTCCTGCATCAGAGTTACCAATGTTTTTTGATTTTACAAAACCTTCCTTTGTTCCTACTGGATTACCAGTGGTACGATGTGTGCTCATCACAACGCAAGAGCTCATTATTACCGGCACAGCCAAGAATAATGGAGCTAATTTTAATTTTTTCATAATTTTAGTTGTTTTAGATTAATTTCGACCAAATATATGTAGTTTTTTGATATTTGATATAAATTATTTTAACATTAGTTTTTGGTTGGTTTTATTTTTCGTTTAGTGACTTTCATTTCTCCATTAACATATGTTGTGTCCTGCATAAAGTAAACACCATTTTTTATCTCTTTTTCAGATAGGCCTTTTGTGTCTTTATTCGTCGTAGTTTCGTTATGATTATTATCAGTTTTTTCAATAGAATTATCTTTTTCTTTTTTCTCAACAACAGTTTTCTCTTTAGTTTCAGATTTTTTGTTAGAATCAAGCTTTTTCTCATTTGTACTTGAAATTGTTTGACTCGCTGAACCATCAGAAGTATAAACAATATCTACCTTTGATCGTTGAGACTTAGCGCCTTTCTTTGGTCCCATTTCTTTGATGGTTACATAATCGCGCGCTTTTCTAATTACAATTAGGTTTACCTCATCGTAACGTTCTTGAGAAAATTTTTTGTATTCAGATTTTTCATAATACGCTAATATTTGAACATCCACATGCTTGCCTTTAAGCGTTTTAGCCCATGCCCCAATTTTAGCTTCATTTGAATCTAATGTTTTGGTTTGCAAGCCTTGGTAATACAAGTGCAAAGTGTCTGTTTGGCAAATGTTTGGAAGAGAGTATAGTGCAATAAATAGTATAAAAGAAAAAGTTCTTAATTTTGAAACTATAAGTTGGAATTTTTTCATTTCAGTAAAGATTTCTAATTAATTTGAGTTAAATATATAATTTTTTTCTTAAACTAAGAGTTTATTTAAATAATTCGAAAACAGGAATGAGAATTGCTTTTTCCTATTTCACAGGAATACCATAAACACTGTAGGTTTTGGTGTAAAAAAGTTCTTTACGTTTATTCTTCTTGGTTGATAGGTACTTTTTAATAAATAAGCTTTCATTATTTATTTTTTCCTCTAAATCAGTAGTTATCTTATTATTATTCTTTACGAAGTCATTATTTGCCTGAAGTGATTCTTCCGGAATAGAGATTAATTCATTTTTTGATTTAATGATGAATTCGCTTATTTCCGGCATAATTTTAGAAATTTCTTCATCCGACTTATTTGGTGTAAATTGTTTGTTTTTAAACGAAATGTATTCATTAAATTTAAAGACAGCTTCATTCAAAAGTTTTGTGGAAAGATTTAGTTTCGCTACATAGTAATTTACCTCCAAAGATTTTAAGTATTGATAAAAGTTCGAGCTTACCTCATTTGTAGTTCCAAATTGGTTTAAACGACGCACTGTGGAGCTAATTTTTGAAATATAATCAGATTTAAGATAATTCGTAATAGAGTCAGTCCAAGCCCAATCGCTTGTTATAGTGGAACTTTTATTGGAATAAAATTGATAAAGCGTAATAGGTCTTCTTAACATCTGCCAAATTGGATCAATGGGAATGTGACTGGAAATTAATTGTTCAGCACTTGGTAAAAAATAGTAATTATTTAGTTTTTTTACATATTTAGAACCTTGCAAATAGCCACTCCCCCAAGTAGCATCAATTAATTTCCACTCACCGTTCATCTTAACTCCATTCCACGCATGTCCAATTATAGATGGTAAAAAACTTTGTTTTGTACTTCCTTCGATAATGTATGATTCAATATTTGAGAGTTTACACAATGTATCAAAAATAATTGCGTAACCTATGCAAACTCCGGTTTTATTTTCGAACGCGTCCTTGGCAATTAAGGCTCTATTTGAATTTGTCTTATAGGTAAACATTAATTCGGGAGAATATAAAATGTTCTTTGAGATCCAATAAAATATTGCTCTTACTCTTTCTTCTTCTTTGCTAAATTTTTTGGTTACAAATTCAGATATTGATAATAAAGTCAATAATGAATCATTTTTTTGGTCAATAACTTTATCTACTTCACTATAAGGGTTTTTTTGCTCAACTACTTTTTTTTGCGCAATTGCGTAAAATGAAAACAAAATTATTGAAAATAAAAAAACTAATCTCATAATAACACCATCCACGCATCTTTAACTTTATTAGCATTTAAAAGGCTTTGAGCATATGAGTGTTTTTCTTTTGCAGTTGAAAATGCCTTTAATGTTTTTTTAAATTCTGCAATTTCTTCTAAGGTGGGCAAGGATTCAATGCTTCCTAAAAGACCTAAATTGTTACCGGTTAAAATTTCGCTGTTCTTTATTTCTGCGGGAATGGCATCGAAGCCTATACCAATACTGGTAATTGGTTTTTGTACTTCAAATAAGGCTTCGCCATTGGCTCTGCAATACCAGTTATCGCCCATACGAGCCACCAAATCAATTTTATGGGTGTCAATCTGATTGGCCTCGTTTAAAACACTTTCGTTAATATGAATTTTAATAATTTCACAAATAACTAAATTTCCGGCACCCCCTGATTTTCCTAACTCTTTTACTTCAAGTACATTGCATTCTAGTTGTACCGGACTTTCTTTTACTCGAAAAGGTTTTACTAAATCCGAAGCTAATTGCGTGAATCCGGCTTTTTCAAATTCGTTAATTTCTTTAGCAAAGGGACTACTTGCCAAACTGGTTTGATGCACCATGTCGTAGGTTACAACATTTATAACACATTCAGGTACTTCTAAAACGTTAAGTAGTGTATCTTTTGCAGCGCCTGTTCTGCCACTGTAAGCCGGAGAAAATATGGCAATAGGAGGGTTAGTGGAAAATATATTAAAAAAGCTAAATGGGGCCAAATTCGGATTCCCGTTTTTATCAATAGTGCTTGCAAAGCAAATAGGGCGAGGAGCAATGGCGTTTTGTAAATACTTTTGTAATACAGGTATGGTAAGGTCTTTAGGGTTTAATGTGAGCATTATAATGAAATTTTAGAGATAAAAGTAAGGAAAATTAAACCACATAGCAATATAGTTTTCATAGTTTTTAGCTGAGTTTTTACTAGAGTACATTAGTGATTGAAGCTTTAGCTTCAATCCTATGTTTCACTTATAAATTATTCTTTAGTATTAAACTCTGTGTAACTATGTGGTAAAATTAATTGTGTAAAATTAAAACTTACGGTTCATTTCTCTCTCTACATCACGTGTTTTAATGGCATCGCGTTTGTCGTATAATTTTTTTCCTTTAGCTAAAGCAATGTTTAACTTGGCAAAACCTTTTTCGTTAATGTATAATTTTACAGGAATAATGGTTAAGCCTTGGTCTTTTATCTTTTTTAAAAGTTTGTTTAATTCTTGACGATTCAATAATAATTTTCGTTCACGAAGCGGCTCATGGTTATAAAAAGAAGCTTCAGAATATTCGGTAATATGAAGGTTTTTAACAAACAATTCGTCGTTTTTAAAATAACAGTAGCTGTCGCTTAAACCTGCTTTGCCTTCGCGAATTGATTTTATTTCGGTTCCGCGCAATACCAGTCCAGCCGTTAATTGTTCTAAAAATTGGTAATCAAATTTGGCTCGGCGGTTTTCTATATTAACTGTATTGCTTAACTTAGGCACAACACAAAGTTAGTATAATTATGCAAACTATACAATTAATACCCGCTACAACCAATGATATAAGCACTATTTCATCTTTGGCCGTTGAAATATGGAACGACTATTATGTGCCAATTATAGGGCAAAAGCAGGTAGATTACATGTTAAATAAAATGTATAGTAGAGATAACATGATTGAACAAATCGAAATAAAGAAGCATATCTTTTTTCTAATAAAAAATAATTTAGATACCGTAGGATTTATTTCTATTAACAATGAGAAAGCAAATGATTGGTTTTTAAATAAATTTTATATAAAACAAAGCATAGCTGCTAAGGGTATCGGTACTGAGGCATTTAATTTATTAACAGAAAAAATATCTGCTAAAAAGATAACATTAACAGTAAATAGAAAAAATTATAAATCAATTAATTTTTATTTTAAAAATAGCTTTAAAATAAAAACCGTTGAAGATTTTGATATTGGTAACGGTTACTTTATGAATGATTTTATAATGGAGTGGGTAGCTTAGATAACTGCAACACTTGGATTAGTGAGGAAAATAACAATAATAATGATGCCAACGATAATTCTATACCAACCAAATAGTTTAAATCCATATTTATTTAATATACCTATAAATGATTTAATGGCCAACAGCGCTACAATAAAAGCTACAATATTACCCATAGCTAACAATTTGATTTCTTCTCCTGTTGGCGTCCCAAATTCTTTGGTGTATTTATATAATTTATAAACCGTTGCAGCAAACATGGTAGGTACCGCTAAGAAAAATGAAAATTCAGCGGCTGCTTTTCTGCTTAATTTTTGACTCATGCCACCAACTATGGTAGCACCACTTCTCGAAACACCCGGTATTAAAGCTATACATTGAAATATCCCAATTTTTAAGGCGGTTATTAGGCTTATTTTATCAGCATCATCGTTTTCTGCTTTATTAAACCATTTATCTACAAACAATAAAATTATTCCACCAATTAATAACGAAATACCTACACCTAAAGGATTTTCTAACAACACATCGATATAATCTCCTAAAAGTTTACCAAAAATTGCGGCAGGAATAAAAGCAATTAAAAGCTTAAGGTAAAAATCAAAGGATTTAAAAAAACGTTTAAAGTACAATACAATTACCGAAAGTATAGCTCCCAATTGAATGCAAACCGTAAATAATTTTACAAACGCATTGCTCGAAATCCCCATTAAAGACGAACCAATTATCATATGTCCGGTAGAAGAAACTGGCAAGTATTCTGTTAACCCTTCAATAATGGCGATGATAATAGCTTGAATGTATGTCATGTTTTTTATAAGTTTAAGTTAATACAGAATTGTTATTTGTGTTTATTGTTTTGAATTTTGTTTTTTAAACCATTTATTAAATAGCCAATAAAAAATTAATAAAAAAACGATAGAAGCAAGTAAAATAATAATGATTTGATTGTTAGACGGCTTTATATTTCTGCCCTCAGAAGTTTTTACTGGGTCAGCTAATAGCCTATGATTTCCTAATTTTTCACGTAAAAATTTAACTTCATCAAAATAATCGTTTCCGTATGTAACAGAATAAAAATCTTCCTTTTCGTTTTTAAAAAATTTTCGGCTGCGGCTGCACCAATCCATTAAAACATTGTCAATTTGTTTGTAGCGCGAATAAATAACCCACTCGTCGCCCACATTAAATTGCTGAGCACATTCAATACCACATTCAAATAGTACTTTAAATTGTTTGGTTGCGTTGCCTTTATACAGCTCTTCTAACTCAAAAATTGCTTCGCCGTATTTTCCTTCACAATTTTTTACCGAAATTATTTTGCCTTTAAATATAATTTCATATTTGTTACATTCTTCAATACTTAAACTGGTTAACGGACATTGACAAGCATTGGAAGGCAGGTAAAAGCAATTGAACAATATAAAAAGGAAAAGTATTTTAAAATTGAATTGCAAATAAAAAGGAGATTATGTAGTCCCACTTGGACTCGAACCAAGGACCTACGGTTTAGAAAACCGTTGCTCTATCCAGTTGAGCTATGGGACCATTATTTAAAGAACTATTTTTTGAGAGTGCAAAGATAAAAAAATAAATTATTTTAACAATTATAATTATTTTAGCGTTTTGGCGTTATATCTATTCTGCAACTATCTATAATTATAGTTAATTACAATGTAAAACACTTTATTGAACAGTGTTTGTACTCGGTTTACAAATCGTTAAAACAGATTGACGCTGAGGTATTTGTAGTAGATAATAATTCGGTAGATGGCTCTGTTGCTCTTATTAAACAAAAATTTCCTCAGGTAAAATTAATTGTAAACACAGTTAATACAGGTTTTGCAGTGGCTAATAATCAGGCAATAAAACTTGCATCTGGTAAATATATTTTATTATTAAACCCCGATACTGTGGTTCAAGAAGACACTTTTGAAAAAACTCTGTCATTTATGGAATCTCATAATGATGCGGGGGGATTAGGTATTAAAATGTTGGACGGCAAGGGTAATTTTTTACCCGAAAGTAAACGAGGATTGCCAACGCCTTCCGTTGCGTTTTATAAAATTTTTGGTTTATCAAAACTATTTCCTAATTCCAAAAAATTTGGACAATATCATTTAACCTATCTAGATACGAATAAAAATCACGAAGTAGCGGTTTTGAGCGGTGCTTTTATGTTGATGCGAAAAGAAACACTAGAAAAAGTTGGTTTATTGGACGAAACATTTTTTATGTATGGCGAGGATATAGATTTGAGTTACCGCATCACTCAGGGTGGATATAAAAATTACTATTTTGCTGATAGTAGCATTATTCACTACAAAGGCGAAAGTACAAAGAAAAGTAGTGTGAATTATGTTATTGTGTTTTACAAAGCAATGGCCATTTTTGCAAAAAAGCACTTTAGTCAAAGTAATGCCCGTACGTTTAATGTTTTAATTCATTTAGCCATTTATTTACGGGCATTTATGGCTATAGTAGCGCGTTTTATTAAACAGTGGTTTTTCCCAGCTATAGATTTTACGCTTATTTTAGTGGGACTGTATTTGTGCAAAACAATATATGAAGTAAATTTTAAGTTGTATCCCAATTTTTATTCGAAAGAAATTTTAAACCTCTTTTTCCCACTTTACACGTTAGTTTGGATGTTTTTTACATATTTGAGCGGAGGTTATGATGCGCCTCTTAGATTAGGGAAATTAATTAGGGGTGTGTTTGCCGGAACTGCGTTTATTTTAATTCTTTATTCATTATTGCCAGAATATTACCGTTTTTCGAGAGCTTTAATTTTAATTGGTTCAATTTATACTTTAATAATTTACCTTTTAACGCGTTTTGTTTATCACCTTTTAAAAATTAAAAGATTTAAACTTGGTAACTTAACCGTAAACGCCCGCATTGCTATTATTGGTAGCGAAGCAGAGTTTAACCGTGTTTATGATTTATTAAAACAAACACATTTAAACCCTGAGTTTGTGGGGTTTATAAGTAATGAACATAACGGCGTAAAAAACGAAAATTACATTGGGCATTTTCATCAAATTGATGAGGCTATTGATATTCATAAATTAAACGAAATTATTTTTTGTGCACGCGATATTTCTTCTCAAGAAATTATTTCTAAAATGGTAACACTTGTAACAAAAGGTATCGAATTTAAAATTGCCCCACCCGAAAGCTATAGTATTATTGGTAGTAATAGCATTGATACTGCCGGAGATTTATATGTTATAGATGTAAACAATGTTGGGCGGCCTGAAAATAAACGTAAAAAACGTTTATTAGACTTAAGCATGAGTGCTGTGTTTCTTTTGTTCTTCTGGATTTTTATATGGATTCAAAAGAATAAATTAAATTTTATCTCTAATTGTTTTAAAGTTCTGTTTGGTGTTTATTCCTGGGTAGGTTATGGTAAGAATCCTCGAAAAGATTTGCCTAGTATTCGCCCATCAGTTTTAACGCCTAGTGTAAATTTAATGAACGATGAACAGCTAAATAAATCGTTTTTAAACTATGCCAAAGATTATAAAATTGAAAACGACTTAAAAATCATTTACAGGCAAATGAAAGACTTAGGCAAATAAATGTTAAATAGTAATAACGGTAATTGTTTAACTCAAATAAAAAATTCAACTTTATAAAATACATTTTAATAAACCACATAGTAACATAGTTTTTTTGTATGACAATTTGAATAGTTAGGTAATCATAGGCTTATCCGCTTTGGCGGATAACTACGCTTTGCTTTAATAAAGCGAAAAACTATGCTAACTATGTAACTATGTGGTTTGTTTTTGTAACAATTAATTTTAAACTATTTTTTTATGAAAAAAATTATTCTTTTTCTCGCGATTCTTTTATCGATAGGAACGATAAAATCTCAAGTGCAAAATCCTGTAACTTGGCAGGCTGCATATAAAAGTATTTCAGCAACTGAGGGAGAAATAATTATTAGCGCAACCATTGAAAAGGGTTGGCACACCTATTCTCAAAAAGAATCAAACGCCGGACCAATTCCAACATCGTTTAAATATACTCCGTCTAAAGATTTTGAATTAGTGGGTAAAACCGAGGAAGGCAATGCCCATGAGGAGTATGTTAAAGCCTTTGAAGCAAAAATATTTGTGTTTAATGGTAAGGCCGAATTTAAACAAAAAATAAAAGTTAAAAAGAAAGGCGCTTTAATCACTATAAAAGTTGATTATATGTGCTGTAATGATGCCATGTGTTTACCCCCAAAAACTATCGACTTAAGTGTTAAAGCTCAATAAAAAAATAGTATTTTTACTCTTTAAACCGATTTAATTAAGATGTGTATGAGGAAATTAGTTCTACTTTTTGTCTATCTTATAACTAATAATTTTGCCTTTGGACAAAAGAATTATGTTACTTGGTCATTTTCTCAAAAAAAAATTAGTGGGGATGAGTATGAATTAATTTTTAAAGCAGTTGCTGAACCAGGCTGGCATCTTTATTCTCAAATTGAAACGCCAAATGGTCCCCTCTCGACCATTTTTGATTTTGAAAAATCTAAAGATTATAAATTGATTGGTAAGACTAAGGAGCCTAAACCAAATGAAGTGAAAGATCCCATGTGGGACAATCAAATTGTTCGTTCGTTTGAAGGCACAGTAATTTTTAAACAAAAAATAAAAGCGCTTACTAATAAACCATTTGTTGTAAAGGGATTTATTGATGGGATGGCTTGTGATGAACATCAATGCCAGAAATTTTCTCCTGCACCAGAATTTAAATTTAAAATTGAAGATGCGGAATTGACTTCCACCAATACTGTTATTGCAAATTCAGATACATCCATTGCTAATACTAGCACCGAAACAGCAAGTGAAACTCCTGAGGCAGTTATTACTGTTCCAGATACAGTTACAAATAAAAAAATTGTAACAGAAGTAAAGCAAACAGAAACACCAAAAAGTAATAAATCGTTGTGGGTTATTTTCTTAGCCGGTTTTTTAGGTGGTTTTGCGGCGTTGCTTACTCCTTGCGTATTCCCAATGATTCCTATGACCGTTAGTTTTTTTACTAAACAAAGTAAAACAAAAGCAAAGGGTATTAAAAATGCATTAATTTATTCGCTTTCCATAATTGGAATTTATGTTGTGCTTGGGCTTGGCGTAACACTCATTTTTGGAGCGGATGCGCTTAACAATTTGGCCACAAATGTCTGGTTTAATATTGCATTTTTTATATTGTTAGTTGTATTTGCAGTATCCTTTTTAGGGGCTTTCGAAATTGTTCTTCCAAGCAGATTTGTAAATAAAATGGATGCTAAATCTGAAAAGGGTGGACTGCTTGGCATTTTCTTTATGGCCTTTACATTAGGTCTCGTTTCCTTTTCTTGTACAGGACCAATTATTGGAACATTACTCGTTCAAGCAGCAGCTACAGGTGCTATTGCGGGACCATTATTTGGCATGTTTGGTTTTTCGTTAGCATTGGCATTGCCATTTGGGTTATTTGCAGCGTTTCCTGGTTGGTTAAATTCATTACCAAAATCGGGTGGTTGGTTAAATTCAGTGAAAGTTGTTTTAGGATTTTTAGAACTGGCTCTAGCAATGAAATTTTTATCTAATGCCGATTTAGTTGTTCAAGCTCATATTATTACACGAGAAATATTTATTGTTATTTGGATTGTTATTTTTGCTTTACTCGGGATGTATTTAATGGGATGGTTTAAATTATCGCATGACAGTGATATAAAGTACGTTTCCGTTCCAAGATTAATGATTGCCATTTTATCGTTTTCGTTTACTGTTTATTTGGTGCCAGGCTTGTGGGGAGCACCCTTAAAATTAATTAGCGGTTTCCCGCCTCCTGATTTTTATAGCGAGGCTCCTGAAGGATTTGGTGGACGCGCCACCACATTATCCAACAATTCGGAAAGTCATTCCGAATTACCGGAACATATGCACAAGGGACCAAATGGCATACCAGCATTTGATGATTATTATTTAGCATTGGCCTATTCAAAAAAAGTAAATAAACCTTTAATGATTGATTTTACTGGTTGGGCTTGTGTAAATTGTCGTAAAATGGAGGGGCAAGTATGGAGTGATCCTGAAGTGAAGAGACGTTTGAGTGAAGATTTTATTTTAGTGTCGTTATATGTGGATGATAAAAATAGTTTACCAGACTCGTTAAAATTAGAGGTAGATTGGAGTGGTTCTAAAAGACAATTAAGAAGAATTGGAGACCGTTGGAGTTATCTTCAAAATACAAAATATCAATCAAGTACACAACCTCAATATTGGATAATTGATGGAGATGAAAATCATTACAGCGATTCGACTAGTTATGACCCCGATATTCAAAAATACGTTGACTGGTTAGATAGAGGCCTTGCTAAATTCAAAGCAAAAAAATAATTAAACAGTTAGTGAAAACAAAAAATCCCGTTTATTTTTAAACGGGATTTTTTATTATGTTCATTTTTTTACGAATTTATAAGTAGCTTAAATCCTTTGCCATGTATATTAATAATTTCCACTTTAATATCGTCTTTTAAGTATTTACGAAGTTTTGCAATGTAAACATCCATACTGCGGCCATTAAAATAATTATCATCGTGCCAAATTGATTTTAATGCAAAGTTTCTATCTAGCACATCATTTTTATGAACACATAATAATCGTAACAACTGACTTTCTTTAGTTGTTAATTTTTGCTCAACACCGTCGTGCTGCAACAATTGCTTTTCAGAATTAAATTGGTATTTCCCAACTTTAAAATTTACTTCTTCGCTTTCAGTAGAACGTACTTTGTTACTACGACGCAATACCGCGGTTACACGAGCCAATAATTCTTCCATACTAAATGGCTTAGTAATATAATCGTCAGCACCGGCATTAAATCCTTCGATGGTATCTTCTTTCATGCTTTTAGCAGTTAAGAAAATAATAGGAACGTTTTTATCAGTAACTCTAATTTCTTTAGCCAAGGTAATACCATCTTTAACAGGCATCATTACGTCTAATAGCAACAAATCAAAAGAACCTTTAAAGAACGCATCAGCACCTTTACTGCCATCTTCTGCAAGTTTTACTTCAAATCCTTTTGCTTCTAAATAATCAAGTAGTAAAGGTCCTAAACTTGGATCGTCTTCTACTAATAATATTCTTGTTTTAACAGTTTCCATAATTTTATAATTGTTAAATTATTAATTAAAGGTAATCACTTACCGTACCATTTTAACACTTTTAACATTAATTTACAATTATATTAACATTAAGCAAAAATGTTAAGTTCAAAACCAAAAAGCAACATTAATTAACAGTTAGTATTTTCTGAATTACAAATAATGTTTATCTTGCTTTTCATTTATTGAATTATGCAACAAGTTATAGAACAGGTTTGGGAAAACAGAGAGTTATTAAAAGATGAAGCAATTGTAAAAACAATTCACTCGGTTATAGATTTATTAGATAAAGGAAAAATAAGGGTAGCAGAACCTAAAGCTGATGGTACTTGGCAGGTAAACGATTGGGTTAAAAAGGCAGTAATTTTATACTTCCCAACTATGCCAATGAAAATAATGCAGGAAGGACCAGAGCAGTATTATGATAAGATTCCGTTAAAATTGGGAATGAAAGAAGCGGGCGTAAGAACTGTGCCGGGTTCAATTGTTAGATACGGTTCATATGTTGCAAATGGGGTAATTTGTATGCCTAGTTTTGTAAATATTGGTGCTTATGTTGATAGCGGAACCATGGTAGATGCCTGGGCTACAGTGGGCAGTTGTGCTCAAATTGGTAAAAATGTACATTTAAGTGGTGGAGTAGGTATTGGTGGCGTTTTAGAACCTGTTCAAGCAGCTCCTGTAATTATTGAAGACGATTGTTTTATTGGCAGCAGATGCATTGTGGTTGAAGGTGTTAGAGTTGGCAAAGAAGCTGTTTTGGGAGCTAACGTGGTTTTAACCCAAAGTACAAAAATTATTGATGTATCGGGTAATGAGTCAATAGAAACCAAAGGTTATGTGCCTGAGCGAAGTGTAGTAATACCTGGAAGTTATACAAAAAAATTTGCCGCAGGCGAATACCAGGTGCCTTGCGCTTTAATTATTGGTAAACGAAAGGCAAGTACTGATTTAAAAACATCATTAAACGATGCTTTAAGAGAACATAACGTTTCGGTATAAAACAAAGTATTAAATATTTTTTTGTTCAAAAATGGGCGTTGTTAGTAACGCTTTTATTAATTAGCATTTATTATTACTTAAGTTCTTGTTATATTAATACTTCTAATGATGGTAGTCATTATGCGCTGGTTAGCGCTATAGTTAATAAGCATACTGTAATAATTAATGACTACGTAAAATATACAGGTAAAGTAGATTATGCTGTAAAAAATGGACAGTTTTACTCAGATAGATTACCTGGCAATGCCTTATTAATGATACCTTTTTTTGCATTTGGAAACTTATTAGAATTAATGCATTTAGATATTTTAAGCAATCATATACCCATACAAGAAGTAACCGTTATTTTGCTTCCCAATATTTGTGGCGTTTTAGGTATTTTGTTCGTTTTTTTATTTTGTAAGTGGTTTAATTGCTCTTATCAAAAATCACTTTTTTTTGCAGTAATATATGGTCTGTGCACTTTAAATGTGCAGGAATCTACACATGTTTTTTCGCATGCACCATCTATGTGTTTTGTGCTTATGGCATTTTATTTTTTAGTAATCAGTCCAAGTGTGTATCATAAATATTTTTATGTTTTTGTTTTTTTATTGGCTTACGCCACCATTGTGGAATTACAGAATTGTTTGTTGTTTTTACCGGCGGCCATATATAGTATCCAAACAAAAAAAATAAATTTCAAATTACTTAAAGCTAACATAAAGGTGGTTGTTTTATCAACCTTAATCTTTTTTACAACTTTATCTATTTTGCTTTTGTATAATTATATTGCTTTTGGTGAAATAACTCTTAAGTCGAATAAATTCAATCCTGAGTTTCCTGAAGAGCAATCTTTTTTAACCTCATTATCAGGAAATTTTTGGCAAGGCCTTGATTTTTTATTTACTAATTTTTTAAATAGGGAGTTTTGGTTTCATTTAGAATTAGGTGTTCAAAATAATATTCCCGGGTTGTTTGTTACATCACCAATTTTAATTCTATCTTTTTTAGGGATGATTGTCTTCTTTAAGAAATACACAAAAGAGGCACTTATGTTTCTTTCTATTATCTTAATTAATGTTTTTATTGGGGCTTTTCATAAAACGGTTTTAACGCGACATATTTTTACAATAACGCCCTTTTTGTTTTTACCAATTATTTTTTTGGTAAACTATTTTCGGGAGTTTAAATCCAAAATTAGTTATTACGCTTTTTGTTTATTGTTTGTTTTTTTGGCTGGATTTAGTTGTTACAGAGTTTTTTATGTAACCCATACCTATTGGGGAAGAGACATTTCAAATATATTGCCGTTTACCAAGGAATTTAAAATTTATTTGGCGTTTTTAGTTTTTGTAATGTTACTTTTCTATTTTGGCCTTAGGCTTAGAAGTAATAAATTGAAAAAACAGTAAGTACCTAAAAAAATTGTGACAGCCATTTTAAAGCACTTTCCTCATCGCTAAAAAATTTTGTTGGACGCTCAGGTGGTGAAATTTTTAAATAAAAATTAGCCAATATCTTATGGCTTAAAGAGCTTAATACAAAGGCGTCAGCTTTTGAAAAAGGATTATTTTTGTTTTTCGAAATGAAATTAAGGCACTCATTATTAGTGGTGGCATTGGGGGGGCAAATTACTATAGCTGGCAAGAATTGACTACCGAGTTCTTCTTGGAAAATTATTAATTGTTTTAAATCATCAATGTCAAACTCTATGTCATCACTAATTTCAACCAAATAATAATTTTGGTTAATAATTGATAATTTAAATTTATGTGTCTCTTTATTCAATAATTTTTTCTTCCATTAATTGATGCAATTGTTTTTTTTCATTATTATAAATTGCAATGATAAATGCATCTTTTATTTTACTTTTTTGAATTATTTCGAGTAATGTCAATGCCTCATTATATGTTTGATAATTGCCCATTGTAAATCGGGTAATGCCGTCATTATCCGTTTGTCGAATAATTTTTGGTAACCCAATTGCTAAATTATAACTAAAGTTTTCGAACAATTTAAATGCGCCAACTTGTACTTTATAGAATAAGTTTTCTTTAACCAAATTTCCATACTTTATTCCAAAAGCTTTCCTATCAAAATTTTTATTTAAGTTGTTTTTAATAGACGTTTCTAATTCACTAATTTTTTTATCGTAAGCAGGTGTCATAAAGTCTGCATAAACATTTAAAATTAAAAAGGAATCTATTCCCTGTGTTTTAATCTCAATAACTTGTGGTGGAAATTTTTCAACGTTAATTCTAATTTCATAATTATCTCCGGCCGGGAGATTGCATAAAAATTTACCCGTTTGTTTATTAGAATTTAATTGAATATTAAATTTTCTATTTTTTATAGATGAGTGGATTTCAATTGAAGATGCTGTTGGTTTGTTATCAATGGTAACCAATCCTTCTAACTGCAATAATGCAACCGGCTTGTTGGGTATTCCTGGCTCAACACTATATATATCCTGCTCACCTTTGCCGCCTCGTTTATAAGATGAATAATATCCTTTTTTGCCATCAGCTCTTACTGTAAAATAGATATCATCATTGTCTGTATTTATAGGGGGAGCCAAATTATACGGCTTTTGCCAACTATTATTTTTGATATCACTTCTAAATACATCGTAACCTCCAATGCTGTTGCTGTTATTTGACGAAAAAAACAAAATACGCCCATCGGCAGCAACAAACGGAGCATCTTCATCAAATTTGCTATTAATTAAAGGGCCAAGATTTTTAATATTTCCCCACATATTGTCTTTTATTTTTTCGGCGCTGTATAAATCTTTGCCACCATATCCACCTTTACGTTCGCTTGAAAAAATAATTTTATTTTCATTCGGCAAAAAACAAGCGCTTCCTTCCCATGCCGAAGTATTTAAACCTATTTGATAAATCGGTTTTGTCCAAGTTTCTCCTATTAGCCTACTCAAATACAAATCACCATGGCCAGATCCACTATTTTTATAGATAAAAAGTTGCGAACCATCAAAGCTGAGACTTACGGCTGCATCATGGCTAGGTGTATTTAAATTTTCTATGCCTTTCGGCACATCCCAAGTGGAGTCGTTTATTTTTTTGGATTCAAAAATATCTTCAAAAAATAATTCTGAATTTGTAGAAGTAGTTAATTTTTTTGCCTTTAAAATTTTATCAGATCCTTTACTTTTATCTCCTCTGTATGTATAAATCATAGCAAATTCATTACTTGGAATTAAAGGGCAGTATTCGGCTCCACTTGTATTTACTGGTTTGCCAATGTTTTTAATTTTTACCAGATTTTTTATATTCTTATAAGTGTAATGTGTTTTGCATTGACTAATCCTAAAATTTAGTTCCTTTATATTATCAGCTCGCTTTATAAATTTTGCTTCTTCTTTTTTTAGTTCAATTTCGTAATTTGTTATGGCGTTTGCCACACTGTCGTTTTTTTGATAAGCAAAGCCTAGGTGGTAATAATAACCTTCTATTTTTTCAGCATGTTGTTTAACTTTTAATATGTTTTCTATTGCCTTTTCATAGTTATCAATGTCGTAGCAATAACAAATACCCAATAAATAATTTAAATAGTTGTTTTCAGAATGGGATGTTGAGATTTTTTCCAAGTAAGGAATAGCTTCAACAAAATTATCTTTTTCTAATTTTACTCTGCATTTATTAAAGTTAATTAAATCGCTATCATGCAAACCATCCGATGCGTTTTCGAAAATAAAAGGGTTAATTTGGCTTATAAGATTAGAAGCCAATCCTATAAATACATAAAAAAATATTTTTTTAATTTTCAAAGTATTTTACATTAAAAGTAAGTAATAGTTCGATTGTTTCGTTAAATATTTATGATGTATATATTAACTAACTACATGCGTAAATAACAGTAAATTAGTACATTTGTTCATGGAAAATGCCGAATGGTTTAAAGATTGGTTTAATTCACCTTATTATCATTTACTTTATAATAACAGAAGCGAAACGGAAGCTGATTTTTTTATTTCAAATATCTGTAACTTTTTAAATTTAAATAAGGGCGCTAAACTTTGGGATTTAGCTTGTGGAAAAGGCAGACACTCTCTTGCTTTAAACAAAAAAGGGTATGTTGTTACAGGTACAGATTTATCGAGACAAAATATTTTTGAAGCAAGCCAAAATTGTAATCCCACATTAGATTTTTATATACACGATATGCGAACACCTTTTCGAGTAAATTATTTTGATGCGGTATTTAATTTATTCACAAGCATAGGGTATTTTAAAAATTTTAAAGATAATTTTTTAGTATTAAAAAACGTTGACCATGCTTTAAAATCTAATGGCTATTTTGTTGTGGATTTTTTTAATGCAAATAAAGTGCGTAAAACAATTAAGCCAACTTATATCGAGAAAAGAGGCGATATACTATTTAATATCCACAAGCAAATAATTAATAACGAAATACATAAACGTATAGGCTTTAACGATAAGGGTAAAAGCTATTTTTTTGAAGAAACCGTGTCATTACTCACCAAATCAGACTTTGAATCTTTTGCCAATAGTTGTAATTTAAAATTGGTTAATACATTTGGTAGTTATAATTTGGATGATTTTGATAACGAAACTTCCGATCGACTAATTTTAATTTTTAAAAAATAATTTCTTTTTGAACACTCTTTTTGCGATACTAGGATTAACGGCACCTATAATAATTTCGGGTAGTTTGGCATTGTTTATTAAAATTAACCAAACTAATTTACGCTTATTATTGGCACTAAGTGCAGCGTATTTGTTTTCAATATCCATTATGCATTTACTACCGGAAGCTTTTGCGCAACACGAGGTAAAGCAAATTGGTTTATACATTGTTTTGGGATTTTGTCTTCAACTCATTATCGACACATTTAGTACGGGTATTGAACACGGGCATGTTCATTTACATAGTTCGAGTTGTAAAACGCATTTACCTTACGGAATCCTCATTGGTTTAATGTTACATTCTTTTTTAGAGGGATTGCCAATTTATAATGCAAATGCGAGTTCGGTGAATACCGAAGTAAATTACCAGTTAATTTTAGGATTGGCCATTCACAATATTCCAATTTCAATTGCTTTTATCTCTTTGTTAAGAGAGCACAATTCCAATAAACAAAAAGTTTTTTTTCTTTTGATTTTATTTTCAATTATGACACCATTAGGTTATTTATCGAGTTACGCACTTCATACGTTTGGTTTAACATCTTATCATTACTTTAGTCAAATTGCTTTTGCACTGGTAATTGGTATCTTTCTGCACATATCCACAGCCATACTTTTCGAAACAAGTGAGCACCATAAATACAATTATGCAAAAGTTGTGATGATGGTCTTAGGAATATTTTTTGCGTATTTAATTAGCTAATGTCTCAAATAACCTATTTTGTAGATGTAATAGTTCCATTAGGTGTTCCAAACAAATACACTTACCGCGTACCTATTGAATTGAATACGGCTATCGAAATTGGTAGTCGTGTGTTGGTTCAATTTGGCAAGGCAAAAATATATACCGGAATTATTTATGCCATCCATAATTCAGCACCAAAATTGTACGAAGCAAAGTACATAGATGCAGTTCTGGACGATAAGCCTATTGTTACTCAATTACAATTAAATTTTTGGGACTGGCTTGGTTTTTACTATTGTGCCAACCCGGGTGATGTGATGAATTCCGCTCTGCCAAGTGGACTGAAACTAAGCAGCACGTCTCACATTCAATTAAACTCACAATTTAATTTTGAAGAAACACCGCATAGTTTTTTCACAGAGCGCGAACATAAATTGTTAGACGCTTTGCACGCTACACCAAATTTGAGTTTTGACGATGTCATTGCTTTGTTTGCCATAAAATCCATTCAACCTATTATAAATAATTTATTAAAAAAGAATGCTATTATTATTTATGAGGAAGTAAAAGACAAATACAAACCCAAATTTCAATTGTTTTTAAAATTAAATGAAGCGTATAAAGATGAACAGAAATTAGGCGAGCTTTTAAACCGATTAGAAAAAAAGGCATTTAAACAAGCCGAGGTGTTATTGTATTTTTTACATCTTACCAAAACAAATAGTGAAAAATTAGATGATTGGATAAAAAAAGCAGATCTCTTAAAAAAGTCAGAAACTGCAGCTATTGCGGCATTGGTTAAAAAAGAGATTTTAATGGAGGAGCAGTTTGAGGTAGGCAGATTATTATTTGAAAAGAGTAATTCTACAGCAAAAAAATTAAGCCAACAACAAGCTCTTGTGTACAATCAGATTAAAACTGCCTTTAACGGTAATAAACCTGTTTTATTAAAGGGAGTTACAGGAAGCGGAAAAACAGAAATTTACATTGAATTAATACAAGACGCTTTAAAACAAAACAAACAAACACTTTTTTTAATTCCGGAGATTGCTTTAACCACTCAATTAATTACCCGCTTAAGAGCGGTGTTTGGAGAGTTGGTGGGTGTGTATCACTCGCGGTTTAGCGAAAACGAACGCGTTGAAATTTGGAACAATATTCTAAACCAAAATCCAGAACCCGAAACCCGTAATGAGCAACCCGAAACTAAAAATAAAGAATACAAAATAATCTTAGGTGCCCGTTCCAGTTTATTTCTGCCGTTTAAAAATTTAGGCTTGGTAATTATCGACGAAGAACATGATAATTCGTTTAAACAACAAAGCCCTAGCCCACGTTACAATGCTCGCGATACCGCTTTGTATCTGGCACATCTTCACCAAGCCAACGTGCTTTTAGGTAGCGCTACCCCAAGTATAGAGAGTTTTTATAATGCGCAACAAGAGAAGTATCACTTAGTGGAATTGAAAGAACAATATGTGAAAGGAGGTGGTACTACTATCCAAATTTGTGATGTAAAACATTTCGAACAAACACAAGAAATGAAAGCCTGTTTAACACCTCCTTTATTCGAAGCGGTAAGTTTAGCACTTTCAAAAAAGCAACAAGTCATTTTATTTCAAAACCGCAGAGGTTTTGCCCCGTATACGGAATGCAAGCAATGCGCCTATATTCCGCATTGTGTGCAATGCGATGTAAGTTTAATTTATCACAAACATTCGCAAAAACTAACCTGTCATTATTGTGGTTACACAATTAACCCTCCTAAAATTTGTCCGGCTTGTGGTAGCAATCAATTACATTTTAAAGGGATGGGTACCGAAAAAATAGAAGAGGATATTGAAATATTGTTTCCAAAAGCTAAAATTGCAAGGATGGATTTGGATAGTACCCGTAGTAAATACGCGTATAAACAATTAATAGATGATTTTGAAACCGGAGCAATAGATATTTTAATAGGCACCCAAATGGTTACAAAAGGGCTTGATTTTAATAATGTCAGTGTAGTAGGTGTTTTAAACGCTGATAGCAGTTTAAATTTCCCTGATTTTCGTTCGTTTGAAAAAGCCTTTCAATTGATAACTCAGGTGAGGGGCAGGGCAGGACGTAGTTCTGAAATGGGGAATGTATACGTTCAAACCTCGCAACCACAGCACCATGTGTTGCAACACATTATAAACAATACACAATCTAAATTTTATGAGGCAACATTGGCCGAACGCCAGCAGTATTTTTACCCACCCTTTTCACGATTGTTTGAATTAAGTGTGGTAAGTAAAGATGTGAACGAGGTCAATCATTTGGCGCAAGAGTTATTTTTGTTACTTAAACCTACCTTCGATAAAAATTTGTTAGGCCCGGAGTTTCCTTTAGTTTCAAAAATTAAAAATCAATATTACAAACGCATTTTAATTAAAACAGATAGAAAAGATGCTCCTCAAAAACTACGACAAATTATTTACGAGGTACTTAACCAATTACAAAACACTTACAAAAAATGGCAGTATAAGGTTCAAATTGATGTGGACCCTTTGTGATAGATTTTTTCAGAATAGTTTCATCGCGCTATATGTTTTTAATTTTAGCTACTGCGTTCTAGCCGCTGTTAGCAGTAGGCATTGTTATTTAAGTTTATGGGTTAATCCGATAAAAAAACCGTTACTGTCGTGCGAAGGATTTCGTTCTGCTCCTTTGGTATTTCCATTTGAAATATGTAAGTGTCTAACCCCAAACATTATTAAAGTATTTTTGTTGATACTTATATCCGCACCAATCCCATATTTTGTAATGCCGTTTAATTGTAGTCCAAGTCTATTGTCTTGGTCAGTTGGTTTTGGAAATTCAGTTAATGTATAAATGAAGCCTCCACCTGATTCAAAATACAATCTCCATTTTTGATTATTAATGGGATAAAATCTTGCAAATGGTCTAATTGCGAAACCTGTTGTTTTATTAAAATCGTCTCTTGGAAATAATATGTCAAATTCAACACCAATAGACATAAACTTTCGTAGTTGATAATTAATGCCTGTGTTGTTTGTTGGCATAAAGGTATGAGGGTACTTATAACCCCAAGAAAGTCCTATTTCATTGTAAATTGAAAGTCGTTGCTTTAATGTTGTGTCTTTCTTTGTTAAGAGCAAACAAGTACCAACAGCAACTGCTGGAACAATGAAACCCATAGAAGTGTGTAATTTCAGTGGTTCAAATCCAAGTGGATTGTCGTACCAATGGTCACCATAAGAAAATTGAGCATTTGTCTTTGTTATTAATGTCAAAAAAACAAGAAAGGTTAATAAAAATTGTCTAGCCATATTGCTTGTCAAATATTTTTTAGTTTGTCGTTCACTGCCTGCTGCCAACGTTCCCAGGCCATACGCCGGCGGGGCTTTCAGAGCCTCCTGCGTCTATACCCTAAAACGGTTATATGAAGATACAAATGTTTTTTAGTGAGGGCAAATGAAAATTAAATTGCGCGTCTGCGCACCGAAATTTGCCCGAACGATCTACCGCGTCCGCCCGCTGGCTTATGACCTGTGTTATGCGTAGCCTTTAACCATTAGTTGTCCATGCGTGCGTGGTTCCTGTCCAGCCCCAATGTTTGTTTTTGTATTGTTGCATTGCGGCTTTAAATTGAGCAATAATTAAAACCGCGTCACTATTGGTTGGAAGAGTTTCTTCGTCTAATAAGTCTAAGAATTCAACAGTAGGATCGTCTTTCAAAATTATTTTGACTTTTGAAAGAATCTTATTTGTCATTTTGACTTTCAGTTCATTTAAAGCACCATCTTGTTTTTTCTTTGATAACTCTTTGATTTCATCAAATACTGATTCAAGAATCGGAAATAGCATGTCAAATTGCTCAGCATTTTGTTTTGTAGGCTTCACGCTGTTGGTGTTTTTATTCATTTGTTTTGTATTTTTTGTGGAGGCGCAGTTTTTATTGTCGACTCTTTACCATCTATAAGCCAATACCAAGTATTACTATAACTATTTCTATTTACGTTGTCGCCACGTAGTTTTTCCATGCAATTTAAGTATTGCCCGAGCATCATAGTTACATCGCTGTTGGATGGAAGATCATTGTCATCGAATTTGTCAAAATCGTTAAATGGTTTATACTTCTTTCCGAGTATTTTGTTCGCCTCGCTTATAGTTTGGTTTACAAATTTTAGTTTAAATTTATTCAAAGCGTCATTGGAAGATTTTTTAGTTAGGGTACTAATCTCGGAATGAAGGCTCTCTAGCTGTGCTTGAATTTTTTCAAAATCATTTATTTCTTTTTCAGTCATATTTATAAGATTTAAGCGGGACAACTTCTTGTGAATTCAATATATTTTCTTTTAATAACCTCAATTGGGTGTCGTTGCTTACTTTCATAAACTTCGCACATTAATTGCAAATCAGAGTCGTCGAGTATTAAAATACATCGACGTTGGCCAGCCCATAAATCAACTGTGTTTTGAAAGATACTTTTTGGAGGCTTGTTTCTGGTAAAAATAATTCCGAAGCGGCCAAATTGTTCGGACAAATAACGATTTATTTGATTTATATGCTCTCGCTCAACTTCCTTTACATTCTTTAATTCAATAACCAATTGTTTTGATTCATAAACATCATAAATGTCCTTTAGGAAATCGTATGATCTATTATTGTAAAATATTAGGTCTCTAATTTGTGTTCCTGAATCTGTTCTACTTTGTTCTTTCGCGAAGTCCAAATGAGGATATAAAAGAGATGACATTAATTGAACCATCAAATCTTCATATTCCTTATCTGCATTATTTGTCTTTCCCGTTGGAAGACCCAAAGCCGATTTCAATTTTCTTTTTGAAGACACGATGGGAATTTGAGAAAACAGTGGGTCATTTGTAAGCTCTTGGTTGTTTTTTTCTTTTAGCGAAATGTAAGTATGAACAAGGTCATAGTTGTTTCTATTGAAATTTAAAATTTGGACACGATTAAGTTTACCATCATATGTCTTATCAACGTCTTTTATATAGTAACTTTCAAAATAGTCGTCGTAATTAATCCAGGGTACAAATCTCAGCCAGCGCTTGGGAATCAAAATAATTGGTTGTTTGTTTTCAGGATTTACGGGAAGATAAGTTTCTTCACTTTTTATTTTATTGGTTTTGTAGTCATACAGTGAGACATTACACCTCTCTATAGGAATTCCCATTTTTTGACACTGATCAATGGTAAAATCAATGAGGAATGACTTAATAAAGGAACACGTGATGTCGCTTATTCTGTCTTTTGATATATTGTCAATAAGCAACTGTATTTCTTCAAAGTGTTGGAATCCCTGTTTGTTTATTTGAGGAATCGACTTGAAAAGAGAAAGAATTTCATCAGCGGTTTTATCGCCAATTTTCTTCCCTTGTCTCGTTTTAGAACTGCCAAGCCCGGCCTCATTACATTCGGTAAGCTCTGTTAAAATTGCCTTTGCATCAGATTCATTTCCTTTTACGAACAAGTGACCAAGCTGATTAAAAGAGTTTACTATTGAAGTATGTAATGCATTGTCTTGTTGAGATTTTATTTTCCAAAGAAGGAAAGGGTCAACGTACAGAGGGATGTCTTCATCTAAAAAGGGAATAGCGAAGTCAACGTCTTCTTGTCTAAATGGCAAGTTATGATAATCGTTAAGTCGAGGTCTTATTATTGCCATGTTTGTCTAAAGGTTACGCATAACGTTTGGCGGCTACTGGCCGTTGGGCTTTCGAAGCATCAACTTTCTTTTACCTACCAAAGGTTATTTAAAGATACCCAACTTTATTAGCCGCCGCAAATTAAATTTCGCGAAGCGACCTTGTTAATAGCGCGCGGCGATGACCCTCGTCCGCCCAATGGCCAGTAGGTGCTGTTATGCGGTCGTGCGTTATTTAGTTTTTGTCCACTCGAACCAATATTTCAAAAAATAGATAACGCAATTTGCCTTTGATTTGAAAAATTGATATTCAGCCCTTTTGTCACAGTACCAATAAAAAAATGGATCAGTTGCTTTTTCGGGCATTAATTGATAAAAGACACCGTCAATTATTTTGCCTTTGGGTCCCCATCGTCTGTGCGATGTCTGAGCGAAAGTGTATTTAACTCCAGTTATAGAATGTAAGATGTCAAGGTAGTTGTTGTCAACTTTGGTTTTCATGGTCATAATTTTTTTATTGAGCTAATGCACTTAATGTACCCGCTCAGTGTATTTTGAAAATTTGTTTTTGTGTCGGTAAACAATATCATAATGATTCCTTTTGGAGTGAAGAAGCCTGTAACCATATTGTAAAGATTAAGGTTCTTAAATTTTGACTCATACAAATAACAGAATGAAGCGGACTTTTTATAGTAATAACCTTCGCCAGGCTTTAGAATTTTATAATCGCCCGTCATGTCTTTTGGAATGAAGTCTTTCATTTGCGTTTTGTATAACTCCAACAACTGTGTTGCTTTTTCTTCATATTCGGAAGGGCTTATTGCTACTGCTTTAAAGACAGAAAAGATTATGGGCGGTCCGTCATATTCCTTTTTATAATCTGGATAAATTAAAGCGTCAAGGTTTTGATTACCGGCCTTGCTGAATTCGGATAATTCGTAATTTGTTGACTGTTTCCATCCAGAAGGAATGTTGAACGAGTAATTTTTAAAAGTCTTTGTTGTCTGGGAGATGCCTACCATTGTCAGCAGGCCAAAAGATAAAATTAATATTTGTTTCATTTTCTTATTGTGTTAACTGTCTTGGTGCGTCCGCATGCCGCATAACTTGTTTATACCCGATATAAACCTTCGGCAATCTCACCCACAGGGTACAGATAGGCGCTACTCTGTATCGGTACATAAATATACCCATTTTTCATAAATAATCAAAGGCTTATAAATTTTGTGGCTACTTAACGATAAATTCATAATCAAACAATTTTTTATATCTTGTCTTCTTTTTTTGAAATACCTATTTACATATCTACTTATTTTTTCGCTGCATTTTTATAAGGCACAGCAGGTGGCTGCTTATACTCAATTTACATTTAATAAGGCCGGTTTAAATCCTGCTGCTAGCGGTACAGATATTAATCAAAAAATTTATTATGTTTTTGGTATTGCCCGCACAATGGTTGCTTTTGATAATGCACCAAAACAAAATTTTGCTAATTTTTCATACACCATTCGTCCACCACGCAGTTATCATTATTGGCAAAATGTGGGGGCTTATGTCGAAACCGATCAAAGTGGGGTGATGGAAAATAATGGCATTTATGCGAGTTACACATTTCATTTATTGCTCAATAAAAATATTTTAGCCTCGTTTGGGGTGTTTGCAGGCTTTAGAAAATTCCTAATCAGTACTTCATTGTTAGATGCTAACGATCCTATAGTTCAAAAATCCAATTATAACACTTACTCGTACCCTGATATTATTCCGGGTTTTAGATTATCCAGCAAAAAGTTTTTCTTCGATATTTCTGCAAGGCAATTAACCGTTATTCAACAAAAGGATATGTTTAGAAAAAATGGGAAACAAATTGGTGGCCCGTCTTATTTAAATCCAAATATTTATGTGTCGTATGGTAGGTTTATACCGGTTACGCATGACTTTGTTCTATTACCTTCATTTGCCATTAACAATGCTTTAATAAGTGTTCCAAATGTAGATGTTAGTGTGATGCTGTATTATAATAATTTGTTTGGGGTGGGTTTAACGGCTAGAAATGTAAATTTTATAGGAGGTGTTTTTCAAATGAAAATTTTAAAAAATTTATCAATAGGCATGGCCTACTCCCGAAGCATAAATAAATTGAGTTACGCATCGCCTAACGGTTACGAAATTATGGTGGGCGTTACGCCAATGGGTTTAAATACTAAATTTACGGGAAATAGGTCCATTGCAAAATGCCCGGCATTAGAATTTTAAAATAAGAAATATGAAAAAAATAATTTTAGGTTTATTTATTTGTGCGGGCTTTACAGGCTTTTCGCAAATTAACTTTTATAAATTAAATCCAAATAGCGGCTACAAAACACTTATTGTAAAACTCGATTCATGCTTTAATGCCGGTTATTATAAAGATAGTAGTTTGTATTATAAAGGCGTTATTCAATTAAAAAATAATCAAAATAACGATGCCAAAAAAACCTGTGCCGAATTGCTAAAGTTGTTCCCCGATTTTAATGAAGGGCATTATTTAAAAGGCTTAATTTATTTTACTGAAAAAAGTTACATGACAGCCATTGATGAATTTGGCGTTGTGATAGCCAAAGACCGTAAACATGTAAAGGCACTTTACAACCGTTCAACGGCATTTGGTATGATTGAAAATTATAATAAAGCCATTGAAGATTTAGATGCCTGCGTGTCGTTAAAACCAATGTATTCTCAAGCCTATTACTCTCGTGCATACTGGCAAGAGTATTTAGGCAATCATGCGGCAGCCATAAAAGATTACGAATACACTATTAACATTGATCCAAAAAATTACGATGCATATTTGGGTTTAGCTTATATTTATTTAAATCAAAAAAATAAAACCAAATCCTGCGAAATAATTAATAATGCCATCAAATCCGGCTCGCAAATTGCTGAAGATTTGAAGGAGAATTTTTGCAAGTAATACATGCTAAATGGCATAAAGTTTTGTTGAGGGCCATTTTTTTATTTTCATTTCACATTAAGTTAACTAATCCAATTGTTAATTCATTGTTAATAACCTTTCGTTAACAATTTCGTAACTTCGCAGAAAATAAAAAAATATGAAAATAAAATTTACAATTTTTAATAAAAAAATTAGTAAAATTAAATACCTTACGGTTTTTAGTTTTATGCTGTTAAGCATTACTGTATTTGGGCAGTTACCGATGATTAGAACAACTTTTAATGGTACGTTTAACCCAATTTATTCTGGAACATCGGTAGGAAGCGGTTCAGTTTCAACAGCTACAGGTGATGATGCTACCCAAGACAATTTACCAATAGGGTTCTCTTTTAATTATTTGGGTACTACCTACACAACTGTTGGTGTTTCAACTAATGGCTGGGCATCTTTTGTTGGAACTCTTGGAGGTTCTGTTCAGAATGGTAATACCAATTTATTTTCTACTATAGGTCCAAATTTAAGTGTTGGTCCTTGGTGGGATGATTTGGCGAGTGATTCAATTATATATAAAACTACAGGAACGCCAGGCTCTCAAATTTTCACCATTCAATGGAATGCAAAATCTTACTACACTGGTTCTACACAATTAATTAAATTTCAATTGCATTTATTTGAAGGTACAAACGTAATGGAATTTCATTATGGTTCTGTTACACTTGGAACGAATAGTACATCAGAGTCAGCTTCTATAGGAATAGAAGGAGCTACTGGTGGAAATGGTAATTGGTTAGATGCAGTTACCGGTTCAGCTTTTGTTGGTCATGCATTTATGAATTCTACAACAAAATGGCCTACTAAATATTACCGTTTTACACCTGGCACACCAACGGTTATGACTGGTGGTACTTATAATGTTGGCGCAGGTCAAACGTATCCTACTATTGATGAAGCTATTGCAGATATGAATCACCGTGGTATTTCAGGCGCTGTAACTTTTGCTTTAACTCAAGCCATGTATGATGTAACTCCAGCTAATGGGGATAATATTTTGCCAATTTTTGTCGGACCAGTTGCCGGTTCTTCATCAACAAATAGTATTACTATTCAACCAGCTAGTGGTACAAGTACAATTGCTTACGAAGGTGCAGTTAATGGTAATGCAGCAAATGGAATTTCAACTGGCGCTTTTGGAAATACCAACGAGCCAATTATTGGCTTGGTGGGTTGTAACAATGTTACTATAAGAAATTTATATTTAACTACTGCGCCAACTTTAACTGCAGCTTCAACAGGAACAGTTGTTGACAGAGGTATTGCATTGATTAATCAATCAGCTGCTTTGGGTACTTCAAGTTGTTCAATTAAAAATGTTACTGTAGCTTTAAGTCGCGGTAATACTTCTTCCATAGCTTTTGAAACACGTGTACCAACAACACCTACGGTTTCTTTAGGAGCCAACTCAAACAATACATTTATGGATGTAATAGTTTCAAACGTTTATAATGGTATTTTATTTTCAGGTAACGCTACGTTCCCAGATTTAAATAATATGCTTACAACTTCTTCACCTACATTATACAATACCATTGGATCTTCAACACCAAATGATATTGGTAATGGTACAGCTACGTCTTATGGGGTTCAAGCATTAAATCAAAGTAGTGTCACCATAAATAATAATGTTATCCAAAATATTACTGTAAACGGTACAGTAGTTTCTGATGGAATATTTTTAAATGCTGTGCAGGGGCTTAATAGAGTCTACAACAATAAAATTATGAACATTAGAAATAATAGCACTACTGCAACATCTGGTATTAGCGGTATTAGAGCAAACATCGCTACAACAGGGACGCATGAAATTAGAGTGTATAATAACTTTGTATCAGCTTTAACATCTTCTTATACCGGAGCTGCTTCAGCAACACGTCAACTAAGAGGTATTTATGTTCAATCTGCCGGAGGTGGGGTTACAACTTCAACTATTAATGTCGATTTCAATAATGTGTCAATAGATGGTACTACAAGTCCAAATATTTCAAGTTCATGTTTTGAAATAGGTACTACAAGTGGTCCGGTTATTAATTCACGTAATAACGTTTTTGCCAATTATACTGGTACTCAAACTGCACCTGCAAAACATTTGACCAGGTTTTCAACTTCTGCCACTTTAATTGGTAATACCGGGTCAATATCAAATTACAATGATTTGTATGTGGCGAATACTACACAAGGTTTTGTTGGTACAGGTAATACTACTGATTATGCAACCCTTGCCAATTGGCAAGCCGCTATGGTAGGACAAGATGTAAATTCACAAAGTTGTTCACCGGGCTACGTAAATAATAATACGGATTTACACGTTACTTCTTTATGTTTGGATGGTACTGGAAATTCAACAGGTATATCTTGGGTAACTACAGATATTGATAATTTAGTTAGAAATCCAACTCCAGATATTGGAGCCGACGAGTTTTCTGTATGTTCATCAGTTTCTGGTGGTACAGTAGCCCCAGGTTCATCTACTATATGTTCTAATCAAAACATTAGCTTAAATGCTACTGGTGCAACAGTTGGTGGAGGTATTAGTTACGTTTGGCAGGTATCTTCGTCGTCTACAGGACCATTTACTGATGTAAGCGTTGGTACAGGGTCAAATACTACTTCTTATAATACGGGTACTTTATCAGCAGGGACTTATTTCTTTAGAATGCAAACCACCTGTTCGTCAAGTTCATTAACAGCCAGTTCAAATACGGTTTCACTTTTAGTTAATCCTTCTCCAGTTGTTTCAAGTTCTACTGTTGCACCTCTTTGTGTAGGACAAGACATTGTGTTTACATCTACCACTAGCATCGGCACTAATTTTGCGTGGTTTGGCCCACTAAGTTATACTT
Source organism: Bacteroidota bacterium (assembly GCA_033763945.1). Lineage (GTDB taxonomy): Bacteria > Bacteroidota > Bacteroidia > B-17B0 > Aurantibacillaceae > Aurantibacillus. The sequence goes on along the minus strand of JANRJN010000019.1, from coordinate 288,955 downwards.
CAAGTGCATTAAGTCCAACAATTACTAACGTTACAACCGGCGCATCTGGTAATTATACTCTATTAGTGTCAACATCGAATTGTACTTCAACGCCTGTTGTTGTTTCGGTAACTGTAAGTCCAGCTGTAATGAGTATTGCAGCGTCACCAGTTATTGTTTGTGGAAGTGGTTCGACAACATTAACGGCAACTGGAAATTACACAGCTATTACCTGGAACACAGGCGCTACTACAAATTCAATTGTAGTTTCTCCAACAGTTACAACAACTTACTCAGCAACTGGATCTGGAACTGTTGTTAGTAGTTGTTATTTTGCACCAACAATAACTGTTTCAGTTCAAAACCCTACTATTACAGGTATTGGTTCTACAGTTTGTAGCCCAACAGCTGTTGGAACATTAACTGCAAATGCTTTTGCGCCTGTAAATTGGTATGCTACATCTACTTCAACTGCAGTATTAGGAACAGGAAGTACCTTTACTGCAAGCGCAGCATCAACTACTACTTTTTATGCTGAAGCAGCTTCTTCAGTAAATTTAGGTTTTGTTGGTTTAACGAACACTGTTTCTGGTGGTGGACAACAAACAAGTACTGCTTACAATATTTTTGATGTATTTACACCAATTGTAATTAATAGTGTTGAAGTGTATCCGGGAGCGGTAGGCAATGTTGTTGTGGATTTATTAGATAATACAGGAACGTTGATTACTTCTACTACTGTGGCAGTTTCATCTACTGCTGGCCCAATAACTATACCTATTAACTTTAGCGTTAGTCCAGGAAATGGTTACAGGTTAGCTCAAGGCGCAGGAAGTGTTTCTATGTTTAGAAATACATCTGGAGTTGTATTTCCGTATTCAATTTCTAGTGTTTTAAGTATGACGAACTCATCTGCAGGAACCAGTTTTTATTATTTCTTTTATAACTGGAGCGTAAAAGGTGTTGGTTGTACATCTCCAAAAATACCGGTTGTGTTAACAGTAGACCAACCAACAGTAGTATTAACAGCTAGCCAACCTTCAGTTTGTTTAGGAAGTACAGTAAATATAGGAGCTTCTGGTGCAACTACGTATAGTTGGAGCAATAGTGCAACCACTACATCAATTACAGTTTCTCCAACTACAACTACAACCTACAGTGTAATTGGTACCAATACAACAGGCTGTACTGGAACAAGTTCAATCTCTATTACCTCAGTTGTGTTGCCAACTATTTCAATAAGCGGTTCATCTGTAGCATGTTCGGGTGCTACTGTTAATTTAACAGCTAATGGCGCTTCAACTTACACTTGGAATACAAGTGCGAATACAGCTTCAATTGCGGTGTCGCCAAGCGTTAATACTACTTATACTGCTTCAGGTACTTCTACTTTAGGTTGTGTAGGAAGTAATACTTTTTTAGTGAATGCTTCTGCAAATCCAACGGTTACTATTGCAGGTTCTAACTCTATTTGTATTGGTAGTTCAATTAACTTAACTGCTAGTGGTGCAAGTTCTTATAATTGGAATACTGGCGCCACTACTTCATCTATTGCCGCAAGTCCTACTATAACTACAACATATACTGTAGTTGGAGCAAACGGTTCTTGTACAACCAGCGCTACAAAATCGGTAACTGTAAATGCTTTGCCAACGGTTAGCGTTGCTGCATCTTCGTATACAGCATGTACAAATGGTAGTAATATTGGTTTAACAGGCACTCCAACAGGTGGAACTTTTGGAGGTACTAATGTGTCTGGTACTGTATTTACTCCAGGCGCAACGGCTGGAACATTTATACCAACCTATGCTTATACCAATACTGTTACAGGTTGTTCTAATACAGCTTCTACATCTATTGTTGTTTCGGTTTGTACTGGCATAAATAGTAAAACTGCAAATACAACATCAATATTAGTACACCCTAATCCAAATAGTGGCATATTTACTATTGAGTTTGTTAACGGATTAGAGAAAACAATTCAGGTAACTGATTTAACTGGTAGAATTGTTTTAGAAAATACTACAAGTGAGGATGTGTTTAATGTAAACATTAATACTTTGGCCAACGGTGTTTATTATGTAAAAGTAATTAGCAACAATACTGCCGAGGTATTAAAAGTTGTGAAACAATAATGAGTATTCTTTAAAATTAAAAGCCCTTCTTTATTTAAAGAAGGGCTTTTTAATTAATAAAATTTTTCCGGTAATTATATTAATTCTCGAACAAAAATGATGATGTGTATTAGGAGCAAGATTTTTATTTTGAACATTACGAGTTGTAAAGTTTAATTTTATGTATTAAGCTAGTAGGCTTTTAAATAATAAAAGGAAATAAACGGTTTATAAACTTCTTTTCCCTCAAGTATTAACGATTGACTAATTTTACTAAATAATTTTTTATACGAAATTAGGCTTTGAGGATTATTAAAAATAGTATTTAATAGTTCGGGTAATTCTTTTTCAAAACCAAACATAACTTCTTTTTTTGTTACCAAGCGTTTATAAGCGTTTAATTTAGACTGAAAGACTTCATTGTTTTCAAGAAGATGATGTAGAACAAGTTCATTAAATAATGATAAATGATATATGTCTTTTCTGATTTTACCAGATATTTTTAAAGCTTGAATAGTGTATTTTAATGCTAGTCGGTGTTTTTGAAGAGCCAAATGTAAAATGGTAAGATTTAAATAAAAACTTGCTTTTTCTTCGTCTCTTAAGTTGTCGCGATTTAAGTAAAATTCGTTTTCAAAAAAATCGATTTTGTTTTCATGTTCTAATATTTCATTCGAATAAATAATTATATCTATTTTTAGTAAAACAAAAAGAGTAAATAGCTCTGTTTTAAAATCCGTTGCGGTATTTTTTTTATAAATTTCTAAACTCGGTTCAATTTTAGCAAGCACATCTCCAGCTTCTTTGTACTTTTTTAAATGCATTAAAACTATGCATAAATTACGTATTGATTTCAAAAAGCTAATTAGATTTTTGCTTTTTATTTCTGGATATTGATTAAATAATTCAATGGTTCTATTAGCAAAATTATAGGCTGAAATTTGGTTGCCACGCTTTAATGATAAAAAAGCATTTGCTTTATTAAAGTATATTTTAGCAAGTGGATGGTAAGCGTTATTTTCGTTTGATAAAAGTTGCAAATGATTTTGAGTAATATGGTGGTCTTCTCCATAGAAATAAAGGGTAGCAGATTCGAGTTTAATTAATGCCTCCAAGCTTTCAAATTCGAGTAAATTTAAATACTCATTATTAATTTTTTTAAGAAGCAATTGCTCTTGGGGATATTCATTTTTTAGATATTCTATATCTACGTTTTTAATGGCGCTGTTTAGTTTTAGTTCCAATGCCTCCATCTTTGTGAGGTAATCGAATTTTTTTGAGTCGTAAATAATTTTATCTAACTGTTTTACACCTTCTTTGTACAGCCCTTTATAAATTAATAATTTTGCTCGTTTTAAACTATCAGAAGATGTATTGTAATTGGGTAAATCAGTTTCATGAAACTGAAATAAGATGTCTAAAATTTTATAATAGAGTCTGGTTGAATTTCCACTGGTTAAACTGGTGTTTTTTTTATTTTTTAGTGTATTTTTTTTCTGCAAAAAGTTAAAATCCAAAAAAAACTTATTAGAATCACCATCAAATGAAAAAGTCTTTAAATTCAGGTTAATGTACCTTTTTTCGTTACGACTTAAAAATTGTATAAGTTGAATGAGAGTTTGAGACATGTTTATTACTAATATGTTAATAAATTTAGTGTTTTATTCTGAAAAGTAATAAAAATTGTGATTAAAATATTGATTATCATTGTTTTATAATTGTTTTTTGATTAATTGAAACGTAATATGATTAAATTATTAATTTAATATGAATCAAATGTTACCGAAATTTGTAATAATCGAAAATTCAAAACTTAATAAAAAAATAAAAATGAGAAAAATAGTATACCTAATATGTGGGTTAATTTTGGGATTAACCTTTACATCAAAAGCGCAAATGTCTGGGGCATATACTGTTCCTGGCTCTTATACATCAGTAGCGGCTGCAATTAACGATTTAAATACGCTAGGTGTAAGTGGTGCTGTAACAATAAACATTGCTGCCGGTTATGCAGAAACAGCTCCGGTTGGTGGCTATACTTTAACAGCAACAGGTGCTTTAGCTAATCCAATTATTTTTCAAAAAAGCGGCGTAGGAGCAAATCCTTTAATATCTGCATATAGCGGAGGAACTGGAACTCCTAGTACTGCTGTACAGGATGGTGTTTGGCGGTTAGTAGGTTCGGATTACATTACTATTGACGGTATTGATATTTTAGATCCAAATACCGCAAATCCTGATAATATGGAGTTCGGATATGGTTTGTTTAAAGCAAGTGCTACGGACGGTTGCCAAAATAATACCATTAAAAATTGCGTTATAACTTTAAACAGAAATAACTTTGCGGCAGGAACTGCACCTGCCGTTGATGGCTCGAGAGGGATTGATGTTGTAAATGCGTTAACAAATGCTCATACTTCAGTTTTAACAATTACTGCAGCTTCGGGTGCAAACTCAAATAATAAATTTTATCGTAACACCATTCAAAATTGTAATATAGGTATTGCATTAATCGGTTTTGCCGATGTAACACCATTTACAAATGCTGATACAGGCAACGATATTGGAGGTTCAATAAGCGCCAACGGAAATACTATTGTTAATTATGGCGGTGGTGTTGGTGCAAATAATCCAGCAGCAGCTATTAGAACTTTGGCACAATATAACATCAACGTTTCTTACAATACTATCAATAACAATAATGGCGCAGGAGTTAACCACACTAGCACCATGCGTGGGATTTATTTAAATACCGCTGTAAGCGCTAATGCTACTATTAGCAATAACACACTTACTATTAATAGTGGTACAACTACCTCGCAAGTTTCGGTTATCGAAAATTTATCTGGTGCTACTGCCGCAAGTAATTCTGTGATTATAACGAATAACTTAATTACAAATTGTACAAACTCTTTAACTACAACAGGTGCTTGGTATGGTATTTGGAATAACGCAGCCTCAGCAGCTAACCTAAACATTAGTAATAATACCTTTACAAATAATACTACCAATGCAACTTCAGGCATTACGTATTTAATATATAATACTGGAGCTGTCAATTCATCAATCAACTTAACAAATAATAATTTAAGTTTTGCTCACACAGGCACTGTTGCATATACAGGAGCCATGTATAGTATATATAATACGGGGAGTTCAGTTACTACAACTTTAAATATTACCAATAATAATTTTGTTAGTTATAACCATGCATTAACAGGTACCGGCACGATGTATTTTATGTACAATACAGGAAGTAGCTATGTTTTAAATATCAATAATAACTTACTTAATAATTTAACGTTAAATCATAGTGGTACAGAGTATTATCTATACAATGGTTCAAGTACCCAGTATTCATTATCAGTTAATAGTAACAGTATAACAAATATTACCCGAAATGCGGCAGCAGGAAGTATGTATGGTTATTACGCAACTTCATCTTCGTTGGGTACAAGTTTCCAGAATATATCAAATAATTTAATTTCAAACATAACGGCTACTACTACAGGAACAGGTTTATTTTATGGTATTTACACTAGTGATGGCGCTGCTTCACCGTACCCCCAAAAAACGTTTGTAAATAACCGAATTACAAATATAAACTACAATGGAAGTGGTACATTTTATGGAATGTATATGAGTTATTTAGGCGATGGATCTACTACCACCGGTTCTAGTATTTATAATAATTTGGTTGATAATATCACATGGAATGGCACTGTATATGGTATGTATTTTACCGGAACTGCTTCTCCTACCTATCCGCCAAGTGCTTTTACAAATACAACCAGCAATATTACATCTAATGGAGCAACGTCGATTATTTATGGAAATTATATATTAAGTAGTGCAGCTGGAATTAATTACCATAAGAATAAGGTTTTTAATATTACCGAAAATGGTGCTACAGGCACTGGTCATGGGTTATATGTTTCCGCTACCTTAGCTAATATTTATAATAATCTTGTTGGTAGTATTAATACCCCGAGTGCTACTGGAGCTAATAGAGTAAACGGTGTTTATATTGCCGGTGGAAATGCCAATCTGTTCTATAATTCAGTTTATTTAAATGGTGTAAGTTCCGGAGCAAATTTTGGTTCAAATGCGATATATGCATCTACAACACCAAATGTTAATCTAAGAAATAATATTTTTGTAAATAATTCAATTCCAACAGGAACTGAAACTGCTGTAGCCTATAGAAGAACTTCAACAACTTTAACAACATATTCTTCTACATCCAATAATAATTTATTTTATGCTGGTGTTCCATCTCCTTCAAATTTAATTTTTACCGATGGAACTACACCACAACAAACGTTGGGGGCATTTAAAGCGGTTGTAACACCAAGGGATGCAGTATCTGTTACCGAAAATCCAACATTTGTTTCTACAACAGGAAGCAATCCAAACTTTTTAAATATAAATACTGTTACCCCAACACAAATTGAAGCCGGTGGTGCACCAGTAATCGGCATTACAGATGATTATATTGGAACGACCAGAAATGCGACAACTCCAGATATTGGTGCTTGGGAAGGTAACTATATGTCTAGCGGAGACGCTTTACCACCTTCTTTTTTAGCTTCTGGATTCACGAGTCCTGCTTGTAATTTAACTTCTCGTTCGTTTACTATGAATCTTTCTGATATTTCGGGAGTTGCTAGTGGAAGTTTATCTCCAAGAGTTTATTATAATTTAAATGGTGGAGCTTATACCAGTACTCAAGGGACTTTAACTGCCGGTACTGCAACAAACGGAGTTTGGACATTTAACATGGTATATTCTGGGACTTTATTAGATGTGGTTAATTACTATACTGTTGCTCAGGATATAGCTGGTATCCCTAATTTAGCTTCTTCGCCAAGTACTGGTTTTACTGGTACAAGTGTAAATAGCATTACAACTCCACCAACAACTCCTTTAAGTTATACTATATTTGGTTCTTTGGCTGGTACTTATTCAGTTGGAGCAACAGGAACTTATACTTCGTTAACTCAAGCTGCCTTAGCGTATAATGTGAGTTGTTTAACAAGTTCGGTAACATTTGTTTTAACTGATCCAATATACTCTTCTGCTGAAACTTTCCCAATTGTGTTTAACAATAACCCTTATGCAAGTAGTACAAATTCGTTATTAGTTGTGCCAAATGCAGGTGTTAACGCAGCAATTACAGGAACGAGTTCTGCAACTTCAACCCTTAAATTTTTAAATGCCAGAAACATTACATTTGATGGATTAAATTCCGGCGGTAGTTCTATATCAGTTTCAAATCCAAATACATCCAATTCGGCTGTAGTATGGTTGGCAAGTACCTCTGCGGTAGGACCAGGAAACAATACAATTGGTATTAAAAATCTCTCGATTACCGGGGGGGCAACTACTACCGGTAATTATGGTATCATTTCGAGTGTAGATGGAGTTAATCCTTCAACAACCTCAGGAATGGATAACGATAATATTACAATAGAAGGAAATACAATTTTAAGGGAGTATTATGGAATTTACGCTACAGGTACGAGCACCATATCTGCCGGTGGTTTAGATAGTTGGGTAATTAATTCTAATAACATTGGGCCTGTAAGCTCAGGCACAAACAACATTGGTTTTAGAGGTATTTACGTAAGTAATACGCCAAGTATTAGTGTTACAAACAATATCATTAGAAACATTGTAAACGGTGGTTCTGGCTCAAGCGGTATTTATTTACTATCAGGAATTTCTGGTGCAAGTGTGTCTCAAAATACAATTTCGAGCTTAAGTACTACTATTGCTGCCTCAGGTACTGGTGCTTTAAATGGTATTTATTTTGGTTCTAATGTAATAAACTCTTCAATTAACCTAAACCAAATATTTACTGTTGTTAATACTCATTCAACTTTTGGTTATTCAGGCAGAGGAATTATTATGTCTACCGGAAATACAGCAAGTAATAACAACATTATCAATAATATGATTTCTGATATTAAAGGTACTTCTCAAACATCTGCATTGTACTGGCCTATAGGTATTGCTATTGAGGGCACGACCGGGGGAGTAAATATTTATAATAACAGTGTTAATTTAGACGGCACTTTTTCAAGTATTGGCACTTCCTCAACCATAGGTTCAGCGGCATTGTATCTAAACACTTCAGGATTAAATTTAAATATTAGAAATAATATTTTCTCGAACACTTACAATAATACTTCTGTAACAACTGAAACGGCTTATGCTATTTATTCATCAGCATTTACCAACACCAATCTAACAATAGATTACAATGATTATTATGTAGGTGGAACTGGTAATGTTCCTGTACTTGGTTATATAAGCGGTACGGCACAATCTAATTTGGCTGCTATTCAAACTTCTTTTGGTGGTAATTTAAATTCTCAGAATAGCGCACCTGTGTTTACAAGTTTAACGGATGCACATTTAATACCTGGATTTAATGCGCCAATTGATAATTTAGGAACGCCGATTGCAGGAATTACAGTTGACATTGATGGACAAACAAGAAGCTTAACTACACCGGATATGGGTGCGGATGAATTTACTGCTACACTTTGTACTGGTGCTAATGGTGGAACAATAGCTTCAAGTTCTTATAGTATTTGTAACGGACAATCTATTTCAATAACATCAAACAGTGTAAGTTCGGGAGCAAATACAGTGTATCAGTGGTTAACTTCTACTTCATCAACAGGGCCTTTTGTGCCAGTTTCAGGTGGAACCGGTTCTAATACTCCAACGTATGTTACTGGTACTTTAAGTACAAGTATTATATATTATCAATTACAAGTGAGTTGTACTACATTATCATTAACAGCTCTATCTAATACAACTTCAGTTTATGTTGGTGCGTTGCCTACTGTCTCTGTTTCGCAATCTGCATCGTCATTTTGTGCCCCTTCTGGCGCTCCTGTTAGTTTAACGGGTTCTGGCGCTACCACTTATTCTTGGTTGCCAACAACTGGTTTATCTGGTTCAACTGGTGTTTCTGTAAATTCAACTCCATCAGTTTCCACATCATATACTGTTACAGGAGCTGATGCCATTGGTTGTATTGGAACAGCTACAGTATTAGTAAATGTTAGTTCAGGATTATCGTTGGATAGTGTGGTTATTAGCCCTAATATTATTTGTTCAGGAAGTAATGCTACACTTACGGCATATGCATCAAATCCAACATTTACTTATTGCCAACCTGCTTATTCTACCGGAAGCGGTTCGGGAGATTACGTTGGAGGTGTAACATTAAGTACTTTAACTAATACTACAGGACCATTAGCTTCACCTTATTATACATTATATCCAACAGTAGGTTTAACTACTACTACGTTAACTGCAGGTTCCACCTATTCGTTGTATGTTCAAGCGGGCACTTGGTCTGGTACTGGTAATAATATTGCTGCATTTATTGATTACAATCAAAATGGAACTTTAAGCGATGCAGGTGAGAAATTAGGTGAAGTGACTGATTTGGCTGTTTTTCCAGCTGTTGGTACTATTACTTTTGCAGTTTCCCCAACCGCATTAAATGGTAATGTGAGATTAAGAATTAGAGAAGTATACGCGACAACAAGTATTGACCCATGTACCTCTGCAACATTTGGAGAGACTGAAGATTATAATATTACAATTGTTGGAGGTATCAACCCTGCATTCACATACTCATGGTCACCTGCAACATTCTTAAGTTCAACTTCTACCGCTTCGACTATAGCAAATTCAGCCTCAGTAACAACAGTTTATTCAGCTACTGTTACAAATAGTTTTGGTTGTTCAGCAACAGGTACACAAACTCTAACGGTAAATTCTGCTCCAACCATATCTATTACAGGTAATACATCTTCTTGCGTTGGTAACACAGTTAATTTAACAGCTAATGGCGCCTCAACATATACTTGGAATACAGGAGCTATTAGCTCATCTATTTCGGCCACTCCAGTAACTAATACTTCGTATACTGTCAGTGGGACAAATACCCTAGGCTGTATTGGCAGTGCTGTTCAGACCGTTACTGTGAGCTCTCCGCCTGTAGTTTCAATCACAGGTTCATCAGTTATTTGTGCAGGTCAAACAGCTAGTTTAACAGCAAGTGGAGCAACAACTTATACATGGAGTACAGGGGCAACTACAACTACTTTAGCTACCACTCCAACAACTAGCGTAACGTACACTGTTACAGGTGCTAATGGAACTTGTACAAATAGCGCTACAAAATCACTAACTGTTAATCCATTACCGAATGTAACATTGTCGGCTAATAGTAACACCGCTTGTACTAATGGTTCGGCAATTGCAATGAGTGGAAACCCTGCGGGTGGTACTTACGGAGGAACAAATGTTTCGGGTATTTTCTTCACACCTGGTGCAGTGGCAGGAACATTTATTCCTACGTATGCTTATACAAACACAGTAACTGGTTGTTCGAAAACAGCAACAACATCTATTGAGGTTAAAGTATGCGCAGGTTTAACTTCGAATTCGTTTGATGGCATTGAATTAAATTGTTATCCTAACCCTAATAATGGACTGTTTACAATTGAACTAGCAAACGGCATTCAAAAAACTATTCAAATAACTGATTTAACAGGTAGAGTTGTTTTAGAAAATACCTCAAGTGAGGATATGATTAGTGTAAACATTACTACTTTAGCAAATGGTGTTTACTATGTTAAAGTAATTAGTAACAATAGTTCAGAAGTATTGAAAGTTGTAAAACAATAATTCGAGTTCTTTAAATTTAAAAGCCCTTCTTTGTTTTGAGAAGGGCTTTTTTTAGTTTAATGCATATATGTCTTTTATTGAGTAATTATTTATCTAGCCAGTTTTTAAAATCATTTACTCTTTCTCTGCTAACAATACCATCATCTTCTTGTAAAAAATCGGAGTTAATTTTATAACGACTGTTAAAGTACGAACTTACCTTTTTTACCGCATCAATTTGAATTAATACTTTTCTGTTAATTCTAAAAAATAAATTTAGGTCTATTAATTGCTCTAATTGGTCAAGCGTGTAATCAATGGGATAACGCTTGCCGGTTTTTATTACCAGTAATACAATTCCATCTTCTGCTATAAAATGGGCAATATCTTCTGTTTTAATTGAGGAAATTGTATCGCCCATTTTTACCATAAACCTTGTTTTATATTGTTTGTTAATGATATTAAAAGCGGTATCTATTTTTTCGGAATTAATTTTTTGTTGTGAGGTGTTTTTTAGTTTTTCAAATTTTTGTACGGCGCCCCTGAGATCTTCAATTCCAATTGGTTTTAGAAGATAATCGATACTATTTACTTTAAAAGCTTTAATGGCATATTCATTATAGGCAGTTGTAAATATTATTGGTGTATCGATAGTAACTTTTGAAAATATATCAAAACTTACACCATCTGCTAAATGAATGTCAACAAACAATAAGTCTACTTGTGGATTATCTGAAAGCAATTTTATGGATTTTTTTACTGAATCTGCTGTGCCAATAACAAGGATACTATTATCCACTTTTTTAAGAAGTGTAGTAAGATGCTCAGCAGAGAGTTGTTCGTCTTCTATAATTATTACCTTCATAAACTTTTTAAAAGTGGTAATTGAACTTCAAACATCTTTTCAGAAGTATGAATATGTACTTCCATTTTTGAGTAATGGCGGTAACGCGACATAATATTTTTTAGTCCCGTTCGAGAACTTTCCTCATTTAGATGGCGTACTTGTAAATTATTTGAAACAATTAAATAATCGCCTTTTGTATATATATCTACATTTAAGGGCATTTCTAAAGAGGTTTCGTTGTGTTTAATTGTGTTTTCGATTAAAAGTTGTAATGCCATTGGTGGCAATAAAAGTTGTAATTTTTCGGTAGAGACATCAAAATTAAATTTTATTCCTTCACCAAAACGAATTTTTAACAGATAGCAGTACGATTCAATAAATTTTAATTCAGTTTCTAATTCAATTAACTCTTTACTTTTATGATCTAAAATATACCTATAGACTTTTGAAAATTGGTTAATAAAATCAACAGCTTTGTCTTGGTCTTTATACACAAGTGACGAAAGAACACTTAAATTATTGAACAAAAAATGCGGATTAACCTGACTCTTTAAATTTTCTAATTGAGCTTCAACACTTTCTTTTTTATATTTTTCTATATCAACTAATGATGTTTTCCAATTAATAAAAAAAAAGGTACCAATTTGCGTAGCCATTAAAATTAATGTAACTAACGAGCCAACAACTAAACCTGCAATACCCATTTTATTTTTAGAGTCGTCTGGAAACTTACAAATTAAACGATCGAAAAGGTATGTGCCTGTGTAAATAATTAAAACGCTAAATAAAATTCCGAATAAACTTTGTGCAATTGCTCTTTTTAGCGGTTTTTTATCCCATGGAAATTTCGTATTCATCAATTTATCTATAAACATACTTCCTTCCCAAATTATGAAGGTGATTAAGATACACAAGATAATGCTGTAGAATTTTCCTAAATCAATCTTATCACTTTTTTCAATCGGGGCAATAGCATGTAATAAAAGGGAGATAATGGTACCGACAAGAACAATATAAAGGTATTTACTTTTAAGGATATTTTTTACTGTTAACTTCAACTTAAAACAAATATAATTTTTTATATGTAAACAGACAAGGTTGTGAAAATTTGGGAGTATTGAATTAGTTCTAATTTAGAATTGAATTTTATAAACAAAGTTTGGAAACAAACCAATTTGATAAGAAGTGTTTATGTTATTTGTAATTGGATTATAGCGTTGTGCAAATACATTTTTATTATTAGTAACATTTTGAATATCAAAATAAATAGATTGAGATAATTTTGATTTACTACTATTAAATGTAAACCCTGATTTAAAATCCAGTCTAAAGAAATCGGGGTTACGGGCACTATAAGCATAGTCATCTCCTTTTAAAACCTCTTGTTTGATGAGTTGCGATGCTTCTAAATCAATCGGAGTGTAGTGCCTGCCACCGGCTTGAGTCATTTTTAAATCAATAGTAAATGAATTGCGTTTGGTTTTACCAATTTTAAATTCTTTGCCAATTAAAATGTTGTAAACATAATTGCCATTAAACGCGGTATTATATTCTTTACCATTACTTCCTTTATATTTACTTTCGTATACACTACCGGTTACTAATCCATAATAACCTTTACTAAAAAATTTCTCAATAGTTAATTCGAAACCATAATTATCGCCAGTTCCTTTATTAACCAAATTACTTTGATCGAAAGGATTAAAACTTGCTCCAGAGTTTAATATCGAATAACTACTTGCATAATTATTTACTGGTACGTTAAATAAGTATTGATAATAAACTTCAGTTTTTATTCTCCAATCTTTTGCTGGTAATAAATCATAACCCAAAACAAATTGTTGGCTACGCGTAAAATCTAAATCTTTATTTGATTGGTCGTAAGTGCCATCAGGCTTTATTTGACGGTAAAAATACACATCAATTGCTTGCATTTGGCTATGTAATCCATATCCAGCACTAATTGTGTTTTTTTGATTGAGTTGATATTTTAGACCTAAACGAGGTTCAACGCTCCACGAATTGTTTAATGTTAAGAATTGCGAATGAACTCCAATATTTAAATTTAATTTATCGGTAAAATTATATTTTGCATGCATATAGCCTTGTAATAAACTGGTATTGTCTTTAAAATCCCATATTTGCAGCCATTCGTTTGTGTATAATTTATCTCTATAATTTAAATCGAGATTAATTAATTCGCCAATAACTCCTACTTTAAAAAATAATTTAGAGTTAATTTTTGAATTAAACGAGGTGTTAACCGAATAGTTATAGCGTGTGGCTTTATTCTCAATTACACGTTTAGGTTTTAAATCCAGTTTTGAAATCGAATCTTGATTAAAGTCGGACGCAGAGTAAGTACCTCCTATAATAGTATTAAAATAAGATTTATTATTAACTCTTATAAAGTGCTTTAACCCAATTAAACCAATATCACTTGTAAAATAACTATCCGCGGTTGGGTCGGCAAATAAATCGGTACTGTCAATTTTATCGTGAGAAAAATCTATTTTACTTTTTGCCCCTAAACCAAATAAAGTAAACTTTCCAAGCTTGGAAGTACCACTGTTAAATTTAAAAGAGATATCTTGATAAAAAGGTGTGGCGGTGGTGCCTATATTTAAACCCAAGGCTTGGGCAAAACCAGTAAATGAATATCTGTAGGCAACTAAGTATGAAGACCCTTTTTCTTTATTTATTGGACCTTCGGTCATAGCTTCCAAACCAGTTAACGCACCTAATTGAATTGTATGTTCGCGTTTATCGGAGTTCCCATTTCTAAAACCTAAATCAAAAACACCCGCATTGGCATTACCATATTCTGAAGGAAAAGCAGAAGTGAAAAAATCAGAATTTTTTAAAACGTTTGTATTAATTGCACTCACAGGTCCACCAGTGCTACCAACTGTTGAAAAATGATTTGGATTAGGAATGTTTAAGCCTTCAATACGCCATAAAACCCCAGTTGGCGAATTCCCCCGGATAACAATATCGTTACGCGAATCGTCAGGAGAATTAACACCGGCAAAATTAGCGGCTAGGCGCGCAGGATCGCTTCGACCACCGGCATAACGATTCACTTCTTCCATTGAAAAAGATCTGCCACTCACAGAAGTAAGTTCGTTATTTGTTTCATTTTTTTTAGAGGCTGTTACTTCTATTTCAGTTAAACTACTTACGCTTTCTTCCATTCCCACATCAATATTAACCTCTTTGCCAGATGTAACCACAACATTGGGCATTACTACTTCTTTATAACCAATAAAGGTTATTTTAATATCGTAACGTCCCGGGTTTACATCAGTAATTTTAAATTTTCCATTTGCGTCGGTTGTAATTGCTTTTAATGGATTGGTGTTTAATATTACTATATTAACACCAGGTAATCCAATTTGTGCTTGTTTATCAATGATAGTGCCTTTAATAGTTTGCGTATTGTTTTGACTGAAAAAGTTGTTGCTTACAAAAAACAAAACAAATAATGTGAATGCTTTAATTTTCTTCATAGTAAATTATTTTTTGTCAAAACTAAATCTTATGTAAACGAAAATTTTAAGAAAATCTATGAGTTGTTTTTTTTGATGGATGAATTGTAAATATCACTATTTGTATTTTTTGTTTTAAAAAGAGGCTTGCCTTTTAATGCTTGCATTAATGTGAATATGGCTAAAGCAAAATATACAATTCCTAAAGCAATAGTAAGTTTTGTGTTTCTTAATAAATAGTATGAAAGTACTGGAATAACCTGTAATGCATGCATTCCAATAAAATGTGCTATTCTTGGATCGCCAAATTTTTTGCTCCAATTTAATACAGGAATTCCATGAGCACCATCAGATCCACCAACTGTATGTGCCATTCTTGAACCCATTACAAAACCCTCTAAGGCAAAAATTACGAATATGAAAATGGCAATACGTATACTCCAAACATAATAGTTTGGTAAATCAGGAAATTGATTTGTGAAAAATAAAATTCCCACATAGGCAGTATACAATGTTACAACGGTTGCAGCAATGGCCATTAAGGAATACAAGGTAGCGTATAAACTATTGCTAATGTTAAAGTGTGACAATTGCCCTCTTCCTGCCTGAAAAGCGATGTATGCGATTTCGAACCCTAACAATATAATTACTGTCCAATTAAAAAGTTTTAAATTAAAACTTGGAGGCAAATAATAACAAAACCACGCCATTGCCCAAGCGTAAAAAACTGTGGATAATGCAAATTTAAAGGGTTTATACCACGCATTAACTCCAGATACTTCTATATTAGAAAAGCGGGTTAAACTTATAAATATAATTGCAAATAGTAAACAAACCGTACCAAAAATAAAAAGAGCTTCGTTTCGGTATTTTAATGATTCTATAAAATATTTCATATGATTTTAATTAGTATAAAACTAAAACATGGTTTAATGATTTGTAAGATAAAATAGTTGAATTGTGGTTTTTGTTTGTTGAATTGTATTGCAAAGAAAAAGCCGAGTTAAAAACTCGGCTTTTTGAATAAAAAAATACATTTTATACTCTTCCCAATTTCCACAACATTATTTCGTGAGACCACAATGCCCCAACAAATGTTTTTCTTCTGAGATAAGGTAAGTTAAATTCCTTTGCTGTTTGTTCAACAATTTTAGAAATTTTAGGGTAATGAATATGACAAATAGTTGGGAATAAATGATGCTCTACCTGATAGTTTAAGCCACCCACTAACCAAGAAAAAACAGGGTCGCCATTTGCAAAATTCATAGTAGTGCGCAATTGATGTTGTGCCCAATGGTCTTCTAAAGTGCCTTCATTACTTGGTAAAGGAAATTCGGTTTCTTGAACTACATGTGCAGGTTGAAAAATCATTGCCAAAACCAAACCAGCAATATAATGTAACATTAAAAAACCACATAACCAGTTTAAAAATGTCATGTCCTTAACTAAGAAATACGGTAATAACATATAGCCATAATACACAATTTTCGACACAATGATTACTGTTAACTCTTTACCAAAAGTTGTATTTGACCCCTTTAATAAGCCTCTTTTGTTATATCTTAAAAGCTGTTTAAAATCTTTGGTAGTACTCCACATTAAGGTCATCATGCCATAAAAAAACCAAGCGTATAAGAACTGCAATTTATGTATGCCTTTTCTTTTAGCATGCGGTTCAAAACGCATAAATCCTGGAGGAGCAATATCTTCATCTTCTTCATGGATGTTTGTGTAGGTGTGATGAATCACATTGTGCTGTATGCGCCAATTAAGCGAGTGACCACCTAAAATATTAAGTGATGCATATCCTAAAATTCTATTAAATTTTGTGTTTTTGCTATAACTGCCATGGTTTGCGTCGTGCATAACACATAAACCAATGCCGGCCATCGCAAAGCCCATTAAAACAGAAAGTAAAAACCAGATTAACTTACTGTCAAAAACATTTAATGTAATTAAAAGGTATGGAGTAAAATAGGCCGCAAACATAAAAACGGTTTTAAAATACATATTTAAATTACCGCTCTTGCTTATTTTATTCTCTTTAAAATAACTATCAACTCTTTTTTTAAGTTCATTATAAAATTGCCTGTTAGTGTTGTTGAAACGAATAATTGTGTTATTGCTCATTTTTAATGTTTTGTTTTTAATTAGCAAACGTAAAGATAACAATTAAGTTTATTAATGAAACAATTTTTATCTTTTAACACTCACAATAAATGTTTTATAATCAATAGTATCGACGTATTTGCGTTTTATTAGGGATAAAGTAACCTCTCCAACCGATAAAGCTTGAAAGTTAAAATCAATACCCTTTTCATTGCCATGCCAAACAACATTTAAATTCTTTAAAAGTGATTTATTATAGTCATTATTTAATTGCCAGGAACTTCCGGTTCTATGATCTTCTGGTAAATTAATTCTAAATTTTTCATTAACCTTAACGTTATTAATTGCGGGCGCTTCGTTTTTAATTTGTTTATAACTACAACTATTTAGTAGTAGATAAAGAGATAGAATAAATGGAAGTGATTTAAGCATAATTTAAAATGTAAATAAATAAAAAAGGAGCTAGATTAACTAACTCCTTTTTTAAAATTATAGTGTATTTAAAATTAATTTTTTATAATTCTTAACACATTAATAGCATTTTCTGAAGTGATGCGAGCAAAATAAACGCCGGAAGCAAAATCAGTAATATTAATATTTACTGAACTTAAGTTTGTGTATTTACTCACTATAATTCTTCCAGTAACATCCACAATATCTATTTGTTTTTGAGTGGTGTTGTTACAATCAATTACAAATTCTCCGGATGTTGGATTTGGTATAACTTTAATAAAAACGGAAGCATTTGTATTGTTTGAAAGACCATTAGCAAATCCCACACAAACCGTGTTAGAGCCACTACAACTTGATGCATCGTTTACTGTTACTGTATAACAGCCAGCGCCTAATCCGCTCACCGATTGAGTAGTTTGCAGGCCAGGCATCCACAAATAAGTAAACGGACCTGTTCCTGTGCTTGATGCAAATGCACTGCCATCATTACAGCCTCCACAACTCGTATTAGTAGCAGAAGCACTCACAGTTAGCCCTCCCGATCCTGGAGCAATTGTAAACACAGAATTTGATAAGCAATTGTTAGCATCTTTAACCATGTATGTATATGTTCCACTGCATAAATTGCTTGCTGATGAAGAATTACCACCACTTGGTAAAACTGTATAAGAGTATACAGGAGTTCCACCAGTAACCACAACAGAAGCTAGACCATTACAAGAAGACGCACAAGTTGTATTTGAAGAACTTACTACCGAAGCTAATGCAGAGCTCGGTTGACTAATTGAAACGTTAGAGACGGTGGAACAGTTATTGGCATCTTTAATGGTAACGGTATAATTACCCGCAACTAAGCCTGTTGCTAAAGAACTATTTCCACCAGTAGGTGACCAAGTATAAGTATAATTGGCAGTGCCGCCAGATGCAATTACGAATGCACTACCGGTACTTCCGCCAAAACAAAGAACATTAGTAGCTGATGCCACACCGCTTAAAGAACTTGAAGGCTGTGTAATTGTAGTGGTATTGGTAGTTTTGCAACCATTACCACTTTGGGTAATTGTTGTATAGTTTCCTGCGCTTAAACCATTTGGACCATTAGGAGAGTATGTATAACTAAATGGACCTGTTCCTGTTGTAGAAGGGGTTATAACGCCATTATTCCCTCCAAAACAACTAACACTGGTTGTAAATAGCGTGGTTAGAGGTAGAGAATTAACAACAACCGAAATTGTTTTTGTTCCAGAACAAGCTCCTGTCTTCCCTATAACAGAATAATTAGAAGTGAGCGTAGGAGAAACAACGATTGATGTTAAGTTGCTGCCCGTATTCCAAGTATAAGAAGTTGCACCGGTAGCGGTTAAAGTAGTACTACTCCCAACACATACTGATGGATTTGTTGGCGTTATAACCACACTTAAAGCCGACCCTATAGTAACTGTGGAGGTTTTTGTATTACTACATGTTCCGTTGTAACCTGTTACTGTATAAACAGTTAAAACTGTAGGACTAACAGTGATAGAGGAACCGCTTGAGCCGGTATTCCAGCTATAAGAAGCAGCCCCACTGGCAAGAATAGTCACTGATCCTCCAGAACAAATGGTATAGTTACTTACGGAAACCGTTGGTGTTGTATTTACAGTAACTTGTATTGTTTTAGTCCCTGTACATCCCAAACTTGTGCCATTTACCGTATAAACTGTAAGTGCTGTTGGAGACACAGATACTGTATTTGTTGTAGCTCCGGTATTCCAACTGTATGTTGTAGCACCTCCTGCAGTTAAAATTGTTGAGTTACCCGAACAAATAGTGGCATTACTTGCAGTTACCGTAGGGTTAGGAAGAACATATACTGTGGTTGTTTTACCAGAAAAACACGTGCCGTTAGACCCAGTAACATTATAAGTAACACCAATAGTGGGACTTACTGAAATACTTGAACTTGTTGCTCCTGTACTCCAAGAATAGGTAGTTGCACCTGAAGCAGTTAAAATGGCAGCCCCACCATTACAAATGGTGGCAGTATTTACTGTAATTGTGGGAGTTGGCAGCACAGTTACAGTTGTTGTTTTACTTCCTAAACAAACGCCTGTTTTACCTGTAATTGTATAAATCGTAGTTCCTATTGGACTAACGGAAATGCTTGTGGCATTTGAACCAGTATTCCAGGTGTAAGTTGCAGCGCCACTGGCTGTTAACGTCGTTGTATTTCCAGAACAAATGGTTGGTGTTGTAGGGGTAATAGTAAGAGATAAGCCAGGGCCAATAGTAACCGTGGAAGTTTTAGAGCCTGAACATGTACCGGCAGTTCCAATTACAGTATAAATACTTGTCGCAGTAGGAGATACCACAATACTGGTAGCATTTGATCCAGTATTCCAAGTATAGGTCGTTGCTCCACTTGCTGTTAAAGTGGTTGTTCCGCCTAAGCATACTGTTGAGGATAATGGGGAAACAGAAATTGATAAAGCCCCACCAACTGTAATATTTGTAGTGGTTGTGTTGATACAAGTCCCTGATTTACCAGTTAATGTGTAAATAGTAGTTGCGGTAGGGCTATATACAGCCTGTGTTCCGGTAATAGCACCCGGGTTCCAAGTATATGTACTTGCTCCGCCTGTTGCAGTTAAAGTAGCACTGCTTCCGGAACATATAGTTGCTGAGGTTGCGCTAAGGGTAAAAGAACCAGTAATTGAGAAACTTTGCATATTCCCATTATTCGATGAGTTATTGTCGGTGCCCCCATTAGGTGATGAAACCGTAACGCTAAATGTTTTTATTCCATTTGTAATATTGCTTATTTGAGGTAACGCAATAGTAGTGGAGGCGGCTGGGTTTAACGTACCTGACCATGTGTAAGTTTGAACCGGCATGCCGTTTACATAATAGTTAAATACTGCATTATTTATAACTGTTGAGCCAAAATTTGTTACATTTAAAATAGGATTAATTTTATTTGTACAATTAATGACTTGAGAATAAGTAGGGCTTGCCACTGAAACAATTCCAATATCATTGCCAACACTTGGTAAATTACAAACTGTAGAAGTGAGCAAAGTGGCTCTCATCGGTGAGTTGGTCATAATTAATTGCGCTCTGTTTTTTTGATCATTTGTAAACATATACATACACGCATCATAAGTATAATCCATATAATTCATAGTCATTTCACCGGTTGTATTTCCAGAACATGTGCCCAATTTGTATGGATGAGTTGGACATCCTCCATTAGATGTTTGAGCGGGAGGTGTATCGTTACAATAGTCTGTTGCGCAAGTACCATCTCCCCAAATGTGGCGTAATCCTAACCAGTGGCCTACCTCATGGGTAGCTGTTCTGCCCTTATTGTAAACACCGCTACCAGCAGTGCCAATACTACCAAAAGCTGTATTTAAAATTACTACACCATCAGAAGTAGCACTGCCAAAAGGCCCAGTCAAACCAGATAAGCCCGATGTTCCGGGGTTAGGAAAAGTGGCATACCCTAAAAGACCGCCGCTTAAACCGCTTACCCAAATATTAAAATATCTATTTGGATCCCAAATGCTATTTGGCTTTATAGTGGCATCGGTATAAGTAGAAGAATATGGGGGTGCTGTCCATCCTTTTGCTACTCGGTTTATGCGATCAATGCCAGGTTCGGCTAATACGGTGCCTGAAGGATTTACAACCGCTAAACAAAAATTAAACTGGCACTTTCCTAATAATGGTTTAAATACAGCCGGAATTAAAGAGGTGTCAGGATTAGTTCCGTTGTAATCTTTATTTAAAATGTTTATTTGGTCTTGAATTTGTGCGGCATTTAAATTATTACCAGTGTTGGCAGTTAAGGAATTTACTGCTTCGTTATTATGAATTACGTGAACAATTACAGGAATATTAAACACCGACAGGGTTGAATTTTGGCCGCCAATGTTTTTTGTTTGACTTTGATTTTGTTGCAGGCCTTGCACCCAGTTTTCAAACTGCTGAGGCAGAATTCCCGAACCGCAGCCACGTCCATTAACCGAATTACTTTGTGCAAAAGTAGTAAAACTTAGTGCCCAAGCAAAAGCTGATAATAAAATTTTCTTCATAACTAAAACTATAAATAAGTTATGCAAGATACGACCACATGTGGAATATAACGAACCGCTTGTCTAATCCATTAAACCGTTCATCTAGAAAAACCTAAAAATTTAAACTTTTGTAAAGTTTTTTAATTCTTTAAATACATTTAAAGTTTCCGTTTCGTTCAGTTGTAAACCAAATCGAATCACTTTTGATTGAGAGGTAAATTCTAATCGTTCGCCTGCTTTTACCCAAAAACTTTGGTTAATATTATCTGCCCAACTAGCATTACTTAGCTCTATTATCTTTAAATCTTGAATTAACTCTAAGTTGTATTTATTAATTTTTCCTTTTTTGTTTATTTCGCGCTGGTAATTAAGCACTCCGTCTTGAACCCATAATTTTTCCCGACCAAATTTTTTCCAAATAAATGCTTTTAAAATTTTGTACTCAAAATAGGCCCAAAAAGATAAATAAACGATAATGAACATTTTAGAATTTTGGTCTTGTAGTTTAAAATAATTCATAAAAACAATTAGTCCACAAACCGTCCAGGCAATTAACCAAAGAAACATTAACCCTAATTTTTTCTTATCGTTGGTAGCCAATATCACTATGCTCAGTAAATTTTCTTTTTTTAAAATGCTGACTCTTTCGCTTATTACTTTCAAGTGTTTTTTTTAAGAGAGTAAAATTAAATGTTTTTATAGATAAATGGATATGTTTTTTTAACCACTATCGCTCAAAGAGCATAAAGTTTTGTATAGAAAAAAATCTTTGTACGATTTATGTAAAAACTTTACGCACTTTATGGTTAAATACTTGCAAAACTAAGTCCTTTAATGTATATTTGGTTATGTTTAAAAAACTAATACTCTTGTTTTTTCTTTATTTCGGAAACACTTTTTTTTACGCACAAATTAATAAAAAGGAGATTATTACACCTCATGTGCATCCGGGGTTAACATTTACCGAAAATAGGGGGCAATGGGATAATACTATTTTATATAGAGCTCAATTGGATGGCGGTGCTTTATTTTTAGAAAAAAATAAACTCACATTTAATTTGTATGATAAGAAAAAGTGTAGAAGTTTTCATTTTAAAAAGTACGAAAAAGGTGCATTTATAGATGATGTTATTAAAGGACATGCATTTAATGTTGTTTTCGAGGGCTCTAATACCAATGTATCAACCGAAGCAAATCAGAAAGGCGATTTTTACGAAAATTATTTCTTAGGAAATGATAAATCCAAATGGAAGGGTAATGTCGCTAATTTCCATCAAATTTGGTATAAAAATTTATACAACAATATAGACTATGAAATAATAACTTCCATTAATGGAGTTAAATACAATTTTCATGTAAAACCCGGAGCTGAAGTAAATAATATTAAACTAAAGTATAATGGGATAGAGAATATTTCTTTAAAAAAGGGAGTTTTATATATTAAACCACAAATAAATGAAATTATAGAGAATAAGCCCTACGCCTTCCAATACATTAATGGAAAGGTAGTTGAAGTAAAATGTGATTTCAAATTAAAAGAGAATGTGCTTAGTTACGAATTTCCTGAAGGATATAATAAAAATTATGAATTAGTAATTGATCCAGTTCTGGTATTTGCTGCACAAAGTGGCAGTACTGCAGATAATTTTGGGATGACGGCAACGTATGATACTCAAGGAAATTTATATTCCGGGGGAACGATTTTTAATATTGGTTATCCAGTTACTGTTGGTGCTTATAGTTCTTCATTTTTTGGGCCATCTTATTATGGAAATACAGATGTGGTTATAACAAAATATAATTCAATAGGAAGTAACCTGCTATATTCAACCTATTTTGGGGGTGGAAACACAGAAACAGTGAACAGTTTAATAGTTGATAACAGCAATAACTTGTGTTTTTATGGCGTAACAAGCAGCACAAATTTTCCAACAAGTACCGGCGCATATGATAATAGTTTCAATGGGGGGTCATTTTTAATGTATGTGTTTAATGGGATGCGATTCATAAATGGAACAGATATTTACATATCGAAGCTAAGTCCCAATGGTAGTTCACTATTAGCTTCTACCTATTTAGGTGGTAGTGGAAATGATGGTATAAACCAAACAGACAACTTTACTACTTATTTGGTACCTGCTGTTCCACCTGCAACAGGAAATGTTCCGGTAAATCAACCTAATTATGACAGTTTGCAAACTAATTACGGTGATCAGTGCAGAGGTGAGATTCAAGTGGATGTTTCTAATAATATTTATATAACAAGTTCAACAAGATCTACCGATTTTCCTAATGTAAATAGTTTTGACAATACATTAGGTGGCAAACAAGACGGTATCCTAGCTAAATTTAACAATAATTTATCTTCTCTTCAATATTGCTCTTTTATTGGAGGGAGTAGCACTGATGCTGGATATGGATTAGTTGTAAAAAACAATTTTGAAGTTTATGTAACAGGAGGAACAACAAGTAATGACTTCCCTTTTATGGGTGCCGGATACCAAAATTCTTATCAGGGTGGTGTGGCAGATGGTTATGTTATCAGAGTAAACGCCGCTGGCAATAACGTATTAAATGCAACATATTTTGGAACACCTCTGTATGATCAATCTTTTTTTATTCAAACAGATAAAAAAAACAATATTTACATATATGGCCAATCTTTAGGGAACATTCCAGTTGTTGTGGCTCCTACAGCAACTACTGTTTTTAGCGTACCTGGGACGCATCAATTTATTTCTAGGCTAAATCCAGGACTTTCGTCCCTTAATATGAGTACAGTTTTTGGTAATTACCCAACTTATTTTGATATTTCACCTTCTGCATTTTCAGTTGATAAATGCAGTAATATTTATATTTCTGGTTGGGGGGCCAATTTTTTATTATCTGGTTTGACGTTAACAAATATGCCGTTGGCATTACCAACCCAAAGTGTTACTGATGGAAATGATTTTTATTTTATGGGATTAGATTCTAATGCTTCTACCTTAAAATACGGTTCTTATTTCGGTGGAGGTTTAAGCGAGGAGCATGTTGATGGAGGTACTTCTAGGTTTGATCCGCAAGGAAGAATTTACCAATCTGTTTGTGCAGGTTGCGGAGGAAATGATGATTTCCCAGTTACACCGGGTGCATGGCCATGTGGAACAATTACGGCTTGCCCGCCTGGCCCCAACTTAAATTCTAATTGTAACAATGGCGTGATAAAATTAGATTTCCAATTGCAGCTTGCTATTTCAACTATTAATACAAATACTTTAGCAGGTTGTTTGCCGGTTACAATTAACTTTACTAATGCTACAGCTCCTACTGGTTCTCTAGCAACATTCATATGGTATTTAGGTAATGGTCAAACAACCACAACAAATATTAACCCAACGGTAACATATACTAATCCCGGAACATACACTGTTTCTTTAGTCGTTAAAGACCCGGCAACATGTAATGTTAAGGACAGTGCTGTAACATATATTACCGTTTACCCAAAACCAACTACTAATTTTACATTGAACGTATCTCCTTGTAGTAATACTTTAACGGCAACTAATACTTCAACCGGTAATTTAGGTAGTAATCCCTATGTATGGAATTTCGGTAATGGAGTGACTTCGACGCTTACTTCACCATCTTATTCATATCCTGCAAGTGGAAGTTATACAGTATCTCTTTTAACTACTGATTTAAATGGTTGTACTGATGTAAAAACAAATACAGTTTCAATTTTTAATTTTAACCCCGGTGTAATTAATGGAGGAACTATTTGTGAAGGGTTTGCCACGCCTTTAAGTGCTAGTGGAGGCACAAGTTATACTTGGACTCCCTCATCTGGTTTAAGTAATACTAACATTGCTTCGCCTATCGCCACCCCTAGCATAACAACTGTTTATTCTGTCCAAATAGATAATAATTCTCAAGGTTACACGTGTTCTAGAACGCTTACTGCTCAAGTAACTGTTTACCCTAAACCAACTGCCGATTATACATATACAACTAACCCTTGTGGCGGAGGCGTCAATTTCTTTGATTTATCAGTACCTTTAATTTCTTCTTGGCAATGGACACTTTCGTCTGCGATCACAAGCACAGTTCAAAATCCGTATAATTTTTATTTTACAGGTGGGACACATACTGTTTCGCTAATTGTCACAGATAATAATGGTTGTAAAGATACAGCAGATAAAGTTATAACTGTTTTAGTGCCCCCTGCGGTAAGTATTAATCCAAATAAAATTATTTGTAAGGGAGATAAAGCTGTTTTATTAGCAAGTGGTGGTATGAGTTATCAATGGACACCTACGGTTTCCTTAGATATTTCAAATATTCCAGGACCAACTGCATCACCAACGGCAAATACTCAATATTCGTGTGTGGTGACTACATCAAATAATTGTTCGTTTTTATTAACGACAGATGTCACCATCACTCAAATCTCAACTATACCAATTTCAGCCAACGCTAATCCTGTAATTATTGTGCAAGGAAACTCAAGTAATTTAACGTATAATGGCGATCCTGGATCGATAGTAACTTGGAGTCCGGGAAATAGTGTTTCACCTTCATCCGGTTATTCGGTTACTGCTACTCCTGATAGATCTACTACTTATACAGTTACTATTAAAAATGGACCGTGTAGAGAAACTTTAACAGTATACGTTGAGGTGAATTTAAGCGGATGCATAGATTCGGATGTGTTTATACCAAATACATTTACACCGAATGGTGATGGTAACAACGATATATTATATGTTAGAGGTCTAAAAGTTCAAGAAACCTATTTTGCAGTTTATAACCGTTGGGGCGAAATGGTTTGGGAAACTACAGATAAAACAAAAGGCTGGGACGGAATTTATAAAGGTAAACCTGCCGATGTGGGTGTGTTTGGCTGGTATTTAAAAGTAAAATGTTTTGATGGACAAGAAACTTTTAAAAAAGGTAACGTAACGTTGATTAGGTAATTTTTTACGGAATAAATGTTAATTCAAATACAAATGAGTAAGAATTGTTTTTTGAATTAGGTATTTGAAAACCGAATGTTAATGGTAAATGTTTTGTAGGGTAGTAAACTATTCCTAAGGAAGTATAACTAATGGCATTATATCCAAGTACACTTTCTCCCATAAAATGAATCTTGTTTACTACCGGAATTTCGGCGCCTAACCAAGCGCCAAATCTATTCCCAGTACCGCCGTAATGTGTAGAATTATAATAACCACCTATCACTAAATTATTTTCTTTTCCAAGTAAATCCTTTACCTGGAAATTCAAATAGGCTAAAGAAGCAATTTTTGTTTTCTTTCCATCTCTATAGTTTAAACCAATTTGAGTTCCCGCAGCTATGCCAATTTTTTCAGATAACTTAAAATATTTTAAACCGTTTATCATTAACAAAGGGTTGTAAGGATCTGTATCGGAAGTGTCATTTTTTAAAAAGGAGTTTGTATTTCTGCTGAAGTTTAAGCCTAAAATATTTACACCAACTTCAAAACCTTTTCCTAGGCCATAATCGAAGGTGGAGTTGGATTGAATGATTTCACTGATATTAATTTGTTGCTGAAAAAATAATTTGTTTTTATTTGTTACTTCGGCTGAAGGAACGTTAATAAAGTTTTGTTGAGAGAAAAAGGTGGAATGTATTAAAATAAACAGCAATAAAATTTTTTCTCTCATACTAAATTTATTCAGATACAATCTAAATGAAAAAATTAAGATGATTTATAAGCACTGGCATGATTAGTTTTTACATGGGGTCCTAAAAATACCCTCGCATAAATTCTGATTACCGAAATGCCATCAATTATTAAACTAGAGGCTGTAAAAAAAGCTAAAGCAATTTGATCTTCGTGAATGTGTGTAAAAATAATATCTTCACCAATAAATGTTGGTGTAATAGGGAATCCGGTTAACCCAAGACATGCCAATAAAAATATGAAGGCAAATTTTGGATGTTCGTAAGAGTGTCCGTTAAAGGTATTTAAGTCAACATGGCGTTCTGTAGATTTTAATTTACGGATGGTTAAATAACCTATTGCCCCCATAACAACAATACCACTTAAATACAATAATGATTGCGTATATATATACTGTTCATTAAATGAAATGGCTAGTGCTATCCAAAAGTGATTCATAATAATTAACGACCATGCTAAATACACATTTTTACGTTCGGTGTAAGATTTTAAAACCATTACAAATCCAATAAATGAAAATAAAGTTGGTAAAAAATGATGTAGCTGTTCCGGAATAGAATTTTCGTTAACCAATAAAACAATACCAATAACGTATGCGGGAATAAAATAATACAACACATTTTTTGCAGTAACAAAATTAAGTGAACGCCCCATTACCTTTAAAGGACGCCACATTCTGTAAACCAGTGTGTCTAAGTTAAATTCTTTTAAACTTAAAATGTAAAATGAGTATTTTATCTTTTTTGAAAAAGAATCTTCAATACTTTTTGGTCGCGGTACAAAATTATAAAATTGTTCTCTGATTAAATAGCTCACTGTTGATGGAGATACAAGTAGTTGATAGGTTCTTAAAAAAGCATTTCCTGCAAAATGTATTAACGCCAAAATTTCAAGACCACATGCTAATTCAATAAATATTAACCCAATTTGAGAAATAGAGGAATACGCAATTTGCGCTTTAATTGATGATTGTACCCTTGCAATACCGGTAGCCATAAAGCTTGTAGTTAAACCTAATAAACCAATAATAATTCTTACAGAAATTTGATTCTCCCACAATTCAAAAGTACGAAGCATTAAAAACACGCCTAAATGAACTGATAATGAACCGTAAAAAATAGCACTTGAAGGAGTTGGTCCTTCCATAGCTCTTGGTAACCACGAAGAAAATGGAAGTTGTGCTGATTTTGCCGCAGCGGTTACCAGAATCATAATGGCTACAAAAATGCCAATAAAACTGTGATTTTCTAAATGATGGTTAACCAATAAATCGTGCTGCAATTGAAAGAATGTAATGTTTTGATGAAATAAATGATGGCACGCCCACATTGCTAAAATTAAGCCTACGTCTCCCAATCTATATATCGAAAAAACTTTAAAAGCATTTTTAACGGGTAAATATCTGTCGCGATAAAATGCAATTAATAAAAACGAAGAAATGCCAAGTATTTCCCAGCCAACAAATAAGGTTTCTAAATTACCCGAAAAAATGGTAATGTTATAACCTAAATAAAAAAACATTATGATGTTAAAAAAGCGCTTATATCCTTCCTCTCTGTGCAAATAATAACTGCAATAAATTATAACAAGAAAGGATAAAAAAGAACCAACCATCATGTAAACAACAGTTATTTTATCAAAACAAAAATCAATAAAAAATTCATAATCTTCCGATTTAAATATGACTATGTTTTTAAAATCGATGGTAGAGTGTCCATTAAATAGCCAGTAACCAACAAATATGGCAAAGCTTATAAAATGAATTCCAATGGTATAAATACTTAATTTAGAAATTAAATTCTCTTTATTTTTTGGAAGAAATATAGTAATAATAAAGCCTAACAAAGGCAGTAAAACGAAAAACTGAATAAGTGTTTGCATAATTTTATTTGATTAAATAAACCGGAATATTTTCTAACGTTTTTTCAATAATTGGTGTCATGTCGTTTACCCGTTCTACTTCCTGTTCTATTGGTTGATATGGAACAAACGCGCCTTCTTTAAATAAATAAAAGTCTTTTGTTTCAGGGTTTACGGCAACTAAGTTTATCCATTCGTTAATAAACCATTCGTACATAGCATCAACTGATTTAATTACATTTAAAACAACTTCAGGAAAATGCTCTACAATAATTAATAAACGAACAGGATCGTGTACTTCAATCATTTGGCTTGGTAAACCTGGTCTTAAGTCACCATCAATACCATTTGCTACACCAAACAGCCCCATTACGTTATGAGGTAATTTTGTTCCTGCACCCAATTTTTGATTATCAACTCTTGAGAAATAATATTCTAAATTAATACCTCCTGCTACCGGTCCCAATGGTTTCATTACATTGGTAAGTATTTTACCATCAGGGTCAATTTTATAGTCGTATGAGTTCATAAATGAACGTCTATCTAAAAATAATCCTTTTGTAAGGTTTCTGCTTCCTACAATACATAAGGCGTTGGTGGCATGATTTAATTCCGGACGAGGTTCAAAAATAGAAACAGTTCGTGTTCTTATTTTTTTATGAATTTCTTCAGCAGTTAGATTTGAATTAATGGAGACTAAACGACGTGAACGCTCTTTTGCATTAGCGTCTAAAGATTTATCAAATACTAGTTTATTGTTTTTATGAAGCAAAGCATTTGTTTCGGATAATGAACTCTCATCAAAAAAATCAATATCGTCTCTTGACGTATCGTGAAGCGCTCCAACAAACTGTGTTGTTAAAGGAATGACAAGACCGCGTTGAACTAATAATTCACGCACCTCTTTTTTATTAGCCATATAGCAAATTACACGCGAGTTCACAGAGCCTGGTCTGCCGGAACATGCACCGCAATCATAACCGGCGTAATGTGGATTGTTTACGCTGCTGGAACCATGCCCAACAACATAAACAATGGGAGCAAAATTATTTACCAAGCCAATACTTTTTAATAAAGCCTCTACACGATTGGCCATTTCTTCGATGGTAAAGCCAATTTGTAAATTGTTTTCTCTATCATTTGGATTCGTATTTTCAATGGTTAGTTTTGAAAATTTATCCATTTGATTAAACGAGTGTGCAGTTGCAGGACTCATTGTTGGTTTGAAAATATTGGAGAATAATTTAAAGGCCGACCAAAAACCTAATGTTTGAGAAACAATCCAACCTCTTAACAACGAATGAGTAGGGTTAGTAAAATGCGCATCTTTTTTTCTTACAGAAGTAGTATCAATTTCCTTTATTAAATAGTTAGGAGTTACGGGAGCGGGGCATAATTTGCTATAAAATTTACCATGCTCTGGTTTAAAATAAAACTCCACACCAAAAAAGCCGGGCGTACCAAAGGTTTCACTGTTAGGGTCGTTTTTTTCAATATAGCGTCTTAAAGAGCCTTCTCTATCATCCATACAAAACATAGCTTGGAACG
Source organism: Bacteroidota bacterium (assembly GCA_033763945.1). Taxonomy (GTDB): domain Bacteria; phylum Bacteroidota; class Bacteroidia; order B-17B0; family Aurantibacillaceae; genus Aurantibacillus. The sequence goes on along the minus strand of JANRJN010000019.1, from coordinate 258,115 downwards.
ATTTTTGAGATGGTGTTTTGGTTTCTAAAGCATTTAATTTTAATCCGGTTAAAACATCGTCATAAAAACTCCATTCAAAGGCACTTTGCCAAATAGACAAAACTTCGTTTAGTTCGGTAAGTTCTACAGGGGCAAACAAATCAATAGGTGGTGTTGTAAGTCGAGTTGCTAATGGAGCCCAAGTTTCACCAAATTTTTTATCAAGTACGTCAATTTCTAATAAGCATTCCAAAACAATCAATTCTTCAATCGATATTTTTTTTGGATCTAATAAGGTTTGAGGTTGATCTTCAATAGCGGAAACCATGCCGCTCCACCCTTGATGTGCAAATTGCTGATCGAAAATATATTGTTTGTAAAATGTTTCGTCGCCAACCAAAATGTGAAGTAATTCGTCTATCTGACAACGTTTTTTTAAAAATAAATTTTTCACACGATCAGATCTAAAAATACTTACAGAACTACTTTTTTCAATTTCTCGAATCGAGGTAAGAAAACCCTTTTCATGCACTGGAAATTTCCAAATAGAAATCCCTTGATCTAAATAGCTACATAGGATTCTGAAAAGTTTTGGATGTGTTACTGAATCTAAATTGATATGGTACTGTGATTTCCAATGTGAGCGGAAATTGACGATTCTGGCAATGTTTGAAGAATCGTACTCTTTCTGTAAAACATTATTTAACCATTCTGATAAATGTTCTTTTCCTTTTCTTTCAATAATTACTCGCTCAAGATTTTGCTTTTGTATGCGATTTGATTTAAATAAACTTCTGTATTCTTCAATGGATAGAGAAACTTTATAGCCAAACATTTTCTCAGCTCGTCTTATGGCGGTGTCCCATTTTAAGTTTTGGAAAGCATGCAGTGTGTTGTGATGAATAAAATCCTTTAACGGTGATTGTGCGGGTAAAAAATGTTTTAACTCGTGTAACACATCGTGTGCATTAAAAACTGAATTAGAAGTTTGACTTTCCATAAATTTTATTTTAGTTAAAAGAATATTTGATATTGTAAGGTCACTGAACTTTTTCTGGGTCCCGCCACCGCATATTTATTAACGTCTAAACTATAAGTAGGTCGGTTTTGGTAATCAAGAGATATTTTTGAATTATGACCTTTGATAAACCAATTTACACCTGCATCAACTACCAACATGCCTTGATGATTTAATCCATTGTAATCGGCAAACTGACCGCTAACATAAGGCATCAGTTGCCCGTTTTTTTCGCCAATTAAATTTTTAGGAAGAAGATAACCTACTTGTGCGTAACCAACTTGTCCTGTGCCGAACATTGGATAAGCATTTCCATAAGCGTTAGATTGAACATATGTTGTTGCAGAAGAAGCTGCAACACCAGTTGCAGGATTCATAATACCATTGTAGCGCAGGTAATTTGTGCCATAATTAGTATTGTAATAACCTGCAAATGCACTAAGAGCAGTGCCTTTTTCTTTATTTAATGGCATGTCTAAATAGGTTTCAAGACTTAAGTGGAGCATATTATTAAACAAGGTATCTTTTAAATCAGATGACAGATTCCAAGTGGCAGCTTTTTGATACACTCCGCCAACTGCAATATTCCACACTTTTTTTGTTCCTAAATAGGTGCCGGTCATATAAGGAGTTGTATGCCCTTCGTTTTCAAAAAAGTTGTAAGCCAGGTAACCACCAAATTGATTATTGATTCCAGAACTTTTTGAATTGGTGGAAGTTAACACTGCGGTGTTTACAAAAGAAGCATTAGTTGTTAATGCTGGTGCAGGGGCTCCATTCGAATTTATTGGAAAAGGATTTGATACATATAAACGATAATCCACCTTACCAATTTGGCCACGTGCATAAACTGCTAAACGTCTGTCAAATTCGTCAATTTGATCCACTGAGTATTGCAAAAAAACAGGAACATCTAAAGTCATGATGGTTCCAATAGAGGGTTGAGAGAAGCGAGATAAGCCATTAAGAACTGTCAATCCACCACCAATTTTTAATTGATTTTTTTTAGTCACTTTAAACTCGCATAGGGCATCGTGAAAAAAGGCTGCAATCTTCCGGTTGGCTGGATTACTAGAATAGTTATAAGCGCTATTAAAATTGTTTTGACCAAATTGAAAATAAATAAACGTTCTATCGTTTATTTGTCCGAATAATTGAATACGGGTTCTACGTAATCCAATATCAAACGTTTCAGGAGCATTTTTATTAAATTGTGTTGTTCCTGGATTACTTTCATCAAATCGTAGCCATGTTTGATTTAAAAATGTGGCTTGAAAATAATGAGAACCATCGTCGTTTAAATTAAACTTTAAAGCATTTTTTTCCTTTTTAGGAATAACGTGACTCGCAGTATCTGCAGTTTGTGCAGATGCAGATACTATAAAAAGAGAAACAAGGAATATTATAAAATTTTTCATTTTTGTAAAATAATTGAGTTAATAAATGGGCTTACCAGAGGACCCTAGCAGAAAAAAATTCTTTACAGAAAAAACTATCAAACTGTAAAAAAAACTGCTAAGGCCCAGGGTAAGTATTCTTTAATTTGTTTTTAACTTTAAAACACGCGTGGAGGTTGGTGCATGCGATAACTGGCGGTGGTTATTAAATCCATCAATGTCAATTTTTCCGCCATCTTCTTTGTAATCTTCCATTAAATCATTTAAGGTAATAATAGAGGTATGGTCTACAATTTCGGCTTTACTCACATCGATAGTAACATTTTTACCTTTAGGGAGTTTAGCAAAAGTTTTTTTAAATCCTAAAATATTTGAAAACATCAAACCACTATTTAATGTTATGGTGTAATCATTTTCGTTTTGATTAGAAATGTAAACATGTGATTTAAATAAATTTTTAAGTGAAGCACCATTAATCAAATTGATAATTATTTCGAGAACAATACCGGTTCCAACGCCCACCAATAAATCGGTTGCCAAAGTTACTATTACAGTTGTAGTAAATACTAAAAATTGTTCTTTGCCAATATGCCACATGTGTGCAAATTCTTTAGGGTGAGCTAATCTAAATCCGACAAAAATCAACATCGCTGCTAAAGCGGTATTAGGAATCATTTCTATTATAGGAACCGCAACTATTACTGCTAGTAATAAAAATAATCCATGGAAAAAATTAGCCCAACGTGTTCTAGCACCATTGCTAACGTTTGCAGAACTACGTGCCACTTCGCTAATCATTGGTAATCCCCCTAGTAAACCAGATAAAGTATTTCCTATACCCACGGCAATTAAATCTTTATTAAAATTTGATTTACGTTTAAATGGGTCAACGTTATCTATTGCTTTGGCAGTCAATAAAGATTCTAAACTACCAATTAAAGAGAACAAAACTACATACATTATAAAATCGCCTATATGAGAAGATAATGCCGAGAAATCAGCATTTAAAATGCCTCTACTTACAAAATCGCCTTTCATTTGAGAACCGCTTGTAAATGCTTCGAATATGCTTCCAATTTTTACTAATGAAAAATTAGCGATCGCACCTTCAGTTTTTACATGTAAGACTATTCCTAAAGGAATGGCTACTATTAAAACAATTAATGGTGCTGGAATTTTTTTAAGTTTTTTGTGTTTCACAAAACTCATTCCTATTAGAATCAGTAAACAGGCAATTCCTATTTCGGCAATGTGAGCATTTTCATGCATAATACTACTTGGTATCATTGCTATTAACTCTAAGGGCTCTTTACCTTTTAATAATTTTGGGTCTATGCCTAATAATGAGTGAATTTGTTTTGACATTATTATAATGCCAATAGCAGCAAGCATACCATGTATAGCAGCTCCAGGGAAAAAGTCGGCTAATTTACCTAACTTAAAAACGCCGAAAAGTATTTGAATAATACCAGCAACTACTATAGCACCTAATGCTAAATGCCAACCACTATCTCCCCCGCCAAATGCGACAACAGCACCCCCGCAAATGGCAATTAAACCAGCGGCTGGACCTTTAATAGTTAATCGAGAGCCGGCAAAAAAACTAACAACCACGCCACCAATAATTGCAGTTACCAATCCAAATATGGCAGGAAAATCAGATGCCTTTGCTATTCCTAAACTAAGCGGCAACGCTAATAAAAATACTAAGAAGCCTGATAATGCGTCTTTTGAAAAATTTTGTTTTAATCCAGTAATTCCATCTGCTGGAATATATTTTTTAGTTGAATTCATCTATAAAGTTTTTTGAATTGATAATTTATTTTAATAAAAATTAGAATCCTCTTTTGTTACTGTACAAAAGATAAAATCACTTAAATAAAAATTAAGATTTTTTTAAAATAAAAAATCAAATTCGAAGAACTCGAATTGCAATAAAAATAGGCTGTGTAGCCTTTTGAGAAGTTGAATTGTAAAAATCTAAAACGGTAGTTTCGTTAATATTACAAGTTAAATTATAAAAGGGAAGTAATAAGAATGCATCGCAAACAATATCTTCACTATCATTTTCTAACTCTTCAAATACAAAGTTTTCTTGAGCGTTAGAATTGGATGGAGGGCTAATTTTTTTTGTGGAATGAAAGAAATCGTTAGTGGCAGTATTAATAGAATTTAGTGCATTTAAAGAAAATGAAAATACTACTGAAAACAGAAGTAATAATGGTAATATATTTTTTTTCATTTTCATTATAGCTACAAAGTTATGATTAAAATCATTCAAAATGCAAGTTTAATATTATTTATTTGTTGTTTTTTAACTTTATTTATATGAAGAGTTTTATAGTTTTGGGCTATGAAAAAAATTTATCGAATACTTTTTTTAGTATCACTCTTTTATCAGGGCATTTCGCAAAAAATCACTTCAGAGGATTTAAAAAAGCACATTTCTTACTTAGCTTCAGATAAATTAAAGGGGCGTGGAACTTCAAGTCCCGAAGAAATTGTAGCTGCAAATTATATTGCCAAACAGTTTCAAATTAGTGGTTTAATTGCTTTTAATAACTCTTATTTAAAAAAGTTTAACTACAAAAAAAATACCAATCCGCACGATACAATAACCTTAAATTTGAAAGAAAAATCTGCCAATAATGTTGTGGGTTTTATAGATAACAAAGCGCCATACACAATTGTTATTGGCGCACATTACGATCACTTAGGTTTAGGACATGACCATAATAGTTTAGATGCAAATCCTGAAAATAAAATTCATAATGGAGCAGACGATAATGCAAGTGGAACCGCAGGGGTTATTGAACTGGCTAAATATTTTTCGAAGAATAAAATTAAAGAACCTTATAACTTTTTATTTATCTGTTTTAGTGGCGAAGAGTTAGGCTTGCTTGGTTCAAAAAAATATTGTGAGAATCCAGATATTGAATTAAGTAAAATTAATTACATGATTAATATCGATATGATAGGGCGTTTAAACGATTCCACAAAAAAATTATTGGTGTATGGTGTAGGAACTTCGCCAGTGTTTGTACCGTTATTAGATTCTATTCCATCTCAATTTAGTATAAAAAAAGATAGTAGTGGTATTGGCCCAAGCGACCAAACTTCCTTTTATTTGAAGGATATTCCGGTATTACATTTCTTTACTGGTCAACATAGTGATTATCATAAACCGAGTGATGATGCCAATAAAATTAATTACAAAGGAGAAGTAGAAGTGCTGGAGTACATTGTAAAGGTAATTGAGAAAACTTATCACTATGGAAAATTACCTTTTTCGAAAACACGTAATCCGGATACGGGAAAATCATCGTTTAAAGTAACTATGGGCGTAATGCCCGATTACACGTTTGAAGGCGAAGGTATGCGCATTGATGGGGTTACAGACGGTAAACCCGCAAGTAAAGCAGGGGTAGAAAAAGGGGACATTGTAAAAAAATTAGGTGGAATGGAAGTTAAGAATGTTCAAGAATACATGAAAGCACTTTCAACATTTAAAAAGGGTGACTCAACCCAAGTTGAAGTATTAAGAGGCAAAGAGATAAAAGTTCTTCAACTTACTTTTTAGTTTATTCAATAATCATAAACTCTGTTCTACGATTTTTGGCTCTCCCGTCTTCTGTTGTGTTTGGTGCAATAGGTTTTTTATCACCATAACCCACGGCGGTAACGCGTTTTCCGTCAACTCCTAGTTCTTCTAACATAAATTTAATAGAGTTGGAACGATTTGCACTTAATGCCTCATTGTCTTTAGCCTTACCCACGTTATCGGTGTGACCTTGAATTTCAATCTTTATATCTCTGTTTTCTTTTAAATAATTACTAAAGGCTTCAATTACAATTCTACTTTCTTTAGTTAACTCAGCACTGTTGGTATTATAGTATATGTTATCAATAATAAAAGGTTTACCAACTTCAGCTTTAGAGACCTCCAATTTAATTTCTTTTTGGGGTGCTTCAAAACTTAAATCTTTTGTGCTAACAATTTTTGAGTTAAATGCCACACTGTCCTTTTTTACAGTAATTAAAATATCTGCTTTGCTTTTGGTATTGATGGCAGCCATATATTCACCACTTACACTATCCACATTGGCGTAAGTTACTTTTTTTGTTTCTGTATTTTTTATTTCAAGAACTGCACCGCTTACCGCATTGCCATTATTATCTTTTACGGCTCCTTTAATAAAAGCAACTGTTTGTGGACGGGCTTCTTTATACAAATCAAAATTAAATAAATCATAACGTCCTACACCTTTGCCGCTTACCTTGCCTTCGTTATAACTAAAAAAGTACCCAGTTTTAGTGTCTGTACTTACAAAAAAGCCTGTATCGTCAGTCGAGCCATTAATTGGCGACCCAATATTCTCCGGCTCTTGCCACTCTCCTTTTTCATCCTTGCGCACATAAAATATATCATAGCCACCAAAACCATAATGTCCTGTGCTACTAAAATAAAGGGTTTCACTATCACTGTGCATAAATGGTGTTTTTTCGTCGCCTTTAGTATTTATGTTTTTTCCTAGGTTTTGAGGGACGCTCCATTGACCTGTTTTTGGGTCTTTTTTTGTTACATATAAATCAATACCACCAAATCCACCGGGTCTATCACTGGCAAAATAAAGCGTTAAACCATCGGATGCAATAGTGGGTTGGCTATCCCAATATTTAGGGTCGTTGACGTTTGCACTTAGTTTACGAATATCGCCCCAGCTTCCATCCGAAAAATCAGTGATATAAATATCGCAGTTGGGTTGTAGGCCACCTTCCTGACGTTGCATGGCAAAATACAAATGTTTGTTGTCGATTGAAATACTGCATCCTCCTTGATTATCTTCGGTAGTATTAAAAGGAGATGTCATAGGTTCACCACCGTTAAATAATCCGGTTTTATCGCGTTTACTTACCATAAACACTTCCTTTTCTTTATCACTTGTATATACTTTATTCATGTCTTTTACAGGGAGACGACGCACGTAAAAACAATTTTGATCATCAGGAGAAACATAAGCCAGGTATTCGTCGCGTTCGGTAGAAACCCCTTTTACAACTTTAGGATCGAAAGGCACATTTCTTTTAAGACTGCTTTCTTTTTTAGCAGATTTCACCATCATTTTTGATTGGTATATCTCAGCTTCGTAATCTTTATCAAATTTTTTTATATCGTCATCTTTAAAATCGATGAACTTTTTAAGGTACTTAATAGCACTATCATTTTTAAGCTCTTCATAATAGATGTAACCTATGTAATAATAGGGTGAACTATGTATTTGTGGGCAACTGGCAATGGCTTTATAAAAATAAGGAAGCATGGGCTTAAAAGATAAATCTTCTAGTTTAGCCCTTACAATCATTTCTTGGGCTAAATATAAATTTGCTTCTGCAAATTCAGGTTCAATTTCTAATGCTTTCATTAAAAACTCAATACGCTCTGGTTTTTTATATTTTTTTTTGTCGAGTGCTTTTTCGTAAAGTTTTAATGCTTTTTTGTCAACGTTATCGTTACAAAGTTTTGATGTAGCGTTTTCATCATCTTGAGCTAAAGCAAAAGTTGAAAATAAAATAAATGCGATTAAGTATAGTATTTTTTGCATAACAGATAGGTTATAACAAATTTAGTGCTAAAGGTTACAGAATAATTAATTTGGCTAAATTGTTTATAACAATAGATGTTAAAAGTAAATGTTGTTTATAATCAGGTACTTATAGAAATGAAAAAGCTGTCAATTTGTTGTTGACAGCCTTTTAATAAAATCTTGTAAAAAATTATTTCTTCTTAGAGTAACGTGTACGAAATTTATCAACACGTCCTGCAGTATCTACTAGTACTTGTTTACCAGTATAAAATGGGTGAGAAGTCATTGAAATATCTAACTTTACTAAAGGATACTCGTTACCATCATCGTGTTTAATAGTTTCTTTAGTATCTGCACAAGAACGAGTTAAAAAAGTATAACCATTACTCATGTCTTTAAACACGCATAATCTATAGTTTTCTGGATGTATTTCTTTTTTCATTGTAATGAATTTTTCAATATTGGGGTGCAAATATACAGTAAATATTTTAACTCGCAAAAAATTACTGCAAAAATCGTTTTTTTTACCCTAAATCACCTAATTTAGCTAAATAATCAGTAAATTAGAGAGAATTTAAAACGATGAGGAGATATTTTAAATATACATTGTTGTTTAACCTACTTTTTTGCCTTGGCTATTCGCAGGTTAGGATTATTAAACCTGTAAAAACGCATTCTAAAACTACTAATTTGTCTTTTGGTTTAGGGGCTGCCAGAAGCGTTGTGTTTTTAAATCGAAATGTAAAGGAAAACAATGATGCCAATGGATTGCAAGCTTCTTTAATTTATGGAGGAGGAAACTTATTTAGATTTGGATGCGAATATACTTTTTATAAACCTATTGATATTGCTCCAACATGGTATGACATAAAGGCCCATACGATTGAAGCAAATGTGCACATTATTGCCAGATTTAAAAATACGGATGCTTTTTTTTATCCTTTGTTTGGATTAAGCTATAACACATTTAGTGGATATTTTACTGGTAAAAATGATTTTTTAAATTTAGCTGATAAGTATAAAACCAATCAAATAGCTGTTACAAATTGGGTGGGCCTTAATGTAGGTACCGGTTACGAGTTGTTTTTTAAGCGGATGAGTTTATTTTTAGATTACAAAATGCGTGTTGGTTTTTCTGATGGAAAAAAACAATTAAATATTATGGATGTTTGTTTTAATGCAGGCTTAAGGTACAATTTAAAAGTCCCTAGTATTTATAATCTATTTAAAGGCACTAGAAACCGTTATTTTTTAGATAAATAAAACAGGTTAATATATTTTCTAACAACTACAGTTGAATAATTTGTATTAAACCATAATTGTTAATCTGCATTAATCTGTTAAATTTACCATTCTAACAAAAACAGAACTTGTATGAAGAAAGCATATATTTTTCCGGGTCAAGGTGCTCAATTTTCCGGAATGGGAAAAGATCTTTACGAAAATAATACTAATGCCAAAAAATTATTTGAAACAGCAAACAATATTTTAGGATTTAAAATTACCGATGTTATGTTTACGGGTTCTGATGAGGAATTAAAACAGACAAAAATAACACAACCTGCTATATTTTTGCATTCAGCAATATTAGCATCTACTTTGTCAGATTTTAATCCGGATATGGTAGCTGGTCATTCTTTAGGCGAATTTTCGGCCCTAGTAGCAAATAAAACTCTTGCTTTTGAAGATGCTTTAAAATTGGTTTATAAACGCGCCTTAGCCATGCAAAAAGCCTGTGAAATTAACCCAAGCACCATGGCCGCTATTTTAAATTTAGAGGATGCTATTGTAGAAAAAATATGCGAAGAGATTACCAAAGAGGGAAATGTTGTTGTTGCGGCTAATTACAATTGTCCCGGACAATTAGTTATTTCAGGCAGTATTGAAGGGATTAATATTGCTTGCGAAAAATTAAAAGCCGCAGGTGCAAAACGCGCACTTGTTTTGCCAGTAGGTGGTGCATTTCATTCTCCTTTAATGGAACCCGCTCGGGTTGAATTGGAAGCTGCTATTAATGCAACAGTATTCAATACGCCAATTTGTCCTGTATATCAAAATGTAACAACCACGGCTGTAACAAACCCTAGTGAAATTAAACAAAATTTAATCGCCCAACTCACAGCTCCAGTAAAATGGACACAAAGTATACAACAAATGGTGGCGGATGGAGCAACACAATTTATAGAGGTAGGTCCTGGAAAAGTATTACAAGGATTGGTTAAAAAAATAAATTCAGCTAGCGAAGCAGTTAGCGCATAATAAAATTTTAAACTAAAAATTATAAATTATTAAATTAAAGATTGATGCGAAAACTAATTTTATTTTTTTTATTTATTCTAGTTCTAAATACAAACGCTCAGTTTTTCAGAGGCTTTGGTGTTTTTGGAGCATTTACGCATTCTGCTCACAGGTATGTTAATAAAAACGAAAGCTTAAAAAATCCATTAATAGATAACTACACTAATTTGGATCCAAAGGTTTATTATCCCAGTACTCATTATTCTCGCGAGTATTTAAGTTGGGGGGCAGGGGCTTTTGCCGAATTTTTAAGTCATGATCAAATACGTTGGCAAACCGAATTTGAGTACACACATAAAGGCGCTAAAGAAAAAGAAATTACTGATTTGTTATTTGGAACGCGTTCGGGTTCTTTTGGAGTTAATAAATACACCTATATTCAATGGAATAATTATTTAAAATATTTTGGACCATTTGGATTACCATATAGTTTTTATTTAATGCCCGGCGTTCGACTTGAGTATTTATTTAAACAAAGCACAGCTGTGTTTAATCCTTATAGTTCAAGTTTTAGGAAAATTTGGTTTAGTGGAAATGTCGGTTTAGGGTACGAATTTCCGCTTTTCGGAAAAATAAGTATGTTTACAGAGTATCATTGGAATCCAGATGTTCTTAGAACTAAAAAAGACAATGTTTTTATAAGGAATCGTACTTACGAATTTAGAGTTGGCTTAATGTACCGTCCTCGCAAAAAAAATATTGACGATTGCAATGCCCCTCGTTATCACGGACCAGCTTACTAAACTTTAAAATAAAAATTATGGTAATGACAAAAGATGTTTTATTTTCTTTAACCAAAGGTGCCTTTGCTCCGCAAGAAGAGATGTTGGAGGTAGCGCGTAAAAAGGGAAAATTATTTATCGGCATTCCAAAGGAAATTGCTTTTCAAGAAACACGTGTTCCATTAGTTCCGGATGCTGTTGCGCTTTTAGTAAATAACGGTCACAGGGTTTGTATAGAAAGTGGTGCAGGTAAATCGGCAAATTTTGATGATGCCGACTATAGCGAGGCGGGTGCCGAAATTGTATTATCTCCAAACGATGTTTATAAAGCGGATGTTATTTTTAAAATAGCACCACCAACTATTGAAGAAATTGAATTGATGCAACCTAAGCAAACTTTGTTTAGTGCTTTGCAATTAACAGTTCAACCACAAGATTTTTTAAAGAAATTAATTTCAAAGAAATTAAATTGCGTTGCCTTTGATTTAATAATTGACGAAGCTGGTATTTTTCCTGTAATTAGAGCCATGGGCGAAATTGCAGGCGGCGCTAGTATTTTAATTGCAGCAGAGCTTTTAAGTAACGTAAATAATGGTGTCGGTTCAATACTTGGCGGCATTAGCGGCATTTCTCCAACTGAAGTCATAATTATTGGAGCTGGAACCGTTGGTGAATTTGCAGCGCGCGCTGCTATTGGTTTAGGAGCCACCGTAAAAGTTTTCGATAATTCTACCTCGCGTTTGCGTCGTTTACAAAATCAATTAGGCTCACGCATTTTTACTTCGGTTATTGTTCCAAAAGTTTTAGAAAAACATTTAAAAACGGCAGATGTTGCCATTGGCGCTTTACGCGCAACAAAAGGACGGACACCTTGTATTGTGACTGAAAATATGGTTTCAGAAATGAAAACCGGAAGCGTAATTGTTGATGTGAGTATTGATCAAGGGGGTGTTTTCGAGACTTCTCATGTTACTAATCATACAAAGCCTGTGTTTAAAAAACATGGCGTTATTCACTATTGTGTGCCAAATATCAATAGCCGTGTTGCTCGCACAGCGTCTTATGCTTTAAGCAATATTTTCTCTCAAATTATTTTAAACATGGGCGATGAGGGCGGATTTGACAGTATTGTTAGAAAGGATGCTGGTGTAAGAAACGGCGTATATATTTATAATGGTATTTTAACTAATCAGTTTTTAGGCGAGGCCTTTAATCTGCCTTTCAAAGACATTAATTTGTTGATGGCAGCCATTTAATTTTCCGGAAAAAGAAATTATAACAAAAAAAGCCTTGTATTTCTACAAGGCTTTTTTCCGGTTGGTCGGGGTGGCCAGATTCGAACTGACGACCTCCACATCCCAAATGTGGCGCGATACCGGACTACGCTACACCCCGATGCTCATAAAAAATGAGAGTGCAAATATACACTTTTTTGTAAATTCACAAAAATTAATTTTTTTAGTTTTTACACCACATTTTTTAATAGTAACTTTAACAAAATTCTATGCAACAACAAATCTTAATTCTTGATTTTGGTTCTCAATACACACAGCTTATAGCCCGTCGTTTGAGAGAATTAAATGTTTACTGTGAAATTCACCCTTACAATAAAATCCCAGAATTAACCGAAAATATCAAAGGTGTTATTTTATCTGGCAGCCCATGCTCAGTTCGCGAGGAAAACCCTTTAAAACCTAATTTAGATAGTATAAAGGGTAAATTACCATTATTGGGCGTTTGTTATGGTGCGCAATATTTAGCACATTTTTTTGGAGGCGAAGTTGGTAAATCCAATTCACGTGAATATGGTAGGGCTAATTTGGATTTTGTTGATAATACAAATCAGCTTTTAAAAAATGTATCGCAAAACTCACAAGTATGGATGAGTCATGCAGATACCATTCTTTCCATTCCTTCCAACTATAAAATAATTGCGAGTACACACGATGTAAAAGTTGCTGCATTTGTCATCGACAACGAAAAAACATTTGGTATTCAGTTTCATCCCGAGGTATATCATTCAACCGAAGGCGCACAGTTATTAAAGAATTTTGTGTTTGATATCTGCGGATGTATAGGTAATTGGACACCATCTTCTTTTATCGACACTGCTATTAATTCTTTAAAAAGTACAATTGGAACCGATAAAGTAATTTTAGGACTAAGTGGTGGCGTTGATAGTAGTGTTGCCGCAATGCTATTGCATAAGGCCATTGGAAAAAATTTACATTGTATTTTTGTTGATAATGGATTGTTACGTAAACATGAGTTTGAAAGTGTTTTAGAATCATACAAACACATGGGGTTGAATGTAAAAGGTGTTAATGCGAAAAATCGGTTTTATGAAGCGCTTGCAAACCTAACTGATCCTGAGAAAAAAAGAAAAGCCATTGGAAAAATTTTTGTGGATGTGTTTGATGACGAAAGCAAATTGGTAACCGATGCAAAATGGTTAGCTCAAGGCACTATTTACCCAGATGTTATTGAAAGTGTTTCAGTAAAAGGCCCATCGGCTACAATTAAGTCGCATCATAATGTTGGTGGATTACCGGATTATATGAAATTACAAGTTGTAGAACCTTTGCGAAGTCTATTTAAAGATGAGGTAAGAAGAGTAGGTAAAGAATTAGGTTTGGATGAGAACATTTTAAATCGCCACCCTTTCCCTGGTCCAGGTTTAGCAATAAGAATACTTGGTGATATTACGGAACAAAAAGTAAAAATTTTGCAAGAGGTGGACGCTATTTTTATTGATGGATTAAAGTCGCATAATTTATATAAAGATGTATGGCAAGCTGGCGCAATATTTTTACCAATTCAAAGTGTTGGGGTAATGGGAGACGAGCGAACTTATGAAAATGTTGTAGCACTTCGTGCAGTAACAAGTACGGATGGTATGACTGCGGATTGGTGTCATTTGCCTTATGAGTTTTTAGCAAAAATTAGTAACGAAATTATTAATAAAGTAAAAGGTGTTAATAGAGTAGTTTACGATATTAGTTCAAAACCACCTGCTACCATTGAATGGGAATAATTCAGTAATTATAAATTTTAAATTATAAATGTTAAATTTTCGTTGTTGTATATTTTTAGTTTTTTTAATTTTTAGCTCTATGAGTTTGCTATCGCAAACTAAATCAATAAATATTCAAACAATAGAAGGTAAAAAATTTTATATTCATAAAATTGAAAAAGGCCAAAGTTTATATTCAATTGCAAAGCTGTATACAGTAAGTTTAGAGGATATTTATAAATTTAACCCTGAAACTAAATCTGGTACAAAAACCGGGCAAGAGGTAAAAATTCCGTTTGCTTCCTTAACAACAATAGTAACCCCTGCAGTAGTTGCTACAAACACAACAGTTATAAGTTCAACTTCTGGTGTAATAGACACCAATAAATTTTATTGCCACAAAGTTACTAAGGGTGAAACGTTATATGCCATACTAAGAAAGTACAATAAAACTGAAAAGGAACTGACGCAAATAAATCCAAATTTTACAAGTAGCATTAAAGAAGGACAGTTAATTGCCATAAACCCTAAGCCGGTATTGGTAAATCCCGTAAAGCAATCCACAGCCATTGTGGAACCTAAAAAGGATTCTGTAATTGGAAAAGGAACTATAAAGCCTAAAAAAAGTAATTACACGGTAGCATTAATTTTACCGTTTAAGTTAGATCAAACGCTTAATCTGGAATTAAACGAGCTAGTGAAAAATAAAGTAAACTTTCCTCAGGTGCCTGCTTTGGCTATAGATTTTTATTTGGGGTTTAAACGTTGCGTTGATTCGCTAACTACAAAAGATTTTGAAGTAAATATAGAATTGTATGATGTAGACGATAGAGATTCATTAAAACTAATACAGATTGTTAACGAACCTAAGTTTAAACAAACCGATTTTATTTTTGGTCCTCTTTACGCTAATGGATTTAAAATAATAGCACAAAAGGCAAAAGAATTAGGCATTCCAATTGTTTCGCCGATAACACAACAAAATAAAATGCTGTACAATAATATTTATGCTTCAAAAACTAATCCTTCGCAGTTTACTTTGTTAGAATCTTTGGCTGATTATTGTATAGATTCTTTAGTTAACAACAATGCAAACATTATTTTAATGGCGCCTTATGAAAAAGATGCGAAAGAAGTTTCTTATGTAAAGGCTTTTAAAAAATACTACAATGACAAACAACAACAATTAGGCAAAACAATTAAAGATACCATAACCACAGTGAGGGGATTAGCTGGTGTTAAAGCGGCTTATAAAAGTGGTGTTAAAAACATTGTGGTTTCATTGAGTAATAATCAAGTGTTTATTACCGATTTTACAACACAGCTTGCTGTATATGCTGATAAAAAAGATATTTTATTGTGCGGTTGGCAAAATACATCAATCGCCGATAATGTCGATCAGGAATATTTAAATCAATTGCACTACACATTTCCTTATCAATACAATGTTGTAAATACGGGTAATTACAGCTCAATTATTGAGGGTTACAAAACACAAGTTGGCATTTCTCCAAGTGAATATTTTTTTATTGGGTTTGATATTGCTTTATATTATTTGAATAATTTAAAACAGCAAGACCCTAATTTTATTTATAATTTAAATTTATTGCCAAGTGAAACAAATTACTTAAGGTTTAAATTTAATCGTCCAGACGCTTCAACAGGCTTTGACAATAGAGGTGTGTATATTTTTAATTACAATAATTACCAATTGTATAAAACCGGATGGAAATAACCAAAGATTATATTAGTAATTGGTTACAACAACTCCAACTTTCAATTTGCAATGCATTAGAATTAGCAGACGAATCAGGAAAATTTACAAATGAAAAGTGGGAAAGAGAAGAAGGGGGAGGAGGCATTACCAAAATTATTAATTCTGGAAATGTAATAGAAAAAGGGGGGGTGCTATACAGCGCAGTACATGGAATCGCTCCTGATTTTTTATTTAAAGAAAAGGAACATAGTATATCTGGCAATACTTCCGAAAAGCCTCAATTTTACGCGACTGGTGTTTCTATAGTTATTCATCCTCAGAATCCTATGGTGCCAATTATTCATATGAACATTCGGTATTTTGAAATGGACAATGGTACCAAATGGTTAGGTGGTGGTATAGATTTAACACCACATTATATTGTGGAAGAAGATGCATTTTATTTTCATAATGAATTAAAAAAAGTATGCGATAAACATCATGCTTCTTATTATAAAAAATTTAAAAAATGGGCAGATGATTATTTTTACATTCCGCATCGTAAAGAAACACGCGGCATTGGTGGAATATTTTTTGATCGATTAAATTCGGATTCGGAAATGACATTTGAACAAAATTTTAATTTTTGGAAAGATGTTGGTGAGGCTTTTGCGCCAATATACTCCGAGCTTATTAAGCGCAATAAACATAAACTGTATACAGAAAAAAATAAACAATGGCAATTCTTGCGTCGTGGAAGATATGTAGAGTTTAATTTAGTTTATGATAAAGGCACGCAATTTGGTTTACAAACTAATGGTAGGGTAGAATCAATTTTAATGAGCTTGCCAAAATTTGCGAGTTGGGAATATGATTTTAAAACCGAAAAAAATTCGGACGAGGAAAAAACATTAACTCTTTTGAAAAAGGAGATGAATTGGATAATTAAGAAATAAGATATTCATCTGCTAATTGCCTACCAACAATTTCGTGTGTAGCATGTTCAGAAATAAAGATATTCATTTTGTTAGCATCAAATTTTAATTTTCCTTCTAAAAAAAGTTGAAGATGCTTGGTAAGTTGTTCTTCGTTACCTACATCCACTAATATGCCAAAATCATCAGAAATAAAATAAGGGAGTTGTCCTACATTACTTGCAAATATTGGTAGTCCGCACGCTAGTGCCTCTAAAATAACCACTGGCATGTTTTCGTAATTGCTAAACAAAATTAATGCATGTGCCTGTTGCATTAGTTCTGCAATTTGTATTTGGGTTTTGTGACCAACAAAGTCAATATTTGTAATACTTAGTTCTTTTGCTTTCTCTTCAAAATAGTGTTTTGTTTCTAAATCTCCACCAACAAAAATGGACTGAAAAGAACTACTACTGTTTTGTAAATTTTTTAATGTGTTTAATGTTCCTAAAATATTTTTTTGATCTTTATCAAGTGTAGATACGTGCAAGAATAGGGGTATAGGATTTTTTTTGTTAGGGTTTATTTTAAAAATAGTTGTATCAACTACATTGTAAATTAATTGGTAATTACCCACGAGGCCGTGAATGCGCATTGCCTCCTTTTGTTTTTCGGAAACATAAAATATTTTAGAGGCATTTTTAAATACTTTTTTTGTATAAAATTTAGTAAAGAATCCGTTATAGTTTCCATCTTCTGGTAAATATCCACTCCAATGCTCAACAATAGTGTGTTTTACTTTGTAATAATTTTTAAAAATGGAAAAACACATTGCAGCAGGGAAAACTACATTTACTTGAATAGCAGTAACATTAAGATGTTTTTTTTGTAGAACATTTAAAAGTGATTTATATGCACTTTTAAATCGCAGCAGTTTTTGAAGTTGTGAAATTAGTGGAATAGAAGAGTTAGATTTTTTGTATTCTACAATGTACTCTGTAAAATTTTCGTTTACGATAGTTGTATGCAGTTTCGATTCTAACGTGTTAGAATCGGAATAGGCATAAGCAACAACAACATTAGAAAATTTACTTAAAGCAATAGCATGATTTCTAATGAAAATTCCGTGACTTTTATTGATTGGTGTTGGATACCAAGAAGCTAAAAATAAAACGGTAGGGGCTTTTATTTGCGCCATTTGCGCTATTCTATATTAATAGTTATTTGCAATAAAAATAACGAACGCTTCTCATTAATTTCATTGAATTCAACACCTAACTTATTTCCACTTTTCATGGCAATTGTAATGAATCCTAATCCTGCCCCACCTTTTTCGCTTAATTCATTATTTTCTAAATGCTCTAAATAATATGCTTTTAAAGCGGCAGGGTCACTAAACGAATTTATCCTTTCAATATCAGTTGTAAGTTTTGGGATTGAAGAATTTGAAATTAAATTAGCTGTTGTAATTTTTACAGCCTTATCAGTAATGTAAAGGATGAAAAAATTATGTTGTGCTCCATTGTCATCTCTATGGCCATGTATAAACATGTTTTGCAATGACTCCACGCAAATGAAAAATACTTTTTTAACTACCATTTTTGGTAAATTATTTTCAAGTATTTTTTCTTCAATAGAACCTTCTAATTTTGAAATGGTTTCCGTATTCAAAACGCCATCATAGGCTAACGCTAATTTACCTGTAGCATTAACGGTTTCGATTTGTTTTTCGAAATGCAAATCAAAAAATTGGTCTTCCTTATTTAGCGTAATGCTCACTATTTAAATAATCCGTTTAATTGTGCGTCTATCATTCGTAATACTTTTCCTAAGTCCTCTTTATTCTCACTGAAGTTAATATCGTCCACATCCACCACTAATATTTTTCCTCCTTCGTATGATGAACTCCAAGCTTCATAGCGCTCATTTAAGCGTTTTAAATAATCTAAACGAATACTATTTTCATAATCGCGTCCACGCTTTTGTATTTGTTTTACTAAAGTTGGAACACTTGCTCTTAAATATATAATCAAATCAGGCGCCTTTACCAAACCATCCATCAATTTAAACAAGTTAAAATAATTATCATAATCACGTGAGGTCATTAAACCCATAGCGTGAAGATTGGGTGCAAAAATATACGCATCTTCGTAAATAGTTCTGTCTTGAACAACGGTATGCTTACCTTTGCGAATTTCTAAAATTTGATTAAAACGATTGTTTAAAAAGTAAACTTGTAAATTAAATGACCATCTCTGCATATCTTCATAAAAATCATTTAGATACGGATTGTCGTCAGCATCTTCGTAATGCGCATGCCACTTATAATGTTTAGCCAATAAAGATGTTAAAGTGGTTTTCCCCGACCCAATGTTTCCCGCAATTGCAATGTGCATACTTAGATTTTATAAAATAATAGACTAAAGTAAATAAATAACTTATAAAATGCAAAAAATTATCGATGAATTTTTATTTTAATTGTCTGAAAATTAATTACTTATACTTTTGTTGGTTTGCTCCCTCAAATAATGACCGCAAATTTGATGAATTACCTCGTTAATTGGTTGAAATGATAGCTCTAAATCGGTTAAAATTTTATTGTTTGAGAGAGTTTGTGTATTAAATGCAGAATTGATTAAATTTTTTGTGATAGTAGGTTGCTGACGCGTAAATATTGATTTTACATTATCTAAAATAAGGGCAATATTAAGTAAAAATTTAGATGCGTTTATAGAAGGTAAAGGTTTATTAAATTCAGTTTGAATTAAATTTAAAATGGTTTGAAGATTGTAATTATTTTCGATGACAATATAACGGTTTGCAAATAAGCGTTTAGTTACCAATTGAATCATAGCCTCCGCAACATCAATTGCAGAAACATAACCCGCCATTCCTTTCGTATAGTATTTATTCCCATTGTAGCAATTAGGAAATAATTTAGAACTGCTTTGATTCCAAAATCCTGGAGATAGTATCACCCCTGGGTTTACAATTACCGCATTTAAACCTTCTTCAATACCTCGCCAAACCTCTCGTTCACCGTTGTATTTACTTATGGCATAATCACTTTCTTTGCCCGAGGTTTTCCAAAAAACAGTTTCATTTAATTGATGTTTATAATCTAAATTATTTAATGTAGCAATTGAACTTACGTGGCAAAGCGCATCAATTTTTTTATGTAAACAAGCAGTTACAACATTAGCGGTGCCTTTTTCATTTATATCAAAAAGTAATTTTCTGTCATTTTTATTAAAGGATACAAAACCAGCACAATTGTATACTATTGAAATTTCATCTAATACTTCTTCAATTGAGAAAATATCACGAATATCAACATCTACCCATTTTATTTTTGAGAAGATGTTTTTATAATCTGGTGTGTAATACGAAAATAATTTTTCTATTTTTTTTAAATCACTTGTTTTTTGTTTGCAGGCAGTAACGGGCTCATTTTGCTGTAATAATTTTAAAACAACGGTACTTCCTAAAATTCCTGTGGCGCCAGTTACTAAGTTCAATTTAAAATTTCTTTTTTATGTTAAAAGGTTTTGTTGGTTTTTCGGAAGTAGTTAGTAGTATTTTAAGTTTAGAATTATCAGCCAATAAACGCTCTGCCTCCACAATATCATTATCATGTTTTAAACTAAATTCTATTCTACCTTTTTGATAATGGTATCTCGAAATAATTTCTTCTTCTAAATATTTTTTTATCTCAGATTTGTGCTTTATCAAATCTTCTTTTTTGTTAGTATTCATTTTTGCTAATAAAGCATCTAATTCATTTTTAATATCGTTATAATATTTTTCTGTAATAGCATTCTTTTTAAAATCTTCTAACTCTAATTCACTTCTAGTTTTGTAATTATAATTTTTGCCACTTAAATAATTTATAAACTCATTATACTCAGCGTCAGTTAATCCAAAATCCTTTACACTAGATACTTGTGGATGTTTTAAATAATAATCGGTTGCATAATTAAAAATATAGTATTTACTAATTAAACTTCCCAAAGCCATACTGAAATCCGTATCGGTGGTTTTTATATCCGGCATAATACCTGCACCGTCATAAACAATTCTACCATTTTTTGTTTTAAAAGCGGTAATCAAACTATCCGGTACTTTTTCAACTCTTCCTTCCTCATCCCGTGAGCTATAATCAAGCGCTTGAACACAACGGCCACTGGGAATGTAATATTTTGCAACAGTAATTTTCACTTTAGCATTATAAACTAAATCTCTGGTTTGTTGCACCAATCCTTTACCAAATGTTCGTTTACCAATTATTAAAGCTCTGTCTAAATCTTGTAATGCGCCGCTCACAATTTCAGAAGCCGATGCCGAATTTTCATCAACCAAAACAACCAAAGGGATTTGAGTATCTATAGGATTATTAACAGCTAAATAGGTTTTATCCCAGTCTGGCACTTTTCCTTTTGTTGAAACAATTTCTTGTCCCTTTTCTATAAAAAAATTCACAATATTTTGGGCTTCATGCAAAAGTCCACCAAGGTTTCCACGTAAATCTAAAATGATATTTTTACAACCTTTGCCTTTTAAATTCAATAGAGCCTCTTTTACCTCAGCACTGCAATTATCAGTAAATTGAGTAAGTTTGATATAACCAGTTTCATTGTTTGGTAATATTCCAAAGTAGGGAACTGCTTTTGTTTTTATTTCTTCTCTATTCAAAAGAACATCAACAGGCGTTTTTTGCCCTGCTTTTAATACTTTTAATTTTATGGGAGTTCCGGCTTGACCTTTTAATAAATTTGAAATTTCATCACTTTTTTTCCCTTCTACATTATAATTATCTACTCCAATTATTTGATCCCCTCCTCTAAGTCCAGCTTTAAATGCACTAAATCCCTCGTAAGGGTCGGCAATAATTATTTTGTTATCAATATCTAAAACTGCTGTGCCAATGCCACCATATTCTCCGGTACTTAAAAATTTATAGTCTTCAATATCATTTTCGGTATAGTAAACGGTATAAGGATCTAAAGAATTGAGCATGGCATCTATACCTGTTTTCATTAGCTGTCCGGGTTTTGTATCGTCAACATAAGAAATATTTAATTCGCGATAAACCGAATTAAAAATATCTAAATTTTTACTTATTTCGAAATAGTCTGGTGTATAAGCAGTACCAATAAAGATGGCAACAACAATTACAATAAGGCTAATGTATTTCTTAGGGTGATGGATTTTAAACATATATAATAAGTATTAAAATTAAAGAATAATACTTGATAATAAAAATAGCAGATAATAAAAAACCGAATCTACAATAGATTCGGTTTTAATAAAATTAAGACACCTCCTAAGCTGTAACTTCAACTTTAGGTGCTGCAGATAAAATTTCTTCGTTTGCCGCAGAAGCATATTGGCTGAAGTTTTTAATAAATTGTTCTGCTAAATTTTTCGCTTTTTCATCGTAAGCATTTTTATCCTTCCAACTGTTACGTGGATCTAATATTTCACTTGGCACATCTTTACAAGTTTTTGGGAATTTTAGACCAAAGAAATTGGTTGTTCCCATTTCGGCTTTATCCAACTCACCGCTTAAAGCAGCGGATATTAAAGAGCGAGTATAGCTTAGTTTAATGCGATTACCAGTGCCATAGCTTCCACCAACCCAGCCGGTGTTAAGTAACCAAACATTTACATTGTGTTTTTTTAATTTTTCGCCTAATAACTCCGCATACTTTGTTGGATGCAAAGGTAAAAACGCTTTCCCAAAACACGCGCTAAATGTTGTTGTAGGCTCAGTAATTCCCATTTCAGTACCAGCAACTTTTGCGGTATAGCCACTAATAAAATTATACATAGCTTGGCCTGTGGTTAGCTTACTAATTGGAGGTAAAACACCAAAAGCATCACAGGTTAAAAAGAAAATATTTTTTGGAACATCACCAACGGCTGGTGTTACTGCATTGTCGATATAATGCGCCGGGTAACTTACACGAGTGTTTTCTGTTTTTGAAATGTTTGAATAATCGACAGTAGTAGTACCGTCTTTGTATTCAATATTTTCTAATAACGAACCAAACTTAATTGCATTAAAAATTTGTGGCTCTTTTTCTGCTGTTAAATCCACACATTTAGCATAGCAACCACCTTCAAAGTTAAACACACCTTTATCGCTCCAACCATGTTCATCATCGCCTATTAATTTACGATTAGGATCAGCACTCAAAGTAGTTTTTCCTGTACCTGATAAACCAAAGAAAATAGCAGTATCACCATCTTTACCAATATTGGCAGAGCAGTGCATACTCAATACTTTTTTCTCTTGAGGTAAAATATAATTTAAAACTGCAAAAATTCCTTTTTTAATTTCTCCTGTATAACCAGTGCCACCAATTAAAATTACCTTTTTTGTAAAGTTTATAATGGCAAAGTTATGTTGACGAGTACCATCAATTTTTGGATCTGCTTTAAATCCTGGAGCATTGATAATCGTCCAATCGTGTTTAAATGTTTTTAGTTCTTCTGTAGTTGGTCGTAAGAATAAATTGTATGCAAATAAATTACTCCAAGGATATTCGTTTACTACGCGAATGTTTAAACGATAAGTTGGATCAGCGCAAACGTAAGCGTCACGTACCCAAATTTCTTTTCCACCTAAATAGGCAGTCATTCTGTTATATAAAGCATCAAATTTATCCGCTTCAAAACGATTGTTTACATCGCCCCACCAAACAGTATCTTTTGTATAGTCGTCATATACAACAAATTTATCTTTAGGAGAGCGACCGGTAAATTCGCCGGTGTCAATAGCTAAAGCACCGTTATCTGTTAAGTTTCCTTGATTTAATACGATACAATCTTCAACCAGTTCACTTGGATAAAGATTCCAATTTGCCATATCTACATTTGCAAGCCCTAATTGAGCAACCGAAGCATCTTCTGCTCTTAATCCAATTTCGTTCATTTATTAAAAAGTGTTAGTTAGTGCGGGCAAAAGTACAAAAAAAAAACGGTCGTTAAAAGACCGTTTTTCCACAATTTTAATTGTTAAAAATTATTTTAATTGGTTGATACTGAGACTAATTTGTCAGCATTTTCGAATTTTTTCAACTGATTTATAAAATCTGTTTTTTCAGAACCTTTTAATTCTGTTAATGGTAAGCACAATTCAGTTTCTCCTTCTTTACCCATTCTTTTTTCGGTAAATTTCAATTTTTTTGAAGCTATTAATGCTTTAACCCCTTCGTAACTTGAAGCATCAATGCCCGCACCTTTGCTTGCAAAATTAACTGTGGCAGCACATGTTTTTGCTACCTCTTTAGATGTAGAGTCGGTTGTTTGGGTTTTTGCTTTTGTTTTACAAGAAGCTATGCTTAAAAAAATCGCGCTACTTAATATTAGAATAGAATTTTTCATGGATTAAATTTTTAATTGTGTAAATATGCTAATTATTGTTGATACAGCAAATGCCGTTCCTAATATTCTATTTTAGCTTTTTTTTACAAATGAAAATGCTAAAAACAACCAACCTACAATAAATAAAATACCACCAATTGGAGTTATTGGACCTAAAAAACGAAGCCATTCGGCACCAAATAAATTTCGAGTACATAAAATGTAAAGTGAGCCGCTAAAACAAACTATGCCCCATAAAAAAAAGTTAAAGGCCCATTTTAAATATTTGTGCTGATAAGTTTGATTTAGTATAACAACTGCCAGCATTGCAAGCAAGTGATAAATATGATATGAAACCGCTGTTTCGTACCCATGAAATAAATCAGGAGTTATTTTATTTTTTATAAAATGTGCGCCTAACGCACCAAGTGATACACCTATTGCGCCGAGTATACCTATCAAAGGAAGTTTTTTTAGCATAACATTATTTTTTCTTTTTTTTCAATTCTTCCATTATTTGCGCATCCGATTTGCCAATAAAAGTAAGTGCACCTTTTGCACTTTTTGCCCAATCGCTTTTGGGGTATTCGTCAATTATTTTTTGGTAAATTTTTTGAGCTTCTGTTTCGCTGTTTAATGCTCCGGGCTCATCATACACTTGCGCTAATAAAAACAATGCGGCAGGACGATTTTTAAAATTAGGATAATCGGCGATACATTTATCTAACACAATTTTTGCCTGTGGGGTGTTATTTATTGATCTTGCAACTTGCGCTGTTTTAATTAAGTAAACAGGACTCATACTATCGCTATGGCAATAATAGGCAAAATTAGTAAAGGCTTTAATGGCTTTATTAGCAAGGTCAGGATTAACGTCAATTTCCTTTAATAAAATGCTATCTAATTTTTTTGCTTCGGTATAATAATTTTTGCAATCTGCTAAGTAATTTATACCTGCGTTTTCTGGTTTAATAGCTAGTGTTTCGGGTTTTGGGTTTAAAGTTTGAGTGCTATCATTTTTATTTTGTTTATCCGATTTAATAGAATTGTTACAAGCTATAAAACTTAAACTGATAATTATGTAAAAAAATAGTTTCATTTTTTTGTTGTCACTTCGAGTAAGCCTGATGAACGAGGGCTGTATCGAAAAGTGAATTTTATAAAGTTCTCGAAACGAAAATTTTAAGATGCAAAAATTTTCTATTCGAACTGACAGTATTTTATTTTTTTGGTCTGTACACTCGAGTTTTGTAGTCGGCACTTATTTTTCCTTTACTTATATCAGATAATTTTCCAGCAATTAATTTGCGTTTAAAAGGGCTAATAATATCTGTAAATAACTTCCCTTCAATGTGATCGTATTCATGCTGGATTACTCGAGCAATTACCCCATCATAAGTTTCGGTGTGTTTTTTAAAATGCTCATCAACATACTCAATTTTAATTTTTGGTTTACGACTTACATCTTCTCTAATTTTTGGAATGCTTAAACACCCTTCACTAAATTTCCATTCTTCACCATCTTCCTCTATAATTTGTGCGTTGATAAATATCTTTTTAAAGGCACTTAATTGTTTTTTTTGTTCAGGCGTAAATTCATCGTCCTCGTCTTCATCATCGTCGCTGCTTTCTGCAAAGGGGCTGGTATCAACAATGAACAACCGAATGCTTTTGCCAATTTGCGGTGCCGCTAAACCCACACCACGAGCATTATTCATGGTGTCAAACATGTCTTTAATTATTTGATCTAAACCTTCATGGTTTTTATCAATTGGTTCTGCTACTTTTCTTAGAACCGGATCACCGTATACAACAATTGGTAATATCATTCTGAAATTTTAAATGCTAAATTATAAATGTTAAATGAATTTTGAAGACATAATTTAAAATTTATCATTCAAAATTCAACATTTCTTTATCGTGAGTAATTAGGTGCCTCTCTTGTAATCACAACATCATGCGGATGACTTTCTTTTACACCGGCAGCTGTAATTCGAATAAATTTAGCTTGCTGAAGTGCTTTAATATCTTTAGCCCCACAATATCCCATCCCTGCTCTTAAACCTCCCATAATTTGGTACATAATTTCTGCTAAACTTCCTTTAAAAGGCACACGACCACTAATTCCTTCCGGTACTAGTTTTTTAATATCGTCTTCTGCATCTTGAAAATAGCGGTCTTTACTCCCTTTTTGCATCGCTTCTAAACTTCCCATGCCACGATACGATTTAAATTTGCGACCTTCAAAAATTATGGTTTCACCCGGACTTTCTTCCGTACCAGCAAACATTCCACCCATCATTACTGTTCCTGCACCGGCTGCTAAGGCTTTAACAACATCGCCCGTAAAACGTATACCGCCATCTGCTATTAAAGGTACGCCTGTTCCCTGCAAGGCATTGGCAACTTCTAAAATAGCAGTCAATTGAGGAACACCTACACCTGCAATAACGCGCGTGGTACAAATCGAGCCTGGCCCAATACCAACCTTTACGGCATCGGCACCAGCCTTTACTAAATCTTTCGCTGCTTTTCCTGTGGCAATGTTTCCAACAATTACCTCAAGGTTTTTATATTTCTTTTTTACTTCTTTTAATTTATCAATCACTCCTTTGCTATGACCATGCGCAGTATCAATAATAATAGCATCAACACCAGCTTCAACCAAAGCGTCTACTCTTTCTATAGTGTCAGATGTAACGCCTACCGCGGCAGCTACACGTAAACGTCCTCGTTCATCTTTGCACGCATTGGGACGTACTTTAATTTTAATAATGTCTTTGTAGGTGATTAATCCAACCAGTTTTTTCGATTTGTCAACTATTGGTAATTTTTCAATTTTATGATTTTGAAGAATAACCTCTGCTTCTTTTAGTGTTATTCCTTGAGGAGCTGTAATAACCTCCGAAAAAGGTGTCATCACTTCAACGATAGGACGTTTAAAATTTTTCTCGAAACGTAAATCACGATTGGTGACTATTCCCAATAGTTTTTTTGAAGTGTCAACAACCGGTATTCCTCCAATTTTATTTTCTGTCATTAATTTTAGTGCATTTTCAATAAGAGCTTCTCCATTAAGTGTAACAGGGTCACTAATCATACCACTTTCGCTTCGTTTTACCTTGCGCACTTGAGTAGCTTGATCTTCAATGCTCATGTTTTTATGCAAAACACCAATTCCACCTTCCTGTGCTATTGCAATTGCCAAACGGTGTTCTGTTACAGTATCCATTGCGGCCGAAACAATCGGCGAATTTAAAATGATATTTTTTGTAAAATGAGACGAAAGATTCGCTTCACGGGGTAAAATCTCCGAGTAGTTAGGAACTAATAAAACATCATCGTATGTCAGCCCTTCGGCAACAAACTTATTAGTTAAAAAATTGGAAGCCATTGAAATGAATTTTAGGTGTTAAAATTCGGGCAAATATACGAATTTTTAATGAATAGTTTTATCATCAACGTAAACACTATTTTAAATTACTTTTTATTTATATTTAGCTATCGTTTAAACCTTAAACAATTTTTACCGTCCAAACTTATTATGAAAAAATTATTACTTGTTACGCTGATTACTTCTTTTTTTAGTTTTAAATCCCAAAACGTAAATTTAAGTAACCTTGCAGTATTTGAAGGAGAACCTTATTTGGTTATAAATCCAACTAACCCAAAAAATATGGTAGTGGCTTGGATGGGCTTTGTATTTGGCAACGGTGCTGGGCTCACCATAAAAGTTAAAAGTACTTTTAATAGCGGACTCACATGGTCAAATGCAATAAACTTGCCTCACATGTCTCCAAACTTTAAATCCGCTGATGTATCGATGGCTTTTGACGCAACAGGAAAATTATTTTTAAGCTATATTGATTACCGCGAAAGTCCAGATTCAGGTGGCGTTTGGGTTACAAAATCTTTAAATGGTGGGTTAAATTGGAGTGTACCAGTAAAAGTTATTGATGCGTATGCGGATGGGGCTAAACGCCCGTTAGATAGGCCATGGATTGTTTGCGATAATTCAGGAAATAACCTTTACATAACCACAAAGCCTGCCCCTTGGATAGCCCCCCCTAATCGTCCTTATTTTATTGCCTCGTATAATGGTGGTGTAACTTGGAGTAATTGGCGTTATTTAGATACTGCTAATTTTTTAGTAGGTAATTTGGTAGCTGCGCCAATGGCCGCACCAGCAATTAAAGGTAATACTGTTTTAGCAATTTATCCAAGTTATGTTACAACGCAAAATATTTTACCACAATTTATATTAGCCAGTAGTAGTAATGGTGGTGGCACTTTTAATTATAAAACTGTTATTACAAGCACTTCAACTTCTGCGTCAAACGACACTTCAAAAGCAGGTTATAAACTGCTTGTTAATCCTGCAAATAACAATCATTATGCAGCATTTTTTGTTGGAGGATACACCGGAAACGATTTGGATATTTTAATGACAGAAAGTTTTAATTCAGGAACAAGCTGGACTTCAGTTCAAAGAATAAATGATGACCCAATTGCTAACGGAAAAATGCAGGACTTAGTTTGGGCAGATTTTGATACTAATGGTGATTTGGTAGTTACATGGCGCGATAGACGAAACGGATCTGGGCCTGGTTATGGCAGAGCCACAGAAATATATGGTGCCTTTAGAGCCAATGGTTCGTCATCTTTTACGCCAAATTTTGTTGTTAGCGATTTAAGTGTCCCACATCATACAATATTAGAAGAAAGTGGCAATGATTTTATGTGCGTAGCATTAAAAAATGACACTATAAATACTGTTTGGGGCACCACTAGGGACGGTTCGTTAGATATTTGGTTTTCAAGATTAAAAGCTTCAACAGGAACTATTACGAGTATAAAATTGGTAGATAGTGAATCTGATATTGTTAATGCTTTTCCGAATCCAAGTAATGACTTTGTAAATATTTCTACAAACAATAATAAAACAATTGATTTGATTGAAATTTACGACAGTTCAGGTAAGCTAATTTATTCTCAAAAAACTAATAATTTAAAAACAAGTTTAAGTTTAAGAGAATATAAATCGGGCATTTACCAAATTAAAATTTATCAAGGAAATTTGATTTCGTCCAAAAAAATAATTCGCCTCTAATTTTTTTAATATCTCGTCAATATCTTTTCTTTTTTAATCTTTTTAGTAGTATAACTTTGCTCAATTTTTAAAGGCTTTCCTTTTAAATTATTTTCGAAATTATGCCAAAAGACAACTCTATAAAATCCGTTTTAATAATTGGTTCAGGTCCTATTATTATTGGTCAAGCTTGCGAGTTTGATTACTCAGGCTCTCAGGCCGCAAAAAGTCTTCGTGAGGAGGGGATAGAAGTAACGCTTATTAACTCTAATCCAGCAACGATTATGACTGATAAAGTTACTGCTGATAATATTTATTTGTTGCCGTTAGAAGTAAAATCAATAATTAAAATATTAGAAGAGCGCAAAATTGATGCCGTTTTACCTACCATGGGTGGACAAACTGCATTAAACTTAGCACTTAAATGTCATGACTTAGGCATTTGGAAAAAATATAAGGTTGACATGATTGGCGTTGATATTGATGCCATTAAAGTTACCGAGGACAGGGATTTGTTTCGTATTCGCATGAACGAAATTGGTGTGGGAATGGCGCCAAGCAAAATTGCAAAATCGTTTTTAGAAGGAAAAAATGTAGCGCAAGAATTTGGTTTTCCTCTTGTGATCCGTCCCTCATTTACCTTAGGAGGTAGTGGAGGAAGCGTTGTTTATGAAAAAGAGCATTTTGACAATTTATTAAATCGTGGGTTACAAACTTCGCCTATTCACGAGGTATTGATTGATAAAGCGGTTTTGGGATGGAAAGAATACGAATTGGAATTACTGCGTGATAAAAACGATAATGTTGCGATTATTTGTTCTATAGAAAATTTTGATCCAATGGGGGTGCATACCGGCGACAGTATTACGGTTGCCCCAGCAATGACTTTGAGCGATACCACCTATCAAAAAATGCGGACCATGGCTATTAAAATGATGCGCAGTATTGGCAATTTCGCAGGTGGGTGTAATGTTCAATTTGCGGTAAGCGATGATGAAAAAGAAGAAATTATTGCCATTGAAATTAATCCACGCGTGTCTCGCTCGTCGGCATTGGCGAGTAAAGCAACAGGTTACCCCATTGCACGAATTGCCAGTAAATTAGCCATTGGATATAATTTAGATGAATTAATTAATCAAATAACAAAATCTACTTCTGCCTATTTTGAACCAACTTTAGATTATGTGATTGTCAAAATCCCTCGTTGGAACTTTGATAAATTTAAAGGCTGTAATCGCGAACTTGGATTTCAAATGAAATCTGTTGGCGAAGTAATGGGGATTGGACGATGCTTTCAAGAGGCGTTACAAAAAGCTTGTCAGAGTTTAGAGATAAAACGAAATGGATTAGGCGCAGATGGAAAAGAAATTACTGATCAGGCTGAATTGCTGCGGGCTTTAGAAAGACCAAGTTGGAATCGTTTATTTATGATTTATGATGCTATGAAAATGGGCATCTCATTGAAAACCATTCAAAAACTAACGCGTATTGATAAGTGGTTTTTGCAACAGATCGAAGAGTTAATTGCACTTGAGCACGAAATTTCAAAAAACACTTTAGATACTTTAAGTAAAGATTTATTATACGAGGCTAAACAAAAGGGCTATGCTGACAGACAAATTGCACATTTAGTAAGATGTTTGGAAAGCGAAGTATATAAGAAGCGGAATGATTTTGGTATTAAACGCGTTTACAAATTGGTAGATACTTGTGCTGCAGAATTTGAAGCAAAGACACCTTATTACTACTCAACATTTGAAGATGAAAATGAAAGTGTAAGAAGTGATAAAAAGAAAGTAGTTATTTTGGGTAGCGGACCAAACCGTATTGGGCAGGGTATTGAATTTGATTACAGTTGTGTACATGGCGTTTTAGCCTCTAAAGAATGCGGATATGAAACCATTATGATTAACTGTAATCCTGAAACCGTTAGTACCGATTTTAGTACAGCAGATAAATTATATTTTGAGCCTGTTTTCTGGGAACACATTTATGATATTATTTTGCATGAAAAGCCGGAAGGTGTTATTGTTCAGTTGGGTGGACAAACGGCTTTAAAGCTGGCCGAGAAATTAGAAAAATATGGTATTAAAATTATTGGCACCGATTTTAAATCGTTGGATTTAGCGGAAGATAGAGGTAGTTTTTCTACTTTGTTAAAAGACAACAATATTCCTTATCCAAAATTTGGTGTAATAAATGATGCGGAAGAGGCAATTAATTTGTCAAAAGAATTAGGTTTCCCATTATTGGTTCGTCCAAGTTATGTGCTAGGAGGACAAAGTATGAAAATTGTTATTAACGAACAGGAATTAGAGCAGCATGTTGTAAAATTATTAAACGATTTACCTGAAAATAAAGTTTTGTTAGATCATTTTTTAGAGGGGGCAATTGAAGCTGAAAGTGATAGTATTTGTGATGGAAAAGATGTTTACATTATTGGCATGATGGAACATATTGAGCCAGCAGGTATTCATAGTGGCGATAGTTACGCAGTTTTACCACCATTTGATTTAAGTGAAAACGTAATTAAACAAATGGAGCAGCATACCAAAACAATTGCACTTGCATTAAATACTGTTGGTTTATTAAATATCCAATTCGCAATTAAGGACGAAGTAGTTTATATTATTGAAGCCAACCCTCGTGCCTCCCGAACTGTACCTTTTATTGCAAAAGCATACGACGAGCCTTATGTAAACTACGCCACCAAAGTAATGTTAGGCGAAAAGAAAATCAAAGACTTTAATTTCCAACCAAAGAAAAAAGGATACGCTATAAAAGTACCTGTATTTAGTTACGAAAAATTCCCGGAGATACAGAAAGAATTAGGCCCTGAAATGAAAAGTACAGGAGAAGCCATCTATTTTATTGATGATTTGTACGATGAATATTTTCAAAATATTTACAGCGAACGTAATTTGTATTTGAGTAAGTAGTTTAATCATTAAAGTAATATGCACGGAAACACAAACGATAAACTACGCTATCCTATTGGCGATTATGTTGCAACAACAAGTTACAATGGTAGTGACGTAAAACACCGAATTAATATTATTGAAAATTTTTATAACACTTTAGTTGCTGAGGTTGCGAATTTAAATGAAGCGCAATTAAATACAACTTATAGAGATGGAGGTTGGACAATAAGGCAAGTAGCGCACCATTGTGCCGATAGCCATATGAATGGTTTAATTCGCTTAAAGTTAGCATTGTGCGAAGATAAGCCAATCATTAAACCTTACCCCGAACAACTTTTTGCCGAATTAGCCGATAGCAAAGTAGAACCAATAGAGCCTAGTTTACAAATTATTTGTGGCGTTCATTTAAGGTTAACATCAGTATTAAATTCAATGTCTGAAGCCGATTTTAATAAAAGCTATGTTCACCCACAGTATCAAAAACAATTTTTTATGTTCGATTTTTTAGGTTTGTATGCTTGGCATTGTCAGCATCACTTAGCGCATATTAAATTAGCCAAACAAAAATTTCAGTAAAAACTTTAAGTCATGTCTGTAAAAAAAATAATTTTCTTAGTATCATTTACTCTTAGTTTATCAATAATAGGCCAAACAAAACCTATCACTGCAAATTCTAAACCAAAACTAATTGTGGGCATTGTGGTCGACCAAATGCGAAACGATTATATTTACCGCTACTGGAACCGCTACGGAAATGGTGGTTTTAAACGTTTAGTAAATGATGGCTATTATTTTAAAAATGCGCATTACAATTACATTCCAACATTTACAGGACCGGGGCATAGCAGTATATATACTGGTACTACACCTCGCACACATGGTATAATTGCTAATGAATGGTATGTGAAAAATACTATAAAAACCAGTATGTATTGTACAGACGATTCAACAGTAAAATCTGTTGGAAGCAGTAGTAAAGCAGGATTAATGTCTCCCAAAAATCAATTAACAAGTACAATTGGCGATGAATTAGAAATGACAACCAATAAAAAAGCAAAAGTTTTTGGCGTTGCTTTAAAAGACAGAAGTTCTATTTTACCTGTTGGGCACGCTGCTGATGGTGCTTTTTGGTTTGATGAAAGTACTGGTGATTTTATTACAAGTAGTTGGTATATGAATGAATTACCAGATTGGGTAAAAAAGTTTAACGAAAAAAAATTAGCCAAAACGTATTTGGAAAAAGGTTGGACGACATTATATTATCCTGAAAGCTACACTAATTCTATTAACGACGATAATAACTACGAATTGATTCCTAACAAACAGGAAAAACCGGTTTTCCCTTATTTTTATAAGAGTTACTTAGAAAAAAATAATGTTGGTATTATCCGCTCTACACCTTATGGTAATTCAATTACTAAAGACATGGCCATTGACTGTTTAAAAAACGAGCAACTTGGTAAAGATGAAGTAACAGACTTATTTTGCATTAGTTTTTCAAGTACAGATATTGTTGCACATTCGTATGGTCCACGCTCAGTTGAAGTAGAAGATATTTACCTACGTTTAGATAAAGATATTGAGGAACTTTTGAACGCTTTAGACAAAGAAGTTGGTAAAAATAATTACACCATATTTTTAACCGCCGATCATGGTGGGGCGGATGTGCCAAATCATTTAAAGGATAATAAAATTCCGGCGGGTTATTTAAAAGAAAGCACATTGACCAAAGACTTAAAAAAATATTTTCAAATAAATTATGGTGATAGTAGTTTATTAGCGAACGTGAGTAATGAACAAGTGTTTTTTAACGACAAGAAAATAGAAGAATTGAAATTAAATAAAGACGAGATAGAGCAAAAATTAGCTTCGTACTTGGTAACGATTATGGGTATTGCAGAGGCTTATCCTTCAAAAATATTAAAGTACAATTCATTTGAAAACAACGATTATAAGACATTATTACAAAATGGTTACAACCACAAATTAAGCGGCAATGTGTGTTTTATTTACAATGCAGCCTGGATGGATTTTGCTGAAAAAGGAACCACCCATGGAGCGGGATATAACTATGATACGCACGTACCAGTAATATTTTTTGGAAATGGAATAAAAAAAGGAAGTTCGTACAATTACACTACTATCACTCAAATAGCACCAACTATTTGTGAATTAATGCAAATCAATCAACCTAATGGTTGTATTAGTAATCCTTTGAACGATTTTTTTAAGTAAAAGTATGCGTCACTTCGAGTAAACCTGTTGAACGAAGGTTGTATCGGGAAGTGAGTAACTGAATTGCAGTTCTCGATACAATTTTTGCAAGATTCAGGTAAAAATGTACTCGAACTGACATTAAATTTAAATTGTGAAAAATAAAATTTTTAGTGTAAACTAAAATTAGTTTCCAGTAACTGATTTTTTACGGCAAACATAACAATTCCTGCAGTATTGCAAACACCGAGTTTGCTCATTATGTTTTTACGATGAGTATTTACGGTATGTGTGCTTAATGAAAATTTATCGGCAATCATTTTGTTACTTAAGCCTTCGGCAATTCCTCTAATAATATCAATTTCACGCTCTGTAACACCAATACCATCGCAGCTTAAGGATTTGATAAAGGAATTAGAAGATTTAATTTCTGTTTCTGCGGTTAAATAAGAAACTATTTTACCACAAATAAATTTTTCGTTTTTGATGGTAGAATTGATAGCCTCTAAAATTTCTCCTTTATCACATTCTTTTAGAAGATAGGAAGTGATATTAGTCTCTAATATTTTAGTTAATTCCGCTTTCGATAAAAATTCGGTAATAATTAAAAATTTTGTTTTCGAATATTTTTTTGAAATAGATTTTAATTCCTCAATCGAAATACCAAGTGAGGTAAAATCTGTAATCAATAAGTTAGGTTTCGATAATTCAAGTTGACTAATTAAATCATGCTTATCTCCACAAACACTAGGTACTAAATTAAAGCCCTTTAATTCGCCCACTAAAAGTTCTAAACCAATGCGGCTCAAAAAATTTTTATCAGCTATTAATACACTTATCATTTTTATTTAGAATAATTTTAAACAAATATAGCAAGTTTTTTTGGTTTTAAAAGGAGTTTTTTAGAACTCTTTTTAGCGAATTTTTACTTTATAATGCTATTTTTAATTCATTTAGAAGGTTTAAACTGCCAATTAATGAATGGTAGAGAACGTCTGCCATTTTTATTCCATAATCCTAATTGAAAGCCTCTTAAGTTTTCCGATTTATTAATTAGTCCTATTTGAACTCCTTTTGTTTCCTCCGCTTTGTTATAAATTCCAATTACTAAACCGCAATTAACGTTATTAGAATTTATTATGCCAATTTGTAAGCCATTAGACTTATTTAAGTCAAAATTAAATAGTCCAATTTTTATTCCATTAGAATATAAAGTTGTATTAATGGTTGGCGAAATAGAAATACCATTTATTCTACCGCTTAAAAGGGTTAGTCCAAATGATATACCGTTAATATTTTGTCTATATTTTCTTACCCAGCCACCATCATCTAAGCCTAAAAATGGTGTAATTCAACCTTGACCGATAATTTCGGTGTTTAACCCATTTATTTTTAAACTGTAATTATCCATGTTATTCCAGATACCAAGGGATATCCCATTTATTTGGTCTGCATGCGAGGGTGTAAAACAAATAATGTTTCGATTTATTTGTCCAATAGTTACCAATTGAATAAATAATAAATAAGTAAAAAGAGTAAGTCTCATAACTAATTTTTAAAAAAAATTAAATCAAATACACCCAAAAAAGCGCAATACCAGTAAATAAAAAAATAAAGGGGCTATCCCAAGTGTGTGGCGATTTCGCTTCGGCTAGGGTTGCAACTGCAGGTACAATAGTTACAGCTGCAATAAATTGGGTAGGGGTAAAGTAACTTTTAAATAGGCAAATGACAATTACCCCAACAAAAAACACACATGCGCTTCCTTCTATACTACGTGTATAAATTCGTGAGGTAAAAATAGCAGTTGCTCTGTACTTGTGTTTACCCCAGATAACACCCACAGGTTCTGCAAGCCCATCGCCAATAGCATTTATTAAAATAATAATTAAAATAGCTTCAGTATGCTGATATTTGTTAAACAAAACCCATAATGGAACCGCCACTAAATAAGTAGTTGAATATTGTGTAAATAACCACTTTAAGGTAAACGGTCTATCTTCTGGGCGGTTAAAAGCAGCATACATAAAGTTTACTAGTTTTATTTTTCTGCGAATGGGTTTTACATAAATTGCTAAGGTAGCTAAGCCTACACAGGCAATACAAATTTGTGTCGCCAATGTTTCTTCAAACGGAAAAATGTATTTAAGTAAATACGGTAAAAAGAAAACAAAAAAATGATTTATTTTTCTAGTATAATTTACTTTGAATTTATAATT
Source organism: Bacteroidota bacterium (assembly GCA_033763945.1). Taxonomy (GTDB): domain Bacteria; phylum Bacteroidota; class Bacteroidia; order B-17B0; family Aurantibacillaceae; genus Aurantibacillus. Next base: position 221,682 of record JANRJN010000019.1, on the reverse strand, counting down.
TATCACAAGCACTCCAAGCAACAAGGCTAATACATGAATAAAAATGAATTCAGTGAGTTGGTTTAAAATTAAATGTTTCATTTTTTAACTATTATTTATAACAATTTATTTTGTTCCAATAATTTCATAGTCTAATAATTCTCTATGTCTAGTGAAATAAGAATACAAATAAGCAAACGAAAAAAGCCCGGCTCCGGCCGTAAAAGAAAACTTAACACCATTCAAATCGTATCCATCTTTTGTTATGCCTGTCAATGGTGAAGCAACCATTAGAAAAATTCCACCATAGATAAGTAAACCCGGATTTCCTTCACTTTCATTTCTTTTAAAAGATATATTTTTTATATTTCTAAAGGCATATGTTTTTAATTCAGAGGACTTTTTATATTCAATTGTCAGAGAAGAATCTGTAAAGTTTTTCAAAAGCCAATATTTACCAGTGCTTTTGTCCTTATACTCATAATATATAGTATCGCTAACAGATATGAGACTTATAGCTTTACCTTTTTTTAACTTTCTGGTTTCTCCTGATATAATGTCTTTAACCAATATTTTTCTCTGACCAAACGAAAACGTTGGCAAAATAAAAATTAAAAAAACGAATCCACATTGAACAAAATTTTTCTTCGTAAAAGCCTTAAAATTCTTAACAAAAACAAATTCAGTGAGTTGGTTTAAAATTAAATGTTTCATTTTCTGTTTTCTTTTTAGGTTAGTTTTATATCCTTGTTTTCCTTATCTATTCTTTGCATTAAACCCAAAACTCACACCAAATCGCCAACCATCTCTGCCAGGCACCACAAAAGCATTTACCGGAATATTTAATTTACCGGATTTAAAGGTGCGACCAGCTGCCATTACAAAAGCACTATGAAACATATAGGTCCCTCTGCTATCTAATCGTTCAATTATTTCAAAAGGGTTTTTAATATTAGCGTTATCAGGATTGTTATTCCAAGTGCTTTGTAATTGCCATTTATTATCGGCATCGTAATAACCTTTAGCCATTGGCATTAAATTAAAAGTAGGTCCGAAGGCAAATTCCCAACCATTGACGTTACTGCGTACACCGTGTAAAATGCTTATACTTGGAATAAAATAACCTTGGTCTAAACCTGTAATCATCGGTAAAAATTCAAATAAGGCTTGTACTTTTCCTTCATTTAAATATTGTTTTTCAAACTGGTAACCAAATTGAAACATTACCGGAAAAGCCCCAAAACCACCACTATTCTTGCTTTCAGAAATTCGGCTTTGTAGCGCACCTGTGTATGCTATGCAGCCCATACGTGGACCATCTAAACGTAAACGTTCTTCTGTTGGGTTGTTGTTGCTATTGTCAAATTCGTATTTCTTGCTAAGTTTATCCATTAAGTTTTTGTCAATTTTTTTATTAAACATATCTGCTACCGACAGTTTAATCATATTTTGAATTTCTTCAGGCAAATTCAAAAATTCGTGTACATACGTTTTTTCGATTTTCTTCTCTTTTACATTAATTAATCTGTAACTTACCATTATTGTCTTTCCCATTTGTTCAACAGTTCCGCTAAACATTTTATCAGAATTTACGGTTTCACCAATTTCAGTTAAACAGGTTTTTCCATAACAATTTAAAATACTGATTTTGTTTTTTTCAATTAAATAGGCAACGTCATACCTGTCCATCACATCAAATGTGTCCAACTTTTCTAACTCTATACGTACCATATTTCCCATAGTAACAGGGTCGGTATTTACCGATTTAGCATCGATATTTAATACCGTTAAACTTTGTTTTTTTGTTTGTGCGTTTATGTTTAATGCTAAGGCTATTAAACAGCTTGTTGCTAGTGTTTTAAGTTTTGTTTTCATGTTTGTTTAATTAAAATTTATAGAGCAAAATTACATCAGCCAAACGCCTTGCCATTATTGGTTTTCGCCACTGAAATTTAAAATTTGCAATTAGTGCTAATGTGATTTTCATTCTTAGGGATTCATCTAGTTTTTTGCAATTTTTGCAAGTCAATTACCCTATTTTGCATTTTTTGCAAATTTTGGTAGCTTTAAATTCTATTAAATACAAAAGTTTATGCAACAACTTATAGAATGTGTTCCAAATTTTAGCGAGGGAAACGATTTAAACATCATCAAACAAATTACTAACGAAATTGAAAGTGTAGAGGGTGTTAAACTTTTAAACGTTGACCCGGGTAAAGCTACTAATCGAACTGTTGTTACATTTGTTGGAACTCCAACAGCAGTTATTGAAGCCGCATTTTTAGCTATAAAAAAAGCAGGCGAATTAATTGATATGAGTAAACACAAAGGTGAGCATCCACGTATGGGAGCAACAGATGTTTGCCCGTTGATTCCAATTAGCAATATTACGATGGCTGAAACTGCTGAATTTGCAAAGCAATTAGCCAAGCGAGTAGGAGAGGAGCTAAACTTACCTATTTATTTATACGAAGAGGCACAAGCAAATAAATCACGTAGCAATTTGTCAGTTATCAGAAATGGCGAATACGAAGGCTTCTTTAAGAAAATTAAATTACCGGAATGGAAACCCGATTTTGGTCCACAAGAATATGATGTTAAACGAGGAGCTACCGTAATTGGCGCACGTGATTTTTTAGTAGCTTATAACATTAATTTAAATACAACTTCTACTCGTCGTGCTAACTCTGTTGCATTTGATGTGCGCGAGGCAGGAAGGGTAATGCGTGAAGGCGATCCGGTAACTGGAAAAATAGTTACAAATACGGATGGTTCGCCAAAATCAATTCCGGGAACTCTAAAATCGGTAAAGGCTATTGGTTGGTATATAGAGGAATATGGTGTTTGTCAGATTTCGATGAACCTTACTAACATAAATGTAACTCCTGTTCATATTGCTTTTGACGAAGTTTGTAAAAAGGCTACAGACAGAGGAATACGAGTTACAGGAAGCGAATTGGTTGGTTTAATTCCGTTAAAAAGTTTGTTGGATGCTGGAAAGTATTTTTTACAAAAGCAAAAACGTAGCATTGGTGTTAGTGAAAGTGAGTTGATTAAAATTGCTGTAAAATCAATGGGCTTGGATGAGTTAGCGCCTTTTAAACCAGAAGAACGTATTATAGAATATTTACTAAAAAGTAAAGAAGATAGTAAATTAGTGAACATGAATTTGGTGGCGTTTGCTAATGAAACAGCCAGTGAAAGCCCAGCGCCGGGAGGAGGCTCTATAAGCGCTTACGTGGGTAGTTTAGGCATTAGTTTGGCAACAATGGTGGCTAATTTAAGTTCACACAAAAAAGGTTGGGACGATAGATGGGAAGAGTTTAGCAATTGGGCCGAAAAAGGTCAATATATAAAAGATGAATTATTAAAATTGGTGGATGCAGATACATCAGCCTTTAATAAAATAATGACAGCTTTTGCTTTACCAAAATCAACTGAAGAAGAAAAAAAAATAAGAACCGATGCTATTCAAGATGCTACGAAATTTGCCATTGAAATTCCATTTAAAGTGATGCAGTTAAGTTTTGAGAGTTTCACTGTAATAAAAGCAATGGCGGAGGTTGGTAATCCAAACAGTGTAAGCGATGCCGGTGTTGGCGCATTATGTGCCAGAAGCGCAGTGATGGGTGCTTTTATGAATGTTAGAATTAATGCGAGTGGTTACAACGATAAAAAATTTGTTGAAGATATAGCTTCAAAAGGAAAAGAAATTGAACAAAAAACTATTTTGTTGGAAAATGAAATTTTGAAGATTGTAAACGAAAAGATTGGGATTTAATGCTTAATTATTTAAGATAAAAAAGAGGACCGATTTTAGTCCTCTTTTTTTATTTTACATATGTCTTAGAATTATTTTTGTAGTATCAATTTTTTACTTGTCTTTTCACCATTTACAGTTAGATTCACAAAGTAAATTCCATTTTGAAGATTTTGTAATTCACCATCTGTCGCAAAATTAATTTCGATATTATTTTCTCCAATGCTTGTGGTTTCAATGTTAAAGCTTTTCACTTTTCTACCAAACAAATCAAAAATATCTACTGTCGATGTTGCGTTTTCTTCATAAACGTTAAACGACAATGTTAATTTATCATTTACAGGATTTGGATATAAATTTGTTTCTATTTCTTTTGGTGTGGTAATGCCTTCATCTTGCGAGCGAGCTGTACTGGCACCTCCTGAAGAAATTATACTGTTTGTAGAAAGGCTTAATTTCATATTTGGGCGTGAATAGTTTCGAGTACCACTAGTTGTGGTGCAAAGTCCTCCGTTACTAATATCTTGACGTTTATACAAGGTCATATAATTTGTTGTTGTTGTTGCATATACACTTGTATTATTGGTATACGATGAGTTATTCCAACAAATGTCTATTAAAATATTATCGTTGCCATTGTATATAAAAGGAACAGTAAAGTTATGCGTGTTCCATTGATTTGAACTGGCAGCATAATTTGAAGAGTATACTGTAGTAATATTATTGCCTGCTAAAAATGATGTACTGTTGAAAGAGGTGTTTGTAACATGAGACATTTTAATAGTGAAGCTTCCCATGGTTTGCGCATTAGCTGATAAAGCATTAAATGCTAAAGACTTTATGTATTTGTTAGCACCAGTAAATCCTGCTGATTGCAATTCTGCTTTTGTAATAATTATTTGCGCGCGCTCATCCATGTAATAGGTACCGTAAGGTAATATACCAGTAGTGTTTACCCCTGAGCCAATAGTTACTATACTCGATGTGGTGGTGGTGGTTCCTGTCGTTGTTCCCGTTGATGTGCCACAACCAGTAGAAGAAACCAAGCCATAACGTGCTCCTGTACTTGCAAATAAAGCATTCATTCTGCTTGATTGTCCGCTTGTAAACATATACATGCATGCGTCATTTACGTAATCCATATAGTTCATACTCATATCACCACTATTACTGCAGGTTATATGAGGGTAACTTGGACAACCATAATTTGAAGTTTGTTGTGTTGGTGTATCGTTTACTAAATCGCTCCCACAATTTGCATCCCCCCAAATATGACGTAAGTTTAACCAATGGCCAACTTCATGAGTAGCTGTTCTACCTCTGTTAAACGGCGAAACAACATTTCCGGTTCTTCCAAAGGCCGTATATAAAATTACTACACCATCGGTAGAGGCTGGTCCACCGGGGAATTGAGCATAACCTAATAAGCCACCACCCAAATTGCAAACCCAAATATTTAAATATTTACTTGTATTCCAAGCATTATCGCCTCCGGTTGAAGAAGACTTCATTTTATCATCACTTCCAAATGAAGTTAGAGTAGTTGATTTACGTACAATCCCTGTTGTTGTATTTCCGCTTGGGTCTTTTGTCGCCAAACAAAAACTAATATTTGTATTTGCTGCTAGTCCAGAAAAGGCTGAAGGTACAAGGTTTTTGTCTGCATTTAACTTTTGAAAATCTTCATTTAATACATCAATTTGCGATTTAATTTGTGCATCGGAAATATTTTGAGCTGCAGTGTTATATAGTACATGAACAACAACAGGAATGTTTATTGCTGCGGCATTTGTTTTAGCATTTGCCAACATAAAGTTCTGGGTTTGTTCTTCAATTGCCGCCTGATTTTTTTTTAGTTCAGGGTACAAAGTTTCTAAACGTGTTTGATTCTCCATACTACCACATTTACGTGGTTGTTGAGCGCTAATGCCAAAGCTTAACAAGCAGGCAAAGCCAATAATAGTTGTTTTTTTTGTTTTCATACTTTTAAGATTTTTATGGTTAGCTATAAATAATTTTAAAAGCGGTTAAGAATTTTCTGAATAAAGAATATTATTTAGAAGTCTTTAGGGTGTTCACTTTTACGAATGCAAACATAATTTAATTTTTAAAGGATTAAACAAAAACGTGTTTAACGGTAATATTTTTATATAAAATTCATAATTAGTGTATGAAGTTTAAATTTTATATAATCATTAAAAAATTAAACCGTTTTAAGAAACTTTTTATTTAGTGATTATTCTAAATATTAAAAAAATGTGGATTTTGTTGATTCATTTTTATTTATTGTTCAATAAAATGTAATATTTTTGAATAAACCGATAATACTAACAGATTATGAGCAATAAAAATGAAGAAATTGATGTAGTTGATAAGGAGATACTGACTTTGTTATTTAAAGATGCATCAATGACCTATGCAGAAATTGCAAAAAAAATTTTGGTTTCACCAGGAACAGTGCATGGAAGAGTAAAAAAGATGAAGGAAGAAAAATTAATTAAAGGTACAACTGTTTTAGTTGACCCAAAGAAACTAGGATTCGACATTACAGCATTTATAGGTATTATCATTGAAAAGAGTTCATCATACGACGATGTTATAAAAACATTAAAACGATTCCCGGAAATTATCGAAGCGCATTTTGTAACAGGTACCTATTCTATGCTGGCAAAAGTTGTTTGTAAAAACACCGACCAATTACGCGAAATTTTAAATGATCACATTCGGCCAATTAATGGTATACATCGCACCGAAACACTATTAGTTTTAGAAGAGAGTATCAAACGACCAATAAAATTATAATTAAAAGAAAAGTGTTAAACTACCTTTAATAAAAAAAGGTGTCCCTGGCGTAAAGTGTAATTCAGATACTGCTGTGTTTTCATTTTTTAATTTGCTTTCCGTATCAAATTGCGCTTCGTTCCAATCTATATTTAGAATATTTTCGACACTTAAACCCAATGCAAATTTTTTTGCAGTATAATTAATTACACCGTCTAATAAATTATAGCCTTTTGCTACTACTGTATTATTTTCGTTAGCGGGTCTATCTCCAACGTAACGATAACGTAATCCTGCACTAAACCCGTTTCTAAATTTTGCTGTTAAACCGCCAATACTTGTTAATGTTGGTGCTAAGGGAATAAAATTTTCTCCTTCGGGATCATTCAATGAACGAGGTACGGTATAATTAGCATCCATATCTAGGTATAACCAATTTACTAATTGATATCTAAAGGATAAATCGAAACCGTAACGACGAGTATAACCACTTGGTTCTACTACTGCAGCATCACCAACATATACAAACTCTTGTTCTAAATCTAATGCCCAAACGGCAGCGTTTACTAACAAACGTTTAACGGGTTTAAAAAACACACCAAAATCGGCACCTAAGGCACGTGGTAAGGTATTGCTAACACTATCTGCAATTACAACACGTGTATCGTTTGAATGAAAGCCAGTACCTGTTTTTAAATACAATTGTAAGTTTTGATTGACAGTATAAAATACATTTAATTTAGGGCTTGCAATGTAACTCGATTTATTTTTTCGCTCGTAAGCACTATCTAAATCATTTACATACTCAAACTGAAATTGGTCGAAACGTACGCCCGCATTAATTACAAATCTATCCGTAAGATTTATGGTTTCATCGAAATATATACCTGCATTAAATTCGTTTATTTGTCCAAAGGCTAAAGAGTTTAAAGTTACTTTACGTTGAGCTGTGTGCGATAATTCAACATCTTTAATGTTATCGTAGCGTAGTTGAAATCCAATTTCTGATTTTAGTCTTTTTCCCCCTAGTTTTGTTGATTTGTAGTAGGAACCGTTGTAGCCGTAAATATTTCTTTTTTCTTTTTGACGGATTTGATCACCATTAATTGAATCTTCTAAATTAAATGTAAAGTTAGAATACAATTCAAAATTATAATTTACAAAAAATAATTGATTTTTAAAAACGCCACCATTATCGTTAACAGTAGTTAAAATAAAGTTAGCGTTCGATCGGCTGGTGTTGCCACCTTCTTTGTTATCAATGGCACCAAAGCGTGTAATGGTTTTATTTTCAATGGCGCGTGTTGGTATTTGTCCACTGGCTTCCCATTTGCTATTAAAGGTAGATAAAGAAACAGTTAAAATTTTATTTTCTCCAATCAAGCCATGGTATTTTCCCATTAAATTAATACGGTTAAAATTTTGTGGACTTTCAAAATAACCATTAGTGTACATAAATTCAGAAGCAATGTATGCACTCTGATTTTTAGCTTTTAAATCCTTACCCAAAAGATCAAACATACCAACAGTTCTGTAACTATCAAATAAACCACCTTCGAGTTTTAACGAACTTTTATCTAAATAATTTTTTGTACTAAAATTTGCGTAGCCCGCCGTTGTAAAATCGCCTTGGTTACTATAATAAGGGCCTTTATTAAAGTCAACATATTCAATAGTTTCGGGGGTTAAAAAATGTAAGTCGGCATAACCTTGTCCGTGTGCATGCGATACCATATTAACAGGCATTCCATCAACGCTTAGTCTAATATCTGTTCCATGGTCAATATCAAAACCACGTAAATAAATTTGTTCGGCTTTTCCGCCACCGGCATGTTGGGCGGTAACTAGTCCCGGAATCATTCTTAAAATGTCTTGCGATGATTTTGTTGGGCGTAAATCAATGTCAATTTTACTAATGGTTTGCATAGAAGTTACTGTTTCGCCTGCATTTGCAATTACTATCTCTGAAAGATTAATTGAAGATGGATTTAAAAAAGCTGAAAAGGTAGTTGTTTCATTTTCCTTAACTTCAATGGTATATATTTTGGTTTCGTGTCCTAAAGCTGTAAATTTTAATTTATAATTACCGGGATGAACATCAGGAAAATAAAAATTTCCTAATAAATCGGTAGATGTAATTTGATTGTTTTCTATAAGGGATACAATAGCCCCAACAATTTTTTCTTTCGAAATGGTGTCGGTTAAATTTCCTTTAATACCACCTTGGTGTGCATGGATAAAGGAAGTTAAAAAAACAAAAAGTGTAAATATAAACGTGCGTAAAAATGTTGACATAAAATAGTTAATTAAATTGTATAAAAATTTTTGTGAAAAAAAATATAAAACTGTAAGCCAAACGATCAAAAAACTTCCTGTTAAACTTTTAGCGAAAAGGGAAAATCATAACAAAATCCTTTTGCGAAATAATTTAATTTTGTAAACGCATGTCTTACAGCTTTACTGAATAATTTGAATAATCTGTTAAAATTAAACTGTTTTTGGTGGAAGGTATGGCAATTGTATAAATCCCGAACAAACATCAAGAACTGACGTTATTTTTGTTGGAATTAGAGAAGAATTTGTTTTAAAATTAAAATTTATCTGTGTTAAAAGTTGTTGGTTATTTGTTTCGTTTAACTTTTCAGAAGAAGACTTTTGAGTGGTTTTATTTGTGGATTTCTCTTCATTATTAATACTTTCCAGCTCAGTATGTAAGTGGTAATGACCATTTTCATAATGTACGGTAGCTGTATGTTGCATTTTAAAGAAAGTATGTGCAATAACGTCTTGAACAATAACAGTTAAGGGTTTTAACTGAACGGCTGCGTACAAAAATAATAATATGTAGATAACTGGTTTTTTCACCTTACAATTAACATACGAGGTAAAAATTAGTTTGGATTTAGTTTTTATGAGAAAAAAGCCCGTTCTATTGTCCAATACAATGCAATTATTGCAATTATAACAGATAAAGGATTAACTACCCACTTTCTGTACCATGGCTTTTTATTAAACCATTTGGCAAATAAAAACCATGCCATTAAAATAATGGTAAGCTGGCCTAATTCTACACCCACATTAAAACTTATTAAAGCTGTAAAAAATTCTTTTTTAGGTAAACCTAATTCTGTAATAGCTCCCGCAAAACCCAAACCGTGTATTAAGCCAAAAGCAAATACTATAAGTATGCGCATGGCTTTTAATTTATCAGTAATAATATTTTCAATTGCCACAAAAAAAATTGATAAAGCAATAATTGGTTCAACAATATAAGATGGCGATTGTATTTTACCATACATGGCCAAGCCTAGTGTAATAGAATGTGCAACCGTAAATGCTGTGGCCTGCCAAATAATAGTTTTTAGTTTTGGACTTAATAAAAATAAACTCAGGATAAATAGAATATGGTCTAAGCCTAAAGGTAGAATGTGACTGAAGCCAAATTTTAAATACGTGAAAAATATATCGCCCCGAGATAGTTTACTCAATGCCTCATCATTGGGATGAGCTTGCATTAGTAACGTTAAAACAACTAACCCAAAACAAAAATAATACCTTTTGTTTTTTAACATATAGTTTTAGTTATGAAGTTGTGATATATATAGCTGCCTCTTTACGCAGTTCAATATCTATAAAGGGATTGGTTTCTAAAGCTTGTTTTATAAGAGCCTTGCCTGTTTCAACCTCGTTTGATTTTACTTTTATTAGACCTGCTCTGCATAGTAAAATCGGGTTTTTGCAATTTGTTTTAAGCGCTTTATTTATTAATGCGTTTGCAGTTTTAAAATCATTTAATTTATAATTTACCCATGCTAAGGTTTCACAAACATCAATATTATCCGGACGCCTTTCATATTCAATTGTGGCATGCTTTAAAGCGTTTTCCAAATCATTTATTTTTATATAAGCGTAAGCCAGTTCTTTATCGGCATAATGTCCATGTCCGGTATCACTTTCATCTCCGGCATTTGGCCCAAGCATTTCAATTACTTCTTTTGCATTTTTATCTGCTTTTTGTTTTTCATTATTTAATTGGTACAAATCGGTTAACTCATCCGAAAATGAAAATTCTACTATCATATTTTTTGCTTTTTCGTAATGCGTAATTGCTTCTTTATAATTGCCTTTTGCTTTTGCAATATGTCCCAAACCAGCAATAGCAAAAGCATAATTAGGTCTGTTTCGCAATGCTATATTGTACTCGTATTCCGCGCTATCAAGACTTGCAATGTTTTCATACAAATGTCCTAATACGCAACGTGTCCATTCACTTTGCTCTAAACCCGGGTAACCCGCATCAACGGCCAATTTCATAGCAGCAATTGCACCCGGTATATCCCCATGTATTTCACGTAAATATGAAATGCGCGCATACGAACGAATGTCGGGTCTAACAGACACCATTTTATCCGCCATTTTTACTGCTTCTTGGTATTTTCCTAATTCTAAATTTGCATCACATAAAATACCATAAATAAATGCACTATTTGGATTTAGTGGCAGTGTTTTATTTGCTAATTCTAGCCCTTCTGCAAAATGGTGTTGCGATAAAAGAACCGTAGCTTTGCAGCATAAGGCATCAAAGTTATTTGGCTCGTTTTTAATCACTTCGTCCAATAATTCAATAGCAGCCTTGTCGTAATAACCATGGTTGCCGGTTGTTCGTCCCTCTTGAATATAAGCTTGCGACAATGCAAGCATCGATTTATAATCTTCAGGATTCTGATCAATAGCAGCCAGTAATCCTTCTATAGCTTTTTTCGTGTTTAGCCATTCACCTGCTAGTGCAATTGAGCCCGTACGTTCTTTTAATTCGGGTAATTTTTGTTTTGGTTTTTTCGCGAAAAGAAAAATAGAACCTAATAATCCTAATGTAACTACAATTAAAATGATGTATAAATTTTTACGCATAAAAATTAGTTTAAAAAAAAGAATCGGGTAAATGTACCCGATTCTTAGTTAATTAAAAATTTAAAATGTTATTTAACAACAGATATTTTTATAGACTGAACTGTTCTATAACCAGAACTTAGAGTTGCTATATAAATTCCTGCACTTAAGTTTTCGGCATGGTAATTTACTTCGTAAGTTCCGGCTGGTTTATTACCTTCATTAATTACACCAACCTTTTTACCTGCTAAATCGTAAATAGAAATGGTTACTGGAGAATTTTCAGATAAATGGTATTTGAAGGTTGTAGTGCCTTTAAAAGGGTTAGGGTAATTTTGAACCATAGCTAATTTTGGAGCACTAATTCCAAATCCATAATCAGAAAGACCAGTCGGAACAGAATTATTTACAAAAATTGGACCACCGCATTTTCCATAGCCACTCCAAGGTGTTTGGCAATATGGGAAGTTAGCTTTAAAGGTTGTATCGTTATTTTGTATACCTGTGCTATAGCCCAAGGTAGCTAATAACTGAGGGGTTAAAACATTGGTGTAGGTTGGACCCGCACAATCATCATACCATAACCCTATAGCAGCTAAAACAACACCGCCCACAGCCTGTAGCTCAATGCGAGTAACATCATCTTCTAAACGACGGCCATTAGGAAATCCATCCATGTTTGGAATCCATTGTAACGAAGAGTTTGCTAAAGAAGGAGTAGTTAAACCTAATACAGCAGCTTGTACTAAACCTAAAGAACTAAAGTTCGGATCGTTACGCTGAGTAACAGGCACTGCCATATTTAAACGTAACATATCACCACCAACTGTAGTGCCACTTAATGGTAAAAAGTTATTGATAAATGGTTTACCTGCTGATAATGGATTACCTGGAGTTTTACCTGAAGCTAATTGGTAAGGAATTAAATTAGGAACGCCTGTATGAAAAATTGGAAGAATATCTACAGAGCGAGGTTTAGCTGGTCTAAGTAAATAAGCACCAAACGCACTTGAGTGCAATGCTGTACCAACTAAGGCAGCATTTGGAATACCTGATAAACCAGCTGCCCCATTAGAGAAATTATAGGTGCCTAAAGAAGCGGTTTGCGTGCGCAAAGAGGTTGATAATGCAGGTACTGCAGATGCAAACGGATTGTTGCCTAAGTATAATGCTAATTCTGGATTACAGAAATAATTTTCTTGCCAAGCAATTTCAGTGTATGGGGTTTTAGAATTCCAAACATCTTTAGAACCGATAGGAATAACAGCTTCGTTAGTAAGTGGCATACCTACACGCGATACTTGTACATAAGTCCCAGAATAAGATTCAGTACCATTTGTATTAAGAGTTCGGATTTGTTGACGACTGGCCGAAGCCCAAACTCCGATAATGAATCTGCTATCTAAAATGTTTGTGGCAGAACTAACAGCTAACCCATTTTGTTGTAATGTACTAATGGGAATTTTTAAAGCAATAGTATGAACATTTTTGCATGCTACGCCATCTTCAGGTTTGTTAATACCAGTACCACCTGCACGTGTTTGTCCTAAATCAAAAATACCACCTAAGTCCACAAAGAATGGATCGTCAACTGGGCCACAGAAAATTTTCTCACCGCCACCACCAGTTGCCGTTGCAATAGCTGCAGCCATCAAAGCAGTATAGGTAGCACCGGATAAGCCAGCTGCACCACCAATTGAGCGAGGTCCAATATTAGCCGGAGGAACTGTACCGGTAGTTACGATTGGTAAAAACGGTCCACCATTGGTGCTTTTTTCCACCATATAAGTAGTTTTTAAATTTTCTTTGTTTAAGCGAATATTAAAGAAGGTAGTTGTATCTTCATTTACCTTGCTAAACGTAAAACGATACGTAATGTCATCTCCTATTGTTGGAGTTACAGTACTTCCGTTTTCAATATGAATTTCGTAACGAATATTGGTGCCGAAAGATGCATAATTAGGCCCACCTTGAGGTAACTCTAAAGGCACATAATTTGCAATAATGGTTACATTCGTTGTATCATCAGGGCTGCGAAACGCATAAAGGTCTGTGTTATCAGCCAATGGATCGTTTGCAATCAATGGCGCTTCCCTGTGGCTTGATGCCTGCAGGGGTGATTCTTGAGAGTCTAAAGTATATAGTGTAACTGCAGTAGCAACAACACATGTTATACCTAAAACTTTTGTTATTAATTTCTTTTTCATTTTTTTATGATTTTAATGTTTTAAAATATTATGTATTATTGACCGCTATGATTTGCATATCCACTCCAAGGAGTTTGGCAATATGGGAAATTAGCTTTAAATAAAGTGTCGTTAGTTTGCACACCTGTACTATAACCAAGGGTAGCTAATAATTGCGGTGTAACTGGATTTGGTCCTCCGGCAGTATAATCATCATACCATAAGCCTATAGCAGCTAAAACAACACCACCCACAGCTTGTAATTCGATACGAGTAACATCATCTTCTAAACGTCGACCATTTGGAAAGCCATCCATGTTAGGAATCCACTGTAAAGCAATTGTACTATATGTTGGACTGGTTAATCCTAATACTGCTGCTTGTACTAAACCCAGAGAGCTAAAGTTAGGATCGTTGCGTTGAGTAACCGGTACAGCCATATTTAAACGTAACATATCGCCACCAACTGTAGTACCGCTTAGTGGTAAAAAGTTATTGATAAATGGTTTACCTGCAGCTAAAGGATTACCCCCTTTACCTGTAGCTAATTGGTAAGGAGGTAAGTTAGGAACACCTGTGTGAAAAATTGGTAAAATATCTACTGAACGTGGTTTTGCCGGACGTAATAAATAAGCACCAAAAGCACTTGAATGTAAGGCTGTACCAACTAGTGCAGAATTTGGAATACCTGATAAGCCAGCTGCACCAGTTGAAAAATTGTATGCTTGTAAAGAATTTGTTTGAGTACGTAAAGCAGTTGACAATGCGGGAACGGCGGCACCAAAAGGGTTATTTGTTAAGTATAGAGCTAATTCTGGATTACAGAAATAATTTTCTTGCCATGCTATTTCAGTATATGGAGTTTTAGAATTCCACACATCTTTACTTCCAATTGGTATGATAGCTTCGTTAGTTAATGGCATACCAATGCGTGAAACTTGAACATAAGTTCCTGCATCATTTGGATTTGCTCCAGCGGTACTTAATGTACGCGTGGTTGGACGACTGGCAGAAGCCCATACGCCAACAACGAATCGGCTATCTAAAATATTAGTAGCAGAACTAACAGCCAAACCATTTTGTTGTAAAGTGCTAATTGGAACTTGAATGGCAATTGTATGACAGTTTTTATGACCAACACCATCTCTAGGAGCACTATTAGGTCCAGTGCTGCCAGCACGCGTTTGACCTAAGTCGAAGATACCACCTAAATCAACAAAAAATGGATCATCAACTGGTCCACAAAAAATTTTCTCTCCACCTGCACCAGTTGCATTAGCAATAGCGTTAGACATTAGAGTGGCATAATTGGGTGTTAAAGTCAAACCAGCCGCTCCACCAATTGAACGTGGACCGATATTTGCTGGAGGAACAACACCTGATGCAACAATGGTAGTAAAAGGACCACCGTTTACACTTTTTTCTGCCAAATAAGTTGTTTTTAAATTCTCTTTGTTAAGACGAATATTAAAGAAAGTAGTTGTATCTTGATTTACTTTACTAAATGTAAAACGATACGTAATGTCGTCGCCAATTGTAGGAGTTACAGTACTTCCATTTTCAATATGAATTTCGTAACGGATGTTTTCGCCAAACGATGCGTAATTAGGACCCCCTTGAGGCAATTGTAAAGGTACATAATTTGCAATAATGGTTACTTTGTTTGTGTCATCAGGACTTCTAAATACATATAAGTCTGTATTGTCCGCCAATGGATCATTTGCAATCAATGGCGCTTCCCTGTGGCTTGATGCCTGTAGGGGCGATTTTTGGGCATCCCAAGTATAAAATGCTAAAGCCGTTGCAGCTATACATGTTATACCAAGAATAGTCTTGGTAGATTTTTTCATTTTTTTAACAGGATTTAAATTATTCTTTATTATTTACGAGAATAAAAGCTGTTTAGTTTTTTAGATTTAAAAATTAAACGCTTGACAATTAAGTCTATAAAAATAGTAAAGGCGAATTTACATTTAAAACACCAACCATAATTTACCTATTATATGGCTTTCTGGTATAAACCCCCAGGCGCGCGAATCAATGGAGTTATGACGATTATCACCCATTACAAAGTAGTAATTTTGCTTAAAGGTATAGTAGTAACTTGGTTTTCCATTGATAAAAGTAATAGTATCCTTAGTAGTGATTGAATTTTTTTCAAAGCGTTCAATAATGTGTTGGTATAAAATTTTATTTTGTGTACTTAATAGAATGCTATCCCCTTTTTTTGGAATATACAAGGGACCAAAAAAATCTAAATTCCATAATACAGATGGATGATTTGGGAAAATCGAAGGATGATAATACTCTTTAGGAAAATTATTTAATACTATAGATTTGATAAAAGTTAATTTTGATAAAGAGTCCGCTTGTGCTTTACTCATAAAAAAATTATAAGCAAGGTCTTTAATTATAGAGGCTTCTTTTGAAAGATTAAATTTTTTTAAAAAAACTGAATCTAAATTTTTTGTACTAATAACATTGTAATTACAATAAGTGCTACTGTTTTGATATAATTTAGAATTTACAAAAACATCTCCATTTATGATTTTTAAAGTATCTCCTGCAATTGCAACACACCTTTTAATAAACTCTTCTCTCATATCAATTGGTTCATCATCGGTAAGCGAAAAGTTAAAAGCAATAACGTCGTTGCGTTTAATTTTATTTAATCCCCAAAAACGGAAATATGGAAATTGAACTTCGTTAATATATCTTTTTTTATTACTTATTTTTAAAGACAAAGGTGTTATTGGCAGACGAGGGCCGTAAGCAATCTTACTAATAATTACAAAGTCTTCTTCAAATAAGGTGCCATGCATTGAAGAGGACGGAATACGAAATGTTTGAAATAAAAAAGTTTTAAAGAATAGCCAAATAATAAGAGACCAAAATAAAAGTTTAAATATTTTAAAAATTGCAACCAAAAAAATTGACTTTAAAATGATAATGGGTAAAAGTATAAAAAAATAGTTTGGTCGTCTTTTTTATATAGCTTATCTAATAATGGATATAAATGGTTAAAATTCATAAATTTTAGTAAAACTGAGGGTGAAATTATATCGTATGTTAAATAAAAGTTAATATTTTTGTATTTAAAATCGATGGATAACATTTCAAAATATATAGAGTCTGGAATTTTAGAGTTATATGTTTTGGGTTTAACCAACCCTCAGGAAACTGAAGAGGTTAATGAACTAATTAAAATTTATCCGGAAATTTCTAATGAAATTAATGCTATTAGTGAAGGTTTGTTGTTGTATAGCGAAGTTAATTCTCCACGACCTAATTCAACAATAAAGGCGATGGTTTTGGCAAGTATTGATTACTCTGAAAGATTAAAAAGTGGGGAACAACCAAGTGTTATTCCATTATTGAATGATAAATCAAAAGTGGAAGATTTTTCGGAATGGTTAAAAAGAGATGATATGTTTTTACCCAAAGGCGCAGACGATATTTATGCAAAACTTATTGGGCATACACCTCAAGCAACTTCAGCTATTGTTTGGATAAAGTATGCCACTCCGCCCGAAATACACAATAAAGAGTTTGAGAAATTTTTGATTGTTGAGGGCACTTGCGATATAAAAATAGATGATAAAGTTTATTCTTTAAAATCGGGAGACTATCTTTCAATTCCTTTACACGTGACTCATGTTTTAAAAGTAACCTCTGCTACTCCTTGCAAAGCAATTCTTCAAAGGGTTGCAGCGTAGTTTTTATTCTTTTATTGATTTTCTTAAAATGTTAAGTGCGGCTCTGCACTTTGTTTTTACTGTTCCTAAAGGTATTTGTAGTTTTTCTGAAATTTCAGGATGTGTGTAACCTTCAAAAAAGGCAAGATCAATTATTTCTTTTTGATCAGGTTTAAGTTCCTCTAAAATTTTTTTTATTCCAATGTAGTCGTTTGTGTGAGCTGTATTTTCAGGTTTTTCAAAAATATTTTTCACATCATCAATTGAATAATTTTTTTTATCTACTTTGCCTTGCTTAGATCGAACATAATCAATAGACGAATTTCTGGCAATGTTTAGCATCCAGGTAAATAATCGCGACCTTTTTGAATCATAGGTGTGAGAGTTATTCCAAATTTTTAAAAATACATCTTGCAAAATATCTTCTGCAATTTCATCGTTTTGTACTATTTTAAAAATAATACCAAATAACGCGTTAGAATAGTTGTCATAAATAATCCCAAAACGCTTTTTATCTTTCGACAAAAGATGATTAACAAATTCAGATTCTTTATCTATATTTTTTACCTGCAAGCGACTTACCTAAACTTTTATTATAGACGAATTATTTTTTATTTCCTTACAGAATAAAGGTATTAAATTTTTTATTAATTATAATTTGATGTGTAAAGTTACATAAAAGGAATTTAAATGAATCTTAAAATTAGGATTCTTTTTTAATACCTAACACCGAATTTAAAATACCAGTACAGAGGGATAAAATTAAACTAAACAACAGTGCCCACCAAAAGTTTTGAACTTGGAAGCCTGTAACTAATTTTTCGGCAAATAAAATAATAATGGCGTTAATTGCCAGTAAAAATAAACCCATTGTGAAAAGAGTTATAGGGATGGTTAATATTGTAAGAATAGGTTTTACTATTGTATTTAAAAATGCTAATACGATGGCAACTAATATAGTGGTAGTAAAATCATCAACTAAAATATGCGGTGATAATAATTTTGCCACTATGAAAACGGCAATGGCTGAACTGATTATTTTTAAAATAAAATTGATGGAACGAAATTACGTTTTTTGTTTTTTCTTTTTAGCGGCCGGAAACAAAATATTATTTAAGATTAATCTATAGCCTGGTGAATTTGGATGCAAAGCTAAATCTGTGGGTGGTTCTTCCACACGGTGCTGATAGTCTTCTGGATCGTGACCTGCGTAAAAAGTCCAAGTGCCCTTTCCATGATCGCCATGTATATAGCGGGCCTCACCAAATGCTTTTGCTTCGCCCATTATCAACACATTTTTTTTAATGTATTTTTTGTCAAAGGCTGCGGTTTGTCCCCAAAAACCTTGTATGGTTTGTGTGTGGTTTTGACACAACATAGTTGGCACCGGATCCCATTTGGCACTAAATTCAAATAAGGTAAATAAATCTGTTTTTTCGCTCATTCCATAATGAGAGCGACTTTGGTAAGTATCGATTGTAGAATACTCATATTCATAAGGATTCAAACTTAATTTATAATTTTCAAAAGCAAAGCCTTTGCTAAAATCTATTTTACTATTGGCATTCTTATCAATTGGATCATGGTCAAACATGCTCTCACAAATGTCAACTCCCTCAGCAGCCAAAGCAATATCGTAACTGTCACTAGCGCTACACATTGCAAATAAAAAACCACCACCAAAAACAAAATCCTTAATTTTTTTTGCAGTATTTAATTTCATTAAAGATGTTTTAGTAAAGCCCAACTTTTTTGCCATAGCTTCGTTTTCTTTTACTTCGTTTTGATACCAGGCTGCATTTTGATATTGACCATAGAATTTACCATATTGTCCTGTAAAATCTTCGTGATGAAGGTGCAACCAATCGTAATCCTTTAATTTATCTAAAAAAACTTCTTCGTCATAAACCACATCGTAAGGAATTTCGGCATATTTTAGTACCAAAGTAACTGCATCATCCCAGGGTTGCTTGCCTTTTGGCGAATAAACAGCAATGCGTGGTGCTTTTTCTAATTTCACAGCATCTTGGTTTTGTTCAGGATTGGCAATTTCAGCTAAAATGCCGTTACCTTGGGCATCGCTAATGGTTTCGTAACTAATACCTCGAATGACGCACTCGTTTGATACCGCTTTTGCATTAGGAATCATAAAACTACCGCCACGATAATTTAATAACCAATGAATTTCAAGCTCGCCTTTTAAAGCCCAATATGCTAATCCATAGGCCTTTAAATGGTTTTTTTGCGAGTCATCCATAGGTATTAAAATGTATGCGGCAAACGAATTTGCAAAAAAACAAAGGGTAAATAAGGCTATAAAAAACTTTCTCATCTAATAGGTTTAAAATTAATCAATCTAAAATGTAATTAAAAACGAAAAAAGGTTAAAAGCATTCACTCATTAAAAATAGGCTTTGACTAATTTAAACCTTTAATTTAAACATTTTTAAAATTTTTACCCCACCTTTTAGGTTTAGTGTGCGTATAGATTATCAAATACCAAAATTATGAATACGCAACACATAACTATTCCGATGTTTCCCCTCAACATGGTTTTGTTTCCTGGCGAAACAACCAAACTTCACATTTTTGAGGAACGCTATAAGCAATTAATTAACGAATGTTTAGAAAATGACGCTTCTTTTGGCATTCCTTATACAGAAAAAGGAAAAGTAAAGAAATTTGGAAGTGAAGTAAGAATTAAACGTGTTTTAAAAACTTATGATAATGGCGATTTAGATGTTTTAGTGGAAGGGGTTGCAATTTTTGAATTATTAGAATATTCATCGGTGTTAACGCCAAAATTATACGGTGCGGGTATTGTTGAAATTAGTAAAAATAACCAACGTATTACCTTAAACAATTTACAAGATGCGGTTGTAAACTATTATACCAGCATACAAAATAAATTTATTGACTATGATACAGTTAGTAGTTTACATGTGTTTAATGTTGCAGCCTCGTTGCAATTAACGCATAACGAAAAGTATAAATTGATTTCAAGTCAAAGCCCACAATTTAATTTATTAAATCAAATAAAATTTATTACACACATTATAAATGCTGAGCATCAATTAAAAGACAGGTTTATTAATAACTAATTGAAGGTTGTTGATTGCTAGCCTGAGCGAAGTCGAAGGGTCTTAGGTCTTAACTGTTTTCTGGCAGCTTTGCCACAATAAATCAGCGCTTTTATCCCAGCTAAAATTTTGTTTCTGTAAATTGCCCTTTGTTATTAAAGATTGTTGTAATTCCTTGTTGTTATAAAGTTTTAGCATGGCTTCTTTAATTTCTTCAATGTTTAAAGGATTTACATATAAAGCCGCGTCTCCTGCTATTTCGGGCAAACTGGTGACATTGCTGGCAATAATAGGTGTTTGGGTTTCCATGGCTTCAATTAGCGGAATACCAAACCCTTCGTAAT
The DNA here is from genome assembly GCA_033763945.1 of Bacteroidota bacterium. GTDB lineage: Bacteria > Bacteroidota > Bacteroidia > B-17B0 > Aurantibacillaceae > Aurantibacillus. The sequence continues at coordinate 200,967 of JANRJN010000019.1, read as the reverse complement.
ATGGCACAAAAGTAAGGCCAACAGCGCTTCCAAGCACTAAATTTAAATCTTCATTACTTAATCTTCCTGTAAAAATTACATCGGCAGTTTTAAGAATTGAGTCTAACTGGTTTGGATTTTCAGGCTTATCAAAGTCATAAAATATTGGTGAAACAGATTTTAAACCATTTTCTAAAATTATTTTATGTATCTCGGCAGTTCCCCAATATTGTGAACCAACCAATACTAATTTTAAATTACTTTTACTTTCTTTCTTAAAAAGGGCAAAAGCTTTAATTAAATTAGGGATATTTTTACGAGGAATTAATGAGCCAACGTTTACAAAATAATCGTTTCCGTCGGTAAATTTAGTTTTGGTTTCTTGTTTTTTTATTTCGTTGGCAGGTTTAAAAAAATCATGAATACCGTTATAAACTACATCAATTTTATTCGGATCAATGTTGTAATGTTTAGCAATATCCACTTTGCTATACCCCGAAACAGTAGCAATTCGGGTTGCTTCGCGGGCATATTTTGGAAAAAAATAGTTGTAATATTTACCTGTTAACCATTTTAAATCTTTTGGGTGATGGTAAAAATTAATATCGTGTAACACTAACAATTGCTTGCATTTTGCCCCTAAACACAAAAAACCATCTGGAGAAAGGAACAAATCTGGTTTTAGTTTATTTAATAAACTTTTAACAGAAAACTGAAACCAAGCATAATACAAAAATGGATGCCTTGCTTGCGGCGATAAAATCATTGGTGTTACATTGTCTGAAAAAATAAATTCAGGGTCAAATTGCCTGTCAAACAAAAAAATAAAATGAACATTAGGGTTATTTTTTGTAATTCTGCTTAATGTTTGGTAGGTAAACCAGCTTATGCCCTCTAATTTATCTTTTAATAAAAGACGTGTATTTACAACAATTTGCACAGGGCAAAGCTATAAATATTAATTTATTGATAATAAAATCCTTTTAAATTTAAACCTTTCCCTTAATTTTACATCTAAAATCTAAAAAACTGTGGCTAAGATAAGCGATGAAGAAATATTAGAGCTTTTTAAGGACGAAAAAACCCGTAATACTGCACTTAGTCATTTAATAAGTAATTACCAACAGCGGTTGTACTGGCATATTCGTAAAATTGTGATTGATCACGATGATTCTGATGATGTGCTTCAAAACACCTTTATTAAAATTTGGAAAGGTTTAGAGAACTTTAAGGGCGATAGCCAATTATATACTTGGATGTACCGCATTGCAACAAATGAGGCGTTGACGCTTCTTCGTCAAAAACAGAAGCAAAATACCACCTCTTTGCACCCAATTGAATACAGTTTAAGTAAAAGTTTAGAGAGTGACACCTATTTTAAAGGTGATGAAATTGAGTTAAAACTGCAACAAGCTATTCTTACCTTGCCTGAAAAGCAACGTTTGGTGTTTAATATGCGTTATTACGACGAAACGCCTTACGAGCAGATGTCGGAGATACTTGACACTTCTGTTGGGGCTTTAAAAGCCAGTTATCACATAGCTGCCAAGAAAATTGAAGAATTTTTAACCACCGCTTAAACTTTTAACCAAAAATTGCATCTATATAAAACAAATGGACAATAATTTAGAAAATAACAACAAAAACAATGAGCAGACCAAATTTGGTTTGCCGGAAGGTTATTTTCAAAAATCAGCCTCCTCTATTTTTAATAAAATTGAATGGCAGGAAGAGCACAAGGAATTTGTGAACCTATTAAATCATAAAAACAAAACCGGATTTATTATTCCTGAGAATTATTTTAGTAAGACAGAATCGAAATTAGAATTACTAGAATTTGAAAAATTGGGTTCATTAGGAAAAAATAATCCATTTAAAGTTCCTGAAAATTATTTTGATGAAGATGTTTTAAAGCTTGTCACATTGGGCGAAGTTGAAGTGGATTCTGAGCTAAATGAATATAAAATATTAGCTTCACTTAAAAAACAAAATTGTTTTGCAGTACCTGAAAATTATTTTGAAACAGTTGCTAAACGGACTGTTACTTTGAGCGGAGCCGAAGTGGCTTCCAATAACTCAGCCACCAAAACAAAAGTTATTAACTTATTCAGTCCAAAAATGTGGTACTCAGTGGCAGCTCTTTTAGTAATTGCTGTGGGTTTATGGATGTATAACAGTTATTATAAAACAGCTGAGCTAAAAGATTGCGGTACTTTGGCCTGTGTAGATAAAATAGATTTGGTAAAAGCCAAACATCTTGAAAATATTGAAACGGAAGAGTTATACAAATTAGTTAATACTAAAAAATTAGAAGATAATTTAGAAAAAAAATCGAATACAACACAAAATAAAAACGACGCATTAGATTCTGTTTCTACAGATGATTTAATGGATGAATTGTAAGATGCAACGTCAATTAAAAATAGTTATAATTATACTTTTGCTATTGCAAGGTTTTGTATCTTTTTCTCAAAATGATAAAGACAAAGTTGAGGCATTGCGTGTAGCATTTATTGGTAAAAAGTTAGATCTTACAACCAATGAATCGGAAAAATTTTGGCCAATATATAATGAGTATAATGATAAAATTAAAGCTATTCGTAAAAATCTTAGACAGAGTTTTAAGAAGGGAATTGATAATATGTCGGATAAAGAGTTGGAAGAGTTATACGTTTTGGAGATAAAATCAAAGCAAGCCGAAGCGGAGCAGTTTAAATTGTTTAATGATAAGATTAAAGTAATTATTGGCACAAAAAAAACACTTAAATTGCGAGTAGCTGAAGAGGAATTTAAAAAAGAAATTATAAAAACCATTCAAGAAAAAAGTGATTAATTGAAAACAACTATTCAAATATTTCAATTAACTAAAGTGCTAGTATTTATTGGCACTTATTTTTTATTTGGTAAAACTGCAAATGCTCAATCAAAATTTGATAGTTTAAAAATTAAGCAGCCTAAACATTTTTTTAATACGGTTATTGTTTTGGATTCATATGGCAAGCCCAACCAAAAAATTACGGATACTACCGATTTTTTAGATAAACGATTAAAGAGTTATGGTGTAAAACAATTTAATTTATCATTTTATACACCAATTTCTACAATAAATAAACCTACAACCGATAGCAATGTTACAAAAAACACGCATGTTTTGTTAACTGGAAACTTTATGTCGTTAAGGCCGGTATTTGACGGAATTAGCCAACACACCCTCATAAAGGCTGGTATAGGTATAAGAGCTATTTTTAATTCCGGTAAAAAAGGTATTTGGTTTGTAGATGTTTCACCATTTGTAACAAAAGATGTTACTTACGAATCGGCGAGCTATTTTCGTATGGCGAATACATTTGTATACAGTTATAATAAAAGCGAAAAGTTTAATTTTAGAATAGGACTTACAAAATCATTTTTATGGGGTAATAAAAATTATTGGCCATTTATTGGTTTTAGATTTGGCAAATTAGATAAAGTAAATTTAAGTATTCAGATTCCAAAAAATATTAGTTTAAATGTGCCAATAAACTCAAAATTAAGATTTAGTTTGTATACTAAGCCTCAAGGCGGAATGTTTATTTTTTCTAACAGGGATTCCTTAGACTATTTTAGGAATTCTTCAACTTTTCAATTTACCCGTTACGAAATAAATTCCGGCTTTAGATTTGATGTACGTTTGAACAATAATTTTAATTTTTATGTAGCGGCAGGTTTAAGCACAAAAAACAACATTACTTTTTATTCCGATAAAGCTAATAAAGATCGTCCACGATTACCTTATAGAAAATATTTCTATGAGCAGGATTTGGCACCAACCGGCTTTTTTAATTTTGGGTTGGTGCTAAAATTTGGTAAAACCAAATCGTATTTTAATAATAGGAATATTTATGATGCTATTGATTTAAATAATACAATAGATGCGGGAGACGGGAATACAAGCAATGGCAATGTACAAATTCCTGTAAAGTCTGAAAAAATAAAGAAAAAAGACGCTAATTTAACTTCGATACAGGATTTAATAGACGCTAATGATTACTAACGTCTTTCCCATTTTTGAAAGCAATAATCGTATTTGTTTTTTTCATCAGCGGTAAAACATTCTTCCCAAACCAATTTAAAGTTGTTATTTTCTAACTTTGGGAAATAAGTATCTGCCTCAAAACTATGTTTAACTAGGGTCCTGTAAACTTCTGTTGTTTGCTTTAAACTCTGATTATAAATTTCGGCTCCGCCAATTATAAATACTTTTTCTTCATTTAAATTTTTAAGGGCATCATCAATAGAATTAAAAATAAATGCACCTTCAATTTTATAATTCGAATTACGAGTAATGATACTATTTTTTCTGCCTGGTAATAATCGCCCAATGCTTTCGTATGTTTTACGACCCATAATTACAGGGCAACCCATTGTTGTTTTTTTAAAAAATTTTAAATCGGTAGGTAAGTGCCAAAGCAATTGATTATTTTTTCCAATGGCATTATTTAAATCTGTAGCAACAATGGCAGCAATTATCATTCTTTAAATAGTTTTCATCAAATTTAGTAATTAAATAAAATAAAATTAATTTTGATTGATGATTGGTAAGTTATTAATAGCGCATCCATTGTTAAACGATGGTTTTTTTAATCGTTCGGTAATTTATATTACCAACTATAGCGATGAAGAGAGCATTGGTTTAATTTTAAATTTTAAAACAAATTATAAACTCCGTGATTTTAGACCAGAATTAAATAACGGCAACTTTCCAATTTATGAAGGCGGACCGGTAGGTAAAAATCAATTATTTTTTTTACATAGTTTGGGTAAAGAATTACCAAATAGCTTACCTGTTAAAAATAATTTGTTTTTTGGCGGGGATTATAATGAACTGCTTTACAAAATTAATCACGGACAGGTAACGCAAGAACAGGTGCGTTTTTTTGTTGGTTACTGTGGATGGGGCTCGTATCAAATAGAAGATGAGATTGAAAGAAAGAGTTGGTTTGTAAATTCTCCTAAGAAAATAATTTTTAAAGAAGATGAAACAGAATTGTGGAGTGAAAAATTAGCTGAGGTAAAAAGTAGTCTGAAAATATTTGGAGAGGTAGGGCATGATATTTATTTAAGTTAATGAACCACTAAGACACAAAGGACACCAAGTTGCACTAAGATGCTTCGACTTCGTTTAGCATGGCAGTCATAGTATGTCTCTGAAATCTGAGACAATTTATTTATAAGAGGTTTACTTTTTCTACAATCAATTTTATTTCCTCTAAAGTATTGTATTTACTAAAAGAAAAACGGAATGTGTTTTTTATTTCCTCGTCATCTATACCCATTGCCTTTAAAACGTGTGATGGCTCGGTATTTGCGCTGGTACATGCCGAGCCGCTGGCAAATGCAAATCCGTTAACTAAAGATGTAATTTTAAGATTTTTAGGGAAAGTAATATTACTCGTGTTGTATAAACGATAACGTGTGCTTCCGTTAATAGTTAAATTTTCAATATCTAATAATTGATGTTCGAAATAATTTTTGAGTTTAGATATATGTGTCGAATTTTCCCAATAATTTAGCAAGCTTAATTCTGAAGCTTTTCCAAAACCCACAATTAAAGGTACATTTAGAGTCCCAGAACGTTTATTATTTTGATGCCCTCCGCCATGTATTTGTGCGATGACATTCACACGTGGATTTTTTCGTTTTATATACAAAGCACCAATTCCTTTTGGCCCATGGAATTTATGCGCACTAAAGGCCATACAATGAATTCCTAATTCATTCACGTCACAACGTTCTTTGCCAACAAATTGTGTGGCGTCGCTAAAGAAAATCAAATTGTGTGTATTACAAATTTCTGCTATTTTTTCTATGGGCTGAATAACACCAGTTTCGTTATTGGCTGCCATTATACTAATTAAAATAGTAGTGGATTTAATTGCAGATTTTAATTCATCCAAGTCAATTAAACCTTCTTTGTCAACGTTTAAAAAAGTAATTTCTGCACCTTGCTTTTGCAAATACAAGCAGGTATCTAAAACCACTTTATGCTCTGTCTTGCAGGTAATAATATGATTTCCTTTTGTTTTGTAAGCTTCAAAAATTCCTTTGATGGCGAGGTTTACAGATTCTGTGGCGCCTGAAGTAAAAATAATTTCTTCGGTTTCGCAATTTATTAATTTTGCAATTTTTTGTTGTGCCTCTTCAACTGCTGAATTTGCAACCCATCCAAACTGATGTAATTTACTTGACGCATTCCCGTAATTCTCTGTAAAATAAGGGAGCATAGCTTTAACTACAGCGTCATCAACTTTTGTGGTAGCATTATTATCGAAATAAATTATTGGGTTAATCATTGTTAATAGTAAATTTGCCTTTTATTTTGTTTAAAGGTATAAATAAACATTATTTACTGCTTCATTTAATTGTATTTATTTGGGGTTTTTCGCCTGTTTTAGGACGTTTTATAACTGTAGATGCCTGGCAATTGGTTTGGTTTAGGGTTCTTATTAGTGCATTTGTAACATTTATTTATTTACTGGTGACAAAACAATCGTTGGCAATAACAAAAAAGCAATTTATGCAATTATCAGGTGTTGGTTTAATAATTATGGTGCATTGGCTGGCATTTTACGGGGCTATTAAAGTATCAAATATTAGTGTAACATTGGTTGCATTTAGCACCGGCACTTTATTTAGTTCTATTATCGAACCTATTTTATATAAGCGCGCTATCCGTTTTTATGAAGTAATCATAGGTTTAATTATTATTGGCGCCATTGCTTTAATTTTTTCAATAGAAACCGAGTATTGGTTTGGTATAGTTTTAGGAATGTTTGCGGCGTTAACATCATCCATATTTGGAGTTTTAAATGGCTTATTGGTAAAAACCGTAAAGCCGGCTATTATCAGCTTTTATGAATTGTTTGCGGCATTTATTGGGTTAACAGTTGTTTTGTTACTAATGCAAAATTTTACCTCTACTTTTTTTACCTTAGATAATGATTCGATAATAGGATTGTTATTATTAAGTTTAGTGTGTACGGTTTTCCCTTTTATTGCGTCAGTTAATTTGTCAAAATATATTAGTCCGTATACAATTGTTTTAACTGTAAATTTGGAAACGGTTTATGGAATTATTTGGGCAATTTTATTTTATAAAGAAAATAATGAAGTAAAACCTACGTTTTATTTAGGTGTTTGCATTATTTTGCTGGCAATATTTTTAAATACGTACCTAAAAAAGTTGAATGATAAGAAAGTAACTGGTTTATAAATTGTTTGTCATTGCGAGGCTGAAGCTGAAGCAATGACGAAGAAAATAGTAATGACGATAAAAAAAATATTAATAATACGTTTTAGCTCTATTGGAGACATAGTGTTGACAACACCTGTTATCCGCTGTGCTAAACAACAATTGATTGGTACGGAAATACATTTTGTGACCAAGGAAGCGTTTAAGGATACTTTAATTAATAATCCCAATATTGATAAGCTGATTACATTTAAAAATGATATTACTGAAATTTATCAGTTACTAAAAGCAGAAAACTACGATGTGATTATTGATTTGCACAAAAATTTGCGAAGCCTTCGATTAAAACAATTTTTAAAAACGAAGAGTTATTCGTTTGATAAATTAAATTTAAAAAAATTCTTGGCTGTAAATTTTAAACTAAAAAATAGTTTGCCAAATAAGCATATCGTAGAAAGATACTTCGAAGCTATTGCCAATATTGGTGTTAAGAGCGACGGGAAAGGATTAGATTATTTTTTAAATGAGAAAGATAAAGTAAATTGTCCTGATTTATTTTTTAAAGTACAGCCCGCAAAATTTATTGCATTGGTAATTGGAGGGAGTTATTTTACAAAACAAATTCCGCTTAATAAATTAAAAGAAATCTGTAAAAATTCAAAATTACCAATTGTTTTAATGGGCGGAAAATCGGATACGATTATTGCCGACGAGCTATTAAAAAGTTTTCCGAATTTAATTAATGCTTGTGGCAATTTTACTTTAAATCAAAGCGCATCTATTATTAGCCAAGCCGAATGGGTAATTACTTCAGATACTGGATTAATGCATATTGCTGCTGCATTTAATAAAAAAATAATTTCGGTTTGGGGAAATACTATTCCTGAATTTGGTATGGGTCCCTATTTACCAAACGCAGAAAATAAAATTTTAGAAATAAAAAATTTAAGTTGCAGACCATGTTCAAAACTAGGGTATAAAAAATGCCCAAAAGGGCATTTTAAATGTATGAATGAAATTGATTTTGGGATTGTGAAAGAATTGAAGTGATTTTTTCCAATTGCCTTGTAATGTAATAGAATTAATTTGTAACCTTTTTAATTTAAGTTGTTATTTATGTAACAGGCAACATAAATTATGAAAGGCATTTTAAACATTAAATACAGCATTACCCTACTTTTAATCTTACTATTTACTAGTAGTTTTTGTCAAGTGGGTACAAAATATAAACTAAAAAAAACTAAAATAGGTAGCGTAATACGAATTAGCCCCACAAAATCATTAAAACTTGGGGGTAAATACGCTAAAAAAGATACTACTGAGTTTTTTTTATTTTATGATAGTTTAAATGTTTATGGGGGAGGTATTGGAATGGAGATTAAATTTCCAAAATCTTTTAAAAACTGTTATGTTTCAATAAATATGGGGGTGGAAGATAATCGAAGAAGTGAACCGCTTACAGATCATATTTTTAATAAAGAAAATCGGATGACTTACTATTTTAGTACAGAACAGGATATTCAAACTTTTTATGAATCAAAACTAGCAGATATAAAAATATACTCAAGAGATAAAACAACTAACGAAATGAGCGGAACAGAAGTTATTGTTACTGACGAAGCGCGTGAGTACTTTTATAACTTTTTTCAACTTATGCCCTTTGTTTCAAAGTAGTAAATAAAAAGATAATTTAATGTTCACAGCAACATATTAAGTATAAAATAAATAGTATTTTTAATATTAAAACCACTGGGTATGATAGAATTTAAAAAATTTGGAGGCATAATACAACTTAATAACATTGAAGTGGAATTTTTATTTATTCCAATAGTATCAAGTGTTTCAACTGTTTTAACTTATCGGGTTCATACTATAAAACCAGAATCTATGTTTCAAATGATTAATTATACACAAATGGGCTATAAATTTAGCTTTAAAAATGCTTCCCAATTGCCAAATTGGTTGGAAAATGATGCGAATACTCTTAAAAAATTAAATGATTTTATAGTCAAAAATGAAAAAATAAATGAAAAATAAATATTTTCTGTTCGGTTTAATACTTGCTATAAGTTCATGTAATCAGGCTCCTCAAGTAAAAACGGAAAATGATTATTCACAGCTTTCTACTAAAGAATTAGAAAAATTAGGTATTGAAAAAATTAAACAAAATGATTTTGAAGTAGGATACAAAATTTTAGAAATAGCAGCAAATAAAGGAAGTCATGAAGCTAACAGAATATTAGGAGAAAGATATTATGATGAAAGAGTTGGTCCTATTAATCGGCGAGCAGAAAACCTTTCTGCAGAAGAAGTTAAATTAGGTAGTGCAAATTTAAATAATATTGAAAAAGCAATTAATTATTTAAAAAAGGCAGACACTTACGACGACGGTATTAAATATAAATTAGGCGAACTTATATTTAAGAGTGCGTATAATGACAAAGATTACGTTGAAGCAATGCGGTATTTTAAAGATATTCATACTGATTCTGTCTTATACAAAGCAAATTATATGTTGGGATATATGAATTATTATGGGCTTGGAACAGTTGTAGACTATAAAACCGCTTTTCATTATTTTGAAAATTCATTTTTTACCAGAGTAACTCCAGATAACAAAATTTATTTTGATAATAATGGAGTAAAACATAGTGATGGATTGGTACCGGACGTGATGATTTGTGAAACAGATAGGATGGGGTTGGGGCCATCTCAAATGTATATGGCTATTATGGTTATTGGAGAAAGAATTCCAAATAAAAATATAGATTCAGCAATTAGTTACTGTCAACGTAACTTGGGTACCGAGTTCTATAAATCTTGCCAGTATTGGGCAGGCGTACTTTACTATAAAAAGGGGCTTAAAAGTGATGCTGCCTTAATTATGAAACGTGCTACTGAACCTAGCACTGGGATCAAAAATAAAACCGAAGAAGAACATATAATAATGGCAAAAAATTTTTGGAAGAAACAAGAACTTTGGAAATATTATAAAAATCCAGATATTGAGAATAAAAAAATTAAAACTTACTAAAATTTATTTGAAAGTAAATCCATCCTTTTTCTCATTATTTGAAAGTGCAAGTTATTTAAAAATGCTATTAACTAAACGTTCTATGCTCCACTTTATTTAATTCTTCCTTATTCAATGATTTAAAGTATTCGTAAGTAATTTTTAAACCCTCGGCGCGGTTTATTTTTGGCTCCCATTTTAAAATTTCTTTTGCTTTTGTAATATCGGGTTTGCGTTGTTTTGGATCGTCTTTTGGTAAGGGCAACGAAATTAATTTTTGGTTAGCACCTGTTAATTTTAAAATTTCTTCTGCAAAATCTTTAATACTAATTTCATCTGGATTGCCAACGTTTACCGGCAAATGATAATCGCTCATTAATAACCTATAAATTCCTTCCACTAAATCATCTACAAAACAAAAGCTGCGTGTTTGACTACCATCACCAAACATCGTTAAATCTTCGCCACGTAAGGCTTGACCAATAAATGCAGGTAACACACGACCATCATTTAAACGCATGCGTGGACCGTAGGTATTAAAAATACGAATGATACGAGTTTCCAAGCCATGATAATCATGATAGGCCATTGTAATGGCTTCCATAAAACGTTTAGCTTCGTCGTAACAACCACGCGGGCCAACCGGATTTACATTTCCCCAATAATCCTCGGTTTGTGGGTGAACATGTGGGTCACCATACACTTCGCTTGTAGAAGCAACCAATACTCTTGCATTTTTTACTTTGGCAAAGCCTAGTACATTATGGGTACCTAACGAACTTACTTTTAATGTTTGAATGGGAATTTTTAAATAATCAATGGGGCTGGCGGGCGAGGCAAAATGCAAAATGTAATCAATATTTCCCGGTACATGAATAAACTTTGACACGTCGTGATGATAAAATTCAAACTCTTTTAATTTAAAAAGATGTTCAATGTTTTTTAAATCTCCTGTTATCAGGTTGTCCATCGCTACAACCTGCATTCCTTCTTTTATAAAGCGGTCGCACAGATGCGAACCTAAGAAGCCTGCTGCTCCTGTAATGAGAACTCGTTTTTGATTCATAATTTTTTTAATTTGTTCTTTTTATTAGCAAATTGACTCATTGTCTAGTTGACTAATTTGTTTTAATTCCAATACAGTAATAACTGTAACCTAATTTTTTCATATCCTGCGGATCAAAAATATTTCTTCCGTCAAATAAAGCTTTTTGTTTTAAGCGTTTATTAATCTCATCAAAATTAGGTACTCTAAATTCAGGCCATTCTGTAACAATTAATAAAGCATCGGCTTCATTTAAAGTATCGTACATGTCCGTCGCATACGAAATCTTGTTTCCAATCATTCTTTCTGCTTCATGCATAGCTACAGGGTCATAGGCAGTAACACTTGCCCCTTCACTTAATAATTTATCGATGATAACCAATGAAGGAGCTTCACGCATATCATCTGTTTTTGGTTTAAACGATAATCCCCATAATGCAAATTTTTTGCCTTTAAGGTCGTTATTGAAATGTGTTTTTACTTTTGTAAATAAAACTTCTTTTTGATTTTCATTCACCTCTTCCACGGCATTTAATATGCGCATGTTATATTTATTTTCTTTAGCTGTTTTAATTAATGCTTTTACATCTTTAGGGAAACAACTTCCACCATAACCTACACCAGGATATATAAATTTAGTGCCTATACGGGCATCGCTTCCAATGCCTTTGCGCACCATATTTACATCGGCACCCATAATTTCACAAAGGTTGGCAATGTCGTTCATAAAGCTAATTTTGGTAGCCAACATGGCGTTGGCTGCGTATTTTGTCATTTCTGCAGACGGGATATCCATAAAAATAATAGGATGCCCGTTCATTAAAAATGGTTTGTAGAGTTTACGCATCAACTCTTCAGCTTCAAGCCTATCAACACCAACTACAATCCGATCTGGTTTCATAAAGTCCTCTATCGCAGCCCCCTCTTTTAAAAATTCAGGATTAGAGGCAACGTAAAACTCTAGTTTTGAATTACGCTTATCTAATTGAGTTTGTAAAGCAGTTCTTACTTTTTCTGCTGTACTAACAGGTACTGTGCTTTTTGTAACTACAACTAAAGGATGTTGCATATGTTCACCAATACTAGAAGCAACTGCTAATACATATTTTAAATCGGCGGAACCGTCTTCATCAGGTGGTGTGCCAACTGCAATAAAAATAACCTCTGCTCCCTGTATACTATCTTTTAAAGAAGTTGAAAAATGTAAACGTTTTTTTTGAACGTTACGTGTAACCATTTCATCTAAACCTGGTTCGTAAATAGGAAGAACTCCTTTATTTAAGTTATCAATTTTTTTTTGATCAATGTCAACACACGTTACATCTACGCCAACTTCGCTAAAGCAAGTGCCTGTTACCAATCCCACATATCCAGTACCTATTACCGCTATTTTCATAAATTTAGTTTACTAATTCTAATAAGTTATCACAAATGTATTTTAAATTGTCTTCATCCATTTCAGTATGCATAGGTAATGATAAAACAGTAGCACATAATTTTTCTGTAACCGGAAAATCAGCATCATTAAAGCGCTCACTTTTGTATGCGTTTTGCTTATGCAATGGAATAGGGTAGTAAATCATAGCTGGAATGCCTCTTTCACTTAATTGTTCACGAAGTTTTGTTCTATCTATGTCATTTAATTGTAATGTGTATTGATGAAATACGTGCGTTGAATTTTTTACTCTTACAGGCGTTTTTAATTTTGGGTGATTAGCTAAAGCTTTATCATAATAATCAGCGGCTTTGTTACGTGCAGCAGCATACTCATCTAAGTGCTTTAATTTTGCTTTTAATACAACTGCTTGAATAGTATCTAAACGAGAATTTACACCTAAAACATCATGCACATATTGTACACTTTGTCCGTGATGGGCAATCATTTTTAATTTTTTTGCTAATTCATCGTCATTGGTATAAATAGCACCACCATCACCATAACAACCTAGGTTCTTACTTGGAAAAAAAGAGGTGCAACCAATAGTGCCAATGGTTCCGGCTTTTGCTTTTTTACCATCGGTAAAGGTATAATCTGCGCCAATGGCCTGAGCTACATCTTCAATTACAAACAAATTATGTTTTTTAGCTAAAGCCATTATACGTTCCATATCGGCACATTGTCCGAATAAATGAACTGGCACAATTGCTTTTGTTTTAGGCGTAATTGCTTTTTCAATAGCTTCGATATTAATATCAAAAGTATCTGGATAAACGTCAACTAAAACAGGTGTTAAGCCTAATAAGCCAATAACTTCGGCTGTAGCAACATATGTAAAGCTTGCAGTAATTACTTCATCACCAGGTTTTAAATCCAAGGCCATCATCGCAATTTGTAATGCATCTGTTCCGTTGGCACATGGTATAACGTGCCTTACATTTAAGTATTTTTCCAAATCTGCCTGAAATTCTTTAACCGCTGGACCGTTAATGAAAGCAGTGGTATTTATAACTTCTTGAATACCGGCATCCACCTCTTGTTTTATTTTTTCATATTGACCTTTTAAGTCAACCATTTGGATTTTTTTTGTTGATATCATTTTTTAATGTAATTAAGCGAAAATAAGTAATTTTTATGATTTGGCGTCAAAAAATGGACGCATTGCTACAATAAACCAATCGGGGATTTTACACATTTTTTTCGTTTCTTTTTCTATAAATACGAGAGTTACCTTGCCTGTGTTTAAAAGTTCTTTATTGGAGTTATAGCATTCATAATCAAAAACAATTCTTACTCCTGTTGGTAGTTTATTCAGTTTTGTAACAATAGTAATTTCATCATCATAAAAAGCCGGCTTTTTATAGTTAATTGTGTAGTCTATTACCGGCATTAAAATACCTTGCGCTTCCATGTCCTTGTAGCTAAAACCTAAAGATCGCATCGCATCTACCCTTCCAACTTCATAATATTGCGCATAAACTCCATAGTAGGCGTAACCCATTTGGTCAGTTTCACCATAACGTACCCTTAATTTTGTTTCGGATTTTATCATAAAAAAATATGATGTAAATCTAATATTAATTATACTTAACAGGTAATTATTTATTGGTTAAGTTTTATACTTTTGTTTTAAGATGATGAAACTTTATAAATGCTTAATTTTTATTTTGTTACTGCTTACTTCAAGTTGCAGTAAACATTTTGTAGAACAAAAAACGGAGCCAACACATTATTCATTAAAAGAATATAATGAGAATGAATCCGTAAAAAAAACTCTATCAATTTATAAGTTCAAAGTTGATTCTGCTACTAATTCTATTATAGCCTCTACTACAGATTATATTACAAAAGATGGAGCAAATTGTGCGTTAGGAAATTTTTGTTGTGATGCATTGTATTATGGGGCAAAAAAGTTTTATAAAAATGATAGCGTTGATTTAGTAATTTTAAATAGAGGTGGTCTAAGAATAAATTTACCAAAAGGTGATATTAAGATAGGTACTATTTTTGAATTAATGCCTTTTGAAAACGAATTGGTAATGGTGACCATTAAAGGAGAAAAACTGTTGGAGGTACTGCCTAATTTAGCTGATAAGCCTCACCCTTTTTATGGTATGAAAGTTGAGATAAATGCTAAACGGGAAGTTTTTGCAACTGTAAAGAAGGCACAAATTGACAAAACAAAAAATTACAATATAATTACCAGCGATTATCTGGCTTATGGTGGAGATAATTTTTCGTTTTTAAAAAATCCGGTAGAGATGAAAAAGTCGAACTTAAAAATTCGAGATGTTTTTATTGACTACTGCATCTACTTAACTGAAAATAAACGACAAATTATTCCTTATACTGATGACAGATTACAAATTTCAAAATAGACGCGATTTTATAAAATATACACTTGGAACCAGTATGGCTATTGCAGGGCTTTCATCTGAAGCGCAAAATAGTTTATTAGACGACAAGGGGTTTACCAAGCTGACAATTTTATATACCAATGATCAACACAGCCGAATAGAACCATTTCCAGAAAACGATGCTAAATTTGCTAATGAAGGTGGTTTTTCAAAGCGCGCGGCAGTAATAGAAAAAATTAGAAGTGAAAATAAAAATATTTTATTGTTAGATGCCGGAGACGTTTTTCAAGGTACCCCATATTTTAATTATTACCATGGTGAGGTTGAATATAAATTAATGAGTTTAATGGGATATGATGCTACAACATTTGGTAACCATGACTTTGATATGGGGTGTGAAAATTTATTAAAACAACAACCACATGCAAAATTCGATTTTATAAATTGTAATTATAATTTTAGCGATACTGTTTTAGCAAACAACAAAAAAATTTCGCCTTACAAAATATACAAGAAAGGGAATTTAAAAATTGGCGTTTTAGGAGTTGGAATTGATTTGGAAAATTTATTAGACAAGCGATTCATAAACGGTATAAAATACAATAATCCTATTGAAGAAGCAAATAAAATTTCAGCTATTTTAAAAAACGAAAAAAAGTGTGATTATGTAATTTGCTTATCACACTTGGGGTACAAATATTCGGATCAAAAAATTTCTGATTTAACTTTTGCATCGCAAACCAAAAATATTGATTTAATTATTGGTGGGCATACGCATACATTCTTAGAAAAACCCGATAATGTTAAGAATGTTAATGGCGAAGAGGTTCAGATTACGCAAGTTGGCTGGGCCGGCATTTGGTTAGGCAAAATCGAAATTTTCTTTACACCAATAAACAAAAAATCGTTACAAAGCAACACCAATCATAAAATAATTTAGGGTAGAGTAAAAAAAAATTATTTACCAAATAAAAAAAAATATTTTTTTTATTTTTTTATTGGAGTTTAATGTTGCAAAAACAAATAATCGCACTATATTTACAAACACTATTTTGTTAATATTCGCAAACACTATATAATTTAAAAAACTATTTAAGAACAATGATGAAGGAAAAAACTGCAGAGCAAATTTGGAAAGATTGCCTAGAGATTGTAAAGGATAATGTAAGTGCACAAAATTTTAAAACATGGTTTGAACCCATAAAAGCAATTAAAATAAATAACAACGTATTAACTATACAAGTTCCCTCTCAGTTTTTTTATGAATGGTTAGAAGAACATTACATCACATTAATTAAAAAAGTAATAAAAAAAGAATTAGGTGCAGAAGGAAAATTAGAGTACAATATTATTATGGATAATGCTTCAGGTAAAACTGAAACTCCTATATCTGTTAAATTACCAAACATTAATACAAATTTAAAAAACCCGCATGTAAACATGCCGGTTGATTTAAACAACAACTCTATTCGTAATCCATTTGTAATCCCAGGTTTAAAAAAGGTTCAAGTGGAGTCTCAATTAAACCCTAATTATAGTTTTGAAAATTATGTTGAAGGTGACTGTAACCGTTTAGCTCGCAGTGCCGGGTATGCAGTAGCTCAAAAACCTGGTGGAAACGCTTTTAACCCATTATTATTATATGGAGGAGTTGGGTTAGGCAAAACCCACTTGGCTCAAGCTATTGGAATTGAGGTAAAGAAAAATCATCCAAATAAAACTGTATTATACGTTCAATCCGAAAAATTTATTACACAGTTTATTGAAGCTACTAAAAATAATAATACCAATGATTTTATACATTTCTATCAAATGATAGATGTTTTAATTATTGACGATGTTCAATATTTTGCCGGAAAAGAAAAGACTCAGGATTCGTTTTTCCACATTTTTAATCACTTGCATCAATTAGGTAAGCAAATTATTTTAACAGCCGATCGCGCACCAGTTGATATTCAAGGTATTGAACAGCGTTTATTATCTCGTTTTAAATGGGGATTAAGTGCTGATTTACAGGCTCCGGGATTAGAAACACGTATTGCTATTTTAGATAAAAAGGTGTACAACGAAGGGATTCAATTACCTAAAGAAGTAAACGAATATTTGGCTTATAGCATTACATCAAACGTACGCGAATTAGAAGGCGCATTAATTTCTTTACTGGCGCAATCAAGCTTAAACAAAAAATTAATCACTTTGGAATTAGCCAAAACAATGATTGATAAATTTGTGAAGAGCACAGCGCGCGAAGTATCTATTGATTACATCCAAAAAGTGGTATGCGATTATTTCGACTTGCAAATAGACACCATGAAATCTAAAACACGTAAACGTGAAGTGGTTCAGGCTCGTCAAATTGCCATGTATTTTGCCAAGAGTATGACTAAATCGAGTTTAGCTACAATTGGTATGCACTGTGGTGGAAAAGATCACGCAACTGTTTTACACGCTTGTCGTACCGTAAACAATTTAATGGATACCGATAAACGATTTAAAGCTTATATTGAAGAATTAGAAAAGAAAATTAGTATTAGTAACTAATTTGTTTTTACAAATAACCATAATAAAGCCTCAATAATTGTATTGAGGCTTTATTATTTTAACTCATCAAAACCTTTACTAAAAAATTCTTTTGGTGTTATACCAAATGTTTTTATAACGCGCATTAAACTGGTAAAACGTAAATCTTCACCTTTTTCATATCTGCCATATTGCGCTCGGGGTAAATTATTATCGTAGGCAAAAAACTCGTAGTTAGTGTAGCCCGATTTTAAGCGTAACTCTTTTATTCTGTTTGCTAACAAAATTACTTCCTTTGCTTTTGCCTTTTTTTTATTTGTTAACTTACTGTTAGCCACAAGCAAATAAATCGATAAATTATCAAAATAGTAACCATTATTTAGTAACTACTATTTAATGGTATTATTTTTTGATCTATTTTTATTTAAATTAATTTAAACCAAAATGAAAAACAAACTCTTATTATTCTTTTGCTTAACATGTGCAATTGGCATAAAGGCACAAACAGTATCTATTTGTGGAGAGGGAATTGTCAATTCTCAAGTTGCGAATACAATAACCCCAACGTATCAAACTTCAGGCAATTTTTGTGATAAGGTATTTGATAGATTTGGTAACCAATATAACTTTGAGGACATTGAGGTTAATACGGGCGGAGGGGTAAATACTAAGGTTGTATCCCCAAGTATTTCGTGTACTGCGGGTTACTTTAAAGTATTTTTTGCAAATAATTCTGGTATGGAAATATTCTCAAATACCACTCACGCAGATCGTCGAGCAGTTATTTGTCAGGTATTAAAAGATCTTTCTGGTTTTATTAATAATTCATTTTATGTCCCAACGCCAAGTGTTTATGTAAATATTTTAGTTGATGATATAAGTTTTTATGCCCCAGGAACAAGTACATCTGCCGTGTTAGGTATTGCTAGTTCATATTACGTGGCGCCATTAAATCCCTCTAGTCCGAACCCAGGAGTTGTTGAGAACCAAATTTATAAAACAATAACCAGCGAACAAGATGCATACTATGGTGTAGCTTCTCCATTAAATTTATTAAATACAGGTTCTTCATCACTTTATCACGGCTTTATGGCTTTTAATTTTAATAATACTTCATTAGTAAACTGGAACGATAACATGGGTATAGTATGCCCAGCTACTAACTTTGATTTGTATACGGTTGCATTGCACGAAATCACACATGCCTTGGGTTTTGCGTCGTTAATTTCAGGAAGTGGAGTTTCTAAATTTGGCGCAAATAATAACTACTATTCCAGTTATGATAAGTTTTTAAAAGATGCGACTAATACACCTTTGGTAACCAGTACTTCAGGTTGTTCGAGTGCTTATGGGCTTTCTTTTTCAAGTAGCACATTATATTTGGGAGGAAATTGCTCTTCTTCAACACCGCCAAACTATAGTAATTGCGGAGCTGCAAGTAAGTATGTTGGCTCGGTTAATATTCCTGTTTATAGCCCGTCTTGCTACGAATCGGGTAGTACTTTAAGTCACTTTGAGGATATGTGTTATCCTACTGCATATAATCTATCGAATAACGACCAATATTTTACAATGAGTAATGCTACATATAATGGGACAACCAAGAGGTTTCTGCAACCCGAAGAGCGGTTAGTGCTTTGCGACCTTGGCTACAATGTTTCTAATACATTTACATCAACCGCGGTAAACGCACCTAAAACATATTCCACAGGGGCTTGCTCACGCCCTAAGATATACGGGATTAATGATGGATTAGTTTCGGGGGCATATACCTATACCACAACAAGTAACACTTTAACCTTTAGTATTGTTGGCGGTATTTTAGCAAACGATGCCATTATTGCCACAAACGCTATTTGTGTAGAAACTGTTTATAATACAGGCACTGTTTCCGTAAGCGGTAACATAATAACATTTAGCGCTTCTCCCGGATTTTTTGGTCCGGTATTATTACGCTATATTCCAATTGACGCTTCAAGTAATCAAGGAAATATAACATATATTTCAGGTTACATTATACCAAGTTCGTGTAACCCGGTTAATCCTTGTAACATGGTACAGAATGGAAATTTTGAAGCTAATGTTGGGTGTGGCGAAATTACCCCCACCAATGTTGCAGCAAATTGTTGGAATATTTATAACAGTAGTGTAACACCTGATCTTTTTGTAAGAGGTGGTTGTGCAGGTAAGCCATATGCAAACTTAGGCACAAGCACTTATTCTTCTTCGCCAATATTTGATTCGTACAGTGGATCTCCAAATAATTCTATTATGGGTCTTGCAGGTATTGTTCAAACAAGCTCTCCTTATATTCACGAAAGTATATATAATGTATTAAGTACTCCATTAGTGCCAGGTCAAAACTATAATTTAAGTTTTTGGGCTTACGAGTATAGCGGGAGTTGGAAAGACCAAAATCTTTATACAAGTTTATCTAATTCCTTAAATGTACCAATGGTTGTTACATTGGCTACTTACAGTTCTAATATTCCACCTGTTGGATCAATATATTATCCTACTTCCAATATAGATATTGTAAAAACTCTAACACTAGCCCCATCATTTAACCAATGGAAGAAGTATACATATACCATTACTTACAATCCAAGTAATAGCCAAAATGGGAAACTTTTTTTTGTAGGTCTGGATGCTAATCAAAACTCAATAAATGTTAGTAATGCTTTGGGTGGTGCATTCTCTACATATGTATCTTATGTTCTATTTGATGATTTTGAGATAACTCCATTTTCTACTGGGCTTGCCTTGAATAATGCAACAATATGTCCTAGCTCGGTTATCCCTAATTTAACTACTTTAAGTAATCAACCTAGCACTGTTTTTAGTGGGCCGGGCGTATCGTTCTCTAGCCCTAATTATATATTTACGCCGCCAAGTTCTGGTAATTTTGTGATAACTGGTACATACACCAATAATATCGGTTGTGTTTATACCCAATCTGCAACTATAACTGTTGGTAGTCCAAGTGTCACTATTGCGGCAAGTTCTTTATCTGTTTGCTCTAATAACACAATTTCCTTAACTGCCGAAGGAAGCATTGGCACTTATACTTGGTTACCTAATAATGTTAATACACAATCGTTTGTTACTACTCCAACTACAACCACTACTTACACCTTAATTAATGATGTTTTTGGCTGTACTGTTTCAAATACATTAACCGTTGTAGTTTATACAATTAGTCCTTTAACAATAACCGCTTCACCAACAATAATCTGTGTGGGGGGCACCTCTTTTATAAATCCTTCAGGCGGAATTGGGTTGTATTATATCCAACCCGGAAATGTGTTTAGTACCGGCTTTAATGTTACCCCAACCATTACTACTACCTATACAATTTCAGGTAATAGTAACCCAGGCAGTTGTCCTACTTCTAATACAATTACCGTATTTGTTGAAGAGCCTTTTGATATTAATATTAATACAACTACCAATTTTGTATGTAGCACGGTAAGTGCCATTCTCACAGCATCGCCAAGTGGCTTTACCTACACTTGGAGCCCTCCCGCACTTGTTGCTAATTCAATAACAGTTATGCCCAGCGTAGCTACTATTTATACTGTAATTGGTACATCTACCAACAATTGCACAACAAAAACAAACACTATTTTAATTACGCCTGTTGATTGCGCATGCCTTACCCCAGCCGTTAATATTACATTCCCTTATATTTTACCAAATTATAATCCGGTTATAAGCCCTTTTTATGCACCGTATAATATTACTAATGATGTTCAATATGGTGGCGTTGTTACATTTTCTAATTGTGAAGTACGTGTTTTTCCTAATGTAAAATGGGTGGTAACTTCTACCGGTACTTTAAATATAATTGGCAGCCACTTTTATGCTTGTGGCGATATGTGGAAAGGAATAGTTGTAGAACCCGGAGGCGTTTTAAATATTGTACCTGGCGGAAACCGTTTACAAAAAACAACACTTATTGAAGATGCTCAAGTTGCAGTAGATATAATAAATTACTTTAACCCACCTAATCCTACAAATATTTTAACTGCTAAATATGTAACCTTTAACAAAAATAATATTGGTATTAGAATTAATGGTTATAGAAGTAACCAAACAGTTTACCCTTTTACTATAGAAAATTGCTTGTTTACAAGTCGTGATATTGCATTTTCTGCCTTAACGTGGGATAGAACACAGTTGGTTAAAAACAGTGGAAGCGGTAACCCACCTCCAATGGGCGCACCTTATGTTGATAATGTTCTTTACCCGCCTGTTGGCATGAAAATCCCTTTGGCGGGTTTGTACCCATCAAACGGTATAGTGCTAAATAATGTTGGCGTAACAACAGGAACTTCAACAATTTTTAGAGGCATTTTCATAGGCAACACAACCTCTAATACATTATTTAATTGCTTTGATAATTTACGCGAAGATATTACAGCAAATAGTAGTAATTTTACAGTTGTAAACTCTGTGTTTCAAACAGGGCAAAGATTTGGCAGAGGTGGTATAGCATCAGGCGGAAAAGCTATTGTTGCCAGCGCACCAAGCATAGCAGATATGGCTGGTAATTTTCAAGCCAATATTATTGCGCCAACTACTAACACCAACCTAAATAATAGTTTTTACGAAAAAACAGCCTGTGCCGATATTACGGGCTATTTAAGCACCAATATAAAATACTGCGAAGCGCATAGTGCTTTTAATACTTATGGCACCTTATTACAAAGTAATAATTATGGCAACAGGGGCTTTAATATTAAAACCAATCGTTATATTAACATTTCTGTTGAAAATAATAAAATTTATAATATAAAAAATGCCATTTTAATTAGTTTGGATAATGGCTTTTATGACCTAAACAACCAAAGTGGTGTGGGGCGTTTGGTTGGTTATATTAGTGCCGAAAAAAACATAATTAGAAACCATAAAACAACAGCAACGGGCAACGAGTTCGTAAACATTGGCATTAGCATTGCCGACCCTTTTTCAACAGCATCTACAGCATTTATTCCGGGCAATGCCGTTTATACCAGTGCCAATAGCAATACACTAGCCTTTGTACACAATGCTATTGATGCCAAAAACATTAGCTTTAGCCCCGTTACTATAAACTTTAATAAAATTATTTTACAGAACGAACCAAATACTTTTGTAGCACTACCAACTCAAATAGGTATTAATGCTGTGCAATTAAACAAATCGGTTCAAATACACCAAAACAACATTACCGGGGCTGTTGGTTCGTATTCGCCAGGTTTAAAAAGTATAAGCACAGGTTTAAACTCGTTATTAAGTGTGCGTTGCAATACAACTGAAGCCACCAACAGGGGTATTGAGTTTAACAACGGACAAACGGTAGATGCTTTTGAAGATAATTACTTAAAAAACGAAACTTACGGGTTGGTGCTTGATAACAATGCCGTACTAACAAGTGCTACCACAAGTGTAAATGTGTTAGGCGCGCCAAATCGCCCAACCAATAATGTATGGTTTGGTGGATGGCTTACGCCCGGTAATTTTAAAACTTTAACTACAGGTTTTAGTAGTGCGCAAAATGGTAAGTTGTATGTTGATTTTAGTAACCCTCAATTAGACCCAATAAATACCAGTACAACGACTGGAATTGTTGGTTTTGAAGATTATTTTCATAACGGAACTTCTTTAAGTACCTTATTAAATGTTACCGTACCTGTTGCCCCAAGTTGCCGAATTGGCGGCGGCGGTAATAACCCGAATGGTGCGCGCTCTACTTTAGAAGCACTGGTAACAAATATTGTGCCTTATACTGTGGATAGTAACGAAACTCGTTTTATAAACAAAACTATGGCATACCGTGCTATTTTAGCAGAGCCAACTTTAAAAGACAGCTCAACTATCTTAGCAAACTTTTATACAACAAGCCAAAGCAATTGTATGAAAGGTTTGTGCAGTATTGAAACTACGTTGATGAACGATAGCCTAACCACAGCGCAAAGCAAAATTACTGCCTTTGCGCCAAGTACTGCTATTGAAACAAATTATAAAAACTACTATCAAATTTATTTACATACAAAAGATAGTAGCTTTACAACGGCAGATAGCACTACTCTAATAAATTTGGCTAACGCTTGCCCTTATAAAGATGGCGGTGTAGTATTCCAAGCCCGTGCCTTATATAACAGCATTTATGAGGGGTATTATAAATTTACCGATGCTTGTAATACTAATAACAATAGCAGAATAATAAATAATACTAACAGTTTAAACAATAAAGAAAATGCCGTAAATGTTATTTTAAAATCTAAATTATATCCTAATCCTAATATTGGAGAATTTAGTATTGAATTAACAAATAAAGATTTACAAACTAACGTGCAAATTTGTATATTTGATAATACTGGTAAACAATTTATTAAAGAACAAAGGCAAGTTATAAATGGTATTGTTAATTGTAACTACAGTTTAATTAATGGTGCATATTTAGTAAAAGTAATTTTACAAGATGGAAGTGTTGATATACATAGACTTATTATTAGTAAATAATAAATTTAGAATAAGCCTTAAAAAGCCAAAAGCTACTATGCTTTTGGCTTTTGGCTTTTTATTTATTTCTTTTAATAACATAGCCCAAGTAAATTATGTACAAAACCCTAGTTTTGAAATTTTAGATTCTTGTAGAGATAATCTTAACTTTCAATATCCACCACTTTATTGGGATACTTTGAGAGCTGGTGGTGGTGGTGGGCCTGAAATTTGCTCAACTTGTGCTACATGGTTTTATTTAAAAGTTCCTTACTCGGGTTATGGTTCGTTCCAAATTCCCAAAACAGGAAATAATTATTGTTTTTACACTAATTACTATCCTACGACATCTCAGTTAAACAGAGAATATATTCAGAACGAATTAAAACAAAATTTAAAACAAAATAAAAGCTATTGTGTAACGTATTATCTAAGTTTATTGAACGAAAGCAAATATGCTATTACTGAATATGGTGCTTATTTTGATGATGGTAGTATAAAAACAACTTTTTATGGAACTAGTACTTTGACGCCGCAGGTAAAAAGCCCAATTGGCATATATTTAACTGACACTTTAAATTGGACAAAAGTACAAGGTACATTTACAGCTAATGGCACTGAGAGCTATTTAACTTTAGGGAATTTTAAAAGTACAGCCAACACAAGTTTTAGTACAATGCCAATACAAACAAATGGCGTGCAACGTTTTGTTGCTGATTATTATATTGATGACGTAAGCGTTATAGAAGCCGACTTACCTGCCTATGCAGGGCGAGATACGGTTTTATGTACTGGGGATAGTGTGTTTATTGGCCGCCCACCAGAGGTTGGTTTGGAGTGTATTTGGTTTAATAACAACACACAAATTGCCACAGGTGGCGGTATCTGGGTAAAACCAGCTACCACACAAACGTATGTAGTTAGCCAAAATGTATGTGGGCTAATAAAAACCGATACCATACAGGTACAACTAAAACCAAAATACACAGGTACGGTAAGCATTACAGCCCAAGCCTCACCAAGCCTTGTTTGCTCTAATAGCACAGTGCAATTATCAATTCAAACGCCAACAATAAGTAATTATACTTATAATTGGCAACCACAAAACTTATTTACAATTAATAATACGCAAACCGTTATAGCCACATTTCAACAAAACATACAATTTACTGTTACGGCTTATAATCCGCCAACAGATGCTTTTTGTCCATATAGTTTAACTGCAACAATAAATGTAAATGCTAAACCAACATATACTTTAACACCAAAAATAAATCTTACTAATACTGTTAGATGTCTAAACGATACCTTAAAATTTTCAGTAATAAATACTCCAACAGCAAGTGGTGTAATGTATAATTGGCAACCCTTTAATTTATTTATTAATACCAACTCAACAACAGCAACCGCATTGATACAAAATTATAGCTATTATTTTGTAATACTTACCAGTCTTACAGATGATTTATTGAATTGCCCCTTTACAAAAAAAGATAGTATTTATATTAGTTTGCAGGATACTTGTAATAAACAAACCGTATTAACCTATGAATTAATACTCCCTCAATTAATAAGCGCAAATGGAGACGGTATTAACGACGAGATAATAATACAATTACCAAATACAAAAAGTGCTACCTTAAAAGTATTTAATAGGTGGGGTAGCTTGGTGGCTGAGCGCACCGAAACCAATCCTAACCCTTCGACTCCGCTCAGGGTTACGTGGAACGGTACATACAAAAATCAACCTTTACCAGCAGGTACTTATTTTTATGTAGTTGAAAGTGTTAACACAAATGACGAACAAAAAAATTATAGGCAATTTGTGGTGCTGGTAAGGTAGGGAGTGATTTGATGAAGATAGTGCGTTGGCAATGGCGCAACGTTTAGCGTGTGTAAGATGTGAATTAATTTTTTGGTAGAAATTCAGTGAAGCGGCTTGTCCTCTAAAATTCTGCTACCAAAAAAATGTGAGGCGGAATTTTTTACTTCGTCCGAATTTCAACAAAAATTAAGAGTGCGTGGCAAATAGTTGCGCCTTGATTTTTTGTTTCTTTTTTATTTAAGAAAAAAGAAAGGCGAGAATGCGCATCAGTGCCCTTTGCTTACCGCACACGCTGGCTCAATACTTTCGTATTGCCCTTATTAAGAAAAAGTTGGAAGGAGAATTTATTTTAAGTCTTGATTTCTTTTGTTACACCATGCACAAGCCAGCTCCTTCGGCCCTTATCAAGGAAGAAAAGTAAACGAGTAAATTTTAAATGTAATTCCGCAGGTTTACAAACATGGCCTGCGGGGGCTGTAATTACAAGTTAAATGTCATATATTTAATAGCCCATGTTCTTTTTAAAAAAGGCAGGAATAAAATACTGTTTGGGTACGGAGTTCATAATTACCAAATCTTCCCAATAATTAGTCTCCTCATTTAAAAATGCTAATAACGTTTCGATTGAATTATTTCTAAATAACTGTGTAAATACATCTCTACTTGCTATTTTTTTAGAATTCATTACTTCTAAAAATACTTTATCGTAGTTGTAAAAGCGCAATTCGCGCGGTGTATTGGAGCTTAATTTAATTCCTTTTTCTAATTGCGAGATTAAATAGTTTACATTTTTTTGAATAAAGTAAAATGTGTAACCGGTACTGGGTTTACTAAAGCCTCCGGCGGTACCAATATTTATAACATTTGCCCCAAAAGGATTGATGAATTCTGATTCAGCCATTGGTATTTCTCCGTATTCGCTTTCTTCAATTTTGTAATACTCAATGTTCAGGTAGTTTTTTATGTAGTTTATAATTTCAGTGTCGTATTGTTGCGGCGATAAACTATTTTCTGAAAAGCCTGTGTATTCTATTAAAGCAGATGTTTTAGAAAATGGAATGACATAAAAAAAGCGACAATCGTTATGTTGATCCACTCTAAAATCCATAAAGGTGGGATGCTCTGTATCAAAAACCTCATTTGGAGTGGTAATTACCCAGCCTTTAAAATGCTGCACGTAATTAATGTGATTTGATTTTATTTTTTGAGTTCGGATGGCACTGTTAAAAATGTAAGGCGATTGATAGCTTGTTGTTTCTGTTTTTAAAATCCCTGTATTATTTTCAGAAGTGATTGACTTTATTTCTTCAGTTACAAATTCAAAACGGCTATCTTTTTTTAATTCGGCAATGCAATAGTCATAAAAATCAATACCCTTAATCATCATGTATTGATAAGGGCTAATATCAAAGGCTTTTTCAAACGAATTACTTTTAAAATGGAAGTTGTTCCATTTTCTAAAAACTAAATCATCAAACCAATTATTTTTTTCTTTGGTCCAAAAGCACCAGGTTCTATCATTTTTGTTTTTTAAATCTTTATCAATTAATAAAACTTTAGAAAATTTTAATGACGAATTTTTTAGTTGCAAAGCCAACGATAAACCTGCACAACCGTTACCTGCAATAATATAATCGTATGTGGTTTGCATTAGCACTATTTAGAAGGTTGAGCCAATTTTAATTTTTTAGCTTCGGTAAAATATTTTGGGTGAATAAATAGCATCCCAAAACTTTCGCCATCTTCTTTCCCTATATGCTTGTGGTGCATTTTATGCGCTCTGCGAAGTGCTAAAATATAAAGGTTAGTAGATTTAGTTAAAATTTTAAAACGTTGATGAATGATGATGTCGTGAACAAAGAAATAAGCTAAACCATACAAAGCAATACCAAATCCAACCCATGTGTACCAGGCATATCCATTCATCATGCCAAACATAATGCACAACCAACTAGGGATGGCATACATTAAAAAGAAAATATCGTTGCGTTCAAACCAACTTTTATGATCTTTTTTATGGTGATCGGCATGAAAATACCACATTAAACCGTGCATAATAAATTTATGATTGGCCCAAGCTGAGAATTCGGTTAAAATAAATGTAATTAAAACAATACTTATATTTTTTGCTATTTCCATATTATACCTTCATTAAAATTAATACCCCAAAAAACAACACTTGAAGTACCAATATTGTTGTGCCTATTTTTTTATTCCCTTTTATCAATTCTTTATTAAAAATATAAGCTGTTATAAAACAAATGGCAAACCAACCCAAATAATTATGTAGTTGTGCAAAACCAGTATTAAAATACCAAAAATTTAAATGAGGAGCAACTTGTTCGATTAAAAAATCTAAACTAGTCGCAATAATTGCCGTAAAAAGGGCAATAAAAAAGGGAGTTGAAACAATTCTGGAGCTTACTAAAACACTCAGGTTAACAAGTAAAGCCCAATTTAACGAAATTATGAGAGGAACGTCTAATAATTTGTATCCCAAATTATTTCCATAATGATAATTGCCAAAAACTAAACCTGTTTTTACACCAATGACTTCACTTGCATATCCAATTACTGCAATGAGTAAAAAGCTGATGATGTATTTAGAATTTTGTATGGGTTGAAAAATTAAAAAAACAAATACTGTATAAAGTAAGGTATAAGGTGTAAAGGGTAAAAAAAAGGAAGGGCGAATGCACATACCAATAACGCCTGATAGATAAACCAAAATTAAAAAGTAGTAAAAACCCATTTTTACTTTTTGCATACTATGGTTTGTTATTAGAAATTATTTTATCAGTTATTTTCGCACTTAGTAAACATAAAGGTATTCCACCTCCTGGATGAACACTTCCACCAACAAAATATAAGTTATTTAATTTACCGCTAAAATTCGCATGTCTTAAAAAGGCAGAAAATTTATTATTACTCGAGTTGCCATATAATGAACCCCCAAACGAGGCTGTTTGCAATTCAATACCATAAGGATCTAAGATAGTTTCTTGTTCAATGTACTTTTCAATATCCGTTTCCAAAATACGATTTATCTTATCAATTACATTTTTTCGTAATTCAGTTCCGTAGTTTATTTTTTGCTGAGTTCTGTTATGTGGTACATTTACCATAACAAACCAATTTTCACAGCCAGGCGGCGCATCTTGTTTGCAAAGTTTAGATGTAATATTTATGTAAATAGTTGGGTCGTTGAATGGAATTTCTTTTTCAAACAAAAACTTAAATTCTTCTTTGTAGTTGTCAGAAAATAATATGTTGTGTATGTCTAATTCTTTAAATTCCTTTTTAATTCCCCAATAAAAGACAAAAGCACTACTTGACTTTTCTTGTTTTAATTTTTTATGAGGTTTAAATTGCTCGGGTAAAAGTTTTTTGTAAAGAAAATTTATATCCACATCGCTAATAGTTATGTCACTTTTGTAGGTTTTACTATTACTAATAAGCCCAATGGCTCTGTTATTCTCTATAACTATTTGTTCAACGTTTTGATTGTATAAAATTTCAACACCAGATATTTTGGATAATCCTACCAAATGTTCGGTAATTTGATACATCCCTTTTTCTGGTAAAAAAGCTCCCATTTCAAATTCTAAGTGGGGTATAATGTTTAATAATGCCGGGGCTTTATAAGGACTAGAGCCATTATAAGTGGCATATCGATTAAATAATTGTACGGTTTTTGGATTTTTAAAAGTATTACTGTTTTGTTGGTGCATGGTTTTATTTAAGGCCAAACGAGGCGCATTTAAAATTCCATTTAACGTTTTTTTATTAATAAAATTTTTTAATTGACTAATCGATTGGTTTAAAAAAACGTCTGCCGTTATCTTATAATAATATGCGCTTCGGGTTAAATGCTTTTTAATGGAAGCTTCATCTTCTCCTAATTTGTTGTGTAACTCTTTGGCAAGATTATCTATAGACTTTTTAGCACTTAAACGCGTACCATCTTCGTAAAAATAATTAGTAATATTTTCTAGGCGGTGATATGAAAACCCGTTTTTAACATTTACAAGATGTGTTAATTCATCAACCAATTGAGGCATGGTAAATAAAGATGGCCCTTTGTCGAATCTATACGCCCCCAATTTTAGTTCACAGAGTTTACCGCCAGGATAATCGTTTTTTTCAAAAATAGTAACCTTGTAACCTCTTTTTGCCAAACGAATTGCAGTAGCTAATCCGCCAACCCCCGATCCAATAATATTTGCTGTTTGTTTAATGTTAATAATAGCTGTTAAACAATATTAAACAAATTTTGTTTATCTTGTATTATACAAAAAATGTTGAATAAAAAAATTGCCATAATTGGTGCCGGATTTAGTGGTTTATCAGCTTCTTGCTATTTAGCAAAAGCAGGCTATGAAGTAACTGTTTATGAGAAACATCATAAACTTGGTGGTAGAGCCAGATGTTATTCAGAAGATGGTTTTACATTTGATATGGGACCCAGTTGGTATTGGATGCCTGATGTTTTTGAGAAATTTTTCTCCGACTTTGGGAAGAAAGTGTCTGATTATTACGATTTAATTCGTTTGGCACCAAGTTATAGGGTTTATTTTAAAGATGATTTTTTTGATGTTCCTGCAACTATCGATGAGCTGTATCAATTGTTTGAAAAATACGAGCCGGGCAGTAGTTTTAATTTAAAGCAATTCTTGCAGGAAGCAGAATATAAGTACAAAGTGGGAATACATGATTTGGTTTATAAACCAGGGATTAATTTATCGGAATTAATGGATGTTAAATTAATTTCTGGGGTATTTAAATTGGATGTTTTTAAAAGTATGAGTTCGCACGTTAGAAAACTTTTTAAAAATGAAAAATTAATTCAATTATTAGAATTTCCTGTATTGTTTTTAGGCGCTTTACCTCAAGATACACCAGCATTATATAGCTTAATGAATTATGCCGATTTGGCTTTAGGAACATGGTATCCAATGGGTGGTATGATGAAAATAGCCGAAGGCATGCATAAATTGGCGCTGGAATTAGGTGTGAAATTTGAAATGGGTGTTGATATTCAAAAAATAAATATTGAAAATAATCTAGCCAAAACAATAACCGCCTCTAAAAATTATAATAGTTTCAATGCTTTAATTTCTTCAGCAGATTATCATTTTACCGAACAAAAACTTTTAGATTCCGAGTATCGTAAATATGATGAAAAGTATTGGGATTCTAGAAAAATGGCACCGAGTTGTTTAATTTATTACGTTGGAGTGAAAGGAATTATTCCAAATTTATTACATCATAATTTATTTTTTGACGAGGATTTCGGGGTTCATTCTAAAGAAATTTATACCGATCCTAAATGGCCTCAAAAACCACTATTTTATGTGTGTTGCCCGAGCAAAACAGATAAGAGTGTCGCACCGCATCATCACGAGAACCTTTTTATTTTAATACCAATTGCGCCAAATTTAAAAGACTCTGAAGAGATCTGGACTTCTTACTTTAAAGTGGTATGTGAGCGACTTAAAGCAAAAACAAATTTTGATGTTCAGGCAAATATCGTTCATTTTAAAAGCTATGCGCCAAGTAACTTTATTACCGATTACAATGCATTTAAGGGAAATGCGTATGGATTGGCCAATACTTTGATGCAAACGGCTCATTTAAAGCCAAGTATTAAAAGTAAAAAGGTAAAAAATTTATTTTACACAGGGCAATTAACAGTGCCCGGACCTGGTGTACCACCTTCATTAATTTCAGGAAAATTAGTGTCTGAGCAAGTTTTAAACTATTTTAAAAGTTAATTGTTATTTAAAAATAATCCAGTAAAAGCAATGAAAGAATTATTTGACATAGTAAGCAATAAGGCCAGTAAAATGGTTACGCGTCGTTATAGTACCTCGTTTAGTTTAGGAATTAAATTTCTAAACAGAGATTTTCATAATCCAATTTATGGTATTTATGGATTTGTAAGGTTTGCTGATGAAATTGTTGATTCTTTTCATGAATTTGATAAAGAAACTTTACTACAAGAATTTAAAAGAGATACTCATTTAAGTATTGAACGTAAAATAAGCTTAAACCCTATTTTAAACAGCTTTCAGGAGGTTGTAAATAGATACGGTATTGAAATGGAGTTGATAGATACTTTTTTAAAAAGTATGGAAATGGATTTAGGAAAAAAGTCGTATTCAACTGATGCCTATAAAGAATATATTTTAGGTAGTGCCGAAGTAGTTGGATTAATGTGCTTAAAAGTTTTTACTGAAGGGGATAACGAGCTTTACATTAAATTAAAACCCTATGCTATGTCGTTAGGTTCCGCGTTCCAAAAAATAAATTTCTTAAGGGATTTAAATGCAGATTATGTTGGAATGGGACGTATTTATTTTCCAAATATTGAGATGAGCGAATTGAATAATTCCACAAAGCAGTTAATTGAAGAAGATATTGAAGCCGACTTTGATAAGGGTCTGGCAGGTATAAAGTTGTTACCAAAAAAATCAAGATTAGGGGTTTATGTAGCTTACATTTATTACCGGTCTCTATTTACAAAAATTAAAAAAGTAGAAGCTCATAAAATTTTGGAAGAACGAATTCGTATTCCCAACACTCAAAAAGCTGTTTTATTTGCCGGTAGTTATTTAAGAAATAGTTTAAACATGCTGTAATGAAATTTTTTTTGATTTTTACAGTCCCTTTCCTTTTTTATGTTCCAAACGATTTAAAAAAACTAAGAAAAGAGTTTGTTTTGCTTGAAAATTCGGAAAAAGCAATTTATGAAATAAAGAAAATTGCGACTTCAACTTCAGAAGTTTCTTTACCTGTAAAATCGGCATATGTTGCCGTTGCAGAAATGACATCCGCAAAATATAAGTTAAATCCAATTTCTAGATTAAGTGCATTTAACTCAGGAAAAAAATTGTTGGAAAGTGCTATAAAGGCGGACTCTTTAAACCCTGAAATAATATTTATTCGTTATACCATACAAACCCAAGTCCCTTCTTTTTTGGGTTACTCTAAAAATATTTCAAGGGATCAAGAATTTTTAATTTCGAGATTAAATTCTATTAAAATAGATGATGCCGAGCTTTATTCTACAATTTATAATTATTTGATTTATAAAGGAAACAAAAAATAAAGAGTGCAACGTACTCAAAAATTGGCATGAAAAAAATTGTATTATTAATTTCTGGTTTCATATTTTGCTTTTGTTCAAATAGCAGTGATAAAGGAAGTTTAAAATTAAATGATAATCAGAAAAATACTGATACTCTGGTAAATGAACCAGGTAGACTCCTTCCAAGAAAATTGAGAAATATTCCTTTTGGAATAGTTGCAGGGCATTTCCCAAATCCCTGTTACGCTGAGTTGGAGAATAGTAAATATGTTTGGAAACACAATACTACCATAGTTGCAAATAAAGATTTACAAATTATAGAGTATGGAAGTTTTTTGTACACGGTTAATGGATGGTATTTAAGGGTTACATATTCTACAAAGGATTTTGATGAACATTATGGAACTGTTAATGGACAATTAAAAAGTGGAGTTACATACTGTGATCCGGAAAGCTGGAGAATGAGTGATAGCCTGTTTGCAGGTGACGCCATGTGGTATTATATAGCCAAGGACTTAAACGGTAATTTATTTAAAGGTATTGCCCCAATAGAAACAGAAGGATTAATGTTGAAGGATGTAAAGATTAAAGAAGGTTATTTGAAATTTTCGATTGCTAATAGTACTGTTAAATGGACAGGGTACGGAGAAATTGGTGATTATTCTTTGTCAGGAGATTTGAAGCTTAAAACCGCTATTTACAATATAATTAGTGATACGCTAAAGAACGCCGAACTTGTTTTTGATATGAATTCAATTACAAGTGATAAGAAAAACTTAGTAGATCATTTGAAGGGAGAAGATTTTTTTGATTGTAACAAGTATCCAATAGCTGAATTTGTATTACGCGATCCAATACACCTAAAAAAGAAATCATTAGAAGCTAAAGGTATTTTAACTATCAAGGGTATTTCCCAAGAAATAAGTGTTCCAATGAATTATTCATACGAAAATAATCAATCTGTATTCTCAGGTAAAATATCATTTGATAGAACAAAGTTTAATGTAAAATATAACTCAAAGAGTTTTTTTAGCAATTTAGGCGATCAAGCTATTAAAAACACTATAGATGTTGAGTTTAAAATAAAGTCCTAACTGGTTTTGTTGTTTTTTATAAAGTTGTAAAATTTATTATAATTTGTTTCAGCATTTGCCAATAAAATGAATTGACGATGGGCATTTTCTCTGTATGTTTTTATTTCGGAATCACTTAAGGACAAAAATGTATCAATTTGTTTGCTTACATGTTCATTGTTAAAGTTTGAGTCTAATATTTTTCCAACACCATCATTTACTAATTCTGAAGTACCGCCCACATTTGTTGCAAAAACTGGTATTCCAAATGATAACGCTTCCATAATTGAAACGGGAACACCTTCGGTTGTGCTTACGTTTATAAATAAATCAACTGACTGAGATTTATAAAAATTAATAAGTTGTTTGTTGTTTACAAAACCATGTAACTCAACAGTTAAACCGTTACGTTTTTGTGCAGTCAAATGTTTTAGTTCATTCATTAAAATGCCATCACCAAAATGATGCCAGTGAATCTTAGAATGGCAGCTTTGTAATAATTCGAAAATTAGATGTATACGCTTTAATGGAATAATATTTGAAACACTCACTATCGTACAATTATCCTTTTTTACATAAGGATTTAAACCATTAGTAAATACACCAAGACGAGCTACAGAAATTTTATTTTTAAAATCAGGATATTTTGTTTTAAGATATTTTTCTCCATTTTCTGAAACAGTTACTATCTTATCTGTTGTCTTAAAAATAATTTCACGCAATGGTGCATAGTCATTTTTTACAGATTCATATAAATCAGAACCGTGCAATCGAGTAATAATTTCTACATTTTTATTATTTATTTTTTTTCTTAAATATGGAATAATCCATGTTAGATTATCACCCCAATAAAAATATAAAGTTGAGCTGTCTGAGGTATTTATCTTTGAAAGTATGTCTTTAAAGCCATTTGAATTTAAGACAGAACGTGTAATACAAAAACTTACAAAAAACCAATAGGCTTTTTTTGGATGAAGAAATAGTTTCTTTTTGAAAAATTCTTTTAAATGAAATCCGAATGAAGAAAAATTAAAAATACCGCTTACAAAAATTTGTTTTTTATTTGCAGGGTCTTCAAAAACAGATTTTAAAACTGTAATTTGAGAATTTTCAGTAATGATACTATCTTCTTTTTTGCCATACAACGATAAAATGGTAATTGTGTTGTAATAGTTTGTTGTAAACTCAAATTCATTGGTCAAAAAAGGTTCTGCTTTTTTATGCGGAAAAAAATTGGTAAACAAAAATAATTGACTCATTTAAAAAGTATAAATATATAAAAAATAAAATGGGGTTATTCGCACCTATATTATAAAGTAGTTGTGCAACATAATCAGTTATTTAGTATTTGCCGCTTTCTTTCAATGTCTTAAATCCAATGTTAACATTATCCAAATGAAATTCAACCCTAGTTAATCTGTTACTAATCCATTCTCTTTGTTTTCTTTGGTAATAATAAGTACCTCTTGTTTAACATAATGAATATAGCTGTCAACCCATAAAATTAAACTTCTGTCAATTCAAATATTTATTGAGTTCGAATAAAACCTCTTTAAGGAATATTCATCTGGCGCACATTAGTAACAACCGCAGATGTTTCATTGCTATTAATTCAAACTTATTTAAAGTTAATACTTTTTGTTCCTTTTTTAAACATTATCAATACTTTCATATTTCAGGAAATGACCCAAAGCAAGAAAAAGATAGTTATAATTTCCCCTATACATTGTTCATTTTTCGATTTAGGATCCATGACTTAGTTAACTTGTCCTCTTTCAAAATATTTTGTTTTTTATAAGTTTCAAGAAATTAAATTAATTTAAGGACACTTTCTTTTTTTTAAAAATTGAATGATTTTTAACATAGAAATGAAGCTCTAATTTATTTCAGTATTTTTAAGGTAAATTTTTATGTTAACCATGATAAAGAGTCAGTCACTGTTCAGTAATCTTGATTTAAATGCAGAAATAGAAAGGAATACACGTTTAAAAACGGTTAAAAAAGGAGAAATTTTAACTAAACCTGGTGATGAAATTATTTTTGTTCCCATTGTTATAAGCGGAAGCATACGTATAATTAGACAAGATTCTGATGGATTGGAAGTCTTTTTATATCATTTATATCCAGGTCAAACATGTGCTATGTCTCTTACTTGTTGTCAAGCAGGGAAAAAGAGTATGATTAAAGCCATTGCGGAAGACGATACAAAAATTCTTCAGATTCCGGTAAATCTTACCGAGGAATGGCAAAGATACCCTGAATGGAAAGCATATATAAGTAATAATTATAATAACCGATTTGCCGAGTTGATGCAAGTAATCGATCTTATTGCATTTAGTAATATGGATAAACAATTGTTACATTATCTTGAAGAACGATCAAAAGCCCTAAACTCAAGAATTTTAGATATAACTCATCAAGAAATTGCCGATGAGCTAAATGCGCATCGCGAAGCTATTAGTAGATTATTACGTACCATGGAGCAAAAAAAATTAGTGCGGTTAGGGCGCAACAATATAGAGATTTTGACGGTATAGAGTGTTTTATTCTGAGCTAAATTGACAATTATCATATATGCTATCAACTTTTGTTATTAATTCTAAAGCAAAAGTCTTGTAACATTGAATAAATTTTAAAATTATGAGGTATTAAAAGGAAGATGGATAGCAATAATAGCATTACTAATTATATTACTGTGTTACTTTAGTAATAATAGGTGTAGTGATTTTTGGTATTTTTATTTAACTAGTATCATTAGTTTTTGTTCACTTTACTTCTTTTTTAGTTTTTCTATTCGTAAAAAGGAGTCATCAATACATTTTACAACTGGTTATGCATAACTTATTTAAGAAAATACCCTTTATCCAACAAATGTTCCAAATAAGACGTAATTCATTTCCGAAATTTGTACTATAAATGAAAAAATTAATTGTTAAATATAAATTAGAATTAATTGGCGGGGTAGTCGGCTTAATTTTGGGTTGGTCTTATTGGTATTTTATAGGATGTGCTTCAGGAACTTGTGCAATTACATCGAGCCCAATTAACAGTTCACTTTACGGATCTTTATTGGGAGGGTTATTATTTAGCATGTTTAAAAAAAATAATGCAAATAAAGAACAAAAAATAAAAGAATAAAAAATGAAAAATATAGAAGAATTAATTAAAAATGGTAAGGCTACAATTGTAGATGTTAGAACACCTGCAGAATTTATGGGAGGGCATGTAGTAGGCAGTATTAATATTCCGTTGCAAGAAATTCCAAAAAGATTAACAGAATTTAAGAGTATGAGATATATCATTTTATGCTGTGCTTCAGGCGGAAGAAGCGGTCAGGCAACATTATTTTTAAAGCAGAACGGAATTGAATGTGAAAATGCCGGTTCGTGGCTAAACGTAAATTGTTATTGTTAAACTAAAAAAAAATAAAATATGATACAAACATTAAAAAATATTTTAGGAATAGGACCAAAAGTTAATATTGGTGAGCTAATTGCTAACGGCGCATTAATTATTGACGTTAGGACAAAAGGCGAATATGCTGGTGGACATATAAAAGGATCAATTAACGTGCCGCTCGATCAATTATCTCACCATTTAAATAAAATTAAAAATAAGGAACAACCAATAATCACTTGTTGTGCATCGGGTATGAGAAGTAGTTCAGCGAAATCTTTTTTAAAAGGTCAAGGATTTTCAAATGTTCATAATGGAGGTTCGTGGTTAAGTGTAAATAGATATATGAAAAAATAAAATGGTAAGTAGGTTAAAATACAGGTTAATGAGTGGTTGGACGCTCATGCGTTTTGTAAGGCTTGGCTTAGCAACTTTAGTTATTATTCAGTCAGTAATAAATTCAGAAATGCTTTTTGCAAGTTTAGGAGGGATTTTATTATTTCAAGCACTCTTTAATTATGGATGTTGCGGCGCTTCAGGATGCAATGTGAACCAAAATACAAAAGAAACGAATGCTAATCCCGCGACAATAAAAGAGATTAGTTATAAAGAAATAAAATAGTAATTATTATGATTATTCCCGAAAAAATATATTCGACAGTGGCAAATAAGTGTCCACGTTGTCATCAAGGAAAAGTGTTTGAAAACAACAATCCTTACAGTTTTAAAAATGGCATTAAAATGAACGAATCATGTTCTGAATGTCACTTAAAATATGAAAAAGAACCTGGCTTTTTTTACGGTGCATTATATGTTTCGTACGCGTTTTCGTCGGGCATTTTTATTACACTATATCTACTAGACGCCATTTGGATTCATATGGATACCGCGTTATTGTTAACTCTTATTATTACTGCTATTATTGGATTTTATCCTATTGTGTTAAGATGGGGTAGAACCATGTGGCTGAATTTTTTTGTAAGGTACGACAAGAAGTATTCAAAGAAAGGAATAAAGTATCAAGAAATAAATCAAAATAATTTTCAACATCAATAAAACGAATATGACTTTTTCAGAAATAATAAATTCGGATAAACCAGTACTTGTTGATTTTTCGGCAGAGTGGTGTGGGCCCTGTAAAATGATGGTACCAATTCTGGACCAATTAAAAAAAATGATGGGAGATAAAACTACAATTATCAAGGTAGATGTAGATAAAAATCCTGAGGCGGCAAATGCATACAGTGTCAGGGGAGTGCCTACTTTACTGATATTTAAAAAAGGTGAGGTAAAATGGCGGCAATCTGGCGTTGTACCTGCCGAACATTTGAAACAAATGTTAGAATTAAATAGTTAAACTGGGGTTACAGAACATTTCTACGAATTCAGAGTTGATTGGGAAGCAGATTGTGAGTTTTAATTCTAAAGCCGTTGGGAAATTGGAGATAGTTGAAGGAAAATACATGATAAGTGAAATAAGTTTACCTCCGGGGGTTGCCTTGTCAAATGAACGTGATAAAGAAAAGTCGGAAAGAGTTCTAAACAAGTCTGAGGTTAATGGCCTTATTTCAAATTCAGTTAAATCAAAACAAATATTTAATCCAGAAATAAAAATCGTTTAAACATGAAATATTTATTTTATATCCTTTCAATTTCTTTAGTTTCAATTTTTATTTCATGCAATGGTAGTGGAAATAATAGCAATGATAGTGCTGCAAGAGCTATTAATACTACCATTTCAGTTGATGATTTTGAAAGTAAACTTTTGGAAAACCCTCAATTGATTGATGTTAGAACTCCTGAAGAATTTAGTGAAGGGCACTTAAAAGGTGCAGTAAATTTTAATATAAATGCTGATGATTTCGAAACGGAAATTGCTAAACTAGATAAACATAAACCGGTTTTAGTGTATTGTTTGTCTGGTGGCAGAAGTTCTTCGGCAGCCGAAGTTATGGGTGAAAATGGCTTTATGGAAGTATATAATTTGCAAGGGGGAATTATGAAATGGAATGCTGCCAATAAACCATTGGAAAACGCTGAAGTTAATGAAGTTACTCAAGGAATGAGTTTAAGAGACTTTAATAAATTAATTATAAACCATAAGTTTGTTTTAGTGGATTATAATGCAAAATGGTGTAAACCTTGTATTAAAATGGCACCTATGCTGGATTCTATCGCTTTTTTGAAGAAAGAAAAATTAAGTCTTGTGAAGATTGATGCCGATGAGAATAAAGGTTTATTAAAAGAAAAGGGAATTGAATCATTACCAGTTTTAGAGTTATATAATGGTGGAAAACTAATTTGGAGCCATAACGGAGAAATTGATAAAACAACTTTATTAAAAGAGACGAAATTATAACCTAACAAATGGCTTCTGCAATTATAATTGGACAAAGAAGAGCACTTAGTAATTGGCTTAGACAGTTTACGACTATTATTGATATAGAGAGTAAAATGTATAAATTACAAGAGGGTATTTTTGGTATTTTTAAATGGGGCAGTTACAAACCATTACCAAAAATTAGTTACGTGCTTGTATTTAAGAGTTTTTATGCTAAATGCGAAACATGTTCAATCGATTCCGCAATTGATAATCCAAATTCATATTATCAGATAAGTTTGGTTTACAATTCAAATCGAAGAATTATTGTACATGAAACAAAAAGTAGAGAGGAAGCTTTTGATTTTGCAAATACTATTTCATTTTATTTGAATTTAAAAATAAAGGATTCAGCAACTAATACCAAACAAAGCGTTTGGTTAAACTAGTTTCGGAGTGAAAATAATTACAATTTATTATTAATTATAATTGGCTTAGTTCCCAGTACTTTAATCCGAATGATTAGAAGGCGATTGTATTTTTAATTCCTTTTAATAGGATGTGTGAAAGTATTTATAAGGAAATACTGTAACTATAAGAGAAAACGAAAAATTTAGTATTTCATTTATGGTAACGGTTTATTCATTATTTTTAAGCCTATGTTTTTTTATCTGTCCAAACTATTAGGCTTTTTATTTTCCCCATTGGTTTGGGTATTTATTTTGTTACTGTACTCATTTAAGACAAAAGTAGAAAGACGGGCTAAAAAACTAAGAATAGTTGCTATTGTTGTTTTGTATCTATGTAGTAATTCATTTATTGTAGATGAGTGTTTTCGCGCTTATGAACCCACGACACCCGATTATGATTTAATGAATACTCATTACGATGGTGCTATTGTTTTAGGAGGCATTGGAGGAATAGATTTACGTTTAAAAAAGATTAATTTTAATTATAGTGGCGATAGATTATTTCAGGTTTTACCGCTGTATTATAAAAAACGCATCGATAAAATAATTTTTACAGGTGGCTCAGGAAGTATAGAGTTTAAAGATAGTTATGAAGCGATATATGTGAAGAAATATTTACTTAGCATTAATTTTCCAGATAGTGCCTTAATTATTGAATCAAAGAGCAAAAACACTTATGAAAATGCAGTTTTTACAAAAAAGATTATGGATAGTTTACAAATGAACGGGAGTTATTTATTGGTTACTTCTGGTTATCATATGCCTCGAAGTATAGCAGTTTTTAAAAAAGCTGGTTATAAAAATATTACACCTTACATAACAAATAGAGTGAGTGGAAAACGTCGTTTCACCTTCGACCATTTACTTATACCAAATGTAGATGCCTTGTTTTCACTAAATTTTTTAATTCACGAATGGATAGGATTTATTATTTATAAGTTAAAAGGCTATGCTTAGTTTTGGCGAAGACTTATTGCAATTTATTTGGCAATATAAATTACTTAAACCATTGCCGCTTATCAGTATTTCAGGAAAGGCAATTACAATTATAAAATACGGAGAGCTAAATAAGGATTCAGGTCCAGATTTTTTTAACGCACAAATTAAAATGGATGGTATTGTTTTGGTTGGAAACATTGAGTTGCATTTAAAAACCAGCGATTGGTTAAAACACAAACATCAAAATAATACGGTTTATGATACTCTAATTTTACATGTTGTTTACGAACACGATGTCGAAATATCGCAAAATGCAGATAATAATGTAGAAGTTGTTGAGTTGAAAAATTTAATAGATCAAAAAATAATTTTAAATTATGCTCAGTTAATTAGTAGTAAAACGGATTTAGCGTGTTTCAATCAAATACAATTTGTAAATAGTATACAGTTTTGTAGTTGGCTGCAACGTATGGCAATTGAGCGTTTGGAGATGAAAGTAAATCGTATCGAAAATTTATTTCAGCAATTTAACGGCGATTATTCACAAACATTTTATACACTATTGCTTTCTAATTTTGGTTTTAAAGTTAATGCTTTGCCTTTCGAACTTTTATCCAAACAACTACCACTTACTATTTTATTAAAACAAGCCGATAATTTAATGGCATTAGAAGCATTGCTTTTAGGTTGTTCCGGTTTTTTAGACGGGCAGTTTGAAGATAAATACATTCACCAATTACAAAACGAGTTTGATTATTTTAAAACAAAATACAATTTAATTCCTTTAAATAAATCTGTTTTTAAATTTAATAAAATGCGGCCCGCAAATTTTCCAACTCTTCGTTTGGTTCAATTTGCCTTGCTCATTCATCAACAAAATGCGTTTATATTAAGTCCACAAAATTATTTAACGTTAAATGATATAAAATCTTGTTTAAATGTAACACCAACGCATTATTTTAAAAATCATTATCAGTTAGATGGAACTGAAATTGAAAAAGATATTTCGTTTGGCGAATTGTCAAAAGAAAATATTATAATAAACAGTATTGCGCCTTTCTTTTTCTTTTATTCAAAAAAGTTAGCAATACCCAATTATAGTGATTTAGCAATTGAATTATTAAACCAATGTAGTTTTGAAAAGAATCAAAAAACAAAATTATTTTTAGCAAAAAAGCAGCAACTACAAAATGCCGCCGATAGTCAAGGGCTTATTAATTTGTACGATAATTATTGTACTAAAAAACAATGTTTAAAATGTGGTATAGGAATGGATATTCTAAAATCCAGGTAATATTTAAGACAGATTGAGGGAGTTTTTGAGGACACTGAGGCATTTTTTGAAAACTATTTTTTAGAAACTCTGTAACCTCTTTTTCTTTTTTTGCTCTGTGTTTAAAAATTAGATATTCTAACATCCTTTCTGTTTCTCTGTGTTCAAAAAAATTACTATATTTGATTGTGATTAGGAATATTATAAGTTGGTTTGAGCATAAAGCTTTTGGCGTATGCGAATGGTGGGGTAAAAAATTAGGAATTAATACAACCAAAGTGCGTATGTATTTTATTTACCTTTCTTTTTTCACATTTGGTAGCCCGGTTATCATTTATTTTATAATGGCGTTTATGTTAGAACATAAAAATTATTTTAAACCCTTTTACACCAAAAAACGCCCTAGCGTTTGGGACATCGAATAGTAATCTTTTAGATTATGTTAATATAAAAAAACAGTTTTTTTTATAGTTTTTCTATCTTTATCACAATGCTTTACAATCAAATAATTGGTCAAACCGAAGCCAAACTACGTTTGGTTAAAATGGTAAATGAAAACCGAGTACCTCATGCCTTATTATGTAACGGCAAAGAGGGGAGTGGTAATCTGCCTATGGCTTTTGCTTTTGCTCAACATTTATATTGCACCAATAAAACAGAACAAGGTGCCTGTGGTTCTTGTAATTCATGCAATAAAGTAACTAAACTTATTCACCCGGATATGCATTTGGTAGTGCCTATTGCAAAAAGCAAAGACGTAAAAAAGACAGATGATGTTGTTAAAGAATTCAGAGAGATTTTTTTGCAAAACCCATACCTTACTTTAAACGACTGGACAAACGAATTAAATGCCGAAAATAAACAGCCGATAATTCCGGTGGAAGAAGCTACAGATATTCTAAAAAAATTAAGTTATACAAGTTACGAAGGCTCCTACAAATTAATGTTGATCTGGCAACCCGAAAAAATGAACGTGGAGGCAGCTAACAAACTTTTAAAAATATTAGAAGAACCACCGGAACAAACCATATTTATTTTGGTAACAAATAACGCCGAACAATTGCTCGCCACAATTATTTCTCGCGTTCAAAACATACCATTTTATGATGTTAACGAAGCAGAAATTGCAGAAGCCTTAATTCGCAACTTTAATGTAAATGCAGATGTTGCCAATCAAACGGCTATACTTGCGAATGGTAATTATTCGGAAGCATTACACCTCTTAACTCATAACGAAGACAGCGTGTCGTTTCTTGCCAATTTTCAGAGTTTTATGCGTCTTGCTTTAAAATTTGATTGTAATAAAGCTTTGCAATGGATTGACGAAAATGCAAGTATTGGTAGAGAAAAACAAAAACAGTTTTTTCAATACGGATTAGAAGTGTTTAGAGATAGTTTGATGTTTAACTACGGGAGTAAAGACTTAATAAGGCTTAGTGGGCACGAAAAACAATTTTTAGAAAAATTTGCACCTTTTGTGAACCAAAAAAATTATGAAAGATTAGTGGAAGAGTTTAATAACAATTATTATTATATTGAGCGCAATGCTAATCCTAAAATTTTGTTTATGGATTTAATTTTGAAAACTAATGAACTAATTAATTTAAAATAATCGTTTTCACTTATTTCATAAAGTCTCCATCAACAATTAATAGTTTAACGCCATTTTTTGATATTGAGCGATGTGAACTTAAATTATCAGAAACAATGTAGGTCATGCCTTTACTTAACGAAAATTTTTCGCCCGTTTCAAGTTCACTGGTTAATTCCCCTTCAAGGCAATGAACAATGTGTCCTTTTTGACACCAATGATCTGCCAAATAATTTTCTGAATACTCAACAATTCG
Organism: Bacteroidota bacterium; assembly: GCA_033763945.1. Taxonomy (GTDB): domain Bacteria; phylum Bacteroidota; class Bacteroidia; order B-17B0; family Aurantibacillaceae; genus Aurantibacillus. The sequence continues at coordinate 156,665 of JANRJN010000019.1, read as the reverse complement.
AACACGTAATCCAGAGTATTGAAGTGTTTGCCAAAACGAAACACCACTTTCACCTTTGTGTTCTTCTTTGGTTATTGAATCCCAGTCGATGGTTTTAAATGGTATTTTACTCATGTTACTTTACACTTTAACGCCAAAAATAAGTACATCATCTATCTGGCTCAATTCTTTTTTCCAATCCATAAATTTATCGTCTAAAAGCTGACGTTGCTCTTCCATTGGGTTTTGATGAATGTCGATTAATAATTGTTTAAAAGGCGTATAGAAAAATTTGGTTTTATTTGGCCCACCTTTTTGATCCACAAATCCGTCAGAGAAGATGTACAAACAGTCTCCTTTTTTTATATCAACCTCATGATTTTGAAAAGATGTTTTTTTGAAATAAGAAAACCCAATAGCTCTATTGTCGGCTTTAAATTCCATTAACTCTCCATTCCTAATTATGTATAATGGATTGTGTGCACCGGCAAATTCTATTTTTAATTTTTTTAAATCTAGTAAACACAAGGCAATATCCATGCCGTCTTTTACTGATTCAAATTCTTGAGTTTGTTTAAGGGATTTTATAATAGCGTTGCATAATTCGGTTAAAATTGTTGCAGGATTGTAATTAGTTAGGTCTTTTAACGTTTGTTCTAAGAGGTTGTAACCTAAAATACTCATAAATGCACCTGGAACGCCATGACCTGTACAATCTACGGCAGCAAATAAAATTTTACCGTCGCTAAGTTGTTTTACCCAATAAAAATCGCCACTCACAATGTTTTTTGGTTTAAAAAAAATAAATGAATCGGGTAAAAGTGTTTTTACCATTTCTTCAGTTGGTAAAATGGCTAATTGAATTCTTTTGGCGTAATGCACACTGTCAAGTACTTCTTGGTGACGTTGCTCCACTTCTTTTTTTAGTGTTTCAATACGCTCTTTTTCTTTGTGTATGGCAGCACTTTGCTCCCAAAGCAACTTTACATTCGTTTCATTTTCGTTTTTTTGGGTTTCGAGAATAGATTTTTGGGATAGGATTTCATGAAGTTGTTCTTCTATTTTCTTTTTCTCTTTGTATACAGCCTCAGACATGGCCCACATCTGTTTGTTTTTTTCTTCGAATTCAAGTTTTAAAACATTTAATTTTTCTTTTTCAAGTAATAACTGTTCTTGGCTATAGTTTTCCATAATTACATGTGCTCATTTATTTTGTCAAATTGAACTTTAATTTCCAAAGGAATTAATTGAGAAGGTACCGCTGTAGATATAACTTTTGGTGCTTTAAAATTTGCATTGTCGCTTTTTACACTTTCATCTCCAATAAATAATATTTGCGATTTTGAGGTAGCACCACCTACTTTTTTCCATATTTGTTGTACAAAAGGTAATGCCCAATCGGTGGCATTTTTGTAAAATATAACCGAGAGTTTACTTACATTCATTTGTTGTGAGGCAAATTCTTCATAATCAATATCAGAATCTTGAACGATTTTTAATTTGGTAAATTTTAATATGCTAGTAAGCATCCCTTCAATTTTTGATACTTCTGCATCATCAGTTTCGTTATAAATTAAAAATACGTCCGTTGGAACTGTATCAAATTTTTGAGTGCTGTGTTCTTCTAAAACAATTCTTATATCTTCAATAAATTGAATGGCAGACGGAACACGCGACAAAGTCATATTAGCGGATAAATGATTCTGAATTTTAGTGATAAACTTTATTTTGGCATCATTTAATTTTGAATAGCTAAAATCATTAGGCATCCAAATAAACACTTTAAAGGCTTCGTCTTCCTTAATTTTTTGACTGACTTTTTCAAAGTGATACTCATCAATAGCAATATTGTTTATGTAATTAAAGTCTTGTTGTCCGATGTAATGTACAGAGCAAGCTGAGTTTTTTATTTGGTCATTAATTTTTGTAAAATAACTTTCAGAATTTATTAAATCAGTTGAAAAATCATTTGAAAATAAAAAGCCAGCGCGTTCAAGAGTTAGTTGTAACCTTTTCTCTTCCTCATCTTTGTCAATGTTAGTGGTGCTTAAAAATATTTTAGTAGAGGCGATAGTATCCATTTATAAAATGTAAAATTGTTTATTTTATAATATTTATTTTTCCGGATACTAGTAATTTATTTTTTTTGTCGTAAACATTATAAAAATAAACGCCATTGTTAAATGGATTTGTGTTTATTAAAGTAATGTAGTTTGATATTTTATAGTTTCCTATTGGTTGCCCTAAAGAGTTAACTATTTCAATTTTTGTAGCTTCATCAAATGGAGTGTTAATAGTAATGTTATCACTAGCCGGAATAGGATATACTTTAATTAGTGATTGATACTTATTTTCATTTTCTTTAATGCCAATTGGTGCAACTCCAGTAAATAAAACATCATCAATAAAAATTGTACTGCCCACACGTGAGGTACTTGTTTTTTTGCTGGATCCAAAAATAATGGCAGCTGTATCTGGAGTAGCATTTGATCTATAGTTTAGTAAAATTTCATAGAAAGAAAATGAGCCATTTGGAACAACATCAATTTGTCCGGTAGCAATAGTATCCCTTCCAGAAGCAGTTTGTCTGGATAAAGACACAACTACCAACCCGGTGTCTGGACCAACGGGGGTGTATTTTGAATAAAAGGTTAATTTTTCGGAACGGGTTGTGTAAGGTGAACCTATTTTATAAGATGGAGGTGATACAATCACTTTTCCATTAAAAACTATTCCAATGGTATCAGGAAGATTGATACCCAATTTATTAGTAATATGGATGGTTTTAATTTTTAAGGCGTAATTACCGGAATACTTATCTAAACCACTTGCTTGAAATGCAGAAACAGGATTTCCAATAGTTGACAATAGGTTAAATGTTTGCCAATTATCCGGTTCTTGGTAAGAACCTGATGTTGTCCAGTTTTCGAAGCCTCCGTTATCTTGAGAAAACGTAAAATTAAACGTGAGGGTAATTACGAGAAAGGATATTTTTTTAAAAAAGTTCATTTTATGTATTTTAATTATTTATTTACGCTAAACTTTCCGTAAGCGAGGGGTTTGTTTTTTTTATCTAGAATTTTAAAGTAGTAGTTTCCATTTTTATAGTTACCTAGATTTATTTTTGTTTCATGGTTTTGTAAAGTATATAAATTAATGGATTTTCCCATTATATCGGTTATCTCAACTTTTGTTGCTTCTTCAATTTCAGTATTTATTGTAAGTGTTTCGGATGCCGGGTTTGGGAAGACTTTCACCTTTGAAGCATTGGCAGTATATTCTTCTATCCCCACAAAATCAACGAATTTAACTTCATCTAAATAAAGAGAACTACCAACTCTTCTTCCATTGGATCTGTTACTTGCTTGAAAATAAATATTTGCTGAATCTGGAATACTATTCGAATTATAAATAATTGGAATTTCGTATAAGGTATAAGAAAGGTTTGGTTTTACCGATAACGTTCCATACCCAATGGTATCTCTACCAGTTGGAAGATTGCGGTATAAAATTAATCCAGCATAACCAGTATCTAATCCAACAGGAATATACTTTGCGTAAAACGTAAGTTTTTCAGGACGGTTTGTATAGGGTGAGCCAATATCGTAGGATGGCGGTGAAATGGTAATCTTACCATTAAAGGCAAAGCCAACGGTGTCGGATAAAGCGGAAATTACCTTCATTGGCATATATTTAGAAGTTATTTTTAGGGCGTAATTACCGGCATATTTATCAACTCCACTAACTTTAGTAGCGCAGATTGGATTGCCGAAAAGAGATAAAATATTAAAGGTTTGCCAACCAACTGGTTCTTCATAACCGTTTATAGTGTTCCAATTTTCGAAACCACCATTGTTTTGGGGAAAGCAGACGATGTTACTAAGCAGAAATAGTATAATGGCAAATTTTGTTTTTTTCATAAACTTTTTATTTTCATCAAATTACGAAATAAATTATTTCTGTACAACAAACTTTCCATAAGTTATAGGTTTATTCTTTTTATCGATTATTTTATAATAGTAGTTACCATTTTTATAATTGACTACATTTAATTTTGCTTCGAAGTTTTGCACTTTTATGGAGGAAATATTTCTGCCTAAAGCATCCGTTATTTCAATTTTTTCAGCTTCTTTTATATCAATTGAAATTGACAATTGGTCGGATGCAGGGTTAGGATATACTTTAATTTTAGAGGAATAGTTTTCGTTTTCGGAAATGCCAACAAAGTCAACAAATGCCACGTCATCAATAAATAGGGCACTGCCAACCCTTCTCGCTAAAGAATCAGTATTGCTGGGTTTAAAATATATATCCGCTGAATCTGGAATTGCATTTGAACGGTAATTAATATTAATTTCATAATGAGTATAGCTGCCATTTGGTAATATTTTATTTCGATTGTATGCAATGGTATCTCTTCCTGTTGGCGTATTTCTATGCAAAACAACACCAATCAATCCCGTATCTAAACCAACCGGAATATATTTAGCATAAAAAGAAATTTTTTCAGGCCTAGAAGTGTAAGGAACACCACTTATAAAAGAAGGTGGGGAAATAATTATCTTTCCATTAAGGGCATATCCAAAAGTATCAGGAAGTTGACCAATAACTTTAGTTGGAAAATAATTCGAAACAATTTTTAAAGCATAGTTACCTGAGTATTTATCGGTGCCACTTACTTTAAATGCCGAAACCGGATTTGTACCAAACAGTGATAAAATATTTAAGGTTTGCCAATTATCAGGTTCATCATTTCCATATAACACGCTCCAATTCTCAAATCCACCATTGTTTTGAGCATTAATTAAAATGGAGCTAAAAAATAGGAAAAATGCAAAAAACAATTTTCTTTTTGGGATAATTACTATTTTAGTTTTACTGTGCATATATCCAAAAATCATTCAATGAGTTATTAATACTGTCTTTACCAAGCCCAATATAACCGTTGTTGCCAATTGCAAAACCAATGGCATAATTTCTTGCTCCAACTGGCAAAGACGTTTTTTGCGTCCAAGTAGTTGCTGATGAGGGATCAAACTCCCATAAATCAATATAATATGATGAACCATTGGATCCGCAACCAACATAGGCTTTGTTGTTAATGGTAAAAGCTACCGATCCATTACGTTTATTGCTTGGTAAAGGTGTTTTGTAAATCCATTTTCCTAGCGGGTTTCCATTAATATCTGTTCCATTGCTTGCATCGTTCGGATCATATTCCATAAATCTATTTTCATAAATGCTCTGATCTGAGCCTAAGCCATAATAACCTTTGCCCCCAATAGAGAATCCAATAGCATAACTTCTGGCAACTAATAGATTAGCTTTTTTTGTCCAAGTTCCTAAACTGCCGTTATTTGGATCAAATTCATAAAACTCATAGCTTGAATTAACAGGTGTAGTAATATAGGTGCCACCCCCAACGTAACCTTTATTTCCAATTGAAAAGGCAAAGCAAAATGCGCAAGCCGTATTATAATCTGCTTTTTTAGTCCATTGATTTGCGCTAGGATCATATTCCCAAAAATCACCTAAATAACCAACACCATTGCTATTTCCTCTGCCTGTACCAACATAGCCCTTATTGTTTATTGCAAATCCTACAGCGTCTGCCCTCTCAACTCCCGGAAAATTTGCCTTTTGCGACCAAGTATTTTCAATTGGATCATATTCCCAAAAATCGTTAAACTTTAGTGAATTAGACGCATTAAATCCTGTGCCGAAATAACCTTTGTTGTTTATTGAAAAAGCCACACCTTCTTGCCTACCCCCACCCAAAAAATTTAACCCTTGGCACCATTGATTACTAATTCCACCCTGTTTCACTTCTAAACATGATGTGGGGCTAACTTCCTTATCATTATTAGCTCTTACACAAACAGGTCCTATTTTTTTTCCAAAATTTACAAGTATTGAGGTAGTTCCTTGACCTGATACTATTTTTGCACCTTCAGGTACTGTCCATAAATAATAGGTTGCCTCGGCTACTGGATTTATAGAGTAACTGACATTGCTTTCTCCCGGACAAAGATTAACTGAACCAATTATGGAGCCGGGTGTTTCGGGTACAACAACTTTTTTGCATGAAGTGAATGTGAAAAATAGGACACTTAAAACAACACTTTTTGCGATGCAGAAAAAATTATGTTTTATTTGGAATAGCATCTCTTATTTTCAGATCAAAACAATTACTTACTCTTTTTTACTAAATTTTTAATAGTGTACGAAAGAGATATTCCTCCTTCAAATTTATTTAGTTTAATTGAGTTATCTATGTAAAAATAGTCGTTTATTAAAGACGAATTGCCAAAGCGATTTGAAGTTTTTGTTAAATTATTGATTCCTCCATAGTAACGCACGTCAACAAATAACCCAAAATTTTTAAATTTGAATCCAACACCCCCACCAATTAACCATAAAAAGCTATTTTGTTTACGCAAGGAAAGCATATCAATATCTGTCATAGATCTGGAAAAACTACTTTTTTCGCCAGTTAAATAAGATTCATTCGAATAATTAATTTGCACATCGGCGGATGATTTTAAAAGTTTTAGATAGCTCATTCCAACCGAGGCATAAGGGAAAATGGTTTTGGTAGTAAAAAGATATTTTTTAAAATAAAAGGGGCTTTCAAAAAAAGTCATTTTTTCTTTAAAGGTCACGTCCCAATCCCTTTTGTAAAGAACTCTATTGTATTCAATATTAAGGCCGGTGAATTCTAAGTTGACAGATAAATTCTTTGTAAATTCATACTCCAACCATCCGTAATACATGAGTAAGGTTTTAGAAGTTGTATAGGGAGCCGAGTAATTTACATCATCTAGCAGAACTGAAAAAACTTTTGTGGTTTTAAAACTAGGGCTTAAAACTGTATTTCTTAAGCCAATAGAAAATAAAGGGTGTACACTATATTTTTTTATCAAACGACTGTAATCTTCGGTAAAATTATTTTCAGGCACCTCATAGTTTGGATTACTATTTAGTAATTTTTTAACATACGTGTCTGCCTCGACCAAATTATCAGTTTGTAAATAGGATTGAATTAGTAATTGATAAAAATCTTCTTTTTCTTTTTTTGAGTATAAACAGTTTGCTAAAGCAGAATTTGAGTAATGTATACAATTGTCAAACTCTCCGCCATCATATAAATCCTGAGCTTGTTTTAAATTATTTTTGCAATCGTTTTGAGAAATTAAATTATGGGAAAAGACCAACAGAAATAATAAAAATATGTAGGATATTAAACGCATTCTGTTAAGTATAATTAAACTAAATTAATAATTAAAGGCATACTAAGGTAAAGCAATACATGTTTTTTGGTAAGGAATATCCTCACCAACATTTAATTTCCAATCCATTTCTGACATATTTGTTTTTAATAAATTACATATTTTTTCTGCTAAGATGGTAGTTGAGGTTTCCCAAATACGAATTGTTTTATCTTCGCAACTTGCAACAAGCTTATCTTCTTTTGTGAAAAATAAACTTTTTACCTTGCTATTGTGATCTTTAATTTCAGTAAAACTACCTATTAAGGAGTTGTTTTGGAAATAGGACTGAAAATTATAAAATTTAATACTTTTATCTGTGGCAGATGTTGCCACCATTGAATAATTTGAATTAAAGATGATGTTTTCTATTGCAGTTATATGGACTTTATATTCTTTAATTTTTGAGTTTGAAGCATCTTTTAAATTTAGGTTTATTGCCAGTAAAGTGCCATCCGAAAGGCCAGCCAATAGTACGTTTTTTAATTTATAGTTTGCCAAACACAATGGTTTTGATTGATTGCTTTTATAAAGTTGTAACGGTTTGTTTAAATTATCTAAATCCCAAAACGTAATACTTCCATCATTTTGAGCTGAAACTATTGCTTTTCCATTATTTACAAATGAGATAGACTTAACACCCGCAGAGGCTTTAAATGCAAATAGGGGTGAACCTATCTTTTGTTTAATGTCATGTATTAAAATTAAACTATCTTTTCCCGATGTGGCCATTAAGCTGGCATCATCACTAAATACTACTGTTCTAACAAGACCACGGTGACCAAGATACTCTTTAAAATTTTCTTTTGATGTTACTGCATTTAACCTGTTTTTAATATCCCAAATACATACTGCAAAATTATCATGAGCCGATATTAAATAATTTGTTTGTTGATTAAAATACAAGGTATTAATAGGACTAATATAATTTAATTGGGCAACACGTTTTTTACTTTTTGGAAGCGAAGTATAATCTTGCGAAAAAACTTGTCCGTCTAAATCAGCAGAAATTAAGTTGTTGTTTATTTCTGTTATCGTTCTAATTTCTAGAGAGGAGTTTGCAATTACACTGTGCTTATTACTATCTAAGGCAGCATAGGCATTTTTTAATCCTTCATAAATTATTGGATCTTCTGCTAGCCCTCCGTTTTCTTTATTAAAGTTATAGGCTTGAACAGCTAATTGTCCCATTAACTGTTTGTTCTTTTTATATAAAGTTGATTTTAGGGTTAAGTTTTGAGCAATAGATAATAGTTTAAGTTTTTGAGACTTTAATTCGGATTGTTCAGCTTTGATTTTTTGTTGCTCGGCTTTTTGTTGTTCCTTTTCTGCATTACTTTTTTCAGTTTTTGCTACAGCTGTTTGATTTTGGGCTATTACTTTTTGTGCTTCGGCATTTAGTTTTGATTGTATTGCCTCTTGTTTTGATTTTTCTGCTTGTTGTTTTGCAATTAAAGCGGCCTTTTCGTTTTGTAATGCCACCTCTTTTAATTTTACCGCTGAATCTCTTGTTTTTTCAGCATCCTGTTTAGCATCAACAGCATATTTGCCGTATAATAGAGCCTCAGCAGTTTTTTTATCTGCTATCTTTTGTTGTGCAACTGCTTTATTTCTCTCTGTTATGGCCCAATAGGTAAATCCTAAAAGTACAACAAGAATTATTGATGCAACAACTCGAAGAATTTTTTGACGACGTTTAATATTGAATTGACTTGCTTCAATATAAATAGTTGTTGTTTGCAAAAATTCGGTGGCTTCTTCTAGTTTCTGTTGCTTTGAATGGTTGCTTAAATTATACTTAGCTATCAAATGTGGATTTGGCTTAATAGTTTCCATCCAACTATTAAAGAAATTAACTGACCCAGTTGTAAGCAAAAAATCTTTCGATTGATGGCTGTTTACCCAACGTTCTAACTGTTTTGTTAAATCGTTAATGATGAGAATATTTTCTTGCTCTTTTTTTGTCCATTCTGTTAATTCTGTCCAATTACGAATTAAAGATTCATGAGTAATATCAATAATATCATTGTCGTTTAATGACAGGCTTTCTTTCTCAGATGTAATAAAAGGCCTTAATAGTGTATTATCAGAATCTCTGTAGATGTTAATAAGATTTTCAATTTGTTTTGTAGAAATAGTATTCCCAATAATGTTCTTTATTTCTGCAACACTTAATCGGTTTCTAACTGCACGATTATCATTTATTTTTGTTAAGCAAGTAAATATTTTTTTTAGTAATTCTTCCACCTCTGCACGGTTGGTTGCTTCATTAATGTTTTTGCTAACAGATGTTTCAAATAGCTCGCGAGCATGGGCGTTTAAAACATTTGTTAAGCCTGCAGGTTGGTTTTTCCATTCGGCTGACTGCTTGAAGGCAGGTTGATTTTTATACCAAGTACTAAAAATTTCTTTATGCTCTGTGGGTAATAAATCACTGCTTATACCTCCAACCTTGGCATAATGGAGTAAATCCATTTCTGCAAAGCCATCATCATTGTGTGCTTTCCAAATTCGATTTAGAGCATGTTGTAATATAGGCAATTGATCTTGCCCATCTCCAAGTTCATTAATTAAGCGCTCTACCAAACGATTATTAATTTTATTACCTGATAATTTTGACGGCTCAACAATGGCTCGTTGAATTTCCTGCCGCTTTAATCGTGGAACAAAAAATTGGCTGTAAACCATTAATTCTGGTAGTCCCTTAAATACAGCGCAATCACCAACATAATCTGAGCGCATTGTGCTGACAATATATATTGGTATGTTTTCTTTGGCTGCAATTTTAGTAGTCTCAATTATTAAGTTGATTAAAGTAATAGCTTGTATAGAAGGTTTGCCCTTATTGAAATTTTCAGAATTGGTAAATAATTCTTCAAACTGATCTATTAAGATTAATAAGTTGGCACTTTTATTCTTCAGATTTTGTTTTTCATCAAAATCGGCATTCAGGTATTTTTCAGATTCATAATCTAAAAAAAAACTTGATTCCTTATAAACTTTTATTAATGAAGAAAAGCCATAACTCAGTTCCTTTTCAATGGCTTGAGCATTTTTTAGATTCAAATGTTCGGTAATTGCTAAGGCTAAATTTGTTAACGGAGAACGTTCAGGCTTTAAGTCGGCAATAATCCAATTATTAAATCGCGCTTTAAAAAAGCCGGCTCTTGAACGTGGAATTAATCCTGCATAAATAAGAGAAGACTTTCCATCACCGGATGCACCGGTAACCATTAAATATTTTTTTTCTTGAAGTTGATGAATTATTTTGTCGATGTGTTCTTCTCTCCCCTTAAAAAAAATGGATTCATTTTCGTTAAAAGGCCTTAAACCTGGATATGGACAGATGGAACTCAAATTATATAGAACACTTTTATTTTAAAAAATGCTTAGGCATTTGTAAATAAAAATTAATAGTCGAAAAAATGAAATTTCAAATCAAACATTTCAGAAAATTCTGTTCCGGAGTTCAACATGTCTTCATCTCTTTTATCATAATGCCATTGAATTTCAATATTATGACCCTTTTCGACAAGAATTTTTATGTTTTTAAAAATATCAGCAATATACTTGGCAGAAGTTGAGTTGAAATAGGTGTACTTAAAAACGAAAACAAAATTTGATGTATCACCTCTATCAATTTTATTATGTAATGATAAGTCTAGTTTAATGATAGCATTAATAATCGGTTTATAGAAAGTACCAGCGTTTTCAGGACGCGATTCGCCTGAAATAGTGAAATTATTTTTTGTTAAATCAAATTCAACTTCAGGAGAATCTTCGGTAGAATTTATTACGAGTTCGTTCATATTCTTTTCTGTATTTAATTATGAAGTTATTTCGGCCTGAAAAAAGTAAAGAGAAGTGGTTGGTGAGTGGTTTTTAAAATGATAACTTATTTTGTTATCAGTTTTAATAGCTATATCCAAAATTCCTAAACCAGCAGCATTTTCTGAAACTCTTTCAGACAAAATTTGTTCACGATAATTATTTTTAAGTTTTTCTTTGCTTGAGCTAATAACATTGTCAAGTCTCTCTTTTAGTGGTGCCACGTCTTTATTTTGAATAGCATTGCACGTTATAATCGAATAGGTGTTTTCGCTTTTGCACAATAACAGCATTGATTTAATATTATTTTCATTGCCGTGTGAAGAATAGCGGGTAACGTTCTCAACACTTTCAACTAAAACGTTGTAAACTTTTTTGTTTACTCCAAAAGCTTCGCCTAGCTCATTTAACTCGGTTTTACTGTTTAATAGCAGAGACGTATTCATAGTATGGTCAAACCTTCCGCAGAAGGCAAGCAAAATATTTGTTTTGCCCATAATATCAAAAATTTCTATTGCGTCGGTTATATCTTTCAATTTAAAGTATATTTAAAAGTAAACTTACAAATTTGTTTGTAATTCGTATCAAAGCTTAGTAACAAAAGTATAGAATTAGAGCCAAAAATTAATCTTTATAATTATTACATAACCTTTATTTAACATCAAAAATTTGGATATCTTTAATTAATCCTAACTTTTTTTAATATAAAATCTTTAAACTATCAATTTCAGAAATTGAAATGGTTGGAGGAACTATTTTTGAGTTTAATTTTGATACTACTAAATCGGCAACTTTTTGTGCCTGTATCTTGCTTTTAAAATTTTTATTGCCTGATATTGCCGGAATATTTAGTTGGCGGATGTAAATGGTGTTGTTTTTAAGAATTTCATAGCCGTATGTCGAATCTGAATGTACTATAATGTTTGAACTAAATACTGTTTTGTTTTTTGAATTATCATCCAATTGTTCATTTTTTGTGGTGTTTGAACAGGAGCTAATAACCAATAATAAATTAATTGAAGCCGAAACGAAAAGAGGATTATTCTTTAACCAAATCATATTATTTTTTGTAAAAGTAACTTCATTTGTTCAATTAATCTCAATTTTTTATATCTTAGCTTAATAAACATAAAAACAGTTTAATGAAAAAAATTTACTTTAATCTTGTGGCTATAATTTTCTTATCGCAAATTGCCAGTGCCCAATTATCTTTAAGTCAAACAAATTTCGAGCCTACAGTTGGTGATACTAACAAAGCCTATTTGGTTGATACGGGGTTGGTGAATATAAAAACAATAAATGCGGTAACAGGAAGTAATGCCCTTTGGGATTTTTCGAGTTTATCGGTTATAGCAAATTCGATAACAAGTACTGTTTATTCTTCAACAACATCGGCTTCTTCGGCAACAAATTTTCCTGGTTGCACTTTTGTTCAAAGTAATAGCAGTTTTTTTAAATCGGTTACAACACCTTCGGCTCAAACCGAATTGTTAGGAGGCTCTTTAATTGGGGCGTCTTTAAATTTCACAAATTCAGCAATTGTTTTAAAATATCCATTTGCTTATTCTAATAATTATACCGACTCATATAGTGGCACAGTTACTTATACATCTAATGGTACTTTTTCGGGAAGTATAACTGTAAATGCAGATGGAACAGGAACACTTAATTTGCCCGGCGGACAGGTGTTTACAAATGTTTTACGTGTTAAAACAACCCAAAACACAACAGCGAATAATGTTATCCCTTTCATACCTATAACTATAAAAGTTACCAATTACGATTATTATCATGCCTCTCAAAAATATCCAATTTTTAATGTAAATTACAATTCGATTGCTATTTTAACGCCAACAGTTTCAGCAACAATTAGAGCAAATACCAAATCAACAATTGTTGGATTAAAAGAAAATAGTTTACTAGATCAAAATTTACTAATGTATCCAAATCCAGCTAAAGATTATTTTAACTTAAATTTGAGTAATGCAACTTCTGAGATGGTATTAATTAATATTTACAATGCAATGGGGCAGTTAGTAAAAACTATTAATTTAGGCAACGAGGCAGTAATTCAAAAAAACATTGTAATATCCGATTTAAAAAGTGGTATCTACATCATAAAAACGAGCGCCGGAACTGCAACATCAACTAAAAGGCTGGTTATAGAATAATTTTTAATTGAGTTCTATTAATAAAATCCCAAAATATATCTTTTGGGATTTTTTATTTATATTTGCCTTGCAATTGGTTTTCCGTAATTGGAGAATAATAGGGAATAACGTGTAAATCGTTAACAGTACCCGCTGCTGTAAGTTCTAGAAGCACTTTGTCAATCTTAGCCACTGTATAATTACGGGAAGGCGGCAAAGTTAGAACGAGTCAGTAGACCTGCCAAATGCAACACAGTTTAATGCTATCGGGAGGTGTAGCAAAGAGCGACTAAAATATATCATTAGTTTGAGAATGTTTTTACATAAGTGTTATGCTTATCAGTTATTTATTATAATTGGTATTACTATGTTTTTTTCAAATTCTTTAATTGCTCAAGACACTGTAGCGTTAGGAGAAGTAGATATAGTTGCAACAAAAATTAAGATTTCGGAAATAGGAAAAAAAACAGATGTAGTGGACTCAACTCTCAAACAACAATTTAATTTTAATTCGATTGCCGACGTATTAAATTTCAACTCAACAGTTTTTATTAAAAAATATGGTCCCGGAGCATTGGCTACTACAGCTTTTAGAGGTGGGAACGCCAGTCAAACTGCTATTTTATGGAATGGTTTTAATATTCAAAACCCTATGCTTGGGCAAATAGATTTAAATCTGTTGCCAAGTATTTTATTTGATAATGTTGAAATAGAGTATGGTGGTTCTTCTGCTAATTGGGGTAGTGGTGCTGTAGGTGGCAGTATTCATTTAAATAATGTACTATCGCCTAATAAAGGTTGGTCAACAGCCGTTAACACAAGTAGTGGTAGTTACGGTTTATTTAACGCATCAACACAATTTAATTACAGTAAAAAGCGATTTATTAGCTCAACCAAACTTTATACTAATTCTTCCAAAAATAATTTTGAGTTTAAAGATACTTTGGATAAAGAAAATTCAATAAAACAGCAACAACATGCCTCTTACAAATTTTATGGTTTATTACAAGAATTGAAATTTAGAATAGCTACAAAACAACAAATAAATATCAGTACTTGGTTTACTTCTAATAATCGCGAAATACCATCATATATTAGCGGCACAATTAGCAAACAGTCTCAATTTGATGAAAGTGGTCGATTAACAGCCAATTGGAGTTATACCGCACAAAAATATTCATCAACTATTCGGGCAGCTTGGTTTAATGATAAACTAAATTATACAGATAGTGTTGCTGACATTTTTTCAAAAAGTAAAATCAGAACCTTTATAATTGAAAATGAGCATTTTTTCAAATGGATTAACAATCAACAATTAAATATTGGAACAAATTTCACATCAAACAAAGCATTTACAGACAATTACCAGGGAACGAAAGAACTAGATAAAGTCTCTTTAGTGATTGGGAATAAGGGTGAATACCTTGATAAAAAATTGGTAATTTATTCTTTGGCACGATTTGAACACTATAACACCAATGCAAAACCACTAACCGGAAATGTAAGTGCTACCTATTTTTTAATAAAGGGTATTACGGCAAGGTTAAACGTTGCAAGAATTTATAGAATGCCAACTTTAAACGAATTGTATTGGCAACCCGGTGGTAATATAAATTTAAAACCCGAAAAAGGTTATACTTTTGAAGGAGAGCTAGCTTATAACAAACAGTTTAATAAAATGCTAGTTTCTGTTTCAGGCGCAGCCTTTAGTAGAAATATTGATAATTGGATTTTATGGGTACCCGGCAATAATGGAAGTTCTCGACCAATTAACATCCAGCAAGTATGGAGTAGAGGTACTGAAACTAGTTGGAAGTTAGGATACAAAAAAAACAAATTTAAATTAAATACAAATTTTTCAACAAGTTATGTATTATCAACGGTTGAGAGAAATAGTCAGGAAAATAATACTACCACGTATTGCCAATTAATCTACACTCCTCGCTATACTGTTAATGCAAACGTTTCAATGGGATACAATAATTTTATTTTAACTTATTATTACCAATACGTTGGTTACCGTTTTACTACTAGCGATAATACTCAGTGGTTAAACCCTTATCATTATTCTTCTTTACGAATTAATGCAACTTTAACTGTTAATCAACAAAGTAATTTTGTTTTTTTTGCTGCATGCAATAATCTTTTTAATGCAAATTATACAGTCCTTGTAAACCGACCAATGCCATTACGAAATTTTGAAGTAGGCATTTCTATTTACTATAAACAAAATAAAACAACAAATAATCAATAATTATAAAACATGAAAAAAACAATTACATTTTTATCACTTGCATTGGCTACATCTTGGGTTAATGCTCAAACAAACATTGCCAACTTTGAAACATTTACACTAAGTACAAATTCGTTTTATAAAGATACAAATAGTGTCCCTTTTCAAACTACTAATGCCCTGTTTAGATATAGTTGGGATAAACCATTTAGTTATTGGAGTGGAGGATTTTCGTATACCAATAAACAAGATTCAACCAATGGTAATTTTTCTAATCTATACAATTGTCGGGCATTTAAGGGATATAATAATTCGAACTTTTACGTAACAGGTCAAAACTTTGGAATTATTAAAATTAAATCGCCTTATAATAAGGTGGATGGTTTTTATATTACAAACACTACTTACGCATACAAATCAATGAAAAACGGAGATTCGTTTGCTAAAAAATTTGGTGGACCTTCGGGTAACGACCCTGATTGGTTTAAAATTACCGCTAAGGGTTATTTAAACGGTAGTTTAAAATCAGATAGCTCTGAATTTTATTTAGCGGATTATCGTTTTTCAAATAATGCTAACGATTACATCGTTCAGAGCTGGCAATGGTTTAATACTGCCAATTTAGGGCAAGTGGATAGCATTCAATTTTTTATGTATTCCAGCGATGTAGGATCGTTTGGTATTAACACGCCATTATTTTTTAGTATCGATGATTTTACCACCTCTCAATTATTTGTTGGCATTTCTGAGAACTCCTACATTTCTAATTTGTTTCTTTATCCAAACCCTACCAATGGTAACTTAAATATTGATTTTCATCAAAACGTTTCAAATCCTATTGGCATTAGAATTATGGATATAACGGGTAAAGAAGTTTACACTCAAACAACAAATGAATTAAAGAATGCAATTGATTTGAGCAGCTTAACCCAAGGAGTTTATTTTGTTGAGGTAATTGTAGATGGAACGAAAGTGATAAAAAGAGTAACAAAATTATAATTACTTGTATATTCCAAACACAACTGGTATTTTATTAATCTCGGGTGATTTACTTTTTTTCCAATCTGATATTGATTTACTTATTAATTGTTGTTTGGGAGAAGTTATATCAACACCTATAAATAATAAAGTTTGTGGCGACAGCACACTTAGTAAAGTCTCAAAAAAGGAAGTATTACGGTAGGGTGTTTCAATAAAAAATTGGGCTTGTTGGTATTTGTAAACGAGTTGTTCTAATTCTTTTAGGCGTTTTATTTTTTTATCTTTTTCAATAGGCAAGTAGCCCACAAATGCAAAATTTTGTCCGGTAAAACCACTGGCCATAATACTTAATACAATAGAGCTGGGACCAACCAAAGGAGCTACCTCTATGTTGTGTTGATGTGCCAATTTTACAACTTCTGCACCGGGGTCAGCTATACCAGGGCACCCTGCATCGCTCATTAATCCAACATTTTGCCCTTTTAGCAAAGGTTGGATTAATTCATTAATTGAAATAGGTTTGGTGTGTTCATTCAATTCAGTTATTTGAGCCGCTTGAATGTTGGGGTAATTAAAATATTTTAAAAAACGCCTAGCTGTTTTAGCGTCTTCGGCAATAAAGTGAGTCAGCTGTTTTACAATTTCAAAATTATACGCAGGTATATAGTTAGAATCATTTCCGTCCGCAATTGGAACAGGTAATAAAAATAATTTTCCGTAAACAGATGGCACCGATATTAATAAGAAGATTTTGTATCGCTTCTACCTAAGTTTTTACCATAACCAGGAGTCATGTTGTAACGCAACATAAACTCAATACCCCCAAATCGTTTACTTGCAGGTGTTAGGGCCGATACATTTATATCATACGATAATCCAAAAGCATATTTATCGTATTGAAACAATAGGCTTGGTATCACAGCGTCTTTGTAACGGTATTGGCCACCTAAAGCAAAAGCAGCCGGTTTTTTTATGCCGGTAAATAACGATTGGTCAACTAAAATAAACTTGTACATGGCACCAACTATAAATTCGCTACTGGTACCTTGGCGCATATATAAAAAACTTGGCATTACCGATTGTTTACTACCGGGAATATTAAAGTCGCCATTCATATAAAAGCAAGTACGGGTATATAACTTTTCGGTGTTAATTATAAAAGAGTTTAAAGGTACTCCAAAGTGGTAAGCAGACAGACCTACATTAAACTTGTTACCTTCTTTTACACTTATAAATAATTTTTCGTTTTTTGCGTAGCTAAAATTAACACCAGCACCTAAATCATAGCTAGTTATGGCACTTCGCGGAGGTGTTTCTCCGCTTGGTAAATTTGGGTCATAAGCAAAACCATCGTACTGTTTATCCCACTTTAAATTATCGGTATTAATGGTTTTATAATTAAACCCACCTTGAAAACCAGCACTCGCTTTAAACGTTTTACTTATTTTTCTTAAGTAACAAATCCCTAAATTAGGATTAAGCAAACTTAACTTAGCATCACCAGCCTGATCTCTAAAAATATTAAATGCTACACTGAAATATTGTCCTTTTAATTTTTTGTGACCGATTGCTTGCTCATAGCTTAATCCAATAGTTTGATAGCTTTTAGAAACACTTCCCCATTGGGTTCTAAAGTTAGCGGTTACCTTTGTATCATATTGTACCCCAGATAAAGCCGGATTGATGGCACTACCGATTTCAGAATACAGTGAAAAATGAGTATCCTGTGCTTTTGCAAACTGACTTGCAAAGCTTAAAACTACAATCGATTTTATTATATTTTTTGTATGCATAATCCTTACCTTATCAGTGTTACATTTCCTTTACTACTAAAGCCCTTCCCATCGTAGGTCTTACCTTCGAGTCGGTAAACAAAAACACCTGTATTCATATCTTCTCCTTTATATTTACCGTCCCAACCTTTATTAATTTCGGTAGTTTCAAACACTTTTTCTCCCCAACGGTTAAACACCATAAAGTTTAAAGATTCTAAGCACACACCACGCACATAAAGCACATCATTAGCACCATCACCATTCGGCGAAAAAGCAGTTGGCACATACATTTCACCACAATCTTCAATTACAATGACGTTTACGCTATCATTTGCGCAGCAACGTTTACTGTTGCAACCAATTACACGGTATTGCTCTGTTTTTAGAGGACTAACGGTAACTGTAGGATTTATTAATGAGGAAATTTTATAATCCGGTTCCCAAGCATACCATTTGGCTCCAGAGGCATTCATAGTGACGGACTGTCCAAACCGTATGGTTGTGTCAGCCAGTGAAAGTCCGAAAAGAGCATTGTTTTTATAAATCGGACTTATAGTGGTGTTAGGAATATCTACAACTTTGATTAAGGCATTTTTTGCTATAGTGGCACAACTGCCACCCGGTTTTGGATAGGGATTACATACTTTTAAACTGACCCAGAAAACACCCGGTAAATTATAACAAATGGTTGGATTTTTCAAGGTTGAAATAGAAGGTGTTCCCCCATTAAACTTCCATTCATAAGTTTGGGGTCCACCAGATGATGTATCTGATTGATTTAAAAAAGTAACACATTCTTTACTACACATGGTATCGTTTGCTGTGGCTGTAGTAAAATGCACAGATGCTATGGTTACCGATCTACAATCTACTGCTAAAACTGAAACAGTATCTACCCGCCTACAACCTGGTATGCCGTTATAACCACTTATTATCGAATATGTTTGAACTTGAGGTATCCAAGGATTAGAGGTAAATTGCAATGCTCCTACGGTAATTACACTTACAGATCCATTTGTTGGATTTGGTGTTAGAATTGGCGTGGGACCCGTGTAAGGCGGAACCCAAGTAAAAGTTGGTACTACACCAGATACAAAAGGATTTTGATTAGTTGCTTGTAAAATTAAATTTATTTCGGGTCCCGTTTGATTACCAACAAAACAAACCGTATTAGTAGCTAAACCATTAATAGTAGGTATTGATACTGCAGTTAGAGGTTGTGGTAAAACTGTTACCGTTACTAAACGAGGTAGAGATACGCAAGCCCTACTGTCAAATATTTCAACAGAGTAAGTGGTAGTCGATGTTGGATAAATAGTAACTGTTGGATTAAAGGGATTATCAATACTTGGTGGTTGTGGGTCGTACCAAATGTAGTTGGATATTGGTAAAACTGCTAAAGTACCAATAGTAGCCACATTCAATTTTAAGGAATCTCCTAAACACATAATGGGTTGTGGCGGCACAATGCTCATTGTAAATTGTGGAATAACGGTTACACAAACTACAGCTGAACCTGAACAAACAGAGGTATTACCCGTTACGGTATAGCACGTAGAAACGGGTGGTCTTACAAATATTGGGCCTAAAGAACCCGACATAGTACTTGGAACATATACGCTCCACACATAAGTACTAGCACCTGAAGGTGTTAAAAATACAGGGTGAGTATACTGTGGGTAATTGCTTGCCATACAAGTTGTGCCACTACTCTGTGCAACAGTAATATTTAACGGAGCTAAAGTTCCTATAGTAACTGCGCCTACAATAACACAGCCCGCGCCGCTACTAGCAGTGTATTGATAAACGCCAGGACCAACAGAAACGGAAGGTTGATTAATTGGCGCCCCAAAGCCTGTACCGGTCCAAGTATAATTACTGGCTCCAACAGCAGTTAAAGTTGAATTAAAACCAGCACAAACCGCAGTAGATGTGGCCATAACACTAACAGCTGCACCACTACCCATACTTATGGTGATGTTGGCAGTACCTGTACAACCCGCACCATTATCACCTATTACAGAATAAGTAGTGGCTACCGAGGGTGTAGCTATAACGGTAGCGCCATTTGCGGAACTTAATGTGGAACTTGGACTCCAAGTATAGTTTACTGCGCCACTACCCGTAAGTGTAACCGGCTGGCCTGGACAAGAGGTTGCAGAGGAGGCGCTTAAAGTTAATGATAAATTTGCACCACCTACATTAATTATTTGAGTAGCTGTTGAGGTTGGAATACCGGCAATAAATTCTACAACTGCAATTGTGTAAACACCGGCACTTGGGTAATTTATGTTTGCCGAAGTTCCCAAGGTGGTTGTTCCTGTTATTGCAGCTGCTGGGCTTGAAATCCAAGTATATGAAGTGGCAGCAGCGTTGGTTCCGGTAAGAAGTGCTACAATGTTTTGGTTACTACATGGGTTGGATGCAGTAGTTATAGTTAATTGAGCTAAATTGTTTTTAGGAAATAAAAAAATAAGTACAAAAAAGCAAGAATATAATATTCTATTCATATATAGATTTATTTTAATTCGCTAATTTACAAAAAATTGTTCATAATTAATAATTATTTAACAGCTAATTCACTAATCTTACTAACTTTTAAGTGTAAATAAAATTAGTTAACCCAATAAGCTTTTTATGAAGTTTAAATAAGATCGTTTAAAGTAATTTATTTTCATATTGCTACATTAACAAAAATCGTTAATTATCAACACCTCCGCAAAAAATGGAACTATTTGTTCATTTTTGTACTTTAGGAAAATCTAAAAAATATGCATCTAAAATATAATATTAAACAAAAGGCTGTGTTGCTTTTGCAGGACGGAAAAGTATTTGAAGGTAAAGCAGCTGGAAAAATAGGAACTACAACTGGAGAAATTTGTTTTAATACAGGAATGACCGGGTATCAAGAAATTTTTACCGATCCTTCTTATTTTGGACAAATAGTGGTTATGGCCAATGCTCATATTGGTAATTATGGCATTGAAAATTCAGAGATTGAAAGTGATAGTATTAAAATTTCGGGAATGATTTGTAAAAAATTCAATACAGATTTTTCGCGGGCACGAGCTCAAAAAAGTTTACAAACCTATTTTGAAGAAAATAATATTGTTAGTATTAGTGACGTTGATACCCGAGCTATTGTACGTTATATTAGAGACAAGGGTGCAATGAATTGTATTATATCTTCAGAAATCACTGACATCGATTCTTTGAAAAAAATATTGGAAAAAGTGCCAAGTATGGAAGGTCTTGAACTTTCAAGTAAGGTAACCACTGCAACTCCATTTACTTATGGCAATGAATCCAGTAAATATAGGGTATCCGTAATAGATTTTGGAGTTAAGAAAAATATTTTAAGGTCGTTAGCCGAAAGAGACTGCTATTTAAAAGTATTTCCAATGTCGAGTAAATTAAGTGATGTTTTGGCGTTTCAACCAAATGGTATTATGCTTACAAATGGCCCAGGCGACCCTGCTGCTATGCCAAATGAAATTAGTTTGGTTAAGGAGCTTGTAAATTCCGGAAAACCTGTATTTGGAATTTGTTTAGGACACCAGCTTTTGGCTCAATCTCAAGGAATAAGCACTTATAAAATGCATGCAGGACACAGGGGAATAAATCATCCCGTTAAAAACATTATAAGTGGTAAAAGCGAGATAACATCTCAAAACCATGGATTTACGGTAAACGCCGAAGAGATTAAAAACAATAAAAATATTGAAATAACTCACGTAAACTTAAACGACAATACCATTGAAGGTATTCGCTTAAAAGATAAAAAAGTGTTTTCGGTGCAATATCACCCAGAGGCTTGTCCTGGTCCGCATGACTCTCGTTACCTATTTGATGAGTTTGTTGCTAATTTTAGTACGAATTAAAAAAGTTTTATTTTCCTTCTGTAATTGTAAGATATTTTGTAGTGTGAGCAGGATCAAGCAAAGTTAGCGTTTCATAGGCTTTAATTTTTTCATCAGGAGTACCTCCTTTAAAAATATTTACCATTTCATTTGCTTTAGCATTAAAAAATAGTTGCATATTAAATGATGCTGGACGAGCTGCATAAACTGGTTTCAATAAATCTAGTGCTTTTAAAATATTAGCTCTTCCTTCATCTACTTTTTCATTCATAATATCTAAACCGTTTCTGCAAATTTGATAGTTGCAATCGCGAATACCTTTAAATAAAGGCTGTAAGGTGTTTTCAACTAACCAATATCGGTTTTTATTGCTCTCGCTACTTCGCCAGCCTTTTTCAGCTGCGGTTTGCGCATTATTAACAATTAACTGAGCGTTTTGCCAATACGGTGTGCCACCTAATGGTGAAAAACTATCGTAATCGCTGGCCAAAACAACGTAGGCATAAAAGGCTAAAACCGAGGTTAAATTGTTTTGAAAAGTGGTTAACTGAAAATCTAATTGAGAGAATTGCTGAAATTTAAATTGGAAATTATCGTCCTCGTAATTAAAAACCTCTGTAAAATAAGAACTTTTATAAACTGGTCTTCGGCTTTGCACTTGAATAGAGGCAGAATATTCATCTTCACTAATCTTAGATTTGATGATTATTAATATGGAACAATCAATTTTTTCTTGATAAGTAAAATTATCTTTTGTCCATTTTGTGTTATTCATAAATTCAAAAATGGATTTTTGCAATTGATCGAAGATTTGTTTTTCGGCTGTACCTTGTATTTGTGAGGTATTGATGTTAACCTGACAATTCAACTCTTGTGAGAAAAAATTGTAATTATAAACAATGAATAGTAGAAATAATATTTTTTTTAAACGCATTACTTTTTTATAAAATCTAAAACATAATTCACAATTTCAATAGCAATTTTAGTTTTAGTATTTAACTCAAAATTAGTTATTTTATTGTGTTTGTCAATAATCGTAATTTTATTATTATCAGATCCAAATACATTATTTTTTTCAGTAGCAGAATTTGCAATAATAATATCTAAATTTTTATTCAAAAGTTTGCTTTTGGCATATTCAATTAAATTTTCCGTCTCCAAGGCAAAGCCTATAAGGCATTGTTTAGTTTTTAATTTGCCAAGTTCAGCAAGAACATCGGGAGTTTTTATAAGTTCTAGGTTCAAACTGTCGTCTTTCTTTTTTATTTTTTGATTGCTTGCATTTTTTGGTTTGTAATCGGCTACAGCTGCGCTACAAATTACAATGTCTTTATTTTGATAAGTGTTAATGCAAGCATCAAACATATCTTGGGCACTTTCAACAGAAATTACTTTTATTGCTTTGTTGTTAACGATTTCGCTGCTTGGTCCCAATACTAAGGTGACATCCGCCCCCAATGCACTTAATTGGTTGGCAATGGCAATTCCCATTTTCCCACTACTACGGTTTCCAATAAAACGCACCGGATCAATGGCTTCGTATGTGGGACCAGCATTTACCAGGGCATTTTTGCCATAAAGTGGTAAGTTTTTCGAATAAAAATCTTTTAAAAATAAAATAATGGTTTCGGGTTCGGCCATTCGACCTTCGCCAATTAAACCGCTAGCCAATTCTCCGGTTTCGGCAGGAATAATACTATCGCCATAGGACGTTAGTGTTTGTAAATTTTTTTTGGTAGTTGGATGTTGGTACATCTCTAAATCCATAGCGGGAGCAACTATTGTTTTGTTTTTGCTGGACAAATAAGTGGCTAACAAAACAGAATCACACAGCCCGTTTGCCATTTTTGCCAATGTGTTAGCCGTAAGCGGAGCAATTAAAAATACATCCGCCCATTCAGCCAATTTTACATGATTGTTCCAATTATTGTTCGAATCAAAAAAATCGGTTACCACAGTATTTTTGCTTAGCACAGACAGCGTTTGTGGTGTTATAAATTCAGTGGCGGCTTTAGTTAAAATAACTTTAACTTCCGCACCTTCTTTAATAAGTAAACGAACCAAATGCGCACATTTGTATGCTGCAATTCCTCCGGTTACTCCTAAAAGTATTTTTTTTTGATTAAGCATTTAAAGCAAAAAGGCAGTAAGTTTTAAATTTACTGCCTTTTAAATTATAATTTATACTTTTAAATTGTATCTTTAGAAGGATTACGGAAATATACTTTGTCTTCTAAAAATTCTTGAATAGAAATTAAAGATGGTTTTGGTAGTTTTTCGTAATGTTTAGAAATTTCAATTTGTTCGCGATTTTCAAAAACCTCCTCTAAATTATCAGTATGGTTACTAAATTCTTGCAATTTTCCAGTTAGTTCCTCTTTTAATTCTGAACTAATTTGGTTAGCGCGCTTACTCATTATTGAAATAGCCTCGTAGATATTTCCAGTTACCCCATCAAACTTACGAATATCGCGTGTTACAATACTTTGTTCTGCGTTTGTTTTTTTGAAATCCATCTTAATTTAATTTTTCTTTTAATCGTTTACAACTCGTGTAGATATTTTCTGCGCGGCTAAGGTACGAACTTTTTGGGTATAAATCAATAAATTTTACATAATTTTCGATGGCACCGTCGAGTCGCTCGCCCTTTTTTTGATTGATACTATTAATTGCCAATAAATAATAGGATTCAATGGTAATAAACATCATTTCATCATTATAATTACTTGATGGATATTCTTTTATGAAGTTTTTTGTTGCCACAATAGCTGCTTTCCAATCGTCGAGTTTGTAATATTGTTTTACAATTTCGTAGTCTTTTTTCTCTAATTTACTATACAATTTATCAATTATTTTATTGCAACTATCTATTCTTGGACTTTCGTTATAGATATCTATAAACGATTGAAACTCTTTAATTGCATTTTTTGTACTTGTTTGATCTAACTTATAAGGCGCGGAGGTTAAATAATAACAATAAGCATTCATAAAATAACATTCTTCAGAATGCTTACTTAAAGGGAATTGACGGGTGAAATTTTTAAAATGATACTGACTTAAAATATAATCGCCAAGATTGTATTCGCTCCAAGTATAGTAATAATACACTTCTTCTGCTTTTTCGGTACCTTTTACTACAGGAATTAATTCCTCATATAATTGAGAGGATTTTATATAATTTTCTTTATCAAAATACTCTTTTGCTTTTGTTAACTTAAGTTCGTAATCTGTACTTTTAAGTAATTTATTAAAATTATCGCAAGAGGTAAAAACTATACCAAGCGCAATTAAAATTAGAATGAATTTATTTTTTAGAAATAACAAGATTGTAAAAATACATTTTTATAAACTAAAAAGCCTCGCATTTGCGAGGCTTTTTTAATTAAATGATGTTAAAAATTATTGATTGATAACTTTAACGGTTTTTGAATTGCTATCGCTATCGGTAATTTTTACAAAATAGTTACCAGCAGCTTGATTCGATAAATCAACCAAAACACTAGAGTTTGAAGAAGTTTGTGTTGAAATAACAGAACCTAACATATTATAAACAGTAATTGTATTGCTACCTTCTAAATTAGCAATTGTAACTTTACCATTAACCGCAGGGTTTGGAAACGCAACGATATTATTATTTAAAGTAGCATTTTCGCCAATTGCTGTTACAGTACAACTTCCAGCAAATTGAGCTTGAATTCCTAAGAAACCTAAATTTGTTGTTAATACAGTAGCTGCATTATTTGTTAAAGAAGCTGTAGCGTATAAGTTAGCAGGTAAGTTTGTAGTTGAAAAAGAGGCAATTGGAAAATAACCAACTGTATTTGCAGTTTGCGCTAAACCAACATGATAATCCATGCCGCTATTGATTGTTTGTGGAGCAAACGTAAACGATTGATACGTACCATTCATACCCGCAGTTAAAACAACGGTATTTGAAGTAGCGATTGTAGAACCAGTGGCATTAGCTAGAACTGCGTATACTGTATTTCCTGTATTAGATGCACCAGATGAAATAGCAACTTTTGCAGCAGTTAAAGTAGCTGTATTAGGTACATTAAACTTGCTGAATATTATACCAGAACCAGTATTAAATCCTACCGAGTTGCTGAAACTAATTACAGAAGGACCTGATCCCCAGGTATTACAGTTGATAGAAGTAGTTGCAGTTGCAATATTGTTTGACGAGTTTTGGTCAGGTAAAACACCAACAGAGATATTGTTTAATCCATTAGCAGTTAACGGGAAAGAGTATGATCCTAAAGTTAATAGTGTAGAAGCACCAGGAGCAATAGAAGTAACAACTACAGAGCCTGATCCTGTGCTTAAGCCAGTTAAGCTATAACCAACAGCAACGTTTGTTAAAACGGTATTACTTTTGTTAGAAATTAAAGCTTTAATACTTTGGTTTGAAAATGTATTAGCAGGCACAAAACCACTAACATCAACATAGTCTACAGAAATATCATTTGTGATGGTATTAGGAGTTCCAAATCTAAAAACTGGTCTAAAACCTGTACCGCTTAAAGTTGGAGTAATTGCTGTTGAAGTTGAAGAGCCAGTTGCTCCAAGAGCTGTTCCTGCAAAAGCATTATAAATTGCAACAGAAGATGAAACCACACCTGCAGTGTATTCATAAGCTATGTTTAAAGCTCCACCTGTATAATTAAACGCAGATCCTAAAGGCAAATCTACATTTACAGGAGTGGTACCAACTGGTATACTATACGAACCTGTATAAATTGTTGTCATACCAGCTGTACTCCATGTAGTACCAGCAGTATAAGAGGTGGCAGGAGTATGCTGTAAATAAACTGTCAATGTTCCTGAAGCAGCGGTGTTAACACCGTTAGCTAAAGAAAATCCAAAAGACGTAATTGTTGGAGAAACAGCAGCTAAATCAGATTGAGAAATAAAGTATTGCCCTCTCATTACTTGATGAGACAATGTTCCATTAGGAGCTCGTAAACCGGTTGTTCCTGGTGATGTGTTTGGATTTGGCACTTCAACAATAGTTGTAACCTGTGATAAGGAAACTAGAGAAGTTAAAGCCGTAAATAATGTAAGAGTAATTTTTTTCATTTTATTTTTTTTTTAATTATTTGCTAATTTATAAAAAATAATCTCAATTATTAAACTTTTAACATATGATGTTATGAAAATCTTAATTTTCTAATATTTTAAGTGTATCCAACCCCATATTGAACAATACATCAAGAATAGACAAATTGGGAGTAAAATTAAATTTTGAACTAAATGTTTGATAGTAGTTTGTGTTTATTGCAGTAGCAACGGATTCATCATTTTCAACATTTATTTTAGGATGAATTAAATTACGAAAATCTAATTTTTTTTCAGTTGTAATTTCATACGAATCAGAAAAGTAAATCGATTTAGGCCTCTTAAGTAATTTCAAAATTAATTGTAACTGCAAAAAGTTATATTCAAACAAATATTTAAATTGAGTAATATAAAAAGGATAGATGTCTTCTTCAAAAAATTCAAAATAAGGCGAATTTTTATAAGCACTTGTAATAGCTCTCCAATGATTTTTCTGCCAATTTTCCTTGTAACAAATTTCAATGTCGGTTATTATTTGTTTGTTATTATTAACAACAGGAATGGAAAGATTTAAAATACCATTGGCGCTTAAAATTTGTGTTCTGTTTCTAAAACTTTGTTTTTGATAGTGTTCATGTTTTTCTATAAAAATAGATTCTGCGTTAAGCACATAAAAGAAATAATGTAAATTGGGCCAATAGGCAGTACTTAGTAATATGTTCATTTTTTAGCTCGTTTTATAGTGCCAATTACTTTCCCTACAATATACGAATGTGGTAAAAAGCCCCACATTCGGCTATCATTTGTATTATCACGATTATCGCCCATAACAAAAAAGTAATTTTGTTTAAAAGTATATGTTTTGCAATAACTATCGTTAATAAAAATACTATCATTGCTTATACGCAAATTGTTCCCCTCAAACTCTTCAATAATTGTTTTGTATAAATCTATTGAAACAGAGTCTAGACTAAGAGTATCATTTTTTTTAGGAATGTAAAGCTTACCATAATTATCTTTATTCCAACTAAAGTGTTGCGAAAAGGGAAAGCAGGAGATATCAAAATTATTTTTGCTCACACTTTTTAATTCTACTTTTTTTATATGTTCATTTGCCAATAAACTGTCTGCCTGCGTTTTGGTGAGTGAAAAATTGTAATCAAAGTCGTTTGAAATACTTCCACCTTCAAAAAGATGGTAGCGCAGTTTAAAAGTACTGTCAATTATTAATTTATCTGTTTTTATGTAATAATTATGTTTTATAGAATTAGTATCAACCAACTCTTTATTGTTTATAAAAATTGTTTTGTCTTTAATTTCGACACTGTCTCCGGCAATTCCAATAAGTCTTTGGATAAAGTAAGAGTTTTTTGTTGTACTGTCTTTTAAAGGGTATTTTAAGTAAACGCAATCATTAATGGCATAACTATTCGCAAATTTTTTTATCAATAAAACATCACCAACAGAATAGGTTAACTGCATATCATTTGCATTTACTTTCACAATGTCAAAAAAGGCAGATTTAAAAATAATAAAAAGTAATAAAGCCAAACATGCTCCAATAAACCATTTTAACTGTTTAATGTAGTTGAGTATTTGTTTTATAACAGGCATCTTTAAAAGAGAAACGAATTTATTTTAAATAAAAACCCCTGCACTACAATCAGTAGCGGCAGGGGCGTAAAAATTAAATTATATTAGAAACCCGATAAATACCATTTACCATCTATTTTTACCAAATTCATAGTTTCGGCTTTAGTTCCATCAGGTCCAAACATTATTGGTACTTTAGCATGAGTATCATCAGTAATTTCAACATTCCCTGAAATTTTACCCATTTTAAAATACTTGTCAAAATCGTCTTCTGTAGCACTTTTTAAAGCACATAGTCTTTTTGTATCACCATCTCCCTCACCGTTTGGTGCGCATAATTTTGATAAATTTGAAATATCTCCTGTTTTGGCAGCTTCAAATACTGAATTAACTACACTCTCAGGACTTGAATTCACATCCACATTAGTTTGGGCTGAAGGTTCAGTAGTTTCCGTTTTGGTTTCTGTAGTAGTAGGGTTTGTAGTTTCTTCTTTTTTTGAACCACCGCAAGAAAATAAACTAAATGCAATTACGGCCGTAATAAATTTTTTTTTCATAATTAAAAGGTTTAAAAGTTAACCTAAGTAAATATTTTTTTTACAGCTTTCAAAAGATATACGAGTTTATTTGGCAATTATTTATTTTTAGATTTTTGTAATTTTAATTTACGTTTATTATTCCACCTGTTTGCGGCCCAAATTGCCAAAACACCTATTATAAACGGGATTTTAATGGAATGTAAATTCCCATCGTCAACATAACATAAAAAACGCTCCCAGCGGAATTTACCATTTTTACTGTTTTTGGTTAAAGATCCAATTACAGACTTACCACTAATTGGATTGTTTTCAGAATACTTCATACTAAACCAAACAAAAAATGGCGAACCTACAATGTGATCAAAAGGTACTAAGCCCCAACTTCTGCTATCTGCCGAGTTATGGCGATTATCACCCATCATAAAATAATAGTCTTGTTTAAATGTATAGCTTGTAATAGGTTTTCCATCATACAATACTTGGGCACCTTGTTTGGTTACCTGATGAATACCATCATCATAGGTATTTAGTACTTTTTCATACAAACAAATGTTATGAGTATCTATTGGCACAGTTAACCCTTTTTTAGGAATTAGTAATGGACCGAAATTATCATTGTTCCATGGGTAAGAAGCTGTATGCGGAAATACTTTATCATCGTACTTTCCTTTGTTATCCAATTTCATAGAAATGGAGTAAACATTTGGATCTTTTTTTACAATCTCGGCAGTTTCAGCAGTCATGTTTAGCAGGTATAACATGGTGTCTTTGCCAAATGTGTTTTTAAAGGGCTTATAATCCATAGTATAGGAAGGATAATATTGATCGCCGGAATAATCAATGGGTTGCATACCTAAAATTGAATCTCTAAATTCATCGATAGCAGGAATTATTTTGTAAGCCTCAGGGAAATAAATATCCAAATTGTCTAAATAATTAGCATTAATAAATGCAGTTTTGGTTTTTACAAAATAATTATGCTGGGCTTTAACGGGCATTTCTTGAGGGGTTTCGTTAATGTAAACCTTGGCATCTTTTATTTCTAATTTATCACCCGCTATTGCCACGCAACGTTTTACGTAGTGCTCACGCTTATCAACAGGCCTAGCAACAATATCGCCGTAGTTTTTTGAGTCGGTATTTACTTGTTGCCAAGCTTCAGCTTTAAGCTGAGCAGTATTGAATGTCATTCCTTTCTTTTTATAATATTTTACACCATCATTATAAACGCTTCTTACAATTTGATAATAACTTTGGTTTTGTTGTTTTAAGGCTACCGTATCTCCGTCAGGATAATTAAAAACAACTATGTCGTTATTTTTAACGGAGCCAAAGCCAGGTAAACGAAAGTAAGGTAGCTTAATCCATTCTAAATACGATTTTTTTGATTCAGTTAATGGTAAGGTATGGTGCGCAAATGGAAATGATAAAGGAGTTTGTGGAATTTTTGGTCCATAGGCAAATTTATTTACAAATAAAAAGTCGCCTACCATTAAACTTTTTTCTAACGATGAGGTGGGAATTGTAAATGCCTCAATAAAATAACCTCTAATAATAGATGCCGCAATAACTGCAAATACAATTGGGTCCACCCAGTTTTTAATCATTTTGCTTGGCTCAATTTTGTATTTACTTAATCCTACAAATTTTGCAGTATCGTCAAAACCAAGTTTCACAAAGAAAATGTAGGGTAAAAAAGAAGCAAACAGTAAATCGTTATTGCTTGGTTTGTTAAAAGCACGCGCCACGTTAAAGCCATAAACGCCATACATTAAAATGTTTACTCCCGGCACAGCCATTATAATACACCACCACCAAGGTTTTTCTAATAATTTTGATAAGCAATAAAAATTATAAAAAGGAATAAAGCCCTTCCAACTATCAATGCCTGCTTTTGCAAATAATTTGCTTAGTCCAAAAAATGAAGCTAATACTAAAACTAAAAAAATAATGTTTCCCATAAAATAAAGGTTGAATATAGTAAAATATAAAACTTGTAAACGCAACAATTTTTACATTATTTGTAAGGGCATGTTAATATTTGTTAGAATGTACCGCTAATAAATTAATTGAATAAGCTGAAATAGGCAAAACCCATATCAAACAAATGCATGTGTTTTAATTATTTCCTGCAATATCTGACTCTTCATCCTCTTCAAATTGATCAACCATCATATTTATACTCTGCACAAGAATATCTTTTTCGTTGCTAAATAGCAGGTCAATGTTACAATTTGGATAATAATTTTTCTCAAAATCTTTTAAGTTACTATGCTTTAATTCATAAGTTTTAAAATCTCTAAAAACTGCCGCTTCAATACTTTCAGCTCTATCTAATGCATATAGTTTATGTGTTTCTATTATTTTTATGAGTTCTTCCGTGTAACAACTGTAGGTGGCATAACCCGCATTTTTTAAACCGTAACACCAGCCTTTATAATCTGTAATATTTAAATTAAACAAATGTGCATATCGGCTTCGCGATTTTAAAAACATACTATGGTCGGTGTATGAATCTTCTATCGAATTATATTTTCTAAAACATTCGTTTAACGTATCATCGGTTTTAGTGATGGTGTCACCGCCCCATTCTAAATGGCATTTAATACCAAAGTGATTGTTTGATTTTTTTGCTAAAGCGCTGTTACCTGAATTGCTTTCGAAAATGGCCTGTGCTAAAATAACACTCGCTGGAATTTTGTAATTGACCATTTGAGTAGTAGCTTCTTCAAGGTGTTGAGAGATATACATGTACGATGGCATTAAAGGAACCTGAGCTGTTACCTTAACAGTTAATAAAACCAAAATAAGCCAAAAATTTGCCTTACAACACTTATTCATTTTTGTTATTGATTTTTTAAACAGATACATCTATATTTACAAAAATAGAGTAGGTAGAGGCTGTGTATAGTGTTATAATAATTTACATATCAACAGCATACTCTTGAAAATGTAATGAAACAACGTAGAAATATGAAAAAAACAATTTCCATTTTAATGCTTGTTTGGTGTGTTAACTTCGCAATAGCGCAAGTTCAAAAATACCACAAGGTAGAAATGATAGGGGATGAGCAACTGGCGAAACAATTATTGCAATTGGGAATAACCATCGATCACAGCGATGCTAATGAACAAGGCATTGTTGCCGAAATTAGCGATGCCGAAGTGCAATTGCTAAAGCAAAACCACGTAAAACATAAAATTTTGATTTATGATGTGGCTGCTTTTTATGAAGCCAGAAACAAAGCAGATGTATTTCAAAAAACGTCCGCTGCCGGAGTTTGTAATGCTTCTTCTATTGTTAAACCTAATTATTTTCATTTAGGAAGTATGGGGGGGTATTTTACGTTTACAGAATTGCAACAGATTTTAGATAGCATGGTGCTATTATACCCTGGAATTATTTCCGTGAAGCAAGCCTTAAGCCCACAAAGTATTGAAGGAAGATCTATTTGGCAGGTAAAAATAAGCGATAACCCAAGTGTTGACGAAAATGAACCTGAAGTATTGTATACCTCACTTCATCATGCACGGGAGGCAGCAAGTTTATCACAGCTTATTTTTTACATGTGGTATTTGTTAGAAAATTATTCTTCTAACCCTGATATAAAAGGAATTGTAGATAATAGTGAAATGTATTTTGTTCCTTGCGTTAACCCTGACGGGTATGTATACAATCAAACTACCAACCCAAATGGTGGTGGTATGTGGCGTAAAAATCGTAGAGTAAATGGTGGAGGCACCTTTGGCGTTGATTTGAATAGAAATTATGGAGATCATTGGGGTTACGATAATATTGGATCATCGCCAACATCCAGCAGTGATACTTACCGAGGTACAGCAGCCTTTAGCGAGCCTGAAACCCAAGCCATGCGAAATTTTTGTAACGCCCATCAATTTGTTACAGCTTTAAATGCGCATACTTACAGTAATTTATTAATTTATCCTTGGGGGTATTTGCCAAGCATTTATACACCAGATAGCGCTACGTTTGTTAATTGGAGTGTATTGTTAACTGAGGATAGTCGTTTTTTATATGGCACAGGCGATCAAACTGTGGCTTATGTTACCAACGGCGATAGCGATGATTGGATGTATGGCGAACAAACTTCTAAACCTAAAATTTTATCTATGACACCGGAAGCAGGTTCGGCAACCGATGGATTTTGGCCAGCCTCGTCGCGTATTCTAGATATTTGCAAAACCACCTTTATGCAAAATTTAAATTTGGTGAAGTTGGCCATAAATAATGGCGAAGCCCGCGACATACATGATAAATTTTTGTCAGGTAATGGTTACTTAAAATACAACATGCAACGTTTAAGTTTAAATGCCAATACCTTTACGGTTTCTATTACACCGGTGGGTGGAGATATAACATCTGTAGGCTCACCAAAGGTATATGCAAGTTTAGCAACCAATCAAAAAGTAAGCGATTCTATTGCTTATACTTTAAATACAGGTTTAACACCGGGGCAAACTATTAAGTATTTACTTACTGTAAACAGCGGGTATTTTTCGCGAACAGATACCGTAACAAAAATTTATGGTTCTCCTCTTACACTTTTTTCGGAAAACGGAAATTCAACATCTACCAGTTACACCACAATAAGTACTTGGGGTTTAAGTACTACAAAATTTGTATCGCCCCCAACTAGTATTACAGATAGTCCAACGGGTAATTACTCGGGTAATGCTAATAAGTCAATTACGTTAAAAAATCAGGTAAATTTAAGTAATGCCATTTACGCCCATTTACAATATTATACACGTTTTGAAATTGAAAAGAATAGCGATAAAGCGCAAGTATTAATTAGCACTAACAATGGTACAAGTTTTACGCCACTGTGTGCAAAGTATGAAACCTCACCGGCATCATCAGGTGCTACTAGTCCTGTTTACGATGGTTTTCAGGATGGTTGGGTAAAAGAGGATATTGACTTATCGAGTTACATTGGGCAAAACATTTTAATACGTTTTACATTTACATCTAACTTTAGTACCAATAAAGATGGTTTTTATTTTGATGATATATTAATTCGTACGTTACCAGTAACCTCTGTTGGCATTAAGCACCCTATAAAATTTTCAGAAAGTATTAGTTTGAGTCCTAACCCTAGTAATGGTATTTTTCAATTAACCAATTCGGATACTCAACCGGTGGAGGTAACAATTTATAATTCCTTAGGGCAAGTTGTGTATAGTTATGCTGAGCGTAGTGGAAGCGAAACTATCCGTATTGATTTGAGTAACCAAACAACAGGCATTTATTTTGTAAAATTAAAAACCGATAACCAAGAAACCATTAAGAAAATCGTTATTGAGAAATAGCAGATAATAAAATAATTTGCCTTTTAAAAATGCCACAAGTCGTGTTCCCATTTAAAAATGTCCATTTTTATTTTATCAGACTCTAATTGGGCATCTAATCCTTTAGCATAGCTTTCTATTGGTCTGTCGTAAACGTTGTTTTCTTTTAAAACACTACTCGAAAATTTCCGTTTCCAGAAAATATCATCAAAAGTTCGACGCTCTCCGTCATTGTTGGTTGTATGCATTTCATGTTTTGAAAAATAAGGACGGCATGCGGGGAAATAGATCCAAAACTGATTAACAGGACCCAAATCTTCTTTGTCTTTTAGTGTGGCGTTAATTCCTATGCCAACAATACGCACTTCCATGACAGATTTTTGTTTATCAAAGAACCAGTCCTCTTTAATGTCAATGCTTGCAAAGTTTTCAAACATCCATGTTGAATCAACAGGACCTGGACTTTTTACTAATACCGGTTCTCCTGTTTCTGTAAAAAATTCTACATCTTGTGAGTCAGACCTTATGACTAGTTTGTTTCTAATTTCTGATAATTCGTAAGGTACTTGAAACTCTTCATCGCTAAATGCAATTATTTCTTTTGATAAGATTGATTTTAGTAAAACTTGCAAAAAAGACTTACGATTTGAAGTCATTTCAATTGGATAATAGAAGGCTTGATTTGTTTTTTCTTTTAAATCAATTCTTCGCCATACTCTTTTTTCCCAGGCAACGTCTGCTTCCCGTAAATGCGTATAAGGAATATATTTTTTATTATTTGCATTTTCTTTTATAAAAATCCCATCGTTATAATTTGGACTCGTATAAACGCTCGATTGAGCGTTAAAACAAAATGGAAATAAACTCAATGAAATAATTAATATATTAGGTAGTGTTTGTTTCATAATGCTAGTTTTTAATAATAACGTAAACCTTTTTAAAGGTTACAAAAAAGCATTAATCAACCTTAGCTAATCTTGCAAACTTTAATAAGAGGGCTTTAGAGCCATTGTTTTCAAATTGTATAGTAGCTTTTGTTTCTGGCCATTTGCCTTCTAAAATAGTAATTTGCCCTTTGCCAAATTTTTCGTGTAATACAAAATCGTTTACTTGCAAATTTTGGTTGAGGTTAATATCTACCGGCTTTGAAGAAGGTACATTTAATTGCGATTTTAAACTCACCAACTTTTTTGCGGGTGGATTAAATTTGATGCCCGGGTTATTGGTTTGTGGTTTGCCAAATTTAATGCTGTTATTTTTAAAGCCAATATCATTACCCGAAATATCGGTGTAATCGTTTCTAAATTTCTCAAATAAGTTATCGTTAAATACAGGCGCCGCTTCAACTTCAGGATATTCTAAAAACTCAGAATCTATTTCTTCAATAAAACGGCTCGGTTCGCAATAGGTTACATTGCCAAAACGGTAACGCATGGTGGCAAAGCTCAGTGTAGCTTGTTTTTCAGCACGAGTTACAGCCACGTAAAATAAACGACGTTCTTCTTCTAAATCAGCTCGGCTGTTAATAGATAATTGTGAGGGAAATAAATTTTCTTCTAAGCCAACCACATACACATACTTAAACTCCAATCCCTTAGAGGCATGTACCGTCATCATGCTTACTTTATCGGCATTACGCTCGTCATCACTTTCTTTATCCACATCGGTTAGCAAGGTAATTTCTTGCATAAATTCGTCCAATGTTTTTAATTGTTTGTTGGTTTGTTCAGCAAATAAATTGGTAGTGTCAACTTCTAAACTCTCTTTTACAATAGCGTTGACTTCTTCTTCTTGCGGGGTGCGTTGTTGTTCCACAAAATCCTTAATACCATTTAAAAGCTCTTGTATGTTTTCGTAACGACTTACGCCCTCGGGTGTTTTATCGCTGTACAATTCTTTTACGATGCCTGTATTTACAGCAATGTGGTTGGCTAATTCGTAAGCATCTTTATAAGGAACGGTTAAGCTGTAAGATTTTATCTGCATCACAAAATCGTTTATTTTGTTAGCGGTGCCTGCGTTTATGCCTAAATTAAAATCTTTTAAATTACTGATGACGGTAAAAATGCTTATGTCGTGTTCAGTCGCCGCCACACTTAGTTTATCCAATGTTGTTTGACCAATGCCACGGGCAGGATAATTAATAATGCGGCGTAAACTTTCATCATCATTATTATTTATGGTTAAACGAAAGTAGCTCAATAGATCTTTAATTTCTTTGCGTTGGTAAAAACTAACACCACCGTAAATTTTATACGGAATGTTTAAACGACGAAAGGCCTCTTCAAATGCACGCGATTGGGAATTGGTACGGTACAAAATGGCAAAATCGCTATTCATGGCTTGTTGCTGCATTCTTATTTCAAAAATGCTATCTACAACTTTTTTACCTTCTTCGTTATCGCTACTCGCTTTTATAATTTTTAATTTCTGACCCTCGTCATTATCGGTAAAGACAGTTTTTTTAAACTGGTCTTTATTATTGGCAATGATTTGATTAGCGGCACCTACAATGTTTTTTGTGCTTCGGTAATTTTGTTCGAGTTTAAATGTATTTAAGTCCGGATAATCTTTT
The DNA here is from genome assembly GCA_033763945.1 of Bacteroidota bacterium. Taxonomy (GTDB): domain Bacteria; phylum Bacteroidota; class Bacteroidia; order B-17B0; family Aurantibacillaceae; genus Aurantibacillus. The sequence continues at coordinate 119,516 of JANRJN010000019.1, read as the reverse complement.
TCGAAGTTTAAAATGTTTTGAATGTTGGCTCCTCTAAAGCCATAAATACTCTGAGCATCATCGCCCACCACACAAATGTTTTGAAAACGAGCCGCTAGTTGTTTAATAATAACGTATTGCGAGAAGTTGGTATCCTGGTACTCATCTACCAAAATGTATCGAAATTTATTTTGGTATTTTAATAATACATCCGGAAAATCGCGCAACAAAATATTGGTTTGGTACAATAAATCGTCAAAATCCATGGCACCGGCTTTAAAGTTGCGTTTTTGATAGGCCTCGTATACCTTGCCTAGCATGGGTTTTCGACTACTAAAATCTTCTTGTTGGGTAATGGGGTTATTTAAATATTGTGTGGCAGAAATTAATTTATTCTTCGCATCGCTTATGCGATTAAGCACCATGCTTGGCTTGTAAATTTTATCGTCTAAATTAAACTGCTTTAAAATTTCTTTGATGACGCTTTTACTGTCATCCGTATCGTAAATGGTAAAGTTGTTGGGATAGCCTATTTTATGTGCTTCTATCCGTAATATTTTCGCAAAAATACTGTGGAATGTACCCATCCATAAATTTTTAGCTTCGGTAGGACCAACAATTTTGGCAATACGATCTTTCATTTCGCGAGCTGCTTTGTTGGTAAACGTTAGCGATAAAATATTAAAAGCATCAACCCCTTTTTCCATTAGGTGAGCAATGCGATAGGTCAATACACGCGTTTTACCCGAGCCGGCACCGGCTATAATCATTACAGGTCCTTCAGTAGTTTGAGCTGCTGCACGTTGTACCGGGTTTAGTTCGTCTAGGAAATGGGACATTTGGTAATTCTCTGAAATACTATTTTTTATAGATATAATAGCAATACAATTTTAAATGTATGTACATTTTTTTATAAACTCAAATAAAATTTTACACACCAAAATTACCCTTATAAACTCTACCGATTGGCAAATTTTCGCCATTTTTTAACACAACAGTGTTTGATTTATACGAAACAATGTGTTGTTTTAAAACTAAATAAGATTTATGAATCCTTATAAATCCATTCTTTAAGTTTTCTTCTTCAAAATCTTTTAATCGTTGAAACTGCAAATAGGTTTTTTGGGCAGTAACAATTTTAATATATTCCCCTGACCCTTCTATAAACTGAATATCGGATAATTTTATTTTTTTACTTATATACTCGTGCTTAACTGTGATATAGTTTTCAGGTTCTGTTTGTTTTATTTTTAAAAAGTTGTTTGCTTTATTATAGGCTTTTTCAAAACGTTCGAATGTTGCCGGTTTTTGTATAAAATCTACAATATCTATTTCATAAGCCTGTATAGCGTAGTTAGAATTAGCACTGATAAAAATACCCAGTATATTTTTATTTATTTTTTTATAAAAATCAACACCATTAATTCCTGACATTTGTATGTCTATTATTGCTATATCAATATTATTATTAGCTTTGATAAATTCAAGTGCCTTTTCTGGGTTGCTAAAAGATTGTAATAAATTAATCTCCGGTATTTTTTTACAGTAAGTTTCAATCAACCTTAATGCAGGAAGTTCATCATCTAAACAAATGCAATTAACTTTATAACTCATAAATAATTAATGTTACTTTATACGAATCGTTTTTTTTGTCAATTTCAAAATTAAAATTGCTATTATACTTTTGTTTTAATAATTGTTTTATAGCATCCACTCCCAAGCCGCTAAAATAGTTAGCGTCTGCATGTCTTTTAATAAGTGAAACAGAGTTTATAATCTCAAAAATTAATTTATTCCCTTTTAAATCTAAATTTATATTAACATATGTTTTTGGGTTTTCCGACAAATCAGAATGCTTAAACGCGTTTTCAAGTAGGCTAAATAAAACTAATGAAGGTATCTCAATTAGCGATTGTGTTACTGTTTCATTTAAAGTTAATTGAATTCGTAATTGATTGTCAAACTTTAACTGGTACAATCCAATTAAGGACTCTAATAATTCAATTTCTTCAGATAGTACAATTAAACTATTTTTACTTTTATAGATAGTATAAGATAGAACCTTTGACAATTGCATAATTGCCTCACTTGTTTTTGGGCTTTCTTCGTAGTTAATTGCGTAAATGTTATTTAAAGTGTTTAGCAAAAAATGTGGATTTATTTTTGCTTTCAATAAGTTTAAATCAGCCTCATTTTTTTCGATTTTTGTTTTATTTAAGGCAGATTCTAAAGTCAGTGTTTCGTTTGATATGGATAACATACAGGCGATAAACACCACTAATGATTGCGAAATAATTATCATAGACCAAAGTATGACAGGCTTATTAATAAAAGGCATATAATTTTGAATAATTGAAGGCTCAAAAATCAACCGAATACTACAAGAAATAAAAATTATCAATAACGCATACACATAAAACTTTACATAAGCTTTGGGAGCAAAAAAGTTGGGTGCTAACTTTTTGTAGCATATATAATAAACAATAATATTTAGCGAAATTACGAGTACCATTCTTGCTACCAATAAACTCAATGGCAAAAATTGAATATTAACTAATAAATTAATAACAATAAAAAAAATCCAAAACAAAACGTGTTGTAGATTAATAAGTAGTATTTTCTTATTATTCATTATATCTAAATTGTTGTTTTTTATACTGCTACTCGTTATTCCAATTGTAGTTATTTGCATTTTGGTTTACATAGTAACTAATAACATCACAACAAAAGTAAGGGTTTTGTAATGTTATTAATAGCTTAAAAATTGGTAGTTGGTTGAATATTTTTGTCGTTGGTTGAATAAATAAAAAAATCATTTTAATACTGCTGACATTTGAGTAAAATTAGTAACATGAATACTCAAAAACTAATACTACTTAACCTAGCTATCAATTTAATTAGATATTTCTTAATTGCGGGTTCTGCTTATTTTTTATTTTATGTGGTAATGAAAAGTAAGTGGGCAAATAAAAAAATTCAGGCCAAATATCCTGATTCAAAACAAATAAAGAGTGAAATAAAAAATTCAATTATTTCGATTTTTATTTTTGCCTTTGTTGGTATATTAATTTATGCCCTCAATAAATTAGGATTTACGCAAGTTTATCAAAACATAAATAAATATGGGTTAATATATTTTGCATTTAGTATTGTATTTCTTTTGTTTTTTCATGATACTTATTTTTATTGGAGTCACCGTGCGTTGCATCATCCAAAATTAATTAGATTTCACCTAACACATCATCACTCCCATAATACAACTCCCTTTACTTCTTTCTCTTTTCATCCGGTTGAAGCACTTACGCAAACCGGATTTGTATTCATTGTACTTTTTATTCCAATAAATATTTATGTTTTGGCTTTAGTTATGTTATGGCAAATGTTTTTTAATGTGGCGGGTCATTTAGGCTTTGAGGTTTTTCATAAAAAATTTCACAATACAATCATAGGTAAACAATTTAATACGGTTACTCATCATAATATGCACCACCGTTACACAAACCACAACTTTGGCTTATATTTTAGTATTTGGGACAGGATAATGAAAACAAATCATAAGGAATATGAACAACAATATAATATAAATGCTAATAAAATGTATAACCAATAAAATGTATAACAATTAAAAACAAGAAATCATGAAAGCAACTAAAATTACCATCGTAGCATTGTGTTTAACATTAGGCTTTACACAGTGTAAGAAAAAAGAAAGTGAACCAACCCCGGAACCAACCCCGGAAGTTGTGATAACAGAAGATGATGCCGCAGACATTATTGCATCATCAACAGGCAGTGGATCTTACGGAATGACTTCAAGCACTTCGGACGCATCGCAAAAAACGTATATAGCTTCTAATGTGCCAACTCCATGTTTATATAGTTTAGATACCACTTACACAAAAGCAAACCCAACTAATAGCTTAGGAATTACTTACAGCTATAGCTTAAATTATAAATACCAAATGTATTGCACAAGCGGTATTTTAACGAGTATGGTTTTTAATTTAACCACATCAGGTAATTTAGAAATGCCAAGAATATCTGCTACAACGAGCTCAACTGGTACGCTAACACTTACTGGATTACTACCCAGCGCAACGGCTTATACTGCTAATGGTACTTATATTCGTAATGGTAGTGCAACATCAAAAGTTAGAAATAAAAATGGCTACACTTATCAAATTAATTTTAACTTAAGCAATTTATCTGTAAATAAAACAAGCTATGCTGTGCAAAGTGGTTCTGGTGCTATTACGTTTTCAGCAACCACCACAACGGGTAAAGTGTACAATTTTTCTGGAACTCTAACGTATTTAAATTCTACACAGGCAACGTTAGTAATAAATGGTAAAACTTATACAATTAATATACCAAATAGCGAGGTAATGTAAAGCTATAAAAAAGTCTCTGAGAATTAGCTCAGAGACTTTTTTATGTTTTTAATTAAAAAATAACAAATTTTTCAGTAAAGTTCGCAAGGTTAAATCTGCTAACAATTACATCTTCGGCAAGCCGCCCGCCATGCCTTTTGGCATGTTGCGCATTAGTTTTGCCATGGCATTTTTATCGTTCATCATGCGCATCATTTTTCGGGTATCTTCAAATTGTTTTAACAATTTATTTACTTCTTGTATACCTTGTCCACTACCTTTTGCAATACGTTGGCGACGACTGCCATTCATCAATTCTGGTTTATTCCTTTCTGCAGGCGTCATGCTTTGAATGATGGCTTCAATGCCTTTAAACGCATCGTCTTTAATGTCCATGTCTTTTACCGCTTTACCAACTCCCGGAATCATGCCCATTAAATCTTTTACATTACCCATTTTTTTAATTTGTTGTAATTGGGCTAAAAAGTCGTTAAAGTCAAATTTATTATTAGCAATTTTTTTGTTGAGTTTACGCGCTTCTTCTTCGTTAAATTGTTCTTGTGCACGCTCTACTAAAGTTACAACGTCACCCATTCCTAAAATACGGTCAGCCATACGTTCGGGGTAGAACACATCCAGAGCCTCCATTTTTTCGCCGGTACCAATAAACTTAATCGGTTTGTTGACGATGCTTTTGATTGAAAGAGCCGCACCACCACGTGTATCGCCATCTAATTTTGTAAGAATAACACCATCAAAATCCAATCGGTCGTTAAAGGCTTTTGCCGTATTAACGGCATCTTGTCCGGTCATGCTATCCACTACAAACAAAATTTCGTTGGGCTTTATTGCCTTTTTTAGATCGGCAATTTCGTTCATCATTTGTTCATCAACCGCTAAGCGACCGGCAGTATCTATCAACACTACGCTATTGCCATTTTCTTTGGCTTGTTTAAGAGCTGCCTCAGCAATTTTAATAGGATTTTTTTCTTCTTTATTGGCAAAAACATCTACACCAATTTGTTGACCCAATACCTGTAATTGATCAATTGCGGCTGGACGATACACGTCGCAGGCAACCATTAAAGGTTTTTTGCCCTTTTTGGTTTTTAAATAATTGGCTAATTTCCCAGTAAATGTTGTTTTACCAGAACCTTGCAAACCACTCATTAAAATAATGGTTGGGTTACCACCAAGGTAAATATCTTCCTTAGTACCACCCATTAACTGGGCCAGCTCGTCGTGGGTTAATTTTACTAATAATTGCCCCGGTGAAACAGACGTCAATACATTTTGACCTAGTGCCTTTTCTTTAACGGTATCGGTAAATGTTTTAGCTACTTTATAGTTAACGTCGGCGTCTAATAAGGCTTTACGAACTTCTTTTAACGTTTCGGCAACGTTAATTTCGGTTATTTTGCCTTGCCCTTTAAGTGTTTTAAGGGCTCTATCTAGTTTTTCGGATAAATTATCGAACATTTTTGTTGAATTTTTAAGGAAATCAAAGATAAGAAATTAAACGTAATTTTGAAAAACCAATGAATGATAAAGAATTTATTCAACAGGCATTATTATTAGCCCAACAAGGCTGGCCAGAGGTTGCGCCCAATCCTATGGTAGGTTGTGTGATTGTAAAAAATGGAGAGATTGTGGCTGAAGGCTATCATCAAAAATTTGGTTATGCGCATGCCGAAGTAAATGCTATCAATAATTTAAGTACAGAAATCAATCCGGCTGATTGTACACTTTATGTTACCTTAGAACCATGCAACCATTTTGGAAAAACACCGCCTTGCGCTGATTTAATAATTGAAAAAGGATTTAAAAAAGTGGTGGTGTGCAATTTAGACCCCAATCCATTGGTGGCAGGTAGAGGCATCGAAAAATTGAAACAAGCAGGAATTGAAGTGATAATTGGTGTTTTAGAAGATGAAGGCAAAGCATTGAATAAGCGTTTTTTTACTTTTTTTAAAAAGAAACGCCCTTATTATATTTTAAAGTGGGCAGAAACAGCCGATGGATTTATTAGTAAATTGCCTATTCCTAAGAATAGAGAAGAGAATATAATAGGAGATACAGAACAGCAAATACAATCGCATCAGTTGCGTGCCAACGAAATGGCGATAATGGTCGGCAAGAATACCGTATTGAGTGATAACCCAAGTTTAACAACTCGATTAGTAAAAGGTAAAAACCCAATTCGCATTTTTATTGATAGGAATTTAGAGGTGCCGAAAAGTTTTAATATTTACAATGTAGATGCTAAAACACTTGTATTTAATAGTGTTAAAGAAGAGGTGGAAAATAATATTGAATTTTATAAACTGGATTTTACAAAAAATGTGTTACAACAAATTTCAGATAAGTTGTTTGATTTAAAAATACAGAGTGTTATTGTAGAGGGTGGTACGTTTTTATTGAATGATTTTCTGAAACAAAAATTATACGATGAGGTTATAATTTATAAAAACGAAAATTTGAAATTTGGGAGTGGGGTAAGTGCGCCAAAATTTAACTAATGAATTTATTTTATATTGAGAATAAAACATCTTCTGTTATAATCAAGAGAATTAATAATATTTTCTAGGGTTCTTGCTTTCCTATTTTGGAAGCAATTATTCTTTAATGACTTTAAATGTTTTTTGTTTACCCTGTGCGTATATTTTGACAAAATAAAGGTTATTTGGCAGATTTTGAATATTTATAATTTTTTTACTTTCTTCAGAACAATCAAACTCTGACTGAAGGACGACACTTCCCATTGTATCTAAAATTTCAATTTTTATTGGAACTTTTCCACTTATTGTCACTAGGTCAATATTAATTAAAGAATTGGATGGGTTAGGATAAACGGTAACTTTTTGGATTTCGGAATTTATAGAAGACAAAATTTGTGTACACAAACTAACACTTATAGTTATTATTGCTGTACTTTTGCAGCCATTAATATCTGAGCCAATTACGGAATACGTTGTATTAACTGATGGGGTGACAGATAAGTTTGAGTTATTGGAAAGTGTATTCCAAGTATAAGAAATTGCTCCATTTACAGTTAGGGAAGCTGTTTGTCCTATGCAAATAAGCAAACTATTACTCGCTACAGAAACTGTTGGCAATGGCAAAGTAAATACTGTAACGTTTGAAATAGCAATACTTGAGCTTAAACAGCCTGCTGAGCTTGTACCAGTAACACTATAGGATGATGTGGTAGATGGGCTTACTATTGCCGATCCGCCTGAAAAGGTATAAGTGGAAGCTCCCGAAGCATTAATTGTAAAAGAATTACCTGCACAAACAGAACCACTATTAACTGTAACAATAGGCAAAGCATTTATAGTAACTGTTTTAACAGCGAAATTATTGCAACTAATACTGCTGGTGCCCACAACTGTATAATTCGTTGTGATTACTGGGCTCACAGCAATACTATTCGATGTTAGACCTGTACTCCAAGTATAAGAAGATGCGCCATTTGCTGTTAATGTTGTACTTTGCCCTATGCAAATAGAATTTAATCCTGTGATGCTTATTACAGGTAATTCACTCATAAGAACAGTAACATCATTTCCAATATAATTAACCTCAGCGATATCCATGTTCCCATCATTATTAAAGTCAGAAGATATCATCCCGAAAGGATTACTCCCAGTTGGGTAATTAGCTATTGTGCTAAAAGTTCCAGAGCCAGAACCGTATAAAATCGATATCTCATCAGACCCACTGTTGGCGACAGAAAGATCGATTTTTCCATCATTATTGAAATCGGTAGTTATCACTGTTCGTGGATTTACACCAACCGAATAATTCACGGCACCTGAAAAACTTCCACTTCCTGAATTTAGAAGAACTGATAGATTTCCTGAAAAATAATTGGCTGCGACTAAATCATATTTTCCATCGTTATTAAAATCGGCAGTTGCAATTGAATGTGGAAATGTACCGATGTTATAATTAATGGAAGGTCCAAAAGCACCATTTCCCAGACCAAATAAAACAGAAATGTTATTTGAATTTCCATTTGAGGTTGCAATATCCGGTTTACCATCCATATCAAAGTCAGCGGAGCATACTGAGGTTGGATAAGAGCCAACAGGGTAATTAATTGCATTAGCAAATATGGCATTACCCATTCCCATAAGAACGGAAACATTGTTTGAATTAATATTGGATGCAACTATGTCTAATATATTATCATTATTTAAGTCTACATAGATAATGGAATGTGGACCAGAACCAAAACCGACACTGTAAGTAACGGGAGGTGCGAAAGTTCCTGAGCTAGAACCAAGTAAAATCTCGATACTATTAGATGAATTGTTTGCAAGAACAATATCTTTGTTACCATCGTTATTAAAATCCTGTGACTTAATAGCGTATGGTGCGAGACCAACTGAATAATTTGCCGCAACAGCAAAGGTACCATTACCTTGACCAAATAAAACCGAAACTGTATTTACAGAGCTATTTGTAACTGCAAGGTCATATTTTCCATCATTATTAAAATCTTCTGATACAACTGCAGTTGGTCTATTTCCAGTTTGATAATGTTTTACAGATTTAAAATTACCACTGCCTAAACCAAATAGAACGGAAATATTATTTGCCGCATAGTTGGTAACTGCTAGGTCTACAATATAATCGGAATTATAATCTGCTGCTATAATAGCACTTGGATCATTGCCTGTTCCAAAATCTATGGGAGCGGAAAAGATTCCAGTGCCGGTACCCGGCAATATAGAAACACTATTTCCTTTGTTGTTTACAACAACCAAATCTATGTTAAGATCATTATTAACATCTTCGGCAAGAATATTGTAAACAAGTGATCCCGCATAATAATTAACTGGCGAGGAAAAATTACCTGACCCATTTCCAATAAAAACTGATATATTATTATAATTTCCACCACTATTAACTACTGCAACGTCTTTTTTTCCATCATTATTAAAGTCTGCAGAAGCTAACGATCTTGGCCCTCCACCAGTTGTAAAATTAACTGCGGCCGAAAAACTTCCACTACCAGTACCTAGCAATAAAGAAAAGTTGCTCGAACCGCTGTTAGTTATGGCAAGATCCAAATTAGTATCCCCATTAAAATCTGAAAAAATAATGGATGTAGGATTTGTTCCAACACTATAATTTGAAATTGGTAAAAAAGTTGTCGTGCCTGTTCCTAATAATATAGATATATTATTTGAGTTATAGTTTGCAACTGCAAGGTCTGGTTTACCATCATTATTAAAATCTGCCGAAGTTATGGATTGCGGACCTGACCCAACAAAATAATTGACCGCTGTAGAAAATGTGCCATTGCCAAAACCAAATAAAACGGAAATACTGTTATTTCCATAATTGGCGATAGCTAAATCTTTATAACTGTCATTGTTAAAGTCAGCGCATTTAATTGAATATGGGTAATATCCAACAGTGTATGCGAGTGATGTTAGAAAGGTACCAGTTCCAGTACCTAAAAAAACAGAAATTGTGTTTGTGTTACTATTGACTACGGCCATGTCCATTTTACCGTCAGAATTAAAATCATTTGATACCAAATCATAAGGACCTAAAAAACCACTCACATTTCCATTTGTACTTAAGGTATTGAAACATGTTGGAGAAATTTGAGCTTTTAAAAACCCAATGAGGAGGAGTAATCCAAAAAATAATTTTTTCATAGACTAAATAGTTTTTTAAATTTAAAGGAAATATTTGAGTAAAAGCACCTAAATTATAATTTAATTATCTCATTCGTAATAAGACATAAACACCCGTATAAACAAGGGAGCTAATACCATAAGCTTTCCAGTTTTTTTTGCGTTTTATTTTATACGCTTGTTCTTTGTAACCTGCTTGGTATAATTTGTTTCGAGATATGTTTTTATCTGGCATATTTAAATGTCTCTCACGAGGTTTAAAAGAATTTATAATGAGTGGTGGAATCCAGCCTAAAAATGGTGTAAGAGGAAAAACGCATATAGCTGTTCCGATACTCCCACCATTGTGTTTGTAATAAATTTTCGCATCAGTTTTGCCTTTTTCATAATAAGATACACCATCAGTAGATGTCTCTTCAGATGTACTAGAAGGAATTGTATTGGTGGTTGCAGGTTGCACGCCTTCAATTGTTTCTTTCAATCCGGTTGAATAAATAATGTAGCTAATTTCTGATTTTAAACTACTGTAAAGTGGGCCATCAATATTATCAAAACGTTTGTACTTAATGTTGGAAGGGGTTATTTCTAAAACTTTTACAATAAGTTTATTTGAATTTTTAAAGAATAAAGTGTCTTGTGCTTTGCTAAGAAAACAAATGGAAATAAAAATTATTAAAATACTCTTTTTGATAGTTTTAAAATCTTAAATATCAAATGTAGTAAATATTAAGATTGATTTTAAATAAAAAGACCCAAAAAACTGAGGGGTCTTATTTTTATTACTATTTGTTTTTATTGTCGTCCTTATCGTCTTTCTCAACTTCTTTTTTAATAAAGTTACCGGTTGAATCAAAAATGTAATCGGTATCATTCACTTCCGCTTCATAAGTTACAACACCATTAGAATTTGTAGTTTTTGAAGCCTCCTTTATTTTTTTACTAGGTATGTTTTTTGTTAAATAATCGATGGTATTTTTTGGTAATTCTTTAGCAGTAATTTCAATTTCAGTTTCTAGTAAATTTCCATTGGTATCAAATAGGGCAGAACTTTCAGTTTTATTTTGATCAAATTCAACTTCAAAATTTGTGCCCTCTTTTTCCCATTCTTCGGCTTTTAAATTTGGAAAACTTTTTTTAAATCCTTCTTTTACGATTGCTGGAACTTCAGCTTCTTTGATTTTTTGTGCGGATACCTTGTTTAACCCTAAACAAAATAAACCTAAAGCAATTATTTTTTTCATGATTTATTTTTTTAATTATTATGAAACAATATTACAACCACAATCTAAAGCAATTTTGTGTTTAATTTTTCTTTTTTTGGGCAACTCTAATAAATATTTGACTTTCACTTAAAAAGCGAAACCAGATAAAGCCTGTAACTTTTAAAACATTACTACTTATTGCTTTAACATAAGCAGTATATGTTTTATCAGATTTTGGAACATAAATTTTTCCACTGTTCCATTCATCTTTATCAAAAACAAAATCTTTCATTATAATCATGTTAATCCAATGCTGTTCATGTGCAGGAAGTGGTTTGCCTCTGTTTTGTAAATTTTCTACCCAAAGTATTTTACCATAATATTTACCATTTTCTTTGTAGCTGCGAATAAGAACTTCTTTTTTCTCGTCCATCCAATCGCCTATAATCATGTCGCCATTTATAGATTGGCAAAAGCTTAAGGTAGAATTTAAAAATAAAAAACAAAGTATTATCCGTATAAACATTTTAGTTAAAATTATTTTCAAATTTGTATAATCATTCCTAAAACACCAGAAACTAAACATCCTAAAATAAAAGGGTTTAAAAACTTAAATTTTACTCAACAAATTTTCTGTACCTAGGGTAATTTTACTTTTTAAATGGTAAGTATCGTGTTCCATATTCTTCTTCAAAACAATACTGGTGTATTCATTTTCTTCATATTGTAAGCCATAAGAATTCATGGAATATAATTTAAAACCGTGTGGATAAGAATTATTTAACAAATCCTGCATACTTAAAGACTGGTCGATGATTTGCAATTTTTCGGGACTATGTTTACGCAACCAGTTTAAACAGTTTGCTTCGGGTATGTTGATGAGAACAATTGCATTTGGAGAACTCACTGCACTTAAGTTTTTAAATAAGTTACTGTGTTGTTCAACAGGTATATGTTCCAAAACATCCGGCAATACAATAAAATCAAATACTGTTTTATGCGAAAAAACACTCATATCGTTTGTTATAAATTCGGCATTATGATGTTTTGAATGAATTCTTTTAGCCAGTTCAATACTATCATTGCTGATATCAACGCCAACAAATTTGCCATTGGGAATTTGTTTTAAAATTAACCCACTTACTGTGCCAATCCCACAACCTACTTCAATAACGTTAGAATTAGATTGCAGACCAATTGCTTTTAAATTTTTTAAAATAGTTCGGTGACGTATATTTACACCAATTTTTTTTTGTTTTTCAGTATACGTATTGTAAAATTCTTCAACTTCTTTTTTTGAAGCAAGGTTATTATCTGTTGCCATGTTCTATAAATTTAATTCATCATCAAAAGCACTATTCGATCCTTCGGTGCCGCTATAGCCCAATCGCTTACCTGTGCGTAAGGCATTACTGTTCGATTTTTCTTGAATTTCCATAACAGTTACCATTTTAACTGCATCAAATGGCGGTGTAAATAAATCGAAGCTAATTGCAAAAATTATTAATTCGTTTACAATATCTGAAAGTTGTTCTTTGGTAATTTCTTCGGTACTAAAGTTGGCATATTTGTAACCTATTTGTGTTTTTGTTTCTACAAAAAAGCGTTTTTCGCGATTAATAAAAATACGAGCAATCAAATAGCCCACATCATTTAACCGATTGTATTTAAATGAATCCGCTAAAAAATTATATACATTAATTACACCGCAATAGGAGTTTAATTCATTGGTTTTTATGTAGCCACTTTTAAACATGGGATGACTTCTTTCAAAGTCAAACACATTGGTATGCATATAAAAATCAAGTATATCGCCAGCCACTTTAATTTGCATACTTTGAGGGGTGTTATCTTTATAATTAAAGTTAACACGTTTATCAACCTGTGATATTTCTTTTACTAAATCTTCTGATTTTTCTTTTAAAATACTTTTTAAATCGTTAAAAACAGAAATGGTATTAATAAATACATCTTGCTTCATTACCGATTTTTGCGATAATAAATTGATGATGGTTTCTTTTTGTTTTTTTTCTTGATCGTTCATTCTATTATTTTAATAAGCTCTTGCAAACAAAACTCTTTGAGAGCTTGGTTTACCAGAATAAATACAAACACCTTCTTCTTGTTCATTATTTAAAGGAATACAACGAATGGTTGCTTTTGTTTCCTCTTTTATTTTTTCTTCGGTTTCTGGTGTTCCATCCCAATGTGCTAAAACAAAGCCTGTTTTTTCGTCCAATACTTTTTTAAATTCTTCGTAGGAATTAACTTTGGTTGTTAAGTTATTTCTGCGTTCTAATGCTTTATTAAATAAATTGGTTTGAATGTCTTCTAATAATTTTGAAACATAAGTCTCAACATCTTCAATTTTAATAACTTCTTTACTTAATAAATCACGACGAGCAATTTCGATAGTGCCGTTTGCTAAGTCGCGTTCGCCAATTGCAATTCTAACCGGAATTCCTTTTAATTCGTATTCGGCAAACTTCCAACCAGGACGTTGGCTATCTCTGTTATCATACTTAACTGAAATGTTTTTTTGTTGAAGTGTAGTTTTAATGCTGTTAGCAACTTCGCTTACTTTAGCCAAACCTTCTTCGCCTTTATATATAGGAACAATAACCACTTGAATAGGAGCTAATTTTGGAGGAATAACCAAACCCATATTGTCGCTATGACTCATAATTAAAGCCCCCATTAAACGTGTACTTACGCCCCAACTGGTGGCCCAAACGTAATCTAACTTCCCTTCTTTATTTGCAAATTTTACATCAAATGCTTTAGCAAAATTTTGACCCAAGAAATGTGATGTTCCTGCTTGCAGGGCTTTTCCATCTTGCATCAAAGCTTCAATGGTGTATGTGTCATCAGCTCCAGCAAAACGCTCGTTAGCCGTTTTAACTCCCTTAATAACCGGCATTGCCATCCAGTTTTCAGCAAAATTGGCATACACATCCAGCATTTGTCTGGTTTCAGCAACGGCCTCTTCTTTTGTAGCATGTGCCGTATGGCCTTCTTGCCATAAAAATTCGGCAGTGCGCAAAAATAAACGTGTACGCATTTCCCAGCGCACAACATTGGCCCATTGGTTAATTAATAAAGGTAAATCGCGGTAACTTTCTATCCAACCTTTATAGGTATTCCAAATAATTGCTTCACTGGTTGGGCGAACTATTAATTCTTCTTCTAATTTTGCTTCAGGGTCAACAATTAATTTACCTGGGTTTTTAGGGTCTGTTTTTAATCTATAGTGAGTAACAACTGCACACTCTTTAGCAAAACCTTCGGCGTTTTTTTCTTCCGCTTCAAACAGGCTTTTTGGAATAAATAATGGAAAGTATGCGTTTACATGCCCTGTATCTTTAAACATTTTGTCTAGAGTTTGTTGCATTTTTTCCCAAATACCATAACCGTGAGGTTTAATTACCATACATCCCCTTACGGCACTGTGGTCAGCTAAATCCGCTTGTATAACAATATCGTTATACCATTTACTGTAATCTTGTTCTTGTGGAGTTATTACTTTGCTCATAAAATGTGTTAATATTTAAGCCTTTTAGTTGCAAATATGGCTTAAAAAATAAAATTATCTCAGTATTTTTATGTAAATTTACGTAATAAATCTCCGCAATTATTAATCTTTAAAAAAAGATTCAAATGAAAAAATTAGTAATTATTTCAGCTATTGCAAGTTTGTTTTTTAGTGCTTGTAAAACTTCACAATTAACTTCGTTTAATGATGATGCTTATACAAATCCTGCTGAAGAAAAACGAATGGCTAAGTTGGCTGCTGAAGAGCAAGCCAAAAAGGATGCGGAGAACAAACAAAAAATGGAGCAAGAACGTTTAGCCCAAAAAGCTAAAGACGATGCTAATCCTTTGTACAAAGATCCGGTATACAACTCTGATGATTATTACGATTATCAATACGCATCTCGTGTACGTCGTTTCAACCAATCAATAAATGGAGCTGGGTATTATGACAATTATTATACCAATCAATACTACTACAATCAAAATCCTAGCTGTTATGGTACAAGTATTTATAGTACCTACAATTATATGCCAAGCAATCAATTTAGCTATTGCGGTAGTGGTTTGAGTTTTGGAGGCTGTAACACTGGATACAGTCCTTATGGATATAATCCTTATGGATATAATAATTATTACGGCAATAATTATTATAATACTTATGGAGGTTATTATGGAAATAACAATGGGTATTATCCATATGGTTACAACAATTATTATGGATATAATTTTGGTACCATTAACAATTATTATGGAAATAATTACAACAATAATGGTTGGGGCTATTTAAATGGGTACGATCCAAATAGTAATTATGCCAGTATGTATAACGGGCCAAGAGGGAGTAATGGCGGTAATAACGGGGGCAGAAGTTCAAGTGCTGGTATGGCAGTTCCTGAAGATTTACAGTACAAGGCACGAAATGAATTTTTTCAATCGGTTGTTCAGAAACAAGAGTCTACACCACGTTTTACGGAGGTTGTAAAACCAGGTAAGTCTTCAATTAATGAAGAAAACGTTAATACATTTTTTAACGCTACAACCGGACAAAACAATACAAACCCTACGCGCAATACAACTTCGCAAAACGAGAATTTAAATAACAACACAGCATCACAACCTAATTCAACAGACTCACCTAAAAAGGGTGGTTTTTTATCTGGATTTTTCAATAATAATAGTGGCACTTCTACTGTAAACGAGCCAATTAATTCAACTCCAAGAAGTAATAGCGGAACAAAGGTAGGGGCTAGCGGTATAGAAAATTCAGGTAATTCAAATACTAACTCCTCTCAAAAAACTAGTAATTCAGGATGGAACAATTCAGGTTCAGGAAACGGAACAGGGAATAGTGGTGGTTCTTCTAGTCCAAGAAGTACGGGAGGAAGCAATGGTGGTGGCAGACCAAGATAAGCTTTTATGCGTCTCAAGTTATTTCTTATTTTTTTAATTTTTGGTTCTAGTTGTTTTTATTCTCAAAACGATATAGACGCCATACGTTACTCTCGCAATGGTGTAAATGGAACCTCGCGTTTTGTTGCTTTGGGTGGGGCATTTGGAGCAATTGGAGCTGACTTGACCTGTGGAGCCTACAATCCCGCGGGATTAGGATTGTATAGAAAAGGAGACATTGCGTATAGTGGATGTTTAAGAACGAGTAACAATAAAGCTACTATAAATAATACATCAAGTACTACTTTAAATAGTGCGTTTGCATTTAATAATTTTGGAATTTCAACTGCTTGGGCATCAAAAAATGATAAGGAAAGTAGAAATGTAATAGCCTTTTCAACTTCTCAAGTCCAAAATTTTTCTAACCAAACAAAAATGATAAGTTATACGAATAAAAATTCAATAGCGAAGGATATGTTAAATTTAGCATTAAGTGCTGGTTCTCTTAATAAAATCAACAGTTATTATGAAGGTATAGGCTACGATACGTTTTTATTGGACTACGATTCTCTAACATCTAATTTTTTTTCTTTTTTAGATATAAATAAAACAGTAAAACAAACACGAAGTCTTGTTACATCAGGAAAAGTAAATGATGTAAATTTTTCATATGCTTATTCCTATAAAGATCAATATTATTTTGGCTTAAGTATAGGTGTTCCAAAGGTTGAATTTATTTCTACAACCTCACATGTTGAAATAGATGATAAAGACAGTATGAAAATAACTATGACTTCCGCAACTAGTTTTACCAGTACATACTCATATCCATTACCGTTTACATATACAGATAAACTCGGATTTAATAGTTTAACCTATACAGAGTATTTTAAAACAACAGGTAGAGGCGTTAATTTAAAAATTGGAGGCATAGTAAGAGTTGGAGAAAATTTGCGAATAGGAGCTTATTACCATTCGCCCACCATTTACAATTTAACAGATATTTATTATAATGAATTAACCACAACATGGGACGCTGATGTGAAAAAAAATGTCACGGTTAAAAATCCAGAAAATAACGGAACTTTTAGTTACAAAATAACCACACCAAGTCGTATTAGTTTAAATGCTGCCTACGTTTTTAAAAAAATGGCTGTATTGGGAGTTGATTATGAATTTGTGAATTACAGCACGGCAGCTTTATCAAGCACAGTATCAGGAGTTTTTGATGGGGTAAATGCCGTTATAAAAGATAAATACAAATTGGGGCAAAATTTAAGAATTGGTGCGGAAATAAATGTAAAGCCAGTAATCATTCGATTAGGATACAATATGCTGGGTAGTCCGTTTGGAGAAGCTTATAATGGCATTTTAGTAAGACACACTCCAAGTTTGGGTTTTGGGTTACGAAATAAAAATAATTTGTATTTGGATGTTGTTTGGTTAACAACAATTACTAACGAAAACTATTTTTTGTTTACAACTTTAGATAGCAAAGCTTTAATAAACTATAGAAATTCTATGTTGGCGGTCACCATAGGCATAAAGTTTTAGTAATAAATTTTATTATATTTATGTTTTGCTTAATTAAAACATAAAAATATAATTATGAGTAAATTTATTTTAAAATCTCTTTTTGTTTGTGTGGTTGTAGGAGTGCTGGGTTATTTTTGGCACTGGGTATGGTTTTTAGGAATAATAGTAGTGCCAATTATTTTTGTTGGGATAATGGATTTGACTCAAACCAAGCATTCCATTAAACATAATTTTCCGGTTATAGGTAGAATGCGTTGGTGGGCTGAATGGTTAAGACCAAAAGTGTATCAGTATTTTATTGAAAGTGATACTGATGGTGCACCATATAATCGATTAAGTAGGAATGTTATTTATCAACGTTCTAAAAAAGTAAATGATACTACACCCTTTGGCACTCAGTTAGATGTTTATCAAACGGGTTATGAATGGTTAAATCATTCAATTGCACCATTACCTCATAGTAAGGTAAATCACAATCCCCGTATTTTAGTTGGCGGACCAGATTGCAAACAACGTTACGAAGCAAGTATATTTAATGTAAGTGCTATGAGCTATGGTAGTTTGAGTAAGAATGCAATTATGGCTTTAAATGGAGGGGCTAAGCTTGGGGGGTTTGCTCATAATACCGGAGAGGGAGGATTGAGTCCTTATCATCTTGAGCCTGGCGGGGATGTTATTTGGCAAATAGGTACTGGCTATTTTAGTTGTAGAAATTCTGATGGAACTTTTAATGAAAAGGCATTTGCAGAAAGAGCTTTACAGCCAAACGTGAAAATGATTGAAATAAAATTAAGTCAAGGTGCAAAACCCGGACATGGGGGCATATTGCCTGCTTCAAAAGTAACAGATGAAATTGCCAAAATACGTTTGGTTGAAAAGGGTAAAGATGTGATGTCGCCTCCTTATCATACTGCATTTTCAACGCCTTTAGAATTAGTGTATTTTATTAAAAAATTACGTGAATTAAGCGAAGGTAAACCGATTGGATTTAAATTGTGTATCGGACAAAAAACGCAATTTATCAGCATTTGTAAAGCAATGGTTAAAACCGGCATTCTGCCAGACTTTATTACAGTTGACGGAGGTGAGGGAGGAACGGGTGCTGCGCCACTGGAGTTTAGTAATTCGGTTGGTATGCCTTTACGGGATGCTTTGGCTTTTGTTTACGATGCATTGAATGGTTTTGGAATAAAAAAACACATTAAAATAATTGCATCAGGTAAAGTACATACCGGTTTTGATTTAGTAAAAAATATTTCTTTAGGCGCCGATATGTGCAATGGCGCCAGAGCAATGATGTTGAGTTTGGGTTGTATTCAAGCATTAGAATGTAATACGAATACCTGTCCAACAGGTGTGGCAACACAAAATCCAAAATTGTATGCGGGTTTAAATGTAGACGATAAAAAAGTGCGTGTTGCAAATTATCATCACGAAACCATTAAAGCAGCCGTAGAATTAATGGCAGCTGCTGGTATTGACCATCCGGAACGGTTACATCGTTCGCATATTTATCGCAGGGTAAGTGCTAATCAAATTCAAACTTATGCCGAAATGTACCCATATTTATTAAAAAATAGTTTACTAGAGGCCCCTTTTCCAACTGGATGGGAATTAGCTGTTATGGAAAGTAATGAAGAAACTTTTGACAGTGCAATTAAGTATGCCTAGGTTGTTACCTATAAAATATCTGTTTACTTTATTTTTATATCTTGTTGGCATAGATTTAAAAGCACAAAACAAAACAACAAATCAATTATTATCTGAACTTAAATTTGCTAAACATGATACAACTCGTTGTAACATTTTAAATACCATTGTTGAAACAGATGCTGATGAAAGTGTTTGGGTTAAATACAATATGGAAATGAAAGCGTTGGCGGAACAAAATTTAAAAAAATTGGGTGATAATGATGCTGTACTAAAAAAAGTATTTTTAAAATATTTATCTGCTTCCTTAAATAATTGTGGCTATTTAAGTGATTCTAAGGGGAATACTACTGAGGCAGTTACTTACTACAACCAGAGCCTGGATATTATGCTTGAAATTGGTAATAAAGAAGGTATAGCAACTATATATAACAACATTGGTTTTATTTATGACAATCAAGGTAATGTTACCAAGGCACTTGAATATTATTCTAAGAGTTTAAAAATTCAGGAACAAATACAGAATAAGAAAGGTATAGCCCAATGTTATAATAACATCGCCAGTATTTATGAACATCAAAGTGATCTTAATAAGGCCATTGAATATTATAACAAAAGCCTCAAACTAAAGATTAGTATAAATGATAAGTTGGGTATGGCAACATCATTAAATAATATTGGAAATATTTTTATTAGTCAACAAAATTATAACGAGGCCTTCCTTTATCTCCAGAAAAGTTTGAATTTGCACTACCAGTTAAAAAACAAAACAGGAATTTGTATTGCTTTAAATAATCTTGCACGTGTAAACAAGTATCAGGGAAATTTAGACAAAGCACTTAGTTTGTGTTTAGAAAGTTATAAATTAAGTTTGGAAATTGATGATAAGGAAAGTATTTTGTCCTGTTTGAATGATATAGGAGAGATTTACAGTTTAAAAGGAGATTATTTAAAAGCAGAAAAATATGTTTTACAAGCGATTGAAATAAACAAAAAAGTGGGTTATGCCGAAGCAGAGAAAAATTCGGCTATGCATTTGTATAACATCTATAAACACAAGAATAATAATAAGGATGCTTTGAAATTTTATGAATTGTTTATTATGATGCGAGATAGCATAAATAATGTTGAAACAAAAAAAGCAAGTGTAAAAAGCCAATTAAAATACGAATACGAAAAAAAAGCTGCTGCTGATAGCGTAAAAGTTGCCGAAGAAAAAAAACTGACTACGGTAAAATTAAAACAGGAAAAAATCCAACGTTACTTTTTATATGGTGGGTTATTTTTAACACTGGTTTTTGGAATTTTTATGTTTAACCGTTTTCGAATAACACAGAAACAAAAAAGGGTGATTGAAGAACAAAAACTATTGGTTGAACAACAGAAACATTTAGTAGAAGAAAAACAGAAAGAAGTATTGGATAGCATCCACTACGCAAAAAGGATTCAACAAAGTTTACTGCCAACCGATAAATATTTAGAACGAATTCTAAAAGCAAAGAAGTAAGTGGAAAGAAAAGTTATTATATTTTGGTTTTTTATTTTTTTGTTAGGGTTAAACAAAGCCCAAGACAAACAGGTAGATTCTTTAAAAGTTCTTTTGTCAAAAAGTAAAAACGATTCAAATAGAGTAGATCTTTTAAACGAATTGTCTTATACAACTTATCTTAACTTAAAGACTTCATCACAAAATGAGAATTTAATTAAATCATATATAGATTCAGCTATTGTTCTTTCGCAGAAGTTGAATTATTATAAAGGGAATATAAGGGCACGTTTTATTGCAGGGAATATTTATAAAAACTATGGCAAAACAGAAATTGCTAAAAATTATTTAAGAGATGGCTTAAGTATTTGTGAAATACTAAAACAACCTAGTGCTTATTCTAAAATATACAATACTCTTGGTATTTGTTTTATGGAGGAAGGGAATTATAAAGTGGCAGTAGATTATCTTTTTAAAGCCATTAAATCTGCTGAAGAAAGTGGAGATAAATCATTAATACTAACTTCGTTAAATTCGGTTGGAAATTTATATAAAAATCAAGGAGAGTTTGAAAAGGCAATTCATTATTATATTAAGTCCTTGAGATATGCAAAAGAGACAAATAACAGATTAAAAATGTCGTTTTCATATGTAAATTTAGGAACGGCCTATTTAAATTTGAAAAAACACGATTCTTCGTTATATTATTTTAATAATGCCTTAAAAATTCAAACAGCGGATAAAAACATTGGAGGGCAAGCTATCAGTTACTTGGGAATAGGAGATGTATATTTAGATAGAAAATTTCCAAGAGCTGCTATTGATTATTTTAAACGTTCTAAGAATTTACTAAATGGCTTAAATGAAGCTGAGGGAGAAATAAGGCTCCTAATTAAAATGGGAGAAGCTTTGTTTCAAATTGATGATTTGAATAACTCATTAGACTATTATTTGCAAGCAGTAAAAAAATGTAAAGAAACAAAAAAACTACCTGAATTAGGGCAAAGTTATTTTGGTCTGGCTTCTGTCTATCACAAAAAAAACGACGATAAAAGTGCGTATAAATATTTTATTGAGTATACTTCTATTAAAGATTCAATTAATAGTTCTTCTGTAAGTAAAAAATTGGCTTCACTAGAGTATAACTTGCAAATTGAACAAGATAAAAAAATTCAGAAACTAGAAAAGCAGCGCATTAGCGAAAAACACGAAGAAGAAGTAAAAAAGCAAAAATTAATAATTTATTTTTTTAGCATTGTGTTTTTAATTTTATGTGTTTTCTTATTTTTAATATTCAGGAGTAATAAGCAAAAATCTTTAGCCTATAGAACAATTAGTCTGCAAAAACAGGAAGTAGAAAATAAAAATAGAATTATTGAAGAAAAGCAGAAAGAAATTTTAGATTCTATTCATTATGCCAAACGTATTCAAAAAGCCTTACTCCCAAACGAAACATTCTTCACTCGCGTATTAAAAAACAAACCTTAAATAATTCTATAAAAAGGTTAGCTTATAGGTGTGCATATCTCTATTAAATAACCATTAGGGTCTTTTACATAGGCAACAATTTGCCCCCATGGCTTAGTTTTAGCCTCTTCAACAAGAATTGCGCCTGCTTTAATGGCCATAGTAACGATTTCGCTTACATTATCTGTTGTAATCCCAATTTCCATTCCAAAGGGTTTATTGTTAACGTTACTTTCCAAAAAACCTTTTGATAAGTTAGTTTTTGCCAGCTCTATTGATGCAAATGATAAGGTGGTGTCTCCGGTAATTAATTCCGCATAATCATTTTCCTCAGTGATGAACTTTCGTTCAAAGCCAAAAGCATTTTCGTAAAAGGTAATTGTTCTTGCAACATCCTTTACATAAAAAATGGTGTATGAAAATTTTATCATAATTAATTTATTTTTGATTTATTAATGAAAGTAACCAGGCTTGAGCTTCATTGTAATTTGTAAACACTTTAAATGGGTAAATTGAAGGATTAATTTTATAGTTAATTGAGATTAATAATTTGTTAGCTAATGAAGTAGTAACAAAAGCTCGACCTAAAACAGGGGTGCAAGGCTCTTTCGACTTGATAAATTGTACCCCCTCAGCACTAATATTTACCAAGCCTCCTGTTGCATCTATCAACAAGGGATGTTTTAACGATGTAAAATCAACAAACGTTTTGTGGTTTATCTCTACTTCCGGTAATTCAATTTCTACTTCTGAGGTGTATGTATAATGAATGATAGAGTTTTTAAGTAATCTTATTCTAGCAGTTGGAGTTATAACCTCTTTATCAATATCTTTTGAAGTGTAAAACATTTATAGCTAATAGTCGTGTTGTTTTAACGTTTGTTTATTTAGCAAAGTTAATAACCATTCTTGAGCTTCTTCGTAATTATTAAAAACTCGCAAGGGATAAATGGGTTTATGTAAAGTTTTGTACAATGAAATAAGCCTGTTTGCTAAAGAATTTGTCATCATTGCCCTTGCAAAGATAGGGGCAAGCAGTTCAAAGATTTTAATAAATTTTCCGACTTCGGTAGTAATAGTGACAAATTCAATGATTTAAATTAGCTTTGAATGTGGTTATAATGTAAATGAATAATTATGTTTTTTAACAGCCTCAAATAAATTATAGGTGTAATAACCTCGACAATTATGTTATCCTGCTTGGTAAAACAAACACAAAAATTATTTTTTCCCTTCGTCTTTTTTATCGGATACAGAGCCAGTTGAAGCATCTTTCTTGGCATTCCTTTCCATAATGCCATCTAATAATTGTAGACCAAGCAACCCGTTTATCGGACCATTTTGACCTTCACCACCACCGGTTATTAGTACTTCTGGTATTATTTTAATTTTTTCTTTACCTATTTGTTCGGTTACTTTTAATTTGGTAAAGTTGTCACCGCCCATGGCTTCAACAGATAATTTATAAGATTCGGCATTTGATTTACCAATCGCTAAAATTTTCTCAGCTTCTGCTTTACCGGTTACACTAATTTTTTCAGCTTCTGCATTCGCTAGCGCTTTAATTTTTTCTGCCTCTGCATTTGCGGTAACTTTTGTTTTTTCCGCATCGGCATTAGCAATAATTTTTAATCTATCCGCTTCAGCTACTGAAGATATTTTTACACCGCTTGCTTCACCGGTTGCTTTTTTTACAGCGGCATCTGCAATACGTTCTGCAATTAATACACCTTGATCAGCTTTTACAATTTCTTTTTGCATATCGGCTACTGCAGTTTCTTTTTCTAAAGTCTGACGCGTAATTTCCGCTTTTTTCTGAGTTTCAAAAGTAGTATTTTGCTCTTCGGCAATTTTACGATCGGTTAAGGTTTTCATTAAACTTTCAGGTGGAACAATGTCGCCAATTAAAGTGTCTACGCCGTTTACGTTATATTGGTCTAACACTTCGCTAATACGTTTTTTGGCAGCATCCTGGCGTTCTTTACGCGAACTTAAAAAAGCAATGACATCACTATCTTGTGCTGAGTTACGGAAATAGTTGCCAATTGTAGGTTCTAATACCTGTCCAACTAAATTTACCATGTTGCCAAAACGGGCTATTACTTTTGGTGCTTCGGTTGTTGGGATGTGAATAATTTGACTAACATCAAGGTTAAACGGAAATCCATCTTTGGAGCGAACTGTAATGGTACTTAGGTGCTTATCTAGTTGATGAGCTTCGCTTCTGGCATTAGCCCAATTTAAAACTAAATTAGTGGTAGGTACCAATTCTACCCGCATTATAAACGTATTGATTGGATATTTGCCGGGTCCTAACGGTTCAGCCCAAACACCTTTTTCGCCTTTACTAACAATATTTCCATGCTTAAATTCTACCCCGCTTAAATCTTTCCCTTCTGAACCAACGTATGAAATAACTACGCCAACATAGCCAATTGGTATTTCTGTCATTTTAATTTGTTCTACAGTTGCAAACCATGGATTTAAATAATAAGAACCTGCTAAAATTACCTGAGGTTGCAAACCTTTGTTACCACCATTTGAAAGAAAAGCATCGCTATCTTGAAAGTTATTATGATTTTCCATATTTCTACCAGCAATACTTCCTTCTTCAATTTGCGAACCATCTAATGTTGTTACAACACCCACCATATTTTCATTTACAGTAAACATATCCACTGTAAAAATTTCGAATAAAAATGTATTTATGCGGTATGTACCGGCCGTAATATATGCACTTTGGCGGCCTTTTCGCCCACCATTATTTAAAAAAGCAACGGCATCCTGAAAACTGTTACATTCAACCTTTCTTGCTAATATATTGCCTGTTTCTAGTTCTTTACCATCTTTAGCAACAATTAATCCTATTTTTCCCTGTGGGATAACAGTTAATGCTTGTTTTGTAATTTCGAATTGCCAGATCCATTTCCAAAAATAAATACCAGGGGCTAAGCTTTGTGCCTGAAAACCTGCTTCACCCTCAACCGCAATAATACGACCCGGAGGCAATTGTGATTTGCCAAATAACACAAATTTTTTGGTGACTAAGCCAATTTTATCTTCAGGAATTATAATGATACCGAAGATTCTAAAAATTACCTTGTAAAATAAAATTAATAATATGGGAATAAGTACCCACCAATATTGTAATATATAATTCATTGGAAAAAGTTTTTGTCGAGTAAATGTATAAATAGGATTTAAGGAGTAATTAACAAAGTATTAACCGAATGAAGGAAAATTTTTTTTATTAACACAAAAAAGCGTCGAATTTTTCGACGCTTTTTTCATGTGTTGGAGTTGTATTAATACTATTTCACTGCAACAAAAATATCAACTTCTGCTTTTTCCGGATTTTGTGATTTAGCTCCGTAAATTTCAAAATCGGATGTAAAGGAGCGCTTTAATTCATTATTTAAGGCCCAAATAGTCTGCCATTTTTTAAATACGATGCCTTCTGATAATTTTCCTGCCGCTGTAAAAATTTTGTAGTTACTGGTGTCAATAATTCTTGCTACTAATCCTTCGGGAACTGGTTCGGAATCTTTTACTTTGTAACCCAAAATGGTTGTGTAAGGTTTGGTGTAATCTTTTTCATAATGTGTGTATACACTATAAATTTCATCACTTAGTTTATTTGGAATTTTATCGGAAATGTTTTCCTCAAAAAATTTGTTCCATAACATTGGAATGTCTTTTCCCGCCTGTCCGTTTTCGTTGGTAGTTCTTACAGAAATGCCAATTACTTTAAATGATTCTAATTGTGTGATCATGTATATTCAGTATTAAGATTCGTCTGCACTTGGTCCATAAACGCCCGGAATTGGAATGTTTAATAATCTCAAATAAACACCTAATTGAGCTCTGTGATGAACCATTTGACAATAAGACTGACGAATAGTATCTAATTTCGTTAGCTTCATATATACAATCTCACCATTTTTTAAAGTCCAGATTTCTTCTAAAATAGAATCTTTTGTTTTTTTTAAATACTGTTTTGCTTCTTCAACATTCTTATCAAAATAAGCTACTAACTCTTCTCCGCCATTACAGTCTTTTGGATTATAAGGAGATTTTACGAAATCCAACTCATCCGTTGTTAAACCCAGTGTAATCCAAGTTGGCATGTCAGCTAGATGTGTTGCCAAATCTTTTAATTTCATGCTCTTTTCGTGTGGCTTCCAGTCAGCTTTATCGGCAGGTACAAGCGCCAGCATTTTTTTTGTTCCAATACTTTCGTGTTCCAATTCTTTGAGGAACGATTCCATAAATGTTATCATACTATTTGTTTTTAAATTGTTTACGCAAAGTAAATTTGAGTAAGTGACAACCCTATGTCAGTAGAAAAAAATAAAATTAAAAAAACGAGCTATTGTTTTTTAGCAATAGTGGTAGCTAATTGCTTCACGATTTTTTTTAAACTTCCAGGACTCACAATTTCGGCGCTATCACCATACATAATGTACCACCTTGCAAAGCCTTCTATAGAGCAGGTTAAAAACGTCATTTCTATCTTTTCTTTTACTTCTTGTTGAGAAATAAACCCATTATAGTATTTTTGTTCACCAAAGTATTTAACGATGTCTTTGGTTACCATTATAACTACTTTATGAAGTTCTTTTTCTTGTGTAATTTGATTTAAAAAACTTTTTAAAGAAGGATGTACTTTTTTGTAGGGTAATAGGGTAGAAGTGATTTTTTTAATTCTGTCTAATCTAAAATCGCGATAATCATTTCTTAATTGACAAAAGGCTAATAAATGCCAATTGGAACCGGAATAAAATATACCAACAGGTTCGATGTTTCGCAAAGTACTTTCTTGGCTATGATTAGCAAAATAGCTTATAGTTAAAACTTTTTTTTCGGAAATACTTTTTAAAATTGGCTGGAGAGAATTTTGTGTATTATGTTCTTTTGGAATGTATGGATTAGTTAATACTTCAATATGATTATCCAGTGTTTCTATATAATCCTTTTCGGTTGAACGTAAGACAGCCTTTATTTTATACATCGCCGATTTAAAACTTTCATCGGTTGAAGTATCTGTTAATTTTTCAACCAATTTTTCGGCAGTTAAAAATGCGGTAGCTTCATCCATTGTAAGCATTACTGGCGGTAAGCGGTACCCATCCATAATTGAATAACCAATACCCGTCTCTCCAATTAATGGTACGCCTGCTTCTTCTAATGTTCTAATATCGCGGTAAACGGTGCGCAAACTAATATTAAACCGATTGGCAATATCTTGTGCTTTTACCACTCTTTTGGATTGGAGCTGGATTAAAATAGCAGTTACACGGTCAATACGATTCATGAATGAGGTTTAAAAAAAGCCAAATATATAAAATGATTATTTTTCTTCCTTGTATGCCATCTTCATAAACTTTATAACTTCTGCGTTGATGTCGTCTTTTAAATAAATTCTTAAATGATGGTTGTATTGATTTTGTCCTGGAACTTGTGCCGTTTTTTGAAAACATAAATTGTCTTTATACACTTGTTTAAAAGGAAAAACCACATGGATAAAGTTTTTACCTAATTGAGTTATCCATGCAATGCGTTTGTTTGAATTGCTAATGCCAATCATGGTTTTAGTAGGTTCAATAGTTAAACGTCCTGCTTTTTCGAATTGTTGAATGAAATAGTTAAATAATTGCAAAGTATGTTCTGATTTATTGTTTAAGAGATGAGATAAACTTCTATTATTGCCATGAACGGTCATAATGTTGCCTCGGCCAAGCCAAGGATGTTTGCTTTAATTATATTTTAACGCCAATAATACAAACGTCATCCACCTGTTCCAGTGCACCTTTCCAACTTTCGAAAGCAGTATCTAAAATTAATTTTTGCTCCTGCATAGGTTTTGTATGATTACTTAAAATCAATTCTTTTAAATTTTTGAATTTGAATTTTTTTCCTTTATCTCCTCCAAATTGATCTGCATAGCCATCAGTTAACAAATAAATTAAATCACCTTTTTGAACATCAATGCTATTCAGTTCAAACTCTTTGCCTTCGGCAGTATGTCCGCCAATTGAATATTTACTTGGTTTATAGTCAATCATTTCACCATTGCGTATTAACAACATTGGGCGTTGTGCACCGGCAAATTCTAATTTATTTTGTTTTTTGTAATAACTACAAAGCGCAATATCCATTCCATCGTTAGCCGAGCTTTCAGAACTTTTCTTTATAAGTTGAACTAATTTCTCATCAATTAAATGCAAGGCTTCAGAAGGATTATTAACTTTGCCATCGTTTATTACTTTGTACATAATATCACTGCAAATTAAACTCATAAAGGCACCCGGTACACCATGACCGGTACAATCAGCCGCTGCAAAAACCGTAACTCCGTTTCGGTAATGTTCAAACCAATAAAAATCGCCACTAACAATATCTTTGGGTTTATATAAAATAAAACTTTCGGTAAAGTTTTTATTAAACTCATCAATATTTGGTGCCACAGCTTGCTGAATTTTTTTAGCATAGCGAATGCTATCTGTAATATCTTTATTTTTTTCTTCGATTATTACTTGTTGTTTTTTCGATTCGGTTATATCGCTATCAATAATAATTATTTTTTTAACTTCGCCACTTTCATCAAAAATTGGTGTAAGTGTAGAACTTTCCCATATTTTATTATCAGGATTTTTATTGTTGTAAGATTCGTATTTAACGGAACGTTTGTTTGTTACGGCTTCTTCTACAATTTCTTTTATTTTTGGATTATTACTAGAAGTAAAAATATTATCACCATTATCCAACATTTCCTGTAAGGTAATGTTATTTAATTTTTGAAAGGCTTCGTTAACATACTCAATGTCTCCATTAGGTTTTAAAACTAAAACTACGTTATCTGTGCGGCTTGCCACTATTGATAATAATTCCAATTCCTTATTTGCTTCTGCAATAATTTCGGCTTGAAATTCAATTTCCTGAGTACGTTCTTTAACTTTTTCCTCAAGATTTTGATAAAGGTTTGCATTATCCAAGGCAATACCTACAGACACTGCAAGATTTTTAAGGATATTGAAATTATAATCGCTATAGGCATTTTTTTCAAAACTTTGTACAGTAATTACCCCAATGATATTGTCTTTAGAATATAATGGTAAATACAAGATGGAAGCTGAATCCTGACCGGAAATAGGTGCTTGAATACCTTTGATATATTTTGTGTATTCAACCGAGTAATCGTTTATAAATATTTCTTTATTATTTGTAAAACAATGTGCCGCAAGTCTGTTTGGGTCATCTGCTCTGTAAGAAAAATCTTCCATTAACTGGTTATTTTCCATAAAGCCTTTAAACTCTAAATGCTTGTTAGCAGGATTATAAATGCCTATACCAAACATAGTGGCATCCATTAACTGATTAATGTTTTTATATACTTTACTGTTAATGGTTTCAACTGATAATGACGAACTTATATCTTCGGCAATTTGACTTAACAAACGGGTATCTTCGTAATTTTTTTCAATTTCTAAAGTGCGTTCTTTCACCCGCTCCTCCATATTGTTATATAACGATGCGTTGTCTATTGCAATTGCAGCGTAAATTGCCAAACTTTTTAAAAGTTGTAAATGATAATCAGTATAAGAATTAGCAACAAAGCTCTGAACAGTAATTACCCCAATTTTTTTGTTACCCTGTGTAAGGGGCACATAAATAATACCTTCTGGCATTTCGCCTTGAACGGCAGTGAGATTATGTTGTTGATTTTCTTTAGTATAATTATTAATAACGTAATCTTTTTGATTAAGATAACACCAAACAGCAGGACGATCTTTTTCATCGATGGAATAAGAATAACGATCAAGAACTTCGTTACGTTCAATAACACCTTCAAATACAATGTTTCTAGTTTTTTCGTCAAAAATTCCGATGCCAAACACTGTAGCGTCCATTAAGCGATTTACACTTTGATAAACTTTGGAAATAATATCATTAATAGAAAAAGTAGTTGAAATTTCTTTACCTATTTCGCTAATCAAACGTGTATTTTCGAAAGTTTTTTCAATTTGTTCTTTTTGTTTTACAACTTCTAGGGTGCGTTCGTTTACTTTTTCTTCTAAATTTTGGTATAGACTGGCGTTATCTAAGGCAATACCAATTGATACCGCCATATTGCGTAATAAATTTAAATGATAATCAGTATAAACGTTTTTCTCATAACTTTGAACAGTAATTACTCCAATACAATTTTCTTTTGAATAAAGTGGTAGATAAAAAATGGAAGCAGAGTCATTTCCTGCCACAGGAGTTTTAATACCTTTTATGTATTTTGAATATTCAATAAAATAATCATGAATAAAAATCTCACTTTTATTAATGTAACTTTGTGTTGCTAATCGGTTCGCATCACTAATATTAAATGATACTAAATCCAAAACACTATTATTTTCGATAAAGCCTTTAAACTCAAGTAAGTTGTTTTGCGGATTAAATATTCCAATACCAAAACAATCTGCCTTCATTAACTTATTAATATTTTGGTAAACTTTAGTGTTAATTACTTCAACAGACAATGATGAGCTTATATCTTCGGCAATTTGACTTAACAAACGGGTATTTTCATAAGCAACTCTAATTTCTTCTGTACGTTCCTTAACCCTGTTATCGAGGTTGTTATATAGCGAGGCGTTATCCAGAGCAATTGCTGCATAAACTGCCAAACTTTTTAAAACTTGCAAATGATAGTCGGTATATGCATTTACTTTAAAACTCTGAACAGTAATTACTCCAATTTTTTTATCATTAGTAGTTACTGGTACATAAATTATCGACTCCGTATTTTGACCCGGCAATGAATGACGAGAAAGGTTTGCTTTTTTTACGTATTCTTCAGTAAAATTTAAAATGACGTGGTCTGTTTGGGTACTATAGCATTTAGAAGCCGGACGGTTTACATCAGAAATATCGTAAAAATATTCGTCTAAAATTTCGCCATTTTCAATTGCACCAGTAAAAACTATTTTATTTGTTTCTTTATCATAAATACCAATGCCAAACATAGTGGCATCCATAATTTTATTTACACTGTTGTATACCTTGCTTATAATTTCGTTAATCGAAAAAGTGCTTGTAATTTCTTTCCCAATTTCGCTTAATAAGCGTGTGTTTTCATAGCTTTTTTCAATTTCTTCTTTTTGTTTTACAACTTCTAATGTACGTTCGTTTACCTTTTCTTCGAGGTTTTGATATAAATAGGCGTTATCTATTGCTATGCCAATAGATACTGCCATGTTGCGCAATAAGTTTAATTGGTACTCGGAGTATATGTTTTTTTCAAAACTCTGAATAGTAAGTACACCGGTACAATTTTCTTTTGAAAAGATAGGTAAACATATGATTGAGGCGGCATGCACACCAACTATAGGTTTTATAGATTTATCGACGTACTTACTGTATTCTGTAAAATAATCGTTTATAAATATTTCTGTTTTATTATTAAAGCAATAACACGAAAGTTTGTTTTTATCTGCTACATCATAATATATAGGTTCTAAGGTCTCACCATTTTCTATATAGCCTTTAAATTCAATGCAATTATTTTTTTGATTAAATATGCCAATACCAAAAGCATCTGTTTTCATTAATTTATTAATGTTTTGGTAAACTTTTGCATTAATTGTTTCAACAGATAATGAAGCGCTAATGTCTTCGGCAATTTTACTTAGTAAACGTGTGTTGTCGTATGCAATCTCTATTTCTCGTGTGCGTTCTTTTACACGAACCTCCATATTGGTATATAAGGAAGCATTATCAATAGCAATAGCGGTATAAACAGCCAAACTTTTTAAAAGTTGTAAATGATACTCGTTATACACATTTGCTAAATAACTTTGAACAGTTATAACACCAATTTTTTTGTCGTTAATAGAAATTGGAACATAAATAATAGATTCTGTAGAGTCACCTTGTAAGGCTTTTATATCAGTTATTTTTTTGCTTTTTACAAATTCCTCACTAAAACTATTAATTACATAGTCTTGTTGATTGGTATAGCACCAAACAGCAGGACGTTCAATATTGTCTAACGTATAAAAGTAATCATCTAAATGTTTACCGTTTTCAATAACGCCTCTAAAATTAATGCGTTGCGTATGAGCATCAAAAATACCAATACCAAACATGGTGGCATCCATAAGTTTATTGACACTGGCATATACTTTATTAATAATTTCCTGAATAGAAAAAGTGCTTGAAATTTCGCGTCCAATTTCACTAACTATACGTGTGTTATCAAATGTTTTTTCGATTTCTTCTTTTTGCTTTACAACTTCTTGTGTTCGCTCTTTTACTTTATCCTCCATGTATTCGTAGAGGTAGGCGTTTTCCAAAGCAGTAGCCGTATAAGTAGCTAGTGTTTTTAAAATATCTAAGTGAAAAGGCTGGTATGCAAATTTTTTAAAACTTTGAACTGTAAGGACTCCTAATAATTTATCGCCCAACATCATGGGGGTAAATAAAAGGGAGTGTGGCATTTCTCCGGCAACTACACGGATTTGTTTTACATAGTTTTGATACTCGTTTACATTGTCATTTAGAAAAATATCTTTACGATTTTTAATACACCATACGGTATAATTATCGTCATCTGTTAGTGGAACAGTGGCTACATCAATTTCGGCAACTCCATTTTCGATTTCATATTTGTATTCAACCAAATCAAGCTCAGGACGATAAATACGAACACCAAAACAATCCGCCTCCATTATTTCGTTTATAGAGCGATGTAGTTTTTTAAATATTTTTCCGAGATTTAAATTTGAAGTAATCTCTCTTCCAATTTCACTTACTTTTTTATTTATTTGATAGTTCTTTTCAATCTCTTCTTTACTTTTTATTAACTCGGAAGTTCGGTTTAAAACTACCTGTTCCTGATCTTCATATAAACGTGCATTTTGCAGGGCAATTGCAGTGTATGTTGCTAAATTTTTAAAGATGTTTACATGATAATTGCTATAGGCGTTACTTTCAAAGCTCTGAACAGTGATAACTCCCAACAATGTGTCTTTAAATTTTAAAGGCAAATAAATAAGTGATTCAACATTTTTACCGGCTTTTGGTTGTGTGTTAACTTTAATATATTTCGAAATTTCAGTATTAAAATTATTAATAATAATTTCTAAATTGTTGTTAAAACAAACTGTTGTTAAACGATTCGTATCTGTAATGTCATAAACTATGTCTGTAAAAGTTTCTTCGCCTTCAATATATATTGGGAAGACAATGGTATTGTTTTCTGGTTTAAATAAACCAATACCAAAACCAGTTGCATCCATTAAACCATTTACGTTTTTATAAACAGTATTCACAATAGTTTCTACAGATAAGCTAGATATAATTTGTTGCCCAACTTCGCTCATTAAAACAAGGCTGTCTGAGAAACTTTCAAGTTCTTTAGCTCTCTCTTCCAATATTGCTTTTTCAGCTTGGGAGTGCAATAATTTATTTTGAGTTTCAACACTTTTTACAACCTGATTACTTTTTTCGGTAATTACTTCATCTTTATACTTAGAGAATTTTTTGTAGTATTCAATGGCTTTTTCGAAATCTTTTTTAATTTCAAAAATCTGACCTAATTTTTCACAAGCTTTGAAGGCACCTTCTTTATTGTTAATTTGGAGAGATAGTTGTAAAGATTTCTCTAAATTTTCTATTGCTTTGTCGTATTGTTTGTTTTCAATAAAAAATACGCCAACATTTAGTAAAGAAATAACCTGACCTGGCTTAAAGCCAATTTCTTCACGAAGTTGCAAACTTCTATTAAAATTTATTTCAGCTAACTTTGGGTCGTTAAGGGCAGCATAAGTCCTTCCTAATCCATCAATAGCAAATGCTTCAACTTGTTTGTTGTTTAATTCGTTACTGATTTTCGCCGATTTTAAATAGTAATCCAAGGCTAAATGATTTTCGCCTTTGTTGTAGTAGGCCTCTCCAATTCCATCTAATACCTTAATGTATATATCTAAACAATTGTGTTTTAAGCATAAATCCTGACTTTGCAACAGCACATCCAAGGCTTTATCATTTTCGTTAATACGATAGTAAATGGTTCCTAAGCCATTTAAGCCATCAGCCATTCCAACTTCGTCGTTAATTTCTTTACTGATATTGTAACAACGATTATAAAATTTTATGGAAGAATCATAATCAGAGATATAACTAAAATTAGCTCCTAAATTATAATTTACCGCGGCTTGATTTTTTTTGTCGTCAAGTTCCTTATATATTTCCAAAGCTTCAAAACTGTTGGTTAAGGCCTCGTCATTCTTAGAAATCCAAACATTGGCAGCACCTAACGTTTTTAAGGCATCCGCAATACCTTTTTTATAATTAATGGATTTAGATTGTTGCAGTGCATCATTACTAATTTCAATGGCTTTGTTGGGGTCTTTACGATTTATAGACCAAGCATTTGTGTTTAACTCATCAATAAAATCAGTTGAAACATTTATAAGATTCAAGTTCGCCATACAACAAACCCTAAATATACTTTTTTATATTTTAAAATGCAATGTGTTTTGAATTTAAAGTAATTATTTATATATTTGATAGTCAAACAAATACATTTTTTATATAGCCCAACTAATTACGTTTATAAAACGTATTACTTAATGGTACTTATATAGTTTTTATGAATATTCAGCCTCAAATAATACAATTGTGCATAAAGCACGACCGCAAGGCTGAGTATGAAATGTATAAACAGGTTTACAGCTATTTAATGAGCATTTGTATCCGATACAGCAAGGATAAGGATACTGCCAGCGAAATGTTAAATACAGCTTACTTAAAAATATTAACAAATTTACAAACCTATAAACCTGAAATACCTTTTAAAGCATGGATTAGAAGAATTACGGTTAATACCTTAATTGATGAATACCGTAAAAATAAACGTCACAGAGAACAAGTGACTTATGTTGAAGAGTATTATGACAATAGTGACTTTTCGGAAGTGAATGAAGCATTGAGTAAAATTAGCTGCGCTCAAATACATAAATTAATTAATCAATTGCCAAACGCCACAAAAGAGGTTTTTAACTTGTATGTTATAGATGGATATAATCATAGAGAAATTGCCGAATTACTGGGTATTAGTGAAGGCACCAGTAAATGGCACCTGAGTGAAGCTCGGCAAAAATTAAAACAAAAAATAGAACAACAAACATTAACAACAATATAAAAAGAATAAGAATGGGTTTTGAAGAACAATTTGATAAGATTATCAACAAAAAAATGAATGAGGCTGAATTTCCTTTCGATGAAAAGAATTGGGAAAAAGCTAACGGCATGATAGAAGCCAACAGAATTACTTCTGCTGTTGCAAAAAACAAATCTAAATACTTCTTGTTTTTGGGCTTATTGTTTGTTGCGTTAACAAGCATTGGTACATTTGTTTATTTATCAATGGATAGTGTGACGAAAGTAACATCAGCCAACATTGATAAAAAATCTACTACTGAATTAGAAAATGTTACCGTAGATACTAAAAATAGTTTAGATAATTTAAAAAATCAAGAACTAACTTATTCTTCTAACTCTGCAAAATATGTTGCTGTTACTAAAGCTAACAATCAAAATAATTCTATTATTGAGAATAAAAGTTTAGGTACAACGGAAAATAAGGGAACTGCAAAAAAGCCTGAAAATAATAGTGAAAACAACAAAACTAAAAATGTAATTTCTGATAAAAATCCGGATGACGAAAGTTTAAAAGAAATGAATGACGCAAAAACGATAGAAAATACAAATTCAAAGGAAACTTTTGTAAACAAAAGTAATACAGTAATCAACGAAAAGTCTGAAATTAACAATGCTCTAAATGCCCTTAAAACATCTAAAAAATCTGAACAGATAGGTAATGGAAGCAAAATTTTAGCTGTACTGGAAAGCAAGCAAACTAATTCAGAAGTTAGTTTAAATACTGAAAGAAAATCTGATAATATCCTTCAATCTGATGGTGAGGTAAGTTCGAATGATACAGAAACTAGTACTTTTGAATATATGCATTCAACAGATATAAATTCTGTATCGGAAAATTCTGAAAACGAATGTAAAAATCTAAATGCAAATTTTTTAAGTGTTTACGACAACGATTATTATAAAAATACCAAGCCTAAATTTCATTACCTAAACCTTGAAGCGGGTGATATGTATTTGTTTGGATGGAATGTTTCAAATGGAAAAGATGCTACAGGCTTTAATTATTATGCCGGAATTAATTATGGATTGTACATTAATTCTAAAACCGAGATAAGTATTGGAGCACAAGGATACAATATTGGGAATATTAAACAATCTTTTTATTCTGGCTCAAACACTTCTTATGGATTTGGATCTACGGGTACTTATACCAATATTACAACTAATGCATTATATTATTTAAATATTCCTGTAAAGTATTCTTATTCGGTTACAAAAAAAGATAAAATTGGATTAGGCGTTAATGCCGGTTTTATAGTTGGAGGAAAAAATACGATTGAAACTTATAAGTTATCGGATGGGGTAAAATCTAATCTTGAAACTGTTACCCAAAAAGGGTATTATGAAGGGGTTAATACCAAAAATTTTACAATTAGTGCTTTTTATTCGCATAAGTTGTATAAACGTTTTGCCTTGAACGGTGAATTTGTTTATGGTTTAAGTGATATATATATAAATACAAAATCAAATTACACAAAGCAAAATATAATTGGCTTAAGATTAGGGTTAGTTTTTACTTTATTTGATAAATAGCACTTACTAAAAAAATGAAAAAAAATAGTTTATACATCTTTATTATATTCATCTTTTACTTAACATCATGTAAAAAGAATGAATTGCCAAAAGACGATAGCGATAATGCTACCCCTGAGTTTTATTTTAAGTGTGATGTAAACGGCATTCCTATAAACCTTAAGGCGGGTGTAGATAAGTATTATATGTACTCTATGCACTTCCAAGATACCAACCATGTATACGTTTATAGAGGTGATTTAAAACAAAAGGATTGTGGAAATAGTTGTGGTTATGGGGTTTCTATTCAGATTAATGATTGTAAAGAATCATTAATTGGCTCACCAATGAAACCCGACAGCAGTTTGTATGTTGGTAATTATCAGTTTAACGATGGTTTTTTAGCACCACTTTATTATTCGGCTTATTTTTCCCCAATACTTATTGGTTCTGGTATTACCTACAGTTGGAGTTATAGTGATGCAACTTCCCAATCTACTCAACAAGGCTTTAAAACATTTAGAACAGGAACAACTCAAACAGTGGTCTTGTCGGTAAGGCAGCCATCTCCATTGTGTTCAACAACACATACCAATAGCTATTTAATAGGAAATGGATTACAAACTAATATTACGGCTGTTAGAGATCCTTCATTAGCATTATTAAAATACACTTTCGCTAGTAATGTCACTACTTCCATTTCATCTTCCTATAGTTATTTATGGGAATTTGGGGATGGTACCACCTCTACCTTGTCAAATCCTTCTCATTCTTATCCTTCACAAGGTTATTATACCGCAAAGCTTACATTAACTGATGCTTCAAATAATGTTTGTGTTTCTTATTATCAAGCCCCTTGCTTTACTTATTCGGTATGTAATGCCAATTATAATGCTTATTTCAACGAAATTCCAAACACTAAGGCACTCTCAGCAATAACTATTAAAGTTATAGATCCTAATGGTGTTGAATATTCTTCATCTCAAATAAATCAACCCACTTCTACTAAATTTGAAATAATTTCGGTTGAAAATTACAAGCCAAACGAAAATGGAGAACCAACCAAAAAAGTAAAAATTAAATTTAATTGTGCGTTAGTAAGTGGTTCTAATACTCTAAGTATAAATAATGGCGAGGCTGTTATTGCTGTTTCTTACAAATAGCTTTTTTAAAACTCTCAAATATAAATTGTAAAATTAAATGTAATTTTACACAAATGAGCGGACAGTTATTTATTATTCCTACTCCTATTGGTAATTT
Organism: Bacteroidota bacterium; assembly: GCA_033763945.1. Lineage (GTDB taxonomy): Bacteria > Bacteroidota > Bacteroidia > B-17B0 > Aurantibacillaceae > Aurantibacillus. The sequence continues at coordinate 81,259 of JANRJN010000019.1, read as the reverse complement.
ACAGGACATCACATTAAGAGCTATTAATACCCTTAAATCTGTAGATTTAATATTGGCAGAGGACACACGCACTACTATTTTTTTATTAAAACATTTAGAGATTGAAAAACCTCTAAAATCTTATCATCAACATAACGAGCATAAAATTTTAGAGGAGTTAATTACTCTATTCCAATCTGGTAAAAACATTGCCTTAGTTTCTGATGCGGGTACACCCGGTATAAGCGACCCCGGTTTTTTATTAATTCGAGAAGTAATTAAAAATAACATTCAAATAATTAGTTTGCCGGGAGCAACCGCATTTGTTCCAGCATTAGTTAATAGTGGACTGCCTTGTAACGAATTTAGTTTTTATGGATTCCTTCCTCAAAAAAAAGGGCGCCAAACCAAATTAAAGGAATTAGCCTTAGAAGAAAAAACATTTATTGTTTACGAGTCTCCTTTCCGATTGGTAAAGTTATTAAATGAATTAAAAGAATATTTGGGTGGAGACAGGTTAATTTCGGTTTCAAGAGAATTGACGAAATTATTTGAAGAAACAAAACGAGGAACCGTAGATGAATTGATTTTACATTTTTCTTCTAAAACAGTAAAAGGAGAAATTGTAGTAGTGGTGCAAGGAATTAAAAATATAGAATTAGAAAGCGAGAAAAATGAGTAAACGACGTCATATTGGAACACCGCCGGGCACTGTATCGTATAATGGAAATGAAACTAATGAGCGTGTAAAAATTACGTTAATTGAGTTTAACGAAACCGAGTTTTATGAGGAGGATTTTTACGATTTATCCGATTGCATTATGCACGTTAAACCAAATATGGTAAAATGGATAAATGTAGAAGGCGTTCACAAAACAGCATTAATCGAAAAAATTGGCAAAATATATAATCTTCATCCCTTAACAATGGAGGATATTGTACATGTAGATCAACGCCCAAAATTTGAAGATTATGATAATTACATTTTAGCAATCATGAAAATGATTACTTATGACAAAGAAGTAAAACCCGAACAATTATCAATTGTATTAACTGATAATACGGTTATTTCTTTTCAAGAGCCAAGTGGAGGTGATGCATTTGATATTGTTAGAGATCGTTTACGACATTCAAAAGGTAGAATAAGAAAATTAGAAGCGGATTATTTATTTTACGCCCTTATGGATGCAGTTGTAGATTATTATTTTCACGTGATTGAAATTATTGGAGATCAGGTGGAAGGAATTGAAGAGGAAATTATGCATAAACAAAAGAAGGAAAGCTTAAATGAATTATACCGAATGAAACGCGAAGTTATATTTCTTCGCAAACAGGTTTGGCCTTTAAGAGATATGATTGCCAACTTAATAAGAAGTGAATCAAAATTTATTACACCTAGCACCCAATTGTTTTTAAGAGATATTCAAGATCATAGTTCCCGAATTATTGATACAGTTGAAATTTATCGTGATTTATTGAGCGGCATAATGGATATTTATTTAAGTACAAATGCCAATAAAATGAACGAGGTAATGAAGGTATTAACTATTATGAGTAGTATTTTTATACCGGTTACTTTTATAGCGGGGGTTTATGGAATGAACTTTGAGTTTATGCCGGAACTTAAGTCTCCCTACGGATACGGTATTGTGTGGGGCATCATGTTGTCAATTATTATTGGTTTAATAATATACTTTAAACGTAAAAAATGGATGTAAGTATTTTTGAATTTTAATAAGTAATTTTTATATTTATTTAAATTTCTATAAAAACTGAATGTCTTTTCAAATATTCCTTTTTTTAAAATTTGTATTCCTTTTATTATAGGAATTTTGTTAGCACTTCATTCATTTTTTCAAATTCCCTTTTTAATTATTGTTTGTTTTAGCTTTAGTATTGTTGCTGTTTGGTACTATGTTCAGTATGTAAATGCTAAACAAAAACGCATTTATTTATTTTTGGCAGATGTGTTTTTAATGGCTCTTGGTTTTTCTTTAACAGTTTATTCTCAAACAAAAAACAAAGACTTGTTTTATGCTAAATATTTAAAGTCAAATGAAGCACAAACTTTTATTGGCGTTATTGATGATTTACCCATAGAGAAAGAAAAATTTTATAAATGCTCTGTTACACTCTTGGAATTAAAGACTGATGCAACTTATAAATCAATTAACGGAAAAACAATTTGTTATATTAAAAAATCCTCTCATAAAAAGAGTCCGAATTTTGGCGAAACTATTTTATTTAAAAGTAATGTTATTGAAGTTCCTCCACCCCTTAATCCATACGAGTTCGACTATAAAAATTACCTAAATTACCGAAACATTTATCATACATTTTTTATCGATTCATTATGTTATGAGGTTATTCCTAATCAACAAAATTTATCATCCATATGGCAATTTGGTTTAGAGGCAAAATCCTATGTAATAACCGTTTTACGGAATAGTAATTTATCTCAAGATGCTTTTGCCATTTGTGCTGCACTTATTACCGGTTATGATGACGAAATTAGTAAAACAACCATGACCGCTTTTAGCAAAACAGGCACCTTACATGTATTGTCGGTATCGGGTTTGCATACAGGTTTAATTTATCTGGTTTTAAATTTTTTCTTTGATTTAATAGATAGGAAAAAGAAGTATAAATATTTGCGTTTTGTAATTATAACCGGCTTTTTATGGTTTGTAGCTTTACTCACAGGTTTTTCAGCGCCTATTTTAAGAGCTGTGGTGATGTTTAATTTATTGGGTATTGGTAAATTATTTTTCAGACCAAGTCAAAAAAATCAAATTAATATTTTACTGGTATCGGCGTTTTTGCTCTTATTATTTAATCCTCTATTTATAAAAGATATTGGATTTTTATTAAGTTATTTTGCCTTGTTTGGTTTAATGTATTTTCAACCTAAAATTTCCAACCTCTGGCAACCCGAAAATAAAATTATAAATTCTCTTTGGCAAACCAGCTGCGCATCGGTTGCAGCAACACTCTCAACACTTCCAATAACTTTATACTTTTTTCATCAATTCCCTTTATGGTTTGTGGTTTGCAATATAATTGTGGTGCCTGCAACTTTTGTGTTATTGCTCTTAGCCGTTTTATTATTGTTCAAGTTAAATTTTGTAAGTTATGTTATTAATTTTATAATGACCTGGTTAATGAAGTTTATTAATTTATTCGGAAAATCAAACAGTAGCATTGAGTTAATCGATTTTACAATTACAGATGTTTTGTTTTTAAGTGTTCTAATTGTTGTTTTCACTCTTGCAATTCAAAAACGGTCCTACCAATTTTCATTTGCCGCTTTGTTGGTATTAATCAGTTGGCAACTGGTTTCTATTTTTTATTCTTACGAAAGCAAATCAAAAAGCTTAATAAGTGTTTATCAATTAAATAAATTCAACACGGTAGCTATTAAAAATACCCATACCGTTTTGATAAACCAACTCGATACTTCCAATTACAATTTCCACATTAAACCACATTTTACAAGTTTTAATAATCCAACTATTAAAATTGATAATTACAATTTTATAAATTATCAAAATTTAAACGTCCTATTGCTCAATAAAAAGAATTTTTTTCCGGTGGTAAATTTTAAATTGGTAAACACCTTGGTAATAGCCAATAATTTTAAATTAAAAGAAGAGTACTTGCAAAATTTTACCAATTTAAAGCAAGTGGTGGTCGACGGTTCAAATAGTAATTATGTTGTTAGTCATGTAGAGAAATTATGTCGTAAATTTGGTTACGCTTTTTACAATACTAAACAAAACGGCGCATATATTATTGAACTATGAAACTGAGGATTGGAGACAAAGTTCGTTTTTTAAACGAAGTAGGTGAGGGCATTGTTACCAGAATTAAAGACAAAGACAATGTGTTTGTTGAAATGCAGGACGGTTTTGAAATTCCGTTTTTGGCAAAACATTTAGTCCCCATTCATACGGAATTAATTATTGATAAAGATGCAGAGAACATTGAACTGAACCACGATGCACACATTGCGGATGCCATTTATTTTGTGATTGAACCCGACCATGAATTGCCAAGTTTAATTAGCGACTATAAAATTTATTTGTTTAACGCCTCGAGTTTTAATTTAATGTATTCTTATTCCATTAAGGACGATGCGTATTTTCAAACCTTAAAGCATGGCGAGGTAGGGGCTTACCAAAAAGTATTTTTAAAGCAGGTAAAACTTCAGTTTTTTAACGACTACAATTATCATAAAATTGAGTGTTTGTTGTTTAAAAACACGCATTTTAAAGCGCAATTACCGGTGGCTGAGGTAATAAATGTTTCGCCGCGTGTTATTGCAGAAGCCAAGGCCATTAAGCACGATGAATTTAAATTTCCGGTGTATGGTTTTTTGTTAAAAGACGAATTTATTTTTCAAAACGAAGTGCAACAGGAATTGAGTTTAATTGACATTGCTAAATTAAAAAGTATCAAAGAATTTAACTCTAAAGCAAAAACTTCCAAATCGAATAAAGAGTACTTAAAATCGTTGGAAAAGGAAGTAGACTTACACATTGAAGAATTTGTGGAGAACACCGGCGGCTTAAGTAATTACGACATGCTAACCATTCAATTAGAAAAATTTGAAAAGGAATTGGATGAAGCTATGACCAAACACATGAAGAAATTAATTTTTATACATGGGGTTGGTAACGGGCGCTTAAAACAAGAAATTATTTCAAGATTAAAATTAGTGAAAGGCATTACTTACCACGATGCATCATACAAAGAGTTCGGTTACGGTGCCACCCAGGTAAATATTATTTAATGTCGGTTAGCTTTCTAGCCTCTGTTAGCTGCTGTTTTTATTTTTCAACATAGTCAACCTTTACGCTGTCTGCGAAACTGTGCACTTTTGGCCAAGATTGAAGGACAGTGTATTCTTTTTTAGTTTCAATTACGATATTTGAATTGTCTTTCCAATAAGCTTTTACTTCTTTGTTTCGTCCATTTATTGCGTAAATTCCGCCACCCGTCATGTCAAATGTATAAATAACCTGAGTGTTGGCTTCGGAAGAGTCGATACCATGTTCTTCTATTGTCAAGTAACATCTCTTGTCTGGAGAGTAAATTTTGGCCAAAGTCTTGTGATAATATTGTTCACTTCGGATTTCTGCTTCATTAATGTGATCGTCGATATTACAGCTCGTATAAAAAAGTAAAAGAGTCAAGATAAAGTATAAATTTTTAGTAATTCTCATTTCTTTGTTTTAGTCTTAGTCGAGTCTTGCGGCGAAGTTTTTGTCGATTTGTCTTTTTGCCATTTTTTGAAGGGAAGTGGTCTCCATGTCCCTTTGCCAAATGGATTCGCGCAACTTGCAACTATTAAACACAATATTAGAACAATTGAAAACGGATTTATATTTTTCTTCGATCGATTCATTTCGGTGTCAAAATTGCAGCTAACTAGTGGCTAGGACTACCTTATCCGTTTGTAAGCGTTTGTAAGTATTTGTTATCGTTTTTTTATTTTTTTACACCTTAATTCCAATCACCAAAATATCATCAATTTGTTCGGTATCTTTGCACCAATCGTCCATAAAATCGGTAAGGTACTTATTTTGTTGCGCCATATTTTTGTTTTGTATGGAGATTAAAATTTCCTTAAATTTTTTAGTCATTATTTTCTTTTTGTTGGGCCCGCCAAATTGGTCGGCATAACCATCGCTAAATAAATAAATGGTATCGCCTTTGTTTAGGGTAACACTATGTTGTGCAAACACCTGGTTAACATCTGTATGCCCACCAATAGATTGTTTGGTGGCTTTTATTTCTTCCACCTCTGTGGCATTGTTTCGTATAATCCATAGTGGTCGGTTAGCAGCAGCATATTTTATTTCGGCAGTACTGGCACCATTCATAAACGCCGGAAAGGTGCATAAACAAATATCCATACCATCTTTTGTACCGGCATCACCACCTTGCCGCAGAGCTTGTTTAATGCCAGCATTTAAATTACTTAAAATTTTTGAGGGTTCGCTAAAGGTGTCAACCGCATCTTTTAATTTTTCGTTTCCTACCATGCTCATAAATGCGCCCGGTACGCCATGTCCCGTGCAATCAACAGCGGCAATAATTATTTCACCCGTTTTATTTTCTTTATCGGCATAATGATCGGAGAAAAAGTAAAAATCACCACTCACAATGTCTTTTGGTTTGTATAAAATAAAATAGTTTTTTAAGTACTCGTCAATTTCATCGGTAGGCGGAAGAATAGCAAATTGTATGCGTTTGGCATATTGAATACTTTGTTCAGTTTCTTCATTTTTTAATTCAATAATTTTACTTTTCTCTTCAATTTCATGAGCTTGTTTGGCTAATAAAAAATTGGCTTTCTTTTTTTGTTGAATATTTCGCACCAGGAAAAATGAAAACACGGCTACTACACCTAAAACGCCTATCATAAAATAGATGTACAACATGTTTTGTTTTAGCTCAGCATCTTTTAATTTTTTTTCGCGATTAGCCATTTCCAGTCCTTTTGAAGCGAGTTCTTTTTGTTTTTTTTCTTCGTCTAAATCGCTACTGGCTTTGTTTAATTGCGTGTCTTTAGTTCGTAATTCCAGTTCTTGCATTTTGCGTACTAAAGCCAAACGCTCAAATTCTTTGTCTTTTTGTGCCGCTTCAATTTCTTGTAGGCGCATTTTTTCTTGTTGTTGCTCGTATTGTAGTTCTTTAATTTGTTTTTCTTTGGCTAGCAGTGCGGCCTGATCCTTAGCATCGTTGGCTTTATTTTCAGCTTCAATTTTTTGGGCTAATATTTCGGCTTCGCGCGCTTTTATTTCAGCTTCTTTTAATTGTTGTGTTTGTGTTAATAGTTCAATTTCTTTCGCTTTTTTTTCTGATTCAATGCGTAAATTTTCAATTTCTAATTTCTTATTATCGTCGGCAGCCTTGGCTAACATAAGTTTAGTGGTTTCGCTAATACCACTCACTTCTTTCTTAAATAAGTGAACATAAGAGCCATCGGCAACAAACTTTTTTTTACGCTTACTAAAATAAATTTTACCGGATGGTTTGTTTAACAAAAAACCAAATAGTTCGGTTGTGGCCGCCGTGGCAATGTTATCATACATCACTACTTTCCAATCTTCTAAATGATAAATAGTGGTATCGTATATATTGTTGGTGTATGCGTTTATTAAAAGAGATTGAGAGTTAAAACCCGGTTTAGTAAATTTTAAAATGTATTCGAAATTTAAATCTAATTTGTAATTAAAACCTCCGTTTGCATCGGTTGTTAGTTCTGCAATTTCAAAATCGTTACGTTCAATAATTACTTTTACACCTTCTACATTTTTACCCAACGAACGGGTGACATAGCCCTTAAAATCGAGGTATCCGTTTAAATTGGCGCTGGATGCATTTTTTTTAATTTTATTACCGTTTTCATCATAAATGTAGTATTCTCCGGTAAAATTTTTATTTTGAATGTCACCTTCCAGCATTATTTTGCCGTCTGTATTAAAAAATCGGGCTGTTCCTTTAGCTACCCCGTCAATATAAGTAATCTCACTTTTTAATTTGTTTGTGTGATGGTATGTTTTCCAAGTTTTAGTTTTTTTATCGTTAATGTAAAAGCCATCTTCAACAATTTGTTTGCTGTTAAACAAACGGCTGGTCCAACCTCTTTTATCTTTTCCGTAGTAAATCCAGCGGCCTTGTTTTAATCCATTTTTGTCAATACGATTGATAGTATCTCCTATATGTATGTCAAAACTTTTATAAGAAGTTTTAGATACCTGAGCAGGAATAAAAATACTCAGTAAAAAAAAAGCAAGTATTAGGAGATATTTTTTCAAAAAAAAAATTAAATCAAAATTAAAAAAAATTACAAATTGTAAACTGAATACAGTTAACAAAGTTAACCGAATTTACAACATTTCCTAGATTAATCGGGGTTTTTAATCCACGCGTCAGGGTAACTACTTTTAATTTGAGCGAGTTGTTCAACCGCATCTTCTTTAGTTGCGAAATTGCCATTACTTACAACATAAAGACCTTTTTTGTTATTGCTTACTGTGGCGTCAACATTTTTATTTTGTAAAGTTTTTTTAAGTCTTTCGGCATTTTCTAGCAAAGAAAAACAACCTAGAACTATTTTATAAGCGTGTGTTTCGGAATTATTGGTGAGATTGGAACGAGATGTGGTTACATTTTTTGTGGCAATGGCTAAATTCTGATTTTCAGTTGCAACATTCACATTAACAAATACAGTTTTTGTATTTTCAATACTGATAGAAGCGATGCCATTTGCATCGGCTATGTATTTGTTGTTTTCTGATGCGATAGCTTGCAGTTTTAAATCGGAATAGCTTATGGGTGAATACGTTATTTTGGATGAATGCCCCATTATTGAAGCTTTTAATTGGCCAGTAATTTTTGAATTGGAAACAAATAAAGCCAGGAGCGAAAATAATGTAAGAGCAACTAAGCTAGGAACAACAACTTTTGAATAACGTTTGGGTTGTTTTTTAATAACGTCTTTTTGGGTTGCTTTTTCAGGTGTTTTATCAATAAAAACGGGTTGCTTTTTAGTAATAACAGGCTCAGTTTCTATGGTTTTTAGTGTAATTTGGGTTAACCCAAAACTCGAAGTTAAAAAATTGGTACTGGTTTGTGGTTCAAAGCAAATATTATTCTCAAAATCGGTGTAAAAAAAGCCAATGTTATCAAATGTAATTCGTTTACTTGTATTTAAAATGCTTGTGCAATAACTAGCAAAATCGTTTAAATGTTGTAAAGCTACTGTACCAGAACAATTGAGTTTATTTTGTAAACACGTTACCAAAACGCCATCGTTTTGTTTTAACTGGGCATTAAAGCTTAGCGTTTTACTTGGTGGAATAATAATAGAACCATTTAAAGAGTATTGTGCAGTGATTGTCTTTAGCACAAATCCACCAAAATTTGGCATAACTAAATAGTTGTTTAAAAACAACTGTTCATTTATACATTTCACTATGGTGCTTTGTATGTTCATTTTTTGGGACAACAAATATAAGTTTCTATTTTACATCTAATATAAATAATGCTTTAATAAACAAACTATTTTTTTATAAGGTTTTTTTAAAAAATGCGTTAATTTGCACCCTTTTACTCAAAATGCGCTTTAAATTAATTAAAATCACCTTTTTTTTTGTAACTATTTTGTTATGTGGCGCTGTTTATGGGCAAAAAACGCCTTTAAATTGTAAAGAAATTCTTTTCAAAAGTCTTAAGGCCATAAAAGAAGTTAAGGGTTTAAAATATCACTTAAAAGTTACTGAAAGAGGTAAAAAAGGATTTAATTATTACGAAAGTTCGGTAAAATTTCAAAAAAAACCTCGGCAGATATATTTGTATATAAAGGGTATAGAAGTGCTTTGGCTAGAGGGTAAAAATAAAGGCAAGGCGTATGTAAAACCAAATTCGTTTCCTTATGTAAACATAAATTTAGACCCAATGGGGAACTTAATGCGTCAGGATCAGCACCATACGCTTAACGAAATGGGTTATGATTATTTTGCAGGGATTATTGAATTTAGCGTAGCAAAAATGGGCGCCAATTTTGACGACGCCTTTAAACTTTTACCTGAGGAAAGGATAAACAACCGCCCTTGTTACAAAATATTGATTGACAATAAAGATTTTGGCTATACCGATTATACCGTTGGAGAGAATGAAAGTATTACGTCTATTGCCAGAAAACACTTTATTAGTGAGTATATGATTTTGGATAAAAATCCGAAGTTTAACGATTATTTCGATATTCTGAAAAAGGGGCAAGTCATAAAAATTCCTACTTGGTATTGCAGGACGGTGGTAATGTATATTGATCAATTTTATTTTTTACCACTAAGCATAAAAATTAGCGATGAAAAGGGATTGTTTGAAGAATACAATTACCATTTTTTACAAGTAAATCCAGAATTTGAAGCGGGAGAGTTTACAAAAAATTATAAGGATTATAAGTTTTAAAATTCGTTTTATGAAAACGATTATCGTTTTTATTAGTATTATTCTTTTGCAAAGCTGCATGCTTACCAGTAAAATGGATAAGATAGTTTCAAGGCATTATGCCAGCGCTCAAGCAATAACTTCTTTAGACAATAGAAATGCTATTCCTTTTAATATAGATAGTTTACCCAAAATAAATGGATTTTGTAAAAGCAGATATAGTGACTTTTATGTAATACCTCTTATTATATATACTTATTCTTGCGAGAAAATTGTATGCGAAATAAATCCCAAATATTATGTGAATGCCACAATGAATGAATTAAATAACTTAATTGAAAGAGATGCTAATCAACTTAAGTTAGAAAATAAGTCTCTTCAACTTATATTTAAAAAAATACCTAATTCATTTATTCATAAGTTTGATGCCAATTCGTTTGCCTTTCAATATTTTATCATACCAATTTCAGGCACTATTGCTAAAGAGAAGATGTATTACGATAGCAATGAAATTGTTGTTGATTATATTATTAGAGATAAAAGTACGAAGGAATTAATAAAGAAGGGAAGAATAATAGAAACAGTTACTTCTGTTTTTGATAGCAAAGCTTTAATTGATACTAGATGGTATTTCGTAGAAACTTTTGTAAATTCCTACGATCGAGCTATGCGATATGCAAGCTATTCAGTGGCGCAAAAAATAGTAAACGAATTATAAATAATAGTGTATACCGGATAAAAAATAAGTTCGTAAATAAAATTATTATCTCTAAAATATAAATAGGTCTAATTTCATTTTTATTTTCAAAAAAAAGCGTACAATTTGTACGCTTTTAATTTTTTTATTAATAATAAACCGGTCGTCTTACCTCGCTGATGTGTTTGCTAAAGCGAATTACCTGGCGAGTGTACCCGTATTCGTTATCATACCAAACATATAATACAATGCTTCTTTTATCGGGCGATACAATTGTTGCTTGACTATCGAATACACTTGGACAAGGGTTACCAATTACATCGGTACTTACCAATTCATTGCTAAACGCGTATTGTATTTGTTCCACTAAATTACCTTCCAAGGCATATTTGCGAATAATTTCGTTTACTTCATCACGGGTAACTTCTCTGTTAATATTTAAATTTAAAATAGCTAAGCTTACATTAGGGGTTGGTACACGTACTGAGTTTGCGGTAAATTTACCAGCTAAATGAGGTAATACTTTTTTCAAAGCGCTTTCAGCACCTGTTTCGGTAATTACCATGTTTAAAGCGGCAGAACGACCACGACGGTATTTTTTATGGTAATTATCCAATAAGTTTTGGTCGTTTGTGTATGAGTGTACAGTTTCAATATGACCTTTTTGTATACCTAATTCTTTATCGATTACGTATAAAATTGGCATAATAGCATTGGTTGTACAACTTGCAGCTGAGAATATTTTTTGAGTTTTTAAATCAACGGTTTCGTGATTTACACCATGAACTACATTAGGTACGTCACCTTTTGCAGGGGCAGTTAATAAAACTTTATCAATTCCTTTTGCTTTTAAATGACGGCTTAATTCTTTATCATCTCTAAATACACCTGTGTTATCAATTAAAAGCGCATTGGTAATTCCGTAAGCTTCATAATCCACATCTTCAGGATTTTTAGAGTCAATCATGTGAACAGTGTGACCGTTAATGATTAATGCCTTTTTTTCTAAATCTTCAATTACTGTTCCAGGAAAAGGTCCGTGTACAGAATCGGTACGTAATAAATCGGCACGTTTTACAATTTCTTCGTCGCTATTACCGCGTGTAACTATGGCACGTAAACGTAATTGTTCGCCTTTACCGGCAAGCGTAATTAATTCGCGAGCGGCTAAACGTCCAATACGCCCAAATCCAAATAAAACAACGTCTTTTGGGGTAACAGGATTAGTGTTGCCAATCATGTTTTTTAACTTATCAGTAATAAAGTTACCCATGGTTTTATAAGTATCTTTTTCTTGAAGCCATTCAAAAGCAAGTTTACCGATGTCAATTCTTCCGGCGCCTACATTTGAGGTCAAAATTTCGTTTGCTAAAGCTACGGTATCATAAACAGTAATAGGTTTTTTTACAATATCTTTTGCGTATAAGTGCAAATTCATTATTTCGCTGGCACTACGGTCAACTAATTGGTTACGAAATAAAATAAGTTCAATCGATTTTTCGAACCATAATTTTCCTACAGCGCTAATTAAATCAATAGCAGCTTTTTCGTGTTTAATCCAATCGTTTAGCTGGGTTTGATAATCGCCATTTACTTTATTTAAAGTTTCCATAAGGTAAAAATAATTTTTTGCAAAGGTACTAAATCAATGTGTAATGGGCAATTTTGTTGATAAAGTAAAGGGTTTTTGTTTATAAAATTAGAATTTCAATCCCAATTGAAGGCTAAGGTGCATGCTGTTGATATATAGTGAAGATGCTGAATAAGAAGTTTGAAACGAATAGGGCGAGAACCCATAACGGTATTGCAACTCAGCAAAAAATCCTCCTCGGCCTTTATGAATATTATTGTTTTGTAACCCAAAAGTTGCCGACAAATAACTATTGAGTTTATTATAAAACAAAGGATTTTTAAATTGTAAATCAACAGCATCTTTTTTTACAGAGTTACCATTTTGGCTAATATTTAAATTGGCTGGAAGTAAAAACCGTAAATGATACCCTATCATTAAATAAGGACTAAACAAGCTGTTGTTCTCTCGTTTAAAGGAATATTTAACGTGTAGAGGCAAATTAATTTCTTGAATTATCAAACTATAATTGTAAGGAAATGTTTTATCATACAATTGTATACTGTCGGGTTTAAAATAATACGATTTAAAATTTAAACCATGAATAAAATAGTCTGCCCCAAACAAAAAAAAGAATTTATATTCTCTGTCGAAACGCACTTCTTTCTTAAAACAAAATAAGGCACTCATTTTTTGAGTTGGATTTTTTGCATGATTTGTGTTAATACTGTATATTCCTAATGCTGGCCCAAAGCTGATTCTGACGCCTGCCCCCGATGATTTTTTTGGAAGTGGCAAAAGATGCTTATCCACTGGAGATTTAAAAGAATTTAAAAAGAAAGTGTTGGAAAGCAACGAATCTTTGTTAGCGAATAATTTGTTAGCGCTTAAAAAAATAAAAAAAGATAAAAGATATATTACATTTTTTTTTACAAACATTCATTAATTTTTTCTAACGGAAATAGTTGAAGTTGCTTGTGCCGTTGGCATTATAACAATATCATTAATGTTTACATGTGCAGGACGATTGGCTACCCAAAAAACTGTTTCAGCAACATCTTCAGGTTTTAAAGGTTGTAATCCTTCATATACTTTTTTAGCGCGTTCTTCGTCTCCATCAAAACGTACAATGCTAAATTCTGTTTCTACCATTCCAGGATTAACAGCAGTTACTTTTATGTTGTGTGGTAACAAATCAATTCGCATAGCTTTGTTTAAAGCATCTACCGCAAATTTGCTGGCGCAGTATACATTACCATTTGGATACACTTCTTTACCAGCTACCGAACCTATATTAATAATATGTCCGCTTTTATTTACAATCATTAAATTGGAAATTAATTTTGTGATGTACAACAATCCTTTAACATTTGTATCAAGCATTTGTTCCCAGTGATTGAGATTTCCATCTTGAATAGGACCCAAGCCCGCTGCTAAGCCTGCATTGTTAATTAAAATATCTATTTTTTTTAATTCGGGAGACAATGTGTGAACAGCAGCTTCCACTTCGTTTTGATTTCTAATGTCGAAGCACAAAATGGTTACATTAATTTTAAAATTTGTTTCAAGTTCTTTTTTTAATTCGGTTAAGCGTTCTTGCCTGCGTCCGGTTAAAATTAAATCATAACCATTTTTAGCAAAAATAGTTGCTGTGCTTTTGCCAATACCAGATGTGGCGCCTGTTATAAGTATTAACATATTTATTGATTTTGAGGTGCTAATTTACTGTGTTTACGGCCGTAAGCAAAATAAATAACCAAGCCAATTAACAACCAAGCCCCGAAATAAATCCAGTTTTTATAGCCCAGTTGCGAAAGCATATAAAAACAACATAAAAGTCCAAGAGATGGAATTAAAGAGAATTTAAATTTAAACGCCATAATAGAAAAAATAGCAAAGCCTACAAAGAATAAATAAACCGGAAGTTTAGTTAGAAATGCATGGAACGATTCCCATTTAATATAATAATCAACTGTGCTTTTATCATATACACACATTAATACAATGGTTAAAATAAACAAAGCAGGAATAATAAATTTGGAACTGATGTAGGGCGTTTTAAATTTTGAAGGAGGTGCATTGGGGTCCATACGCAATTTTAAAACGCCTCCACACACTAAACAAAATGCAAACAGTGTTCCTGCTGAACAAATGTCGGTGACCATACTCATGTCTACAAAAAAGATAGGAAGTGCAACCAATAAACCTGTTATGATAGTAGAGAAAGATGGTGTTTTAAATTTAGGATGAATTCTTGAAAAAGCTGGAGGCAATAATCCATCACGACTCATACTCATCCAAATTCGGGGTTGCCCGAGTTGGAAAACTAACATCACACTGGCCATAGCTATTACGGCACTTACAGCAATAATACCGCTTAACCAACTTAAACTTTTTACTTTTTCAAAAACGTAGGCTAAAGGGTCACCAACGGCTAGTTCACTATAATTTACCATACCTGTAATAACTAATGCAATGGCAACATAGAGTATTGTGCAGATAATAATGGAGTATAAAATACCTCGTGGTAAATCACGTTGAGGATTTTTACATTCTTCGGCAGTCGTGGAGATGGCATCAAATCCAATATAAGCAAAGAACACAGCACTGATACCTTTTAATAATCCGCCAACACCATTTGGCATAAAAGGATCCCAATTTTTGGTATCGATATAAAAAGCACCAACAAAAATTACAAGAAGAACCACCACAATTTTTATTAAAACCATTATGTTGCTGGCATTGCGACTTTCTTTAATGCCACGGTAAACCAACATGGTAATTAAAATGTTAATAATTAAAGCAGGTAAATCAAACACAATGTGCATGCCAAAAATTTGCGGCGCGTGACCGTATGCTAAAAAACCTTCAACCAAACCTGAAGTTTGCGGATTAGCCTTAATTTCTTCAAAAGGAATGCCGGTGATTAATAAACCAAAAACCTGTTCGTAATTTGTTTTTGCGGTAAAGTAATCAAGACATAGCCATTCATTGACAGTATAAGGGGTTGTATTATTGACGAGCGAAGTAAAGTAATCGCTCCAGCTTATTGCTACTGTTACGTTGCCAATAGCATATTCCATTATTAAAGCCCAGCCTATTATCCAGGCAAAGAGTTCGCCAAAAGCAACATAGCTGTATGTGTATGCACTTCCACTAACAGGTATTAAAGAAGCGAATTCAGCATAGGCAAAGGCCGCAAAGCTACAGGCAAGTGCGGTAAAAATAAATAAAAAAATTACGCCTGGTCCTCCATCAGCGCTTGCTTTACCAATGGTAGAAAAAATACCTGCACCAATAATTGCTGCAATTCCAAAAGCTGTTAAATCTCTTACTCCCAAATGTTTTGCTAAACTTCCATGAGCGTTTTCGGCATCAGCATTTTTTAAAATGGTAGAAATAGATTTCTTTCTAAATAAACTCATACTTTATTGTAACGTTTTTGGTAAAAGAAAAACGATAATTAATTTATGTGTTAAATTTACTTTAAATTTTAATTAAGTAATACATCAAATTAAATATTATGTTGTTTTAAAACCTTATTTAAGTTTATCTTGCACTAACTATGAGTTGGCGATATACTATTCTGATTTTTCTCTGTTTTTTTAGGGTATATGTGTTTAGTATAGACTTATCTACAAAAAAAGTAGATTCCCTAAATTCATTAGCTTATTCTTACTTAAATACTCAACTAAATTTAACGGAGCGTTATTCTTATCAAGCACTAAAATCTGCAAAATCTATAGCTTATTTAGAAGGGACCTCAGAAGCGTATTTTAATTTAGGAATGAGTTCGTACGTAAAAGGTAATTACTTTAAGGCATTTGATTTTTTTTCGCAAGCAATTAAAGATGCCGAAAAGGTTAATTATGTAAAGGGTGAGGCAGATGGATTGATTGGGTTGGGTATCGTATACCAAGAGCAACAGGAATTAAAAAAGTCGCTGGACTATTTATATAAGTGTTTATATAAATACAAATCAATTAAGTACAAAAAAGGAGAAGGGCATGCTTATAATATGATTGGGCTTTCCTATTATAAAATGGATGATTATGCAACTTCAAACAAATACTATGATAGCTGTTTAACAGTTGCAAATAGTTTAAAAGATGATGCATTATTAGTAAGTATATTGCAGGATTACGGGAATTTATACGCCAAGCAAAAGGAGTATTTGGCAGCAATAGATATTTTAAATCAATCTTTAGAAGTGGCAAATCGTATTCCAAGTAATTATCATATGTGCTTTTCAAATGTGGCTATTGGTAGGGCATATTTAGGCATAAATGAAATTAATAAGGCGGAAGATGCTTTTAAAAAAGTAATTACAATTGCCGAAGAAAGTAATATGAAACCATTTTTAGAGAGTGCTTACGAAGGACTATCACTAATATACAAGCAAAAAAACAACCCCGCATTGGCATATGAATATTTGGTTATTTATAATCGTTATAGAGATACTTTGTTTAATAAACAAATAGCTAACGAAATATCTAAATTATCTTATGTGATTGATAGTGAAAGGAAATCTAACCACTTGGCAATGGTGATGAAAGATAATGAATTACAAAAAAAGAGCCTTGAAAATAGAAAATTAGAGCAAATATTTCTTATTTCTGCAGTAGTACTTTTATTAATACTTGGGGTGGTAGTATTGAATAGATATTCTATTAAAAACAAAGCAAACACTAACCTTCTGGAAAAAAACAAAGAAATATTATTTCAACAACAAGAGCTTGAAAATTATACACAGGCCTTAGAAGAACAGAGTAAGGAATTGAAAATTCAAAAGGAGAAAATATCAAATATTCATAAAGACATCACCGATAGTATTGAATATGCTAAGGGTATTCAACAAGCAATTTTACCCAGTATTACCGACTTTTTTGATGCTTTTAACGAAATAATGTTTATTTATCAACCTAAGGACATTGTAAGTGGTGATTTTTATTGGTTTCAACAAGTTGAAAATAAATATTACTTTGCAGTAGCCGATTGCACGGGACATGGAATACCCGGGGCTTTTATGAGTCTATTGGGATTAAATAATTTAAATCAAATAATAGAAGAAAATAAAATTTACGACGTTGCTGAAATTTTAACTCAGCTGGATACATTGTTAGTTAAAGCCTTAAAACAGCGGAATAAAGATGCATTCTCAAATGATGGTATGGATATTGCTTTATGTTGTTTTAATAAGGATAATTTAGAATTGGAGTACGCATCTGCCAAGCGACCTTTTTATTATTTTTCAAATAATGAACTCCAAATTATACCTTCTTCCAGAGTTTCGGTAGGTGGAATCGACATAGGGCATAAGGCATTTGCAAAACAAACCATACAATTAAATAAAGATGATGTTTTTTATTTATTTACGGATGGATTTGCAGATCAGTTCGGCGGAGAACATAATCGCAAATTATCCACAGCTCGTTTTAAAACACTTTTAAAGGAAATTCATTCTAAGCCTTTAATTGAACAAAAAATATATCTCACCAATTTTTTTGATGCATGGAAAGGTGATAACGAGCAAATTGACGATGTTTTAGTGCTTGGGCTTAAAATTTAAGTTTCTTACTGGCATATAATATAAAGCAGATAGTAAAATAAAAATTACCACTAAGCTTCTATAGCGCACAATAGCTCCACTATTTGGAGTTGTTATACCAACAAGAAAACAAACTATAAACGCTAAACTTAAAAAGGTTATTGGAATAAATTTTTGTTTATTAGATTTCACGAACCCAAATAGGATTAACACTAATGAAATAACAATAGTAACATTTTCGAAAGAAGCTATGTATTGCAAGCTGTTTTTAGCGTTAAAAAATAGTGGGTAAAATAAGGTATAGTAAAAACTTGAAATTGTTAAATGTAAGAATGAATTTGGTAACACAAAATTAGACCCGCTTTTTGGTTGATCGTAAACAAATGTATATTTTGCAATTGTATCCTTATTTGCGGCGCAAAATAGAGTATCCTCTTGATGTGTATGCTCCCAATAAATGTAAGGCGAATTTAATTTTATTGTATAATAAGTCTTTTTAGCTGAATTTAAGCCAGTTATAACTTGTTTTTTTATCAATGAGCTATCATAATCCAACCGAACAAATTTAGAAGAGTCTAATAGAAAAATACCTCCTGTTGAGGCATCGGCAAAAATTCTCTGTCTTTCAAGTGCAATTTCAAATAGAGTTTTATGTTTAATTGTATTTACAACTGTATTTGTTAATAGCGCGGTGAAAAATAAAACTATACAATATATTAAAACTTTAAAGTGTATTTTCTGCGAATAATAAATTTTGAAAAATAAGGCAAAGCATAAAAATGTAATTATTAAAATATAAGGTTTCAAAAAAAATGCTGTAAATAAAATGAGTATAGAGAAAATAAGGGATGGTAAAGTATAATCTTTTAAAAAAATTTTTTTTATTTGATAAACGCCACATCCTAAAAAGCACAACGTCAGTGCTTCTTTAGAGATTGAACCAGTGTAAAACCATAGAGTAGGGAAAAGGCAAAGTACTAATATCAACCACATCTCTTTTCCTACAAAAAACTCTTTTAATGATTTGTATAAATACACTATACCTAAAAAACTTAAAAAGCAACTAAATAAGGCATGTACATAGTAGGAATTGAATGCAATAAAGTGCAATAATGAGTGTATACGTATAACAACCCTGTTATCGTTGTATAAAAAATCATGAATTCTACCATTATCCCAGTTACGAGTATTAACTAAACAATTAGTGTAACAAAAAGAACCTTCATTGTCATTCTGCAAACCAAAAATCATTTTTAAATACTCGAAAAAATGGTGATGACCGAAAGCATTCACAGATTTTGCATCATTATAAAAATTACCTGCATCAAAATTTTCTAACCCTCCGTAAAAACGTTTATATATAATAATAAATACAGGAATAGCAGCGGCTTTTAACAGAAACAAAAGCGAAAAAAATTTAGGAGAAATGGCTTCGTCTTTAATAATGCCAAAGAAATTTGTCTTATAAATTAGAAATAAAAAAAGAAGCAAATATGTAATGGCTGAAATCAATTAATAACTTTCAAAAAATTTAATTTCCATAATTCTTTCCGGCACTGATAGCTGATTAAAACCAAATTGTTTATATAGTCCTTGAGCATCTTTTGTAGCTAACATAAAACGACGTATGAGTTTAAGAGCATCAAATTCCATAATAAATTTCATTAATTGTTTTGATAATCCTTTACCCCTGTGTTCATCTAAAATAAATACATCTGCCAAGTAGGCAAAAGTAGCACTATCTGTTATCACACGTGCAAATCCTATTTGTTGTTTGTTAAAATAAACACCAAAACAATAACTACCTTCAATAGATTTTTTTACGAGCGCTAAGGGAATATTTTTTGCCCAATAACTTTCCATTGATAGATAATTATGAATAACTTCCATCTGAAGTTTTGTTTTATCATTACTTATTAAATAATTATCAATATTTTTCTCGTAATACATTTTAAAGATTATCTACAACAACTAAATATTTGTTTTTTTTATCAAAATTAAATCTGGTGATTTTTTTTATACCATATGTAGTTAAATCAAACAAGATATTCCACTCTTTTTTTTCAGGATTAAAATTAAGTAATTTTGAACCTTCAGATTTTACAAGTCCCCATGGTGCGTTCCAAATAATGTCTTCATTTAACGAATTATACACCGTATACTTTTCGCTTTTATGTAAAACAAAATCATAGGTATAAAAAGTAACTTTTGAACTGTCTTTTAAGCCATAAATTAGAGTATGGCGGTTAATTGCTTTAAATCCTCTAATCGGATTATTTCCTAGCCATTTGTCTTCATTTTTAGAGATACTATAATACCTTAAACTATGAGGTTGTGTAAGTTTATAATAAATAATAGTATCTGAATTTAAAAACGTGAAATAACCAATAGAATCCAGATTAGAAATTTGTGTTGTTTTAAGTAATTGTTCTTTTTTATCAAACACTATAGATTGAATAATTTGTGAACTATCTTTTTGAACAACAACGGAAGTAACGGAGCTTTTGTTTGTTGCTAGCGTAGGTGAGTATTCACTTTCCTGTGTTTTAGTGAGTTGAATTGTTTTTTTATTTCCTAGGTGGTAATAAAAAATATCAGCTTGTTTATCTGCTTTAATACTTACGAAATATATTTTTTCACCATCCTCACTAAAGCTTGGTTGATTGTCATAGCCCTCTCTATTAGTAATGTTTTTGCCTTTTTCAATAATGGTTTTTTTATCTTTAATTTTTAGATTAAATAACCAAATATCAGTGTTAGGTAATTGCGAAAAACCAATAAAACAAAGTAATAAGTTAACCAGTAGTAGTTTGCTTTTCATTAAACTTAAAAAAGAATTTATTAAAAATATAAAATATTAAAGTTGCAAAAAAGAATCCATCTAGCATGCCTAAAAAAATATCGCTAGGATAATGAACACCTAAATACATTCTGCTATAAACTACAATTAAGGGGTATATAAAAAAAAGCAGTTTTAGCCTTGGTTTTATCCACTTGGCGCATAAAAATAGAAACAAGGTTAAGCCAAAAGTGGTGGCAGAGTGTCCGGAGAAGAAACCATATTTGCCCCCTTCATAATTGTTTACTTTTTTGATTTGATCTTTTAGTTCTAAATTATGAGTTGGCCGATACCTTTTAAAAGAATGTTTAGCCAAATTAGAAGTAGAATCGGTGCAAGCAAATAAAATAACACAAGCTAAAATAAATTCGGCCGTTTTTTTTTGCCCAAATTTTTTATAAAAAAAATAGGCAAATATCAATATCAGTGCAACGGTTGGTATTGTACTGCTAAATTGCCACATTAAGCTATCTAAAAAAGGAGATTTATGCGAATTAATTGAGAGA
Source organism: Bacteroidota bacterium (assembly GCA_033763945.1). Classification (GTDB taxonomy): domain Bacteria; phylum Bacteroidota; class Bacteroidia; order B-17B0; family Aurantibacillaceae; genus Aurantibacillus. Next base: position 60,157 of record JANRJN010000019.1, on the reverse strand, counting down.
AGTAAATTCCTATCTATATGCTTTAGTTGTTCAAACATCTTTTAAAAGTAAGGAATAAAAGCTTAAAAAAAGAAAGTCGTTTTTTACTAAGTTAATTCGAGATGTCTTTTTTGTAACCAACAAACAAATTAATCCATATTAAACGTGACTTTCTGTAAATCCAGGGAAGGAGCAATAAAAGGGAAATCGAAAACGTAATTAAAAATATAACGATATCAAGCTTAAACAAAACAGACATGATTGCAAATAGTAATAAACCATAACCAACAGTTAAACCGTAACTGGCATACATGGCACCAACATAAAAACCAGTTTCTCGTATATAGCTTTCATTGCAATTTGGGCAATGTAAGTGCATTTTATCGAAAGTTTTTAGGTTGTAGGCATTATGATTGACAAAAAAATCACCTTTATGACATTTAGGGCATTTATTAAACAAAATCGAGTACAAACGTGTGTCTTTAAACATTCTGTAAAGTTAAAGCTAAACTTCTTGAATTAAAATTTTTAAGGCATTAAATTATGATTAAATTCATAACTACTTGCTGGTTAGTTTTGAGGAAGCATTAAACTTTTCTGTCTTTTTGTTTTTCCCACTACTATCATACATTACCCATATACCATCTTTAATATAGGTGTTGTCGCTGGCTAGAATTACATTTCCTTCTTCTTTTAATTGACCATTTGGGTAGTATTTTTTTTGTGAGTACTTTTTAATTTTTGAATCAATAATCTCCAAATCACTTTCTTGCTGTCCATTACTATACCAACTTTTTTTAAGAGTTGGGTATTTCATTTCTTTCTCATTTTCTTCGGCGTATTTTGGTAAGCCACTAAAGTAAAATTCATACTTTTTTTGAGGAAGGCCATTGTAATAATTGATCTGAAATCGTTGTTTACCGTTTTCATAATAGGCATCTATATTACAATGTATTGGGTCAGGATTAACAACCGTTCTCTCGCATTGACCATTTTCAAAAAAATTCTTAAAAACAATTACTTTACCGTCAATATAATAACCGCGGTGCAAAATTTTACCACTTACGTAGTAATCTTCATTCCAACCTTGTAAATTATAGCCAGCTTTGTTATATGTTATAGAATCGCCACCAATAGATTCCAAAAGTTTGTCATACATAGTAATTCCTTTTACGCTGTCTACAATATCTTTTTGTTTATAACGACGAATTTGGGGTACTTGATCAGAAAAACGCTGTGCATTTATTTCGTAAGAAAAAAATAAAATAAAAATAAAACTATATTTAATAAAATGCTTCAATTGACCTAATATACAAAGGTAATTAAATTACACAAATATTTTTAAATTAGTTATTAATATTTAAAGGTTAAGTAGTTAAAAAATGTATATTTTTATGCGATTATAAGGAATATTTTATGGATTTAGAATTTAATAAGAACGATGACAAAATGCGACTGCTTATTAGTCAAATGGAGCAACGCTTAAACAAAATATATGAGGGTGGGAGCAAGAAGAGAATTGAGAAGCTCCACGAACAAGGAAAAATGAGCGCCCGTGAAAGAATAGATTTTTTATTAGATAAAAATACCCCTAGTTTTGAAATGGGCGCTTTTGCAGGTTATGAAATGTATCCAGAACATGGCGGCTGTCCTGGCGGCGGAGTGGTTATTGTTATTGGTTATGTGAGCGGAAAACAGTGCATTGTTGTGGCTAATGATGCAACTGTTAAGGCAGGAGCATGGTTTCCAATTACAGGTAAAAAGAATTTACGTGCTCAAGAAATAGCAATGGAAAATCGTTTGCCAATTATTTATTTGGTAGATAGTGCTGGTGTTTATTTACCAATGCAAGATGAAATTTTTCCTGACAAAGAGCATTTTGGAAGAATTTTTCGTAACAATGCCATCATGAGCGGTATGGGTATTTTACAAGTATCAGCCGTTATGGGAAGTTGTGTAGCCGGTGGAGCCTATCTGCCAATTATGAGCGATGAGGCAATGATTGTTGATAAAACAGGCTCCATTTTTTTAGCTGGTTCATATTTAGTAAAAGCAGCAATTGGAGAAAATATTGATAATGAAACATTGGGAGGAGCTACTACTCATTGCGAAATTAGCGGTGTAACAGATTACAAATGTAAAGACGACGCAGATTGTTTAACCCGCATTCGAAATATAATGAGTAAGGTAGGCGATTACGATAAAGCAGGTTTTAACCGCGAAACGCCATCTTTACCAAAAAAGAATCCCAAGGAAATGTATGGGATACTTAATGATAAACAATATGAAATGCGTGAAATAATTGAACGTATAGTTGATAATGGAGAACATGAGGAGTATAAAGAATTATACGGACAATCTATAGTTTGTACTTATGCTCGCATTGATGGTTGGGCGGTTGGTATTGTTGCTAATCAGCGTAAAGTTGTAAAAAGCAAAAAGGGCGAAATGCAATTTGGTGGCGTTATTTATAGCGACAGTGCTGATAAAGCCGCACGTTTTATAATGAACTGTAATCAAAAGAAAATACCATTAGTGTTTTTACAAGATGCCACTGGTTTTATGGTTGGTTCTCGAAGTGAGCATGGAGGTATCATTAAAGATGGGGCTAAATTGGTTAATGCTATGGCTAATTCAGTAGTGCCAAAGTTTACAGTTATTTTAGGTAACTCTTATGGTGCCGCAAATTATGCCATGTGTGGCAAGGCTTACGATCCACGTTTAATTGTTGGTTGGCCAACAGCGCAAGTTGCTGTAATGGGTGGTGCACAGGCTGCTAAGGTTTTAGTTCAAATAGAGGTTGCCTCACTTAAAGCAAAGGGCGAGGAGATTACTCCTGAGAAAGAGGCTGAATTGTATAATAAAACAAAAGATAAATACGATGCGCAAACCACCCCTTATTATGCGGCATCTCGTTTATGGTTAGATGCCATTATTGATCCGCTCGAAACTCGAAAAGTTATAAGTATGGGTATTGAAATGGCTAACCATGCACCTATTACTAAACAATACAATATAGGAGTTTTACAAACTTAAGTAAGATGACCTTAGAAGAAATACATACGGTATCAGAAATTGATTTTATGGAAGCTAATATTGCTTTAAAGTCAAATGGAATTGTTTATGTTTTATTTAAAGATCATTGTGTTTTGGATATTGACTTGCAGTTAAAATTACTAGATGCTTATAACGAAATAACAGATTTTAAGAAAACTCCTTTTATGTTTTTTGCAGGTGAAAATGTAACAATAACGAAAGAAGCAAGAGATAATGCAACAAATCTTGAAGATAAATCACCCTTGAGCGCCACAGCTATTATCATTTCTAATTTAGCGTATAAATTAATTGCCGAATTTTTTATAAAATTTAATAAACCAAAACGCCCGTACAAGATTTTTAAAAATGAAAAGGAGGCTGTTGAATGGTTAAAACAATTTGAATCAATAGACAACAAGAATTAATAAGTGTTAATTAGTTTGTTTTTACTATAATCAACTATTCAAAAGTCTTATTAAATTGCGTATTTTAGTACATTATTTTGGTATTAAAAAAGCTACATACTTTAACCATAAAATCGTTTTTACCCCCATTTTTTATTACACTTTTTGTAAGTGTGTTTTTGTTTTTTTTAGTTGAAGTAGTCATAACTTATTTAGATGATTTAATTGGGAAAGGTTTAAAAACTATCGATCTTATTAAGTTGTTTGTATATGCTTGGATTGCAATAATTCCTCAGTGTATTCCATTAGCAGTTCTTTTGGCCTCAATCATGAGTTTTGGTAATATGGCCGAAAATTATGAATTAGCTGCAATGAAATCAAGTGGTTTATCATTATTTCGCATTCTAAAGCCAGTTTTTGTAGTCATTCTAATTTTGGCAGGATTAACTTTTATGTTTAATAATTTTATTTTACCCACTGTTCATCTTAAATCTCAATCTTTATTATATGATATTCGCCAAAAAAAACCTGCGGTAAGTATTAAAGAAGGAATTTTTTACAATAAAATTGAAAATTATACTCTAAGAATTGGAAAAAAATCAAGCAATAAGGATACTTTAAAAGAAATATATATCTACGATCATAGTGCTCACATGGGCAATATTGTTCAAATGTACGCCAATACCGGGAAAATAACCACCACGGCAGACACGAGCGCATTAGTATTAATTTTAAGAAATGGAAACAGATACGAAGAGGTTATTAGTAGTTCAGGTTCTACAACTAAAAAACCGCTCTCTCAATTAAACTTCAAACAACTACAAGTAAATATTGAGTTAGTAGACTTTAAATTAAAACGTACAGATGAAAATGCTTTTAAAGGTCATGAAGAAATGTTAAATATTTGGCAAATTGATTCGGTTGCAGATAGCACAAAACGGCGATTAAATAAAAGAGTAATAGAATTAAGTCGCCAATCAACAGATTATTTTTTTGCAAGAACAAATAATTTTATAAAAGAGAAAAAGCTTGCCAAAACAACTTCAATTAAAAGTTTTATAGATAGTTTAAATCCGGTAAAACAAATGAGGGTTATTGAGAATGCTTTAACAACAGCTAGAAGTAATGTTGGTTATATTGAGGCAGCTTCAGTTAATTTTATTAATGATGAATTGGAAATTAGCCGTTTTTTAGTAGAATGGCATAAAAAGATTGTTGTATGTTTTGCTTGCATAATTTTATTTTTTGTTGGCGCACCACTAGGAGCAATTATTAAAAAAGGCGGACTTGGATTGCCAGTAGTAGTCGCTGTCTTTTTTTTCTTAGCCTATTTTATCTTAACAGAAGCCTTTACTTCGCTTGCATTAGAAGGCACAATGCCTGCATGGCAAGCTATGTGGATACCATTATTAATTTTTTTACCAATAAGTGTGTTTTTAACATACAAAGCCGCAAAAGATAGTGCTATTTTTGACGTGACTAATTACTACATCTGGATTTTGAAAATATTTAAACGTAAAAAAGTTGCTTAAATTATTACAAATATCAAACAAAGCCCCTTATCCTGCTAACGATGGTAGTAGTATTGCTATTTATAATATGGCTTACGGTTTTATCGAAAACAATGTGGATTTGTATTTATTAACGATTAATACTAAAAAACACTTTAAGCCCGATGCGGATGTGCCTTCTAATTTTAAAATAAGAAGTAACTATAAATCTATTTATAAAGATACTGATACCACAGCAATAGGGGCAGTATTTAACTTGTTTTCAGCGCAGTCCTATTTTGTAAGTCGCTTCTATTTTAAAGATTTTGAAACACAATTAATAAAAACACTTCAAAATCACCAATTTGACATAGTTCAATTAGAAGGACTTTTTATGGGCGTTTATATTGATACAATTAAAAAGTATAGCAAAGCTAAAGTTGTATTAAGAGCTCATAATGTTGAACATTTAATTTGGGAACGACATTTAAAAAATGAACCCAACCCATTAAAAAAATGGTATATTGGTTTACAAACTAAGCGCCTTAAGCAATTTGAAATAGCAACATTTAATAAAGTGGATACAATTGTGTCAATTACCAATTTTGATAAAGCTGAATTTGAGAAATTAAAATGCACAAAGCCTATATATACCTGTATTACAGGTGTTAATGTAAGCGAGTATCAACAAAAAATTAGCGAAGTTATAAAACCTAATACTGTATTTTATTTTGCTTCTATGGACTGGCTTCCAAATCAAGAAGCTGTAAAATGGTTTTTAGATAATTGTTGGGATTCTATAAATAAAGCTGTACCCGATGCTAAATTTATTGTAGCTGGACGTGGAATGCCCAGCAATTTAAAACAATTAAATAAACCAAACGTTGTAATTATTGAAAACGTTACAAATGGTAAATTATTTTATCAGCAACATCAGTTAATGGTTGTGCCATTATTAAGTGGAAGCGGTTTGCGAATTAAAATAATTGAAGGAATGGCTTATGGCAAAGCCATCGTTAGTACATCAGTTGGGGCAGAAGGAATACATTACACTAATAATGAAAATATTATTATTGCAGATACAGCAAATGATTTTTCGAAAAGAGTAATTGAATTACTAAAAAACAAACCATTACAAGAGAGTTTGCAAATAAAAGCCACCGAATTAGCGTACAATAAATTTGATAATGTTAAAGTTGTAGCCGAATTAGTAAACTATTATAATGAGATGCTAAATGTATAACGGGTTGCTAATATTATTTTTTAGTTCTGTTTTTTTTATCTTGCATACGTATTTGTTTTATCCTGCAATGATGATACTATTTTTTAAAAAACAAAAAAAGCAAATCTCAGAATATTCAAAAAATGATAACTTGCCTATGGTAACGCTCTTAATTGCTGCTTATAATGAGGAGTCCATTATTTATAAGAAATTAAAATCAGTAATTAATACAAATTATCCAATCGAAAAAATTCAGATAATTGTTGGTTCAGATGCCAGTACAGATGCTACTAATTCGATTGTTACAAGTTTTAAAGATGAATTTAAAAATATTGAATTAATAAATTTTGAGGGAAGAACAGGAAAAATAAATATCATCAATCATCTACAAACATTTGTAAAAACTGATATTGTTATTTTAAATGATGCCAATGTTTTATTTCAACCAGACACATTGTTTGAATTGGTGAAATATTTTAAAGACGATAAAGTAGGTTTAATCGCAGCAAATATAATTAAACAATCACCGCTTACAGAGGGTATTGTGGCTCAAGAGGTAGCTTATATTGATTTGGAAAATAAAATAAAACTAGCTGAGAGCAATGCTTGGCAGGCAATTATGGGTGCTGAAGGAGGGTGTTTCGCAATGCGTACAACCAGTTTTAAACTAGTTCCTCGTAATTTTATTGTAGATGATTTTTTTTTAACGTTCGAAGTAATTAAACTAAAGAAATATACCCTATTTAACTCCAATGCTATTTGTAACGAAGATGTATTTGATGATAAAAAGGCAGAGTATCGCCGAAAAGTGAGAATAAGTGCGGGCAACTTCCAAAATTTAAATTATTTTAAAGCAATGTTGTTGCCTTTTTGGACAGGAACAGCCTTCGCGTTTTTATCACACAAAGTATTGCGATGGTTAACTCCATTTTTTCTAATTATTTGCTTAATTTCTTCATTAGCATTAGCAGGTTATTCTGAACTATTTTTTTGGTTGTTTATTTGCCAGATAATTTATATTTCTTTACCATTTATTGACAAGGTTATTCCAATCAAACTAAAACCACTTAATTTTGTTAGTCATTTTTATTTAATGAACTTTGCATTACTAAAGGGCTTTTTTAATTATGCAAAAGGTGTCAAATCAAATGTTTGGCAACCTGTAAAAAGAAATATCTAAAATAGTAATATATGATGAACACATCCAATTCAGTTAAATTATTTGAAGAAGCTAAAAACTATTTTCCTGGTGGTGTAAATTCACCTGTTCGCGCTTTTAAAAGCGTTGGTGGTACGCCATTGTTTATAAAAAAAGGCAAAGGCTCTCATATTTGGGATGCCGACAGTAATGAATATATTGATTTTTGTTGCAGCTGGGGGCCTTTAATTCTTGGTCATGCGAATGATACGGTTTTGGATGCTGTTAATGAAACCATGCGAAATGGGACGTCCTTTGGTGCACCAACAGAATTGGAAAATAAATTGGCAAAATTGATTCTAGATAACAATACGTTTATAGAAAAATTAAGATTTGTGTCCAGTGGGACAGAGGCAGTAATGAGTGCTATTCGATTAGCCCGAGGGTATACAAAACGAACTAAAATTTTGAAATTTGAAGGTTGTTACCACGGTCATGTTGATTCTTTACTTGTAAAAGCAGGAAGTGGTTTAATTACTTTTGGCAACAGTAGCAGTGCAGGTGTCCCGGATAGTTTTGTGAACGAAACCATTACGGTTCCATTAAACAATAAAGAAGCTGTAACAGAAGCTTTTAAAACATTTAAAAATGAAATTGCTTGCGTCATTATTGAGCCTGTTCCTGCAAACAACGGACTTTTAATTCAAGGTAAAGAATTTTTAGAATTTTTGAGAGGAATTTGTTCAGAGAATAATACACTTTTATTATTTGATGAAGTTATTAGTGGTTTTAGAATGAGTTTTTGTGGTGCTGCAGGATTATATAATATCAGGCCCGATATTATTACTTATGGAAAAATTATAGGTGGTGGATTTCCTGTAGGAGCTTACGGAGCAAGTAAAGGAATAATGAGTTGCGTTTCTCCCGAAGGAAATGTGTATCAAGCTGGTACACTAAGCGGAAACCCGGTGGCGATGAGTGCAGGCATTGCACAATTAACTCAATGCTTAGAACCAAACTTTTATTCTGATTTAGAAGCCAAAACTAATTATTTGGTTGAAGGAATAAGAAAAGTAAATCCATTTCCATTGTTTAAATTGGTGTCATTAGGTTCTATTTTTTGGATTGCGTTTACTCAAAAAGATGCCATTAACAGTGCTGAAGAAATTGATGGAGATAGTATGAAATACTTTAAAACGCTGTATCATGAATTATTAAAACAAGGAGTGTATATGGGACCAAGCGGATATGAGGTTGGCTTTATTAGTAAAGCGCATACTTATGAAGATTTAGATAAAACTATTTTAGCTTTCAAAAAAGCTTTATCATTATTAAATTAGAAAATGCAAGTCGGTTTATTTTTTGGTTCATTTAATCCAATTCATGTTGGACATATGGTGTTAGCTAATTATATGCTTAGCTTCACTTCGCTCGATGAAGTATGGTTGGTGGTGAGTCCACACAATCCCCTAAAAGTTAAATCAAGTTTATTAAATCAAAACGATAGATTGCATTTGGTGAATTTAGCTTTAGATCAACATCCAAAAATAAAATCGAGTAATATTGAATTTGGGTTATCTCAGCCATCATACACTATTCATACACTTGTACATTTAAAAGAAAAGTTCCCAAAATATAAGTTCAGTTTAATTATGGGACAGGATAATTTGCAAGGATTTAATAAATGGAAAAACTATGAAGAAATCCTAAAAAATTATAATGTTTATGTTTATCCTCGCCCCAATTGTGTTGCAAGCCCTTTTGATGACCATAAAAGTGTTCAAATAACACAGGCGCCAAGGATGGATGTTTCTTCTACCTTTATTCGCAAGGCCATTAAAGAGAAAAAAGATGTTCGCTTTTTTATGCACCCTGATGTTTGGAATTACATTGATGAAATGAATTTCTACAAAAAATAAATGCTTACTTACACACCACTTATTCAGTCATTAGTTGTTTCTTTTCCTTTGAAAGCGGATGTGTTGCGATTAGACAAACTACACGAAAGCATTAGTGGTAATAAATGGTTTAAATTAAAATATAATTTACAAAAAGCACAAAAGCAAAATGTTAATACTATTATAACATTTGGAGGAGCATACAGTAATCATATCGCGGCAACCGCAAGTGCTTGTAAATTATTTAATCTAAATTCCGTAGGTATAATTAGAGGCGAAGAAACAGTTTTAAATCCTACACTTATTGAGGCAAAGGAAAACGGTATGCAATTGGAATTTGTATCACGGGAACAGTACTCAAAAAGAAACGAACAAGATTTTAAAGATTATTTGCAAACTAAATACGGTAATCATCTATTAATTCCTGAAGGTGGAAATAATAAAGAGGGTGCTATTGGGTGCCAAGAAATTATTGAGCAAAAATGGGATTACGATTATATTCTCTGTGCCTGTGGTACTGCAACTACTTTTTCGGGAATTGTGTCAAACATAAAAAGCAAAACAACAGTAATTGGGATAAGTGTTTTAAAAGGAGAGAATAACTTACCTTTTGATTCAAGTATTATGACAAACGAGATCTCCCCACAAAAAAAATATACGATTATGGGCAATGATGAAATAGAAAAGGATATAATCTCTGAGCACTGTATTACCTCTAACTATAGTTTTAATGGCTACGCAAACTACTATCAGCCTTTAATTGATTTTAAAAGTAAGTTTGAAATGCAATATGACATCCCATTAGATTACATATATACAACTAAATTATTTTATGGAGTATTTGATTTAATGGCTAAACAAAAATTTAAGAAAGACTCAAAAATTTTAGTAATACATAGTGGTGGTTTACAAGGCAATAAAGGTTTTGAACAACGATTTAAATGTTAATATTTTTATTTATTTTTAACCTAGATGCATAAAATTACAATAGCTATTGATGGGTTTAGCAGTTGCGGTAAAAGTACCTTAGCTAAAGCTTTGGCGCATCGTTTGCATTATAGCTATATTGATACAGGTGCGATGTACCGGGCAGTAACAGTTTATGCCTTACGTCATAATTTAATTGATGATAGTAATGAATTGAATGTTGAAGGATTAATTTCAGAACTTCCAAATGTAAATGTTGAATTTCATTTTAACCAACATTCAAAAGCTTCTGAAACCATTTTAAATAATGAGAATGTGGAGATTGAAATAAGAACTAAACGCGTAAACGATAATGTAAGTAAGGTAAGTTCTATAAAGGAAGTTCGCGAAAAAATGGTGGCTTTGCAACGCCAAATGGGAAAGAAGAAAGCGGTAGTATTAGATGGAAGAGATATTGGTACTCACGTTTTTCCAAAAGCAGAACTAAAATTATTTATGATTGCCGACCCAGAAGTACGCGCCAAACGACGTCAAGATGAGTTTAGTAGTAAAGGTCAATACTATACTTTGGAAGAAGTTGAAATGAGTTTATTAAAGCGCGATATGGCTGACATGAATCGCGAAGAAAGCCCTTTAACCCAAGCCGATGATGCCATAATACTTGATAATAGTGACTTAACGCGTGAAGAACAATTAGAATACGTGTTGAAATTGATTGAAGATATGCAGGTGATGGTTTAGTTGTAATTCCTCTCCCCAAAAATACTGCTTCCAATTCTTATCATGGTGCTTCCTTCTTGAATAGCTAGTTTATAATCGCTGCTCATTCCATAGCTTAAGATTAAAGATTCAAGATTCAAGATAAAAGATTGGTCTGCAAAATGTTTTAATGATTGAAACTCTTTTCTGATTTGAGCTTCATCGTCAGTATTACTTGCCATAGCCATAAAGCCTTTAATGGCAATATTTTTTAGCGATTTTAATTCTTCAGATTTTAAAATGGTGTCTGCTTCTTCAAAACTTAAGCCAAATTTTGTTTCTTCTTGGGCGATATAAATTTGCAACAAGCAGTTTATCACTCTGTTGTTTTTTAAAGCTTGTTTATTTATTTCTTTTAGTAAGTTAAAACTATCTACCCCATGAATTAAGTGTACAAACGGCGCAATGTATTTTACTTTATTGCTTTGCAAATGCCCGATAAAATGCCAGTGAATATCTTTTGGTAATTGTTCGTGTTTATCGACTAACTCTTGAACGTAATTTTCACCAAAATCTCTATGCCCAGTTTCGTAGGCTTCTAAAACAGCCCCATTTGGTTTTGTTTTTGAAACGGCAATTAAAGTAACTTGTGGAGGCAGAGTACTTTTCAGTTTTAAAATATTTTCTTTAATACCCATTGTCAAATTGTCTAATTATCATATTGACTCATTATTTACTCATCAAAGCTATAGACTACCAATCCGCTGCGCATCTTAGGTTCTACCCATGTACTTTTTGGGGGCATAATGTTATTCGTGTCAGCAATCCATTTTAAATGCTCCATTGTTACAGGATACAAACCAAATGCCACGGCTGCTTTTCCCTCATTTACAATTTGTTTCAAAGCTTCGGCTCCTTTTATGCCGGGCACAAAACCAATACGTTTGTCGGTTTTTAAATCGTGAATATTAAAAATGGGATACAGTACATGCTCTGTAAGTATCGACGCATCTAAACTTCCAACAGGGTTATCTGATTTATAAACACCGTCTTTTGCAACTAAAGAATACCATTTATTTTCCAAGTACATTGAAAGTTCGTGTTGTTTCCTAGGTTTAAAAATATCTTCTTTAATCTCCGTTACTTCAAAGCTTTTAGAAAGTTTTTGTAATAGCGATTTTGTAGTTAATCCATTTAAGTCTTTTACAATACGATTGTACTCATAAATTTTTAATTGATTCTCAGGAAAGAAAACACCTAAATAAAAATTATAAGCTTCCTTACCTGTAAAGTTCTTATCTTTTTCTCTTCTATGTTTACCAAGCAGGGCAGAGGAGGCCGAGCGATGGTGGCCATCGGCAATATAAATGGCAGGTATTTTACTAAATTGTTCGGTTAATAATTTTACCGATTTACTTTTATTAATAACCCAAACTGTGTGCCGTACTTTATCTGTTGTTGTAAAATCGTAATCAGCTCTGTAAGTCATTACATCCTCACTCAGGGTATCAATCTCTTTATTATTGGGGTAACAAAATAAAACTGGTTCGGCATTAAACTCACACACTTCTAAATACTCTTTTAATTTTTCTTCACGTTGAGTCAATGTTTGTTCGTGTATTTTAATAACACCATTCATGTAATCGTCAATACTGGTGCAACCAATAATACCAACGTAAGTAATATTGTTTTTTATCTGACGATATAAGTAATAACTGGAGCTGCTGTCTCTTAAAAAAACATGTTCGTTTACAAAATTGGTAAAACGTTTTTTTACTTTTTGCAAACGTTCTTTGCTTCCCGGTTTTGTTTTTTTACCATCATCAAAATCAGGATTAATAACATGTAAAAAAGAGTAGGGATTACCCGTTAATTTTTCTTTTAACTCAGTCGACGAATAGCCATCCATACTTCGACTGGCAACTAAATGTACTTTATCGTTGGTAGGACGAAGGGCTTTAAAAGGAAGGATAGTTGCCATACATTACAAAAATATAATTACACAATTTTAGGTAAAATTTTTGGGAAAGTAAATTATTAAGAGTTACTCCTCATAAAAATCTATAATTAAACCATCAAGCGGCGCAATTTCTATTTCTCGTTTTTCTTCACCAAAATCTAAAACTAAAGCATTGGCTTTGTAGTATTCACCATCTTTCGTCAGTTTTACAAGGTTTAAAGTTTTTCCAATCACATCTTCCCACATTTTTGTTTGAGAAGCATTTACCGAAAATAATTTTATTTTGCCTTCAAATTCCAAATGCAATGCTTTCGCAGCTTTCAAATAATCAAAATCTATAGCATCTAAAGCATCGCCATCTTGGTTGCAGGAAATAGTGAGTTTCGTTTTATCAGCAAAATGGAATTCTACATTATCAATTATTTCCACAGGTTCTGAAGGGTTGTGCGTGTTTTGCCACAAATGACATACCACTTTTTCAACCGTTCTGCCCTGCGCTGCAACAAATCTGGCTAAAGCCTCGTTTGTGAAATACGTGTTTTTTGAAGAAGATTCCATGCTTAAATTTAGAAATTAAATTTAAGGCATAAAAAACTAATCGCTAATAATTATTTTGGTGGTATTTATATAGCTTCTTGAAGTTGTTTTTACCAAGTACAAACCTTTCGGCAAATCAGCCACGTAAAAACTACTGTTAGTTTCTGCTGCCATTTTAAATTCTTTTGCAAGTTTACCTTCAACGGTATAAATCGAAATTAATGTTTCGCTGGTGTTTAAATTGTTTATCGTTAAATTGTTTTGGTGAAAATAGATTAAGGGTGTAAGTTCCTTTTCTTTTGTTCTCAAAGAGGTTACGACAATATTTTTTGTAATACTATCGCTTTTACAATTATTAGTGGTTTTTAACTGAACAACATAGTTACCTGAATTTGTAAAGGTATATATTGGGCTTTGTAAGCTACTCCCAAACGACCAATTATAACTTATGCCATTTAAAGATTGGTTATTAAATTGTATGGTTGTGCCGGAAATTAACGAATATGAAAAATTTGCTAATGGCAAGTTAGATCCCGTACTCCAAGTTAAAGTACTATCCAACACGGTATGCGATCCATAACTTTGTAAAGAGGCCGCAAGTGTTGGTGTTACTGTTGAATAATAAGTTGATCCAATAGCTGTTTTTTGAAATATGCTTGAGTAAAACACACACGCTGCTAAATAGGAGCCTTCTAACGAAGGATGGCTTTCGTCTACTTGATATAAATCAACGGCGGGTAAAGCCTGTCTTACTTTTTTCCAGGCTACGCCAACCGGAGCTACAGATGTTTTAAAACTATCTTTAAATAAAATATAACTTTGTCGTAAACGCGCCTGCATACCATTATACGTGCATACAGGTGTATAGCTCATGCAATTAGATGCATCTCCGTTTTTTCGACCCCAAGTCATATAAAATATCACCTCTGCGCAAGCACTATTGGCTTTAATACTATCTACCAGTTGTTTTGCAAAGGGATATGTTTGGCTTGCAACTTGCAATGGATTAAAAGAAGGTTCTTGACTTTGAGCTTGTAAAATGACAGCATCCCATTTTTGAGAACGAATTTTGCTCCAGGTCACAGCACTACTACAATGATTTTGAAAAGTAAAACCACCAGGTGTAGATTGATCAAAAACTAAGGTGTCAGATTTTGACAGGGCTATGTCGGTAATTAACTGAGGCAGATTGTTTACGTAAGTGTAACTATTTCCAATAAATAAAACTTTTTTCTTTAATTGAGAAAAAGCTACCGTATTTAATAGTAAGAATAAGTAACAGAAAAAATTTAAACGCATACAATCATAAATTTGATAGTACAATAGTATGAATCAGAAAACAAAAAATAGAACTATTCAATAACCGAGAATGGAGATTTACTCAATTAATATAAACCAATAACTAAGATTTCTTCCGTTGATTTAATTCATCACGAATTTTAGAAGCCATCTCGTATTGCTCTTCATCTAAAGCTGTTTGAAGCATGCTTTTAAGTTCCTCGGTGCTTTTGGCTTTGTACCCTTCTTTGTCAGAAGATATAGTTGTTTCAGAAATGTCGGATACGGCAGTAGATTCGGTAGTTGCCGACATCGCTGCGCCGGTTTCATCATCTAACACGATTCCTGCACTTTTTAAGATAAATTCAAAAGTATAAATAGGGCAATTAAATCTTACTGCTAATGCAATCGCATCACTTGTTCTTGCATCAATCTCCACATCACGCGTTCCATCATTGCATAATAATTTTGCGTAAAAAATACCTTCTACTAAATTGTAAATAAGCACTTCGCTTACTTTTATATCAAATGTTTCGGCAAAGGATTTAAATAAATCGTGTGTTAATGGTCTGCTAGGACTCATTTTTTCCAACTCAATAGCAATTGCTTGAGCTTCGAAACCACCAATAATAATTGGCAAACGGCGTGTACCGGCACTCTCCCCCAATACTAATGCATAAGCACCACTTTGTGTTTGACTGTAAGATAATCCAACAATTTCTAAACGTACTTTTTTCATTAATCCTTAGATGCGTTATTAAATATAGGAAAAAGTTTTTAGTTTTGGTTGGCCTTGAATTTTTTTACAGCTTCTGTTAGCTTAGGTAAAATTGTAAATGCATCTCCAATAATACCGTAATCGGCAGATTTAAAGAATGGAGCTTCCTTATCGTTATTAATAACCACAATTGTTTTACTACCATTTACGCCAGCTAAGTGCTGAATAGCGCCAGAGATACCGATTGCTATGTATAAATTCGGACGAATAGCAACACCCGTTTGACCAACATGTTCGTGGTGTGGGCGCCAGTGCATATCAGCTACAGGTCGAGAACAAGCTGTTGTGGCATTTAAAGCTTTTGCCAAATCTTCAACAATACCCCAATTTTCAGGGCCTTTTAAACCACGACCGGCACTTACTACTAATTCAGCTTCCGGTAATGGAACCATGCCTGCTACATCAGTTGATTTAGTCTCTTTAATAACAATACGCGATTGTACTCCTGATAAATCAATTGCAAAATCAACCACACCTGCTTTATTTTCACCTAATTTTACAGGGAAGCTATTTGGTAATAATGAGATTATTTTTATATCACTGTTAATTGTGTAAATAGCTGTTGCTTTTCCTGAAAAAACATTTTTCTTCACTTCTAAAGTGCTTCCATTTACAACAGGGTAATCTACCGCACCCGCTACTAAACCAGCTTTTAATTTTGCAGATAAACGCGGAGCAACTGATTTACCTGTAACGTCGAAAGCAAACACAATAATTTTACTTCCTTCTGCTTTAACGGCTTGTTCTAAAGCAGCAGAAATATAAACGCTGTCAGTGTTTAATTTATCGTTTTTAACGGATAAAATTTTTGAAGCCCCTGCTTTGCCAATTTCTTCTAATTGAGCAGCATCTGCATTATTTATTAGAGCAGTAACTGTAGAACCTGTTAATTCTGCAATTTTAGATGCATAATTTAAACACTCTAATGATGCTTTTTTAACTCTTCCTTTATTAATTTCGGTATATACAAGTATCGACATAATTTTAAATTATAAATTTTAAATGTTAAATTTTTATCTGTTTTATTTTGAATGATTTCATTTAGTAATTTATCATTCAAAATTTAAAATCTTATTATATAACTTTTGCTTCAGTGTGCAATAAATTTACTAACTCATCTAAATTGTCTTCGCCAATCATTTTACAAGTAGTACGACCCGCACTTAGTGTAAACGATTTTATGGAGGTTAATGGAGTTGAAGTTGTTGCCGGAACAATGGTTAAAGGTTTTGTACGAGCAGCCATAATGCCACGCATGTTTGGTATGCGTTGTTCTGCCATACCTTTTGCGGCACTTAATACCATTGGTAACTCACATTCCACAATTTGAGTGCCGCCGTCAATATCGTGTTCAATGGTTGCTTTATTTCCAGCAACGTCTAATTTTGTTGCTAAAGAAACAAACGGTAAATCTAAAACTCCGGCAATAATAGCTCCAACGCTCGAACCATTATAGTTAATGGTTTCTTTACCAACCATTATTAAATCGTAATTGTTAGCCTTGGCATAATTGGCAATTTGTTCGCCAACAAAAAATGCATCTGGTCCTTCGGCATCAATGCGCACGGCATCATCTGCACCTAAAGCCAATCCTTTACGAATTGTAGCTTCACTATCTGCTAAACCAACATGAATGATAGTTACTTTTTCAGCAATATTTGCTTCCTTAATTTCTAGCGCTCTCACTAAAGCGTACCATTCATCATAAGGATTAATTACAAAAGTAACTCCTGCTGAATTAAATTTAGTATCACCATCTGTAAACTGAATTTTAGTAGTGGTGTCGGGAACATTGCTTATAGCAACTAAAATTTTCATAGTTTCAAAATTTTTATGAATTGCGAATTTAACAAATTAATTTCTAAAAAGTTTAATTTTGATAGGCTGTTTAAAACTTAATCTAAAATTCTAAAAATTCGTTTTTGTTAAAAATTTGGATTTTTTAGCTTATTGTTATACATTTGTTATTCGATAATGTTGAAAAACAAGTACATAAAAATTTTTGCCTCCAGCTTTTTAGTGTTGATGGCTTTATGGGTAGCAACTCCAAAGGTTTATGTACATAATCTTTTAAACCATAACCACAGTGTTGACATTGATGTAAACGGAGAAAGTAAATTACAACAAAAAAATTCTGACGATTGTGATTTTGAAAAATACAATACTCCTTCTTATTTTAATGTTTTTAAATTTTTAAACAGCTTTGTTCCTGATAAACCTCAAAGTATTGTTGATTGTAAAATCAACAATTTTAGTTTAGTTTCAATATCTAGTGCAATATATCTATTGCGCGCTCCTCCTATTACTGCATAGTTTATAGGCAGTTTTTTACCATTTCAAGAAATTTAAATTAAAGCCTTGTGGCTTTATTTGATTTGTTTGCCTAAAGAATTGTTTTACAATTCTATTTATTAACTAAAAATTTACAATCAATCACCAAAAGATTCAATTAAATGTAATTGCATCATAATGATTAAAAAAAGTCACATATTAAGTTTTATACTAATTGCTTTTATCACTGTTGGTAAATCTCAAACATGTGATTTGATTATGAGAGGGCATATATTAGATGGTGACAATAATGAGCATTTAGGTTTTGCACATATAAAGCTTGTATCGCCTGAAAAAGTAGTTCAAACAGATGAGAATGGAGAATTTGTTTTTTCAAGTTTATGTGAAGGCAATTATCAATTATTTGTTCAACACATTGGCTGTAGAGACACTTTAATTAATATCGCGCTTTCTTCAAAAACAAAAAAAGTAGTTATCAGACTTCCGCACAGCATTAATAATTTAAATGAAATTGATGTGATGGATAAACGTGTTGAAATGAAAAAAACACAAACAGTTAGTAAATTATCTGCTGATGAAATTGAAAAAACCAAAGGGCAAAATTTAGGGGATGTATTAAAAAATATAACAGGTGTAACGGCATTAAATACAGGAGCTACTGTTTCAAAACCAATGCTACATGGTATGCAAGGCTATCGCTTATTAATCTTAAATAACGGAATAAGACAAGAGGGACAGCAATGGGGCAACGAACACGCTCCAGAAATTGATCCATTTATAGCAAAAAAAATATCTGTTATTAAAGGTGTGAATTCTATACGCTACGGCAGCGATGCCATTGCAGGTGTTGTTATAATAGAACCCGATGAATTACCCGATACCGCAGCCATAACCGGTGAAATAAATTTAGTTGGTTTAAGTAATGGGCAAACAGGCGCTGGCTCGGCACTGTTGCAAGGCTATTTTGATAAATTACCCGGTTTTAGCTGGCGTGTACAAGGTACTCTAAAAAAAGGTGGTACTGTTAAAACGCCAACCTATTATTTAAATAATACAGGCTTAGAAGAAAAGAACTTCTCTTATGGGATGGGCTACCATCGTAAAAAATTCGGAGTAGAACTTTATTATTCTCAATTTAATACCAAAATAGGCGTTTTTAAAGGAAGCCATATTGGTAATTTAACAGATTTGCAAAATGCCTTAACATTAGGTAAACCAATTGATAGTTTAGCAGTTTTTACCTATAGCCTCGACAGACCTTATCAAATAGCCGAGCATGAATTAATTAAAGGCTTAGCGCATTATCATTTTTCACCCAAATGGAGAGCGAAATTACAGTATGCGTGGCAATACAATATTAGGCAGGAGTTTGATTTACGACGCTTAACTAATACTGAAAAGGAAAGCGGAATAATTCTTCCGGATTTAGATTTAAATATTAATTCTCAAACAATAGATGCAATAGTTGAACATGATAATATAAAGTCTTTTAGAGGGATGTACGGCGCGAGCTACATGAATCAACAAAATGTGTATACAGGTAGATTTTTTATACCTAATTATTTAAACAACACATGGGGTATTTTTGCAACAGAACGATATGTGTTACCACATATAGAATTTGAAATTGGAACGCGTTATGATGAGAAATATTTACAATCTTATTTTTACGAAGGAAACGTTTGGACAGAACATGTACGCAATTTTAAAAATATTACATACAACGGAGGTTTTATTTGGAAACCCGATACAACATTTAACTTATTCGTTAATGCTGGAAGTGCCTGGCGTGCGCCCGCACCAAACGAATTGTACAGCGATGGCATACACCAAGGGTTAGGAGCTATTGAACGTGGTGATAAAAGTTTAAAGTCAGAAACTTGTTATAATATTACTACAACAGCAATTTTTAAACGAAAGAAGATAAGCGTTGAGGCTACAGCATATTATAATCAGTTTGAGAATTTTATTTATTTAAACCCCTCAAATACTCTACAACTTACTATAAGAGGTGCTTTTCCGGTATTTAATTATAAGCAAGATAATGTTAGAATTAGTGGCATCGATTTTAAAACAAATTATATTTTTAATAAGTATGTGGAATTGAACTTAAAGGGAATGATTGTTCGTGCTTGGAATTATAATATTAACGATTATTTAATTTATATGCCTGCAGATAGGGGAGATGTGCAATTAAAATTAAAATTGCCGGCAGTTAAATTCTTAAAAAATAATACAATTCAATTAAACAATCAGTTAGTTGCAAACCAATGGAGAGTGCCAACAGGGTTAGATTTTACTCCACCACCACCTGCTTACTATTTAATGGGTTTTGAATTAGGGACACAAGTGCGAATAAAAAGGCAAAATATTAATTTAAACTTTAGCGCTACTAATTTATTAAATACACGTTACCGAGAGTATTTAGACAGGTTTAGATACTATACTGATGCTGTAGGTGTTTCTTACAATTTAAGAATATCAGTGCCATTAACACTTTATAAACCAAAATAAACGAAATAAGGCGGGGAGAATCTATTGTAGTTTTTTATTAGTAGTGTTTTAGTTAAACTATTAAATATGAGTAAACCCCGCTTTTAAAATTTAAACAAAACAAATAGTATATAATAAACCAAAAAAAAGTAAAACATGAAAACAACAACAAAAATGATTGCTTATGCTGTAGCAGCCTTAGCATTAACTTTTACAGCTTGTAAAAAGAAAGACAAAGATCCTGACCCTGTAACTCCACCTCCACAAACGCCACAACCACAAGAGTTAATTACTACTATGAAAGTAATGATTAGTAACGGAACGGTAACTACAACTTACATGTTCAAAGATCCGGACGGAGACGGCGGTCAGGCTGCTTTTTACGGGCCGGGAACCACGTCATTATCTACCCAAGCAGATTCGGTAATTAATTTAGTGGCAATGAAAAACTATACAGTAAATATTTTGTTACTCGACGAATCAAAAAATCCTGTAGATACAATTAGCAATGAAGTGTCAGAAGAAGGTGCTGATCACATGTTCTTCTTTAATCAAGCTAACCCAACAGGTGCAGTACCTAATACATCTGTAGTAGTTGCAGGTACCAATTTAACTGTAAAGTACTTAGATAATGATGGTGCCTCAACACCTCGTGCGATAGGTTTATCAACCGAATGGATTACAGGAGCAGCAACCACCAATAAGGCACCGTTAAAAATTACATTAAAACATCAACCGGGTGTTAAAGATGGAACTTATGCGCCAGGAGATTCGGACATAGAAGTAACGTTTAAGGTTAAAGTGAATTAAAAAATAAAGGGCTTTTTTAAGCCCTTTATTTTTTGCTATAATTTTCTATTAAACAATTGGAGGGGGCACATTCATAAACAATGCAGCCAATTCAGGTTGTGTTTCAGCCATTGCCCAGTTGGCCATGCCGTTTTTCCATACCATGCTAGCTTTTGTTAATTGCCCGCTTGCGGCCATTGCTTGTAGTTGTTGTAAACTAAATGGCCCTGCTTGAGCTCCATTTACAACAACATGAAATTGAATTAATGGAGGAGGAACAGAATTGTTATTGTTTTGATTCATGTTATTCATCCCTGTTTGGTTAAACATATTGGTCATCATGTTACCCATACCCATACCAACACCCATGCCAATGCCAGCACCACCTAAACCTTGGTTGTTAGCAGCATCTTTAATTGCATTAGCGGTATTAAATTGTGCTAATTTGTTCATGTCTATACCCGAATTTAAACGCGAGTAATTGAAAATATCTTTTTTCAATTCTTCAGGCATACTAACATTCTCAACTAAAAATTTGGTAATTGTTAAACCATATTCTAAGAAATCTGCATTCAATTTATCTTGACCTAACTTGGATAATTCGTCCATATTAGCGGCAAATTTTTCAACAGGAATATTTCCTTCACCAACAGCATCAGTAAACTTAGTTACAATCATACTGCGGAGTTGCTCTGCTACCTCTTCAGTTGTAAAATTCTCGTTAGTTCCGGCAATTTCTCTAATAAATTTTCCGGCATCAGTAACTCTAAAAGCAAAGCTACCAAAACTGCGTAGTTCAATAAACCCGAAACGTGGATCACTCAACGTAATGGGATTTTTGGTACCCCATTTTTGATCAATAAATTGTTTAGTGCTAACAAAAAATACATCCACTTTAAATGGGCTGTTAAAACCATATTTCCAACCTTTAAGAGTGGAAAGTATTGGCATATTATTAGTAGTTAACTCATACATACCAGGCTGAAACACATCGGCAATTTTACCTTCGTTCATAAAAACAGCAACCTGACTTTCACGTACAGTAAGCTTTGCACCATTTTTAATTTCGTTTTGAAAACGAGGAAATTTATAAACAATTGTGTCTTTTGAATTATCAACCCATTCAATGATGTCAATAAATTCATTTTTAATTTTATCAAATAATCCCATTATAATTCAGTTTTTGTTTAAGTAAATATAAATGTTTTTCAGTTTATTAAAACTAAATAATATTAAATTTTTGTGAAATAAAATAAATTAGAAAAAATTTATGGTTGAACGGTTGTTGGATCCTCCACTTTTTTTGGTGGGTCGAAATCAAAACTAATTGAAATACGCCAAGTACGTTGTAATGGGTTATTTAACACAGTTGGAATTAAGTAAGAACCATCAATTGTAATAGTACTGTACTTTACACCCATTCCCATTGTAAAATATTGTCGTGCTCCTTTAGTTTTTGCTTCATAAAAATAGCCTGCTCTTACGCCAAATGTTTTGTTATACATATATTCTAAGCCCGTACAAATATTTACTTCTTGTAATTCTTCTTTTAAACCATCAGGGGCATCATAAAACGATTGTAAAATACCTTGAGGGACTGGAACATTTGGATTTTTTCCTTTCGAAATTACCTGAGCCCCTGTTGCGCCATCAATCACTATTTCAGTTTGGCCCTGAGCATTAACGCTAGTTTGATAAACTGGAGGAGTAGGCACCAATAGTTTATTAAAATCTAAATATACACCAAATGTATTTGCATCATCTATCTCCGTTTTTAACCCACCACCAAGTCGCATATTTATTGGAATATAGTTAGCAACCGTGCTGTATTTTATTTTTGCTCCTAAATTAGTAATTGCTAAACCCGCAGTTGCAGTAGCTTTTTTATCACTTAATTTAAATTTATCGCTTTTGTAATACATGCTAATATCCACAGCAACCGTACTGGCAGCATTACCTTGACTACCATTAAAGTAAACACGACTAATGCTTGAATTTACAAAGCGGGTGGCAATACCCATTGAAAAATTTTTAGAAAGTTTTTGAGAAAAGGATAAATCAATTGCAAATTCGTTAGGTTTAAAATCGCCAGTTTTAATTCCAACGTTGTTTGTCAATTCAATGTTTCCTAAACTAAAATAACGTAAAGAAGCCCCAACGGCCTGATTTTTATTAATTTTAGTATAACCTGACAGATAATACAAATTAATATCAGGCACTAAAAGTCTCAGCCAAGGTGTAACTGTAAAACCTAAACCAAATTTTTTTTCGTTAAACGCCATTTTACTGCCATTCCAATGAATAGAATTAATGTCAGGGTCGGTAGCAGCCCCCACATCTCCCATAGCACCTTGTTTACTATCTGGGCTTATCATTAAAAATGGAACTGCTGTTGTGATTGGGTTTATAGTTTGCCCACCCAGTTGTTGAGAACTGATTTGAGCTTTAAAATTTAAACTAATTAAAACACTGCTTCCTAATAAAATTATCTTTTTTCTCATTTAAGTTTTACAACTTTTGAACGTCAAATATACTAATTTAGTATAACTAATTTTTCGATTTTATCTGCTTTTTTGTTATCGTTGGTTAACACAGCAATTTTATAAATATAAACGCCGCGCGCTAATTTATCGCCATAATCATCTTTACCATCCCAATCTATTCCCTCAGGTCTAAATCCTTCACAGGAAATACTCCTTTGTAATGTTTTTACAATTTTTCCACTAATTGTATATATCTGAACGTTTACTTTTAATGGATTACAAGCCTGGTTGTGTTCAAAGAAAAAAGTTGTATGACTGCTAAATGGATTAGGGTAATTTAACACATGACTCAATGCTAATTCGGCACTTTTAGCAACTACAAAATCACTATAAACTGTATTGGAATTGTTTTGTATGTCCCATACCTTAAAAGTTAGTCTATGATTACCTTCACTTAATTCATCAAAAGGATATCTTACTTTACCACTTTGATAACTGTTTAAATTCGCTTCATAAAAATCATTTAAAATAATTGGCTTACTCGTGTTTTGATCAAGAATAACATTAATATCATGTCCAATTCCTGTTCCAACTGTATTTATCCCACTACTGTCTGTTAAATTGGCGTAAAGAATAGGTTTTTCGTTAGTTGTACCACCATTTACAAAGTTTTTATCATTTAAAAATAAACTAACTTGTGGCCCGTCATTATCAATTATTACATTTTGGGAAGTTCCACCAACTACAACTTGGCTGTATGATCCAGCGGCATCTGTTAAACCATTGGTAGCATAATAACTAATCCTTCCTATTCCTGGGGAAAAACTGATATCCTTTGGAACAATAAATGTAAACGAAAAATCGCCATTGGTTACCTGAGTTTTACCTCTGTACAATATATTTTTTTGAAGGTTAAATTGAAATGGAATTAATGTGGTCGAACTCATTGATGAGGCATTGTCGTTTAATAAGCAGGTAACATTTTGTTGTTTATCAAATACCGTAGGATAAACTATACCATTAAAATTATCTTGTTTTAAACCGCGTCCATTAAGTATCGAACCAGAAATAGTTATTTTCGC
The DNA here is from genome assembly GCA_033763945.1 of Bacteroidota bacterium. GTDB lineage: Bacteria > Bacteroidota > Bacteroidia > B-17B0 > Aurantibacillaceae > Aurantibacillus. The sequence goes on along the minus strand of JANRJN010000019.1, from coordinate 35,672 downwards.
TAAAGCGCTTAAAGTATCAATTCGAATAGTGGTATAATTGCTTAATGAGTCTTGTTTTGCAGGAACAACAGGTTTACCATTTATTTTTGTGGTACTTACATTTAGTGAAGGATAAGCCAGCTTTAAGGCCGGATCACCCAATAAATGAAAATTGGCATAGGCAATACCTTCTGTTAAAGTAGCTTTTGTTTGGCGAACAATATCTCCTAGGCAAGGCTCTTTACCATTTGGTAATTTTTTAAACATATTGTTAAATAATACTGAATTTAGAATTTTATTGGTGTTTGAAAAAGCTAATCTACATGTAGTAAATAATGCAATAGCTCCTCCTTGAGGATTTAACAGGCATAATTCCCCGGCAGAGGTTCTATTAGGGTCATCAAATCGGCTAAATTCACAAGTGGCAGTAACAAATAAAGTGAGATGATTAAAATTATTCCAACTGTTTACGCCATCAATATCCACAAATCTTTCTGAGGTTAAGCCCACCTCTCCACCATGTCCTGTATAATTAAAAATAAGCGCACCTTTGTTAATCCTTCTATTAAAATCCTCAGTTGCGCCAGGGTATCTTTGACCCCCTGGAGTTGAATACTGTTGGTAAGAGTCTAAATAAATTTTATCAATGTTGTAATTTTGATTGGTAGCCCTAACAATTTCCGCCAACTCATCAGCGTCACTTGTATGCAACGAATTATCTTCATCATCCGCAGCAAATACTAACCAGTTTCTCCAATCTCCTAATACCGATTCGCTTGTTTGATTGCAATTTGAGGGATTTGCATCGCTTATAGAAAAATTAGTTTCTTTTTTATAATAATTTTCAATCTTGTTGATTATAGCATTCATTTCCGTTGTTGAATGACCTATTAATCTACCTACACCAATATCCATAACGCCACCAACTCCTTGCTCAGCAAGCGCATCATATCCTTCATTTGGATCCATTAAGCCATAAAAATCGTCTGAAGAAGTGCTATATAATAATTGATTTGACTCGAAGCTTTGATAGGTTGGAATAAGATTGGTGTTATTCGATAAGCTTCTATTTCTATTATAATAAGACCCATCTCCTAAAAGAGCTAAGTATCTTACTTGCTTACCACTTGCAATATTTCTGCTGTAAAGCATTCTAACGAAATCTCTAATGGCACTAGCTTCGGGTTTCCCACTTCCAAATTCATTATAAATTAAATCGGTACTGGCAATTGCATAGGTAAATCCTTCTTGCTGTTGGTGTAAATTAGCCAAACGTTGTGCATGTTGCATAAATAAAGGGTGAGCAATTATAACGTAATCGGCCTGTTGTATGGCATGTAAATTCTGATTGGCAACCTTCCCTACAAATTGAGGTTTATAATAATCACTTGACATTGCAATAGCATATTCATTTAAAGAGTCTGCATTGGCTGTAAATGAAAGTGTTGAACCGCTGGTAACGAATGATTGATTGTAAGGATGAATAGGATCGGAAACATTCCAAATAAATACAGAAGCATTTTGAGGATTGGAAATGGAATAATTGCAGATATTTCCAAGCCCGGAAATTCTAGTGTCTCGAAATTGAAACTGCTTGGTATTTATAACTATGTTTCTTCGGGCGTTTACAATTAAATAATCTAGCCAACCTACAGCGTCATTAGTTTGTTTGGTAATAGAAATATTAATACCATTTGGATTCGTATTTAAAACTTTAGTACTTGAAAATTGTATATCCGTATATTTTCCTAAGTAATCATTAATATTAAAACCGTTTGTAACTGTACTTAAATTAATACCATTTCCGCTTGTTAAAAAATTAACGTTACCAAGGCTTCTGCCGGCCAATCTTACAGCACATGAGATTGTATCGTTGGTCACAAAATCGCCATCGGCCCAACTAAATATGTATGTTGGGTTTACATCAAAATATTCTCCAAACAATTCTCTACCACTTTTAATAAAATTAAGATTATCTTCTTCGTGAAAAGCATAAAAATCATAGGAGTTAGTGGTTACGTTTGGCGTATTGGGTAATGAATTAGAGGTTGTAATCCTTTCTCCAAGACCCAAATCAGTAGTCATGAAATAAAAACTTGAATCGGTGTATAAATTTTTTTCATGCTTAAACTTTACTCCTTGACTGGAATTTGTTTTATTCCAGTTTGTTGAACCGGTTGCATAAAAAAGGATATAGTCACCATTGTCAAAAACACCATCTGTTTCTCCAACAACCTGTATGGCATTTTCCTGTAAGTCATCATACCTAAAATCACCATTACGTTCAGGGGTCATTTTACCACCGTTTCCATAAATACGAATGTTCTTCGGATTTAAGGTTGATACATCAATTCCCATCGATTTTAAAAAATCTTTGTCTATTTTATAAACTCCAGTTTTGGTTAGTCCAATTTTATACCATGTACCACTTGCCAAAACAGAATTATTGGAAAACGAAGAAGCACTACTTAATGTTCTATTATTAGAATTAGTAATAGTCCAATTAATTTCGTAATCGATTAGTTCTTCAATTTGATTCTGACTATTTAATCGAAATGGGATTAATTTATAATGGTTAAGATTTTCATTATTACTCAAACTATTTTCGGCCACTAACTCAAAATTGGAAGTTAAAAAAGTTTGTAAATATTTTTTAATGACAGTTAAGTTAGGTTCACCAACTAAGAGTGTTTTCTTTATTATTAAAGTAGGATTAGCATTTTGTTTGTAGTTAGTGTTTTTTGAAACAATGTAATAGGGAAGATTATTTTTTCTAAAGTCATAGTGTGCGTTCTTTAATTGCAGTTTCAAAAAAACAGAATCATTTAAAGTTGAATTTTGAATATTTGAAGTAACTTCGGGTAGTTGATTTGCCAAAAAACCATTATTTATGGTGTTTTTTGCAACTTTTTGTTGAGCGAATGCGTTAAACAAACTGCAAACCAATAAGAATATAAATAATTTAGTGCGATTCATAAATAAGTTTTGGAATATACATCAAATAAACGTTTTTGATGTAAAATTATTGTTGTTAAATTATTTTTATTATTTAAAATGTTTTCATATATTTGTAAAATAGCTTAGTTTAACTTTTTTTATGATTAAACGCATACTGTTACCACTTATCCTATTAATAGGCCTTTTAAATGATTTAAAAGCTCAGGATCCTCAATTTACACAGTTTTATGCCAATCCTCTGTATTTAAATCCGGCGTTTGCTGGTACGGCGCGTTGTCCAAGAATCTGTATGAATTATCGTAATCAATGGCCAAATTTATCTGGTACTTACGTTACTTATTCAGCTGCTTACGATATGCATATTAATGCCCTTGCCGGTGGAATTGGGGCTATGGTTACTACCGATGATCAGGCAAAAGGAACTTTAAAAACTACTAATTTTAGTTTATTATATTCTTATTTGGCGCCTATTAATCGTACGTTTTCCTTAAAATTTGGTATACAAGCAACCTACCTTCAAAAATCTTTAGATAAAACTAAGTTAAACTTTGGTGATATGATTGATGCAAGAAGAGGATTTGTTTGGAACACGAATGAGGCTGTTCCTTCTCAAAGCAAAAAAAATGTTGACTTCTCTGCTGGAGTTTTGGGTTATAGCAAAAACTATTTCTTTGGTTTTGCAGCACATCATATTAATCAACCTGATGAAGGATTATTAGGTTCATCTAAATTACCTGCCAAATTTACCGGCCATGCTGGTGCAATTATACCTTTAGAAAAAGGAAACGAAAGTTATTTATCTCCTAATATTTTGTTTCAAGCTCAACAAAAGTTCCAACAATTAAATATTGGGTTGTATTATGTTAAGGGTTCTTTTGTTGCAGGTTTGTGGTATCGTAATGCAGATGCAGTTATTGCTTTAGTTGGGGTGCAAAACTCTAATTTTAAATTTGGTTATAGTTATGATGTAACTGTCTCTAAATTAAGTGGTAACACTGCAGGTTCACACGAAATTTCATTGCAAATTCAGTTTGAATGTAAAACTAGACAGAAAAAGTACCGTACTATTAGTTGTCCATCTTTTTAATTATTTTTGTAACCTTTTTAAGAAAATAACGTTATAGTCCTATAATATCAAAAAAATATGAAGTTAAATTGGATAAAAAACCGAAAAACACTAGCTGCAATTTTAGCAGTTGTTGCCGTTTCGTGTTCGCAAGAACGCTCACCAGTTACTGGTTGGGCATATAACGATCCTACAAATGGAGGTTTTGAAAAACCGCCTTACGAAGAGCAAGAGACTGGTCCGGGTTTGGTACTAATTGAAGGTGGTACGTTCTCAATGGGTCGTACTGAAACGGATGTTACTTACGAATGGAATAACGTTGCACGTCGTGTTACTGTTTCTTCGTTTTATATGGATGAAACTGAAGTAAGTAATTTCTCTTATTTAGAATATTTATGGTGGACTCAACGTGTTTTTGGACCTACTTTTCCGGATATTTATTACAAGGCACTTCCAGATACTTTAGTATGGCGTGAAAAATTAGCGTATAATGAGCCTTACGTTGAGTACTATTTACGTCACCCCGCTTACCGTGATTACCCGGTTGTGGGTGTAAACTGGTTGCAAGCCAATGATTTTTGTGCTTGGAGAACTGACCGTGTAAATGAATTTATTTTAATTCGTGAAGGTTTAATTGACCACGTTCCAAATCCTTCCGATCAAGATTATTTTAGCACCGAAGCTTATTTAGCAGGTAAATGGCAAGGACAATTAAAACAAAAATTACCTTCGTTTGATGAACAAAATCCTGAACGTGATGTACGTATGGAAGATGGTATCTTTTTACCTAAATACCGTCTGCCAACAGAAGCTGAGTGGGAATATGCTGCTTATGGTTTAATTGGTAACACAATTGGTGAGCGTATCACAGATCGTCGTATTTATCCTTGGAATGGTCATGGTGTGCGTAATTCAACAGATCAATATATCGGACAAATTAACGCCAATTTCGTTCGTGGAGCGGGTGATTATATGGGTACTGCAGGCTTCTTAAATGATAACGCGGATGTTACAGCACCTGTTTACAGTTATTGGCCAAATGATTACGGTTTATATAATATGAGTGGTAACGTGTGCGAGTGGGTAATGGACGTATATCGCCCTAATACTTTACAAGATGCAGATGAGTTCCGCCCTTTCCGTGGTAATGTGTTTACTACTCAAAAACGAGATAGTACTACCTTAATCGGAGGTTTAGGTGGCGACATCTTAACCAATGTAGATGGTCCTGTTTATCAAAAATTCAATCATAAAGTAAACAATCCTTCAGCTCACGGAACAAGTATTGATCCTATTGAGGTAACTGATAGTGTATTAACTATAATGACGAAAGACCCTAGCGGTAATACATTTAATAATGCTACTCCAGAAGGAAAATCAGACATTCCTGGTCGTGTTCAATGGCGTGAAGTTAGCAGTGCTGTGAGTACTGATAATTTAGATGAGCGTAGAAATTACAAAACAGCTGATTATATTAATTACATGGATGGTGACGTAAATTCTAGTATTTATTATGCTGAAGGTGAAGATGCTTATTCTGATAAAGCTGATAAGTTAATGTATGAATACGCAAAAACAAGTTTGGTAAATGATAAATCACGTGTGTATAAAGGTGGTAGTTGGAGAGACCGTGCTTATTTCTTAAACCCAGGTACACGTAGGTATTTAGATCAACGCCAAACTTCAGCTTGGTTAGGATTTCGTTGTGCTATGACCCGTGTTGGTAGCCCTGTTGGCTTAGGCAAGTAGTAATATGCTTTATAAATAATATAAAAACCCTTAAGAATTTCTTAAGGGTTTTTATTTTTTAAATTTTTATATGTCAGTAAAAAATTCAATTGAAGAAATTTACAAGCATTTTATAGATGCTAAACAACAGGTATGTACTGATACCCGCAAATTAATTCCTGGTAGCATATTTTTTGCGCTAAAAGGCGATAATTTTAACGCGAATGAATTTGCGCAAAAAGCAATGGACGCCGGTTGCAATTTTGCAATAGTAGACGAAGAAAAATACGCTACATCTAATAAAATAGTTTTAGTTGATGATGTTTTAAGCACATTGCAGCAATTGGCTCATTACCACCGTCAGCAATTTAAAATACCTGTATTAGCAATTACAGGTAGCAATGGTAAAACTACACATAAAGAATTAATACATGTTGTTCTTTCAAAAAAGTACAATACGCTGGCAACCGAAGGAAATTTAAATAATCATATTGGCGTTCCGTTAACCTTGTTAAAAATTACAAATCAGCATCAATTTGCAATTATCGAAATGGGAGCCAACCATCAGGGCGAAATTAATGAACTGTGTAACATTGCAAATCCTGATTTTGGTTTAATTACAAATATTGGAAAAGCCCATTTGGAAGGTTTTGGCGGCGAAGAAGGCGTTAAAAAGGGAAAGAGCGAATTGTACAAGTTTTTGAAAGCAAAAGACGGTGAAGTTTTTATAAATGGCGATGATAATGTGTTGCACGATTTAGCAATTGACAATGATAAAGTAACTTATGGTTGTAAAAAATTGTATGATATAATTGGCAAAGATTGTACAAACGGAGAAACGGTAAGTTTTAAATTTACAAACCGTTACGGAGAAAAGGATTGGAATAAATTGCCACTTATAAATACACAAATTATAGGAAATTATAATTTTATAAATTGTTTAGCAGCAGTATGTGTTGGGCATTATTTTAAGGTAGAAGATGAAATGATTAAAGAAGCCTTGGAAAGTTATGTTCCTCAAATGAACCGCTCGCAGTTAGTAAAAACAGATAGGAACACCATAATTTTAGATGCCTATAATGCTAATCCAAATAGTATGAGGGTGGCTATTGAGAATTTTGCGAATTATAAATCTGAAAACAAACTGGCTTTATTAGGAGACATGTTTGAATTAGGAAATTATAGTAATGAAGAACATCGAAAAGTAATTGATTTGGTAAAAGAAAAAAAATTACAACATGTCATTTTTGTAGGAGAAGAGTTTTACAAACTCAATCCGAACGATTTTAAAACCTTTAAAACAACTCAAGAATGTAAAGAGTATTTAAAGGATTTGAATTTGCAAGCCAATGCCATTTTAGTTAAAGGCTCTAGAGGTATGAAAATGGAGAGTTTACAGGAGGTCTTATAAGCTTCTTCTACCTTTTCACAAACGTTTGTGCATAATTGAAATTTGTTTTTACTAAAAGTGCCTTTAAATAAAGCATATTTGTTATATGAACAAGTTTTACCTCGTCTTATTAATCTTTGCAAGTGTTTTATTTAAAAATTGCAAACCAAAAGAAGTAGAAAAAGATACCCGCAAAATTTTTAATTACAACGAAATGGCAGGTATTACTAGTTTGGATCCCGCTACAGCCGGCAATACCGAAAATATTTGGGCGGTGAATCAATTGTTTAATGGCTTGGTTCAAATGGACGAAAAGTTAAATATCATTCCATGTATTGCAAAAAAATTTAGTATTAGTAGCGATGGTTTAACCTACACGTTTAATTTGCGTAATGATGTTTATTTTCATGATAATGTTTGTTTTGAAAACGGTAAGGGAAGAAAGGTAAATGCCAAAGATTTCGAATATAGTTTTAATCGCTTGTATGATAGCCGAGTGAGTTCGGCCATGTCGTTACTTACAAACATTGATAGAAGCGAAAAAACACAATACAAAGGGTTTGAAGCTAAAAACGACAGTACTTTTATCATTCATTTAGTAAATCCTTACAGTGCCTTTATAAGCATTTTAACCATGAAGTATTTTAGTGTACTTCCTTTTGAAGCCATTGAATACCATAAGCAAGATTTTAGAAGTAACCCGGTTGGAACAGGACCTTTTAAATTTAAAATGTGGGAAGAAGGCACAAAATTAATTTTAGTTAAAAATGAAAATTACTTTGAGTACGATGAAAAAAATAATCGACTGCCTTATTTAGATGCAGTAACAATTTCGTTTGTAAAAGACAGAGAAACCTCGTTTATGGAATTATTAAACGGAAGATTTGATATGGTAAGTGGAGCAGATGCCTTTAATACTAACGAAGTATTAGATAAAGGCGGTAAATTAAATGAAGTTTACGCCAAGAAATTTTATTTACAAAAGGAAACCTATTTAAAGACAGACTATATTGGTATTTTAATTGACGATAAAATTGATATAGTGAAAAACTCTCCACTAAAATTAAAGGCAGTTCGTCAAGCTATTAATTATGCCATTGATAGAGATAAATTAATAAAATACATACGTAATAGTGTTGGCACAGCCGCTCATGCAGGTTTTATTCCCAAGGGCATGCACAGTTATAACCCCAAAAAGGTAATAGGATATTCGTTTAATTTAGAAAAGGCAAAACAATTATTAGCAGAAGCTGGTTTTCCAAATGGAAAAGGGTTGCCTGAAATAGTAATGCATGTACCTGATAATTTTAAGGAACAAGTAGAGTTTATTCAATCACAATTAGCAGATTGTAATATTAAAGTGCAAATAAGTATAGATAAACCTTCTGTACTTCGTCAGGCAGTAAATAGTTGCGAATGTAATTTATTTAAAAAATCGTGGGTAGGAGATTTTGGTGACGAGGAAAACTTTATGAGTTTATTTTACAGCAAAAATTTTGCACCAATTGGTGTAAATTATTTTCATTATAATAATCCGGAATTTGATAAGCTATACGAAAAAGCCCGTAACGAACTAAGTGACGTTGTTAAAACAGAATTGTATCAAAAAATGGATCAGTTAATCATTGAAGATGCTCCTGTAATACCCTTGTATTATGACGAGTCAGTTAGATTGGTTCATAAAAACATAAAAGGTTTAACCACCAACCCAATGAACTTGTTAGAGTTAAAGAGAGTGATTAAAAACTAAACAAAAATTGAATTTTGTTGTTTTAGGTTTAATGATAAATCCGATTGATAAAGACAAAGTAGCAGAAAATCCAGGCCTTATAGCTTATCCTCACAATGTGGGGAGTATAGCTATTAAACCTGAAGACGAAGGTAAATTAAAAACCCGAGCGCTATCTGCTATGCGCGAGCAAACCAACAAGCAGTTATTACAACTTCAAAAGCAAGCAGAATTATTGGCGCAGCAGGCTAATGAGTTACGAAAAAGAGTAGAAGTGAGTGAAAAAATATATCAAGCCGAATTATCGTTTGAACCCTTTGTTGGCAATATTTATCATTTATATAAAAAAGAAGAAAAGTACCGTTTAATGATAATTGCTCCAGATGAGTGGGGAAAAACCATACCAGAAACCTTGGAATATATAAGTTCCGTTAAGCTCCTAAGTGACCATACCTGGGAAATTATGAATCCTTCCAGTTTTTAATAATTACTTAATTATTAAAAAATACTAAATTGATTTTGAGCTGTTTAAACCTTAAAAAGTTATTTATATTTTTTGTACATTTGGTATAATTAAACCTTTTGGATTGCCCTAAGTCTAATTAAAAAAACTAAACATGAAAAAAAACAAACTAATTTATGCGTTATGCGCCCTTATGCTAACCACTGCGTTAGTTTTTACAGGTTGCAAAAAAAAGAAAGCCTTTAAAAATGAAGATGGACAAGCTTCTACTGACAATAGAACTGTTCAAACAGAGAATGACAATGCTACAAATGATGTTAATACTGTGGTTGGAGACAACGCCTTATTGCACGGTAGAACTTCTTCATCAGCAGGAACAAACGCTTTACATAGTGCTTTGGGAATTACTGCTGTTGACTACTCTATTGATACTAACGGTGCTCATAGCGGAACTATTAAAATCAACTACAATGGGACTACTGTAAATAACCGTACCAGAACAGGTTCTATTAAATTAACTATTCTAGACTATTCTACAGGTAAACGTTGGAAACAAGCAGGTTGTGTGTTAAAAGTTGATTATTTAGGATATAAAGTAACACGTGCTTCTGATGGAAAAAGTGTAGAGTTAAATGGTTCACAAAATATAAAAAATGAAACAGGTGGAACTTGGTGGGAATTATTAATTCTTAAAACTCAACCAAGTCTTGCTACTTCTGTTACCGGTTCTGATTTAAATGTAAAATTTGATGGAGATAAAACGGCCATTTACAATATCAATCGCAAATTTACCTATACATTACCCGGCGGTATTTTAACTTGTACTGGTGAGGGTATTGGATCTTCTGATGGTTTAAGTAGCCTTGAAAATTATGGAACTACTCGTGATGGCGATAAATTTACCAGCCAAGTTAGTACACCAATTGTTTGGAACTGGACGTGCGGTTGGTGGGCACCTGTGCAAGGCGCAGTAGATATTAAAGTTGCTGAGAAAGACTTTAGTTTAAAAGTTACATTTAGTGTTAACTCTAGCGGTGATGTGGTTACTGCTGGACCAAATGCTTGCCCTTATGGCTGGAAAGTTGAATGGACGCATAAAAAGAAAACTAATAAAAAGGTATTTGGTTACCTATAATTAAAATAAAATTTATAAAAAAAGCCTCTCGGTATTTTCGAGAGGCTTTTTTTATTTTACAGGTTAGTAGTTATCTTATCCAAACGCATTAAATCCGGTAACATCCATGCCGGTAATTAATAAGTGTATGTCGTGAGTTCCTTCGTAGGTAATTACAGATTCTAAATTCATCATGTGGCGCATAATAGGGTATTCGCCGGTAATACCCATTCCACCATGTATTTGGCGGGCTTCGCGTGCAATTTGTAAAGCCATGTTTACATTGTTGCGTTTTGCCATACTTATTTGAGCTGGTGTGGCACGGTTTTCATTTTTTAATTGACCCAAACGGAAAGTTAATAATTGAGCTTTAGTAATCTCGGTAATCATTTCGGCCAATTTTTTTTGTGTTAATTGGAAAGCGCCAATTGGTTTTCCAAATTGAACACGTTCTTTACTGTAACGCAATGCACTGTCGTAACAATCCATAGCCGCACCAATAACCCCCCAGGCAATACCAAAACGCGCGCTGTTTAAACAGCCTAAAGGTCCTTTTAAACCTTTAATGTTTGGAAAAATATTTTCTTTTGGAACTAATACATTATCAAAAACCAATTCGCCGGTTGCGCTGGCGCGTAAACTCCATTTGCCATGTGTTTCAGGGGTTGTAAAGCCTTTTATGCCTCTTTCAACAATAATACCTCTAATTTCTCCGGCTTCATCTTTTGCCCAAACAACGGCAATATCAGCAAACGGTGAATTACTAATCCACATTTTAGCGCCGTTTAATATTACGTTTTTACCATCACCTGCATCTTTAAAGTTGGTTAACATGCCGGCTGGGTTGCTACCATGGTCTGGTTCAGTTAAACCAAAACAGCCCATTAAATCGCCTGTAGCTAATTTTGGTAAATATTTTTTCTTTTGTTCTTCACTTCCGTAAGCATAAATTGGGTACATAACTAATGAGCTTTGAACAGAGGCTGTAGAGCGTAAACCGCTATCGCCACGTTCTAATTCTTGCATAATTAAACCGTAGCTTATTTGGTCTAAACCTGGTCCGCCGTATTCGGCAGGAATATATGGCCCAAATGCGCCAATTTCAGCTAACCCTTTAATCCATTGTTTAGGAAATGTAGTGGTTTGACAAGCTTCCTCCACAATAGGAGTTACTTCTTTTTTTACCCACGCACGGGCAGTTTCGCGTATTAATTTATGTTCGTCACTTAATAGTTCATCCATTAAGTAATAATCGTGTGGTTGAAAATTATCTGAAGCCATTATATTTTAAGTTTCTGGTTTTTAATTCCTTGTTTTTAATAAAACTAATTTGCAAAATTATTTGTTTTACGATGCAAATTTAACAAATAAACAGATGTAGCAAAGGAATGTTTATGAGATATAATTCTAAAAACAGTAGCTGTTATAGTATAAATTAAAATCGAATTTAAAAAATTACCAGATATAAAGAAAACTCAACCAGATATTGGTTTATGATAGGATAAGATTTTAATTAGTATTATCTTTAGAATGAAAATATGGGGTATTTTTCCAGATACATTCTTATAATTGTTTTGTTAATTTCTTGTGAGAAAATTAAGTGTCAAAGCAATTTTACCTTAAAAAAAATCAATTCTACGGCTTCAGAATATGGATATAAAGTTGTCTATGATCCTACAGATAATTCAATAGTTGGTCTAAATGAGGTAAATACTTATGCCGCATTTTTTTCAAGCGCTTGTAAGTATCAATTAATAAAATTTGATACCTGTTTAAATATTATTTGGAAAAAAGATGTAGTTCAGGGCGGACAAGGTCAATATGGTGGTTTAACATATTATAATGGCACCTATTCAATTTACACTTCTGTAAATTTTCAGCCAGGAAGTTGGGGAGTATCAATTCTAACATTTAATCAGTTAGGTACAATTGTTTCAACTTCGCCTATAATATATACGGGTAGTTCTTCTATAAATTCGGGTGTTTTAGCAGCAAGGCGCTTACCAAACGGCGACCATTTACTTACTGGTTCTACTACCAAGAACAGTAGTACTTACCGTTTTTGGTTTTTAAAAGTCGATTTGGCTAATAATGTTTTATGGAGTAATATTAATAGCCCTTCTGCCAGTCCTTCTTGGGAGGGTGGAAGTGGAGCGGATGCAAACGCTGCAGGCGAATGTTTTTTTACAGGTAGAGCATATTCAACCAATTTACCAGTAAACGACGACATACACGTAATAAAAACAGATGCAAATGGTAATGTGATATGGGCAAAAAATTATGGAACAAATGTTCTAGAAATGGGACTTGCATGCTTAGCAACAAATGATGGAGGTTGTATAATTTTATCAGCTACTTCAAACAGTCCAAACCAAACAACAGCTATGAGGCTTGATGCATTTGGTAATATTGTTTGGTCTAAATTATATGCTAGTTTATTTGGAGTAGGAATTAATAATGAATCTGTATGTTATTTACCAAATGGAAATATTTTAGTAAGCGGTAATTATAATAATTCGGCAAGTCAAAGCGATTTGTTATTGTTTGAAGTAAATCCAAATAATGGCATTATCATAAAACAAAGAAAAATGAATGTTGGTTCAGGAAATAATAGTTTAACCAACATAGTAATAAATGGATCTAATATTTTTGCAGTGGGTTATACAACACCTTCATCAAACAATTTCGATTTTTTAATTTTAAAAAGTAACACTTCTCAATTATTTGATAGCACGGCAGGCTGCACAGTTTCAACGCCTACAATTTCTGTTACAAATTATAATGCTAGTATAAAAAATGGAGATTTTACAATAAGTAATTATTCTATAGGTGTTTCTCCTGCTCTTACTGTTACAAATAGCATTCCAAATACAGTTTTACTATGTGGTACTAAACCTATTGCGCAATTTAATTTGCCAAGTAATTTGTGTTTAAACAAGTGTATTACATTAAAAGATTCATCGCAAAACAAACCCAGCAGTTGGCAATGGACAATTAATGGACCAAATACTTTTTCAACAATTAATACACCTACGATTAGTAATTTTTGTTTTAATAATGTTGGTGTGTATACTATAAAGTTGGTGGTTGATAATTGTGTAGCAAAAGATAGTTTAACAAAATCTATTTTTATTATTGGCCCTACAATGGTGCCCATAGTTACCTCAAGTCCGAGTTGTGTTGGTGGTACACTGTGTTTAACTGCACCAATAGCTGTAACATACACATGGGCGGGCCCAAATAACTTCGCAACAAATACCCAAACAGTATATTTTGAACCCTTATCATATAACCTTAATGGTACGTACTCGTTAACGTCTACTTTATTAAATGGATGCTTAAATGTAGGTTTAGCAAACATTATCGTAAATCCTTTAAACACTTTTACACCATCAATTAATGGCTTAGGCTGTATAAACAGCAACCTACAGTTAACAGCTAATACTGCTGCAAATACTTACACATGGTTTGGACCAAATAATTATTTAAGTTATTCTCAGAATCCAACAATTAATGCTATTCAAAACAATGCCGCAGGGGTTTATACATTGATTGTAACAAATAATTTTGGATGCAGTAGTTTTGGAACTACAAGTGTTTCAGTTTATCAAAATCCAAGTGTTGTTTGCGATTCGGTAATTAATAATTGTGAGCCATATTGTTTCCAATCTAGCGTATATTCAAATTCAACACTAAAAGATATTTCGTGGTATTTGAATGGTAATAGTATATCTACTAATCAAACACAGGTTAAATATTGTATAAACAAAGCAGGAAATTATAATTTGGGCGTAACCATTAGTAATTTATTTGGTTGTATAAATTCATATTCTACAAGTTTTCAAGTATATCCTAAACCTAAAGTAGATTTTGCATTTTCACCAGCTTACCCAACATATATAATTCCATCAGTTTTGTTATTAGGTGATGTATCAAATGCAGCAATTAATTCATGGCAATGGCAGATAAAAGACACATTATCTACTACTTTATTTAACACGCAAAACATTAATTACTCTTTTGAAAATATAGGTAATTATTATGTAACACTTAAAGGAATTTCGGACAAAGGCTGCATTGATTCAGTTCACAAAGCAGTAATAATAGAAAATGAAAGCGATATTTATATTCCAAATACTTTTACGCCGAACGATGATGGATTAAATGAAGTTTTTAAGCCGATTGCCGATGGGCTTACTTTTTATGAACTTTTTATTTATAATCGTTGGGGCGAATTATTGTTTACCTCTAAAAGTATCGATGATGGGTGGAATGGTAATTACAAAAATTTAAATGGAATTGAATTAAAGTCAGACACTTACACCTATCAGATTAATTATAAAAAAAATACTCCGAAATTATTTAGTAAAACAGGATTGGTTTATTTATTGAGATAAAGTTTAAAACAAAGCCGTTAATCCAAAATGTATTTTACCACTTCTTGGGTCAAAACCATTGCCAAATTGGTTGCCAATAGCATAATTTAAAGAAAGAATGCCGGCTTTAGTCTCAAAATTAATACCGGCTCCAATGCTAACGGGCGTATCTTTTAAGTACAAATTATTACTGTTGTTTTCGTACCAGGCACCTTCGGCAAACAACAATAAGTTAGAATTTTGAGCAAATAAAAAGCGGTATTCTATTGTTGGAATTAGGTAGGAGGACGTATAAATACTTTCTTCGTCAAAACCTCGTAAGGTTTTTAAACCTCCAATTCTAAACAACTCGTTTTTAAAAATGCTGGAGTTGCCAAAAACAGATGCCCCCTGAACACCAATATGCAAAACATTGTTATTATAAATTGGTATAAAAAAATTTAAATCACTTTCAAATTGATATTGGGTTGAACGCAGTAACAAATTGGTATAGGCAATTTCATTTACTTTTGGATTTTTTTTAATAACACGATTTCCTGTTTGGGAATTTAAATTAAGTGCAACTCCTTTTCGGGGATTAAATCGGTAATTCAATTTTTCAAAGGTAAAACCCGCACCATAAGATTGAGTGGTAATATCGGCATATTCCGGCAGTGTGGTAATTAAACTATAACCACTGGTGCTTATTAAATTGGTATTGCGTTGCTTGTAAAATACTTTAAAGTTGTTTAAGCCACTAAAGTAATATTGCAAACCTATATTATTGGTTATATCAATAAATGTGGTATCGCGTTTGTAAATTTTAAGTGAATAGTCTGTACCCACAGGTGTACCAAATAAATAAGGATAAATAATCCTGCCTTTAAAATCTTGTGTTTGTGATTGTAAACGCCGCCACTGAACATCAATGGTTTCGCCATTTTTAAAAATGCCATTTACTACTTTTAATTTTACATCCCCGGTAACAACTGTTTTTTTTGTGATATTATCAGGCAAAAAACCAATAATACCATCAAATTGGGATGCGTTTTTTTTATCTAAAAACAAAAGAAGTTTGTTGGTTTTATTTGTAAGTCTAACTTGTTGAGGTTGTTTTTCAATAATAAAAGGGAGTTGCTTTATTTTTGGCGATATAGATTTAATAATTTCTTCATTAAAGGGCATATTGGGCTTAATGGATAAATACTTATACAAAAACTGTTTGTTAACCTTGGCATTTCCCATTATTATTATAGAATCTATTTTAAATAATTTACCTTTTTGAACATTTAATACGGCTGAAATAGAATTATTGGTTATGCTAATACTATCCAATTTAACAGATGTAAATGGGTAACCATTGTTTTCGTAATAAGAAATTATTTTCTCAAAACTCTTTGCCACTTCCTTGTATTTAAAGACTTTATTAAAATACAACTTTTCGCTAATGCCAATTTTAGAGGCTAGACTCGGGTTAAGGTTACCAAGTTTTAAGTAACTCCATTTGTAAAAATTATTTTCTGATATTTTTGCAGTTATATGTGTTGAATCGGAAATGATAGTATCAATATTTGCTAAGAGAAAGCCTTTGTAGTGCAGGCTTTTTATAATATTATCAATTTCCTTCAGCGCCAGAGTTTTTGATGTGAATTTTTTTTGATAATTCAATTTTGCTACAACACTTTTTTTTGATGAGGTGAGTATATTTAAAGCTATTACTTGTCCGTTTAATTTTAAAAAAAAACTAAAAACTAAAACGAAATATTGAAAAAACTTTAACACGGTAATATATAACGTAAAATCAAAAAAATTAGTATTTTAGCTATTTAAAGCAAATTTAGTACAAATGAACAAATTAATATTATTAGTGGCCTTAACGGCTTTTTATAAGTTATCGTTTTCGCAAATGCCAATTACTTTAACCAGTAGTAATTTTCCGGGTAATAATGATACTTTGCGTTACAGTAATGCACAACTAACCTCAATTGGTAATTATACTCAAACTGGTACTAATTATGTTTGGAATTATAGTACATTAGTTCCTACAAGCCAAGGTGTTCGTAGTTATAAAAATGCAATCTCAACGCCTTATGCTTTTTTCTTCCTAGGTCTTAATGAATACGGAGAAAAAATTGCCGACACTTTGGCTCTAGGGCCAATAACAATTACCAATTATTATAATTATTATAAAAAACAAACCTCGCCAACCAATTCCTACATTATTGATGGTGCTGGTATGACACTTACCAGTGTGCCAGTTCCCAGCTACTATAGCGATAAGGATGAATTATATAATTTTCCAATGAGCTATCCAAAATACGATAGCACTACCTTTAAATTTTCAACGCCCACTTCAACCCTTATTCCAATCGTATATACAAAAGGAGGCTATCGCGTTACAAAAGTAGATGGATGGGGCTCTGTTACTACTCCTTATGGCACAGCCAATTGCTTAAGATTAGTTACAACTCAATATTCTAAGGATACGATTAAAAGCACGTTACTTCCTTTTCCAATTCCCTTTTTAAATTATCAAAGAAGTTATCAATGGTTAACCGCAACTTCTAAAATTCCCTTTCTAGAAGTAAATGGAAATTTAATAGGCTCAGTTTTTACTCCTACTCAAATTCGTTACCGAGATAATTATGTTGTACTTACAGGTATTAAAAATGAGGCGCAGGATGTTAGCGCTATGCTTTTGTACCCAAATCCAGTAAAAGATAAACTCTATATAACTGCTTCAACAAAGAATGAAACTACGGTTGAAATATTAGATATTACTGGCAAATTACTTTTACAGGAAACATTAAACGCTAATTTTATTGACGTAAATACGCTTCAAACAGGTGTTTTTGTTGTAAAAGTAACCGATTCCACCAAAACGCATTTCTTTAAGTTTATTAAAGAATAGTTTTTGTTCTTAAAAATTCCTGACAAAAAAAATAAATATTTACTGGGCTTGCCAATTAATTGGTTGGAGTTTTTACATAATAATTAATTCTATTTTTTTTGGGTTAAGTAACAATTCAACTATAAAAGATTATTTGATGTATGTTATTTCTTTGCCAGTTGGTATTGCAATAACCCATATCTATCGTTTTTTTATTGTTAGGTATAATGTTTTAAATTTAAAGATACCAACTCAAATAGGCATCATTATTTTTTTTAGTATTCAAAAAGCAAACGTTTTTTTCTTGGTTACAATGGGCTTATTTAAATTATTGGGACTACTTAAAACAGAGCTAAGTTTTGTTTACATTACGTCTTCCATTATAAATTTTTCTGTAATATTTTTTCTATGGAATTTAATTTATTTTGTTTTTAAACATTTTAAAAATTACAAGCGAGCCGAGCTGAATTCGTTACGTTATTTGGCTGCTAGCAGAGAAAGTGAACTCAGCAATTTAAAAGCACAACTAAATCCACATTTTATGTTTAATAGCATGAACAGTATTAGAGCTTTGATTGACGAGGATCCGGTTAAGGCAAAAAAGGCCGTAACACAATTATCGAATATTTTACGAAGTACTTTATTGATGAATAAAAACCAAAAAATTTTATTGAAAGATGAAATGGAATTGGTGAAAGAGTATTTAAGTCTTGAGAAAATTAGATATGAAGAACGTTTGAACTACGAATTTAATATTGAAAATGCAGTTTTAAATTGTCAAATCCCTCCTTTTATAATTCAATCACAAGTTGAAAACGCCATTAAGCACGGGATTTCGAAAATACCAGGGAACGGAACAATTACCATCGAGGCTTTTCAACTGGGTGATTTTTTAAAAATAAAAGTAAGTAATACCGGAAAAATAAATAATGATGAACCTTTGACCGGAGTAGGGTTTAAAAATTCTATTCAACGATTAGAATTACTCTATGGAGTGGACGGGCAAATTTTTATAAACGAAGTAAATAATTTGGTGATTGTAGATATTAATATACCTTTGAATACTTAATACATTTAGTTGTTATGAAAGCAATAATTATTGATGATGAACGTCTTGCGCGACAGGAGTTAAAAAGCTTATTGGCATCCCATAAAGAGATTGAAATAATAGCCGAGTGTGCCGATGCGGAAGATGCTAAACAAAAAATTAATGAGTTAAAGCCTGATATTATATTTTGTGATATACAGATGCCGGGTAAAACTGGTTTGGAACTCGTCGAAGAAATTTCTGGAGCTGTAGATGTAGTATTTGTTACAGCATATGATGAGTATGCCATAAAAGCATTTGAATTAAATGCGTTTGATTATTTACTTAAGCCTGTTCAATCGGAGCGCTTGGCCGAGACCGTAAAAAAGTTATCAATTAAGGAAACAGTTACCAAAACTGAAAATGTATCGCCGTTAAATGAAAGTGATACTGTTTTTATTAAGGACGGCGAAAAATGTTGGTTTGTGAAATTAGGTGATATTCGTTTGTTTGAAAGTGAAGGGAATTACGTAAGAGTTTATTTTGATACGTTCCGCCCGTTAATATTACGCAGTTTAAACAGTTTAGAAAGTCGTTTAAATGAGAAGCAATTTTTTAGAGCCAGCAGGAAGCACATTATAAATTTTAGCTACATTGCTAGTGTTGAATCGTGGTTTAACGGTGGATTAAATGTAAAATTAAAAGACGGCAAGGAAATTGAAGTTTCGAGAAGGCAAGCTGTAAAACTAAAAGACATTAAGAGTTTGTAACTCTAACAATAAAATACCCTTTTTGACGTTAGTAATCTATTGAAAAAACTAATTTATATTTTTTTTGTTTTAACATGTTTAAAAAACACCGCTCAGATTGGTGGCACTAAAAACTTTCGTTTTTTAGATGTTCCCATGACGGCTCGTTCAGCCGCTTTGGGTGGAGGTAACATCAGTATTTGGGATGATGATATTAATTTAATATACAACAACCCTTCTCTCCTAAATAGTTCTATGACAAAAAAAATTGCACTTAATTATGGCAATTATGTTAGTGATTTAAAGTATGGCTATTTGGCTTATGCGCATCACTTAAAGCAATATGGCAATGTGGCCGGTAGCATTCAGTTTTTCGATTACGGCAAATTTGTTGGTTACGACGAGTTTGGGCAGCAAACAACTAATTTTAGGGCAGGCGATTACAGTATTAATTTAAACTATGCCAAACCGTTTAAAGATAGTAGTTTTAATGTTGGAGTTGCTTTAAAAACAATCATTTCGCAATACGATACTTATAAAAGTTACGCCAATGCCATAGATTTTGGAGTTACCTATCATTCTAAAAAGAATTTAACGGTTAGTATTTTAGCCAAAAATATTGGCGTAGTTTATAAAAATTATTCTCAAAATCAACAGCAAGTATTACCTCGTAATTTACAATTGGGTTTAAGTTATAAAGTTGCAAAAGCCCCATTTCGTTTATTGTTTGGATTTGATCAAATAAATAAATGGAATCTAAAATACACTAGCCCAGTTGATACAACGGGTAAATCCAATTCATTTAATTCAACAACAACCGTTAAAGAAGATTCTTCGGGATGGAAAAAATTCAGCAATCGTTTTGGTAACCGTGCCGACAATTTTATGCGACATGTTACCGTCGGGACCGAAATACTTATAACTAAAAATTTTAATTTACGAATCGCATATAATTACCGCCGTCAAAGAGAATTAACCTTACCCGAAAGAAGAGGGGCTAATGGTTTAAGCCTTGGTTTTGGTTTAAAAATAAAACGTTTTGCTTTTGCGTATTCCTTTACAAAAATGGCCTTTCCGGGCAACTCCAGCATATTTAGTATAACGGCGAGTATTTAACTACTTATTTTTAGGAATTATAAGAATATGTCTTAAATCTAAAAACTCTCCTTTTTTAGCAACTAATTCAATGAAATGAAAACCATACTGTGTTTCAAAAACTTCAGAAATCTCGCCAACTTTTAAGCTAAAGGCAATTTTTTCAAATTCGGGAACCATCATGCCTTTTCCTACATTTTCAATAAGACCACCGTCTTTAGCAGAGCCAGGGTCTTCGCTATAGATTCTTGCCATTGTACTCATTTTTTTCTCGCCATTAATAACTTGTTGGCGGTAGCTTTCAATTAATTGTTTCGCTTCTTTTTTGGAGGCTTCGCTAAAAACTATTTTTTCCTTTTTAAGTTTAGTTTCTGCAGGCGTTTGTGCTTTTATTATAAACGGAAATAATAGAAATAGGATCAATTTTTTCATTTTATTTATAAATTATAATTAAAGGTATAAAAAAGATTAAACCTATAATCTCTATTAACAATCTTTAGATTGTTATAACTACATATTTTAAACATTTTTTAATTTCATTCCACAAAAAATCATTATTACCTTTAGTTAAATTATTGCTTTATGCAACGCAAGGAATTTATTAAATCAATATTAAGTTTAACTGCCATGACAACATTGGGTTCGTTTAAAAATTTTACCGATACATTAAAAGAACAGGATAAGCTAATGCCCGTATTGTTTGTAGGACATGGTTCGCCGATGAATGCTATTGAAGATAATGAATTTAACAAGGGGTGGAAAACAATTGCTAAAACAATTCCAAAACCAACGGCTATTCTTTGCATTTCTGCTCACTGGGAAACTAAAGGTACTTTTGTTACAGCTATGGAAAAACCAAAAACTATTCACGATTTTGGCGGCTTTCCACAAGCTTTATTTAACGTGCAATATCCGGCACCCGGCAGTAAATGGTTGGCAGATGAAACAAAAAAAACACTTACAACAACTGCTATTGGATTGGATGAATCCTGGGGTTTTGACCATGGTAGCTGGAGTATTTTAAAAAATCTGTATCCGGATGCAGATGTGCCAGTTGTGCAGTTAAGTTTAGATTATACAAAAGATGCTCAATATCATTACGATTTAGCAAAGGAACTACACGCACTTCGTAAAAAGGGGGTATTGATTATTGGCAGTGGAAACATGGTGCATAATTTTGGTTACATGCAGTTAAAAGGAAGTGATTTTAACGCACATTTTGGCCATGATTGGGCATTGGAGGCAAACGAAAAATTTAAAACTTTGATTACCGAAAATGATTTTAAATCGTTGATTAATTATAAAACATATAGTAAAGCTCTTCAGCTATCGGCTCCAACCCCCGAACATTATTTGCCGATGTTATACACCATAGCATTGCGGGATAAAAACGAAAATGTGACCTATTTTAATGATGCCTTGGTAGCAGGTTCATTTTCTATGACGTCTTTAAAAATCTCATGATTTTTCTCTAATAAAAAAAGCGAGAAGTTAACTTCTCGCTTTTGCATTTAAAAAATTCATTTTTAAAATTTATAGCCAAAACCAATTGCAAAAGTGGAAATTACCTGCAAACGTGGACCAAAAATATCGTTTTTGTTATCATATAATCCATCTTGATTCCAATCATATTTGGTAATGATATCATCATCATAAACCATTTGTGAAATAATATTGGCAGTAAAGTACTTATTTATTTTAAAGGTTAAAAGGTTATTAAATACTACATCAATATTTTGAGGATTGTTGCCGTAGTTAGAGAATAAGTCTAAATAAGAATCTAAGTTGACATTTTTTAAAATATCTTTCTTAAATTTTAAAATTACTCTGCCTCCAAATTCATAACGAACTTTTTTACCTTGCGTGGTAATTTTTCCAGCCGTATCGTATTTTGCTTTTTCAACGCCAAATGCACCAGCGTCGGCTAAATATTGGCGATTAACCCAAGTAATTTTACCAGCAATAGGGGCAAAGGTGGCTGAAAAATATTTCACAGGTTTATAGTCCAAACCTAATGCTACTTGAATGTAAGCAGGTGAGGTAAAATCAGAACCTGCGGGCCCTGCAATAGAATCGCCAACATAGGTATAGCCAGGGGCTAATTGTGAGCGGAAATCGGCTTGTGCCACATAAAACCAATACTTTCCCCAAGCATCTAAATTGTATTTCGAAAGCGCAAACAATTGGTCAATGTTTTTACGGAATAATTTAACATCTCCGGGTTTAATAATACCATACTGAGCATCTAATTTATTTAGCCAAGTATGCTTTCCTTTTTTGTATTCAGCTTGAGCGTTTAAAATTCCATTAACAGCCACATTATTTTGACCACCACCTTGCCAGTTACTTAAAGCAGTTTGGCTGGCGTTTAATCCAAAAAAACCAGATGTTTTCCAAGAGGTATCTTTTTTAGCTTCGTCTTGAGCTGTTGAAAATAATGTAAATGACAATAATGTAATGGTAAAGATTTTTTTCATATTCTTATTTTTGGGTCGCAAAAATAAGAAATATTTAAAGTAAAAATTATTTAGTAACTAAATAACTGTATAAATTCGACTAATAAGTCTTTACAATATTATAAAGTGTGTCTCGTTCCACTGGAGTTTTACCAACGGCTTTAATCAAATCTACTAATTGTTCTGTGCTTAATTTTGGATGCTGTTCTTCACTTCCTGCCATGCTATATATTTTTGTCGTATCATCAATGGTGCCGTCTAAGTCATCTGTACCAAAGTTTAAAGATAATTGCGCTGTATTTCGACCAATCATGGCCCAATAAGCTTTTATATGATTAAAATTATCCAAATATATACGGGCAATAGCGTAGTTGCGTAAATCTTCAATCACACTCACTTCGGGCACGTTAGCCATTTCGTTTTCTTTATTTCTAAATTTTAAAGGAATGAATGCGTTAAAACCGTTGGTTTTATCTTGCAGATTTCTTAGTCTGTCCATATGGTCTATACGGTGTTCAAATGTTTCAATATGACCATACAACATGGTTGCGTTAGAAAAATTACCCATGCTGTGCCAAATTTCATGAATAGAAAGCCATTCTTCCGTACTGCATTTTCCACCTGCAATTTTATCTCGAATGTCTTTGTCAAAAATTTCGGCACCACCACCTGGTAAGCTATCTAAGCCGGCTTCTTTCATTAATTTTAAACCTTCTTCGTAACTCAGTTTTGCTTTTTTAAAAATATAATGAAACTCTACGGGCGTTAATGCTTTAATGTGCAACTCAGGACGGTGTTGTTTTATTTTTTGAAACAATTCTATGTAAAAAGCTAAGTCTTGTTTTGGCACTACACCACCAGTAATATGCACTTCGGTAACAGTTTGCCCGTCGTATTTTTTTATAATGTCTAAAATTTGTTCAACAGAAAGTTCCCAGCCTTGCTCGCGGTGTTTTATTAGACGGGAGTAGGAGCAGAAAGAACAGGTATACACGCAAATATTTGTGGGCTCTACGTGAAAATTATGATTAAAATAAACATAATTGCCGTTTTTTTTCTCGCGTACGTAATTTGCAAGAGTCCCAACAAATCCAAGTTCTGCTTCTTTATAAAGAGTTACGCCTTCTTCAAAAGTAATACGTTGCCCGGCATACACTTTTTCTGCAATAGCTTTTAAATGTAAAGGATAATTAGAATTTAATAGTAACTCGGGTGAAGAAGAATGCGTTAAAATCATGCTACAAATTTACTCTTGTTTTTTTAATACTAACAAGTAATAAGTAAATAGGTTTATTAAAACAACCAACCTTTTAAACTGTCGTAAAAACTATAGTAAACAAAGTAAAGGGTTACACTCCAAAATAAAGTACTTAAGCATAAGTATAAAATTACTTTAGGGCGATTTTTATAAAATCTATCAGCCAAAAAGGCTCCTAAGGGTATGGATAACAAAAAGGGTGTTAATAAACTTATGCCAACCAAACCAAATCTGTTTTTAATTTTTATAATGCGGCGATTACTTTTTGTAAAAATAAGTTTCTTTTTTCCGCCTGTTTTAATGTGTTGTCTTTTATCCCACCATTTTAAAATGGCACCAAACAAAAACACATAAAAAATACTGCCACCCATGCCTCCAATGCAACTTACTAAAATTACTTTGAACATATTGAATTTAAACAAAATGCAAGCGGCGGGCATCCCCATTTTGCTAAAAAACAATGAACAAAAAATTATAACAGTAAAAATCTTTAAAAATTCGGCCATATATTTATTAAAGTAACAACTCAAAATAGAGAAATCCAAATTAATCGAAGCCAATAAGTGTTATATCTAATAGCCGTTAAAATTACCAATATGTTAAATTATTTGTTTAATTTTGTTGCCCAGCTAACTAAAAATTAATTTACTTATGTCAATAAACACAGTAAATGCAACACAGGCACACGATAGTATGTTTGATGCTGTATTGGCTCGCTTAGATGTAGCGGCTAAAATTATGAACTTAAGCGATGATGTGCTTCAAGTGCTTAGAAATCCTCAAAAACAAGTAAAAGTAAGTCTTCCAATAACAATGGATAACGGTAAAATTCAAGTATTTGAAGGCTACCGTACCGTGCATAGTACGCATTTAGGTCCTAGCAAAGGCGGTATTCGTTACGCAATGGATGTAAATGCAGATGAAGTAATGGCTTTAGCTGCTTGGATGAGTTTTAAATGTGCGGTTGCAAATTTACCATATGGAGGTGCAAAGGGTGGTATTAAGTGCGACCCACGTGCTATGAGTGTTGGTGAGTTAGAGCGTTTAAGCCGTGCTTATGCGCAAGCCATGAAAGACGTATTTGGTGTAAATAAAGATATTCCAGCCCCTGATATGGGCACAAGTGGACGCGAAATGGCTTGGATATTGGACGAATTTAATAAAATTACAGGAGAAGACAGTCCGGGTGTTATTACCGGAAAACCTATTGCAATTGGTGGTTCTTTGGGCAGAGATGCCGCTACAGGACGTGGTGTAATGGTAAATACCTTAGCTGCACTTAAAAAAATGAACTTAAAGCCAAATTCGGTTACGGCTGTTGTTCAAGGTTTTGGAAACGTAGGTTCTCATGCAGCACGTTTATTATCTGAACAAGGCATTAAAATTGTGGGTATTGGTGATCATACAGCTAGTTTTTACAACGAAAAAGGGATTGATGTTAATGCGGCATTAGATTTTGTTGCTAAAAACAACCGTGTTTTAAAAGGTTTTACTGGAGCAACCGAAATTAAAGCTGACGAATTATTGGTTAGCAAATGTGATGTGTTGGTTCCGGCAGCCTTACAAAATGTAATTAACGACGAAAATGCTCCTAAAATCCAAGCTAAATTAATAGTTGAAGGTGCAAATGGTCCTACAATGCCTGAGGCCGATCATATTTTAAACGAAAGAAATATTATTGTAGTTCCGGATATTTTAGCTAACAGTGGAGGTGTTACTGTAAGTTATTTTGAATGGGTGCAAAACAAAGCAGGTTATTATTGGACTGAAGATGAGGTAAATACAAAGCATGATTTAAAAATGGAAATTGCATTTGAAGCCATTTGGAACAATGCTACCCATTTTAAAACCGGAATGAGAATTGCTGCTTATATTACTGCCTTACAACGTATTGAGCAAGGAGTGAAGCTAAAAGGCGCATTCTAAAAGATATATTGTTAAATAGTTTAAACACCTACACATTTTTTTTAAAATTAATGTTTAGGTGTTTTTTATTTTAAAATTATTTATAAATTTGCTAACTTTAATTTAACAATTTAGAAACAGTGATTTTAGGTTTAATTGTTTTAGCATATTTGATAGGTTCTATTCCAACTTCTGTTTGGATAGGGAAGCGTTTTTATAACATCGATGTTCGTGAATTTGGTAGTGGTAATGCGGGCGCTACAAATACATTTAGAGTGCTTGGAAAAAAAGCTGGAATTCCTGTTTTAATTATAGATATTTTAAAAGGTAGTTTAGCGGTTGCTTTATCTTATTTTAGTGTGTTTTCAGTAAATTCAGCTGAGTTTATTAATTTGCAATTAGTTTTGGGAGTTGCCGCTCTTATGGGGCATATATTTCCAATTTTTGCAGGATTTAGAGGTGGTAAAGGTGTTGCTACTATTTTAGGAATTGTAATCTGCATTTTACCGCTTGCCTCAGTTTTATCGTTGATTGTGTTTTTAATAGCCTTATTTAGTTTCAGAATTGTTTCCTTGTCTTCAATGTTAGCAGGCATCTCTTTTCCATTTTTCTTGACCTTAGTTTTAGGAAATACTAATCCTGTTTTAACAACTTTTTCTATTGTGGTAGCTGCTTTGTTAATTATAACGCATCGCAAAAACATTAAACGTTTATTCAAAAATCAAGAAACGAAAGTTTCTTTGTTTGCCAGTAAAAAAATAAAAGCAAAATAATTTTGCACTTTATCTCTGTCTTTTAATAAAGATTTTAACTCTATCCCAATTAGTTTTTTACTTTTGTGTTTAATGAAGTTAAGGTTTATCATATTTCTTTTTGCATGCGCTTTTATTTCGTCATGCGATGATGATGACGAAATTTATTCACCAAAACCTCGAGGATATTTTAGAATTGATTTTCCTGAAAAAAGATATAAAATTTATGATAGCATTTGCCCATATTCGTTTGAAATACCTGAATATACCCGAATGGTGAATGATAAACACATGGGGGCAGAGCCTTGTTGGCTAAATTTGGAATTTCCAAAATTTAACGCCACGCTTAATTTAACGTATAAGGCGGTAAATAATAACATACAAAGCTATTTGCAAGATTCTCATGATTTTGCAAACCGTCATCAAGTTAAAGCAACAGGCTTGGATGAGGTGGTTATTATTAAAGATAGTACCAAAGTGTACGGACTTTTATTTAATATTGAAGGTAATACCGCTTCATCTTTACAGTTTTATTTAACCGACAGTACACATCATTTTTTAAGAGGGGCATTATATTTTAACTCTGTCCCAAATATTGACTCGTTAAGAGTTGTTGTTGAGTTTATAAAAAAGGACGTTATGCATTTAATTAATACTACTCGCTGGAAGAATGATGTTAAGATAATTGGTGTTGAAACGAAAGCTAATCACAAAGAAAAATAAAAAGTAGCGCAAAGTAACGTTGTAGCGATAAGAAAATAATAAATATGTTATCTGTATTAAAATTTGGAGGAACAAGTGTAGGTAGTCCTCAGCGAATTAAAGATTTAGTTAAGCTAACCGTAAATTCTACCCCAAAAATTGTGGTATTAAGTGCCATGAGTGGTACTACAAATGCCTTGGTTGAAATTGCAAATGCTTTATACAGCAAAGATGTTGTAGCAGCCAATACGTTAATAGAAAATTTAAAAACAAAATATAAAGAAGTCATATCAGAATTGTTTTCAAAGGCTGAAAGTATTACAAAGGCAGACAGCTTAATCACCAATCATTTTAATTACATCAAGGCTTTTACATTAGATATGTTTACTTCTAACGAAGAAAAAGCAATTTTAGCACAAGGTGAATTATTAAGTACCGCACTGTTTCATTATTATCTCGAGGAAATAGGCGTAGAGTCTGTATTATTACCCGCATTAAATTTTATGCGTATTGATGAGAATGAAGAACCAGATTTAAATTACATTGAATTAAACTGTTTAGAAGAATTAAAAAAATACCCTAACCAAAAATTATTTATTACTCAAGGATATATATGCAGAAATGCTTTTGGTGAGATTGATAATTTAAAACGCGGAGGCAGTGATTACACTGCGTCGTTGATTGGCGCAGCTATTCGCAGTGACGAAATTCAAATTTGGACAGACATTGATGGTATGCATAATAACGACCCTCGTATTGTTTCTAAAACACATCCCATTAACGAATTAAGTTTTGATGAGGCTGCTGAATTGGCTTATTTCGGTGCAAAAATTTTACACCCTACTTGTATTTTACCGGCTCAAAAACGTAACATACCGGTACGATTAAAAAATACAATGCAACCCGAAGCCCTAGGTACCTTAATTGCAAATATTACCACCAATGAAGGAATTAAGGCCGTTGCGGCTAAGGATGGCATTATAGCTATTAATATAAAAAGCGACCGAATGTTATTGGCACACGGTTTTTTACGTTCGGTATTCGAAATTTTTGAACGTTACAAAACACCAATTGACATGATTACAACCAGCGAGGTGGCAGTATCTTTAACAATAGATAATGATAAACAGTTGAAAGAAATTTTATCAGAGTTACATGAAATTGCAAGCGTTGAGGTAGACGAAAACCAAACCATTATTTGTGTGGTAGGACAAATTCCAAAAAACAAAGCAGGTTATGGATATAAGGTTTTAGAGGCTTTAAAAGATATTCCGTTGAGAATGGTATCGTATGGAGGAAGTGCTAATAACGTTTCTGTTTTGGTAAACAGTAATTTAAAAAAGGAAGCGTTGCAAGCCCTAAATAAAGGATTGTTTAATTATTGATGATAAATTAAGAGTCACTTCGAGTAGAAAAATGCGCTACTTTTCATTTTTCGTATCGAGAAGCTACTGAAAGACTTCACGATACGCTTTTTTGAAGAGGCAAAAAAAGCTAATAGAAGTGACATAAATAAATTAAATTATGTTTTCAGAACAACATATAAAAATGTTTAAAACAATAGAAACACCTTTCTATTACTACGATACTGCCCTATTGCAAAAAACAATTGATGCTATTAAAAAAGCAGCTCCCTCGCACTATCATATTCACTATGCTTTAAAGGCAAATGCGCATCCCGAAATTTTAAAAGTAATTAAAGTTGCCAATTTTGGTGCCGATTGTGTTAGCGGTAACGAGGTAAAACGCGCCGTAGAATGTGGCTTTAGTACTAATGAAATTGTATTTGCAGGAGTTGGTAAAAGCGACAAGGAAATTAATTACGCTTTAGAAAACAATATTTTTTGTTTTAACGTAGAAAGCATTCACGAATTACAAATTATTAATGAGTTAGCTAAAGCTAAAAATAAAACGGCAAGTGTTGCGCTTCGCATTAACCCAAATGTAGATGCCTACACACATAAATACATAACCACCGGTTTAGAGGAAAATAAATTTGGTATTAATCCCTATGAGTTTGATGTGGTTTTAACTGAACTAAAAAATCTTTCAAACATAAATTTAATAGGTCTTCATTTCCACATTGGTTCTCAGATTCAGGATTTAACTCCCTTTAAAAATTTATGTTTACGTGTAAACGAAATCAATAAGTGGTTCATTCAAAAAGGATATGTTTTGCCTCATATTAATTTGGGTGGAGGATTAGGAATTAATTACAAAGAGCCCGATACCCAGGCTATTGTTGATTTTGAAAGTTACTTTAATGTGTTTAAACAATTTTTGGAATTACTGCCTCAACAACACATTCATTTTGAATTAGGGCGTTGTATTGTGGCGCAATGCGGCAGTTTAATTAGCCAGGTACTTTATATTAAAAATGGCATAAATACAAATTTTGCCATATTAGATGCTGGTATGACAGAATTGATACGCCCCGCACTTTATCAGGCTTACCACAAAATTGAGAATATTAGCGCCAACATTTTGAACGCTGAGCCTGTCGAAGCGTCAACCTCAAACCTCAAATCTCAAAGTTCAAACTTCAAATACGATATAGTGGGCCCCATCTGCGAAAGCAGTGATTGTTTTGGCAAAGCCGTAAATTTGCCCGAAACCAAACGGGGCGACATAATTGCCATCCGAAGTGCAGGTGCTTATGGCGAAGTAATGAGCAGTAGGTATAATTTAAGGGAGGATGTAAAATCTGTTTTTGATATAGATTAATTTTATTAACTTTGGTATAAAAACAAGTTGTTATGATAAAAGCAGGTTCGCAGCCCCTATCTAATATACAAATGGAGTTATTAAAACTTTATTCAACAGGTATTTCTGACGAAAATTTGCAGGATATTAAAAAAATTATTTCTCAATTTTTATTCGACAAATCAATAAATGAAGCTGATAAACTTTGGGACGAAAAAAAGTATACTCCCGAAACGATTAATAAATGGCTAAACAAAGATTAAAATGTTTAATGTAGTATTAGACACCAATATTGTTTTAAGTTCAATTTATAGCAAATCGCCCTACCATTTTATTTTAAAACAATTGTTTGATGGCAAATTCAAACTCATTGTTTCTACCGAAATATTATTGGAGTATGAAGAAAAAAAAAGCACAATTTTTAGCCCAAAACTTTCTGAATTATTTATTAGTGCACTTATGCTAAATTCTAATGTTGTTAAAACCGAAACATTTTTTGATTTAAATTTAATAACACAAGATGCCGATGATAATAAATTTGTAAACTGTGCCTTTGCTGCCAATGCGCATTTTTTAGTTAGCAACGATAAACACTTTAATGTTTTAAGAACAATTGATTTTCCGCAAATAAAACTATTGAATATTGATGAATTTGTTGAAGTTTTAAGAGCTAACTGATATTTAGGCGCTTATGGCGAAATAATGAGCAGTCGTTACAATTTAAGGGATGAGGTTAAATCCGTTTTTGATTTAAAATAATTGTTGAATTAAATCGGTATCAAATTGTCGAATTTTATTTGTTTATTCCAATCATTACCTTACATTTGAAATTCAAAAAATTAAATAAATCTAAAATCAACAATCTTAATTCTTAAATCCGTATGGGATATTTATTTACATCAGAATCTGTGTCAGAAGGACACCCAGATAAAGTAGCCGATCAAATTTCGGACGCATTAATTGATAATTTTTTAGCCTTTGATCCAAATTCAAAAGTAGCTTGCGAAACTTTAGTTACTACAGGCCAAGTAATACTTGCTGGTGAAGTTAAATCAAAAGCTTATTTAGATGTTCAGGAAATTGCTCGTGAAGTAATTCGTAAAATTGGATATACCAAGTCGGAATATATGTTTGAGGCTAACTCATGCGGTATTTTATCGGCTATACACGAACAATCTTCTGACATTAATCAAGGAGTTGATAAAAAGAAAAAAGAAGAACAAGGTGCAGGCGACCAAGGTATGATGTTTGGTTATGCCACTAACGAAACAGCCAACTATATGCCTTTAGCATTAGATTTAGCGCATGGAATTTTGTTAGAATTAGCTGCTTTACGTAGAGAAAATAAAGAAATTAAATACTTACGTCCTGATGCAAAATCTCAAGTTACTTTAGAGTATAATGATGATAACGTTCCTGTTCGTATTGATGCCATTGTGGTTTCAACACAACACGATGATTTTGATACTGAACCAAAAATGTTAGCGAAAATTAAAAAAGACATCGTTGATATTTTAATTCCACGTGTTAAAAAGAAATATCCAAAATACGCGCACTTATTCAACAACAAAATTAACTATCACATCAATCCAACCGGTAAATTTGTAATTGGCGGTCCTCACGGAGATACAGGTTTAACAGGTCGTAAAATTATTGTTGATACTTATGGTGGAAAAGGCGCTCACGGTGGCGGTGCTTTCTCGGGTAAAGATCCAAGTAAGGTTGACCGTTCGGCAGCTTATGCTACTCGCCACATTGCAAAAAATTTAGTTGCAGCGGGTGTGTGTGATGAGGTGTTGGTACAAGTATCTTATGCAATTGGCGTTGCTAAACCTATGGGTATTTTTATTGATACTTCCGGAACTGCAAAAGTGAAACTAACGGATGGTGAAATTGCTAAAATAGTTGAAAAAGTATTTGACATGCGTCCTTACTTTATTGAGCAACGTTTTAAATTACGTACACCAATGTATAGCGAAACTGCTGCTTATGGCCACATGGGACGTAAGAATGAAGTGGTAACTAAAACATTTAAATCACCTGATGGTAAAACAAAAACTATGAAAGTAGAATTATTTACCTGGGAAAAATTAGATTATGTTGCTAAAGTGAAAGCGGCGTTTAAAATCAAATAAACTCTAATTCTAATAACAATTAAAGCGTTTCAAAAGTTTTGAAGCGCTTTTTTATTTACTATAAATTGTAGCATTGTATTGCTATGCTTTTTGGTAATTTTGTATTATGAATAGTTTGCCAATTATTATTTTAAAACCGTTTGTGCACAAAAACGAACAGGTGGTGCAATTGCATTTTGAAAAGAATGATGCGCTTTTGCAAATATTACGTCGTTATAAAACTTTGCGTTGGAGCAAAACCATGCAGTGCTGGTATTTACCCTATAGTAATGATTTAAAAAATGAATTATTTAAATTACTAAAAGGAAAAGCCTGGGTAGATTATAAAGCCCTTAGGTTGGAATTAGCACCTGTGCTTGAGCAACAAAAGGAAGTTGGCGGTAAGAAAAATTCAGAAAAAACTCCCTTATTACATTTACCTTCTTTAACTACCGAAGGCGAGGAAAAGCTACAGCAATTTAAAAACTGGCTTAACTCCAAACGTTACAGCCAAAATACCATAGTTACTTATACCGATGCCTTAAAAACATTTTTGAGGTTTTACAACCGTAAAAGCATTTCTGAAATTACCAACGAGGATATAATTAATTTTAATAACGAGTATATTTTAAAACAAAAGTTATCGGCTTCGTTTCAAAACCAAGTAGTAAATGCCATAAAGCTGTTTATACGAATAATCGAAAATAAGCACCTAAGCCCTGAGTTGATTCATCGCCCAAAACGACCTAAACTTTTACCTAATGTATTAAGTAAGGAGGAGGTAAAAGCAATTTTAAGTTCAATAAGTAACATTAAACATAAGGCAATGCTGTGTTTAATATATAGTTGTGGTTTACGCCGAAACGAATTATTAAAATTAAAACTTTCTGATATAGATTCGACTAGGCGCTTGGTAATAGTAAAACAAGCCAAAGGGCGCAAGGATAGAATAGTACCGTTGAGCGAAAAAATACTAGATATATTACGAGAATATTATAAAGTATATGAACCCAAGCAGTGGCTTTTTGAAGGGCAGGATGGCAAAAGCCAATATGATGAAAGCAGCTTGCAAAACGTTTTAAAACAAGCGCTTGAGCGCAGTAAAATAAAAAAACCGGTTACTTTGCATTGGTTGCGCCATAGCTATGCTACCCATTTGTTGGAAAACGGCACCGATTTGCGTTACATACAAGAAATACTAGGGCATAGTAGCAGCCGCACTACCGAAATTTATACCCACGTAAGCACTCGAAGCATACAAAAAGTAATTAGCCCTTTTGATAATTTATAAAAAACTAATATATTTAAAACAATGAACACCATTAAATTATTTGAAAGCAAACGCATACGCTCGGTTTTTAACGAGGCAGAACAAAAATGGTATTTTGTGGTTGAGGATGTTGTAGCCGTTTTAACAGAGAGCAACGACCCAAAACAATACATTAAGCGAATGCGTCAACGCGATTTAGAACTTGCAAAAGGGTGGGTACAATTTGTACCTACCCTTTTAGTAGAAACTTTAGGTGGGAAACAAAAAATGGGTTGCGCCAATGCTAAAGGCTTACTTCGCATTATACAATCTATCCCTTCGCCCAAGGCCGAGCCCTTTAAACTATGGTTGGCACAAGTAGGCTCGGATAGATTGGACGAGATACAAAACCCCGAACTGGCCGCACAACGCACCCGAGAGCTTTATAAACTAAAAGGCTATAGCGATGATTGGATTGAAAAACGGATGCGAAGTATTGCCATTAGAGAAGAGTTAACGAATGAATGGAAACAACACGGTGTAAACGAACAAAAAGAGTATGCCATTTTAACCGCCGAAATATCAAAAGCAACCTTTGGGTTAACGCCAAAGCAGTATAAAAATTTAAAGGGCTTAAAAACCGAAAATTTAAGAGACCATATGAACGACCTTGAGTTAATTTTTTCGATGCTGGGCGAAGCCTCTACCAATGCCATTGTAAAAACTAAACACCCCATAGGGTTAGAGGAAAACAAAAAAGTTGCCAAACAAGGCGGAGCAGTGGCAGGTAATGCAATAAAGGATTTAGAACAGAAAACAGGAAAAAAGTAGTTACTACCAAAAATTATAAACAATTGAACCAAGACTTGAAAAATAAATTAAAATAAATTATATTTACTTATCTGCACTATGTGAGTGAGGTGCCGGAGGATTATAAAAAATGATAAAAAGAGAAGAAGATAAAAAAACTAAAAACCTACACCAATCTCCCATATTTGGTTGTATTGGTGTCATAAAATCACACATATAAGCTAGTTACCTGTAATTGTAAAAAGACCGACCAGACAATGGCAATAGTATTGACAATAGCATTTATAATAGTTTACACTTACGGACTTTTTCGTTGGGACAAACATGTAGCGTGGAGACTGAACAGTAAGGTTTCTAAGACAATAAAATATGCTCACTACTTGACAATTTTTGTTGCTTTGACAATTGCATTTACTTATTTTCAATTTGGCGTAGGACTTCGTGGGCTTTGGACAACAAGGACTTTTGTAATAGTTGCATTGGTGACAGGTGTACTTTTCAACTTTGTTACCGACAAGACAATATTGAATAAAATAGAAAAGGTTTATTTTAAATTATTCTCATTCTTACCGACAGTTACAGGTGTCATTTTATGTGTTCCATTTTTAGGTGTTGTAATTGTGTTTTCATTACTCGGTAGACTAATTGAACCTGCAAATAAAATATATTTTGAAGACGAACATTTAAGAATCCACAGTTCCTTCACGGGTGTTTTAGCACCGCCTCGTGTTGACATTTTTACAAAGAATTCAATATTTGAAAAACACATTTACCGACCAGACTTTTACGGAAACGACTTTGACTCAATTGCTGTTCGTTACGACAACGATTCGACAAGAATCTATGTATACGGACTTCCAAAAGAAGACTACATACCGAAAGTAATATGTATAGACAAACAGAAATAACAACTACAGGTAACAGGCGTTTGGCAAAAAAGCGGGTTCAGTGGTTAATTGAAACCTTGTGCTTCGTAACAAGTTCAGTGCTGGCAGACAGTTTAGTGCTTCGAAATCCGCTTCTTCGCCAAGCGCCAAAACGTTATAGGTAACCAGCCAGACAACGAAAATGAAAAAAGCATTTTTTATATTTTTATCCATGTCAATTCTTAATACAGTATTCGGACAAACGAACACTAACCTTGACACTGACCTAATCTTCATTGACCCTGAAATTCCTG
>JANRJN010000018.1:0-203495 GCA_033763945.1 Bacteroidota bacterium | reverse complement strand
TAACCAGAAGACAGGGTCCAGAATCGTTTTATAGACCTTTCATCTTGTTAGCGCATTGGTCGCCCTGTCTTCGGTTAATTTGATTTATATTATTAAATTTATAATGAATATCTTTAGAGTACAAGTCTAAAGGTTAGCGGTCAGCCGTTAGACGGACAATCGAAAATGAAATACATATTTTTCATACTCATAATTATTGCGACATCGACCCGGCTTTTCGGACAGACTAAAGCAAATAAAAAAAGTAAAACAATCATCGACGAAGACTGCACAAGTCAAGGTTATGTGATAAACGACGATCTTCCAATAACCGACAAGGAATTTACAAAGTACTTGGCTTCCCGACATCCAAAAAATTTCCCGAGAGGAACAGTAGAAATTGACGTTGTATTTCACGCAGACAGTTCAATTTGCTTTAATCGTGTTGTTATTCGAGACTCGACAAAGACTCCCAAAGTTGACGTCGACAGAATAAAGCTGGCAATAAAAAATTACGGCGACTTTGGTAAAATCAAGTTCCACGAAAAAGAAAATTCAAAAACTCTAACAATTTTAATCTACCAAGACAAAAAAGGCAACCTGACTACTGGCTTTCTTCCTGTATTCTTGGACAAAAGGACTCTTCACTAGGCGTATACAGTGTGCAACGGCCAACCTATAACAGCGGTCTTGCCCAATACGGGTTGACGGGTGGTCGCAAAGCAAATTTTTGCCCCACCGCCGCGGGAACGTTTTTTCATTTTGCTTTGCGGTAAAACATTTGTACTTTTAATTTACATTTGTGGTTGTAGACAGTTTGTCGGTTTCAAAATCCGCACTGGGCAAGGCCGCAAAACGTCATTGTAGTGCGACACTCAAACATCGAAAGACTTCTACATTATGAACGAAATTTTAAAATATATAGACAATATTTCACGGCTCGAAGAACAAGCCCAAGCAGATTTTTTGAAAGCCTTTCAAGTTAAATCCTTCAAGAAGGAGGACTATCTTTTAAGAGCAGACAAAGTTTGTCAGGAATACTACTTTATTAAAGAAGGACTAATAAAATCTTTTTTCTTCAAAGATGAAAAAGAATTTATTATGACATTTTTTAAAGAAAATATGTTCTTTACAGAAATCAATAGTTATGTCATCCAAAGACCTTCAAAATATATGATTCTTGCATTAGAAGACACGACAGTTTATGCAATCAACAAAACTTCCATACAGGAGTTGTGCAAAAAACATCATTGCATTGAAACACTATTTAGTAAACTGTTTTCATTCGCTACATTGGGAATGATGAAACGCATCAGCGAAATGCTTGAAGAGAATGCTACTAAAAGATACCAAATATTTGTAAATGAAAATAATGGACTTCTACAGCGTATCAGCCTTGGCGACCTTGCAAACTACCTCGGCATCACACAAGTTTCTTTAAGCAGAATTAGAAGTAGTAAATAATTTTTTATCATTTGTAAAAAGAAATCTTTTCTACTCGGATTAGTTTTGCACCATTATTAATTTAAAAAGTAAAAAATAATGGAAAAAAGAATGAACAATCCAGCCTTAGTATTAGGCGTAAACCCTGCCATCCAAACATTGATGGGCTCTATCTACCAAAGTGGTATTTCACCAGAATTACTGGAATACGTAGGTTTAAGAGTCGGACAAATTAACAATTGCGAATTATGTATTGGAGAAGCAATAGGGAAAGCCAAAGATAATCCAATAACAAGAGACCGAATTGAATATGTATTGTCTTGGAGAGATTCAAAAAAGTTCAATGAATCTGAACAGACAGCACTTGAACTGACCGAAGCAATCACCAAATTAGAGAATAAGTACGAATCTGTTTCAGATGAGCTTTGGCAAAAGACTGAAAAATATTTTGGGGAAAAGGAAAAGTCAGCTTTGGTAGTATTCATTTCTGTAATGAATATGTTTACACGTATTAATTTAGCTACGAGGCAATTAACAGCAGAATGGGCATAAACTTATAGCTGGAAAACAACGAACGGCTAACAAGGTATTGCCAAAATGGGGGCTGACGGAAGTATATCAACTGATGTACTTCTATCAGCTTCTGTGCTATATTTGAACTGACGGTTTTCAAATGCCCCCACTTCGGCAATACCCAAACGGTTATAACCAATAGCGGGACAGTTCACCGTAGACACATTTCGGTAGACAAAAAGGACTTAACTCGACAAGATTTCGACTTGCCAACCAACTTTAAGCCAGACAACGTTTCAATTCGTGACTTTACAATATGACGAAAAATTATTACTTTTAAGGTTAAATAAATCTTGACATGACGACAACGGCCATTCGCACTAAAGTGCACAAATATATTGACGAGGCAGACATTAAAGTGCTTGAAGTAGTTTATCAACTTTTAGAAGTATATCGTCAAAGGAATTCAAGTTTATTGACAGAGGAACAACAAAAAGAAGTACTTAAAAGATCAGCCTTGTATAAAGCTGGCAAAATAAAAGGCTACTCACTCGCTGAAGCTCGTAAACGTTTAAAACAGAAAATTTCCGTTTAAAGTGACTTCTTATAAGATTATTATTCTTGAGCAAGCTATTTCTGAAATAGCTGATTCTTGCTTGTATTACAACGAGGAGCTTCCAGGACTAGGTTTTGAATTTGAAGAAGAAGTTTTTCAGCTTATTGAATTAATCCAGGACAATCCTTTTCTTTTTCCTATTAAGTTTGCTCATATTCATGAGGCTGTTGTTAGGCGATTTCCCTTTGTTGTCAATTATGAAGTTTCCGGAAAGCAGATTATTGTGTCCGCAGTATTTCATACAAAGCGACATCCGGATAAAAAAATAAAAAGGAGGCGCAAGTAAATTTCACATTAGAGTGCGGACGCAGACAGAAAAACTGTATGCCCACTAATGGTTATAACCGCAACTACAACTTATGCTGCGCATTACGACTTGTAAATACGGGCGGACTTTCGTACTTTTAATTCACGGACAGCGGCACAAGTTTTAGTCGCAATACGTTGGCACTAATTTTAGGTCGACATCATCCCAATGACGAAAGGACGAAAAAACATATTTCTTATCCTATTTATAATTGTGACAACATTGACATCAGGTTTAATTCTGAATAGTTCACATTTTCGTAATCAAGACACCATCTTAAATAGACTTCAATGCCAATTTTTTGACAAAAACACAATAAACGTTTCGGCTGGCGACATTGACCTAGACAAGATTGTAATTGAATCGTTAGAAGAAAACAAAGTTGTATTTAAAAACGGTAAAAAGACCTCAAAAATCAAGAATCAATATGGGGGCGACAACTTTAAAGTATTCTATAAGAACAAACTCCTCGGACAGGCTGGAATTTTTAAAACTAATTGGTGGCATACACATGACTATTTTTTTAAAGTGTTTAAGACCTGTACGAATATTGCTTTTGAATTCGAAGTCATCGGACCTGACCATAGATCTCTATATTTTAAACATTTTGACATGGACAGTAGCACTCACAAATCGACCGAAACATTTTATAATTCAAAAGGCCCCTCTGGACAGGTTAACGTTGAGTATTACGACAATAAAGGAAAAGTGATAACGGACGAAATTTGGATAGATGATACCTTGGTAACAATGAATTTATATTCTAATGGCAATTGGTATAAAAACTACGATACAAAAAAATACGACAAGGACACAAAATATAATTTATTAAAAATAAACAATTCGGACTCTCTGGTTTATGTTTATCAAATCATAAAGGACAACAAAACAACGAACAATCGTATAGCAATAAAAAACTAGTGCCAACAGCAAATTCGCGTCCATTTTTTGCGTGTTAACACTTAAATGTATAACCTAAAGCAGCCAAAAACTAACATACGCTAAGTGCATGAGGCGCAGAACTGTATATAGCAGAACCAATTTAAAGCCTGCAGCGAAGGCAGTTGTTTTTTTGGTTTTGCCACTTATCATTTGTACCTTCATAAAAACGTTTGTGGGCGCAAATAGGTGTAATTCCTGAAAGTAATCGGCACTTTGCAGAAAGGCTAAGTGCCTCCCCGTAACCAACATATAAAGACTGACAACAAAAATGGACTTTATAAAAAACAATTACAACATCATTTCTACTGCACTTTTCACAATGGCAATTGTGGTTGCTCATATTTTTTCAACTAATAACTATGAGTGGACAAAAAACACAATTAGCGATTTGGGTTCGCAAGGTTATAACAGAAAACTAATAATGCAATTTGGCTTTTTAGCGTTTGGAGTGACTTTATCAGTCGGCATTTTAATTAATGGCTTAACCTGGCAAACAACACCCTTTTTAATTTATGGTTTGTGTGTTGGGCTTACAGGTGTTTTTTGTACAAAACCTTTTTTTAATCTTGATAATTATTCTGCTACCCAAGCAACAATTCATTCTATATTGGCTCAAATTGCTGGTGTAAGTTTTACACTTGGCATTTTAGTTCAACTATCTTATTCGGTTAACAAAAGTGAAAAATGGATACATTTTGTTTTCTTTATTCTGGTAGTTAGCCTTTCGGCAACATTCGGTCTATTAAAAAATTACCAAGGCATCGTGCAACGACTTTTGTACTTAACCAGTTTTATTTGGCTAATCAAATTTTATAAACCCTAATCATAAAAAGATTAAATATTAATAACGATTTCCAATAGTTATTTTGGGCAAGGAAGTTTTAATAAGTTCCATATCGGCTTATGTTAGCACAACATCATATGCTCCTAAGTTTTCTTCGAGTCGATGAATTTTCTGCGTACCAGGAATGGCTGTAATTTTATCGTTTTGACTCAATATCCAAGATAATGCAATTTGCGCCTTTGTTACACGTTTGGCTTCCGCTAACTGATCTATTACTTCAACAAATTTTATGTTTTCTTTAATTGCGTCATCTGTAAATCGTGGGTTGTTTAATCTAAAATCGCCAGCCTCTAAATCAGCACGACTTTTAATTGCGCCAGTTAAAAAACCTCGCCCCAGGGGACTGTAGGAAACAAAGGTAATCCCAAGTTCTTGGCAAACATCTAAAACTTCTTGCTCAGGTTCACGACTCCATAAAGAGTATTCGGATTGAATTGCTGTTATTGGATGTACTTTGTGGGCTCTGCGTATTGTTTCCGCATTTACTTCGGATAAACCAATGTATTTTACTTTTCCTTGTTTAACCAAATCAGACATTGCCCCAACTATAACTTCAATTTCAACATCAGGTGCTTGACGGTGCATGTAATATAAATCAATTGACTCAGTTCCTAAATTTGAAAGACTTTGTTCACAAGCCTTTTGGATATATTCGGGTTGACCATTAAGCCCAAGCCATTCGCCATTTGGACCTCTCATTACTGCGAATTTTGTAGCTAAAATAACATCATTCCAACGCCCTTTAAATGCTTTCCCTATAAGTTTTTCATTTGCTCCACTACCGTACATATCGGCTGTATCAAAAAAATTAACGCCTAGATCAATTGCTTTATGTAAGGTATTAATTGATTCATTTTCGTTAAAAGAACCATAAAACTCCGACATGCCCATACAGCCAAGACCGATAAGATTTATGTTTAATGTGCTATTTCCTAAAACTGTTGATTTTTTCATTTTATTTATTTTTAATATGAATTGTGATTTCTGCTTAAATATGAACTCCACCAGATACTTCTATACGTTGTGCATTTACCCACTTAGCATCATCACTACATAAAAATGCAACCACGCTTCCAATATCATCTGGTAAACCAACTCTGCCGAGTGCAGTTGTATTAGCAATCATAGCATTCAAATCTTTATTGTCTCTTACTGCGCCACCTCCAAAATCTGTGGCAATAGCACCAGGAGCAACTGAATTTACACGTATTTTTCGATTACCGAATTCTTGTGCTTGATATCGAGTTAAACTTTCAATAGCAGTTTTCATAATGGCATAAGGAGCGTAATTTGAATAACTAAACCTTGTTAAGCCTGAAGAAATGTTAACAATGCTTCCTCCATCACTGATAATATGCAATAGTTTTTGAGTAATAAAGTAAGGTGCTTTCAAATGAATATTAACCATCGAATCAAAAACTTCTTCCGATGTTTCTGCAATACTTGTATAAGCAGCAATACCAGCATTGTTAACTAGAGCAAAAATAGTTTCAGCTCCAAAATCATTGCTTAGAGAAGATTTTACATTTTGTACAAAAGCATCGAAACTTTTAGAATTAGAAACATCTAATTGTATGGCTTTTGCTTTTTTACCTATTGAAGTTATTTCATTAACCACTTTAGTTGCTTCATCAACCTTACTATTGAATGTAAAGATTATATCGAAACCTTTTTTTGCCAATTGTATAGCCATGTCTTTACCTAGTCCGCGGCTACCGCCTGTTATCAAAGCTACTTTATTTGTTGTTGCCATTTTTTCGAGTTTAAATTATATTACAAAGATCGATTTAATGATAAAGACTAATTTGCAAATAGCAATCTACTATTTGCAAAAATCAATCAATTTCTAAACTTTATTGGAGAAAGTGTAGTTTGTTTTTTAAAAAAGTTAGAAAAATGTGCAACTTCATCAAAGCCTAGAGCAAATGCAATTTCAGACACATTCCACTTAGTTTGTTTAAGTAATATTTTGGCTTCTTCTGTAATTCTTCCATTAACAATTTCTGTGGTACTTTTTCCCGTAGTTTCCTTTAGCACTTTGTTGAGGTGATTGATATGAATGCCCAAATTATTTGCAAAATCAATAGGTGTTTTTAGTTGAATCACTTGTGCCTCGTTTTCAATTGGGAATTGTCTTTCCAAAAGTTCTACAAACAAAGATGATATCCTGCTGGCGGCATTGGGAGCATTGTCGGAGCTTTTTATTGGTTTTAACTTTTGGCCTGTGTGTATTAATTCTAATACATAATTGCGTAATAAGTCATACTTAAATGCATACTCTGAAGATAGTTCTGCATCCATTTTTTTAAATATTGTTTCCATTTCTTGATATTGTTTGTCATCTAATTGATAAACAAAATCACTTGTAGGTTGATAGATTGGCAATTCATCAATTAGTAAACCTGTTTTTGATTTTGACATAAATTCCTTAGTGAACACACAAAAAAATCCCGATTGTTCTTTGTTTTGTGGTGTATATCTATATGGAATTCGAGGGGTTGCAAACAAAATACCTTGTTGTTCTATAAGTACAGTTTTATCAGCATATTCAACAAGATTTTTACCTTTAATTAAACTGATTTTGTAATACAATCTTCGGTTGTATGTCATTTCTGATTTTTTCTTTCCATTGAAATAAAACTTTTGGGTATCAAAAACATTAAACTGTCCAAATTCATTTGAACCATTACTTTCTAATATAAAATCCAACGGATTTCCAGTATCACTAAATATTTCTTTATAAAATTCTTTTATACTTATGTTTTTCATACTTGTAAAATTCAAATAATGACAAAGGTAAACATTTACGCTAAAGTTAATTTTTTTGTAAAAGAAATAAATAATTAGTTAAAATCGGAAATAATAAAACCAAAATCGTAATAACAATATGTCTATTAAAACATATTTGTTAAAAAATTTGCGTAGCTAAATAACTACATATATATTTGTAGCCAAATAACTACATAATGAACTTAAGACGTGATGTTTTTCAAGCCTTAGCCGACCCCACAAGACGAGCGATACTATTGTTAGTTTCGTCGCAAACTATGACTGCCGGTGCTATTGCAGCCAATTTTGATACAGCAAGACCCACCGTGTCAAAACACATTCAAATTTTAACAGAATGTGAACTTTTAAGACAAGAGCAAAGAGGTCGGGAAATTTATTACCATTTTAATCCAAAAAAAATGAAGGAAATAACAAACTGGTTAGAACCATTTACTAAGCTATGGGACGACCGATTTAATAAATTAGAAACCGTAATGAAAAAACACAAACCTGCCGGCCGTTAGGTGGCA
This sequence comes from Bacteroidota bacterium, assembly GCA_033763945.1. GTDB lineage: Bacteria > Bacteroidota > Bacteroidia > B-17B0 > Aurantibacillaceae > Aurantibacillus. The sequence continues at coordinate 195,552 of JANRJN010000018.1, read as the reverse complement.
TAAAATAAAATACAATGGAGTTAAAAACAAAAATTAATGCCGTGGACGGCAAACAGGAATTAGTAATAACCAGAGAATTTGATTTACCTGTAGAATTGCTTTTTAAAGCATATTCAGAATCTGAACTTGTTGAACAATGGATGGGGACAAAAGCACTAAAATTGGAAAGTAAAAAACACGGCAGTTACCAGTTTGAAACTTCATACAACGGAAATGTTGTATTTAAAGCCAACGGGACAATCCATGATTTTATTCCAAATCAAAAAATCATTCGAACATTCGAAATGGAAAATGCACCTATTGGTGTTCAACTCGAGTTTCTGGAATTCGAAAAACTTAATGACGATACTAGTAAACTGACCATTAAAATAATTTATGAGTCGGAGAAACACCGAGCAGAACAATTAAAATTACCTTTTGCTAGTGGACTAAATATGGCACACAACCGACTACAAGAAATAGTAACCAAATTAAAATAATTCACTATGGAAAAGAGAAACAAAATTATTTATTGGATTGCAACCGGCTTATTATCATTTGGTATGTTAGCCAGTGGTATACAACAACTATTTCAAACAAAAACAATGCTTGATATATCATCGCCATTAGGCTACCCACCTTACTTTTTAAGTATAATTGGTGTTTGGAAAATTCTTGCTGTAATTGCCATTTTAATTCCCCGATTTACTTTACTCAAAGAATGGGCTTATGCCGGTTTGTTTTTTGTAATGACGGGAGCTTTTGTTTCGCATTTGGCAGTTGGCGATGATTTAAAAGAACTTATAGGGCCAATTATGCAAACAATTTTTATTATTTTGTCATGGTATTTTAGACCTGAAAATAGAAAAATTGTTCCTGTAAATAACTAATAAAATGAAAAAAGAAATATCATTAAAACAACGCGACGAATTGCTCAACACATTAAAAACCCGTTTTGAAAAAAACATGAATCGCCACAAAGGCATCGAATGGGTTAAAGTACAGGCAAAGCTAGAAGCTAACCCTGAAAAACTATGGTCGCTTAACGAAATGGAAAAAACAGGTGGTGAGCCGGATGTTATCAGTTACGATAAAAAAGACGACAAATACACTTTTTGTGACTGTTCTACAGAAAGCCCTTCTGGCCGTAGGAGTGTTTGTTATGATAAAGAAGCTTTAGATAAACGAAAAGAAAATAAGCCAAAAAATAGTGCTATGAATATGGCCTCTGAAATGGGCATTGAGCTTTTATCAGAAGAACAGTATCGCGAATTGCAGAAACTTGGCAACTTCGATTTAAAAACATCGAGTTGGGTAATAACACCAGTAGATATTAGAAAATTAGGGGGCGCTGTTTTTTGCGACCGTCGCTATAATACTGTTTTTGTTTATCACAACGGCGCAGAATCGTATTATGCTGCCAGAGGCTTTCGCGGATTATTAAAAGTATAGTTTCACAAAACAAGCAAAAATCCGTGAGGAAAAAATAGGACTGTTTAGTGAAAATAATTTGTTGCTGATTTAAAATTCATCAATCCAATTTTTATTTCTATTTGCCCCTATAAAAACCTTTTGTATATTTATTTAATTATAAAAATGAAATAGCTTTACAAAACTAAGAGAAACATTTGTGCCTAACTCCATGAAAAAATTATATCATTTAAATACCATTCTTGTGGTATTTTATTTTTTCATAATTGGGTTACCTGCATTTTCTCAAAACATTAATCAACCTACATTTCACAACCTTGATGCAGATGATTTTGGAGTTAAACGTGTAAGTCATTTACTTTACAGCAAAACCCTGGGTAAAATTTGGCTTGGCAATAATAAGGGACTTGGAATTTATAATGGTTACAAAACAAAACTATATCCACATTTTGATTCCATCAGTAACACCCCGCTTTCAAACAACATTTCTTCTTTATATGAAGATAAGGCCGGAAAGTTATGGATTGGTTATGCGGATGTTGCAGGGTTAACTTCATTTGATCCTAAAACAGAATTGTTCACTCATTTTAAATACGATTCGCTTGTCAAAGGCTCGTTTCCCAATACTGTACCATCAAGGTATTTAGAAGATTCGGATGAGAGATTTTGGGTAAGTACATGGGGTGGTGGTTTACTTTTGTTCAATAAGGAAAGAACCAACTTTAAAATTTTTAAACCAGAAGACAAACCCAATTCAAGTAATTGGATCAAATCAAACACAATAAGAGATATGGTTGAATTGGAGCCTAACAAAATCCTAATCTCATACTTTCATGAACAGCCTTATGGCTATCCAGGCATTTTTGATGTGGAGAAAAATACTGTGACTCCATTCCCGATTGATGAATACAAAGGCTCGTTAAGTAAGACTGCTATCGATGCTATTAAACGAATGTTATGCATTGTTCATTTCATTTATCATGATAAAAAATATGAAAAATTATGGATAGGTACCTATAGCGGACTAGTTTATATTGATCTCAAAAACAAAATATGTAAACGTGTATCCGCTAAAACATTTGATGAAAATATCTGGCAAAACCTCGATAACACAACTGAATATATTGTAGATGAAAGCGACCGTTTATGGACCAGCACCAACAGTTCCGGGATATTAGTTGTTAATCTTAAAACAACCAAGGCATTTTACTCTAACAATTATCACAACTGCAATAATTGCATTGCTGATAATTTAATTGGTGGCTTTACACGCGATAACGATGGCAATATCTGGGTAACAAGTGGTGCCAAGGGCGTAAGTATTTATACGCCCTTTAAACACCAATTTAAATTAAAGCTGTGGGAATCACTTAAAGTGGAATTTTCCAATTTTTCACATCAACATATTCCATTAAACAAATATTACTTAGGTAAAAACCAATCCATTTACCTAACCAGTTCAAAAGGCATTAGCCACTATAATTTCGAAATAGATTCATTATATCAAACATACGATTTTATAAAAACCGCGCTCGATCAGAACAACGTTAGGTTTGTTGGTAATTCGCTCTATTTCAGATCTTATGACATGAACAAAGGAATGGCTAAACTTTCTGTATTAAACAACTTAAACAAAAGTTTAAAGCAAAGTAAAGCATATTATAATTTAGATCCTTTTTTATTCAGGAATGATACTATCAAACACACAACCTATTATATATCCGCCAATCGTAAAGCAATTTGTGCTGTTGATTCTAACTTTAAACACGACACCTTATTTCGTTTTAAAACAGGAACCCATATAGAAGCCAAATATAGCACAGTACTTAAAAACGGTAAATGGTTCCTTTCGGGCACAAATGATAACTTTTATGTTTTTGACCCAACAAAAAAAAATCTCTTAAGATACGATCACCACGGAACATACGACCGTTTGTTCAATGATAGTTCTATGCTTGGTTATTTCTATAATAACGCCGGAAAAGTTTGGATAACCACCCGAAATGGTATTCACAGTTATGATGAGCAAAGTGGGGAAATAAAAAGCTGGAATAAAGAAATTGGCTTAGATAAAAGCGTTGCCGTTTTTGGCCTAGTTGAAGTTGAAAATGGAGACATTTGGTTTACTACATTCCGCGACTTTTATAAATATGATTTCCGAAAAAAGCGACTTACCTGCTTTAATAAAACTATTGGAATATCAACATATGGTTTTGATCACAGGAATGAGATACACACCATGATAACAAATGGGAAATATGTTTTTTTTCCAGCACAAAGAGGCTTGTTGTATTTTGATGCTTCAAAAATTAAATTGCCGGATACAAAAGTTAAACTCACTATTTATAATATTATTATTAACGATTCTGTTTTGCAAAAAATTGAATTAAACAGTTTTATTGAAGGAAAAAAGGATTTGGCCTACAATCAAAACAATATTCAAATTGAACTGCATACAAACCAAATGTATGTACCATCTCAAAATAAATTCAGTTATTGCTTGTTAGGTCTTTCAGATAAGTGGGTTGATAATGAACGTTCAAATAAAATTATTTTGCAAAACTTACCATCTGGCACCTACACTTTAAATATAAAATGTAAAAACAGTTACGATATAGAAAGTGATGATTACAGCATTGTATTCACTATCAATAAACCTTTTTGGAAAACCTGGTGGTTCATGCTCTTAGTTTTAATTGCCTTGGTGCTGGTTGTTATTTACACAATCCGATTGCGCGAAAAAACACTACAAAAACGTCAGGCCGAACTTGAAAAAACTGTTGAAGAACGTACTCAAGAAGTAGTTAATAAAGCCAACGAGATTAATAAACAAAAAGAATTAATAGAAGAAAAACAAAAAGAAATTTTTGATTCTATTAATTATGCCGAGCGCATACAAAAAAGTTTTATGGCAACCAAGGAGAGTTTAGATTCAAACTTACCTGATTATTTTATTTTCTTTAAGCCTAAAGACATTGTGAGTGGCGATTTTTATTGGTCGGCCACACTTTCAAATGGAAATTTTGCAATTGTTACGGCTGATAGTACCGGACATGGTGTGCCTGGTGCCATTATGAGTTTATTGAATATTACCTCTCTTGAAAAAGCAATTGAACACCAAGTTTTACCTAATGAAATACTTAATGATACTCGAAAAACTATTATTGAACGTTTGAAAAACGATGGTAGTATAGATGGGGGCAAGGATGGCATGGATTGCAGTATCTGTGTTTATGACCTTAAAAAAATGAAACTATACATTGCCGCAGCTAATAATCCTGTATGGATAATTAGAGATAAAGAAGTCATTGAAATAAAGGCCGATAAAATGCCCGTAGGAAAGCATGACAAACAAAACACATCATTTAACCTTCACCAAATAGACCTTCAAAAAAACGACCTCATCATTACCTTAACTGACGGATTTGGCGATCAGTTTGGAGGTGAAAAAGGCAAAAAATTTAAGAATAAAAAATTGCGTGAACTCATCATTGAAAACGCACATTTACCATTAGTTGAACAAAAAGAAAATTTAGCAAGAACCTTTAATGAATGGAAAAATAATCTTGAGCAAATTGATGATGTGTGTGTTATAGGCGTTAAGATTTAACAATCCTTATTTAATTTTATAAAACCTATGAATCCAAAAGTTGATTTTTATTTTAATAAAACCAAAGAGTGGCAAGCCGAAATTAATAAATTAAGAAAAATCGCTCTTGATTGTAATTTGATTGAAGAATTAAAATGGGGTTGCCCTTGCTACACATTTGGAAAAAGTAACATTGTTTTAATACATGTGTTTAAAGACTACTGTGCGTTTTTATTTTTTAAAGGAAGCCTATTAAAAGATCCAAAAAAAATCCTTATTCAACAAACTGAGAATGTACAGGCAGCTCGTCAGGTAAGATTTACAAACACAAGTGAAATAATAAAGCTTGAAAAAACATTAAAAGCCTATATTTTTGAAGCTGTTGAAATAGAAGAAAAGGGACTTAAAGTGCCTATGAAAAAGACAAAAGACTATCCCATTCCTCAAGAATTTGAAAATAAACTAAACAAAAACGCTGCACTTAAAAAAGCCTTTTATGCTCTAACACCGGGGCGACAAAGAGGATATCTGCTTTATTTTTCATCGGCTAAGCAAGCCAAAACCCGTGAGGACAGAATTGAAAAATACACAAAACAAATTCTCGAAGGAAAAGGGTTGGATGATTAGGAAAATTTATTTCTTGCGTTTAGTTTCAATTATTTGGTAAAATAAATCCTCTAACTTTTTTAAATTGTTATACTCTTTATCTTCTTCCAGAGCTGTTGAACTGTTCGATTTAATAGTCTGCGTTCCCTGCTTATTGCCATAAACTATTTTTCCTTTAATCTGAGACGACCAACCATTTTTATCCAAAAAATCTTTGGTTAAATCTTTATTAATTGTTGCAATTAATTTATTCTCTTCAATTAATTTAATTATCGTATTGATATCCTCTGCATTCATTTTAAGAGTGTCTGAATAACGTTTGTTGTGCGCATCAATGTGATAAACTAAAACCTTATTTTTTAAAATCCAGTTCCTTTCTTCAGCTTTAAATGTACGTTCGTTATGATCATCAACATAAACGCCAAAAACAATGTCTATATCCAATTTTTTTTGTGAGACACTTGAATAATTTAAAAGAAATGAAAACAATATTATTAAACAACCACTGAATTTTATTTTTAGAGTAAATTGTTTATCCATTTGGATTTATTAAACTAAGCCTTCAAAATCAAAATAGACGGGCTATGCGCTAACCAAGTAGTTTCTTCTTTAATAATATTTCGCCAGCTTTCAATGTTTAATAGGCACAAATCAAAGCCGGTAAAGAAAGCTTCTTCGTCGGTATAATTTTGTAAAATTTCAACTTCGCTTTGTGCACTTGCAAATGTGTTCTTCAATTCGGGGTATTGATGCAATATACCAACACTATCTATAACGGTTACCTTAGCATTTGAATTAAAAATAAATTTCTGAGCGTAAATCATTAAAAAACTATCGCTTAACGAATAAATAGGAATAACAATTTTTTTAGCTTGTTCAAATTTTTTATCAATAAATACACCAACTGGAATGGTTGCATGTTTTAAAATGTAATTCGTATGTTCATCAAACATACTGTTTTCGTAATGTATTTTACGGTCTTTTAGCGTGTCAATAAAATTTTTAGGGTTTAAAATTTTAGTAGTCAAGCCCAACAACTGACCTAATATAGAGCCTGTAAATAAAGAGTTACCCGACCCAATTAATAAAAAATCGAAATTATTAGAACTGCTGGTTTCTATAATTTCTTTATCAATATCCAATGCCGGTTTAAATACGGTATTAATTTCAATTTTTAATTTTGTTGCTTCATTTTTTAATGGCCGTACACTTTCCTTTTCATATTCCGCTAAATTGTATTTATTTAATTCATTACTTGGAGAAATGTGCATTGTAGTAATTAAAGAGTTTTTCATAGAATTCTTAGTTAAACTAAATGCCAACTTTAACATGGCTTTACCTTTTACAGGATTGCCATAAGAAATTAAAATACGGTATTTCTCTTCGAGATTTGCAAATATTGGTCGCTCAACAACTTCTTTGTTTCTAAATAACCAATTTGTAAAATCCAATGCCGGTCCTGTCATAAAGGTTGTAAACAAGGCCATAATAACCATCATTGCAAAAATCTGCGGACTCAAAACACCCAAATCAAAGCCAATATTTAGTACGACCAGTTCCATTAGTCCGCGCGTGTTCATTAAAGCACCAATGGTAAAACTGTCTTTCCAACTCTGTCCTACAAACCTTGCGGCAATGGCACTTCCCCAAAATTTACCTACTATTGCTATAACAATAATGACACCACACACTTCCCACAAATAAATATCGTTTAACAACCCAATTTGTGTGCGCAATCCGGTAAATACAAAAAATAATGGTAATAATAATACTGAAGATACATCTTCAATTTTTTCAATAAAAATATTTCTGAATGTAACATTTGTTGGCATTACCACACCTGCCAAAAATGCCCCAAACAAGGCGTGAATACCAATTATTTCAGATAAAAAAGCTGAGATTAATAAAGTTAAGAAAAACACAGCAACAATAGGTTTTGTAAGCCCTTCTTTACTTGAATATTTGTCGCCCAATTGTTTTAAAAACGGTTGAACAATACGCAACATAAATAAAATATACACGACTGCCAAAGCAATAGTATATAAAGAACTAACAAATGAACCTGCCTTTACGATAGCAATTACAGCAGCCAATGCACACCATGCTGTAATATCATCAATTGCGGCGCAGGTAATAGCAATGGTGCCAAGTTTTGTTTTGGATATTCCCCGCTCTTGTATTATCCGCGCTAAAACCGGAAAAGCCGTAATACTCATGGCAATACCTATGAATAAAGAAAAAGATAAAAAATTAATTCCGGCGGGTGCAAATTTTTCATAAATGAAATACGAAAAACCAACTCCTAAAGCAAAAGGAATAATAATACTGGCATGGCTTATAACTAAGGCTTCATGTGCTTTGGTACGCAATACCTTAAAATCAAGCTCCATGCCTACTACAAACATAAACAGTATTAACCCAATTTGACTTAAAAACTTAAGATTACTGAGCGAGGCTACCGGAAATAAAAAATGAGAAAATTCGGGAAAATAATATCCGATAAATGATGGTCCTAAAAAAATACCTGCTGTTATCTCGCCAATTACCGAAGGCTGCCCAATTTTTTTGAATAAAAAACTAAATATTCTTGCCGTAAAAATAATGGTAATAATCTGCAACATCAATACCGCTAAAGGGTCTGTTACATTATGCGAAAAAACACTTTTAAAATCTACCCATGAATTTTGATTGTTTGAAGTAGGCACCTTCATTTCATTGACGTTTTCTTTAAGCTGACCTTTTATTACAATAAAATAAATAAACAGCGAAAATAAAGCCGTTACAAACACATAAAACGCTATATTCTTTAAATTTTTTATAAAACTGTTTTTACAAAAATACTATTTAAACTATGATTTAGTTGCGATTTAATATTTTTAATTATACTTTAGTTCAATAATATATTTTTATGATAGAAGTTAATCAGGTTTACACACACGAGTTTAGTTTTTCACAAAATGAGGTTAACCAATTTGCAGAGGTTACCGGAGACAAAAACCCTGTGCATACAGATGCTGCTTATGCCGCAACAACACTATTTAAACGCCCAATTATGCATGGCATGTTAAGTGCCAGTTTATTCAGCAAAGTTTTTGGTACTTTATTTCCGGGCGAAGGCACTATTTATTTAAAACAAAGTCTTAACTTTTTAAAACCAATGTATGTTGATGTTGCCTATGAAGCCGTATTTACAGTTAAAGAAGTTGTAAAAGAAAAAAGCCGGGCCATTGTTGAAACAGTAATTAAAGATAAGAGTACAGGCACCATTTGCACCAGTGGAGAAGCCACCGTTATGAACACGAATTTTATTAAATGATTGTTTAATTAATAATTTGGCAATCATATATTAACATATACATAATTAATTAACTTCATTTTTAACCTCAATTTTAACTCAGAAACAGTATGGATAAGTCAAACAAACGAATTGTATTAGTTACAGGTGCCACCGGTGGTTTAGGAACTGCTATGTGCAAAACCCTTTTAAAAGATGGATTTAAGGTAGTAGGAAATTATATTACCCCCGAAAAAGCTGAAAAATGGACAAAACAAATGAATGACGAAGGCTTCCATATTGATTTGTTTAAAGGAGATGTAAGTTCGTTTGAAGATACAGGCCGAATGATTAAAGAAATTGAAGCAAAAGTAGGAACTATAGATACGTTGGTAAATAACGCAGGTATCACACGCGACGGACGTTTAGTAAATATGAAACCTGAAGATTGGCATGCAGTAATAAACACCAATTTAAATTCGGTATTTAACTGTACACGCCAAGTGTTGGATGGTATGATTGAACGTAAATTTGGACGTATTATTAATATTTCATCTGTAAACGGGCAACGTGGTCAGTTTGGCCAAACCAACTACTCTGCTGCAAAAGCAGGTATGCATGGTTTTACTAAAAGCTTAGCTATGGAAGTGGCAAAATACGGTATAACAGTAAACACTATTTCTCCGGGTTACATTGGCACCGATATGGTAATGGCTGTGCCGGAAAAGGTTTTAAATCAAATTGTGGCACAAGTACCAATGGGTCGTTTAGGTGGCACTCATGAAGTAGCTCACTTAGTTAGCTTTTTAGCCAGCGAAGAAACCAGCTTTATTACCGGTGCTAATTACAGCATCAACGGTGGGCAACACGTTTATTAATTAACAATCATATATTATAAAATGAAGCTATTCTTTAAGAGGGTAGCTTTTTTATTTAGACCAACAGGTTGTTAAAGTTAAATTAATATTATATTTTAGCCCTCTAACACAAACAATATTTATGGAACAAGAACTAGCAAAAAAAGGACATCCAAAAGGTCTTTGGGTATTATTTGGAACCGAAATGTGGGAGCGCTTCAACTTTTATGGAATGCGTGCCATTTTGACTTTATTTATGGTTAATTCGTTAATGATGAAAGAGGCAGACTCTTCATTAATCTATGGCGGATTTTTAGGTTTATGTTATTTAACCCCCATGTTAGGTGGTTTTATTTCAGATCGCTTTTTTGGAAATAGAAATTGTATTCTACTTGGTGGAATAATGATGGCTATTGGACAAATGACTTTATTTGCCAGTGCCTCAGTATTCGGCTCAAATTTAGAATTAGCAAAAACATTGTTATGGATTGCCTTAACCATAATTATTTTCGGTAATGGTTTTTTTAAACCAAATATCTCAAGTATGGTGGGTAGTTTATACCCAAAACAAGAAAAAAGTAAATTAGATACAGCCTTCACCATTTTTTACATGGGCATTAATTTAGGCGCATTTCTCGGGCAGTTAATTTGCCCAATACTTGGTGACGTTAAAGATGCGGGCGGTATTAGAGACGTACACGCATTTAAATGGGGCTTTTTAGCGGCTTCCATCGCTATGTTAATAGGCTCTGCTGTTTTTTACTTCTTAAAAAACAAATATGTTGTAACGCCCGATGGAAAACCTTTAGGAGGTTTACCTAAACATAACGATTCATCGCATTATGAAGAAGGGGAATCTCAAAAAGCGGTGTTTTCTACTATGTCGTTAATAATTGCGGTGGTAGCTTTTATTGCTTTATTTTTTGTATTCAGATTTATGCTAGCAGGCACCAATCCTGTTAAAACAATTATTTATCCAATAATTTACTCGCTAGGTTTAACATTAGCCGGCCTAATTATTTCTGATAAATCTTTAACTAAGGTAGAATTACAACGCATTTTAGTAATTTATATCGTTGGTTTCTTTATCATATTTTTCTGGGCAGCATTTGAGCAAGCAGGTTCATCACTAACGTTTATTGCAGATAACCAAACCGACAGACATATTTTTGGTTGGGAAATGCCTCCAAGTATGGTGCAAATTTTTAATGGCGTATTCGTATTTGGCTTTGCTTTTCCGTTTAGTATTTTATGGGATAAATTAAGAGCAAAAGGTAAAGAACCATTATCTACTGTTAAACAGGCAATTGGTTTAGGTTTAATTGCTATTAGTTATTTTATAATCGCTCATAACGTAAAAGATTTAGGTAATAGCGGTTTATTAGGTATTCAATGGTTAATTCTACTATACTTAATTCAAACATTTGCAGAGCTTTGCTTATCACCAATAGGATTATCATTAGTTGGTAAATTATCGCCTAAACGTTTTGCCTCTTTATTATTTGGTGTTTTCTTTTTATCCAATGCAGCAGGTTATGCTTTGGCGGGTTCTTTAGGTGCTTTAATCCCAGCTACTGGAGATAAATATAAAAAAGCTCAAGAATTAGGAATTGATTTACAAGGTATTTTAAATAAAACAGTAACTGCCTCTCCAGAACAACTTAAATTGTTAGATGAAAATCAAATTAGTGCTTCAAATCCTGTATTTGTTGGTATGGAAATTCATAATTTATATGAGTTCTTTATGGTGTTTGTTGTTTTAACAGGTATTGCGGCTATTATATTGTTTTTGTTGACTCCGTTTTTACGAAAAATGATGCACGGCGTAAAGTAAAATGGCCGATACTTCTCTAGAACAAATACAAGATTTTAAAGGCAAATACCCCAAGCAATTGTGGTATTTGTTTTTTAGCGAAATGTGGGAACGCTTTTCGTTTTATGGCATGCGTGGCATGTTGGTGTTTTTTATGGTCCACCAATTAGGACTAGATGAAGTTGAATCGAATCTGCAATATGGCGCCACCCAAGCTTTTGTTTATGCCTTTACATTTATTGGTGGATTATTTGCTGATAAAATATTAGGACTTCGTAAGTCGTTGTTTTGGGGCGGTTTACTAATGATTGTTGGAAGCGTTATTTTAGCGATAAATCCTAAACAATTTTTCTTTTTAGGTATTGGCTTCAACATTATTGGTACCGGATTTTTTAAACCAACCATTTCATCTATGGTTGGTAATTTATATAAATCAGGGGATAGCCGAACAGATGCTGGATTTTCTTTATTTTATGCTGGTGTTAACTTAGGAGCTTTATTAGGTGGCTACTTATGCATTGCTATTGGTAAAGGCGAGTTGTTTCAAAACTTTATCCAAAAAAATTTACAATGGAATGTTGCTTTTGGATTGGCTTCCATAGTAATGATGGTCAGCTTGCTTACGTTTATTAGAACTCAAAAAAGTATGGGTCCAATCGGTCTTTCCCCTCTAATTCATTTAGAGAAAAAGAAAAAAAGTATTTATGAAATAATAACTTATGTCGCTTCAATAGCCGTAATTCCATTAATTATTTTGTTGGTGTCCAATTCACAATACACGGATATATTCATGTACATAATTGGCCCTGCTTCCCTACTCTATTTAATTTACGAAATGCGTAATTTTTCTATTACAGAAAATAAAAAATTAATAGCGGCAATGGTATTTATGTTATTCTCCATTTTCTTTTGGGCATTCTTCGAACAAAGTGGAGGGTCTTTAAGCTTATTTGCAGCCAATAATTTAAATAGCAATTTGGCAGGTGTAAAATTAGACCCAAATGGTGTAAACAACAGTGCTAATTCATTTTTTGTAATTCTCTTTGCAGGATTGGTTGGTCTGGTTTGGATTTGGATGAGCAAACGAAAAATTGAACCTAACACCATCGTAAAATTCGGTTTGGGATTTCTTTTTTTAGCAATTGGCTTCTATATTTTTTATTATATTAAATTTTTCAGCGATTCGAATGGGGTAACTTCATTAAACTTGTTTACGTTTGGTTGGTTTATTATCACTTTTGGTGAATTGTGCTTGTCTCCAATTGGTATGTCCATCATGACCAAACTTTCTCCTCAAAAAACTCAGGCCGTGGTCATGGGTATGTGGTTTTTAGCGAGCGCTTACGGCCAATATTTTGCAGGTTTATTGGGGGCAAACATAGCCGGGGCTTCAGAAAACAGTACAAATTTTGACAAACTTATAATTTATGCTAATGGTTACAAACAGTTAGGTCTATACGCCTTAATTGCCGGAGTGATTTTAATAAGTATCTCCCCTCTTATCAAAAAACTAATGGGGGGTGTAAAATAATTTCTTGGTTAATTTTTAATAAAAAAATAACATTGTAAACTTAGATTTTTTTTATCTTTAGTTTCAAATTAAAACTATGATAAAATTTAAAAATATTGTTATAGTTTCCACGATCATTTTTCTAGTTACTTCATGTGGAGGCAACAAAAATAATGAGGAAGTCGACACTTCAGATTCTACAAAAACCAGCGAACCAATTAAAGATACTGTAACCGGTTCATTAAATCCTCAAACCAAACAGAAGTTTAATTTCGCTATTTCAAATATTCCTTCGCCTGCGTTCAGCATTTATGAACTTTCGGCTTATCAAAGCAAGTACGACGTTACTTTTTTAAACGATTTAAAAAAAATAAAAAATTATACCACCGAGTTTCAACGTGCTTCCAATCTTGGAATTTACAATGTAGATATGTTTTATGCTATTGTTAACGACAAAGGTGAAGATGTATTAAAATATCTAAAAAATGTATTGACGCTTGGCGATGAGTTAGGTTTAAAAAGTGCCGTAGATGCCATGATTGGTAAACGTGCCGAAAACAATATTAGCAACCAAGATAGTTTATTTAGAATTTTAGACGAAGTGTTTATTAAAAGTGATACATACTTGAGGAATAATGACAGGGTGTTTAACGCCAGCATCATTTTTACCGGTGGCTGGGTAGAGAGTTTGTACTTAATTTGTAAAAATGGTCAAAATGCACAAGATAACGCAACTGCTGTAAAAGTATATAACCATTTATGGGAACAGCAACTTTACATTGATAAATTAATTGGCTTATTAAATGATTTTAAGGCTAAACCTGAATGCACTGATTTAATAACCGATTTAAATGCCATATCCGCAAGTTTAAAAGAAATTAAAGAACCTAGAGATATGGACGATGCCAAATTTAATGCCATTTCTGCCAAGGTTTATGCCCTCAGGGATAAACTCACTAAATAAATTTTTAAATCAAATTCAATCAGTTGTAGTAATTCCGAAGCGAGATCTGTGAAATGTACACATAACTAATTTGTATCACATCTCAATACTCATTCACGCCAAAGAGTAATTACTACTCGATGTAACAATAATTTAATATTTATGTTCATTATTTGCTTTCAATATTTATTCAAAAAACAAAGCCCTATTTAATTAAAAATAATATCTTTATCCGAAATAATTTAATCTTAAAAAACATGATTTCATTAAAAAACATTCTTGTATTCTCTATCGGTTCGTTATTATTAGCCTCTTGTGGTGGTGAAGAAAAACCACATGATGGTGATGTCACAAACGACTCGGCCAATGTTGTAACAAAAGATACAACTCCCGTTACAGTTGACGATACTACCAAATTTAAATTTGATTTTGCGATTGCAAATATTCCTTCACCAGCCAATAGCGTTCAAGAATTAGCGGGTTATGGTGTTGCCTACAATAGTAGTTTTTTAAACGACTCTAAAAAAGTAAATAACTACAGTAGCGAATTTCAACGTGCCATCAATTTAGGCGTTTACAATATCGACATGAGCTATGCCATGGTAAACGATAAAGGTGAAGATGTTTTAAAATATATGAAAAACGTTATGCAAATTAGCGACAAACTAGGCTTAAAAAGTGCTGTGGACGTAATGGTTGGCAAACGTGCAGAAACTAACATCAGCAACAAAGACAGTCTTTTTAAAATATTAGATGAGATTTTTGTAAAAAGCGATTCTTACTTACGCACTAACGAACGTGTGTATACTGCAGGTACCATTTTCGCAGGAAGCTGGCTAGAAAGCCTTTATTTAACTTGTAAAATGGGTCAAAATGCCGGAGATAACACTATGGCTGCTAAAGTTCATAACCATTTATGGGAACAACGTTTTCACCTTGGTAATTTAATTAACTTGTTAGGTGATTACAAAGACAAAAAAGAGTGTGTTGATTTAGTTGCTGACTTAAAACCTATTCATGCAGAAATTACCGCCGTTAAACAACCAAAAGATATGGACGATACTCAATTTAACGCCATAGCAACAAAAATTTTCGCCCTAAGAGATAAATTAACCAAATAAGATTTTATAGCACTTATTAATTAACCCCAGTTTTTTAATCTGGGGTTTTTTATTTCCTAATCTTTACCTAAATTAACGGTCTAAAATTTTTGATTATGTCAACTACACCCGAAGGTCGCCAAATTATATTTAGCATGGTGAATGTTTCTAAAATTCACCCTCCACAAAAACAAGTTTTAAAAGATATTTATATTTCGTTTTACTACGGTGCCAAAATTGGTGTTTTAGGTTTAAACGGTTCCGGTAAATCTACCTTATTGCGCATTATGGCGGGTATGGATAAGGATTACATTGGCGAAATTCATCAATCCCCGGGTTATAGCATTGGTATGTTGGAGCAAGAACCCAAATTGGATGAAAGCAAAACAGTAATTGAAATTGTGCGCGAAGGAGCCCAAAAACATGTTGATATTTTAAACGAATTTGAAGAAGTAAACAATAAGTTTATGGACGAAGAAATAATTAACGACCCCGATAAAATGGATAAGTTAATTAACCGTCAGGCGCAATTACAAGAATTGATTGACCAAAACGATTTATGGAATTTGGATAATCGTTTAGAAAGAGCAATGGATGCTTTGCGTTGTCCTGAAAGCGACACGCCAATAAATATTTTGTCAGGTGGTGAACGCCGTCGTGTGGCACTTTGCCGTTTATTGTTACAAGAACCAGATATTTTATTATTAGATGAACCTACCAATCACTTGGATGCTGAAAGTGTGGACTGGTTAGAACAACATTTACGTCAATACAAAGGTACTATTATAGCGGTAACCCACGACCGTTACTTTTTAGATAACATCGCAGGTTGGATTTTAGAATTAGACCGTGGTGAAGGTATTCCTTGGAAAGGGAATTACAGTAGCTGGTTAGAGCAAAAAGGTGAACGTTTAAAACAGGAAGAGAAAACGGAAAGTAAGCGTCAGAAAAACTTAAAACGCGAGTTGGATTGGGTGCGCGCCGGTGTTAAAGGACGCGGCGTGAAGCAAAAAGCCCGTTTAAACAACTACGATAAAATGATGAGTGAAGACGTGAAAACCAAGGAAGAAAATCTGGAGATTTTTATTCCTAACGGTCCACGACTTGGTAATGAAGTAATTGAAGCCATAAATGTTTCGAAGGGATTTGGAGATAGATTATTATACGAAAATTTAAACTTTAAATTACCCCCTGCCGGAATTGTTGGAATTATTGGGCCAAACGGTGCCGGTAAAACCACGTTATTTAAAATGATTATGGGTCTTGAAAAACCTAATTCGGGTGAATTTAAAGTGGGGCCAACTGTAAAAATTAGTTACGTTGACCAAACGCACAAAGATATTGACCCGAACAAAACCGTGTTTGATGTTTTAAGTGGTGGCCTGGAGAGTTTGGTGTTTGAAGGAAAATCAATAAATGCGCGTGCTTACATTTCGCGATTTAACTTTAGCGGTAACGACCAAAGCAAAAAATGTGGTGTATTATCGGGTGGAGAAAGAAACCGTTTACACCTTGCTATTGCATTAAAGGAAGGCGGTAACGTATTGTTATTAGATGAGCCAACCAATGATTTGGACGTAAATACATTACGCGCCTTAGAAGAAGGTTTGGAAGATTTTGCAGGCTGTGCAGTTATTATTAGTCACGATAGATGGTTTTTAGACCGTGTGTGTACGCATATTTTGGCATTTGAAGGAGATAGCAGCGTATATTATTTTGAAGGTGGCTATAGCGAATATGAAGAAAACCGCAAAAAACGTTTGGGCAATGTAGAGCCGAAACGTTTACGTTATAAAAAATTGGCGGTTTAACAATTAAACCTTAATACCAATTACTAATATATCATCGGTTTGCTCGCAATTACCTTTCCACTTGTTAATTTCGGTATCCAAAATTATTTTTTGTTCTTCGGGCGTTTTTGAATGAGTTGTAAGTAATAATTCCTGTAGTTGTTTGTACTTAAACTTCTTTTCTTTTTCTCCACCAAATTGGTCTGCATAACCATCTGTGTATAAGTATAGAATGTCGCCTGTATTTAACTGTAAAGTGTGAGTTTTAAAAGGATTAGGGCAATCGGTTTTCCCAACAGATTGTTTATTTGCTGGAATTTCATTAAATAATCCATTTGAAAAATACCAAAGTGAATTATTTGCACCACTCCAAGTAATTTTATTTTCCTTTTTATTGAAGCCAACCAAAGAAATGTCCATACCATCATTTACTGCTTTATCGTTTTTAGTAAATGTTTCAAAAACCAACTCGCGTGTTTTATCTAAAATTTTTCCAGTATCTCTAATTCCAAATTCGTTTACACTCCGGTTTAAAGCGTTACTGCATACTATCGAAACTAATGCGCCTGGTACGCCATGTCCTGTACAATCAGCCGCAGCCACAAATACATAATCATTAGTTTCTACCAACCAATAAAAATCTCCGGCAACAATATCCTTTGGCTTAAATAAAATAAAAGACTCTGGGAATTTTGATTTAAAGTAATTATCAGATGGTAAAATTGAATCTTGTATTCTTTTTGCGTATTGTATACTATCGGTAATTTCTTTATTTTTTTGGGTAATAATTTTTTGATATTCCTTTTGCTCTGTAATATCTAAGTAAAAAATGCGAACTACCTTTAATTCTGGGATATAATTTGCACGTTTTGAAAAATACACTCCTGCTTGCATTATTTCTTCTGAATAGGTAGTGATTCTTCCTTCCACTAAATCCTTAAATCGTAATTTAAAATTTTTAAACAAATCACATTCTTCATTAATATCAACAATACTTGGAAAATATTTTGCAAAAGCAGGATTTTGATAAGATACTCTACCGGAAGTTTCAATTTCTAAAATTGGACTGGGATTCATTTCTGGAATAGAAGCTAACCTTGCCTGAACAGATTTACTATTTTGAAGAATTGCTTCTTGATAGCTGTTAATCCTTTGTTTATTTTCAGATTCGGTTATTTTTTTAAATAAGAGATCTGAAAATAAATTGGTTCGGTTTTCATATTCTGCACAAAAATCGCAATGTTCAACGTGCTGAATTATTTTGGCTTTTTCATCGGTGGATAAGGGTTCGTTTACACTTTTATCAACCAAAACCTGAATTTCATTACAATTTACTGTTTCCATAAGTTTAATTGTAATGTAAATATGAAAAAAAGAGTTGTTGTTTTCGACTCTTTAACAAATGATAACGTTGGTATAAAATAAATTATAATTACCAAACAGCCACTTTTAAAATTAAAAAATAATTGACCACCTAAAAACCAAACCCAGTACTTTATCAGTCAGTAGAAAATTTACTTTTTATTTTTATGCGTTTCGATATGATGTTGCAATTGAGATTTTAAGGTCTCTAAATATTGTTTTACATCATTGGTATTTATTGTTTTTTCATTAGCCTCCCCTAAAGTTAACGGGGTTTCACTTAAGTATTTATAGAGCTCAGGATATTTTGTTTCAATTTCAGTTGTAATTGTAATTATTTCCTGCATTAAATTGTGAAGGGTTGTCATGTTATGATTTTTTTTAGAATTGTAAGTAAAGCATTAGTCCGTTCGCTCAATTTCGAAGCGAAAGCTGAGAAATGCACTTCGACAGGCTCAGCACAAGTATCGAGAACTCTTTTCGAAAATCACTTCTCGATACGCTTCGCACTCAAAGTGACATGCATTTCATTATCTCAATTCAGCACCTAATTTTTGCTGATAATTGGCAATTAACTTTTCCATTACCTTATCAATTTCTTTATCTGTTAAAGTGGCTTCATTATTCAATAAAGTAATACTTACGGCGTAGGATTTTTTATTCCCTAATTTTTCACCTTCGTAAATGTCAAACAGGTTAACTTCTTTTAATAATTTTTTCTCTGTAGCAAAAGCAATTTCTTCTATTTGTTGATAGTTTACAGACTTGTCAATAAGTAAGGCTAAATCTCGACGCACAGCAGGAAATTTACTTAACTCAGCAAACTGTATGTTTTGTTTGGCAAATGCTTTTACCAATACTTCCCAATTAACATCCGCATAAAACACAGGTTGATTGATGTCAAACTTTTTCAAAGTAGCTTTATTTACACAACCCATTTGCGCAATGACTTTATTGTTTAAAGTATATGTTAAACCGTATTCAAAATTTTCATAAGTGCTTTCGGTACTTTTTAAATTATTAGCACCGCATTTATTTAACACATTAATTACTGCAGTTTTTAAATAATTTAAATCGGTCTTTTGATTTAATCCAAAAGGATTTTCTGAGAAGACATTTCCGGTTACAAATGCAGTCAAGTGCTTTTGTTCGGCATATTTATACGTTTCACTTTCAATTTGAGAATAAGTTCTCCCAATTTCAAATAATTTTAAATCTGCATTTTTACGATTGCTATTATATGCTATAGCTTCCAAGCCACTGTAAATCATATCGCCACGCAACACATTTAAATCGTTGCTTAAGGGATTTACTACTTTTACATTAGTATTTACCTGAGGGTAATAAGTTTCTTTGGTTAATGACAGACTCATTATTTCGTTAAAACCAAAACCTTCTAAAGCAGTTGCTACTTTATTTTCAACGATGATATCCACATTTTTTGCTTCGTTAAAAGCAGTGTACGAAATCTCTTTACTCACTTCCACATTGTTGTAACCATAAATGCGCATGACTTCTTCAATCACATCGGCCTGACGGGTAACATCGGTTTTGTAACGAGGAACATTTAACAGCAACGCATCGTTCCCCTCGTTTTCAATTTCAATTCCTAAATTGGTTAATATTGATTTTATAGTAGCTCTCTCAATTTCCTTACCAATTAAAGCATCGCAGTCATTATAAGAAAATGCAACTTTATATGGCACTAATTTTTCAGGATAAATATCCAACACTTCCATACTTAACACACCACCTGCCAATTCAAAAATTAAATTTGCAGCGCGGGTTAACGCATCAACCGTAATGTTTGGATCGGTTCCTCTTTCAAAACGAAAAGACGCATCTGTTTTTAATCCATGATGCTTAGAAGCTTTACGCACAAAGCCTGCATCAAAATAAGCACTCTCTAAAAAGATGGAAGTTGTACCCTCTCCTACTCCACTCTCCAATCCTCCAAATACCCCGGCCAAACACATTGGACCAAGTTCATTACAAATTACCAAATCACTTGCAGTTAAAGTTCGTTCAACAGTATCTAAGGTTACAAATTTCTCACCTTCATTCGCCGTTCTAACAATGATGTTATTTCCTGGAATTTTTTCCAAATCAAAGGCGTGAAGCGGCTGACCCATTTCGTGCAATACAAAATTGGTAATGTCAACAATGTTGTTTATGGGGCGTAAACCAATTGCTTTTAAGCGATTTTGTAACCAATCAGGACTAGCTTTAACCGTAATACCACTAATTACAATACCGGAGTAACGTTTACAGGCTTCTGGATTTTGAACTGTTACTTGCACTTTGTTCAAATTCGTTGCTTCCGGTAAAGGCTTCATACCATTGATAGAGATCTGAAGCGAATTTTCTGTATTTCTAGAATTGATAATAGCGGCTAAGTCACGGGCTACGCCTAAATGCGACGCAGCATCGCTACGATTGGGGGTTAAACCAATCTCTAAAATTGTATCGTTTTCAATTTTAAAATAATCTGCGGCTGGTAACCCTACCGGTGTATTTTCAGGCAACACCATAATCCCTGCATGGCTTGCTCCCAAACCAATTTCGTCTTCTGCGCAAAGCATACCTTCGCTTACTGCACCACGTATTTTAGATTTTTTAATTTCAAAAGGCTCGCCGGTTGAAGGATACAACATGCAACCCACCAAAGCTACAATTACCTTTTGATTAGCAGCAACGTTTGGCGCACCACATACAATTTGAAGAGGTTCGCCGGTACCAACATCTACTTTTGTTAAACTCAATTTGTCTGCATCGGGGTGTTTAGAGCATTCTAAAACCTGACCAACTACAAGGCCTTTTAAGCCTCCTTTTAAAGATTCAAACGTTTCAACACCTTCTACTTCAAGACCTGACGCGGTTAAATAATCTGCTGCTTCTTGAGCAGAAAGGTCTGTATTTATTATGGTTTTAAGCCAATTATAAGAAATTTTCATAGTTCAATAAACCATTAAAAGTAATAAAATTGTGGTTTTTGTAAAGAAAAAAAAAAGTAATTTATTAATAGTTTTAATCTTGTTTATTTAATATAAAAGAATAGGCCTTAATTTTAAATTTCCTTATCACTTTGAGTAGCGAAGTGTATCGAAACGTACTTGTCACTTCGAGTATCGAAGTGTATCGAGATTTACTTGTCACTTTGAGTAGCGGAGCGTATCGAGAAGTGCATCTCATTTCTCGATACGGATTTGAAAAGAGGCGCAAATCCTACTCGAAATGACAGGGTTATTATTTTTTAAAGCAAGCCGTATATTTTCACCTTCTAACATTATTTGTCACTTCGAGTAGCGGAGCGTATCGAGATTTACTTGTCACTTCGAGTAGCGGAGCGTATCGAGAAGTGCATCTCATTTCTCGATACGGATTTGAAAAGAGACGCAAATCCTACTCGAAATGACAGGGCAATTATTTTTTAAAGCAAGCCGTATATTTTCACCTTCTAACATTACTTGTCACTTTGAGTAGCGAAGTGTATCGAAACGTACTTGTCACTTCGAGTAGCGTAGCGTATCGAGATTTACTTGTCACTTCGAGTAGCGAAGCGTATCGAGAAGTGCATCTCATTTCTCGATACGGATTTGAAAAGAGACGCAAATCCTACTCGAAATGACAGGGTTATTGCTTTCGCACGGCATAAATTAATTCATCCAAAAACTCACCGTTTTTAAAAATGTTCTTTTCTATTCTTGCCTCTAAAATAAAACCATTTTTTTCCAACAGGTGTTGCGATTTTAAATTTGTACTATACGGCCTAGCGTATACCCGCGTCACATCAAAAGTTCTAAAAGCGTAAACCACCATATCGTTTATGGCTCTTGACACAATTCCTTTCCCCCAATAATTTTGACCTAACCAATATCCTAATTCTGCATTTTTTTTCATAATGTCTGATTGCGGATGAACACCAATGCCCCCAACGGCAAAATCATTTACTTCAATGGCAAAAAAATGAACCGGATACTGGCTCATGGCGTACTCAATAAATTTTTTCGCATCATCTGCCGTAAAAGGATGAGGAAATGCATCGGTCATAAACTTTGAAATTTCAGGATTGTTGGCGTTTTCTACCAAACTATCAATGTCTGTAATTTTCCAAGGTCTGAGTTTAAAGTCCATTACAGTAAATTTACATATTTATTATTTTCTTTTTAAAGAAGTTGAGAATTCTTGGAATTAAATTTTCTCCGGAATAAGGTACATTAAACACTACTAACTTCTCCTTTTTCTTAGTATCGCCAGCTATATTATCGTAAGGATCAATAACCCGTATAAATAAATACTCTTTTTGATTATTCTCATTAAAATAATTTTTATAACGTTTAACAGAAATACTTGAATATTGAGGTGTACAATTTTTATAAGCCACAAATAAAAACCGTTTTTTAGCACCATGCTTTCGTTTACTAATTAGTTGAATATTTAAGGAATCATAATTCATTAAATAAACCCCTCTTTCATTAAAATCTTTCTTATTAGTACTATCGTATTGCCAGTATTTAATAGTTGCTTTAAATGTACTGTCTTTATTTTTTTCGGTTTGCGTTATCTCTTTTAAACATTTAGCGTCCTCTTTATTTTCAACATCTACCGAATAAAACACATCGTCTAAATGAATTGGCAACTCTACCTTAATCTCTTTGTTCCGTTTAAAATTATAATCAAACAAGTAATCATCCTTTGTATTCATAGTGGTGGTGATATAAATATTTTGTTTAATAATTAATCCACCAAAAATTCTAAAATTTCGCATATTCCATATTTTTGTTTGGTCTCTAAAAGCTATAAATACTCTGTTATCCTTCCCTTTTTTCCAATAGCCCATTACCACATTTATTATTGAGCCAATGTCGTAAAAATGATCCACCGTAGAAGCATTTCTAATATTTGAGTTACGGTTACTCATTGGGCGATTTTTTTTTGTTACTAAATAATATACTTCGCCTTCAGTTTTGTTCTCGTTATAACCATTTAAATACAAATAGTTTACATCTATCAGTGATGACGAATCTGCCTTACCATTTATATCTACGTAATAATTCAAAAAACTCATATCTGAAGGCAATTTGCCTCTGTTGTTTTCAAAATACTCGTATTGAACCTGTTTATATTCTATTAATACAAATAAATCTTGAGGATTTAGTTTTACTATTTTATCGGGATTACCAGCTTTTACAGCAACCACAGAAAGAAAAATAATTATATGTATTACTATATTTTTCATGATTACTGTATTAAAAACGTATTGTTATAAAAAAATCCGGTAGAGCCTTTCCATTTTAATGGTGTACTATGAAAACTATAACCACTGCTTTGATGAATGTAATGCTGTATATCAAACAAAGGTAAATCATAAATATTATAACTAAAACCAATACCTCTATCAGTAGCCACACTTATTTCAATACGTTGTCTGTTACTTAACTGAATTTCTTTTGATTTGTATGGAATATGTTTCAAGTGAAGCGAAGTAGATAATTCATAAGCATAGGGTTGTAAACCCGTAAATTTATCGTATTTAATTTCTATACTTCGCAGTAATGGATAATCGACATTGTAAATACCTATTTGCCCACTACCTGTCCACCACCTATCAAAACCATCGCCATAAGGCAACCAGTCAGAAGTAAAAGGAGGTCCGTCATTTAAATACGTTAACTGAAAACCGTGGTAACCAATGCTTGCAATACCCACTCGTTGCGAACGTTTAATGTTTAGACCATTTACAAAAGTAGTTCCAATAGTAAAAGAACTATTAAATGGGTCGTAAAGAGGATGCGACGAATTTGATACAAAATGCATTACAGGACGGGTGTAGTTGTACCGTTCATAATTTAATGTGCTACCTACTGCCGTTAGAAATGATTGGTGTAATTCAAATAATATTTTTTGATTGTCGATTGACATAGCAGGAGCTCCCATACCGCCTCTAAAAATATCTAACTCGGCAAAATAATATAAACAAAAATTATTTCGTTCTATACCAATATCTCTGCCAATTGGCATACCTGCACCACCTGTAAGACTTAAACGAAAATAAGCAAAGGTACTTTTTACCAAATCAACTTTTAGAGTTAATCCAAAACCAAATTGTGGTTTACCCTTTTCGAAATTAGCGGTTAAATTTTGTTTATCGCTATAGGATAAATTTGCTTGCCCATAAAATAAACGAGCCTTAAGAAGCATAAAAACAATAATTATGTATTTCAGTTTATTCAAAATAGGATTGAAACGCTTTTAAAAATAATGGATTTTTTGAATAAGTAAACAAATCATGATCAAATACATCGCTTGTTTGAAAAGCACTTAATTTAAAATGAACCTCCTTTGATGGATATTTTTGTTTAAAGCTTTTAGCTTTTTTACTTAAAACAAACTGTGTCATACCCACTTCGTTATTGTAATTCAGCCCAAGTGATGTTGTTCCAAATAGCTGCGAAAAATAACCCGATAACATGACATTTTGAAACAAAAAACGTTTTGCTAAAATGGGATCAAAAATATTATGCCCGATGTTGTAATGGTAATTTTTTTCTAAATCGGCATGTTTAAACAAATCTACCCCTGCAATGGCTGGTGCATTTAAAAACAATTTTACATTTAAGTCGGGTAAATGAATGTGTTTTATGGCGGCAATTTTTAAATAATTTTTTAAGCTATTGTTATTATTTATTGTTTTGTTTGAAGTTAACCATTTGTTCTTCTTTACACGTTTTTCAATGGTATTAAGATTTAAAGAATCCGTTTGAAAATTGTTATTATAAATATAATTTCTAAACCACTTTTTTTTAACATACAAATCGTTGACATTATTTATTAAACTGCTGGTAGCAACAATAGCACCAAGACTATGCGTTACCATATAATACTGCTTACTTTTTAAAGCATCGTATTGTTGCAACAGCACTAGTAAGCGTCTGAGTGAAATACCATAATCACTTGCTTGTTTGCGTTTTTCACCAAACTTTAAGCCGTTAGTTAAACTAATGGTGTTTTTATAGGTAAAACATTTTAATTTTAATTCGCCGGTTTTGTTTTTCTTGTAACGAACACTAAATTTTTTACGGTCGCCCCCATCCCAAAACACACGTATAAATAAATATTTTTTATCAGGATGTAATTGTGCAAGCGTAGAAATTAATTGATTACCCTGTAGCTGTGCCAGGCTATGAGGCACATTGTAGCCATGCACAAAAAAAACGATATTACTAATGTTTAATTTATTAACTGTATCATTAATTTGGTCTGCCAACAATGATAAATTTCTTCCATTCTCATCCAAAGTCAATAACTCATTAAATTGTTCACCATTGGTGATGGCAGAATAATTTTTTGTACGCCAAAAAACAGAATCGATTTGTTTGCGCGAAAACACAAAATAGGTTTTATTTTTATCCTTTTTAAAGGTGCGGCGGGTTTCATTAATACAACAGCCGTTTTTATCAAACTTTAAATTTAAAGTAATAACGTTGGACGATGGGCTTTTAAGTTCCTGCCTGCTCTCGAGATTGTAATTAAAATTGGTGTTAAAATTATTTTTTATAAGTGCATATAAGGTATCAAAACTTATATCATTGTTTGTGCATCTAGGTAAAATACTTAAATTGGCATCTACGTAAAAATAGTTCCCTAAAATGGAGTTAAACGCATTAATGTTTGCTAATTTTTTTGATGAAGTTTGACTAAAACTTTTTACCGTAAAAAAACACATTACACAAAATAATAGTTGGTATGTTTTTTGTTGGCGCATGGAATTTACACAACTAATATAATACAATTAATTGTGAAAAGAACCGTAAAAAAATGCAATTTTAATGACAGTTAAAGAAACAATGAAAATTACATACCCGTCAGTTTGTGAAATCTCCCTTTGTGTAAAATGTATTTTATTCCGTTAAAGGTTATTGTTTGTCCTTCGTTTAATGACATCAAATTATCAATATCTTGTTCAATACTATGTATGCTTCCTTTTGTTGCTCTGGCTAAATCTAAATAATCGGTATTTACAATAGCATTACCCATACCACAAATAATAATATGTATAGGTTTATTAATTTCACTCATCAACTTAATATCTTTAACATTCGCAAAATTATCAGCCACCATTACATATTCTTTTGCATCAGGCTTGTGTTTAATTGTTTCTAATAAAGCCTCGCAATTATTTTCAGGTCCATCTCCACCACTTCCAGCCATCATTGCCTTTTGTATGCCAGCTTCCACATCGTCGTAACGAACTGCCTCTACATTATAAATCCCACCCGTGTTTCCAATTTTCTTTTTTCTATCCTCCTTATTATCGCCATCGTTAAAAAAAGTAAAATAATTTATTGTGTTCGACATACAATTTAATTTATACCAAACCAACAACTGAGTAGTGTATGGCGACATGCTTCCTGTAACATCGCACACAAATGCCACTTCTCTCCATTTATTCTGTCTTCTTAAAACACTAAAAACAGTTGAGTCCTTTACATTTCGTTTTACAAATGCCAAAGCATCTTTACCTTCAACAAATTTATGATATTCTTTACCTGGTCCTAAAGTATCAACCTTATTAACGTATTGCGGTTTTCTATTAAAAACACTTTTTTTAGTGTAAACTATTCCCATTTCTCTTTTTCGCTTTGATACAGGAATGTAAAATCCTGTTTTGATTTTTTTATTCTTTATTCTTGGAAAGTAATCATTGTAAACAGAATCAAAACCTAATGAATCGGATTTTAAAATGGCATTTATTTTGGTTATTTCCTTTTTTGTATCCTCTGCAGTTGGCCTTGGTATGTATGTTATAACAAATCCATGAAAATAACTGCGGGCTGTCTGCTCCTCTTTACAATCGTTTTGCGCCTTAAACTCCCATGTTGTGTAAGATTGATCAAACAATTCGGGAAAAATACTTTTTAAATTTTCCAACCTTTCTTTGTTTAGTTTTGGTTGACTAAATCGTTCTGAAACTTGAAATGCCGTATAATACAATTCCACTTTTAAAATACTTAAATTCTTTAGGGGATTGGCACTAGAGGCATTTAAAATAACCGGAGAATTAAAGTCCATTTTTAACTGCACGGTATTATTCGTCAAGTTGGCTGCATTAAGTTTTTGGGTATAAATAGGCTTTATTAAAAGTAAGTCTTCAATTTTTACTTTTTGCCCAACGAGTGTTGAAGCAATAAAAAATAAGATTAGAAAAGTATGATATTTTTTCATAGTTACCCCCTTTTTGATAGTATAACGACGAAAACATAAATATGTTACAGATAAAATGTGTGTTTTTTAAATTCTTTAACAAAAGAAGCGTGTAATCTCTTACTGGGTATTACATATTTGACGTCTTTTTTAAAATCAACTCTGCGTCCCACGAAGTGCCATGGCCAACGCTCAAAAAACCCAATTACTTCCCTTGCTGCGCCTTTCGGTTTCGTTTGGCTTGTTTTAAAACTTTACGCAGCTTCCATCGGGTTTTAAGATGAAAGCCGTGTATCCAACAACTCCAGCAGGTTATACGAGGACGCTCTAAATGGTTTAGTTCTCGTTTATTGTTTTTGGCAGGAATGATAGTTTTAGAAACATCCAATACACTGTTCAGGGTTAACAAATAGTGTTTTTGTTCTGTGTTCTCGGGTTTGTTAATTGTGTATCGCGAAATTTTTTGTTCGTTGCCCATCGAATGGATATTAATTTCCTTAAGGGATTTATATTTGCGTAAAGCGACTTTTAATTTTTTAATGCGTTTTTCTGTAAGGGCTTCCGTTTCTATACTGTCGCGCCAAATAACCAAACTATTCACGCTGGCTTCGAAACGGTGAGCAATACTTTTAAAACAAGAATCTACACTATAAGGCATTACCGCATACTCGGTAGAATTGTGTTTAAAATAAATACTGGGAAAGGTCATGCTCAACTCTCCGCTACCGGGCATAGTTTCCTCGATTTGAGCGTTTAGGGCAAAAGGGCTAAACAATAGCAGAAATAATAATTTAGCCAAAGTGTGCATGTTTTATCTTACACTAATTTACGGCATAATTTGTTTACTACGCATGAAAGGTAGAGGACGACATTTTTTTGTGAAGAAGAAAAAGGATAAGGCTGTAAACTGAAAATTGGGTGGCGACTTATGGTTAAAGACATGTACCCGCAGGATTACAAATCCTGCGGAACTTGATTGTTGAAGCCATATTTTTATTTTTAAACTTTTGGAATTATTCCTTTTCGTTTTTATCTACAAATAGTAGATGTTGTTTAAAATTAAAAGTAGTTGGTTGTTACCTTGATTGAACATTAGCAACAAAAGAGCCGGTAAGCCCATTGGCACTGAAAGTTTGCGAACCAGCCGGATTTGTGGTTGTACCTGCAGTATTAACAGTAAACGGAACCGATGTCTGTGGTTGGGTTGCTTGAAGTGTGGCGACTAATTGGTTTATATTAAAATTGCTGCTTTCGTTTGCATAATTAATATTTCCACTTACTTGGCACCCGCCATCAACTTTTGTAAATTGTACAACTGCCACCCAAACGTGACTATTACTTAATCCAAAATTAATAAACGTCATAAACGTCCACGGATAAGCAGGAGTGCCGGCCTTATACACACCGGTAAACGTTGCGCAAGAGTCAACGGTGATTGACCCTCCAGGTTGAACAGATTGTTCGTTAACTTCAAATGATGTCCAATCGTAAACATCTATTTGTAATTCGATACTTTTTCCAGTTGCAATTAAATTTAAATGAGCCATAATAATTTTTGTTTTAATCCTACTCTTTTGGCTTTTCGGTTATCGCCCCCTACTCATTTTATGGCTTTTTGGGTTACTCCATTTTGTTCTTAATTAAAATACCTTCTGCAGCAGGGCTAATGCCATTATCTCCAATTAATGAGTTATAAATTTAAATCTGTTAATGCCTTATTAAATGTTTCTTTCATTTCCTTTACTTCTGAAAATACTTTATGTATTAAATTGTTTTTTTTTCGGTTACGCATCAAAACAATTGCAAAAAACAAAATAGGTAACGAAATGAGAAAAATAACTAATTTGATACATAACATCACAATATAAAAATCTTCATTGTTAATAGTACCGGTTAAACTGGTATCATCGTTACCTGCTATAAATAAGTTAATATTGGTTGGAATAGTAATACTGATTGAAACCCCCAATAAAAACAAAACATATAAAATTAGCTCTATTAATACAGAAAACCATTTTTTTAAGCGATGTGTTAACACGTTATGATTTATTAAAGCATATAGCTTGCTTATGCTTTGCCCCTGTTTTAAAAAATAAGTTTTTGAAGTAAGGGGAAGTTCTTTGTTAGTTGAATCCATATTACTTATGTTAATTTTTAATAACGGTTTGCAGCTACAAGAAATTGGCGATTTCGAAGCACTAAACTGTCTGCCAGTACTGAACTTGATACGAAGCACAATGCTTCATTTAACCACTGAACCGCCAATTTCTTGTAGGTGCTGTTAGCGGTTCGCCTTTCTTTGTCGTTCAATGATTTGATGATAGTAACTAAAAGGTTTGTCATACTTTACATATTTTCTTTTTTCATTCTCTTCGTCTTCGTCAAACTCTAATTCCGGTTCTTCTAATTCTTTGAGTAACTTGTAATAGTGTTTACTTCGATTTCTGTCCAATTGCTTTATTTGTCCTTTTGAATGCTTGTTTACTGTCAATTCTCTAAACCCGTTTTTCCAACACATATCAGTTGATACTTCGTCAAAATTGTCAAGCCCAATTCTGCCAACTGACATTCCAATAAGTCTGTTTATTGCAGATTCAGTCGCTGTCCCTTTAGGTTTTCGCATTCCTTCTTTTACAGCATTCTTGATTTCACGAATTATCGTTTTTTGTTTAGCAAGTTCTTTTAACAATGATTTTTTGCGAACACGAATGTTTCCTAAATAATCCATTTCATAGCCAACAAAACCAATCCAAGGGAAAGCATTGTCTTCAACTTTTCCCCATTTGTAAGGTCCTTTTGATTTTCCTTCCCAAAACTTTGATAGTTTTGTTTTTCCAATAGTTGTCTCTTTTAATTCGTTGGTGCTTTTGAATTTGTGAGGAAACAATTTTAATTTTTTCAACTCAACTTCATAAGCATTTTTTGCTGTATCGCAAGTGTAAAAATCTTTGGCAATAATTATCATATCATCACAAAAACGCTGATAAAACACATCGATTTTTTTCAATTCTATGTCGGCTTGATTTAGATAGATGTTTGCAATTAGCCCCGAAAGTGCTCCGCCTTGTGGAATTCCTATTCTTTCGACACAAATATCAGTATAGTGAATATTTATAGTTGCTTCGTCAATCCAACCAAAAAAACCATTTGGAATTTTATATGATGTCCAATATGCAGTGTCTGTTTCTTTTGGAATATCAATGTTAAAAGCAAAGCTGTTTAAGTAACTATTAAATATTTTGATTGGCGATTCAAAATTGAGTTCTGCGTAAGTTGCTTTTGCTGTTTCTGACAAAGATTGAAACAAATGCCAAGCAATTTTATGATTTACTGTGTCATAAAATTTTTTCATATCACATTCTGCTACAAATAATTTGCTGTTTGCATTTGCGTTTCTATAATTTCCAATGCCGACAATACAATCGTGATGCGAGATAATGTTCCCTTGTGAATTTCTCTTTGCTCTAAACGCATAAGAACTATCTTGAAATTGCTCATCAAAAACTCTTGTCAAAAATTTATTTGTCAGGCTTAAAATAATACGGTCTTTCAAACTGTAAATGCAAATAGGTCTACATTCATTTTTCCCTTCTTGTTTTATTTTATCTTTTAGTTTTGGGAAAATGATTGGTTTTGAAACTTCGTATTCATTGCCTTTAGAAACAACAATAATGTCGTTTATAAATTTCTGTAAGTTGATATACCAATTAGCTTTAACAGCTTTTTTACTTTCTGCTTTTATCGTTTTTAATAGGCTATAATAATTTTTGTCGTTTGAAGTAAGAAATTCATTTTTACTGTTGGGCTTTCTTCTTGAATCTTCGCCCAATTTCAACCATTTTTTTCTTGGGGGCAAAATTGACAATAAAAACTCCGAAAGTTCTTTTTGATTTTGTTCAAAATCGTTTTCGGGTTCAGAGTTGAATTTAACGTGATAATTGAAAGCAGGGTTTGAAGTTAACAAATGCAATAAATGCTTCTTGGACTTGTTCTTAGCAAGTTTAACACGAACCTTGCAAACTAATTTCAAGATTTCATTTTCGCTAAAATAACTTTCAAATGTTCTCATAATAAAAAAAGGAAAGGGTTCCTGTAAAGCGATTGCTCGCATATTGACAAAGATACTGACATATAATGTCGTGCACTTTTTAAGCTGTCGGGTTGTGCTTAACCGTTGATGACAGTGATACTTGCGAAGATTTAACTCTCCACCTTCAGAACCCCTTCCTTTATTTTTTGTTGTTTTGTTTTATATCCTTTTTGATTTACTAAGTGAATTATACTTGCAAAAGTTACATTACCATTTTTTGTTTCGTAGCAATTAATTAAAAAATTCGTGCAATGAATTTCATTGAATTTTGCTCCGTCCAATTTACTCAATTTTGTAAAATAATTTAGCCCAATATCGTAAGTGAATGTATTAGCTATCGCCATAGCAACTCTACACCATTCAGAATAAGAAAAAGTAATTGACAAGTTTTTATTTGTTAAATAACGAATAATATCCGTCATCAATTTTCTATCATATTGGTTGTTTCTTTCTAATGGATTGAATAAAGCATCTCTGTTGCTCACAAACTTAATTTTTCTTGTCCTTCCGTTATTTGTTTTCGGTGCAATTGCCTTGATGTCATCATTTGAAACTTGAAACTTTTTAGATGTTTCTTTTCTTACGAGTTCAGTGTCGTAAGAAAGAAAACACAAGCGACTAATGTCGCTTCCGCTTTTGTCAAGTTCTAAATTGTATGTATTCTGAAAATAGTTTGATAATTTCTTAAAGGCACTTTTGTGTTTTGTGTCAAGGTCTATTTCGTCAGAAATGTCTATAAATTCTAACTGAACAAGTCCCTTAAAGCCTTTATTTGATGGTGAACGCCAAAAAGAAAAAACAAAATCGTCTTGAAGAAGCTGCTTGTAGCAGATTTCAATTTGTTCAGGATTAAGTTTGTCAATGTCCAGAACAATGAGACTATTGTAATATTTTACGTTTTCCCTTGTCCTGCTTGAATTAAAAGTTGCACTAAACGTAACTGCCGGTAAACGCTTTTTATTCTCGTTATAATAGTCTGTATTTCCTTTGTCAAGGTTGGTTCTTAAATTTGTTACCTGCTGTTTGTATTTGTCAGATTTCTGAGAATCTAAAACGTTTTTAATTGTTGGCTCAATTAAAGAAACATCTGTCCAAGTATTTTCTTGGAAGGAAACTTTAAGGTTTAATATGTCGTTCGTTTCTTGCATTGTCTTTATAAGGTGACCGCTAACTAGTCGCTAGGCGCCACATATCCGTTTGTAAGCGTTTGTACTTACTTAAAATTGTTTGTTACAAATCCCTGCCTTTCATAAACTGTGCTGCAAACGGTGCTTTAGAGGTTTTTATGCTTATGGTTTCTTTATTATCGGTTGTTACATCGCTTTTAAATTCCAGCCCCATGCCCTGTATTTTTGCTTTTATATTGGCGGTATCGCCCACGGTTTTGTCTACCACCAAATTTACACTGCCCGCATACCAATACTGCATTACTACTTCGTAATTGCGTATTTTTTCTTTGTACTTGTCAAAATTTTGGTTTTTCAGTTTTTCCAGTTCTCTGTTAAAATCCATGCGGTAGTCTAAAATATTTTTGCTCATTACATTGCCAAAACTAAATTTTACAATGCTTTTCACATCTAAATTATTGCCCACATTAATGTCTTTTAAAACAGGTATGGCGGCACCGGCATCAATTTTAATGTCAGAGGTCATGTCAACCTCCGGTAAATTACCCTGCACCAGGGGTATGTTTTTAAGTTTTTGTTTTAACTCCTCGTTCATAACTACGTCGGTAACGCTCTCAAACCTAAACACCAACTTTTGGTTAATAAGTCCCTCCCAATCCCAAATATCGCCAATTGAATAATTTTCGCCGGATGCCGGCAATAACTCTGCTGAGTACAAACGTTCAAATTCTTTTCTTGATACTAATGACATAACTGTTTTTTTTGTGCCTACTCTTTATCGGATTTTTGGCATGCTCCGTATTTAAATTTTTTTTTTAAAATATAGGGATTTTAGGGAGGAAAGGGGAATTCTTTTATACTCCTTTTTAATGCGAGATTCAATAAAATTCTCTCATAAAATTTGTTTTATTTATTACATGGTATTAATTTTTGTTTGTTTATTCCTTATAATATTATATAAACTAAAACTAAATTTATAACAATAGTCAACAAATAATCAGTAAGAAATTAACAAAATATTTTATCCTTATTCCTCTGTTCTAAAATTATTTCGACTAATAATTTCGTGTAGTATTATTATATCTACATCATGATTAGGGTTTGTTTTTTTGTGACTGGACGCTTCGTTTTGAGCTATAGTCCAGTTATTGGTCACTTCTGCTTTGTCGCCACATGTATTACATATAAATTGGTACTTTTCATTAGAGAGGAAGAGTTTGGTAGAATTTGTTATTTCTTTTGTCATAATTTATTTTATTTAAAGTTAATAGGAGTTGTAAATCTTAAACCAACTATAGTTTTATCATAATTATTTATATTTTGAAAACCATTAAAAACATCTTTAAGTTTTATGAAAAGTTCAACATTTTGAATACTTCTTTGACTTTTATCTTTTGCATCAATAGGACAAAGTAAAAGTCCAATAGACGCATCATAAATAGGTCTTTCAAAATCTAGATCAAATTCATTTTTCGAGTCAAAATTTACATCCCCCCATAAATGTATGGCTGCTTTATTTTTAAATAAAAAAAGATATAAATTAGAGGCAAAGTTCAAAGCTAGAAAAGATGATTTATAAATTCCAGAATATGCCGTAGTTTTAGTATTATATTCTCTAGTTACATTACCGTTGTTTAATTTGTATGTATCAGTAATATCTTTTTTACTCAAATCATCAAAATTATCTGAAGCTTTAATGGAAGCATTTATATTAAAGTAAGTCGAAAAACCTAAAGACTGCCAACGATAGAAATTATACGCCAAATTTAAAGAAAAAACGTTGCCTATTTGTTTTGTTAATTGGGTTTTAATAACACTATCAGTCTCATTAAGCAGTTTAAAACTATTATTTTTATAAGAACCACCTAGTGATAACCACCTCATTTTAAGAGTTTTCACATTAAGTTTTGCTAGTTCTTTTTCCTTTTTTTCCAAAACCTTATGCAGACTATCCAATTTGGATTCAAGTTTTTGTTTTGCAAGTTCGTGCAATGCAAGATTATATTCATAGCGAAGAGAATCAGCTTGTGAGACACAAGCATTTTTTCCACACTGAAGTAATTTTATAAAATTTGTATCTGCCAGCCCTTTTCTATCATAAGGTATAGTGGGACATGGGTCATTTCTACAGTCCACAGCCAATTTATTTAAGGCAGAATCAAGTTTAACTTTTATTCTTGCTTCAATCATTAGGGCATTTATTCTTTTTCGTTCTTTTCTTATTGCTAGTAAAGCTTCGTTACATTCTTTAGCACTAAATCCAATTTGTTTAATAACATTAAGAAAATGTCCGGTAAAATTAATATCCATGTTTGAATTAGGTTTTTTATCGGTGAAAAGATTAAAAACACCTTCATCTATACCGCCAGTAGCGCCAAGTGTATATAAATTTCCATTATTATCGGCCGAAGTATATTTAAAAACACCCGTTGCTTTCGTTACATCTAGGGAAGCAAAAGATCCAATATTAAGGTCTGATGAACCATTTACTACTTTTGTAAATTCGTTTTTAATGATAGACTTAAATCCTCTATCCTTATTAATAATAGTTATGCTGTCACAAGCCCCTTTGTCCCATGTCTCCGGTTTCTTTATATCAATCTCAATATAACTGGTTTTTCTTTCCTTTTCTTGTGAGAAATTATTAATAAAAAAGAGACATAATAGAATTGTTGTTATTTGTTTTATAAGATTCATTTGCTATTTTTTCACCTACTCTTTATCGGATTTTCGGTTAGCTCCGTTTTTAGTTTATTATTTTTTAAAGTTTATAGGTTTTCATTGCTTTTATCTGTATTTAATTTAGTTACAATTCCGTTTGGATTAGCCTTAGTGATTTTTGTTTGCTCATCTTGCATGTTTCTTGATCGATTAAGAATATACGCAGCAATACCTCCGATTAAAGTACCAAGGACATTCTCCTTTAAGATATTGGTAAGGCCGAGAATAAGAATAGTTAATGTTAATAGCAGGACAGTAATAACTTCAAGGAGGACTTTTGAGAGATGCTCCTGATTACCTGCATCTGCATTATTCTTGTTATCAAATCTGTTTCTACGCAAACCATTACGACTAAATACAGTAACTAAAAAAAGAATAACAACAGTTCCGCAATACCAAGGCAGGCCTCTTTGAATTCCCCATTCATTAATATCCTGGTTTCTTTCCTTCCTGACTTTTTTATGTTCCTTAATGAACTGATCGATTTTTGTGAGCCTTAATTCTATATCACTTTTTTTGTTGGTGAGATACATTTTTGAAGCCTCATATAATTCTTTGTAAGCTTTATTAAGTAGTATAAAATTTACTTTTTTTAACCTGTCTAAATCCTTTATTAATGATTCAATTATTTGTTTATCTATTGTATCTGACGTAAATCTGTACCCATAATCACCATAATCAACGTTTTGTATATTAATACCATTAAAAAACTCTTCGCGAATTCTTTCTTCTTTTGACCTTGTTTCGCTAATAAATGATGAAATTTCTATTGGTTTGTTCTCTTTTTGTTTAGTGTAAGAATAAAATAGAGCGTCCCTGAGCCAATAAAATTGGGATGAAAACGTTAGGTGTCTTATCAAAGATTGATTGCGATAGAATATCTCTGAGTAATTTTGAGGCCTTGAATTTTTGGCAAACTTTTCAATTTCTCGTATTTCGTTTCTTATATACAAAGTATCTAATTTTGGCGGCTCAGATAAAAGCAAAATCGTCTCTTGGAAATTTTTAAAATTATTTTTTTCGTATCCTTTAAACCTTTCTAAAGATTTAAGATTATTATTAATATCTTCTATATCCGATGGAACTTCACCAAATATTTTTTGTTCATGTTCTGTGAAAACCGTTTCGAAGTCATCCCTATCAATTTGCAGAGATTGTCCCTGTATTAGGAATACCAAACAAGCTAAAACTAATGCTAATAAATTATTCTTTTTCATTATTGTAAATTAATCAAGGTGTTACTTTTTGAAACTTTGCCACAAATTCTGAGCTTGATAGTATAAAGAATTTTTGAAGGGCATCCGTTTCAATGTCGTTAATCCCTTGTTGTAAGTCGAAATAAATTTTTCCAAGTTCATCCGGCGTATTAACTAAACTTATTCGACCACGTATTAAATTTATAAAGCCTTCAAATGCAATACGACCATCCTCACGAATTTTCCAGACGTCGTAAATTTTGAATTGCGTTAATAAAGTTCCTGCAAAGGAACCACCTATTGGTAACCAAACCAACCAATCTCTATTAAAAATACTTTTTTCACCATATGCAGCTATTACGCCTGTTATAAAACCAGGCAATATTGCCAATATTAGTAAAATGTGCCAAAGCCATTTACTATAAGTGCTTCTTGAAGTATACCAATTAAGATATTCTTCTTCTGCTTCTTCCAATAATCTTAAAAGCTCGTCTTTAATTCCTTTAATTGGTTCCATTTGTTTTTTTATACGTATTCATTATTAGATTTTCGGTTAGCTCCGTTATTTTTTCAGGAGTTTATAAAGTATTTTTTTCTTTTATATTTATAACTGTTAGTGTCGAAATGTAATTTTGTCCAGCTATTGTCTGTCTTTAAGTAACCTGCATTTGGGTCGTTTTTGTTTTCTTGCTGTAGTTTACGGCTAATGTACCGTGCGTAATGATGATCAAATATTCTCAAAAATTCACCAAAATAAATATCAGAAACCCTGGTATTTCCTCTTATTACAACCATATTTTCATCGTTTATTCTTTGGGATGGCCGGCTAAAATTGGCGGATCCTGTAACAACAATGGGGTCGTTACTCAATGGGTCAACAAGCATAAACTTATTGTGTATATAATCGTTGGTATTTAATGGATTATCCCTTTCTTGCAAAAAATTAAACAATGAATTTTTTCCGAAATAACCACCGGAGGCAAATATCACATCTTTGTCTGTGCCAATATCTTCATTGGCGCCCAAATTATCATCTTTAACGATGTATCTTAAAACATCGTTTTCTTTTTTAATAACATTTTGAAAAGCCTCATCTAAATTAAAAGCTAAAGTAATACACATAATTTTCTCAGCGCTATCCATTAGTTTGGCGTACCATTCTAATGTTTCATTTTCTTCTTTTCCATCCCTAGGGCTAAAAAGAGGTGTAATACTGTTTTTTTTAGGTTTCTTGGCCGGAGTTGGAGTTGCTTCTTTATTTAGCGGTCTGATTTTAGTTGAAGTTAAATTTTCGGATAATCTTTTCCAATAGTCGTGATATTGTTCTGCAATATCTTTATCCCATATTATGTGGCCCACATTAGAATGTCCAAAAATGCCGCCTGCCGATATGTTTGTAGAACCGGTCCATACAGCAATAGGTTTTTCGTTTTCGAGAAGTACAATAAATTTATTATGCCTGATTCCTTCAGAAACAGTTCTGGGAATTGTTATACCCGCTTCGCTAAGGCCAGCTTTATCAATGGTTTTTTTATTTTCTTCTTTGTAAGAACTTTCTGCATCGTAAACAATTTTAACATCTGCACCTGCTTCAACAGATTTTGCAAAACTCATTGCTATTGGTAAATAATGAAACTCATAAAAAGCAGCTCTTAAACCGAAGTTTTCATTTTTTGCCATCCCAATAAAATCAGATAACGCTTCAAATAAGCCCCTTGACAACCATTTCATTTCGCTTGATTCTGGGGCTTCGCGGTTAGGTTCAGCATTTCCAAATTCTCTTGCATATGCCTGAGAACCAATAACACCTCTGTTAAAAAAAATGTCATGCTTAATAGTACCATTGTGTTGAGCTCCAATAACCGCTTCAGTTTTAACTTTTAGTGAAATTTTATTTTCATTATTTGATTTTAGGTTTTTTGGAGTTCCATACAGTGGCGTTATCGTGTATATATATTCTTTGTTTTCTTTAGCCGTATAATCGCACCATTGAAAGGTCTGTACGGGGTGTTCAAAAGTAGAAACGGGTGTGCCGGGCGCAAGACCTTTATCCTTATCTTTAAATCGCTTAATGCCCTTCATCGGGTATTTTTCAATTTCAACATCCCCCTCAACTTCTGCCCTTTCGATTGCAAAACCTAGAAGATCTTTGATAAGTGAATTGTCCGAATTATCAACATCCCACGCCAAAACGACTACATATGTGCCGGCGTATGCTTTGGCTTTAAAAAAGCCGTTAGAAATAATTTCTGTTCTCATAAGTTTTATTATTTATTTTATCCTAAGTTTTGTTCAATCCACGCCGGGCCCGAGGCTATTACAATTTCTTTTTGTTTAACCGGGCTTAGGTGCAAAGTCATAAGCATTTCGGCAGTGGCTACTCCTTCGTATACATCGGCTGCAGATGGGTCTACAAATACCTGGTTGGGGTAAGAGCTGTTTACTACAAAACTTATGGATGAATTTTTTAAGAGTATTTTATACGTCATGTAATACGTTACACCTTTTTTGCTTACATAGGTTGGTCCCATAGGTATTGTAGTGGTTTCTACAAAGGTACTTTCGCCATTATAAAGCATAGTAGCATACGATTCTATCGGTACGTTTAATTGAGGTTTCACACCAAATTTTGTAAAATTGCTTAGGTGCAAGCCGTGGCTTAATTGCATATCCTGCAACATCCAAATTACCGGTTGCCCTGGTGTGCCTTGCGGAAAGGCTCCATACTCGTGATCCATCCAAGTAGTTCCTGTAATTGTATAAGCACTGCCGCCAATAGTAATGTGCCCGCTGGCTGCTAAATTGGTTAAAGAGTAATAGTAATTATTTTGTTGCAAAGGCGTGGGCGCACTTGGGTTAACCTGTTCAACACCTGTACCCCAAACCAACAATGGTGCTCCTTGTTGATTTAAGTTTAAATAAAAACTGCATTGGCTACCCGTGGTTGCATCAATAAAAGAAGCAGTAACATTCATATTTAAAGGATTGCCACCAATAGCCTGCATATTTACTGTTGCTTGCACGCCTGATAATTTAACGTACCACGGTTTTGTTGGGTCGCTCTCGGCCCAATTACTTGGGCACTCACCCAAAAAACTTACATTTTGATAATTACATTGATTTTGTACATCTGTAATTTCAATTTGAATAAATGCTCCACCAAACATCATAGCTGCATTAATTTCAAAACCAAACTTACGTCCGTTATCTGCAACCAAGGTACCAACATGCCACCACCACTCGGTAGGTGCTCCGGGATGCGCATATTGATCGGCCGGTAAAGTAATTGCAGGTACTTCTAAATTTAATTGTTTTTGTTCTGTTGTCATAGGTTTTAGTTTATATATGTCTTAATTTGATTTCGGTTAACTCCGTTTTTATAAAATTTTATTTACACAAGCCCATGTGATTAGCAACGCCGCCCATATAGCCCATAAAATAATTAATACCATTTGTTGTTACTTTACTGCCACAAGCATGACTGTGGGCATTGCCCACAATTACAAAGCCCGGTAAACCGCTTGCTAATTTACTTGCCAAATCAATTGCACTTGGGTTAGGTGTGTTAGGGGGAAATGAGGTAACCGTTATGGTTCTGTTCTCATTAATAAAATTTAAATTCCCCAAAGGCACATAACCTGTGGCACTAAATTTATTGCGCACAGTTAATAAAAAATCAATAAACAAATCCATTTCAACTTTATGGATAGGAGTAGCATTATTTGCCGCAGTTCTTAACGTACTTATAAAAGTATCGTTAGGCATTAAAAAGGGAATGATGTCAATATAATTTTCAAAACGTTGTACGGGCTTATTTAATGG
The DNA here is from genome assembly GCA_033763945.1 of Bacteroidota bacterium. GTDB lineage: Bacteria > Bacteroidota > Bacteroidia > B-17B0 > Aurantibacillaceae > Aurantibacillus. The sequence continues at coordinate 155,138 of JANRJN010000018.1, read as the reverse complement.
AAAATTAGCCCCAAAACTTGCATTGCCTATCATTGGTGCGGCAAACGTATACACCTCTTGAATTACATACTTGTATTTGTTTATTAAAATAGCTGCTGCTATTGGTGCCATACCACCCCCTTTACTATGCCCGGTTACAAAAATTGGTAATGAATTGTTGGCATTTTGTAATGTACTAAGCGCTTGTAATATTTGTGATAGTATACTTTTTACCGAATCGTAAATGCCTTTGTGCACCAGATCGCCGGTCTTGCCTTCTATGAAAGGAACAGGCGTAGCATCAAAATCTGTCATCCAATCTTTTAACCCTCCGGGTGTTGTAACACTTATTGTTCCCTGAAAAGCAATAACAATGCCTGGAGCAACTGTATTATTCACATGTAAATTTTGAACAATGCCAACCAAAGCGGCATCATAATACTTTTCGTTTTGACCCGTAATTACAGTTGGTGCTCCGGGTCCTAAGCCCCAGCCAATTGTATCTGCATAAAGAGATTCAGGATTGTAAGTTTTTGTATTATCTACAATATCGTAAGTGCAGGCACAGGCATTTAATAACTGGCAGGGTAAATTTATTTTTGCTAGCATAAATTATGAGTGTTACTTTATTTTTAATTTACAAATGGCTCTTTAAAGTGTTATTTCTTTTAACCTTATATAGCCAAACATACTACATTGTTTAAAAAATAAAAACACGTAGAATTACGCAATCTAACCAAGTAGTTTTACTTACAAAAACCAAGTAGAGCAAGTAAAAGACAAAAATTATTAAACATACATTAGCCTAACATAAAATTTACAAACGCTGTACTTAAAGGTTATTTGCAATAATTCTTTATAAACGATCAGCATTCAGTATAATTAAAACTTACTTTGCAAGTAAAATTGTAACGAAACCATAATATGAAGAGTAGGTATTTCTACTTGGTTTTTCTGCAAAATATCGAGTAAAACGGAAGGTAATTAGAATTTACTTTTTATACAAAACGCCAAATTGTATTTTTTTGTTCTGTGTTTAATGTTTTTTATTTACACAAACCTGAGTTTTTGCAAACACTGTTCTGGTAACCGGGTACAAAAACAGTGTTTACTAAACTACTGCAACCATGGGCATGCGCAGCTGCTACCCGCTTAAAACCACTTTCGCCGCTTGCCAGGGTATAGGCAATTTCTAAAGCGCTTTCGTTAGGGGCATAAGGCGGATAGCTAATGATTTCTAGTGTACCATTTTTTTTAATGTAATGTAATTGCCCCAAAGGCACATATCCCCAAGCACCATTTTTATCTCCCGATAATTGAATGATGTCTATAAACACTTTTAAATCCTCTGCAAACTCCGGGTAATTAAGCGCAGCAATTAATAAACTACGCACAAAGGCCTCAGAGGGCGCACAAAAGGGAACAATGTCTAAATAATTTTCGAAACGGATGACCGGTATTTGTGTCGGAAAATTAGCTACAAAGCCTGCATTGCCTATCATTGGCGACGCAAAAGTGTAAACACCTTTTATCTTATAATCGGCTGCCAACATAGCGGCGCAAATACTTGCCATACCGCCACCTTTACTATGACCAGTAATATAAATGGGTAAATCGTTACCCGCATGTTTTTGTTTTAAATCATCTATCACGTGTTTAAGCTTTGGCAAAATACTATTTACCGAATAGTAAAGTCCTTCGTGCACCATTGCCCCTTCTTTAGCCAATAGAAAAGGAACAGGCTTGGCAAAAAAATCTGTCATCCAATCAATAATGCCTCTAACATTGTTAGCGGCCAAAGTACCTTGAAAAGCAATAACAATAGAAGAAGTAGGCTTACCTTGCACGTTTAAATTTTGTATCACTCCTACCAATGCGGCATTAACGTTATCAATTCCTCCTACAACAACTGTGGGTATATTTTCGTGCCAACCAATTGCCTTTGCCGAGTTTGGGTTAGAAAAAGGTTTTGGGTAGATGCCAGATTTATTCTCAATATCATATGCACAACTACTGGCGCTCAACAATTGGCATGGCAAGGTAAGTTGTTGCAAATTAATTGTAACTGTGCTACTTTGTAAAGTTGTGCTTGTGTTATCTTCCATCTCTAACATATCTTAAGGTAAAATCATTTTTTCGGCAATGGCACCAATCATGTAAGGCGCTGAAATTGGCGGAATTTCTTCTTTTTGACTTTTGTGTGTGTAATCCCATTTGCTGTTGCTTAGCCAATCTACAGCGTGAATGGTTTCGTGAATTAACGTATTGACAATAGACGATAAATGTCGGTTAAGGCGAGCCGTGTTGATGCGTATTTCGGTTTGTGTTTTTGCATTGGTTTTGCTAAACCTCTTGTAATATTCTGTTACGTGAATGGTTTTAATAGCGTTCATTTCCATTACAATCTTGGCACCTGAATAATTGGTATTATCAAAGGTTTGAATGGCATTTACCGATTTATAAAATGCCGGATTTGATAATAATTTGTTGGCTTCGGCTACTGCATCCAGTATTTCTTTTTTTGTACCATTGTACACTAATTGCACATTTTGAGACACACCGGAAAAATAAATTAATGTAAAACAAAAAAAGAGCTTGTATTTTTTTACCATAATAAAATTAAAAATTAATTTTTTTATTTAACGTTCGCTACCGTAACTAATCTGCTGTTTTGTATAATCCTACTTCGTTTCGGTCGGTTTTTCGTTACACAACAATTGTTTGTGCGTGTAGTCTGGTAATATCCACTGAAAATCCGTGCGCATGTAATACGATAAACAAGAAGATTTATCTGTAAGTTTTAGCAACAAATCTTTACAGGTTGGGTTTTGGTAGGATGCACCATTGCTTAGCACTTGTGCTGTAGGATATCCTGCACGCATGTGGCAGTTGTTGCAATTGGTTTGTATAGGATGTATTACCAACTCAATGTAAGGATTACTGGCTGCCGGTAATTGTTGTGCATTGTTTACAGGCACACCGTAGGCGTCTACCAATTCGTAATGTTTCCAAGGACCTTTTGCATTAGGTAAATTAGGACGGTTTAAAGAATAAGGGCCACTATCCGGATTATCGCTCCACCAAGCGCTTTGCATGGTCCAGCTATAAATTTCTTTGGTATTAATGTGCGAAGCAATGGTGACTAAATAATCGCCAACGCCAATAGGTTTGTTGTACGCCCAATAGCTGGCTGCCATTAATATGGCTTTGTCGCTTGCATCAAATGCATTCCAATCGTCTTGTGTAATTTGATGGTGGTAAAAATCATTAATGCTATATACCCTTGGCAAACTAACAGTTATGGGACCAATAGGCGCCTTATTCTCCCAATTATTTACGCCATATAAATACGAGAGTTTTGAAGGAACGACCTGCGATGTGCGACCAGGGTCGATGGCCACAAAACTTTTCCATGTTTCATAACCGGCATAACCAGCATAACTTGGCGAAAACGCGGAGCGGTTCCAAACCGGCACTAAATTTAATTGTCCTTTAAGCACCGGCCAATACATATGCTTGGTAATAATGTAAGTTGGTGGGGCGTTTAAATTTTTACCCTTATTTACTTTAAACAAAGAATCCATTACGTCCGAATTATAAAAGCGGTTGGTGTTAATCCAATTATAACCATCGTTGCTTATAGATTCTGTAGGGATCATAATGTCTCCATTAAATAAAAAATGTTTACCCGGAATAATGTTGGTGTAATTATTGGTAAATACATTTAAATTTTTAAACTGATTAATAACGGGTTGTGGGATGGGATAGGAAGGTGTGTGAAGTGTATCAAGTATGGTATCGCCTCCGGTAATATGAATTTTATTTTGTTGAATTAAGGACACGTTTTTTATTTTTTGCATCAACAGCATTGTACCTGTATCACCCTGACAAAATTTTTGCTTTATGCGCATGGCATCTACCGAATTAGGCCAAGTGTACCAAACCGGCCATCCTACATTGTTGGAGGCTGGCTGCATCATACCGGCAAACAAAGCCCACGCATGGTTACGAATGACAGCTATATTTGCATTAGCAACCGCCGCGTTAAGCGTTGTGCTGTTTGCCGGATAATCGAAGCCGGAAGGTATTGGTTGATAGCCCGGCCAAGAGGGAGATGAAACCGAAGTGTTATTCGTTTCGTCTTCTTTAGTTTTATTGTTATTACAACCAATGAAGCTAATTATTAATACAACTATAAATGCAGTTGCTATTTTTTTCATATTTTTAAAATATTTAATCCTTCTATTCATCATGTAAAAATTTTGTGTTTTTAATTATGTAATCTGCTAATCCAAAACCGTTTGCCGCATGCCCTTTCATATTATCAACATGGTATTTTCCGGCTTTACCCGTGTAACTGTATTTAAGTTCTTGTCCATCTGCAAATCGCACAATAATGTAATCGAAGCCAATTTTATAATGCGATATAGAAGAAGCTTTCCGTTTGTTTAAATACGGCAACATGTTTAATGTATCCCGCTGTTTATCATTTAAAGTGCTTTTCATAACAGTTATTTTTAATTATTCGTAAGAAGAAGTTTCTAATTTTTGAAGTTTAAATTCATCAATGGCTTTGTAAAAAGCTGTATGCATCCGTTCAGTTTCGATATAAGCCTGATAGATAATTGCACTTTTTTTGCGACTACGTCGTAATACTAAAGCAAATGCTAAAATGGGAAAAGCTAAAATAACGAAAGCTACTTTTACAAAAAATAGAGTTTGTGCCAAGGCCTCATTTTTAAAACCAATATCAAAACCAAAACTTTTACCTAATGGAAAATTTGTTATTATTTCGTTGGGAAGATAAATGGCAAATGCAAAAGTGGCTACAACCAAACCATACAAAACCATTTCGAAAATAGTTGAAAAACGTTTATTAATATTAACCATGTGTGTGTTACTATCTAATAATTCGTTTAAAACACTAATACTTAAACCTTGCTGCAAAAAATAAGAATGAAGATCGTAGTTAGTTTTTTTCTCTTGTTTAATAAGTGTTTCCATGTTATTAAAAATTAATTTTTCGTATTTAAACTTCTGATTCAAACATAAGTTTTAGTTTTAAAAAAGTAAATACGTAGAGCTACCTGATTTTTACTAAGTAGTTTTTTGATTTTTAAGCAAGTAGGAAAAGTAAAATTAACGTTAAGTCTTAGGTACAATTTTTTACTTCAGTGCATTTAGATAAACTAGTTAATGTCAAATAATTTTTAAGCGTGAATTAAATCGGAGGTAAACTCCATTGGCACAACTTCTTTTAAAACTTGTTTTTTAATACAATTACCTGCTTTAATTGCCTGAATACGGAGCCTCTTTTTTTGACCAATTAAACCTGCAAAAGGTTCATAAACAGAGAACAGTAATAGACTTACAAAACTAAACTCAGAAGTGTATTGGGTGATTTTTGTTTTACGTGGTTGTGTATTTAAAATAGTCTTAGATTTCCATAGTTTACCAAAAAAATAAGTATGCTCAATTATCCAATCTTTTTCAAATATGGGTTGCAAATGCCTATCAAGGGCAGAAATGTCTTTAAATGAAAAAGTTATTTCCTTAAATTCGACTGACGCAATAGATGATTTTAAATTAAAAAACTGCACATTGGCAATTGTTGCCCAATTGTTTGACGGCCAAAAAAAACGAATTACAGTTTGGGAGTATTTATCTGTAATGGTTAAAGAGTTTGAATATTTTTCGGATGTAAATATAAATTGCTCCCTCGGAACAAATTTATCATCAATGTAATCTTTCCAATTTTCCATAGTATCCATTTTAATTTTTGTTTATTTTTAGAACATATGGCTGCAGAAAACAATGTTATATAATTGTTACCAAACAACTACATCAAAAAAACAAATAAAATTTAAGTTAAAAAATACGTAGATCTACTCGATTTTTAGCAAGTAGTTTTTTTGATTTTTACCACGTAAAAATTTATGATTACTTAAAACCAAAAGAAAAAAATAAATCAAACCAGTTTGTTTGATAAGGCATATTCAATTAAGTCTGTATTCTTATTAATATTTAATTTTTTGTAAATATTTAAGCGATGCCCCTCAACTGTTCTGGGACTTAAGTAGAGTACCTCAGCCACTTCGGTAGTACTTTTTTTAAGACACATTAAACGTATAATATCCAATTCGCGTTGCGTTAATAAGCTGGCAGCTGTTACAACATCTTCAGGCATTGGATTGCGCTTAATTAATTCTGCCATAGCGGCCGACACTTTACTGTCGTAATAATAGCCGTTGGCTTTTACGGCATGTATGGCATCTACAATCTTATCAATATCGTAATTTTTTGGTAAAAAAGCACAAGCGCCGTTTTTAATAAATTCAATAATGTAAGCATCGTTAAAATGCATACTCATAATAATGACTTTAATTTTTGGATACCTTATTTTAATTTTTTCTAATGCCTCTCTTCCGTTCATTACTGGCATTTCAATGTCCAACAAAATAATGTCGGGTTTATTTCTTTTTAATTCCTCCAGCAATTCTTTTCCATTACTTACATCTATTACAACTTCCATTTCATCAAATTCTTTTAATAATGAAATAAATCCTTGACGCAATACCAAATGGTCGTCGGCGATACCAATTTTTATTTGTTTGTTCATACTGTGTAGGGAATAATTAGTTTAACACTTGCATTATTTTGAGATAAAAGATAATCAATTTTTGCATTTAAAATAAGGGCACGTGCTTTAAGCGATTTTAAACCTAAGCCTTTCGATTTTTCGGTGTATATTTCAATATCTTCGTTTGTAACACCTTTACCGTCGTGAGAAAATTCTAAAATAAGAACCTCAGCATTTTTTTGAACACTCATTTTAAAATGTTTACATGCCGAATGTTTAAAAATATTATTTAATATCTCTAAACACACTCTGTAAATAGCCAATTGCGTTTGTTTATCAAACACATTTATATCCTGCGGTTGTGTATTATTTTCAATTTCAACCGAATAATTTTCGTGTTGTTTATGTGTATAAATGTAATCTTCAATACTTTTTAAAAAACCAAACTCAAATAAAAAAGAGGGAATTAAATCCATACATGTGGTGCGTATACCTTCTATAGCTTTATCAATAATTTCGGAATCAGCCTTTAAGGTGTCGGGATCAAATGTGTTTTTTTGAGCTTGAAGACGGTGTTTGCTTAAGTTTTGTTTTAGCAAGGTTAGCAGAGGATTAATTTCGTCGTGTAAATTATTTGCTATTTTTTCTTTTTGCTGCTCCTCGGCTTGCACCGATGCTTTAAATAAATCAATTTGTTTTTCGCTCTCAATTAACTTTATTTTGGCTTCTTTTAGGAGAATTTTACGTTGGTAAATAGCCACAAACATAATAATAGCGATAACTAATACTAACATAGCCAAGCAACCAACAACTATTAATATGGCTATATTTTCTTGACTTTGCATAGACCAATAGATAGGATAGTATTAAAACAGATGTTCATTAACAAATGAATAGCGTTTAAAAATAATACTATTGTTTCGTTAAAGCTTCTTAAATTATTATTGAATAAAAATAAAAAGAAGCTCGTGCCAAAATACAACAAAAAGGCGGAGTTAAACCAAAAAAATGGATAAGCGGTAAGCTTAGGAATTTCTAAATCGGCCAATACTTTAAAAAAGAAAATAAGAGATAAAATGATAATAATAGATGCTTCAATCACATCAGCATAATTAATTATATTTTCAATATTTTGATGAGTAAGAAAAAAATAAACAATTGAAATGAGGTAAATGCCTACAAAACTAACAATTGTAAATTTTAAAACTCGATTATTAAACTGTAACCAATATAAGTAGGATATAATTAATAATTCAAAAATATCAAAACAGAGTTGCAAAGGCAATCTATTAATTTTAAATGAATTAAAGACTGCTGAAAAAACATCAACAACTATTGCGACAACTATGTACAAAAACAGTGCCTTTAACTGATTGTTAAAGGCACTACGTTTTTTAATGCAATATAAAATTGGAACGATAGGACTGAGTACTGAAAGAGCAATTAATATTCCAAAAAGTATTTTCACAGAAATCAAGAATTTAAAGGGCTTCCGCTTCCATCGCAAAAAGGAGGACACCAAAACGATTTTTCTGCGATTATACCATTGAAAAGATCGTTTTCATTTTCATCAGCGCCAACCATAATCAATTGTTTTTTACCTTGGTCGTCTAATGCATAATATATACGTATTCCCATGCAACCCGGTTGTTCCAATATCCTGTTAATAATGTTTCTACCGAAAAAATGCGCTTTGGGTTCGCCTTCTTTCATTGTCTCTCTGTAGTTTCTTGTCCATTCTGCAGCAGTTTCCAACGGAAACTCTTCTGCTTCATTACCTGTAAATGCCATAGTTTTTTTGTTTTAATTGGTTAATATGGTAAATATACAAATGTTAAATATTAAAGTCACTTTTTTCATTTAGTCAAGCAAATGAATTTACAACAACATCCAACAAATACCACTGAAAATCAGATGCTTAATAAAAAAATACTTTACAAAACCAAGTACACCTACTTGGTCAAACCAAGTAGATTTACTTGTTTTTTTTCACGTAGTTTTACGTATTTTTCTTTGCTTTTATGTTACGTACTTTTGTTTCATGCAAACTAATTCTTACTTAAAAGATGGCAGAATTGATACCAGCAAAGAAGGCATATCGTATTGGTCAAAAAAACTAAATTGCTTAGAAAAAGATTTACAAGAAGCGGTTTGTAAAATAGGCAACACCTACTCTGTTCTCATACTTTATTTAGAGATGAACCAAAAAATAAAAATGTAAAACAAGAAAATGATATTAGTATTTTATTAGCTTAAATACTTTAGTTTCTTGTTTAGCCTCGAGTTTTACAGTTAATAAATAAACACCAGCATCAACATCCTTTAATGAAACTGGTATTTCATTTACTGAAATATTTTTCTGTGTTTTATTTAATACCATTTTTCCGTTTATATCTGTAAGTACTAATGTTACATTATCGTTTTCACTTAATTTAAAGTTTAAACTGTAATCATTAAAATTATGGTTTTGCAAGCTAATTAAATTACCAATGTTTAATGAATGTATACCTACCGGCGCGCCTAATACAACAATTTGGCGTGAAGAACTATCACTGCAAAAAGTTGAACTGGTAGATTGCAAGGTTACGTGATACACACCTACATTTGAATAACTATTAATAGGATTTATCATGGAAGAAGAATTACCATCACCAAAATTCCAAAAATAATTGGTAGCGTTGCTTGAAGTATTGGTAAAGTTTACAAAAGCCCCACTTGATAAATATACCGTATCGGAACTGGCGTTAAACTGCGAAGTTGGCAACACCACAGGGTTTACCGACAATGATTGCGTAAACGTATTACAAGTACCTACCGAATTTACAGAAACAAAATAAGTACCACCATTTAACGACACAAGGCTATCAGCGCCGCTTACGTTTAACGAGGTTTTTACAATGACGTTGCTACTGTTTTTCCAAACGTAATTCCAAGGCGCACCGGCACTACCCGAGGCTACTATGCTACCACTATTAGGTAATACACAACTTGGCTGATTTACATTGGCTATACCAGGTAATGGCTGCGTTTTAAAGTTTAGCGTAAAACGATTAAAAGTTGTTGTATCATACAAGGTGCATGTGTATGGTGTTGTTAAAATATTAGTAGTAGTATTGGTTAAATTATCAATTAACTCTACACAAATCCCATCCGTAAAATTCTCTTGACTCAAACTAAAGGTAAATACACTTGTATTAGGAGAGATAGCATTTAATGGTACACTTTGATTTGGAACATTTAACAAACTTGGCAAGGCGGTAATATTTAATTGGTTTGTACCACTCATAGCTGCTAAAGAAGGGTAAGTTGCATCCGAAATAAATTTACGAGCGTCATACACAGCATCAAAACCTGCGGTAGCACCATTTACAAAACAAAGTGCAATTTCATCATGTTTACCAGCAGTGCTATTCATAAATAATCGAAGTAATGGCAATGTATTAGTAGCTGCAGATTTTAAAAATGATTGATTGGACGCTATCTTAATATTTTCTCCAGCCAGCAATGTTGTATTATTCGTTGCTTCAACATAAAACCCTTGGCACATTGGTATTGCATCCCCAATACCTCCCGAGCCAATAGACGGAGCAGAAATACCCGTTGCAGGCACATACGTGGCCATGGCACCATTACCGCTATTTAAATCGGTGTTGTAAGCATAAAGTGTTGGGTTAACATTTGGGTCGTTATTTATTAATAACGAAAAGCTTATTGGCGAAGGTAAAGGATTACTTATTAAATTCCATCCATCGTTTCCACCACCATTATTGGTAGATTTTGTAATTGGAATAGAAACCGTTGAACTACCACAACTGCTGCAATTACTTTTTGCAATAGGCCCTTGGGTATCAAACATAATGCCATTTGTATTCCCGTCTCCTAACCAAACCCAATAACCAACGCCATGATTAATTGGATCTGTAGATGCGTTAATGGCAATGTACTTTGCAGCATCACTATAAGAAGTTGCAGCTACAGTTTCGTCATACGAATAGATGGATGTAAATGGCACTCCTCCTACGGTTGAATAAGTACAGGCAGGACAGGTAATAGCGAAATTATCTTCCCAATCATTCATAGTTAGTCCAGATAAAACCGGAGAACCCAAAAAGGCCCAACCAGTTGCTCCAGGTTGTGCATATTGTTGCACGTTAACATTACCAATAATATCAGCGCCCGAACTTATTTGTCCTATTCTACCCGAAGCAGTTGCATCTGCATAAAGGGTTAATTGATTGTTAGTATTAAAAGTTCCATTAGTTAACAATAAAGTGCCTCTAACATTTGTATTTGAAGATAAGGTTAAACCACTTGTGTTATTAAGCGTTAAATCATTAAAAGTATTAGTTGAAGCGCCATTAATAATTTGGGCAGAAGTTCCCATAAAATTAACCAAACCGTTTTGTGCATCAAAAGAACCATCATTTGTCCAATTACCATTAACGTTTAAAGTTTGATTAGTAGATATACTTAATGAAGCGCTAGGATCGATTGTTAAACTATTTACATTAGCAGTAGATGTAATTATTGGATTAAAACTTGGCGAAGTGACAGCGGCAATTGTTGCATCAGTTGTTGCTCCACACACGCAATTAGTCCAATTATCAGGGTCAAAAAACGACGATGATACTGCGCCTGTCCATATTGTTGAAGCTTGTGGACCATTTACTGTAATATTAAAATTCATAGATGCACCAATGCAACCACCTGTAAATGGTGTTACTTGAATAACACCTACTTGTGGTGTAGTTACAACTGAAGAGGTAAACGACGGCAAATTACCACTGCCACTGGCGCTTAAACCAATTGCAGTATTGGTATTAAACCATGAGGTATTTTGTCCAACCGGATTAGTAGTAAAGTTAATTGCCGTTACATTTTTACCACCGCAAACCGAAAAGCTTGAAATTGGAACAATTGTGGGATTTTGAATAACCGTAACATTTAATGTTGAAGTTGTAGAAGAACACATATTACTTGCAGTAACAGTATAAATCCCTGCCCCGGAAAATGGCAAAGAGGCTATCGTAGGATTTTGTATAGCTGCTGTAAACGAGTTTGGACCCGCCCATACATAGGATAATGAAAAGGATGGCGTAGAAGGCAAAACCGTTGTTGTTACATTTAAATTTAATGCTGAATTTTCGCAGGGTGTATTGCTGCTTACTGCAGTTACAGAAGCTGAACAACGGGGTACTAATTCGCCATCAGATAAAAGAATAGCACCAAAATAATTTGTCCCATCAAAAAAACGTATTTGATCTAATTGTGTACTTGTTAAACCAACTGTTGAAGTTCCAACAAAAATCCTACCTACAGTACCTGGCGAGCCTGCACTAGTTGAATAAGTACCCTGCCAACCTGTAATTGTAAGTGTTCTAGATGCCGTCCAGATAACAGTAGAACTTGTTGCAAAACTTAAGGTGTGAGAGTTAACCGATTCTAATTTAATTTCGGAATTATTAGTTAACCCCATTGTTGAAAAACTAGCTACACTACTTGCTGAAATTCCACTAGTTGCAAATGCTCCACCGTTTAAAATAACAGGACATGAACTCAAAGTATAGGCGGAAGAACTTGGATTAAATTTTAATTCACCAGCATTTGCATACAACCCACCAGAAAAAGCATATCCATTTCCATTTAATGTTAATGTACTTGTACCACTTTTTGAAATGGCAAGTTTTCTGAAAGAGCCATCTGTTATAGGTCTAGCAAAGGTTCCAAGGGTAGATTGTGTGATGGTAAGTGTACTATTGTTTGTGGAATTATTATTTGTTATAGAACCTCCTCCTGAATTGTTGGCAATATTACCTATAGTTTGATTAAAACCGTTTAAATCAAAAATCCCACCATTACTTGAAGAAAATGCCATCGTAAGATTTGTTAAGTTAGGGAAAGCGTTATTTGTTCCAAGCACAATTGTACCTGAATTAGCTGCGTTAAAAACAGTTTGCCCTGCATAATTACTATTACTATTAAATATTATTCTACCGGCTCCGCCACTGGCACCGGCTGAAATTTGCAGACCAGATGAACCACTGATCGTTCCATTTACAGTTAAATCATTACCGCTTGTGGCACCTATCATTGTTCGTAAGCCGGAATTATTGGTAATATTTCCATTAATTACTCCTCCAACAGAAGTTGAAACGTAACCTGCCATGCCAATTCCTGAAGTTGTTAAAATATTTGTAGGCACATTTATAGTGGAATTAGCCGAAGCTAAATTAATTCTGTTATTTTCGATACTCGAAGAAGGGTTCCCATAAATCGTCACAGACGCAGTTCCGCTTCCATTTATAGTTCCCACACCAATGGTTCCAAAGGTGGTAGAAGGGAAATTAGGCGCCAAAACTAGTCCTAAGTTTGTTGCTATACTTATTGGTCCAGTAAGATTTACGGCGGTACTTGATGTTGTTTGCAGAGTATAACTTGAAGTATTAAAGGAATAGCCAGTTGCGCTCCTACTTGCATCTAATGTTACCACACCTGCAGTGCCAGAAAAAATAGCAGCATTCCCATCTGTCCATGTGGCTTGAGAACCAGAAGGACCAGGCTGCCTCCATGCATTTGCCAAACCCCATGTTGCTGTTCCTCCGGCAGCCGGAATACTCGATATACTGCCTCCATTCCAATAATACCCAGGCGCATCAGGAGTTCCGTTTGCATCAACAGCTGCACTCCATTTAGCTGCAGAACCAACTCCATCTACGGTAAAAATTCTAAAAAAATAAGGTGTGCCGTTTGTTAAACCATCTATTGTTACCGAATTTCCAGTGCCTTTATACACTAAAAAGTTAGTGTTATCTGTACCAATTAATGAAAAGGTTAAATCAAAAACATCATTCGTATTTGAATTTAGAGTCCAAGTAGTATTAGCACCCGTAAAATCCGCATCACTTAATAATCCGTCAAAGTTGGTTTTACTAATGGCTGTTTCAACAGGAGAGCCTTGACGAGCTATAACAATTACATTATTATTACAAGCGGTAGATGAAGGATTTGTCCAAGATAATTGTAATTGCCCAGAATTAGGCGTTACAACAGTTGCGGTTACAGGTTGAGTAATAGCGGTACCAGTTATAACTGCCGTACCCGAACTCCAATTAGAACCGCTATATGAATACGCAATTAAACTATAAGTTTGTCCTGAGGTTAACCCTGTAACTGTAAAGTTACTACCAGCACCACTGTATACTAAACGTCCGCCAACTGCCGCATAATTAGTTGCTAATGCAAAATTATTATTAGCACCCGTAAAACTTGTGCCCGAACCAGTAGGGGCAGTAAACGTTGTCCCCGTATTTGCAAATACTAATACTGTTCCACTTGTTGGGGCATTCATGGCTACCTTAATATTCGCCTCCGAGGAACAACTTACACTAAACGTTGAAGGGTTGGTTGGCAACATGGCAAATACTTTATTTGTAGTTGCTCCGTAAGAGTTACTGGTACTATAAGTAACCGTAGGAGAAAATACAATATTTGCATCCCCAGTAAAACCTCCTGCCAAGGTATTACCAACTGTTGCTGTTGAGGTTATATCGGCCGTTGCATAAATGTAGCCGGTTGAACCTGCCGCAAAATTTTGTGTTAATCCTGTCCACGAAATAGTTTCTCCGTTTCCTGTGGATGAAGATTGTTGCCCTAAAAGAACATCACCACCCGGAACAAAAGTAAAATCTGAAGAATAATATAATTTAAATCCATTTGTACCAATATCAGCCGCTAGGTAACTACCTGTCATATTTGCGGTAACTGAATTTAAAGTAGCTGCGGTAACAGATGGGGTAATGGCCGCCCAATAAAATTGATTATCAGAGCTTCCTAAAGCCCAATTAACAGAACTTGGAGTGTTTGGGTCTTGCGCGGTAATTAATACTGTTGATGAAGGTGGCGCGTTTGCTCCTTGCACTTGGAAATTATCTATCCTTAATGTACCAGTACCAGAAGCTCCACTTGCAAAAAGCCTAAACGCCAGAGATGTTGTTGGATTATCGACAGCAATCGGCAGGTTTATTGTAGCTTGGTTGAACGAGCCGTTGCCAGGTGCCATTGTATTTGTGGTAAAAGCCGTGTATGATCCGCCATTTAAGCTGTATTGAACCGTTATGGTTTGCGCTCCTGTTCCTGATCGCTGAGCCTGAAAATAAATCTTAAACGTTTTGTAATTTACTAAAGAGGCGCCCGTTAAGCTAAACTGAAAGAAACGTGTATTTGTGCCACTTGAATTATTCATTGCAACCGCATTTCCAGCAGTTGGATTGCTCGAAAAAGCACCACCACCTGATGCAGTTCCAACAAAAGTTGCAAACGCTTCCGATGAACTCGCTGAACATGAGATACCAGAAGCTAAGGTTGGAGTTAGAGCAGCATAACTAGCACCAGAATTAAAATCATAATTTACTATTGTTGTTTGACTACTTGCTTGATTTACAAATGTTAAAACAGAGAAAACGATTATAAATACTTTTAAGAATTGATTTTTAAGGTAAAGTGACTTTTGTTCCATTTTAATAAATTTGTGTTTTATTGATATATATAGCAGATAATGAGATAAGAAAAAGCAAAACAGAAATAAGTACTGTTTCTCTGATTGTTTGGTTTGTACTGAAAGATTTTATAAGTTTTATCATAGTTTCTACAATCAGACAAATTTATAGTTGCAAGGTTGTATGGCTATTAAAACATTGTTATTAGTGTTTTATTTTTAATTTACTTTTAGTTTACCTAAACTACTTTTTAGTAATAATAAATTTACTTAGTGATCATCAAGTAACTTTCCCTGCTAAAAATCAAGTAAAACTACTTGGTGGGTAATTAGTGATTTTGAAACTAATTAGAATAAAAAAAGCCTGATAATAATTATCAGGCTTAATTTTTATTATGTAATAACTAATTAGAAATAGCGAGGCTTTTCAATACGCTTCGCTACTCGAAGTTATATAGATTACTTCGCTTTTAAATACAGTTCATTTACTTTTGTCCAATTAATAACATTAAAAAATGCTGAGATATAATCCGGACGACGGTTTTGATAATGTAAATAATATGCATGTTCCCAAACATCCATTCCCAAAATTGGTGTGCCTTTACAATCGGCAATATCCATTAATGGATTGTCTTGATTAGGCGTACTACATACACACAATTTACCATCAGACTTAACACATAACCAGGCCCAACCGCTACCAAAACGAGTGGCTCCGGCGGCGGCAAAATCTGCTTTAAATTTTTCAAAGCCACCTAACTCTGCTTCAATAGCTTTACCAACTTCGTTTGTTGGAACACCACCTGCATTGGGTGCCATAATTTCCCAAAACAAGGTATGGTTAAAATGTCCGCCACCATTGTTACGAACTGGCATTGGGTATTTTGAAATATTTTTGCAAATGTCTTCAATGCTTAATTTCTCAGCATCTGTTCCTACAATTGCATTGTTTAAATTGGTTACATAAGCTTGGTGATGCTTGTCATGATGTATTTCCATTGTTTTAGCATCAATGTGTGGTTCTAACGCATTAAAAGCGTAATTTAATTTTGGTAATTCAAATGCCATAATTTTTTGTTTTAAATTGTTTAAGGTAAAGTTACTCGTTTATTAGTTTGATTAACAAACTATAATATTAACAAAATACTATTTTAAATCATTAAGCACATTGTTGGCTTCATGAATGTAAATATCTTTTGCTATATTTTTTGCCCATCTGGTTTCACGGCCTGCACGACTGGTATCTGAGCCAAATTTGGCAATATCCTCATCTA
Organism: Bacteroidota bacterium; assembly: GCA_033763945.1. GTDB lineage: Bacteria > Bacteroidota > Bacteroidia > B-17B0 > Aurantibacillaceae > Aurantibacillus. The sequence continues at coordinate 138,811 of JANRJN010000018.1, read as the reverse complement.
ACAAACTTGCATTAAAGCCTTTAATCTCTTTTCTTAAATCTTCGTATTTTTTATTTTGCTCGCGGAATTGTTTTTGTTCTGCTCTAAATTTTTCAAGATTTAAACTATACTTTGTATCGTCTTTTCTTGATTTAACATCTTTTGCTTGAGCATCTACAAGAGCAAACTGAGTACTTTTTTTAATACGTTGCTGACTATTTTTTATAACTAAAGGATAATTGATGGTTTTAAATTCCTCGTAATTGGCTTTACTAATTTCGTCCCAAGGCATTGGGTTATCCATTTCTTTTTCGCCCAAATCAATAAACTCGTATGGGTCTGGCAGTAAAACATCGGGTGTAACACCTTTTAATTGGGTGGCGCCACCATTGATGCGGTAAAATTTTTGTTGGGTAATTTTTATAGAACCAACCGGCTTAATTGTATCAAACTGAGGTAACAAATAATAATCCAATTCAACAAAACTTTGCACTGTGCCTTTTCCAAAGCTTGGTGTGCCTACAATTACACCGCGTTTATAATCTTGAATGGCTGCGGCTAAAATTTCACTGGCGCTAGCACTGCTATGATTAATCATAACTACTAATGGACCATCCCAAGCTACATCCGGGTTTTTATCTTCCATTACATTGCGGGAATCACTTTTACCACGTACCTGAACTACAGGCCCCTTAGGAAAAAATAAACCAGCCATCTCCACCACCTCTTGTAAAGAACCACCGCCATTATCTCGTAAATCAAGAATTAAACCTTTAATATTTTGCTTTTTTAATTTTTCAATTTCCTTACGAATATCTTTTGAGCAATAACGTGCATCGTTAGGGTTTAAACGAGAAAAATTAGTGTAAAACGATGGCAAATAAATATAACCTGTTTTATTTTTATTGTCTAATACTGCACTTTTTGCAAAGGTTTCTTCAATTTCAATTACATCTCTTTCAATGGTAATTTCTTTTAAACTATTATCGGGTTTTTTTACATTTAATCGAACTTGGGTACCTTTTTTGCCTTTAATCAAATCAATGGCATCTTCCATATCCATATTGGTAATATCTACAAAACTTGCGGTACCTTGCGCCACTGCTAAAATAAAATCACCTGCCTTTAACTCCCCTTGTTTAGCACTTGGACTGCCCGGAATTACTTCGCTTATTTTTAATAGACCATCTACAGATTGCAAACGCGCCCCAATACCTTCAAACTGTCCGCTCATACTTTGATCGAATTTTTTCTTTTCTTTTGGCGCAAAATATTCGGTGTGTGGATCATAAACACCGGTAACTGCATTTGCAAATTGTGAGAAACGCTCACGTGAAGAAATTTTAGAAAGACGTTTAAACCAATCTTCGTTCGCTTTTAAAGTTTTACGACGGGCATCTACTTCAATGCTATCGAAAATTTTAATTTTTACGGTAGTGTCCTTTTTTTCAATGGCTTTTTCTTGCCTATTTAACTGATCATCAATTCGAGATAATACCTGATACGTAATCATTTTTTTCCACTCAGCTTTTAGTTCTGCTTCCGATTTAGCATAAGTGGCCTTTTCACCATCTGTTTGATACTCCTCATTGGTGCTATAATCCAGGGGCTTTGATAAAATTTCTTTACTCCAATTTTCTTTATCTTTTATGCGTTGGGTTATAATCTCTAAGGATTTTTTATAAAAATCATGACGTTGGTTTAAAATTTGGTTATCAATATCTCTACGCGATTTTGCTAACTCATCAATATCGGATTGCAATAAAAACTTTTTGCTGTAATCTATTCGCTTAATGTATAAGTCAAAAACCTTTTCGCTAAAAGCATCATCTACCTTTAACGGCGAGTAATGGTTTTGGTTAAGACTGCCAAACATTAATTCAAAAATGACATCATTTTTATCAAATGAATATTTTAGGAATGTAAAAGAGGATAAAACAACTACACTAAAAACGATTAACGCTTTTTTAGTAATTTTAGATGAAATGGATTTTAAAGTAGACATAGTAATACAAATTTAATTTATTATACGGCAATTTCTAAGCCACACAACACATTTTTTTAGTAAATTTTGTTAATTCTATTTTAGGTGTTGCTTGTTAGTTATTGTTTACTTGATAAACGCAATCAAACAACTATTTCAAAAGTTTTAATCTAAAGATTTATCCTTTGAAAACTTTCGCCATTTATCTAATACGGCCTGCATATCTTTAGGAATATCGCTATCGAAAAATAATTTTTCACCGGTATTAGGATGAGTTATCCCTAATTCTTTGGCATGCAGGGCATGACGTGGCATTAACTGAAAACAATTTTGAATAAATTGTTTATACTTGGCACTATTAATACCCTTTAAAACAATATCTCCACCATACTCATTATCGTTAAACAAGGGGTGACCGATGCTTTTAAAATGAACTCTGATTTGATGAGTACGACCTGTTTCTAGTTTACACTCAATAAACGTTAAATAACCAAAACGCTCCAAAACCTTATAATGTGTTACAGCATGTTTTCCGTGTTCACTATCCGGCGGAAAAACATCCATTACTTTACGGTTTTTTAAGTTACGCCCAACGTTGCCGATAATGGTGCCTGTATCGTCTTTCAAATCGCCCCAAACAATAGCCACATATTTACGGTGCATGGTTCGGTCAAAAAATTCTTTGGCTAATTTTATCATGGCCATTTCGGTTTTAGCAATAATTATAATGCCAGAGGTATTTTTATCGATACGGTGCACCAAACCTGGACGTTCTAAATATAAATCGTTATTTAATTTTGTAGTAGTTTTTGGTAAGTTTTGAAAGCGATAAGCAAGTGCATTTACCAAAGTGCCTCTGTAATTGCCATATCCGGGATGGACAACCATGCCGGGTTCTTTATTTACTAAAACAATGTACTCATCTTCGTAAACAATGTTAATAGGAATATTTTCAGGTACAACTTCCACATCTCGCGGTGGCACCGATAATACTATAGAAATTTCATCAAAAGGTTTTATGCGGTAATTGGATTTTACAGACTTGCCATTCACCAAAATACTTCCTGCTTCACACGAATTTTGAATTTTTGTTCGGGTGGTATTAGGTATACGAATAGATATGAATTTATCAATTCGCATCATTACCTGCCCCTTATCTACCTTAATATTGTGATGTTCGTATAGGTTATGACTTTCATCCAGATTAAAATCTTCCCCTTCTTCCTCGTCTGCAAAATTTGCCATTAATGCTGAATAATAATTTTTTGCGTTTGCAGGTTTTGATTTTCGGTTTGCACCACTAAATAATAAATTCCGTTTTGTAAATGACTTACATTTATTGACGATTGATACCCTTCTACTCCGCTCAGGGTGACGCTAGAAATTGAAGATTGGTAAATAGTTTGACCCAGTGTATTTATTATTTTTACACTTCTGGTTTGATTTAATTTTTCAAATTTTAAATTGATGATTTCGTTTGCCGGATTAGGGAAAGCAGCGAACTCATTTGTATTTTTCACTTCATTTTCTTTAATACCAACTGCGGGTATAATTTTTGCGCCAAAAACAGGGCGTAACATTAATGAACCATAATACCCGGATTGTGTCCAGCCACTTCCAGAATCGTAATACAGATTTTGATGATGATCTAAATTCCTATCAAAACCAACAGTAATACCGCTTGCAACTTGTTGTTGAATGCCAATAAAATAAGTTCCAGGGTTCAACACTTGTTTGGTAGTTAAAGAATAATCGGCATAGGTATTAAATGCCGTATTATAATATTTAGGCAACTTAATACTGTCTCTGTATAACGTAATACCTGGACCAAAAGCACCATTTGCCCATACATTAATTCTAAATTTATAATCCGTTTGGGCTGAACTTAAAGAACCTACCGGATCAAAATAAATGCGAACAGAACGCAATGTATCTTGAAAATTTAAACTGAACTTAACAGCCATTTTCCCTCCTTGGCCTAACACATAGTATCCTTGCTCACAAGTACCATCGTCGTATGCAAAATAATTTTTAAAATATTGATGCTGAATAACGGTATCGTTTCTACTACTAAAATCATTGGGGGCTCCCGCCCGAGCTACAATATGTTGAACTTTTATATCAGTACTATCTGATAATGGAGAAATGGTGTAACCGAACGTTGGATTAGAATGCACGGAAGCATTGTTCCAACCTGTATATTTAAATACTCCCAAATTAGTTTGACCGCCATTATATATGTTAGTTGGTGTTACGGTTCCTGCAATAACGGAATTGGAATAAGTCATAAAAATTGCGAAATCGTCATTATTTCGTATAAAAACAGTATTCTTTGCTGCCATATCATTAGTGGTATATTGCCACCAAGGCATTTCAGTATAATCTTTTAATAGAGGTGTTGGTATATAACCAAATGTAAGGTCATTATAAGTTGTATCAACCAACTTGCTCCTGAACCTATCCAACATAATATAATCCACATGCCAATGATCAAAATTACCTGCAACCGTTGCCTTGTTTCTAAACCTAAATTTAAAGCCATCGTTAAGATAAAAGGAACTATCTATCCAGATAAAAGCACGTTTAAATAAAGTATCATTAGTATTGGAACTAGAGTTGCCACGTTGATACCAAACATTGTTTACCCACTTTGAAGCAACAGGATTATAAAAATCTACAATTAAAGTATCTGTTATTTCAGGGCTATCACCATTTCCCCGAGCTTGATAAAAGAATGACAAGGCAACACTGTCAGAAACTTGCAGGGTTTGCGAACCCTTGGTTAATAAATTTATTGCTTTCGATGTCAAGGTATCGGCTGGCAGCGAAGAGGTCATATTAATTAAATTAGGTTGATAGGGATAACCAAATTTATTCAAGCCATCAAAGGTTGCAACGCCAATACTTGGCGGGGCAATGGGATAGGTAGTGTTTATGTATACTGAGGAGTCTTTACTTTGCCAAAGACTAGTGTCGGGATAATTTTTGTATTGCCCATAAAAAAAATCTTCGATAAAAGGAAGTTGAATACTTGCTGTAGCTGTGGTTTTTGCTGTTAGTTGTATTTGGCCTTGAGTTTCAAGTTTAGAGTTTTGTTTTAAATCTTTATAAATGTAATTTATGTTAGTGGTCATTGGACGCAAACCTTCCTGAGCATTCAGGAAAGATGCCGTAATTACCAAAAATAAAATAAGTTTAATTTTTTTTACCATTTTTATTTATCATCATTATCAAAATTAGGATCTTGGGTTAAAGAACTGTCCATTGCACCTCCGGAGGCATTGTAATAATAATCTTTTTTTCCAACTACTAAATTTACAACACTTCCTTTTTTTACGGCTTCACCAACTGCAACTTCCTTACCGTTTATGGATTGAGAAAGTACGCATCCATTACAATCAGCCGATTTTTCGGTAAATCGTCCAACTTTTAAGCCATATGTTTCGATAATTAAGCGAGCTTGTCGTTCACTTCTATCGATTAATTTTGGCATTAATACAGTAGGCGCTACCATACCTGTAACGTAAAGATATACCTTTCTATTGTGTTTTACTTTTGTTAAAGGCTCAGGATCTTGACGAATAACAATCCCTGGCTTTTCTTTTGGGTCATAAATACTATCAATTATCTGGTATTCAATTTCTTTACCATTAATGAAAGTGTTTAATTTGGAAACCTCTTGAGCTTTAAAATCCGGTACTTCAACAAAAGTACCATGGTTGGTATAGGATGACAACCATTTTATTACCCCAAAAAACAGCAAAAAAACGCATAAAATAATTATGCCAGTATTAATAAAAAATGCTTTTGTTTTAAAAAACGAAAAAAACTCCTTCATATTCTAATCCACGTTTTATGTAAAGGTTGCGTGGTTATTTGTTAATTAGTAATTAAAGGATAAAGATATGGAAAATAGATTAATGTTAAAACACAAAAAAAGCTACCTTAAATTTAAGATAGCTTTTTTATAATTTTTTAAGGAAGATTATTTTTTCTCTTCAGTTGTCGTTTTGGTTTCAGCGTCTTTTTTGCAACACGCTTTTTTGTCTTTTGTGCAACCTTCTTTTTTCTCACCAGCACAAGCTTTACCTTCGCCTTTTTTACAACATTCTTTTTTGTTTTTGTCTTTGTCGTCACCTTTAGTAACAGCAACTGCAGTGCTAGATAATAAACCAGCAAAAGCAGCCATTAAAAATAATTTTTTCATGTTTGGTTGTTTTGTTTAAAATATACAGTAAATATAAACTAAATTTTTAGATAATAATGTTAAAAAGTATCAATTTATACTAAGCCAGATTTACAACGTCTAACACTACTAACAGAGCGAAGATAATTCCTGGTAAGAAAAATAAGCAATCTAGAATTAGAGTTATCCAAAAATTCAGAGTTACACTTTTAGAGTCTTTTAAGTAAATCGCAATTAAATTAATAAAAGGAAATAAACAAAGAATAACTAAAATTATTAAATCTACATCGCTATCACCCTTTTTGGCTATACCAAGTTTATTTTTAGGAGATTTTATTTTTAAGTCCTTAAATACTTTGGTTAAAACAAGGCTTTTCTTATCGGCCGAAGCTGTTATGTTCTTTTTCTTTTCTGTAACGTCTTCTTTAAACTTAGACGTCTTTGTGATATTTCTGTTTACTTCCGTTAAAGCAAGGCTTTTTTCAACATCATCTTTATTACTAGCTAAATTTATATTTTTATTGGTTGGTAAATTATTCACCACACCTGTATTATGAATTGTTTCTTTTTTAACTTTTGTTGAATGGCGCTTTGTGTTTGCGAAATAAAACCCTTTGTTGTATTTACGTTTTTGTAAGCTAAACTTGCCTGTACAAGAACCAATAAAAACCATTGCAATAATTAGGAAAGAGATTTTTTTTACCATAATATTTTTTTTAATTAAGTACAAATGTATAAAATGTTTCCACTAGGAAAAAAACATATAACTAACTGTTTACTATAAATTATATGGTTTAAACTTTTTAAGAGAAAATTTAAAATCATCAAAATAAACATTTTCCCTTCCTGGGTTCCATAAATACAAAGTAGCTTTATAATTCGAACAATCATTTACAATTGTAAACACACAGTGTATTTTAGCCCAACCATTTTTATCAATTAAAACCGTCTGTTTTTTTGATGCGTATAAATCTTTACAGTTAGGTGCTTTTCCAGAAAGAACAATCTCTCCATCATCTCCCTTTTTCCAAACTTCCATTTCAATTAAATCTCCTTTTCCTAAATTATTAAACCTATAGGTTAACCCAAAAGGATTTTCTGGAGTCAGTAACAATGCGTAGTTACCACTTCTATGGTCGTTTGAGGTTTGTGATAAACCATTTTCCAAAACAACATTATCGTTAGAAGTTTTAAAATAATTAGTAGCAGTCTTTTCTTCTGCGTTGCAATAAAACTCTGTTTTTTCGTAATATGAACTTTTATAAAAACGATTTATAATACTTTTTATTGAAAAGATGTGCAATATCAATACCAAAGGCAATATTATTACTATTGGCAAATAGTGCAACTGCAATTTTTTATTACTAAACAGCACAAATAATAATGGAAAAATTGGTATTAAATATCTCCCTTGAACCAAATCAACTACCCCTTCTCCGACACAATCCCACATCAAATGAATAGATAACAATATCAACAAAAAAGCAGAAAAAGCCGAGCAAAAAAATAATCCTTTTTGAAGTTTGGTCAAAACAATTTTATTACACTCTGTAAGCCCAAAAAATATAACTATTATGTATGTAAAGACATATAGCCAATACGGCAACAGAATATCGGACTGACCAAAAGCCCCAATGTACCCTTTTAAATATGTATTAGGATGATTAAAAATAGAATGATAAATGACTTTTAAAAAATAAGTAGGATGACTTAATATATACGCTTTTTGAGCAACCGGATCGGCACAAGGGGATAATCCAATACCATAAATGTAATTTTGGTCGTACTCAGAAATTCTAATGTAATTCTTCATATAAATACTGGTCCACAATAAAAAAACGGAAACAGACACGCCAAAAATTAATGCAATACTTCCAAAACGATATATCTTACTTTTAAACTTGTATGACGGGATTAAAAATAGTAAGGTAATAAAACTTACGTAAACAAATTTCGATAAAGCTAAAGATGTAAGGACAAGTAAAAGCAATAGGATATCGCGTTTTTGCAGTTTTTTTTCAGAAAACATATGTCTTAATACTAAAGCAAAAAACAGGAAAGACAAACAATTATTCATTCCATCGGCACTATAAGCATTCGTCACGTACAAATTCATTGGCAACAAAATAATTGTTGTAAACATCCATTTGTAAATTGGTATAATTTTAATTACATAAAACATAATTACCAGCCAAAAAATAAAGCTAAAAAGCCTTCCACCATAGTATAACAAAGCCACTGAGCAATTAAGTTGTTTTAATATAAAAACAGCAATTATTTGTGGTAAATACGAAATAGGTGAATAAGTTGTTGTACTTGGAAAATCTTTAAACTCTTTTTCCTTTCCATTAAATTTTACTTTAAGTGATTCAATTATCTCCTTTTTATGTAATGTGTATTTAATATTATTTGTTGCAAATGTAAATGGCAAAACAAATTCATTAAAACAAACTGGGATTTCGCCTCCTAGTCTATTAGCTGTTCTAACCGGTAAAATGTGCCCGTCGGCAATTTGATAAGCTCTGTAAAAATGGCTTATTTCATCAGGTGCTTGCAGAGGAGGCGTAAAAATAGTATACGCTAACTCAAAAATTAAGGCAACAACCAAAAACAAATTATGTGGTTTAATTCTATTTAATGTAGCTAACATAATTTTATTAAAGCGTTTATTTCTTGAACAAAAAGTTCTATCTCCGTTTAATTCATTTTATACAAACTAAATATGTCATTTTTAGTTAATATACTGAAAATGAAATAACATATTAATTAACATTAATCTAACATAAGCATTGTTAAAAATTGACTTTTTGATTTATGAACAATCTCAGCCCCTTCTAAATCCCTTTTCTGTTGGGCTTTGACATACTGATTATAGTTATAAACAACTTATTAATAAAACTTATTTTTTGTAAATTTAAGATACAACATTTTTGTTGCACTTTTGCCCTCCCGCATTATTTATGTGAATTGAAATATGATTAACGACAACCAAAATAAAACCCGCAAATCTCTAACAAAACCAAGTGTAAATAACCCTAACGAAATTGGCAAATTACCCCCACAAGCTGTTGAATTAGAAGAAGCCGTGCTTGGAGCTATGTTATTAGAACGTGAAGCTTTAAGCACAGTAATTGATATTTTAAGTGCTGAGGCTTTTTACAAAGACCAAAATGGGCGTGTGTTTTCGGCTATGGTAGCTTTGTTTAACCGTTCGGAACCTGTAGATATTTTAACCGTTACACAGGAACTAAAACGTACAGGAGAATTGGAAATTGTTGGTGGCGCCTACTATGTTTCTTCTCTTACTAACCGAATTGCCTCATCTGCAAATATCGAATTTCATGCCCGCATTGTTGCTCAAAAATATTTACAACGCGAGTTGATTCGTTTAAGTACCGAAACCATTAAAACGGCTTATGAGGATAGTACAGATGTGTTTGAATTACTGGACGAAACCACAAAAAATATTTTTGAAATTTTAGACTCAAACGTTCGCAAACAGCACGATAAAATGAGTACTTTAATTGGTAAAGCCCTTGAAGAGATTGAAGCTGCCGCACACCAAAAAGATGGATTATTAGGTGTGCCAAGTGGTTTTACTGCTATGGACAGGATTACCGGTGGTTGGCAAAAATCAGATTTATTGATTTTGGCGGCGCGTCCTGGTATGGGTAAAACAGCTTTTGTTGTAAGTATGGCTAAAAACGCAGCTGTTGAATTTAATAAACCAGTTGCTATTTTTTCTTTAGAGATGTCTTCCTTGCAACTTGTTAAACGTTTAATTAGTAGCGAAACCGAAATTCCACAAGATAAAATTTTAAAAGGTAATTTAGAAAATCATGAGTTTGTTCAATTGAACGAACGTATAAAAAAATTAGCTGTTGCTCCATTATATATTGACGACACACCTGCACTTTCTATTTTTGAACTACGTGCCAAAGCTCGCCGTTTAAAAGAAAATCAAAAAGTAGAATTAATTATTATTGACTACTTACAATTAATGAGTGGCGGACCTGACGGAAAGGGTAATCGCGAACAAGAGATTAGTAATATTTCGCGTGGATTAAAAAGTTTAGCCAAAGAACTAGAAATACCAATCATTGCCTTATCACAATTAAGTCGTCAAGTGGAAAACAGGCCGGGAGGAAGCAAACGTCCACAATTAAGCGACTTACGTGAATCCGGTGCTATTGAACAGGATGCCGACATGGTAATGTTTATCTATCGTCCGGAATACTATGGATTAGAAGTAGACGAAAATAACGAACCAACCAAAGGCAGAGCGGAAGTAATTATTGCTAAAAATCGTCACGGTGCTTTGGAGACTGTGAAACTTCGCTTTATTGGCCAGTTTGCTAAATTTGCCGACTTAGATTATATCGAAGGTCAAGATATTATCTATGGTCAAAATACGGCAAATCCGTTGCAACAAAACGAAGACTTTTTAAATTCGAACGGAACAAAAACTGTTACCTCTAAAAATTGGGACCGTGTAGATGATGTAAATTCAGATATTATAAAGAAAAATGATATTGAAGATTTTAACGAACCTCCGTTTTAATTTTAATAAAATTTCAAAAAAAAAAACAATTCAATTAAATGAATCGCTTTTTTTATATTTTTTAGTTTCTTATTAATTACTTTTTCTTAACGGTATTACTTTGTTGCTGACGTTGTTTCGCCATTTCTTCTAAGCGTTGCGCAAAACCACCTTTTTTCATTGGTTTCTTCATGTTAGCTTCCAAAGTCGCTCTAATCGAACTATCTTTAATAATAAATTTCATGGCATAATTTTGCAAGAAGGTGAACATATTAGCTAAGAAATAATACCAGCTTAAACCCGCTGCATACTTATTCATTACAGCTAAAAATATAACCGGCATAAAATACATCATAAACTTCATTCCCGGCATTTGATTATTTTGTTGAGGCATTAAACTACTGTTCATGTATGTGTAAATAATGGTACTTACAAACATTAAAGCAGCAAATAAACTTACGTGATCGCCATAGGCCCAACTGATAAAAGGCACATGTCCAAAATTCCAAATGGTGTCATAGGTACTTAAATCATCCGCCCATAAAAAACTTTGTTGACGTAGCTCAATCGCAGCAGGTAAAAAGGCAAATAAAGCAATTAGAATAGGAAACTGTAACAACATTGGCAAACAACCACTCAAAGGATTAACGCCTGCCTTTCGATACAACGCCATTTGCTCCTGTTGCTTTTTCATTGGATCGGGATTTTTTTCATATTTGGCATTCAAAGCATCCGTTTCAGGTTTTAAAACACGCATGCGTGCACCACTCATATAGGTTTTATATGCAATTGGCAATAATAATATTTTAACAATAATGGTTAAAATCAAAATCACAAGCCCCATATTTAAACCTCCTAAACCATTAAATAATGGAATTACCATCCATTTATTTATAAAACTAAATACACTCCAACCTGTAGGAATTATTTTTTCCAAATCATAATCATAGACTTTTAAGGTGTTGTAATGATTAGGCCCAAAATAAAACTTAAATCCAAATTTTTCGTTTGGTAAATGTTTGTATGGCACTCCTAACTCAGTTGCTGCTGCTTTCACAATCGTTAAATTATCTGGTCGTTGCCCTAATTTCACAAAACTTCCACCTTTTTCAAACTTATCGTCTGCAATTATGGTAGCATTAAAAAATTGTTGTTTAAAGCAAATCCACTTAACATCTGCGTCGTTTAGTTCTTTTTCTTCATCTTTAGAAACATTTATGTTATCGGGACTATTTATAGTTTGCTTGTAATAAACCGTTGCAGCCTCCTTTTCTTTACTGATGTACTGCTCTTGACTTGGGTACAACATTTTCCAGCTCAATTGTAATTGGTCTTCGGTTTGCGAAATAATATTTTGCATCCCTACAAAACGGATTTCAGAATTTACTATATAATCTTTTGGTTTTAATGAATAAGACAACTCGATGTAGCTTTCAGGCTTTGCCGTTTCTAATTTTAAAACAATGCTATTAGCCGTTTTTGTGGCCGATTTAAAATAAAAGCTATCAGTTCTAAAAATACGCGAACGGTCGTAGGCATTTAATAATAACGAAAAATTAGTGCTATCGTTATCAAATAAAATCAAAGGTTCTGTTTTACCTGAACGATGATAATTTTTTAACTCTACTTTTACAATTTGAGCGCCACGGTTTAAAATAGTGGCTTTTATATTTTCGTTTTCAATGGTAAAAAATTCTTCTTTTCCCTTAACAGAAGGTGTAAAATCTTTATAATTATCGTTTAACAAAGCGGTTTTTATAGAGTCATTTACTGCTGCCGGCAAAACCTGTTTTACAGTATCGGTATTTTTTTTAGCCGCAGCAATTTTTGCTAACTCTTCCGCTTGAATTTTTTGTTGTGCAAGTTCTATAGAATCTTTCTGACGTTTACGGGCAGCAACTTGCTCTTTTGAAGGTCCGCTAACAAATAACCAAACCCCTAAAATTGCTGCAATTAGTCCTAAACCTATTAATGATTTTTTATCCACTTAATTTTAATTTAAAGGGGCAAATGTACAACTTTTTGCAGGAATGACTTAAATTATTTGGTTAAGAAAGATTGAAAAATTTAGAAAAATTGTGAATGATTTGATCTATTGCGCATTCCTCAAATACTCTAAAAATGGGTGCATGGCTTTAAACCCCGAAATAATGGTAGTTTTAATTTTTGCATCACTTAAGTCTTTGTCCGATAGCTGATGACTCACCACAAAATGTTTGTTTTTTAAAAGCTCCACATGTTCATGCTCTTTATCATAACCTTTTGGTGGATTTTTCAATTTATCTTCCTCGTCTAAACCTTTAAAATATTTTTTAAAGGATGATGATTTTAAAATTTTTAATAAAGGCTCAGGATTATAGTCAATTTCCTGCCTTACAGAGGCTAATTTATCAGGCATTGGCATATAAACACCCCCTGCTAAAAAACTGGCGCCAGGTTGCACATGCAAGTAATAACCTGCCTCCAACGATTTTTTTCCTCCCGGATTAATACTTGCCCCCATGTTGTTTTTGTATGGTGATTTATCCTTACTAAAACGTACATCTTTATTAATTCTAAAAATACATTGCTTGGCCTGCAAATCTTCTATTTTAGGATCAAATTTTCTTATGCCTCCAATAATTTCTTGAACAAAAGCTTCAAATTCTTCTTTCGCAACAACATATTGCGGTCTGTGAGCTTCAAACCAGTCTTTATTGTTATTTGCTTGAAGTTTTTTAAGGAAAGGTAAAACGTTTTGCATAGTTTAATTTTGATTTTAAAAGTAATGAAAAAATAACCACAAAGGCACCAAGTGCACAAAGTTACACTAAGATTTTAAGTCAGTTCGAGTAAATTTTGGGTGCCTTTTGCAAAAATTGTATCGAGAACTGTTTAAGAACGTCTCGATACGAATTTGAAAAGAGACGCAAATTCTACTCGACGTGACAAAATTTTTAAACAACAAGCTGTAATCCATCAACCGCCAATTCTACATTTGAAGGTAGTTTTAAACTTACCTCATCGTGTAAACCCAATTGATGAGAAATGTGGGTTAAATATGCTTTTTTTGGATTGAGTTCTTTTATTAATTCGAGTGCTTCGTTAAATGTAAAATGCGAAACATGAGGTTCGTTGCGCAACGCATTTAAAACCAATACGTCTAAATTTATTAATTTTTGTTTTTCAGTTTCCGAAATATAATTTGCATCTGTGATATAGGCAAAATTATTTACTTTAAACCCTTTTACAGGAAGTTTATAATGCAAAACGTTTATTGGTTCAAATGTAATATCACCAATTTTAAAAGGTTCATTATTAAAATTAATGACATCAATTTCAGGAATGCCAGGATATTTTTCATCTGAAAAGATGTAAGCAAATTCACGATGTAAGGCCTCCTCCACTCTTTTGGTAGCATAAACAGGCATACGCCTATTGTACAAAAAATTAAAGGCTTTTACTTCATCTAAACCGGCAATATGATCTTTGTGCTCATGCGTAAACACAACGGCATCCAATGTTTTTACGTGTTCGCGTAACAGTTGTTGTCTAAAATCTGGTCCTGCGTCAATTGTAACTCGTGTAGTATCGTTTTCAATTAAAACAGAACTTCTTAAACGTTTATCGAAAGGATTTGAGCTACTGCACACATAGCAACTACAGGCTATAATTGGCACACCGGCTGAAGTACCTGTTCCTAAAAATGTAATTTTAATTTGCAATATTTTAATTTAAAAAAATGAAATTATTAACTAACTACAATAACCACATAGAGACATAGATATTATTTGTACTAAGTACTTATAAATTAGTTCAGCATAGTTTTATTTACCTTTGGCAAATAAGTATGTGTTTCTTTTGCTTCAAACAAAAATTTATGTAAACTATGTACCTATGTAGTTTATTTAATTTTCAAAGATAAAAATAAAAAATACATTTGTATTATGATTAACGTTGCCATTTTTGCCAGTGGAGAAGGAACCAATGCGGAGAATTTATTTAATTATTTTGCAAACGATACCCGTGTAAAAATAAAATTAGTGATAACTAACAAAGATGATGCAGGCATTGTTGCACGTGCCGAAAAGTATAAAAAAAATGTGCAAATTGTAAGCAAACAAGCCCTAGAAAATTACACCAACCAATTAATAGAATTTTTAAAGGTTGAAAAAATTGATTTAATTGTTTTAGCCGGATTTTTATTAAAAATTCCCGAGGCTTTTATTAAAGCTTTTCCTGATAAAATAATTAATATACATCCTTCACTACTTCCAAAATATGGTGGAAAAGGTATGTACGGAAATTTTGTCCATAAAGCTGTCATTGAAAACAAAGAAAGTGAAAGTGGCATTACTATTCATTTTGTAAACGAAGACTATGACAAAGGGAAAATTATTTTACAGGAAAAATGTGATGTTACAGAGAATGACACTATTGAAACTTTATCACAAAAAATAAGGAAATTAGAATTTGACTATTTACCAAAAGCTATTGAACAATTTTTAAATTAATGGAACGCAGATAACACTGATCACTAACATTTAAAATGATTTTTTCTTTGTACCCTTTGTGTAAAAAACTTTACGAACTTTGTGGTTAAAAATTTAATTTATGAAAATAATTTGTATAGGCCGTAATTACGCCGAACATGCTAAAGAAATGAAAGCAGATTTGCCGACAGAACCTGTTTTTTTTATGAAACCAGATACTGCATTATTAAAAGACGAAGATTTTTATTTGCCTAATTTTACTAAAGATTTGCATCATGAAATTGAATTGGTTTTAAAAATTTGTAAGGCAGGTAAACACATTGAAGAACAATTTGCTCATAAATATTATAACGAAATTGGTTTGGGCATAGACTTTACTGCCCGCGACATCCAAGCTAAATGCAAAGAAAAAGGCTTGCCTTGGGAAAAAGCAAAGGCCTTTGATAACAGCGCCCCTATTGGCAAATTTATTTCGGTTGAAAAATTGAAATTAAACGACATTAACTTTGAATTAAAATTAAATGGTGCTACAAAACAGGTTGGCCATTCAAAAGATTTGATTTTCAGTTTTGACAAGGTTATTAGTTACGTGTCGCAATTTGTAAGTTTAAAAGTGGGCGATTTGATTTATACTGGTACTCCTGAAGGTGTTGGCCCTGTTGTTATTGGTGATAAACTAGAAGGCTTTTTAAACCGTGAATCGTTTTTAAAGTTGAATGTTCTTTAAAACAAGATTGTCACTTCGAGTAGCGATCACGCCTCAGCGTGAGAGCGTATCGAGAAGTGTTTCTTCTTTAGTTCTCGATAAATTTCTTCGCTATCACTCCGAAATTACTCGAACTGACAGAAATAAAAAAAGCTGTTATTTCTAACAGCTTTTTCATTTATTTTAATTATTAATTAGTGTTTATCTCCACCAAAATAAGTTGCTTCAATAATATCCGCATTAAAACCAACATCATAAAGCATTTCGTTTAAAATAGCTTCGCTAATTAATTCTGTTGGATGAACAGCTTGAACAATTACAGTTTCACAAGGACTTCCATCAGGACGTTTGTCGGTTGTAACAGTAACTTGTGCAAAGGTACCATAACCACTTTCTTTTAATAATTTATAGTGATTTAAATTTGGATTATATTCTCCACAACGACTATTCATATAAATTACATCTTTACCAAAATGACGTCCTTTAATCTCCCAAACCCAAACGTTTTGATAACGCCAGCTATCGTCTTTTTGTTTAATAGCAACGTCTACTCTGTAAATGCCAGGACTAGTCTCATCTAACTTGTACTTCCAACGCTCGGCGATGTTGGTTACAGCTGTTTTTAAATCGAACATATTTTTATTTTTTAATTGGTTTAATCAAAACTAAAAATTAAATTATTATTATCAAAAATAATTTAACGTTTGTGTAATAAATTAAAAATACCTTTACGATTTCTTAAAATAGCTTATGAAGCGTTCTGATGTGGTACTCTTGTTAATTCTAGCTTTTGTTCAATTTACTGGAATTGTAGATTTTATGATTTTAATGCCACTTAAACCCAAGTTAACGGAAATGTGGGGAATAAACCCTCAACAATTTGGCATTGCAGTTTTTGCATACGGATTTGGGGCATTTTTATCGTCTTTAATCTGCGTTAATAAAGTTGATAGATACGACAGAAAAAAGGTATTAATATTTATTTATGCCGGGTTTACGATTGGTACTTTTTGTTGTGGTTTAGCTCCTAATTATATTATGTTAGTTATTGCCCGTTTTGCAACCGGTTTATTTGGTGGTGTTTCGGGTTCTATTATTCAATCGATTGTAGGTGATGCAATTCCTGCAAAAAACAGAGGACAAGCTATGGGTATTTTAATGATGGGGTTTGCTTTAGCAAGTGTTTTAGGTGTACCTGGTGGATTGTTTTTGGCCGCACATTACAGTTGGTATACACCGTTTATTGTTTTAGGTTGTATATGTGCGGTTGTATTTTTTGGAGCGTTGTTTGTTGTACCTTCCTTTACAGGACATTTGGCAACATACAAACCACAGAGCTTTATGGGTGTTTTAAAAAGTGTTTTGGGTGAAAAAAATCGTAGATGGGCGCTACTATTAACTGCGGTAATAATGCCTTCTCACTTTTTTATTATTCCGTTTTTAACGGATTACTTTACCTTTAACTTAAAATTTGATTATGCCAGTACTGTGCCGTTTGTTTATATTATTGGGGGGTTATTAACTGCAGTATTCTCTCCATTAATTGGTAAGTTAAGTGATAAAATTGGGCGTCAAAAAGTTTTAATTGGGCTTTCAATACTTGCTTTAATTCCATTAATTGGTATTCCCAATTTAGAAACACATAATAAATTAGTATTGTTTTGTTTTACTGCCAGCTTTTTTGTGTTTAGCGGATCACGAATGGTTATTTCAATGGCGCATACTACTTCGACTGCTGAACCCCAAATACGTGGTGCTTTTTTAATTTTAAATTCGTCTATTCAACAATTTGCAGTATCAATTGCTTCTTTAATTGGTGGATTTATTATGATACAAAGCGAAGATAAAACACTACACAATTATCCTATTTTGGGGTATTTATCAATAGCCTTTTCTTTTTTGGCATTGTTGGTATTTAGTAAAGTAAAAGCCTTAAAAGTATAATTACTTTAGTACGCCATCAAGAAGATTTTTTGCTTTCGCACTTAAGCTATCTACGTTTAAAGATTTATTAGTATCCTCCAAATAGTTCATTTTAGAGTTCATTTCTTCTTGAACTTGAATTAACTTTTTACCTTCTTTACTTTTTTCTAAGTCTAATAATTGTTTTGATGACTTTAGTCTATTTGAGAGTAAGTTAACTGTAATTTTTCCAAAAGCTAGTTTATCGTTAATAACATTTAATGCGTTGCCTTTTTTTCTGGATTTGATATACCCCTTTAATTCAGACATCGCCTGTTTTTCCGGCTCACTTATTATACTACTTTTTTCGAGTTTTTCTAAAGCAGGTAAGGCCTTCTCATATTCTTCTTCACTAACATACACATATGCACTTACCAGCCATGTTAATTCGTTATCCAAACCTCCTTTTTCCATATCTGCCAAAAAAAATTTCATATCGTTTAATGATTCTTTCTCTTTATCCATTTCTCTTTCATTCAAAGCACGCATAATAAGCCCCATGGCATGCAGTTGATAATAGTTTTGTTCATTTGCAACAATATTCTGATCGACAACACTAATGATTGGGGTTTTTGAAATCATGTCCTTATTGGATTCCATGTATTTCAAATAGTCATTACATTTATCAAAGGAGTGATAATAGAACGTATTTTCGTAAAACACAAACGACTTGCACAATTGATACACTAATTTCATGCTTACATCGTTGATGTTGTTTTCGTTAGATTTATAAATTTCGTATAAGGCAAAATCTTTTGGTGCAGAAGGAGTTGTTTGCCAGAGTAATGACAAAATCATATGCTCCGAATTATTATTGTAAGCAAAAGGAAAATAAGAAGATTTAATTTCAGGCGAATTTGTAAACAAATAAAAAATATTTCCTAATAAAGTTGGTAACGAATCTTCGTCGGTTTTCAGAAGCGTTTCCTTACTATCATAAACTTCTTTAGCAAAAACAATTAATTCTAATGGATTTATTTCAACTGATTTGTCGGATGCGTTTGATTTAAAAACACTCCCAACTAAATTAAACATACTTTGTCGGGCTTTATCCAATTCAGGATTTTTACCCACCGTTGCTGTAGAGCGTAAAGCAATTTTCATGGCTTTATACAACTCAAGTTTTGGATTATTCAATTGCGCTTGTATCCTTTTTTCTTCCGCCTTACGAAAAGCATCCTCATCATTCTTTTCCCCACAAGAGAAAAATAAAGCTAACAAAATAACGGAAAGTAAAACTAATTTTGTTCTCATACTATTATAAATATATGAGTTTAGATTAAAACAAAAAAACTTGAGTAAAACTCTGCTTTTTTACTATTTAATAGTATCCAATACTTCTTTATAAGTTGTTACTTTATACTTATTTTTAAGATAAGCTAACCATTCTTTTTCAAGGTAATTTTGATAATCGGCAGTTACTAAACCTCTGCACTCTGGCAATGTTTTAGGAGACTTAGGCGATATTTTATTTATAACAATTACCAATACTTTATTTTCTTTCTCGTCTTTAATATCTTTTTCCACAACCCCTTGTTTCCAATTGGCATCTACGTTTTTGTTTTCACCTTTTAAATAAGTAATATTTTCAACAGCAACGTTTAATTGAGATGTTTTATTTAATGCAGCAGTAATTTCTTTTTCACCCTTATTTGCTTTAAGCATTTTACGCAATTCCTTTGCTACTTTCTCATCAATGCATTTGTAAGTGGTAACATCGGCGCGTTCATCCCACATAAAATTCGTTTTGTTTTTTTCGTAGTATTCTTTCAAGCCGGTGGTATCTTTAACGGCCTTACTCCATACTTTTTGATCTGTTAAATCAAACAATAAAATACCATCGCGGTACTCGCGTAATAAATTTCTGAAGTCAGGGTATTTTTTTTCTAATTGAGTATCTTCATAACTCACTATACTTTCTTCTACCCAAGTTTTGTACATCCCTTTTGTTAATTCATTAACATCGGTAGGGCTTCTAAAGGTCATTTGTGTTTCTAAAAACTTTGCGAAATCGTTTTGAGTATATGATTTACCAGCTAAATTGAAAATTTCTTTGTTACCTAACTTAGCAATTTTATCAGCTTTCCAAGTAGCTTTTAAGTAGGTTGTATCAATTGCCTTACACAATTCATCACGATTTTTTAAATTTTCTTTAAAACTGCTTTCTTTTTTAACACGTTCAATTAGAGCTGTACGGCCTGCTTGAGAACGACTGTCGCGACTAACTTGTGTTTTAATATCATTTTTTATTTCGTTAAAAGGTGCTAATAATTTTAAATCGTTACGTTTAATAATGTGCCATCCGTATTGGGTCATAACAGGCTGGCTGTAATCTCCATTTGCTTTTAAATCAAAAGCTGCATCTTCAAATGACTTAGGTAAACGTCCACTTTTAAATGGTTGTAATTGACCGCCACGATCTTTTGATTGTCCATCATCACTAAATTGACGTGCTAATTCTTCGAAGTTAGCACCTCCTTTTAATTTTTGATAGATTTCATCTATTTTAGTTTTAGCATTTGCTTTATCTTGTTCACTTGCATCTTTAGAGAATTTGGCCATGATATGGGAAACAGAAACTTCTCCACGGTAAGGACGTTTATCGTATACTTTTAAAATGTGATATCCAAATTTTGATCTTATTACCGGACTTACATCACCAACTTTAGTGTTATAAGCCGCATTTTCAAAAGGATACACCATGTTCATAGCTGTGAAATAATTTAAATCGCCTTTATTATCTAATGCGCTTGGATCATCACTTGTTTTTGGTGCAATATCTTGAAACTTATCTGTTGCGTTTTTATAATATTCTGCTAAGTTTTTTACAGCATTTATCTTTGCTTTGTAAATACTGCTGTCCTTTCCTTTTAAATTTTTTGCAACCTCTTGGGTGTTTTTTAGGAGTTTATCATAGTTAGCAATTTCAGATGCTGTAGGTAATTTACCTAATACTGCGTTGCGCGTAATGTTTGCGCGAGTCCAAGCTTCCAAAGTGTCTTTAGGAAGAGCCGTTTCATCAACTCTAAATAAAATATGGCTTGCACGAACTTCTGATTTCATGCGCTCGTAGGCTTCGGTTAATAAATTTTCGTTTGTATTTTTATCGGTTAAATATGGTGCTGCTAATTGACGACGGTAGCCTGCCAACTCAGTTTTAAATGTAGTTAACGTGTCTAAACCCAAACTCTCAGCTTCAAACACTTTGCTTTTAAATAAAGAAAATAAATCAACATACTCATTCACTGATTTAGTAGAGTTATTTACCTCTTTACCATTATTTTTTTTGTAAACTGCTTCAAACTCTGCTTTGGTAATTTGTTTTTCGTTAATTTTCATCACGATAGGTTCTTGCGCTTGGGCAGTAAAACAAATTGCAGATGTAAAGGCGATTGCAACAAATTTAGATGTGTTCATATGTGTTTTTAAAATTTTGACGAATTTAATACTTTTTTGTTGAGAAAAGTTAATAAGATACAGAATAACTGACTAAGATTAAGGTTTATTTTTTATTAAAAAACTCTTCCAATTTCATATCTAACTCAGCTCCTCGTAGGTTTTTACCAATAATTTTACCTTCCTTATCAACCAATACATTGGCAGGAATACCTGTGATGTTATACAATTTACCAGCTTCATTTCCCCAAGCTTTTAGGTCACTTACATGATCCCATGTTAAATTATCTTTAGCAATAGCCTCTACCCACTTTTCTTTACTTGAATCGAAAGAAACTCCCAACACTGTAAATCCCTTATCTTTATACTTATTATAGGCCGCCACTACATTCGGATTTTCCATCCGACAGGGCCCACACCAACTAGCCCAAAAATCAACCAATACTACTTTTTTTCCTTTGTAATCACTTAACTTAATGGGTTTGCCTTCAGGGGTATTTTGAGTAAAATTATTTGCGGGATACCCCACCATCGTTCCTTTTACAGCATCAACACGAGCTTGCGCTAACTTAATAAATTTAGTATTTTCTATGCTTTTATCAACGAAACTTAAAGCCTCAATAACATCAGTCATTGGTACACTTGGATTATTAAAGTCATTATAAATGATGTAACCACTTATGGCACTTTTTGGGTGAGTTTTTACAAAATTTTTAAGACCGCCAATGTATGAAGCATTTAAGCTTGAGTACTTCTCTTTAATCTCATTCATTTTAGCAAAGTCACCGGCTTGGTTAGCAGTATTGTAATCTGCTTGCATTTGTTGCTGTTGCATAACAAATGAATTTATTAATTGGCGGTACTCTATATAATCTTTTTGAGTTTGGCCACCATCAACCGTTGAATAAGCAATTGAGTCGCCTATTAAATTAGCTTTAATTGTACCAGCATCAACAAAAAATATATAATTAGGCTGTGCTGAAATCACGTTGGTGGTGGTAAACCAGTACATGTTTGGATCAACACTTTTTAAATTAAATTGAAATTTATTATTTACTACTTTGGCTGAGTCTGTTATATCCTTATCATCCCATTTGTGATGAACATAAATAGTTTTACCTGTAAAATTTCTGATTGTTCCTTCAATTTTAAAATTAAATGTTTTGCTTATTTGCTTCTGTCCAAAAAAAGACACAACTAAAAAAGTAAAGGCTAATACTAAAGTTTTTTTTATCATAGTTTTGGGTATACAACAAATGTACCAATGTTTAAATATAGTAAAAATTTGTTTTAGATTTTTTAACAAAAGTAACAATTGTAAAGAAACTTTATATTCTACTTCCCTTGAGTTGCTTTTGGCAGTCGCTCAAAAAAACTAAACCCGTTTTTAGAATACAATTTTTTAAATTCCAAATTAGTAAACATTGATTTTTCATCTTGAATTTTTGCAACCATGTAAACCGGCCTATCAATAAGCCCATTTTTCATCCAACTGCCATTTGCTTTAGAATAACTTGTGTAACGGGAGTTGCCTAATTTTTCATCTTCTATCAAAAAAGCTTCAATATCTTTAAGTTGTTGAGGATTTTGATAATCGGACGGTAAACGATTGCTGTAAAACAAATAAGCATAGCTTTTAAAAAGATGAGTCTCAACGTAACATTTTTTCGCTGCGCAAGTTTGATAAAATTCAACTGCCGCATGCTGGGTGTATTGCTCTACTTTTGGAATGATAAGAATAATTGCAAAATAAATAAACAAAACAAATGAAATTAAACTATAATTAACCCACTTCACTTTTTGCTTTTGAATGGCTATAAATAAAATAATTGCACCAATCAAAAATACAACTCCAACTAACCATTCAAAACCACTCCAATGTACATCTGCTTTCAAATTTTCTTTTGCGAAAATATCATCAATTAAATTGGAATTAATCAGCTTGTTCTTAAACAAATTAATAAAGCCAACGGCAATAAATAATACAGTAATAATTGATGTAATTATCCAATACATAATTTTTAAATAGGACTTTAATTTTAATTCTTTAAAAAACATGACAATTCCAATTGTTGAAATAAACGTAATGGGAAAATAACACAGGGAAGAATAATGAACAATTTTTGTCTTAGCAATAGAAAATAAAATTAATACTACCCAAAACAAAATAAGCATAATTTTCCTTACTAATAATTGGTAGGGGGTTAAAGCTGTTTTTTTGAAATAAGAACTAATAAAAATTAATGATGCAGGAAAACAACCAATTAATAATACAACAAAGTGATAAATAAAAGGACCTCCATGCCCTGCGTCCTCGGTTTTGAGAAGCCGTATTTGGTATTCAATAAATTCTTTAATAATATTTTCATTTCCATTTAAAAATTCAACCAAAAACCAGCTTCCGCTTACTAGTATAGTTGTAAAAATAAATAACCATAATACTTTTGTTGTAAACAAAGCCAACGATTTACTTAAAATAAAATACACTAAAAAAATTAAGGCTACTATAACCAATGCTGCCGGGCCTTTTGTTAAAACAGCCAAACCCAAACATACCCCAGCAAAAAAAGAATTACCTAATTGTAGTTTCCCGTTTGGGTTATTTATAAACTGAATACAATTATAAACCGAAATAAAAATAAATAAGTTAAACCACGGATCAATTAAACCCGACTTAAAATAGAGGTGCGGTAAGAGTGTAGCAGTATATAATAAACTCCATATAATTCCGAATTTTTGAGAATAAAATTTTTTACCAATAATAAATAAAGTAATTAAAGTAAAAACACTACAAAGGGCGTTAGGTAAACGTGCCGAAAATTCATTTACGCCAAATACATTCATGCATGCTGCTTGCATCCAAATAAATAAAGGGGGTTTCTCCCAAAAAGGTTGGTAGTTTAATTGCACCTCTGCATATTTTTTTGAAATAACCATTTCGCGAGCACATTCTGCAAAATTCACTTCATCCCAATCAAACAAAGGGCAATTACCAATAAAAGGGATAAAAATTAATCCCGCAATCAAAGCAATTAAAGCGCCAACCAATAAATTATTTTTGAATGGAAGTGTCACCTGTTTTTTATTAATGATTTATTTAGTTTAATGAATTTATTTCTGAGAATTAATAAATAATAAAATAAGAAACTAGTAGTGCTCCCAATAATACTGCCCACTGTTACATCAACCAACCAATGTTGCGACAGATACGTTCTACTAAACGCAGTTAATAAAGCGATTGAAAGAAAAATGAATTTGAAAAAGTTATTCTTTACGCCAAAAACTAAACACATAAAAATGGCAAATACCTGAGTTGAATGTCCGCTTGGAAAGCTGTTACCTATATGCAAAAATTGATTTTTAACGTATTTTATTGGTGTATGATTAAACCATTCAAAAACAAAACCCGGGCGAAATACTTCGTCAAAAAAATAGTGTTTTAATACGGAAGAGAAAGATGTTGCAATAATTACAGAAAATGTAGCGCAAATACCTAATCGAATATTGTACAAAAATATTAGAATGATTAAAAAAGGTGCTACTCTTCCATCACCAAAATAGGTTATGTAATAGAAAAAAGTATCTAACCATTTATTACCTACCATTTGATTTAAATAGATATGAATAGTTGTTTTATCGTAATTCAATAAAAAATAAATAGCTGTAAATATTACAGCAAAATAAATAGATAGAATTAATGCGTTATTTTTTAAGAATAATTTCAAGTTTTTATTTTTTTAAAATGCCACAGATTGCGCAGATAACACAGATTAATATTGTTTTCTCTTTTCAAAAAATTGTTATTATTTTGTTATTTTAAATGAATCTGTGAAATTTATGAAATCTATAGCTGATTAGTATTAATTTTTTGCTTCGTTCCAATATTTATCCAGCTCTTCTAACTTGCAATCAGCTATTTGCTTGCCTTGGGCTTTTACTTTTTCTTCCATATAGCCGAAGCGTTTGATAAATTTTTTATTGGTTTGCTCTAAAGCATCCTCGGGATTAATATTTAAAAAACGAGCGTAATTAATTAACGAAAATAATACATCACCAAACTCTTTTTCGGCCAATGTTTTATTTTCATTTTTCACTTCTACTTCAAACTCATTTAATTCCTCTTTTACTTTTTCAAACACCTGAGAGGGATCTTCCCAGTCAAAACCAACTGCGCGAGCTTTTTCCTGTATACGATATGCTTTCAACAGGGCAGGCATACTATTAGGAACACCACTTAAAACAGAAGTATTACCTCCCTTTTCTTTTTGCTTTAATTGTTCCCAATTTTGTTTTACCTGCTCTTCAGTTTCTGCCTTTACACTTCCATAAATATGTGGGTGACGAAAAATAAGTTTATCACACAAGCCATTCATTACATCTGCAATATCAAACGTTTTTGTTTCACTTGCAATTCGAGCATAAAATACAATGTGCAATAAAATATCTCCTAATTCTTTTCTTATTTCTGTTAAATCATTTTTTAAAATAGCGTCGCTTAACTCGTAAGTTTCCTCAATGGTTAAATGTCTTAAACTTTCAATGGTTTGTTTTTTATCCCAAGGACATTGCTCTCGCAATTCATCCATTATTTTTAGTAAGCGTAAAAACGATTCCGCACGTTTATCCATAGAATGTAAATTTACGTTTTGATTTTGAAAGATTACAAAGATTTTGAAAAATTGGGAAAGATTAAAAATCTTTTATTTACTACTTTATTACAGTAATATGCCCAACATAACTGTGCAATTTTTTAGAGCTGTCATTAACCTCCGCTTTGTAAATATAGGTTCCTTCTTCAACAAAATTATCGCTGGCGTTTACCTTTCCATCCCAACCTTGGTTAACATCTTCAGTGCCGAACATTTTTTTACCCCAACGATCATAGATAGCTAATTTGTAACTTGAAGCTTCCCATCCTCTACCTATTGGAATAAACACATCATTTATATTATCGTTATTTGGCGAGAAAGAATTTGGCGCATAAAAAGTGAATTCCGGCAAAACATTTATGGTATGAGTAACAGAAGCTGTACAGCCAAATTCATTAGTTACATTTAATATTATTGGATAAACACCATTTATTGAAAAATTAAAACTCGCATTTTTAGTTGTATCCTTTTTCAATCCTGAAAAATTCCATTCCCATTTGTTTGGATTGGCGGTTGACGCATCTTTAAAATTCACTGTTGTTTCTTCCAAATCAGTGAAGTCGTTTTTATCTGCAATAAAATCAGCTATTGGTGTTGGTAAAACTGTTATTGTAAGAATAGTATCTTTGAAATTAGAGCAACCATATGAATTTACGACGCCATGACTTGCTTTATAAACACCTGGTTTGGAAAAACAAACTGTTGGATTTTGTAAAGTAGTAGAAATTCCATCTGTAAACTGCCAAAAGGTAGAAGTAATACTTCCAGAGGTTGTGGTGCTATTATCTGTAAAATCAATGCATAAAGGCGAGCAGCCCATGGAATTAGAATTTGTAAATAAAAGAGTAGGCTTTGGAACTACTATGTTTGTGTATATTTTTTGCTCTATTTTTGGACAAGCACCTGAAATTGTAAGTGTTAAAGTATAGGTTGTATTTGAACCCGATATAACGTTTATTGCTGAGGCTGTTGACCCACCGGGGGTCCAGGAATAAGTTATTGGATCAGATATACCGGTAATTGTTGGACCAAGTGTAGCCGCATTTCCCAAACAACTTATTACAGTTTGCGACGATGCCCCTGTGGAGCTATTGGGTTCGTTAATGTTTACTGTGCTTGTACTTAAACAACCATTGGCATCAGAAACATAAACCGAATATAAGCCAGCCGACAAAATATTTGTACTTGCCGAGTTACCTCCCTTAGGCGTCCAGGTATAACTCAAATTTGTATTACCAAATAATGCAGAAACTGTTGCTGCTCCGTTACTTCCACCCTTACAGGTTACATCCGATTGAGCGCTAATAGAAGACCCCAAAATAGATACTGTTTTGGTAAACGAGGTTTTTGCACCACAAGGCCCGCCAGTTGTACTCAGTGAAACCGTATAAACACCCGGGTTAGTAAAGACGTGCGAAGGATTGGTTAAAGTTGATGTATTATTTGCTCCTGAGGCTAAATCTCCAAAATTCCAGATATAATTTAATGAGTTTGAGCATGCAGAACTAATACTTGTAAAGTTGGTGCAAGTATTTGTAAAAGTTACCGGACTTGCAACAGCATCTTGAACTGTAAAATCATCAATAGCAAAACCATCAAAACCATTACAGGTTTGCCCCGAACCAAATGTAAAACGAAAACGTACATTATTTTTCCCTGCTAAACCAACCAAACAATGCTTACTTATTACCCATCCTAAACTTCCTGATCCGCCTTGGCAACCTCCACCACCATTTGGTTGACTATTACCCGACCAACCACTTTTATTACCTGTCCAACCTAAAAAATTTACTCCTCCGTAATTAAACCAATTTTGATTACTACAACTTGAGGCTTCGCCGGAACTGCCAATCATTTGCCAAGCACCATTATTAATACTGTATTGTAAATTGGCACCATCATAATGATATTCGGTTTCCCAAAACACTTTAAAGGAAATGGTTGGATACATTAAATTGCTAAAATCATAACAAGGACTTACAATATAAGATTGTTGAGATCCGTTATAATTCGCTCCGGTTAATCCTCCAATTATCCAACATTTTGCACCACCACCCGCAGCGGAAATAACTGCCTTTGTTGGTGTACCCCATGCCCAATCGGAATTAGCACCTCCTGACGTCCAGGTTGCAGCCGATTCAAAATCCTGAATATTTGGAAAAGTATTAATGCATTGAGAAAATGAAGTTTTATAAAAAAAACTTACCAGCAAAACCAGAATTGTTATTTTAAAAAATTGAAACTTCATTTAAATTAAAATTATTTAATGAAGCGGCTTCGGGTGTAGTTTAATTAAAAAATTAAACCAACCATCAAGGGTGTTCACTTGCGAGAAGCAAAGATAAAATAAAAATTAAGTTTTTGCGTTACGGAATTGTAAATCTTATAGATTTTAACACTTCAAACTCAACAATTTAAGTAAAAATGCCAGTACAATTCATATTTTCTGTATTTTTGTTAAAATTCAATTCATCCACAGCTCAATAACTCAAAATGGCAGGCTATCACGATTATGTTCTAAAAGACGGAAAATTTATTGGAAAATTTGAAGAAATGTACAAGGCTTATGAAGATCCTTGGATGCAATCAGAACAACCAAATAGATACAGTAGAACGATGGCAATAATGAACATGAAACGCTATGGCATTGCATCTATTATTGAATACGGCTGTGGTTTGGGTTATTATGCAGATTGGATTTATAAAGAAACGGGGATTATTCCGAAGTCTATCGATATTTCGGAAACTGCTATTAAAAAAGCGAAAGAAAAATTTCCTCACCTAAATTTTGAAGTTGGAAATATAAAAGACTTAGATAAGATTGAGAATTTAAAAAATTACGACTGTATACTTTTAGCCGATATTACTTGGTTGATTTTACAGGATTTAAAACTTGTAAATGAATTGTTGTTGGAGCATTGTAGGGGGAAATATTTAATTAATAATTTTGTTACTTACAAAGGCACGCAAAAATATGGTTTGGATTTTTTTACCACTACCCAAGAATATATTAATTATATGCCATTTAAATTAATAGGTTGGGGCGAAGCAACCACTATTGATGATCACAATATAGACTCAACCACCATTTTTAAAATTGAACCTAAATAGTAAATGCTTTGATTTTTTTTCCATGAATAAAAGTATTAATGGATAAGAAATTACTTACTTGATATGATAAACATAAGCCGTTTGGTTATCGTTTAGAGGGTT
The DNA here is from genome assembly GCA_033763945.1 of Bacteroidota bacterium. Taxonomy (GTDB): domain Bacteria; phylum Bacteroidota; class Bacteroidia; order B-17B0; family Aurantibacillaceae; genus Aurantibacillus. The sequence goes on along the minus strand of JANRJN010000018.1, from coordinate 109,724 downwards.
GAGCCAATGCAGGGTTTTATCTAATAAACTGGCTTCAATGGTGGCTTCGTAGGTTAGGGTTGGAAAACGCTTCCGTAAAGTATCTACGCGCGCATTTATATTTTCGGCCTGCATAAAAATAACATAATTAGGTTTTATTGGCACGCGATCAGAATTATAATGTAATAAGGCACTATCGGCATTAAAACGTTTGGTAACACCAAAAACCGAAAACCATTTTCCTGTGTAGTATAAAGGTGGCATTAAGAATCCTTCTTCTTTATTACTGTCTTCAATAAAATAATTAGTAAAATTAGGTTTGTTATAAAAATAATAGGCACTTTCCGCCATATGGCGTTTACCATACGAAGGGCTTAATGCTAACAATAAAATACAATTTAAACCAACAACAAAATACTTTAATCCCTTCATTAATTTTTGATTAAATTTCGTCTTATACCTCTCATAAATATTAAACATACCAATGGTGCCAGCAATAATTAATAAGGGAAATACCGTCAATACAAAACGTTCTTGCTTATTTGGGAAGTAAGTGTGAAATGCCAGATAAATTAGCACCGGCCAAAATAAAAAGGGTAATTTTTTCCAAGTATAAAAATAACCCGCAAATATTAAAAAACTTAAAGGCGGAATTAATAATCCAAAAATTAAATCGAAATACATATGCCAATTATCAGTACCATAAGCATGAGCGTTGTTTAAATTGTAATTAATGTATTCTAAAAATTCTGCAAAAGGTTTTTTCCATAAAATAAAATCCACTATACCATTAGTGATGCCCACAAAAACAAAAAACGATAGAACAATTACTAAAATATTTTTTATCGAGGTTTTTTGAAGCAATAAGGCAATGCCTATTCCTGCTAAAACAAAAACAATTTGAAATCGAATGCTAAAAGCAACTCCAAACAATAAACCAGCAATGAGGTAATTTTTAAAAGTAGCGTTGGGTTTAATTAATAACCACGTGCCAATTAAAACAGGTGGCACGCAAACAAATTCAGCTAACTGGCGAACACAAGCAAAAGGCATAAACCAATACAAGGCCATAAATAAGCCTACATACCAAGCTACTTTGGCGTTACTGCAGTGTTGTGTAATTTTATAGGCATATTTTATTAATAGTAATGAATACAAAGCATGAATTAATCTTACCAGCATCATTTTTACTTGTGGATTAACCACGCCAATTAATTTACAGAAACTAAAAAACACATAATGCAACCAAACATAAAACAGAGGGTGACCTTGCGCCGTTCGTTCGGGAACATTAGGGTCGGGTAACCAATAATTGTAGTCAAAGCCATCTACCCAACTTTGAGAGGCTTCTATAATTAAAAAGTGATCATCGAAAAAACCAAAGCCTTTACTAAAAATTACTGATACTAATCGAGCTATTAACCCAACAATTAATAATTGCTGTAAAGGCGTATATTTTTGTTTAAATGAATTTATAAGTGCTTTCATTATTTAATATTCAATAACTCTTTAACTTTTTGAAGTTCCAAATCTTTCTTCGCAAAAATATCATTTATTGTATATTCTATTTTATAGTCAGGAATAATTCCGTGCCCAGTATTCTGTTTGTAAATATCATGTTGAATTCTAAAAGCGGGCACTCGAATTTTCAACTTTGTATTTGGCAAAATATAATATGGTGTTATACCCGCATTACATCCCTCCAAAGCACCTGATGTTTCTTCTCCAATAAACGTAGCTCTATTTTTGTCTTTTAAATAAGCTGATACCAAACAGGATGCCGAAAAAGACCCTCCATTAATTAATACCATGATTTTTTTTGAATAGTGATGTTTTTTATTTGGTTTTAGTTTTATGGTGTAACTGTCTGTATCTCCAAAAGTTTGTTTTTTGGCAATGTACTTAAATCCGGTTCGCATCATACTAAACCAAATATTTCCACTGGTATATTTTTTTTGTGGATACTTTTTAACATGCGTTTTTAAAGTTTGTTGTTTTGTTGTGTCTAACAAATAACTCAATAATCTGTAACTATTCCCTAAACTACCGCCACCATTGTTTCTTAAGTCAATTATTAAATTGTCACTTTGGTTATTTTCTAATTTCCTAAATACTTTCCTGTAAGCTTTTTTATAGCGTTTGCGAGAGAATGAACTTATTTTTAAATACATAATTTTTTTTTCACCATCTAAATACTTGTATTTTATTGCAGCTTTTTTATAAGTGGTAAATGTACTATCGTCTCTTCGCAACAAAGTTATTGCGGGTATACTCTTAAGTTTATTGGCAGCGTATTTAATGGTTTTTATTTTTTTATCTTTTAAATATTCTACATTAAAGGTATCTGGCCTGCCAAATAAGCCCAAATAATACCCATTAAATCCTGATTTTAAATAATGGTTTTTCCCTGTAACATTATATCCATCCACGGTAATCATTTGTCGCGAAGCTTTAAGCATAGAATCTACCGCAAAACCGTTTATTTTCAAAATCTCTGTGCCTTTAGGAAGAAGTGTGTCCTTTTTTCTATTGATACTTGATAACACATAAACCTTATTCTGCACCGGAATAAAAATGTAAGGTGAATAATTTAATTTTAATTTATTTACCTCTTTTCCATAAGCCTTAGAATAAATTGCTTCAGTATGACCACAGTGTAAGTCATCCAGAAAAATTTTCAACTTAATTCTAAATTGTTTTTCTGTCAAACTATCATTAAGCGAATTAATTAAAATTGTAAATTGATTTTCGTAATACTCCCGTGAATTATAGATGCCAATTACGGGATGCATTTTTAATATTACCGATTTCAAAATCTCGGCATCTGCCTTTAATTGAAAAGGTGGGTATTTTTTATGAAGCAACGACTGCTTAGAATCTTGACAATAACCTGAAATTGAAAAAACCAGTAATAAAAAAAGTAAAATAAAATTTCGAGGTAAAAAAAGCATATTGTTATATTTGTAAAAATACTACAATATGCTTAAAATAAAAATCGGCGTTTTACGTGAAGAAAAAAGCCCTCCTGATAAACGGGTTCCCTTAACTCCCTTGATTTGTTCTGAAATTACCCGAAACCATCCAAATGTTGAAATAGTTGTTCAACCAAGTAAAATCAGATGCTACAGCGATGAAGAGTACACCTCGTTTGGCGTTACCCTGCAGGAAGATTTGGGCGATTGCGACGTATTGATGGGTGTAAAAGAAGTTCCAAAAGAATTATTACTTCCAAATAAAAAATATTTTTTCTTTTCACACACTATAAAAAAGCAAGCGCATAATAAAAAACTAATGTTGGCTTTAATTGAGAAGAAAATTCAAATGATTGATTATGAAACGTTGACCGACAAAAACCACAACCGTATTATTGGTTTTGGTCGTTATGCCGGTGTTGTGGGTGCTTACAATGGTATTTTAGGGTATGGATTAAAATACGATTTATTTCGTTTAAAACCAGCTCACCTTTGCCGCGACAGAGCCGAAATGGAAGAAGAACTAAAACGTGTAAAACTACCTAATATTAAAATTGCTTTAACCGGAGGCGGCCGTGTTGCAAATGGAGTTATAGAAACCTTAAGCGCTTTACGCATTCGTAAAGTGACTCCCGAAGAGTTTTTAGGAAATAGCTTTCGTGAACCAGTATACTGCCAGTTAAATCCACGTGATTATGTGGAAAGACCAAACGATCATAATTTTGATTTAAACGATTTCTTCCAAAATCCTGAACATTTCGTTTCAAAATTTGTTGCCTTCACAAAGGTTACTGACTTGTTTATGTCGGCTCACTATTGGGATCCGCGTTCTCCAAAAATGTTTACAAAAGAAGATATGAAAGCTCCTGATTTTCATATTAGTGTTATTGCTGACATTACTTGCGATATTGATGGCAGTGTTCCCACCACCATTCGTTCAAGCACTATTCAACAACCATTCTTCGGCTACAATATAAAAGAAGACAAAGAAGATTTACCATTTAACAAAAACACCATTTGTATTATGGCCGTTGATAATTTACCATGTGAATTACCGCGTGATGCAAGTGATGATTTTGGAAAAGATTTAAAAGAACGGGTATTACCTTTTATTTTTGATAAAGACACCGATAAAGTAATAGAAAGAGCCAGTATTTGTAAAGACGGGAAATTAACAGAAGGGTTTGAATACCTGAGTGATTTTGCTTATTAACATTGTCACTTCGAGTAGCGAGGAACGAGCGTATCGAGAAGTTTTTAGGTAAAATTAGTTCTCGATACGGAAATTTTAAAAACAAAAATTTTCTACTCGAACTGACAATGTTCCTTTTTTAACAAATTTTATCTTTAAAAAACTTAAAATTGGTACAACTTTTGAAGTGTAACAAAATCTATTGTTAAATTTGCTTATTGCATAAGAATTATGAAAAAATCACTTCTATCTCTATCATTAATTATTGCGTTTGCTTTTAGTACTCAAGCACAAGGCGGCTACGAAATTAAATTTAACTTCAAAGGCTGCAAGGATTCTATGGCCTATTTGGTGAAATATACGTTTGATCAACAGTATATTGCCGATACCTGCAAAAAAATAAAAAATGGTTTAATTATTTTTAAAGGAAAAAAAGAGTTAGATAAAGGTGTTTACACACTTGTGAGCGAAGGTAAATCTATTTACTTCGATTTTTTTATTAACGAAAATCAAAAATTTACTATTAATACAGATGCAAGCGATATAGTAAATACTCTAAAATCTATTGGTAACAAAGAAAATGAATCCTTCTTCTCATATATAAAATACATTACCAATAAAAATCAAGAGTTTGGCAAATTACGCGATCAAACAAAAGGCAAGAGTAAAGAAGACAGTACAAAATTCATGAATGAAAAATTGAAAATCTTAAATGACGAAGTAAAGTCTTTTGAAAAGGATTTTATGATAAAATCAAAAGGAACTTTTGTTTATGATGTGTTAAATTTAAAAACCGAAAAAGAACCGACCGATATACCTAAAGCTAAAAATGGTCGCCCTGACAGCGTTTATCAATACTACTATTACAAATCACATTTTTTTGACGGTATTGATTTTAAAGACGAACGCATAGCTCGCACGCCTTTCTTTGACGACCGCGTAAAACGATATTTTGAAAATGCAATCCTTCAACATCCTGATACCGTTATTCAAGAAGCTGATAAAGTGTTAGATAAATGTACACAAGGTAATTTAGTATATAATTTATTGCTAGGTTACTTTACTTATAAATACGAACAAAGTAAGATTATGGGCTTTGATAAAGTGTTTGTTCACTTAGCTGATAAATATATAATTTCTGGAAAGGCGACCGGTGTTTACAACGAAGAAACTACTAAGAAAATTAAAGACCGCGTAGACATAATGCGTAATTTATTGTTAGAGGCTAAAGTGTCGGAATTGTACATGATAGATACAACTTACGCTAAACAGGTTTTAAAAATGGGCTTTGATACAGCTAAAACCAGTAAGTCATGCACTGATTTGTATTACAAAAACGTTGAGAAATTAACACCAATGTTTAAAACTCTATACCAAGTTAATGCCAAATACACCGTGTTAGTTTTCTGGGCAAGTGATTGCGGACATTGCCAAACAGAAATTCCTAAATTAAAAGAAAATTTAGATGCCGTTAAAGGCAAAATAGATTACAAAGTATTTGCCGTACAAACCAAAGAAGATTTTGATGCATGGCGTAAATTTATCATCGATAAAAAGTTAGATTTTATTAATGTGTTTGACCCAGTACACTTAAACAATTTAAAAGAACGTTTTGATATTTATTCAACTCCTGTTATTTATATTTTAGATAAAGACAAAAAAATTAAAGCAAAACGCTTAGGCGCCGAGCAAGTGGTTGACATGCTAAATATGCTTGAAAATATTGAAAAAGCGAATAAAAAATAAACGAAACTAGTTTACACTATAAAAAACGTCGTTAAAAAATAACGACGTTTTTTTATTAATACGAAAATGAACGTTAAGCTCTTTATAAAATCTCTTCCTTCCATTTTATTGGCATTAGTTATTGCTGTTAGTTCATCATTAGCATTAAATAGTACATCCGTATTAATTTGTAATACCTGGTGGACAAGTATTCTTTTTTACACGCTTGTATTTTTAATTTTAAATGTGATTTATAATTTAAAACGGAATGAAGAAGAATTTACACAGTTGCTTTTAGCAACAATAATTATAAAACTCTTACTCGCCCTTACATTTATTTTGGTTTATAAAGTAATCGACTCAGCCCACGTATTCAACTTTGCTATGCACTTTTTAATACATTATCTCATTTTTACAGTATTTGAAATGTACTATCTTTTAAAATTAATTAAATCCAAACAAAAAAATCTTTAACTTTATTAGACTTAATACATTCGTCACAATTTAAAATGAGATTCGCTCGCCAAAAAATAGTTTTTCTTTTACTTTCCATTTCATTTTATACCTTCTCACAAAAAAGTCCAAAACAATTAATGCTAGACAGCATAAATAATGCGCGAGAAAAAGATAGAGGTGTATTTAAATTGTACATAAAAAAATTTAAAGGCGAAATAATACCCGGATTTTATAATACCAGAGAAACGACAACCCCTGATTTTAAACCCTTTAGTACAACTTACAATATATACCTGCCTTTTCAACTCGACTTAAGCTATTTAAATATGCAGGCAAAAGATAAACTCTTAAAACTAAATTCTGTGATAGTTATCCAGCACTCTAATTATGGCAATTATGCAATTGGGCTTTCTGAAAGAATAAGCTTCTTAATTTTCAGAAAAGCTTATTTATCTTATCAAATTGGCCTGGTTTGGTGTGAATCAACTGCTAAAAAAGCACCTGATGGGATGACAAATATGGGCTTTTGTTTTCATCATAATTTTGCATTTTCTTATGGAATTACTAAACATTGTGAACTATCATTAAATGTGATTCACATTTCAAATGGTGCAGTATTTAAATCCGTGAAAAACTTACAAGATGTTTTAGGAATCGGGATTGCTTACCAATTATAATGCTTGATAAAAAAGTGTCACTTCGAGTAGCGACGATAGGAGCGTATCGAGAAGTGTTTTCTGTTATAGTTCTCGATACATTTCTCCGCTTCGCATCGAAATTACTCGAACTGACATAAACCATTGTATTCCTCTTCTCCTATCTCCTCAGCCATCTCCTGATAGTCAAAAATCAAATCCTTAATAAAAAGCATTTCAGGAAATTGCAAAGCCTCTGTTTGCTTCACTATCTTTTTTGAGCCAATTATCTGAATTTCCTCAAATAGCTTAAAACTTAATATTTTAAAATAACTCTTGTTATTTTTATACTTTCTGTAAACCGGAAAATGTATATCTTCATTACGCATTTGTGACACCATTTTTAAAATTAGTTGCCGAACACATTCATCTACACTACAAAGATAGTATAGAAAACCTGTGTATTGTATTACCCAACAAACGTGGCGCTTTATTTTTAAAACACCATTTGGCACAAACTTACGGCAAAACAATTTGGTTACCAACCATTATGAGCGCCGAAGAATTTGTTAGCGAACTCAGCGAGTTAAAAACCATTGAAGAAATAGATTTAGTTTGCCACCTCTACGAAAGCTATAAAGTTTGCTATGGAGCCGATGCGGAAGCCTTTGATAGTTTTGTAAAATGGGGGCAATTAATTTTACAGGATTTTAACGAGATTGACCGCTACCTGGCCGACAGCGAACAATTATACGAAAACTTAAAAGACATTAAAATTATTGAAAACTGGAGTCTTGGTGAAGAAAACTTAAGCGAATACCAAATTAATTATTTAAAGTTTATGAATAGCATTGGCGCTATTTACAAACACTATAGTCAGTTTTTAATAAGCAATAAATGGGCGTATCAAGGCTTGGCATACAAACAAGCCGTTGCCAATATTAAAACCAGTAACTTTCCAAACCAATTTAAAAAAATACTCTTTTGTGGGTTTAATGCTTTAAATGCTTCGGAGTTACATATCATTAATTATTTACATCTCCAGCAAAAAGCTGATATATTGTGGGATGCAGATGAGTATTACTTAAAAGATAAAAATCAAGAGGCCGGATTATTTTTACGGAACAATTTTAATTTATTTAAACAAACCGAAAAACAGTTTATTCAAAACAATTTCTCGCGAAAAAAAGACATTAAAATTATTTCGGTACCAAAACAAATTGGGCAGGCTCAAGTGGTAAAACAAACCATTCAAACGTATATTGATGCGAATATTCCTTTAGACAAAGTGGCCGTTGTTTTAGCTAACGAAAAACTATTGTGGCCTGTATTGCAACAATTACCAGGCGGTGTGCAATATGTAAACATTACAATGGAATACCCATTGCGGTACACCGCCGCCTACAGTTTAATAGAACAATTGCTGCAAATACATTTAAATTTTGCCAAGCAAAACAAAAAACAAAAAACCATTTATCACAAAGAATTGATTTCTCTTTTACGTCAACCTTTGTTTTTAAACTATTTAAGCACCAATACCCAAAACCTGTCCACCACCAAAATTATTGAGCAAATAAACGCACGCAATATTTCGTTTGTAACACCTAAAAACCTCCAACAATTATTTGCCGACAATTATCCTGTCGTTGAAAAATTGTTAAGCCCTGCGGCAACTATTTTAAATTTATGCGATGTAATTTTAAATGTACTTACCACCCTTATTGAGTTTTTTAGCAAACAAAAAGCCAGTAACCAAAGTAGTTTGGAGCTAGAGTACTTACAAATATTAACCAAGAACTTTAACCGCTTAAACGATACCATTTTAAAGTACAGTTATTTTAACGACATCAAATCCTTTAAACAATTGTTTAATCAGGTGGTGGGCAATAGCACCGCCCCTTTTATTGGTGAGCCTTTGCGAGGCTTACAAATTATGGGTGTGTTAGAAACCCGCACGTTGGACTTTGAATATCTAATTTTAGTAAACGTTAACGAAGGGGTGTTACCGTCTGGTAAAAGCATCAATTCCTTTATCCCTAACGACTTAAAACGTGCCTTTGGTCTGCCCTTGTATTTAGAAAAAGATGCCATTTATGCCTATCACTTTTACCGCCTGTTGCAACGCGCCTCTGAAGCAGTTATAACCTACGATAGTGTAACCGACACCTTTGGTAAAGGCGAAAAAAGCCGATTTGTAACCCAGTTGCAATTAGAAATGAAGCAGTACAATCCGGCAATAACCATTACCGAAGAAGTGGCTGTGAATGCTGAGTTTCCTGATAAGACCAATAACGTTATTACTATCGAGAAAACCGACGACAGTTTAAAACGTATTTTAAAAAAGGCAACCAGTAACGATGAATACAGTGCTTTGTCCCCTTCATCGTTAATTACCTTAAAAGAATGTGGCTTAAAATTTTACTTCAGATACGGCGCGGGCTTAAAAGAAACGGTGGAGGTGGAAGAAAGTGCCGAGGCCAACACATTTGGTTCCATCTTGCATCTTAGTTTAGAGAATTTATATAAAGAATTTACCGGTAAGGTGATACACGAAGAGGATTTACAACACGCCTTAAAAAATAAAAAGGCGGTGGTACAGCAAAGTTTTATAACTTTTTTTGATGGCGCTGAACTTAGTGGAAAAAGTTTATTACAAGAAGAAGTAATAAATGTGTACGTTGAAAAACTCATAAAAAACGACATTAAACTAATTTCAGATTTAAAAAAACAGAACCAATTTCTAAGCCTCAACAAATTAGAACAAGAATTCTCAGCTTCAATAACGATAACCCGAGACTTGAAACCCGAAACTATTTATGTTAAAGGCAAAATAGACCGCATTGACAGTTACGGGGGCTTTGTACGCATTTTAGATTATAAAAATTCCATTCATTACAGTGATAGTTTTGTATTTAGTGATTTTGAAAAACTGTTTACCGACAAAAACTATAACAAACAATTTCAGTTATTAATGTATGCTTGGTTGTTGCATAAAAACAATTATTGCGCTCCTGAAAAAATGCAACCAGGCATTATTCCGTTTAAAGAATTTTTACCCGAACCCAAATACATTTTAAAAGATAAAAAAACACCGTTGGTTTTAAGCACTGAATTTTTAAACGAGTTTGAAACGCAGCTCATTCATTTTATTGAAAACCTATTTAATACGGCCCTCCCCTTTGCCCAAACCGACGACAAAAAAACCTGCGAGTACTGTGCTTATAAAACAATTTGTAATATTAATTAAATTGAAATGAAAAAATTACCCATATATCTTCTCGGTTTATTTTCTCTCTTTAATATTCAGTTAAATGCGCAAGATTTAATTGCAAAAATTAATCACAGTTTAACTGATTCGATTCCTAATAAAAATAATCCTAAACATGATACAATTAGGCATTCTCTATTCAAAAACGCTTCATTAATTGGGAATTATTTATCATTTGGTCTTGGAACAGGTTCCTCGAGAGGTAATACCAGTGGAGCATTATTCTTCAACTATTCATTAGCAATTAAAAGTCATTTAGTTTCCTTTTCCTATGGATATGTCCCAGGTTTTACAGCCAGTTATCATCGAAACTATTATTCTGCAAATTACGCAGGTCTGTTATTTGGAGAATCCTTACGTCTTAAAAATTTCTTTTTGTCTCTCTCCGCCGGTATTTCTAATTCTTATGTAGCTAGTTCTAAGGTAACTCAAAATGGTGTTTTAATGGAAAGGTTTGGAAGAAAAGGCATATCTTTTCCTATAGAAATGAAATTTTACATCCATTTATATAATGGGATTGGATTAGGTTATACTAATACAACTGATATAGCCTCCGGAATAGTTGTAAACTATAGTAATTTTTCCATAATACTTGGTGTTTGGAATAAAATTCCAAGAAAATAATTAAACAAATATTTTACTAAAAACAACTACCCCTCATCTAACTTCTGAAACACAGAGTTATTACTCTTAAACTCCGGTACTAATTCTTTCATGCGTTGAACAATCACTTCGTTGTTTTGAGTGTTAAAGGAAACAATCAATTCATCAATAATATGTTTTACGTCCTCGTAATTGTACTCGCGCACTTTACCAATTAATATTTGTGAGTGGTGCGTTGGCAAGGTGTTTTCGTTATCCGCCAACAGTTCTTCAAATAATTTTTCGCCGGGGCGTAAGCCGGTAAACACAATGTTAATGTCCTTACCTTCTTTTAGTCCACTTAATAAAATCATTTTACGGGCAAGGTCAACAATTTTAACCGAGTCACCCATATTAAACAAAAATATCTCTCCACCTTTTCCCATACTAGCCGCTTCAATTACCAATTGGCTGGCTTCGGGTATTGTCATAAAATAACGGGTAATATCGGGGTGCGTAATAGTAATGGGACCTCCTGTTTCAATTTGTTTTTTAAAGCGTGGTATAACCGAGCCGTTACTGCCCAACACATTGCCAAAACGAGTGGTGATGAATTTTGTAGGTGAATTTTTACCCAAACTTTGTATGTAAATTTCGGCAATGCGCTTGCTGGCCCCCATTACATTGGTGGGATTCACCGCCTTATCGGTACTTACAAAAACAAAACGTTCCACATTAAATTGGTGAGCTAAATCGGCCGTATTTTTTGTTCCTAAAATATTGGTGAGGATTGATTCCGATGGGTTATTCTCCATCATGGGCACGTGCTTATATGCAGCAGCATGAAATACAATTTGTGGTTTAAAGGTATTAAACACGTTTTTCATGCGCTCTGTATTGCGCACATCGGCCATCACCACTTCAAATTTTATATCCTTGTATTTATCATTAAACTCCAATTCTAATTCGTGCAAAGGACTTTCAGCCTGGTCTAACAAATATATTTTTTTAGGTAAAAATTTTACACATTGCCTTGCTAACTCACTACCAATACTTCCTGCGGCACCGGTTATTAAAATAGTTTTATTTTTTAATTGGGCATTAATAGTATCATTATCCAGTTTAATAGCATCGCGCTGTAATAAATCTTCAATGTTTATACTTTTAATTTGGTTAAAACTTAATTCACCGTTTATCCATTTGGCGGCTGGTGGCACATTTAAAATGCGTACGTTTTTCGACAAACAAATATCTGCTATCTCGTTACGTTTAGATGGCAAAATATTTTGAATGGAGATGATAACGAATTCTATTTCGTTATCTGCAATAAGGCTTTGTAATTTAGTTAGTGGGTATACAAAAACGCCTTCTAAACTTCTACCCCATTTTTTTTCGTCATCATCTACAAAACCCACCACATTGTATTTAATGGCAGCATCTCTATCTAAGGTACGTTTTGTAATAATTCCTGCTTCACCAGCGCCATAAATAATAACGTTCATTTTTTCTTTAGTCGGATTTTTACTTTCAAAGTAAATAGCTTTAATGGCAAGGCGTGAACTAATCATTACGAATAAAGTTACCAGCGCATCAATTATAATTACTGAATTTGGAATAAAATAATAATGTAACACCAATTTTAATCCTATAATATTCAGTAAAAAAATAACAACGCTACCACTTATAATCACCAAAAAAATTCGGGCAGTATCTCTAGAACTTGTATAACGAACAACACCCTTATATGTTTTTGAAACAAAAAAAGAAATAAATCTTACCAATAAAACAACTAAAAAATCGTAGGGCAAGTTTTTGGCATCAGCCTCCGGGATATCATCAAAATTAAAACGTAATAAAAATGCCAGCGTTAAAGCAAAGGCACAAATAATAGTGTCAATAAATAAAATTGACCACCGGGGTAAATTGTACGTCCAGAATAATTTAAACAGCCTGTACATAAAAAGTAAAAATACTTATTTTTTTTGAGCTTGAACGCTTGTTGTAGGAACCACAGTAGATGGTTTGGTGGCTTCAATAGGTGGTTTTAACTTTATTTGCGGCTTAAAAGGCTTATCGCTCACGGCAATTTCGCAAGCGGTACATATTTCCTTCCATTTTAATTCCATTTTACAATCTGTTGGCTGAATATATATTTTTTTCACGGTACTATCAGGCATTGGAAACTCCATATCTGTGGCCATAGTTTTTGGTCCATCAAACGTAAAAGGCTCCTTAAAATAATCTTCCAAATGAATATCTTTAATGTGTATTTTTTTTCCAAACACCTCGGTATATAGTTCAAAAATGGCTCGCGATATTTTGATATAAATTAGGTTTTTTAAATTATCGTAAGTTATTTTAACATCACCAACCACCTGTGTTTTATAGCCAAATGGTCCGCAAGTTACAATTGCGTCGCAAGTAAAATTACTGCTATCGGGCCTAACATTTATTTTTGGATTTTGAATTGTCCAGTGATACTTCCCTTTTATAAACATCACCTCGTAATCGTTGGTACCGCTTATATCGCCAATGGCTGCAATAATTTTATTGATAGACTCTTCGTGCAAGGAAACCGCAAAGTCATTAATAACAATGGGTTTAGTTGTTTTAGTTTGGCCATAAGAGGTTTGAAAAAAAACACAGCAAACTACAATAATTATGGAAAGTTTTTGAAACATTCTTAAAAAATAAATGTTTAAATTTAAGAAACTAAAAATAAATTACAATGGCAAAAGCAAGTTACTTATTAAGCAATGCTATTAGAAAAGCTGCTTTAAATTTACAAAACAATAAACCCTACGAATGGGGACACATGGGTAACTGTAATTGCGGACACCTTGCCCAAACCTTATTAAATATAAACAAGGCCGAAATTCATCGATACGCTATGGAAAAGCACGGTGATTGGAACGAACAATTAAACGATTACTGCCCTACCAGCGGTTTGCTAATGGATAAATTAATTTGGAATTTGTTGCAAACCGGTTTGGCCATGGAAGATATTATGGATTTGGAATATTTAAGGAATCCGAAAATTGTTGAAAAAATAGATGACTCCTTAAAACCATTGGTTAGCAATAAAAGGGAACATGTAATTGCCTATTTAAATACTTGGGCAACTATAATGGAGGACGAATTAACCGAAAATATTAACTTAAACTTTAATAAAGAAAAAACCCTCACCGTTAAGTAAGGGTTTTTTAACTTAATTTTATTAAAAATTAATTTGCTTGCATAGCCAAACTCTCTTCGTAAGTTGGGCCATATAAACCAGGCACCTTATTTCCCGATGCACGTAAATGCGCTACCAATTCCCCACGGTGGTGGTATAAATGGTTAAATAAAAATCCACGAACAACTTGCACTCTTGGCATAGGTGGCATCAATTGTTGACCGCCAGCAGTCATAGTCCAATTGGTAAACATCGTATCTTCCTTGGCATTTTCTAAAACTGCCTGAGCTTTTTTTACATTTTCTTCAAATTTCTCAACAATGTTTGATGCTTTTGAAATATCTCCTTTGTCGTATTTATAAGATGTCATATCCATTTCATCCAAATTAAACGTACCATCAAACCAATTATAAAGTTCTGCAATGTGCGAAGCTAATTGACCAATTGTCCACAAATTTTCTTGTGGTTTATAATTTAAAGCGCTATCAGGAATTGCCTTTAATAATTTTCTGGTGTTTTCAGCCTCATGTTGAAATTCACCTAATAAACTTTGAATAATCATGCTCTATTTTTTATGAATTAATAATGAATCTAAGTTATTAAAGCATTACTATAAAGCTTATGTGAACAGATTATATTTGTGTTAAGTTTTATTTTAACAATATTCTCTATAAAAAAATAAGATTTCAATAAACTGTATCTTTACCAAAAAATTGCATTATAATAACAATGATTAATCGTCTTTTACTAACTTTTCTAATACTTGCCTCGTTTTTAAGCAATGGCCAAACACCAGATTCATTGGGAAATGTTTTTAAACAAGTTGAAAACGAACTTAAAATGCTACAAAACGTTGTTTTTTTCAGTAAAAAAGAGAGCGATCGCATTGCCGGAAATAAAAAGTTTATTACCACTTGGGACAAGATTATCACTAATAGTGCTTGTATTAATTATCCTTTTGATAGTTTGAAAGAAGTTTCGGTTTTAACCCCAAAAGACAAAAAATTTAAATTAATTACCTGGGATTTTCCAAGAGAAGATGGAACACATGCCTTCTTTGGTTATTTATTGGTTAATAATTCAAAAAGAATTAAAAAAGGTTTGTTTAAACATGAAACTATAAATGAGTATGAATATTTTAAACTTATTGACAATTCGCCATTAATTAAAAATCCTGAAACTTTTGTTGGCACCACCGATAAATGGTTTGGTATGCTTTATTTAACAGTAATTGAATGCGACGGCTTTTATACCTTAATTGGCTATGACCCAAACGACAAATTAACACGTAAAAAATTTATTGATGTTCTTTATTTTAAATCAGACGGCACCCCTATATTTGGTAAAGATGTATTTAAATTTGCTCGCAAAAATCCTAAACGGCTTCAGTTTGAATATAGTAGTCAGGTGAGTATGAGTGTGAGGTATAATGAAAAACAAAATAAAATTATATACAGTCATTTAGCCCCTAATCGCGAAGGAGATTTACTGGAAGGACAATTTCAGTTTTATGGTCCTGATGGGAGTTTTGATGCTTTAGAACTAAAAAAAGATAAATGGGTAACCGTTGAAGATGTAGATGCGCGCAACGAAAAAAACAAAAACGACAAGGCCGAGAAACCCGACCCGAAAAAGGAAAACCCGATATTTAAGCCCAAATAATTTTTTTTTAGCGCTATTAAGCATAAATTTATAGCGCAACTATGAGGTTTTTATTTATCTTATTTTTAATATCAAAAATTAGCTATGCACAAATTGATTCTGCTATGGCTGTTCCAATTGTTGGTATACACATTGGTGGGCAATTACCTGCCTATGACATGGTTCAACGCTTTGGTCCTAATTTGCTGGCAGGTGGCTTATTTATGTTTAAAACTAAAAGTAACTGGTTATTTGGTTTAGAGGCTAATTACTTATTTGGTAAAAATGTAAAAGAAGATGTATTATCGCAATTAAAAGTAGATGTGGGTAATAACCAAATGGCTGTAATTGATAACGAGGGTTACCCTGCAGATATTAGAATTACGGAGCGTGGCTTGAAGGGCACCCTTTTTGCCGGTCGTGTATTTAAGTTTTTATCTAGCAATCCAAATTCGGGCTTAATGGTTACAATTGGTGCAGGATACTTACAACACAAAATAAATTTATACGATGCTCAACAAAAAAACGCTTCCATTAAAGGAAATTTAGTTTACGGTTATGATAGATTAAGCAATGGTCTTGCTCTTAGTCAGTTTATTGGTTATTTATTTTTAAGTGAAAATCGTTTATTAAATTTTTATTTTGGGGTTGAGGCCACACAAGGTTTTACCAAAAGCGTAAGGAAATTAAATTACGACACAGGCTTACCCGATACCAAAAAACGATTGGATGGTTTATATGGATTAAAATTTGGTTGGGTATTACCACTTTATAAAAAGAAACCAAACGCTTTTTATTACAACTAGTTTTTCGCAATATGCTCCTATACAATTTTGTAATTTTATTATACGGTCTGGGTGTTAAAATTGCATCATTACGAAAAACAAAAGCCAAACAATGGGTTAATGGACGTAAAAATTGGCAGTATAATCTTCTTCAAAAAGTTAATCAATTACAATCCAAGCAAATAATTTGGATGCACTGCGCTTCTTATGGAGAATTTGAACAAGGAAGACCTTTAATAGAAAGCATTAAAAAAAACTACCCAAGTTATAAATTCGTACTAACCTTTTTTTCGCCAAGTGGTTATGAAGCTTTTAAAGACTGGAAAGGCGCTGATATTATTTGTTATTTACCATTAGATACAAAAAGTAATGCCATTCAATTTTTAGATATTGTAAAACCGCAACATGCCATTTTTATTAAATACGAGTTTTGGGTAAACTTTTTAAAGGAACTGAAACAAAAAAACATCCCTACCTATTTAGTGTCGGCTGTATTTAAACCTCATCATCCTTTTTTTAGATGGTATGGTGGTATTTTTAAAAAGTCGCTCTACACATTTAATAAACTTTTTATACAAGATGAAAAATCAGCAGAGTTGCTTAAAAGCATTAATATTCTTAATTACGAGGTGTGCGGAGATACACGTTTTGATAGAGTAATAGAAATAAAACGAAATTTTGAACCACTACCCTATTTTGAGAAATTTTGCAACACCAGTTCTGTTTTTATCGCCGGCAGTTCGTGGGCAGGCGATGAAGAGTTAATTTTAGAAGCCTATAAACAATTAAATTCGACTTCCTTAAAATTAATAATTGTACCGCATGACGTTGATGAAAAAAATATTTCTCGATTAAAAGAATTACTTTCCTTTCATGGATTTTCGTTTTCTGTTTTTTCAGAGCAAAAAGAGACAAGCGATTCGCAAATTTTAATTGTTGACACCATTGGATTATTAAATAAAATATACCACTACGCCACACTTACATACATTGGGGGCGGTTTTAACGGTGGAATTCACAATACCCTAGAACCTGCAGTGCACCTAAAGCCGGTTTTTTTTAGTGATGTTAAATACACTAAATTTAATGAAGCTGTTGATTTAATAAATTTAGGAGTGGCTTTCAATATTGATGATTCTAAAGATTTAAAAAATAAAATTGAAAATTACCTTAACAATCCTCAACTACTAAATGAAGCTAAGGAAAAGCTAACGCGTTACTTTGAAAAAAATGGTGGCTCTACCCTTAAAATAATTAATAGCTTAAACCTTGGCTAAATAATTTATTCCACTTTCTACATTATCGAGTTCATAAATAACTAAAAAAGATTGCTCCTTTTTTTGTATCTTAGTAAAACATATTTAAAACATGAATTATAAATTATTTGTAACGGCAATAGCCATTTTAATCAGCTATAACACAAACAGTCAATCATTTATTGTTGGATACAACAACGTGCCATATATACTATCTAATTGGAATGAAACACATAGCAATGCCGTAATTATTAACGGCAGAGTGTACAATTCGTTTACCGCCTGGCAATCCGGCTTTTCGTCGTTTAATATTAAAAAATCAGATTTAAACGGTAATGTTATTTCTTGGCGAAAAGAGGATAGCATCATGACAAAAGGTGCTCCTGCAAAATTATTTACCGGTAACAACCTTATTTACTATATCTGTAAAAATCAAATCACTGTTTTTGATACCAGCCTTGCTGTAAAGTTTATAAACACATACACCACTTCAATCCCAAATAATTACTTATACTTTAACGATGGTTTGGTTGCCTCAAATGGCGATATTGTTTTAGTTGGAACATCGGCAACATATACCGGAAGCAGTTTTTCTGACATGAAAGCGTTGGCCGTAAGAATAAATTCGGTTACAGGAAACATAATTTTTAGTAAAACATACGATAACCTTACTCAAAATATAGCTACCAGTGTAGTTCAGAATACGGCCAACGCTAGTTTGTTTATTTCTGGAAGGGTTATAAATAGTGGGTATTCAACTTTTCTATTAAACATCACCAATGATAATTTAGGTAACCTTAACTCTTCTAAATACTTTACACCAGCCAATAGCAATTCAAAAAACATTGATGTTAGAAAAATGATTATACAAAACTCCAATTTATATTTGTTTGGTAGCGATTCTGCTTCAAAATTAGTAGTTACAAAAACCAATTTAAACCTAACCTCTACTTTTCAAACCAGCTACTTTACAAATTTCATTTATCAAGACGCAACTAAAATGAGTACCAATGGCGGCTTTTATGTGAATGGTTATGGCCCCAGAACATACACCTCTGTTCCATTGTCAATTATTCAATTAGATACTGTTTTAACTAGTAATAAATCTGTAGTTTTTCCAAATATTATAAACAAATATGATTCTTTATCCAATTTTAGTATTGATTATTACAATGGCTTAAATGGCGCTTATAGTAATTTTGGAGCGAATGTGTTTGAAAAAAACGGTAGTGTATATTCTTTGTCCAGTAAAAGTAATCTAAACGCTACACCGGGTTTGGGCAACATCAATCAATATTTGGTAAAAGACCTTACTACCTTAAATGGTAGTTGCTTAAACAATTTTAATCTTACTACTTTAAATTACGCATATAACATTGCACCTACTAGCTTTTCAGCTAATGCATTGAGCGTAAACAGTTTTTCTCAATCAACAGTATTTGCAGCTACTATCCCAACTTTGGCTATAACTTGCGGTACCGCTTTTATAACCGGGGTTTCAAAAGTTGAGGCTGTTGCTCCTTACGTTTATGCCAACGAAAAAACAATTTATTTTCAAAATGGTGATTTTTCGAATACTTTATTTGAGTTATATAATTTGGCAGGTCAAAAAATTTACAGTACCAAACTCATTAATAATCAAAAACAGGTTGAAATTAATAAATTATCCTCAGGTATCTATTTCTATAAACTCTACTATAATTCAGAGATTTACACTAAAAAAATAGTATTAGAATAGGCTCCAAATTGTTAAAATTTCATTTTTCTATTTCGTTTAAACTGTTATCTTTGCAAGTCTTAAAAAATAATTTAAAATGAGTAAAGAAAAAAAGGTACAACCTACTGAAATTAAAAAGGAAAAAGAACAATACAGTATATTAGAAAGTATTCGTAAAAGAACTGGTTTACTAGTAGGTATTATAGGTTTAGCCCTTGTTATTTTTATATTACAAAGTTTATTAGGCTCTGGCGCATCCATTTTTGGTGGCAACGAAATGAATACCATTGGCTTTATTAATGGAAAAAAAATTGATCGTGAAAATTTTAATGCAAAATTAGAAAATCAATTAAACCTTATTCGTCAACAACGTCAAAGCAACGACATTGATGACAACACTCGTGGACAGGTAATTGATTTTGTTTGGAATCAATTTATTAACGATTTAGTAATTAAACCTCAATATGATAAGGTAGGTATTACCGTTGGTGAAGACGAGGTTTACGATAAAGTGGTTGCAAACCCTGTACAATCAGTTATTCAGCAATTATCTGACCAAAAAACAGGACAATTAAATCCTCAGTTTGCGCGTCCTGATGGTTCTTTAGATTTGGCAAAATGGAAACAAGCCGTACAATCTTTACCAGCTGAACAAGAATTTGCTTTAAAGCAAATGGAAGAAAATGTAAGAATGACCCGTTATGCTGAAAAATACGCCTCTTTAATTAAAAAAGGCCTGTACACAACTACAGCCGAAGCAAAAGAATTATTTAAAACTCAAAACACAAAAGCCAACATTAGCTTTGTGGTAAAACGTTTTGATGCCGTAAGCGATAGCGCTATTAAGGTAACTGACGCTGACCTTCAAAAATATTATAACGATCATACTTACGAATTTTCAAATCCTGAAACGATTCGTAAAATTGAATATGTATCTTTTAATGTTGTTCCAAGTGTTGAAGATTTAGCCAAAATTGAAAAAGAATCAAAAGAAGCTGCTGCTAAATTTACCGGAAAAACGATGGCGGAAGATAGCGCTTACATTCAACAAGAAAGCGAAAACGGTGCTGTAACTATTCAAGACTTTACTAAAAAAACAATGATTGTACGCGACTCAAGTATTTTTACTTCACCAGTTGGCACTGTATTTGGTCCTTATAACGAAGGCGCTTATTTTAAAATTTACAAATTAGAAGCAGTAAATTCTTTAGCAGATAGCTGTCGTGTTCGTCATATTTTAATAGCCACTAACGACCCTCAAACACAGCAACCAAAACGTACTTTAGAACAAGCTAAAAAACAAGCTGATAGTTTAATAACCTTAATAAAAGAGAAAAAAGTAACGTTTGACACCTTAGTAAAAACCATTAGCGATGATGGCGGCAGTAAAGACAAAGGAGGAGATTATGGATGGTTTGATGATACCAAAGGATTTGTAGAGCCATTTAAAAATGCAGGTCTAATGGGTACTAAAGGAAACATTTCGGCGGTATTAACTCAATTTGGATATCACATTATAGAGGTGTTAGATGTTAGTAAAACACGTCACGATAGCTACAAGGTGGCACAAATTTTTAAATTAATTGCACCGAGTGACGAAACCAATCAAAAAATATTTGCAACAGCCAACGAATTTTCGGGTAAAAACAATACTGCAGAATTATTTGACAAAGCTGTTGATGCACAAAGATTAACCAAACGTATTGCTGACAATATTAAAGAAGGTGAACGTACAATTCCTGGATTAGATAACCCTAAAGAATTGGTAAAATGGGTATACACCGCTAAAAAAGGCGAAGTATCTGTTTTCTCTTTTAACGATAAACATGTTGTGGCTAAGTTAGCTGCCATTAAAAATAAAGGCACTTTACCATTAGAAGATGTAAAAGAAGAAGTGACTTTAAAAACAAAACAGCAAAAAAAGGCAGAGCAATTTTTAACTGAGTTTAAAAATGCCGGCACTACCGTTGAGCAAGTTTCTGCCAAATTAGGCTTAGAATTAAAGAAACAAGAGAGCTTAACCTTAATTAGCCATAATATTGAAGGCTTAGGACACGATGATGTGATTATAGGTACAGTAGCGGGTACTAAACAAGGTGCTACCAGCAAAGCTTTAGTTGGTGATAATGGTGTGTTTATAGTGGCTGTAAACAATAAATTAGAAGCTCCTGCTCCAAAAGACTATAACATGCAAAAAACACAAAACGACCAAGCTATTGGCGGAAGAAGCGATTACGATGTGTTTAATGCTTTAAAAGAAAAAGCAGAAATTGAAGATCACAAATCGAGAATTGAATAGTTAGAAATATTAAACCAAACGAAAAGCGCAACTCATAAATAGAATTGCGCTTTTTTGTTTTATACATTCCTCCTTTGTAAAGGGGGGGAGGGGATTACACCAACTCATTAATTAATCAGCACTTTTGTTATATAAACTCCACTCAAAGGTAGTAACTCCATTAGTGATATTACAGGAAAAACTGTACAGTATTATGATGTAATAGCATCCTTAAACCAGATACATTATAACACTAATAATTTGAAAGCCGGCATTTATTTTGTAAATTTGGTATGCAACAATAGCATAGTAAATAGTCAAAAATTGGTTGTTATAAAATAATGTTAAAAAAAATCATACTCATTCTACTAATCTGTTATTACTCAAGCTATAGTCAAAATGTAATAAGGTTTAGCAAACAGTACGATTTTTTTGATACCAATGGAAGTACCAGCAGTTACTTAAGTGTGAATGCCTTTACGGTAAACAACGATTATTTACTTTGCGGAGTAGTTAATACACCCTCTATAAACCAAGGCTTGGGCATTGTGAGGGTGGATAGTGTTGGCACCATTAAATACCAAAAACAATTTAATAGCCCAAACAATTTAAGGTTTACAAATGGCACCGCCAACCAAGCTTATATTAAACTAAAAAACAATAATGTACTATTTACAGGACAGTATGTATTAGGTTTAGATTACTTTAGTGCCTGTATGGCTCGCGTAAATCATACTACCGGCGATACAGTATGGACAAAAATGTACAAACAACCAGGAGATACTACCTACCTCCTTTGTAGCACAGAATTACAAGACAGTAGTATACTTAGTTTAGGTTTTAGGTATTATTTAATTGGTACAACCTTGTTTAGCAAACCTTTTATGATGAATGTAGATAAAAATGGCACTTATAAATGGCATAAGTGGATTAATACAAGTTGGAGCAATAATAACACCTTGTTTTTATATCAAAAAATAATAAAAATTACTGATAATGATTTTATTGTTTTGGGAATGAAGCAAACTGCTGTTTTTAATGGTTTTGTGATGCGAATAGATACCAATGCTGTAAAACAATACGAAGTTAATACGCCTGTGTTGAGCAGCAACACTTATTTTAACGATTTTATAGAATTACAAGATGGCAGTTATTTAGCTTGTGGTAATTTATATACAGCATCAGGCAAAACAAAAAAATTAGTGTATAATTTTAATGGAACAACTGGAGCTAAAATAAAACACAAGTTATATAACGTTGAAGCTAATTCTAATGGATTGGTTACACTTATACAAAAACCTAATGGTATTATATTATTAGGCGGTGGCACTGGCGCTAACATACCAGTAAATAGTGTAAATATCACAGGCGATATATTGTGGATAAACAGTAATTTAGATAGTTTAAAAAGTATTTATTTTAATACGCCAAATGCTGCTGATCAAGTCAGCCCTAATCAAATTATATTAACTCCAGATGGCGGTTTTGCATCCAATATAAGTAGTTACACATTTGGTAGTGGTCTTCAACAAAAATTTTGGTTGGTAAAAGCAGATAGTAATGGCTGTTATACGAGTACTTGTGCGGCAGTGGGGTTAAATGAATTTGCTTCGACAAGCTCAGCAACCATTAAAATATTTCCGAATCCGGCTGATGATGTTTTGAATGTTGAATTACTAAATTTGGCTTCGACAGGCTCAGCCACCGAAATTCAAATTATAAATACTTTAGGTCAAGTTGTTCATCAATCTACAATTAAAACCGTCACCCTGAGCGGAGTCGAAGGGCAACAATCAACTATTGATATTAAAGATTTGCCAGAAGGAGTCTATCAACTAAAAATAAGTGAAGGTAAAAAGCAAAGGGTACTTAAGTTTATTAAAAATTAATAAGTATGAAAGTATTAGTAATAATATTATTATGTATAATAATTAATACACTAAACGCACAACTAACGCCGGTTTGTTTTACCACTGCCGGTACTCCATCTGTTGGTTTAAGCCCAAGATGTATCACCACAGGTGATTTTAACAATGATGGTAAAATTGATTTAGCCGTTGGCAATTATAGCAGTATTTCGGTACTATTAGGAACAGGCACAGGCAGTTTTGCAAGCGCTGTTAATTTTAATGTGCCATCCACTATCGGATCTATTTGTAGTGGCGATTTTGATAATGACGGAAATGCAGATTTAGCCATTCGGAGCCTATCGGGCAGCACAGGAACAATTAATATAGTTTTAAGTTTGGGTAACGGTGCTTTTACGTCACCTGTGTATTCAGTTTCAATATTTACATCTATTGTCGGATCAAAAAATCAAATTTTTTGTAGTGATTTTAATTTAGATGGTAATCAGGATATAATGGCAGGCGGGTCTGGCAATCCTCAATTGTTTTTAGGCTTAGGTACATGTTCTTTTTCTGCACCGATTACCAGTGGTAATGGTATCTCGTTTGCTTCCTGTTTAGCAGTTGGCGATTTTAACAACGATACTAAACCTGATTTTGCTTATTCGGCCTTTTCGTCTGGGTTATCTGGAGTATTTTTGGGAACAGGTACCAGCTCATTTGTACCAACGAGCACAAATATAGCTACTCATGATTTTTTAACTGTAGGCGATTACAACAACGATACCAAAATTGACTTAATGTTTGTAGACAATGGTAATTTTTACACTTTTTTTGGAAATGGAACGGGCTATTATCCGAGTGGGGGGCTGACGGCAAGCGTAACCAGTTTTTTTGCAAATAATGTAACATCTGCCGATTTTAATGGAGATGGCGCTAGTGATATTGCGGCAACGGATGGTAGTGGTGTGCTCGGCATTTTGCTTTCTTCCGGCTGGGGATTTTATAGATTTGCTGTGGGCACATTCCCAAAGGCCATTGCCGCCGCTGATTTTAATGGCGATGGAAAAGTAGATATAGCTGTTGCTAACGGCAACTCAAACAACGTCAGCATATTAATAAATACCACTGGTGGCATTACCCCAACAATTAATGTAGTAAGCACCACCAGTTTATTGTGCAGCGGGCAAACGGCAACCCTAACCGCTAGCGGTGGGGTTAATTATGTTTGGGCTTCGGGCGCTACCACCAATACTATAGGCATAGTTGGTTCATTAACTACAACGTATTTGGTTACAGGCACTAGCCCGGATGGCTGTGCGGTAAACGCCTCAATAACTCAAAGTGTTTCGGCATGTTTAGGCGTAGATGAATTAAAGATTAAAGATTATGAATTAAAAATTTATCCGAATCCTACCAATGGCATTTTAAATTTAGAAGTAGAGAATGGCAGCAGAATAAAACTTATAAATGTATTGGGCGAACTAGTAAAAGAAGAAGAATTAAAACCCATTAAACAAAGTATTGATATAAGTAACCTTAAAAATGGAATTTACTTTTTGCAGATATATGATAAGGAGAGTTTAATTGGAAAAACTAAAATTATAAAAGAATGAGAAAATTAATGCTATTTATTTTTTTACTTAACTTATTACCAGTTAAAGCCCAAGTTTGGTGTACACCAAATGCAGAGTGGTATTTTAATAGGGCGAGTGATTGGTACAATTTACTTGGGTATACAAAAATGAATTATGTTGGAAATTTTACAGTTAATACCGTTAATTGTCAAAAATTAGTTCGTCAATCCACTTATTACAGTAATTGGTATCAATCACTTCAAAACCAAGCTGATACAATGTATACTACACTAAGCAATAATGTAGTTTATAAGTATTACCCTACCACTAACAGCCTAGATACTATTTATAATTTTAATGCCAATATTGGCGATAAATGGAGTTTATCGCCGAAAACACAAACAACCTGTGCTAAATCAAGGGTTACAGTTATTGATACCGGCCATAAGTTTATACAAGGGGTGTATTTAAAATGGCAAAAAGTAATCATAAACGGTTATTTTATGACAGGGTATACATTAACTCCATTAACAGATACAATAATTGAACGATTAGGTTCTTTAAAATATAGCCTATTATTTACGTATAATTTATGCCCTTGGGCAACAGACGGACCGGGGCCTGAAAGTTTAAGGTGTTATAGTGATAATCAAATAATAAATTATACCCAAACAACTCTAACTTGTAATTATTATGCCCTACCAACGGGCATTAACGACTTAAAAACAACAGATATTGGATTAAAGATTTACCCCAACCCGGCTAATGATTTGCTAAATGTCACACCAATTGGAGTCGAAGCATCTAACTCTAAAATAAAAATTTACAATTCACTTGGGCAGTTAATAAGAGAAGAGGAAATTACGTTTAAAGAAAACAGAGCTGTAATTAATACTAAAGATTTAGCAAACGGAGTTTACGTATTAACACTCTTTACTTCGGCTTCGCTCAGTACAAGCTTTTCCGCTCAGAGTGACGGCGGGCAAAGCATTAGTAAGCGATTTGTTGTGGCGAGATAATTGGCTCGTCATTGCTAACGAAGTGAAGCAATCTTAAGTATTAGATTGCTTCGGCAAATGCCTCGCAATGACAAGATTTACTCAAACTTTTTTACTTTATCTTCAAAACTTAAATTTCGATTAGCGGCGTGTATTTTAATATTAATTAAAAGTTCGTCGCAACCCGCTTTTAAGGTTTCGTTTTGTATTTGTTCAATTAATTTATAAACTTCTTTGGCCTCGCCCTCCACCACAGTTTCAAAGGGACACACTCGGCAATGGAGTCCGCTATTTTTTATTAATACAATAGCAGCATCTATTAAATCGTATTTATTACCTGCTGTAATTAATGGTAACAATTGTATGGCAGCGTTTATTTGCATGGCTTATATTATTTATTCAAAATTATATAATCTTTTTGGCTTGATCACAACATAAAATATAAAATACAATCGTTAAATTGTTGATTTACTAATTTGAATACATGTTTTATTAATAGATTTGAAACGTAATGAGTACCTCAATAGCAAAAACAATATTATCGTTTAAGCAAACAACTTTATTTGTAAAGTTTTCTGAAAATTCAATTATTGATGTAGATGATATTATTTATGCGTATTGCTATGGTATTCAAGAATCGAAAAGAAAACCTTTTGCTGTTTTATTTGACTCATCAAGCAACCACGAATTAACCGAAGAAGCGGTAGTTTATTTAGCAAACAACAACTTAATAGATAATATTATAGCCGTTGCGTTTATTTCGAAAACCCTATTAAGTAAAATACGATTCAATTTATTTTTAATTTTTGAAAAGCCTCCATTAAAACCAAAACTTTTTAATGATGAAGTGTCTGCTATTGAATGGCTAAACGAGCAAATAAAGGCCTACACACTTTCTAAAGGGCCAAATTTAAGTGTTTCGTAATTTTAATTCCGACAGTTTTAATGACATGGTGTTTACAAGATTTAGTAGAGCCTTTTCAGCCATGGATTTAATGATGGGATTTAAATCGCCTAATAAATCTATTTTACACTCCCCTACTTCGTTTTCGTTTCCGTTAAAATACACTTTTAAACTAAAATTAAATTTTGCCAGACCTTCGCTCGAAAAAAAGACAAAACTATAAGGTGTTTTCTCCATCAATTTAACTGTCATGGGGGTAATGCCTTTTATGTTAAACGAACAATGCGTGTCGGTAAATTCAAAATTCTCAACTTTATCGTTGGGTAAAATAGAATTAAAGTTTTTAAAATCAATTAAAAATTCAAACAAACTTTTTAAAGTTGATTGAGTGTTGTTGGTATTACTTTCCAAAGTAAATGCAGCCATTATTTAACTATTTAATTTCATACTTAACCAAAAAACTTGATTTAATTTTTATTTTTTTAATTGAAATTTCGTCTTTATCCGAATCTGAATTATCAATATTGCTGTAACTTTGAACAACATTACTCGCGGCAGAACGTCTATTATAGTATCCGCCATAATAATTATAAGGTGTATTGTTAACCGAGTTATCTACTTCTGTAATTTGCAGAGGATTGCCAGCCTGTTTTCCCGCAGCTAGTAATAGATAATCCACTTTGTCTTTTGCTGCTTTTATCGCTTTAATTCTATTCTCTTTGGTATATTCTAATATTTTGGTATGATTTAGTTTAGATATGTAAGCGTCAAAGGCGTTAATTTTATCCAAACGTTCATACACTTTTCCAATTAAATCAGAGTTTGTGATTTTTAAAGTATATGATTTAGAGATAATAACATCCTTTTTTAAGGATTTAATTTTTCTAAAATCAGAATTAGCTGTGTTTAGAGTTAGGTTAGATATATCAATTCCTAATTCTTTAATATTTTGTTTTAAATCATCTTCTTGCTTTTCGATATTTAATTTTTCTCGGTTCTCTGCACGCTCTTGAAGTGTAATAGTAATATAAATTTCGTCAGGCGTAATTTCTGTTTCGCTGGTACCTGTAACCTCAATAAACGGTTTTGAATTTAAATTTTCTGATACTTGGGCTTGAGTTATTTTTAATCCAAAAATAAATACAGCTAATACTAAAATTGATTTTTTCATGTAATATTTTTTATAACGTATACTTAAAAGTATGCATTAATAAATAGTTAAACTAAATTTTTTGTTTATTTAACTAATCCCCAAACTGAAGGATTTAAACGCCATTGTTTTAAACTCTCTACATCCTTTTCGGTAATGTATTCTTTATTTAAAGCAAAATTAATTAGCGTTTCATAATTGGTTAAGGTTTTTAAATTACATTTAGCGTTTTTAAAATTTTTATCGGCTTCTTCAAAACCATAAGTAAAAATTGCTGCCATTCCCTTTACATTGCAACCTTTTTCCCGCAGTGCTTCAACCGCTTTTAAACTGCTACCGCCAGTACTAATTAAATCCTCAATTACTACTACGTTATGTCCACTTTCAATATCTCCTTCTATCATATTTGTAAGTCCGTGTTTTTTTGCTTCACTTCTTACATATACAAAAGGCAATCCCATTTCTTGAGCAACCAAAGCACCTTGAGCAATGCCACCCGTAGCAACACCTGCAATTACATCAGGCATTGCAAAATGTTGATTAATAGTGTCGACAAATTGCTGGCGGATATAAGTTCTTATATTGGGATAAGATAAGGTTTTGCGATTATCGCAATAAATAGGCGATTTCCATCCACTAGCCCAAGTAAAAGGGTTTTCGGGTTGTAACTTAATGGCTTTTATTTGTAATAAAAATTCAGCAACTTTATACTCTGGGTCATCGAACGAAGTCATGGCGCAAAAATAGATTTTGTTTTAATTTTCGACACAATATTTTATGAACAAAAAAATATATTTTAATCATAAGTTTTTGGAGTTTTCTTCTGAGCAATTGCAAGTAACAAGCAATCAGGTATTTAAATATTACCCAACCATTTCCTTATTAAATTTAAAAGAAATTGAAAAATTGTTTTTCGATGAAAAAAGTGAAGTACAAATAAATATTAACAGCTTATTTTTTGAAACGGTATTTGATTACTTTAAAAATAGGTTTTCTTACATTGAAGCTGCCGGTGGTTTTATTTCCAAAAACGATACGTTTTTATTTATTTATCGTTTAGATAAATGGGATTTGCCTAAAGGGAAATTGGATAAGGACGAAACTATAGAGCATGCTGCCATTAGAGAATGTGAAGAAGAATGTGCGGTTAAGAATTTAAAAATAACACGTCAATTATCATCAACGTTTCATATTTATCCTTACAAAAAAGATTTTGCCATAAAACAAACTTTTTGGTTTGGTATGCAAACCGACTATGATAAAATTTTAAAACCTCAATTAGAAGAAAATATTACAGACGTAAAATGGTTTGATAGAACCAAAATAGAAACAACTGTGTTAAAAAACACATACCTAACAATAAAAGATGTTATTAGTGAGGGGCTAAGCCATTAAAAGACATGTCTTACTAAAAGACAAAGCAGAAAAAAATTACTTAACGCTGTCCTTAACAACTGTTGCAGTACTATCCATCTTTTCAACTGCATCGTGCGAAACTGCATGTTCCTCTTCTTTCACGCCTTCTTTTGGATGTAAACTATGATCACCCTTTTCGCAGGCTTCCATACACTCTTTGCTGCAGTTTTCTTTACACTCGCAATCGGCATGGTGACCATGTTTTGGATTGCAAAGACTTAAAAACATGACAATAATAAAAATTAGTACCGATGCTAAAATTAATGGTACAGTAAATGCTACCGGCTTTGGTTCAGTGTTGTGATCGTCGTGCGAATGGTGGTTGTCTGACATAATGGTTGTTTTTTACGTGGCTAAAATAACAGATTAATTAGTATTTATAAAATTTTTTATTCTTTTAATGCTCATCTTCGTCGAAAGGTTCAAAAGTATCGTCTCCAGTTTCATCGTGTAATTCATCTTCATCGCTGGCTTCCTCTTCACCTTCTTCACCCTCTAAACTATTAATATCCTCTTCTTCAATGCCTTCTTCTCCGGTTTCAATGGCTTTAATTATTTCGTCTTCATCAATTTCCGGGTCGTTTAACAAACCTGCCATGGCTAAATCAGGACTTAGTTCCTCTTTTGCCATGTTAATTTGTTTGTATTGTTTTGGGGAGGTACCAACACTTTTTACGCAAACCGGATAATTAAATTTAGGATTATCGTCTACAATTTTAATCATTTCTATTAAAAATCCCCATTGCACAACGGCATCAAAAATGTAAACAAAACGTTGGTGTGGTTGCTCAATATATTTTGCAATTTTTGTTTCAGACATTAATTTTTTCGGCTCTACCTTTTTACGAATTTCAAATTCATCTAAGGGTAAATCTTCTTTTCTTAATGTAATTTCTTGATTTTTTCTCCAATAATCGTCGCTAACAAAAAAAGAAGCAGCATGTTTATTATCAAACTTATAAGCTTCTTGAATAGCTGTGTGAAATTGCTCAAATGTTTGTGAGGATTTGATATCAATATCGCGAGTAATGTCCTCGTTTTCCTCTAAACATATTCTAAATCGGTAAACAGCCATTTTTTATTATTTTTTAATGTTTAGTTTTTAGTGTTTAATAATCTTTCTAAATCATTCACAATTTTTCTAAATCCTTTAATTACGGGTTTTGTAAATCTCCGATTTCATAAGGCCTAATTTATTAAAAAAATGTGTAAAAGATACCCCCAAAACACCCATACCATATTTTGCACTGCGTCTGAAATTAATACTACTAGCCTCAGGAAAATATTTAGTAGGACATGTTACTTCTGCAATATTAAATCCTGCATAAAATATTTGTGAAATCATCTGGTTATCAAACACAAAATCATCGCTATTGGCATGATAATTAATTTTTAAAATTACTTCTTTACTAAATGCACGATAGCCCGTATGATACTCTGATAATTTTTGATTGATTAACACATTTTGGGTAAACGTAAGCATACGGTTAAAAATGTATTTGTATAAAGGCATACCACCCTTTAATGCACCTTTACCTAATATGCGAGATCCAAATGCAACAGGATATAAATCGTTAGCTATTAAATAGCTTAAACTTTGAATTAATTTTGGAGTGTACTGATAATCAGGATGCAACATAATTACAATATCGGCACCCAATTCCATCGCCTTATCGTAGCAGGTTTTTTGATTACCACCATACCCTTTATTTTTTTCGTGACGAATAACATGTTTTATACCAATCTCCTTTGCTACATCAGCTGTGTTATCCTTACTATGATCATCCACTAACACTACATCATCTACAATATCAAAAGGAATCTCATCGTAGGTTTTTTTTAGTGTAAGTGCAGCATTGTAAGCAGGTAAAACAGCTATTATTTTCTTTCCGTTAATCATAAGAAAACAAAAATAATAATTTTACTTAATTTTTTACTTTATTTTACTGTTTTATGCTAAAAAACTAAGAAATATAAATATCAATTAACCCCTGTGGAGATTTGTAAAAAATTTGTTTGTTTTCTTCATCAATTTTTTCAATCAAATCTTCAACAAGTGGTAAAATAATTTCTTTGGTTTTATAATTAATGGTAACTAATAATTGAGTACCGTTATCATTAACATCCGTTATTTTGCCCAAATTACCATGTAAATGGTCAATTACCTCAAAACCAATCCAATCAAAATCTTCGCTGTCGCTATCTATAAATTCAGAACTTATAAATACTACTTTTCCAACAAACGACTTTGCTTTTTCAATACTGTTTATATCTTCTAAACCAACTATTAATCCATTGTTTGCTTGTTTTATTTCTTTTATAAAGCAAGGTGCCTTACCTGTTGCCGTGTCAATAAAAACAGCTTTAACTTCATCCACAAAAAAATTAACAGAATATTTTAAACTTAATTCACCTTTGGTGCCATGTGTTTTACTAAAATAGCCTATTTGTGTCAATTCCATTAAACTGAAAGTGCAGCTTTTACAAAACTAACAAACAAAGGGTGAGGATTTTCAACCGTACTTTTATACTCCGGGTGAAACTGAACACCAATAAAAAATGGATGGGTTGGAATTTCGATAATTTCTACCAAACCTGCATCTGGATTAATACCCGACAAAACTAAACCTGCATTTTTAAAATCTTTAGTATACTCGTTATTAAACTCATAACGATGGCGATGGCGTTCGGCAATATTTGCTTTACCATAAATACCGAACGCTAAGGTTCCTTCTTCTAAGCGGCAAGCATATGCTCCCAAACGCATGGTGCCCCCCATGTGCGAAATATTTTTTTGGGCTTCAATTAAATCAATTACTGGGCTACTTGTAGCAGGATTCATTTCACGACTATGGGCATCCTTTAATCCTAATACATTTCGAGCATATTCAATAACAGCACATTGCATACCTAAGCAAATTCCTAAAAATGGAATATTATTTTCACGTGTATATTTAATAGCGGCAATTTTACCTTCTATTCCTCTATTACCAAAGCCAGGGGCCACTAAAACACCTTTTAGACTATTTAGTTTTTCCTTAATATTCTCTTCAGTTAAACTCTCGCTATGAATCCATTCTAATTTTACTTTGCAATCGTTAACAGCTCCTGCATGTATAAATGCTTCAGCAATTGATTTGTAAGAGTCCTTTAATTCAACATATTTACCAATCAAGCCAATAGTTACCTCACGAGTTGGATTATGAAACTTAGTTAAAAAATTTTTCCACTTATCTAATTGAACAACCGATGGGGTGTTTACTTTTAATTTTTTTAATACTATTTCATCCAACTTTTCCTTCTCCATTAACAAAGGCACTTCATAAATGGTACTAGCATCTAATGCTTCTATAACAGCATCGGGAGAAACATTACAAAACAATGCTATTTTTTTACGAATATCATTATTAATGGCGTGTTCTGAACGGCATACCAAAATATCGGGTTGAACACCATACTCTAACAATAACTTCACGGAGTGCTGGGTTGGTTTTGTTTTTAACTCTCCGCTAGTTGCTAAATATGGCAATAAGGTTAAGTGAATTACGGTACAATCGTCGCCCAATTCCCACTTTAATTGACGAACCGCCTCAATATATGGTAGAGACTCAATGTCACCTACTGTTCCACCAATTTCGGTAATTACAAACTGAAATTGACCAGTTTTACCAAGCAATTTGATTCTATTCTTAATTTCATCGGTAATGTGCGGAATTACCTGAACTGTTTTTCCTAAATACTCTCCCTTGCGCTCCTTTTCAATTACAGCTTGATAAATACGACCAGTTGTAACGTTATTTGCTTGCGAGGTTGGTACGTTTAAAAAACGCTCATAGTGACCTAAATCCAAATCAGATTCTGCGCCATCGTCAGTTACGTAGCATTCTCCATGCTCGTAAGGGTTTAATGTGCCCGGATCGACATTTAAATAAGGGTCTAATTTTTGAATGGTGGCAGTAAATCCGCGTGCTTGAAGCAGTTTGGCTAACGAGGCCGCAATAATTCCTTTTCCTAAAGATGATGTAACGCCACCGGTTACAAAGATGTATTTTGTGTTTACAGACATAACAGTTTTAAAAAAACTGTGCATAAAGGTAAAGAAAAATTGCCATTATTTTAGTTTAATTTTTAGAACTACTTGCTAACACATTTCTTATTAAATTTAGCTTTTAAATTATTTTGAAAAAAATAGTCATTTCTCTTTTTACATTATTTAATTTGCTTTGCTCTTCCCAAAACGAAGAAGCGAAATTACTATCAGAATACATTAAAATTAAAAGCGTTTCAGGAAATGAAAAGCCTGCCGCACAATTCATTGAAAATATCTGTAAACAACAGGGATTTTACATTAGCGTTTTTTCAAATACAGATTCGAGCTACAATTTTTGTGCTTCGCTGTTGCCTTTAGAAAAAAAATTGCCATCTGTACTATTCATTAATCACATAGATGTGGTGCAAGCTTCTGATTCTGTTAACTGGCTATATCCTCCTTTTAATGGAACTATCAGTAATGACACTATTTACGGGCGGGGCGCTATTGACATGAAAGGCCTGGCTGTTATGCAATTAATGGCATTAAAAAAAATTAAAGAAACTACCACTATTGATTCGCTTAAAAATAATATTGTTATTCTATTTTTATCAGGAGAAGAAACCGGTGGCATAAACGGCGCAAAAAAAATAATTGAACCTCAATTTTTAAATCAATTAAATCCGCTCGTAGTTTTTGGCGAAGGTGGCGGTGGGCTTACTAATGTTATACCCAATAAACCAAACGAATTATGTTTTTTTATTTCAAACGCCGAGAAAAAAAGTATTTGGCTGAAACTGGAAGCAAAAGTAAAAGCCAACGGACACGGTTCCGTGCACTCTAATAAAACTGCTCATAAAATTTTATTAAAAGCAATTAATAAAATAGAAAACACCGAAGAGCGCATTGTAATTGACAAAAGTACCAAGCAAACATTTAAGCAGTTAGGAAATATTATGGGTGGATACAAAGGCTTTGTAATAAAACATATTAATTGGTGGATTTTTAAACCACTAAGAAGAAAAATATTTAATAATAATGAAGCCTTAAATGTTTTGGCAACTAATTCTTACCAATTAACTCAAATTCAGAATCCTCAGCAAGGGCCGGTAAACCAAGTGGCACAAAGCGCGGTTGCTTATTATGATTGCAGATTATTACCCAATAAATCTGAAAAGCCTTTGTTGTTAAAATTAATGTTTCGCATTTTAGACCCGCGTATTAAACTGTCTATTATAGACGAATCGCCTACTGCAGAACCTACACGATTAAATAATCATTACTACAATATGAAAAAAGCTTTACTTAAAATTTTTCCAACTTCTAAAGTGATGCCTGTTTTATTTCCTGCTACAACTGACAATAGCTATTTCAGAAGCGTTGATGTTCCTGCATATGGATTATTACCTTTTCAGCTTAATAAAGATATGATTGAAAGTGTTCATGCCTCTAATGAAAAGCTACCTATTAAAGCCATAAATGATGGGATAAATGTTTATGTAGAATTTTTAAAAAACTACGTTAAATAAAACTTTAGTCTGCTTTATACTCCGTTTTGTGAGTTTCATTTGATTTGTAAACATCATCAACGTCTTCCTCCTCCTCCTTTAACTCATAATTTTTTTCTTTATCCAAATTAACGTTAACAATTACAGGCGGCGCAGTAGGTTGCGACACCCAGACTGTTCCAGAATAGAACACATAATGATTGCGCCAGTTATCCCAATAAATATTATATTTAGGAAAAAACACCCAACGACGATTGTAGGCAAAATTTGGGCGCCAATATGGCTTGTATACTACAACTTTGTGAGGGCGAAAAGGGCTACGTTTAACAACAACAACCTTACCATGTCTGTGGGGATGATACCGATGCCCACCATGTCTTTTTTGTCCAAACAAATTACCCGTCAATACTAAGGCGATTGACAAAACTATTATTGATTTTAAGGTTTTCATATGGTATGAGGATTAAAGTTTTCTAACCATTTGATTATAAAAACACGTAAAGGTTTAATTTTGATATTATTATTTTTGATTTTTACTTAATAAACCAAAATCATACTTTAATTTAACGATTCTCATGGTTTTATTTGTTTCTTCCCTAATTATAAATGAATGCAAAAGACCACTATTTGAGTCAGAAACATAACTTATTTCTTTTAAAAGCACATCATTTTTATATTGTTTTTCGGTTAAAAGTTCTTGTTTGTTGTCAAATTCGTAGGTTCGCTTAAGGGTGACGGTATTATTTGCATTGCCTTTAAATTCAGCAGTTTCCAATCTATTATTTTTGTAATTAAAGTTTTGCTCTTGCACTATCCAACTGGCGGCAGTATAATTTTCGAATACCTTTTTTTTATTGCCCAAACTATCATAATTAATAATTTGTTCTTTGTAAGAACGGTTTTCATTATTTAAAAATGTACATTTTACTTGACCACTACTGTATTTCTGATATTGAAAACTATCTTCGCTCAACAACACTTGATTTCCTAAAATAAATATGGATTTGTCTTTGCTGTTATTGGTTTCTTTAAATCGAAGTTCTTTAGTGAGTTGCCCATCTTGATTATAACGATAATATCGGCTTTCGAAATAGTTAGCCCCATCATGATAGCGTCTTAAAATTAACTTATTATTATTATAAAAATAGGAAGTGCTAACAGTATCGTAAACATAATCATTAACACTATAGGTGTTTCCATTACTAATTTTTCTTCTCCCTTTGTAAACGGCACCTGTTGTAATTTGACGTTCAACTGTTTTTATAATTGTTGTATAGTAGTAGCGCGATATATTGCCATTAGTATCAAACTCATAAGTTTCGATTAAATTTTTATCTACGACCAATTCAAAATCCTTTTTATCAACAATTTCGAAAGTAATTTTTCTGATATTTTTAGTTTTAATTACCTCCGGATTAAAATTATGCTGTTTTTCAAAAGCTGTTTCCGGTGTAGGAAGTAATACTTGAGCTTTAAGATAAAATGGCACTAAAAATAATCCAAATATGAAAAGTTTATACATAAATTTAACGTTATTGCGACGAAGGAAGCGATCTAAATCAATACTTAAGATTGCTTTGGCAACAACCTCGCAATAACGTTTTTTTGATATATTCTTTTTATTTTTCAATAAGCTTTAAAGCCTCATTAACTGACTCTGTTGGTAACTGACAGGTATTGTTTTCACAAACATAAATTAATGTTTTGTTGGCAACATATCTGTTTTTTACCAAAGGAAAATTGCTCTCTGATTGGCTTAAGCTAAAAATCGCATTTAAAATACCATGTTTATATAGTTCCTTCAATTTTGTATTAACATTGTTACCAACAATTACAACCTCTTTAAATGGATAGTTTAGATGTAATGCTAAACATCCCCAATTACTATATCCGGCACCATAATTTGATAAGCCATCTGTTACTAATTTTAACATATTTTGCGACTTTACTAGCCATTCTTTTTTATTTAAATAAGTGCCTAAATAAAACAAATTTAACGCCATCTGTGAATTAGAAGCTGGAATAACATTATCGCTTACCTCGGTGGTGCGTGCAATTAATTGCAATGAGGTACTGTTTGTATAAAATAAAAACTCACTATTTGGATTTTTAAACAACTCCAATGTTAATTCACACAAATTATTTGCCTTTTGAACATAATCTTCGTTTTGTGAAATTAAATAACAATTAATTAAAGCCTCAATTACAAAAGCGTAATCATCTAAAAAACCATCGATTTTTGATTCTTTATTTTTATAAGTGCGATGCAGCTGACCATTGGATTGAGTTAATTGGGACAAAATAAAACCGATACTGCTAAGTGCAACTGCTTTATAATTTTCATCATCAAATACTAAATAAGCTTTTGCGTAAGCGCTGCACATTAGAGCATTCCAGCTTGTTAACGTTTTATCGTCAAGTCCTGGCTTTACCCTTTTAGAAGCAATTTGGTTTAAAATTGTTTTGCATGAATTTATTTTTTCCTGTAAATCTTCAATACTTAAATTATATTTTAGTAATAGTTCTGCTGTATTATTGCTTCGCATCAAAATATAGTTATCATGCTCCCAATAACCTAAATCGTTCACATTAAAATAGTCGGCAAACAATTCGTAGTGTTCAGCTAAATGATTTTGTAATTCTGATTTATTCCAAACATAGTACTTCCCTTCTTCACCATCACTATCCGCGTCGTAAGCACTATAAAAATAACCTCTCGGATTATACCACTCTTTTTCAACAAAATTTAAAGTGTCGGTTACCGTTTGTTTATAAAGACTATTCTTTGTAAGAGTATAGGCCTCCGTATATAAACTCACTAATTGAGCGTTATCGTACAACATTTTCTCAAAGTGAGGAACCTTCCATAAAGTATCAGTACTATAACGCGAAAAGCCTCCTCTTAATTGGTCATAAATACCACCTTGCGCCATTTTTGTTAAGGTTAAATTAACATAATCCAGTAGATCGTTATCTCCCTGTAAAATGGCGTAACGTAATAAAAATTGATAATTATTTGGTAAAGGGAATTTTGGTGCCCTATTCGGTCCTCCTTCCTTATTATCATGTCTTTTTTTCCAATTTTCAACAGATTTTTGTATAACAGATTTATCAATACTACTGTTGGTTGTTTTTTGAGTTGTAATTAACTCCGCCTGATGTATTCCATCCGTTAAGTTTTGGGCGTATTCCACAACTTTTTGCGGTTCATTTTTATATAAACTAGATAAATTTTTTAAGACCCCAACCCATTGTTGTTTTTGAAAATAAGTGCCGCCATATATAGGCTTTCCATCGGGTAACACAAAACAATTTAATGGCCAACCCCCTTGCCCTGTCATTAACTGAACAGCCTGCATATATAGCATGTCCACATCTGTTCGCTCTTCTCTATCAACTTTTACATTTATAAAGTATGTGTTCATAATCTCTGCCACCTCTGCATCTTCAAAACTTTCATGTTCCATTACATGACACCAGTGGCAGGAGCTGTAACCTATACTAATAAGTATCAATTTATTTTCTTGTTTCGCTTTGGCGAAAGCCTCATCACTAAACGCCATCCAATTTACCGGATTATAGGCATGCTGCAATAAATAAGGGCTTGTTTCAGTAATTAAGTTGTTTGCTTTTTTATTCAATGTCATAATAATAAATTGTAAATTACCTCTTTTAATAATACAAATTTAGCTTTCAATATCTTTGAATAGGCTTAATTATTATTAACTTTGAATCAATTTATTATGAAGAAAGTATATTGGATATTAATTATAGGAGTAGTTATTGTATTGGGAATAACTGTTCTAAAGTTTATGAATGGCAATAAACCTTTGGAAGTATACACCGAAAAAACAGAAATACGTAATATTATTGAAGTAGTATCGGCCACAGGTAAAATTCAACCGGAAACTGAATTAAAAATTACTAGCGACGTGAGTGGTGAAATTACCGAAATGATGGTAAAAGAAGGAGATCAGGTAAAAAAAGGAGATTTGTTATGCCGAATAAAACCCGATTTGTATCTAAATGCCTTTGAGCGCGTAAATGCAAGCGTTAACAGTACAAAAGCAAATTTAAATACCGCCAAAGCTCAACTAGAACAAGCAAAAGCCAATCTAGCAAACAGCGAGGCAGTATTTAATCGTAATAAAAAATTGTTTGAGCAAAATGCCATTTCGCAACAGGAATTTGATGCCGCCAAAGCACAATTCGAATCAGCAAAAGCAAATGTAAGTGCTTTAGAAGCTGGTGTAAATGCCAGTGAATACAGTATAGCGGGCAGCGAAGCCTCTTTAAAAGAGGCTAATACTAATTTAGAAAAAACATATATCTACGCGCCTGTTGATGCAACTGTTTCTAAACTAGTATCTCGCAAAGGTGAGCGTGTTGTTGGTGTTAATGGTATGGCCGGCACCGAAATTTTACGCTTAGCTAACTTAAATGAAATGGAAGTTAGTGTAGAGGTAAACGAAAACGATATTATTAAAGTTCATAAAAACGATACAGCCTTAATTGAAGTAGATGCTTACATGGACAAAAAATTTAAAGGTGTTGTTACCGAAATTGCAAATTCTTCAAATTCGAATGGAATTTCAGTAGACCAAGTTACCAACTTTGTTGTAAAAATTAGATTGGTTCGAGAATCTTATGCTTATTTAATTGACGAAAAAAATCCTGTTCCATTTAGACCTGGTATGAGTGCTAGTGTAGACATTCAGACACGTCGTGTAAATAATGCCATTGCCATTCCTATTCAAGCTGTAACAACCCGTAACAAAGACTCCATCAAAATGCTTAGCGAGTTTGATGAACCAAAAATTCAAGTAAAAAATGAGGATGAGGACAAAGAGAAAGAGCGTAGTAAAACCGAAGAAAAAATTAAAGAATATGTTTTTATTTTAGATAATAAAGGGCTTGCGAAACAAATTGAAGTTACAACAGGCATACAAGACAACGATTTTATTCAAATACTTACCGGATTAAAAAACAAAGAGGAAGTAATTTGCGGGCCATACAGTGCAGTTTCAAAAACCCTTAAGGAAGGCACAAAAGTTAAAATTGTAAAAAAAGACGATCTCTATAAAACCGATAATTAATTGGCTTTTATATTAAATATAGAAACAGCTACAACTGTTTGTTCGGTTAGTATTTCTGAAAATGACACTTTAATTGCGCTTAAAGAAATTGACAATGGTTTTACACATGCCGAGAATTTGCATGTTTTTATTAATGAACTTTTAATACAAACAAATTTACGTCCAACTGACATAAATGCCGTTGCGGTTAGTAAAGGCCCAGGTTCTTATACTGGTTTGCGCATTGGTGTCAGCGCTGCTAAAGGATTATGTTATGCTTTAAACATCCCTTTAATAAGCCTTAGCACACTAAAAGTAATGGCTAACTCTATTGAAGTGAGGAAAGAAAATGTTTTCTATTGCCCAATGCTGGATGCAAGAAGAATGGAAGTATACACTACACTTTTTGATTCAGGTTTAAATGAAGTTTCCCCAACTGAGGCCTTAATTGTTGATGAACAAAGTATCGAAAAATTTAAAAACTATTCTGCTGTTTATTTTTTTGGCGATGGGATGCCAAAATGCAAAGATGTCTTAAGTTACATACCTCAAGCTTATTTTATTGAAAACATAAAACCTTCTTCAAAATGCATGATAAATCTCGCTGACAAAAAATTTAAAGAAAAAAATTTTGAAGATGTTGCTTATTTTGAGCCTTTTTATTTAAAAGATTTTATGATTAGTACCAAAAAATAAAGACAAGATAAAATCAATGTTAATTTGTTTGTATAAAAATTATTAATCTCTTAACTTTATAGTATGCAAGTAAAACAACTCTACACGAACTGTTTAGCTCAAGGAGCTTACTACATCTCCCACAAAGGCGAAGCGGTAATTATAGATCCTTTGAGAGAAACTCAACCCTATTTAGATTTACTAAAGCAAAATAACGACACTTTAAAATATATTTTCGAAACGCATTTTCATGCTGATTTTGTTAGTGGACATATTGACTTAGCAAAAGCTACCGGTGCAAAAATTGTATTTGGTCCTAATGCCGAAACAGCTTACAATAGTTACACAGCAAAGGATAACGAAACATTTAAAATTGGCAATTTAACAATTAAAGTTCTTCACACACCAGGTCATACCTTAGAAAGCTCTTGTTTTTTGTTGTTAGATGAAACTAACAAGCCCAACTGCATTTTTACTGGCGATACTTTATTTATCGGAGATGTGGGTCGCCCTGACTTAGCCATTAAATCTGACTTAACACAAGAAGATTTAGCCGGAATGTTATTTGAAAGTTTACACACTAAAATAATGTCTTTACCCGACGACATAATTGTTTACCCTGCCCATGGTGCCGGCAGTGCTTGTGGCAAAAACATGAGTAAAGAAACTTCTGATACCCTAGGTAATCAAAAGAAAACGAATTATGCTTTAAATACAGCTTCCAAAGCAGAATTTATAAAAGAGTTAACGACAGGTATTTTGCCTGCACCGCAATACTTTGCAAAAAATGCCAACTTAAATAAAAGCGGTTATAAAAATTTTAACGATGTAATGGAACAAGGTGCAAAAGCACTTTCTGTTGAAGAGTTTGAAAAAACTCTAAATGAAAAACATCCCATAGTTTTAGATGTTCGTAAAGCAGATGAGTTTGCTCATGGACATATTCCAAATTCTTTATTTATTAGTATCGATGGGCAGTTTGCCCCATGGGTTGGAACGTTAATTAGCGATATTAACCAAGCTATTTTAGTTGTTGCTCCTGAAGGAAGAGAAGACGAAACAGTAATGCGCTTATCACGTGTTGGTTATGATAATTGTATAGGCTATTTGAAAGGTGGTTTTAAAACGTGGGAAAATACGAACAAAGCAATTGAAACCATTGATAGTATTGACGCTCTAAAATATTCTGAACTTTATTCAAACGATATCTGCACTTTAGATGTTCGCAAACCAAACGAATTTGCTGGCGGACATTTAGCTGCTGCAGATAGTAACCCATTAGATTTTATTCACGATTGGAAAGAACATTTAGATAAATCAAAACAATACTATATTCATTGCGCAGGAGGTTTACGTAGCATGATAGCTGCTTCAATTCTGAAAGCCAATGGCTTTAATAATATAATAAATGTTGAAGGTGGTTACGGAGCAATTAGTAAAATAGTACCCGAAAATGCTCTAGTAGCTGGATAGAATAAACTATTTCTTCCTCTCTCCTATTTGTTGTCGCCACATAGCGTAATACAAACCTTTTTCATCTAATAAATCTTGGTGTTTACCTTGCTCAATAATGTTACCCTGCTCTAAAACAAAAATAGTATCAGCATGCATAATGGTACTTAAACGGTGAGCAATTAAAATGCTGATTTGTGTTTTGTTTGCGCTAATCTCTCGAATTGTTTCAGATATTTCTTCTTCAGTTAATGAATCTAAAGCGGAAGTTGCTTCGTCAAAAATTAATAATTTCGGTTGACGTA
Source organism: Bacteroidota bacterium (assembly GCA_033763945.1). Classification (GTDB taxonomy): domain Bacteria; phylum Bacteroidota; class Bacteroidia; order B-17B0; family Aurantibacillaceae; genus Aurantibacillus. Next base: position 67,126 of record JANRJN010000018.1, on the reverse strand, counting down.
ATAGAGCACGAGCTATTGATAAACGTTGCTTCTCTCCCCCACTCAGTTTTATACCGCCTTCGCCAATGGTAGTATTTATACCAGCTGTAGCACGTTTCAATAAATTTTGACAAGCCGCTTTATTTAACACATCCAAAATCTCTGCTTCGGTTGCGTTAGGTTTAACAAACAATAAATTATCTTTTATGGTACCACTAAATAATTGAGAGTCTTGACTCACTAAACCAAGCTGTAATCGCAATTCATTTAAATTAATGTTGTTTGAATTAATATTGTTATATAAAACTTCTCCAACATCTGGTTTATATAAACCTAAAAGTAATTTTACCAAAGTTGTTTTACCGCTGCCGCTTGGTCCAACAAAGGCAATGGTATGTCCCCCTTCAATTTTTAAATTAATACCCTTTACTGCATATCCCTCAGATGATTTATGACCAAACGACACATTTTTAAACTCAACTTCTTTAATGCTACCAAGTGTGTTGGGCTGTTCAGGTACTTCTTCCGATTTTGAATTAATCAATTTAGAAAAGTTATCCATACTTACTTTTGTTTCGTTATAAATCGTAATAACGTTTCCAAGTTCTTGCAAAGGATTAAAAATAAAGAAAGAGAAGAACATGAGTGTGATTAAATCACCAATTTTAATTACGCCATTAAACAAAAAGCAGTACAAGGCAAATACTAAGCAGGTTCTCACAAAATGAACAGTAGTACCCTGAATAAAACTTAACGAACGAATAAAACGAACCTTTTTAAGTTCTAGTCCTAAAATTTTTAAGGTAGTTTTATTTAACCTGTCTTCCTCTTGGTTCACTAATCCTAAACTCTTTACTAATTCAATATTTCTCAACGATTCGGTTGTAGCACCTGCTAGTGCAGTTGTTTCACCCAAAATTTGTTTAGAGATGGCCTTAATTTTTTTTCCTAAAAACGAACTAACGGATGCAATAATTGGAACCGTTGCTAAAAACAAAGGACCTAATAGCCAATGAATGTTCATAGCGTAAACAATAACAAACACAATTCCAATAAGCGATTGAAAAACAAGTGAAATAAAAGAAGTGATAAACTTCTCAGTATCACTTTTTACTTTTTGAAGTTTTCCTAATGTTTCACCACTCCGTTGATCTTCGAAATCTTTATAGGGAAGCGATAAAGCTTTTTTAATTCCCTCAGTGTACATGGTTGCACCAGTGCGTTGAATAATAATATTTGTAAAATAATCCTGAAAGTTTTTCGCTATCCGCGACATCATGGCTGCACCAATAGAAAGTGATAAAAAGAATATTAAATTTGTGGAAAAATCATTAAACGAAGCGCCAATTTTCCAATAATGATCTTCTCCTTCAGCAAGATGAGCACTGCTAAATTTATTGATTAACTTACCAGTAATTATTGAATCACAAAGAGAAAAACACTGATTTATAGTTGCTAAAAGCAATGCAAAAAACAATAGATTTTTATGCTGTTTTAGATAGTGTAAAAGTAACTTCATTAATTAATAAATGTGCAAAGGTAGAAAGTAAAATGGAATAGATTTTTAAGTGCGTAATAAATTTTAAAATTTAACTTTAGTTTAAAGTTCAATTTTCTTCTTCAACGGTCGAATCGATAATACTTTTGGTTTCAACAAATTCCTTGTCTGTTAACCTTTTCTCTAAAGACAACAAAAATGCAGGTAATAAAATTAAATTAGCGCAATAGGCCACTAATAAAGTAAACGATATTAGAACCCCCAAAGCTTGTGTGCCGCCAAAACCGGAGAGGGCGAACATGCCAAAACCAAAGAATAAAACTAATGCGGTGTAAACCATACTTACACCAGTTTCGCGAATAGTAATTGCTACTGCATTACCAATGCTTAATTTATTTTTACGAATTTCAAATCGGTATTTCGTTAAAAAATAAAGTGTTCCGTCACTACTAATTCCAAAAGCAATACTAAATACGAGTATGGTACTTGGTTTTAAAGGGATTCCCAAAAAGCCCATTAGTCCTGCTGTAATTAATAAAGCTACTAAGCTTGGGATAGTTGAAATTAATATCATCCTAAAGGATGTAAATAACGTCAACATAAATATGGCAATTAAAACAATGGCCAAAACAACACTTTCTACTAAATTATCTACCAAAAACTCGTTACCTTTTAAAAACACGATACAGTTTCCTGTTAGTTTCACATCAAATTTTTCTTCTTTTGGTAACCACTTTTTCTCATCTTCGTCATAATTAAAAACACTGTCTAAACGGGGTTTTAAGTCTTTTGTAATCTCTTTTACCCTATCGCTACCACAATCTGCAATTTGAACTGTAATACGTGTGTAACGCTTGGTGCTATCTATAAAAGAGGCCAGTTGATTTTGCTTTTCTTTTTCCTCTTTTACATAATCGGCTATTGTTTTTAAATCAGAAGCGGCTGGCAATTTATAATATTTCTCGTCTCCACCCTTGTACGTTTGATATAAAAATTTCACACCTTCAACAATTGACACAGGTCGCGAAAATTCGGGATATTGAGCTATTAATTTTTGTGCGCGATTGATTTTATATAAACAACGGGCATTATTAGCAAACACACCGTTTTCCCTTTTTGTGTCAATTGTTATTTCAAATGGTAAAACGCCACCGTAATTGTTTTCAAAATATTTTAAATCCGTTTTTAAAACGTCTGAGTTTGGTATATCATCAACCACATATCCAAAAGCTCTTATTTTTGATAAACCAATTAGACTAATTACAGAAACAACTATTACAGTAATGTAAATTATTTTGCGATTGTTTATAGTTATAACGGCTACTTTATCTAAAGTCTTTCGTAATTGCCTTCTATCTAAATGTCTTAAATGTTTCTTAGAAGGCGTTGGCAAAAAACTAAAAATTGTAGGTACCAAGATTACTGAAATTAAAAAAGTGCTCATTACATTAATGGATGCAATTAACCCAAACTCAAACAACAAATGATTTTGAATGGCGCAAAACACTGCAAAACCAATAGATGTGGTAATATTTGCAAAAAACAAGGAAGACACTGAACGTTGAATAGCAATGTGAAGTGCATTCATTTTATTTTTTCCATCAGCAATTTCGGTATGGTATTTATTTAAAATTAAAATACAATTTGGAACACCAATCACAATTATTAATGGAGGAATTAACCCAGATAACACAGAAAGTTTGTACCCAAAGAGCACCACTGTTCCCAGAGAAGTAACAACTCCACAAACTACCACTAATAGTGAAAAAATAACAGGATAAAGTGATCGAAAGAAGATGAACAATAACAAAGCTGTCACAATTAAAGCAACACCTAAAAAGAAACTCATTTCGTCTCTTATTTTTCGCATTACAGTTGTACGAATAAACGGCAGGCCGGAAGAATAGGTATCTATTTCAGTTGTATCGTTAAATTTTTTAATTTCCTTTTTAATATTGTCAACAATTTCTAATCTCGCTTTTGAGTTTAAGTCCTTTTCAAAAAAAGTAACCGCCATTAAAGTTGATTTTGATTTGCTGTTATAAATAATTCCTTCATAGAATTTTAGAGAATTTACTTTTAGTAATAAATCATCCAATTCACTCTGTGTAGTTGGATTGAGATTTTTTAACGGTTTAAATTCAAATTTACCCAAACTATCATTAAGCACTAAATCATTAAGTCGGGCAATAGATACAACACTTTTAATGCCTGCCAAATTTTTTACATCTTCACCTAACTTTGCCCAGGCCTGGTAATTTTTTAAATCGTTTAATTTATCTTTATTAATACCAATTACTAAAATGGTTCCGTCTTGTCCAAATTTTTTCTTAAAAAAATCGTAATTAATGCTTGTAGAATCATTATCTGGTAATAACCTAGCAAAGTTGTAAGTAATTTCAACTTTACTTGCAAAGAATGCCATAAATACAGTAATTGCAATAATCAAACTAATTAGTGCAATTCGGAATTTTAAAATAAAAAAAGCTATTCTTTTTAACATTTTGGGAAGCGAAGATAAAAAAAAAGGCTAGAATAAATATTTTTAATTATCCTTTAATTGAAACAGCGCAATACACGTGCTATAAACCAATTGATAAACAGCTTCAAACTTTTGCTCATCACCGTAATATGGGTCTGGGACTTCTGATATAGTATTTGAAGAATTTATACTTAAAAACAGCTGGACTTTATTTTTTTGTTCTTCATTTTTGGCAAGCAGTAAAACATCTTTCAAATTATTTTTATCCATTACAAAAATTTTGTCAAAAAGATTAAAATCTTTTTCAGAAAACTGTCTGGCTCTTAAAGAAGATAAATCAACGCCATGTTTGGAAGCGTTATCAATAGTTCTTTTATCGGGTGCTTCGCCAATATGATAATTAGAAGTTCCAGCTGAATCAACACTTACATTTAATTTATGCTGTTTTATTAAATGAAGCGCTATTCCCTCTGCTAATGGGGAACGACATATATTACCTAAACACACAAACAAAATCTTTTGCATACTATTACACCGCTTTTAAAAAATTTACTAATTCAAATGTAGCTAAAGTATCTGTTTGGCAGTAGGTAATCAAACTTTGCTTTAACTCCTCTTTTTCTATTATATTTAAACTATTCCTGTAATTTTCAAAATAAGACATTGCCTGCAACCCCGACTGAATAGTTGAATACGTGATATTAGGGAACAACACATCGGCAACGGCTTTTAAAGAAAAATTGTTTTTAAATTTTGGGTGGTAATAATGAAAATTTGAAACAATAGGGAATACATCTACAATTTTACTTAATACTAAATTTAATGCTTCCTTTAATTCAGGAAACAGTTCAATGAGCTTATTAATAGCTAGCGCTTCCATGGTTTTATCATAAACCAATATTGTATTATAGTTTTTTGTATTTAAAATTAATTGTTGTGCAAACATATACCTTTCGTCCTCTGGATGATCTGTTATAAAGTAAACATGCTCCTTTCCATCATAAAAACAGGCCAAAAAAGGCACTTGCTCAAATGGTTTTGTGTTTTGAAGTTTGGGAATTGCTGTTGCCCAAATCTCCATATCCATTGCAATACATGGAGGGGTTAACAAATTCAAAAAATCTAAAATGGCATTTGCGTTAATGATGGGCGTTTTATTTAAAAAAGCTGTTCTTATTTCTAAACCACCTAGTTCATTGAACGATTCTTCGGTCAATTGATGAATTTCTTTCAACTCACTATCGAACCACTCAAATAACTTGTCTTTATTTATACGGGGTAAATTAAAAACACTATCTTCATTAATCACATCTTTCCAACAGGTTCCAAAAAAATCGCATTGATAAGGTTTAAAACAATGTTTTCCAATCGAAACATTTGGAATTTTATTTTGTTCTAAAACCAAATGAGCATGAGCAATTTTTTCAGTAAAAAACTCTATATTTTGTTCGGCTTGTTTTTTTACACTGCGTTTTTTAAATAATAATTTAGGGTTTATTTCACCATTTAGAATGTAGTCTGCATTTAGAGTTACAAGAAATAAATCGTTAAAATTTTGAAGCGAATTTTTTAACACATAGTATTGCAAACAAGCGTCTTTTAAGTAAACCTCCGAAACTTTAATGGAGCTTTTTACTTCATAAGCCTTATAAATGTTATTCTCTAAACATAAAATATCTACCATTACTAACACTCCTTTATAAATAAAAGTAGCTTCATAAATCACTGATGTGTTTTCTTCAATTAATTTTAAGGTTAACAGATGAGCTTCAGTAGCATTTTTTGCTTGCAATGAAACATCAATACCATTAGGAAATAATTGTTGCGCAAAAAATCCAACATTGTGACCACGATTAAACGTAATTTGTGTATCGGCTGAAACTTTATCTTTTAAATAGGGGTGATTTTTGTATAAAAAAAATGCTTTTTGGCACTGTTCATACTTTAAAAATGCAGTTTTACTAATTATGCTACTTTTCAACGTGCGAAATATATAAATTATTTATTTAAATACTTGTAAATTAAATTATTAATTCATACCTTTATAACTTAATTAATTTAATTTTAGAATGAAATTCGTGTTTTGTTTGTTTATTGTTCTAACCTTTAATTCAGGTACTTTTGCTTCTAGCAACATTTCTTCTGCCTCCAAAAAAATAGTTGCTGATTCAACTTATATTATCGTTGGATTAGAGGAAAATGATGCGGCTACCATTAATAGTGTTAGAACCCAAATAGCAGCGATTAATGATTGCAAAATTTTAACTTATGTGCATAAAAAAAACGTTTTTGTTTTAAAATTTTATAATGTTTCAACTAATTTAGCAAAAGAAGCATTGTTTCAGTTGGTTCAAGAGGCTGTTACTACTAACACCTTATACCTTAAGGTTGGCACTTTAAAAAGCGTTTTGGTTTACATGCCAAAATCAGATATAAACAACGAAATTAAACAGTTAATAAGCAATTAGTTTTATGTTTAAAAAAATAATTTTTGTTCTATTTATCGTGCTTATAAGCTTTAATATTAAGGCTCAAATAAATTATAATTTTACCGCTTTGGCTGGAACGTATACTGCGAATGCTGCTGCTGCGCCAACTCCAACTACAATTTTCTCTAATAATATAAATAATACCTTATCGGGTGCTATTAATATAGGTTTTAGTTTCGTATACGAATGTGCAACTTTTACTCAATTTAGGGTATCTACCAATGGTTGGTTAAGTTTTAAAGCACAAGCAGGTGCAGCCGCTGGTAATAATTTAAACACAAGTGGTACACGCCAGATTATTGCACCCTTATGGGATGCTCAAAAAACTGATAATGCCGCAGGTGTTGGGCAAGTTAATTACAAAGTTACAGGGACTACACCTAACCGAGTACTTACAGTGGAATGGCTAAATATGAGATGGAGCAATGCAGCTAGTGGACCAGTTATAACCTATCAGGTAAAATTATATGAAACATCTAACCGAATTGAATTTATTTATGAACCAAACGCAACAGGAGTAAATGCGGGAAGTGCTTCCATAGGTTTATCCGGTAATACGTCTGGTGATTTTTACTCTTTGAATGGAACCGGAGCTTCTCCGGCTGCCTCTAAACTTATTGAAACTTCAAATATAAATACAAAGCCTGTAAGTGGTCAAACTTACAGATGGGATCCAATTGTATGCTCAGGCATTCCGGTTGGAGGTACTGCAGCAACATCACAATCCTCATTTTGTACGTCTTTTAGCCCAACCCTAACATTAAGCGGTCAATCGGTTGGTTGCGGGCTTCAATACCAATGGCAAAGCAGTGCTGCATTGGGTGGTCCTTTTGCAAACGTTGTTAGTGGCGGAACGAGTATAACATCCGGAACTAACACTACTTACGCTCCAACAGTAGCTTCAACTACCTTTTTTAGATGTGTTATAACTTGTACAAATTCCGGTAGTAGTGCCAACAGTTCTGTTATTGGTGTCACAATAACTCCTGTTCCGGGTTGCAACATTTGCAATTTAAGACAAATTCCATCGCTACCTTATACTCAAACGGGGCAAACTACCTGTGGAAGCGGTGATAATATTACTTATACTAACGTAACGAATTACTGTGATGATCCCAATTATTATCAAGCAGAGGATGTTGTTTATTCTTTTACGCCAACAGCTACTGGTATTGTAACTGTTAATGTTGGAGCTAGCTCGACCTTTATGGGTTTTACTGTTTATAGAAACTGCCCCTTAAGCGGTGGTACCTGTGTTGGTTCAGCGCAAGGCTCTGCTACCAATCAAATTTGTGTTAATGTAACGGCTGGACAAACTTACTATTTGGTAGTTGATGATTGGCCAACCTTATATTGCCTTGGAACTTATAGTGTAGACCTTACCGCTCCTGGCACACCTATCTCTGTTGCGTGCGATTTGTCAACTTATTCTGCCTCTTCTATCACTTACAGTTTTGAAACTTTTGTAGGTACGTCTTTACCAACAACTGATGATATATTATATAATTCAATTGTAAATTTTGGTTTTCAATTTTGCTTTGGTGGTAGTCAATATTGGGGTGGTTATGTAGCTAGTAATGGTGCTTTTGTACTATCCGCCGTTCCGTGTTTTCCTAATATTCAATCTGCAATGTACGCTGGTGCTGGTGTTGCAACTGACTGGCCAATATTGCAGGGGGCTCCAAGTGTTGGTACATCTACTCCTCGAAATGCCATATTAGCTCCTTGGCAAGATATTGACCCAACATTAGGGGGAACTATAAGATACTACACTACAGGTACAGCTCCAAACAGAAAAATGGTAGTTTCTTACGAAAATATCCCAATGTATTCTTGCGGACCTGGACCAGAAGATTTTACAGGGCAGATAAAAATTTATGAATCAACTAATGTTATTGAAATACATGTAGGTAATAAGGGTTTGTGTACATCGTGGAATGCCGGTCAGGCAATAATGGGTTTAATGAATTATGATGGAACTGTTTATATTCCTCCTGTAAATGCAACTGCTCATAACGCAACAAATGGTTACTATGGGCCAAGTGCTCCAAATCAGTGGACTATGACTAATACAGCATATCGTTTTACTTCTCCTTGTGCATCAAGTGGTGGTCCATGCGCTGTATTACCAGTTGGATTTAAAAATTTTTACGGTGAAAATATTAGTGGTGTCAATAAATTAACATGGGAAACTGCAGAAGAAAGCAATTTAAAGGAATTTGTGATTGAGAGGAGTACAGACGGTTTGAATTTCTTTGAAATAGCCTTACAAAAAGCAAATAATAAAGCATCAACTTATACTTTCTCTGACAATGCTTTTAAACCTAGTATTGTAAACTATTACAAAATAACTGCTATCGAAAATAGTTCGGCTAGAAAAAGCACCTATGTTATTCCTATAGGCGGAACATATGATAATCTTATTGTTTCCGAAATTTTTCCAAATCCTACTGAAAATAATTTCGCAATTTCATTTACTTCAAAAATCGAAAACAATTTAACAATAAGGATAAAAGATATGTATGGTAAAGATATTTCAAAATCAAATCACGATATTCATTCTGGTGTTTCTCAAGTATTTGTTAATTGTGTTGGTTTAAATTCTGGAATATACGTTGTTGAGGTTGTGGATAATAATTCAAAAACTATTTCTCAGCAAAAATTAATTATTTCAAATTAATTATTCCATCAATTTTTTATAGTGTTCCAAGGTTGATTGATCTTCCCAGTCTATATAACCCACCTTTTCTTTTACAACTTCCAATTTTGTATTTACAACATAGGAGGTAGGAATAGAAAAAATATTAATTGCGTTAAAGCTTGTATTTAATTTTAAAAAAGTAAAAGGGTATTTTTTTCTTTCTTTCCAATCCACTATTTTTTCAATAGACTCATCGCTAATACAGATTATTTCTACATCAGGCAATTTTGTATCTTTTAGACCTTTTAAAGTATTTAATTCTTCAATACAATTAGGGCACCAACTGGCTCCAAAACTTACTAAAATTTTTTTGCCTTTAAAATCGTTAAAATTTATTTTTTCTGATTGAAGGTTATACAACTCCAGTTGATTGAAATTAATGCTTGGCGGAATATTATATTTTTTATAAAAATAAAACCCAGTTAAACCCAATACCATTATTACAATGAGTATTATATATTTTTTATTCATAAAGTAATTAAAAGAGCATAGTTAATTTTTAAAATAGATTGCTCATTTACAGCTCAAAAATACAAATAGATTTGTAAGAATAAGGATGTTAATTCTACTAAAAATATTTAAAATTATTTTAAAATTACTTATTGGTTTTTTAATCGTCTCTATCGTATCGGTCATAATTTTCAGATGGACACCCGTTCCTGTTACGCCATTGATGCTAATTAGGTGCATGGAACAAAAAAGTAATGGTAAAAAAATGACATTAAAACACGACTGGGTAAGTTTAGATAAAATATCTCCTAAACTCCAATTAGCGGTAGTTTGCAGCGAAGATCAAAACTATCTAAAACATTTTGGTTTTGATTGGGGCGCTATACAAAAAGCACTAAAAGCTAATGAAGATGGTAAAAAACTGCGGGGAGGCAGTACTATTAGCCAACAAACAGCGAAAAATGTTTTTTTATGGCCGGGGAGAAGTTTTATAAGAAAAGGGCTTGAAGCCTATTTTACACTATTAATTGAAATTTTTTGGAGCAAAGAACGTATTATGGAAGTGTATTTAAATAGCATCGAAATGGGCAATGGTGTTTATGGTGCTGAGGCTGCCGCTCAATTTTGGTTTAAAAAAAGTGCTGCTAATTTAAATAAAGACGAAAGTGCTGCAATAGCCTCAATTTTACCTAATCCATTAAAATATATTGCCAACCCTCCAAGCACTTATATTTCAAAAAGGAAAACATGGGTGAAACAACAAATGAGTTTTTGGGGCAACCAATTAGATTATGATAAGTATAATGATGAAGAAGAGAATGAAAACAAAACTTCAAAAAAAAGTATAAAAAAATAAATTAGATTATGAATAGAATATTTATACTCAGCATTTTTATTGTTATGTTTTTGAGTTGTGGTAATTCAACTACAACCTTTAGTAGTAACAAATTTATTAAACCTCAAAAACCTTTAGTAAGCGATAAATTAAACAGTTATAAAAAAACAATCGCCTATCAATTAGATACGTTGTTTAGCACTATGAACAACAAAGGAGGATTTAATGGGAGTATTATAGTAGCCAAAAGCGGAACAGTTTTATACAAAAAATCTTTTGGTATTTGTAACAAGGAAACAAATTGTATTTTATCTGATAGTAGTATGTTTCAATTAGCCTCTGTTAGCAAAGTTATTACTGCAACGTCGGTATTAATGTTATATGAAAGAGAGCGATTAGACATTAATAAAGAATTTAAGTTCTATTTTAAAGATTTCCCTTATGACGGCATTACCATAAAAGAATTACTCAATCATAGGTCTGGCTTACCAAACTATATCTATTTCTTAAACTCTGAAATAGCCCAACCTAATTATAAAATGAGTAATGAAGAAATGTATAATTACCTGGTTCAAAAAAATCCAAAAGCTTATTTAAAACCTAATACTCGTTTTAACTACTGCAATACTAATTATGCGTTGTTAGCACTATTGGTCGAAAAAATTTCGGGAAAAAAGTTTAATGAATTTTTAAAGGAAGAATTATTTAAACCATTGGGGATGAAACACACAGCCACTATAAAAGATATAGACCTCAACGCTTCTAACATTACTAAACCATATAATTTAAAATGGAAACCCATAGAATTTGATGCCAGTGATTATGTGTTAGGCGACAAAAGTGTATACAGCACCCCTTACGATTTATTTTTGTTTAGTGAGGCGTTATATCAAAATAAATTAATTAAAGCCGAAACGCAACACTTAGCATACTCAGCTTATAGTACCGAAAAAAAATTAAGCAACTATGGTTTAGGTTGGCGCATAAAAAACCATGAAGACAGTATTAACAAAGAAGTATTCCACAACGGTTGGTGGCATGGCTACCGCTCTGCTTTTCACCGCAGATTAAAAGACACTCTTACCATAGTTATTTTAAGCAATCAATTAAATAAAGCTACCTATCAAACTTACAGAGTTTATCAAATTCTTGATAATTCAACTTCTACCACAATCGAACAGGACGAAGAATAGGTTTATTGATTATAACCAATTACTCAATAAGTACTTTTTGAGATGAAAGTACAGAATTGCCAGAAAGTAGTTGTACAAAATATAACCCTTTAGGTAAATCGTTAAGGTATAATTTGTTGTGTTCTACCATATTCATTTCAGCAAGCTGTTTGGAATAAACCTCCTTGCCTTCTAAATTATAGATTTTTATATTAGGGTTATCTGCTTTTTTATCAGAATTAATAGTTACGTTTAATTCTCCATCAGAAGAAGGATTAGGAAAGACATTAAATGATAGCGTTGGGGTTGCATTTTCAATTAATCCAGTTGTGCCAACAAAATTAAAAGTGCCAAAGCTTACAATGTTATTATTTTCGTTACTCTCGGCCACATCATTACCAAAATCGAGATAAACAATAAGATTATAAACACCATTTGGTAAATCGCCAGGACCAAATGCGTAGGTGAACGTTTTTGTTGCAAATGCATTTGATACTGCGCCAGCATAGGCAAATTGATCGATAAGAAAATCACTGCCATCTATTGTTAGGTCAGTTGATGCAATATAAGCTATAGTGAAAGTTGTACTGGTTCCTCCTCCAACATTAAAAAAATCCCAAGTAAGATTTAAAGTTTTAGTAGGGGTGTTATATCCATAACTAAAACTAATTCCAGTTTTAAAATCTGGAGCCTGTGCATTTAAAAATTTAGAAAATAAAAAAACAAAAGTAGTTAGCAGTAGATTTTTTTTCATAATGTTAGTATTTCTCAAATCAAAATTACTTAACTAAAATATTTCTATTTTTCATTTTTAATAAAACATATTTTATATTTAATGAAAGTCTTATTACAGTTAACGAAGTTTTTAGCTTACCCCTTCCCCAAACCAAAAAAAACTTAAAATTCTAAATTACTTTTTAACTAAAACCAAATTATGGATTTTGCTAACCAAATTAGAATTATCAACTACGCTTGAGCCAATTTAAAACGTGCGAAATCTGCCTATGAATTATTGGTCACGTTTTTTATTCAACTCTAAATTAACACACCCATGTTATTAAAACGATTCCATTTGCTTTAATACAAGGCAATAGTAAGGTTATTTTAGTAAAATGATAAAATACCTTTTTATTGTTATAAATGCATTAACTGTTTTTGTTTACAGTTTGTTGGGTGGGGATGGTGCTGTAACCATTACCAATACCATTCCAAAAGCTATTAACCCAGGCAAAGAAATGCCAATAGAAATAAAAATAACCAAAGGCACCATGAGCGGCTTTGCTAAATTTCAATTAGATGTACCTGAAGGATTATCTATTAAAGAAACCGATAGCAAAGGCGCTAATTTTACTTTTGCCGATGGAATTGCAAAATGGGTATGGAGTAGCTTGCCTTCCGATAATGATATAGTTATCAAAGCAATTCTAGTTACTGCAAATGAAGCAAACGGCGCAAAAACAATTGGGGGAAAATACTCGTATGTAGAAAATAATGCTAAACAGGTAGTAGAAATGTCACCTGTAGAATTGATGGTTGGCAATGGTGAAAATGTTGCAACAACAACCAACACAACTTCAAACACTACCAACCCAGAACAAGGATCATCAAACACAGCTATTACAGCAACTCCAACGGCATCTTCCAACCCAAACTCTGAGCCTAATGCAAATATTAATGTTTTAAGAACTATCGAAAAAAATTCAGAAACAGAATATACCATCAATTTAAAAATTAAAAAAGGGTCTACAAAAGGATTTGCTCGTTACAGTGATGATTTGCCGGGAACTTTTACTGCAAAATCTTCAAAAACGGATGGTAGTTCTTTTTCAGTTGCAGATGGTAAAATAAAATTTGTTTGGGTAAATGTGCCTGATAAAGAAGAAATGGATGTTTCGTACGTTATTACGGGGCAAAGCTCTTCTGAAATTATTTTAAATGGCGAATATTCATTTTTAGAAGAAAATCAAAGTAAAAAATACAAATTACAACCTGAAACTATTAAATTCGGAACATCACAATCTGTAGCAATAATAACACCAACAGTTGATAATTCAGCTAAAACAAATACTTCATCGGCCATTGAAACAAAAACCGAAACGGTAGTGGTTGAAAACACCACAAGCACCGCTACAAATACCTCGGAACCAATTACTGTTAATACAAACACCACTACTGAAACCATTACCAAAATTGAGGGGAATGTTAATTATATGGTGCAAATTGGAGCCTTTACAAATAGTGGCGTAACATCTTCTACACTCGCTCGCAAATTTAACGTCACAGAAAACATAAAAAGCGAAATGCAAGGTGGTTTTTCTAAATTTATGATTGGTAATTATGCAGAATACAAAGCGGCCAGAGACAGACGCGAGGGGGCAAAATACAACAATAATATTAAAAGTGCCTTTGTAGTAGCATATAATAGTGGAAAACGAATTACCGTTCAAGAAGCGTTAATGATTAGTAATCAAAAATGGTTTAAATAAATAGTAATATTAAACATATTCTTAAATCAAGAACCAATTTTTTAATTTTAACAAATATGTTTTTTTGCTATATTTACCCCTATTAATTAATATATGCAAAAACTAATACTTTTAGTTTTATTTTTGATTAGCTTATCTGTTAAATCTCAGATAGATACAGCTGCGCTTAACAAAATGACACCCGAGCAGTTGTTGCAGTATTACATTAACGAAAAAGAACCAGAAGGAATGTATAAAGGACCGCCAAAAATTGGTGATTCTCTTTATAATGAATTAAATCCTCTTGTTATTCCCACACAAACTGTTTATGCAGATGGTCTTTACAGGTCAGGAATCGATTTAAAAGATGGTGGACGCATAAAATTATTAGATACCGTAAACAGAGTAGATCAAAAACTTAAACCTAAAGTTGCGCTAGGTGCAGGTAGATTGAGTTATTTCGGTAACATTTACGACAAAAAATTTCAGTCACCCCTCACCTCTCGTCCTGCTTTCGATTTAAATATTTCTCAGCGCCTTACCCGATACCTTCAATTGAATTTTAATGTCATGTTTGGGAAATTGGGTGCTAATGAAAATACCGCAACCCGTCACGAGAATTTTCAATCCGAAATTAGAGCTGGTGGTTTAAATTTGTTATACGATTTTGGGAATTTTATTCCGGATAAATATACCGTTCGCCCTTTTGTGAGCCTTGGTATTACAGGATTTGAATTTTTAAGTAAAACAGATTTAAAAGATAAAAACGGAAACACCTATTATTATTGGAGTGATGGTAGTATTAAAGACAAAGATGAAAATGCACCCGATGCACAAAACGCTAAAGATTTAAAACGTGACTACACTTACGAAACAGATATTCGTATTCGAAACGAAAAAATAAATGGTAAATATGATGAGCGTTCGTGGGCGCTACCGGTTGGTGCCGGAGCAATTATGCAGGTTACCGATAGAATTGACTTTAAACTCAATTTTCAATTATTTTTTACAAATACTACCAAAATTGATGGTGTGACTTCAGAAACGGCAAACGGTAAGCTTCATAAAAACAAATTTGCTTACACCTCATTTTCATTACAATACGATTTAATAGCAAATAACCGCCAAAAAGAAAAACTAAAAAAGGATACGTTAAGCGATGCGTTTTGGTTAGCGTTTGACAAAGAAGATAGTGACAAAGATAAAATAATAGATTTACAGGACGATTGTTTGGGTACAGACGAAGGGGTTTCTGTAGATGGCAAAGGCTGTCCGTTAGATGATGATAAAGATGGTATTCCTAATTACCGCGATGATGAATTAAATACCGCTTTAGGTCTTCCTGTTAACGAAAGAGGTGTTGGGCAAACAGATGATTATTGGACAGCTTGGTACAACCAATACATGAACGATAGCACCGGAGTAGATAAAACTACAGAGATTGTTGGTAATGCGTTTGATTTAGCCAGCAAAAAAAACAAACTATCCGATGAAAAGGATATTTACACGGTTGAATTGATTCGTTATGAAGGGTCAATCCCGAGCGATGAATTAGCTTTTTTATTAAGTATCGGTGATATAAAATCCACTACGTTGCCCGATGGATCAACTGTAGTGTATACTTCGGGGGATTATAAAAAAGTAAGTACTGCTGTTAAACGAAGAGAAGAATTTATTGCAGAAGGTAATAAAGGAGCAGGTGTTTCTAAAATAAAAGGAAAAAATATTATTCAATTAAGTGAAGGCGAAATTGAAGATTTATTAAGAAAAGAAAAAGAGGATGAATTAAAGTTGTCTTCAAATACAACAAATACAAATTCTTCTGCAACCTCAACCAACAATACAACAAATAATTCAAACACTTCTAACGACGAAAAAATCGAGAAATTTGGTAAAGATGAGGTCATTTATCGCGTACAATTAGGTGCTTTTAAAAACAAAATTTCTACCAGTGTATTTAATACCAATGCCGGTGTACTAGAGTTAAAAGCGGGGGAGAATTTTTATAAATACGTAACTAAGGGCTACAAAACCATTGAAGAGGCTGCCGCTGTGCGTGCAGACTTAGTTATTCAAGGGTATAGCGATGCCTTTGTAACAGCGTATAAAGACGGGAAACGCATTGCCTTAAATCAAACCAAAGCGACTGTGGTAGATAAAAAATATAAGGAGGACTTAAGTGATGAGAAAATGTTTAGTTCGGTAGATAAAAAATTAGTGCTATTTAAAATACAATTAGGTCCGCTTAAAAAAGCCTTTGCTGAAAAAGCAATGGATGAGAAGGTGAAAGATTTACCAAACAAAGAAAAACAACCTACCACTAGTGGAAGTATCCGTTATACCGCCGGAAGCTTTAGTAAATACGATGAAGCTGAAAAATTCAGAAAAGACTTAGAGGGCAAAGGATTTACAGATGGCTTTATTATAGCAACCTTTAAAGGCGAAATTATTTCGATACAAGAAGCTATGGAATTACTTAAATAATATTCTTCACGCTGAGCGGAGTTGAAGCGATGCATTCTACAATTATCCATTTAAAATAAATGAACATTAAAAAAAACATACCTAACGCCATTACCTGCGGTAATTTGTTGTGCGGTTGTTTGGCCATTGTAAAATGTTTTGAAGGTGATTTGGTTTGGGCAGCCTACTTAGTGGGCATTGCGGCTGTATTAGATTTTTTTGACGGTTTTGCAGCGCGCTTATTAAAAGTAAGCTCGCCCATTGGTAAAGATTTAGATAGCTTGGCAGATATGGTAACCTTTGGGGTGGTGCCGGGCATGGTGATGTTTCAAATGATAAAACATTCAATGGAAATTACATATTTATCTGATATTTATATTGGATTTGAAAACAAAACTTTCAGTGATTGGGCATACATATCTTTTCTAATTCCAATTTTCTCAGCTATACGTTTGGCAAAATTTAATAACGATACCCGCCAATCTGATTCATTTATAGGTCTTCCTACACCTGCCAATGCAATTTTTATTTGTAGCATTCCATTATTCATAAAAACAGATTTGAGCTTTAATCAATGTTTTGGAAGTCCTGTTTTACAAGATTATATTTTCAATAAATACGTTTTGTGTCTTGTGTCCTGCCTCATGAGTCTCCTTCTCATTGCCAACCTCCCTTTAATCGCTCTAAAATTCAAAAACTTTACTTGGACTGATAATAAAATTCGTTTTATTTTTTTAGGATTATCGGTTGCTCTTCTGGTGGCTTTTCAGTTTGTAGGAATTCCTTTGGTTATTATTCTTTATATTTTGGTAAGTATTGTGAATAACATATTTTTTAAAAAGAAAGTTTAATTCTAATTTTGTTTCTCAAATAAAAACACATGGCTAAATTTATTGCAAATATTGATGTAATGCCTCTTAAAGCATTGTTAGATCCACAAGGTAAAGCTGTTACCGGCTCAATGAAAAATTTAGGTTTACCCGAAATTGAAAATGTGCGCATTGGTAAACATATTACTTTAGAAATTGAGGCTCCATCAGAAGAAATTGCAAAAGCAAAAGTAAACGATGCTTGTACTAAGTTATTATGCAATCAAATTATGGAAGGCTTTGAATTTAAATTAACCCCATTAAGTTAATTTATATCATTAAAAATCCGAGTAGCGTTAAACCGTTTATGACAGAAATAGCATTTAACGACGATTCTGTTTGGTTTAAGTTGTAACTAAAAATTATACACAACAATATTCCCAAAAAACCCGATAAAAATAAAAAAGGCTCTGCTCGTTGTATTCTATAATAATTATTGCTTCCTAAAAAAGTTCCTTTTAACTCCTTTTGTAAAATAAAATCTTTGCCTACACTAAAACTACTATAGGTTTCAGGTACTTCTATAAAATCGTTTACTATAAACTGGTAAAAATTATCATTTACATCCGTAATTTTTAAATGCGCAATTTTTAGTTGGTTGTAATTGTTTAATTCGTGTCCGTATTCCACCACAACCTTTTTCGAAAAGTGAGTACGATAATGACATGGACTAAAAAAACAAATAAGTAGTTCGCAATAAATAAAAAAACAAACAATATTAAATACGTTTAGATACTTAAAACGTTTTGTTTTTTTAAAACGTTGAAGTTTTAATTGCTCCCTTAACCTTTTTACAGTAATAAAATCAGCCACTTCCTCCGGCGATAAAGGATTGCGTGGTGGACGTTTTTTACCTTCATTACCAATCATTAATTAAGGTTTAGCCTTTCGTCAACTAAATAATTATTTCTAACCGGACTGTTTCTTAAAATCAATTCGCCTACAAATCCTGCCAAAAACATCATACTACCTATCACCATGCACGTTAACGAAATATAAAACGAAGGTCTTTCAGTTAATAAACGAGCAGGATGATGCGTAAACGTACAATACAATTTAAATACTCCTAAGTAAGCGGCAAAACCAAAACCTAACATAAATAAAAGCGTACCCAATAAACCAAAAAAGTGCATTGGCCGTTTACCAAATTTTGAAAGAAAGGTAATGGTTAATAAATCTAAGAAACCATTTATAAAACGGTTCCAACCAAATTTACTAACGCCATATTTGCGTGCACGATGCACAACCACTTTTTCGCCAATATTACTAAAACCCGCGCTTTTAGCCATTACCGGTATAAAGCGGTGCATCTCTCCATACACTTCAATACTTTTTACAACTTTATTTTTATAAGCTTTTAAACCGCAGTTCATGTCGTGCAATTTAATGCCGCTTATTTTTCTGTTTGTCCAATTGTATAATTTACTTGGTAAATTTTTGGTAAAGGCATTATCGTAACGCTTTTGTTTCCAACCGCTCACCAAATCAAAATTTTGAGTCATAATCATCTTATACAACTCTGGTATTTCATCCGGACTATCTTGTAAATCAGCATCCATAGTAATAACTACGTTGCCCTTAGCTGCCTCAAAACCTAAATGCAAAGCGGGAGATTTACCATAATTACGTCTGAATTTAATGGCTTTTACATTTTTATTTTTTTCAGAAAGTTGTTCTATTACATCCCACGATTTATCTTTACTACCATCGTCAATAAATATAATTTCGTATGAATAGTTGTTTTCGGTCATTACCTTTACAATCCACTCGTGTAGTTCGGGCAACGATTCTTCTTCGTTAAATAGGGGAATTACAATTGATATATCCATATTACCTGCGTTAAATAACGCAATGTTTAAGCACAAATTTTGCGATTTTTTATGGATTAATGAAATATTTGTTAATTTTGCGTCGGGTAAGTCTTTCACGACCAGCTCCTACTAAATCCCCCAGGTTGGGAACGAAGCAAGGGTAGGTGGTTGAGCGGTGCGATGGAAGTAGCTTACCCTTTTTTTATTCCTCCAATTTTTTTCTTTCTTTCTTGTTAAAAATAACCTTATTAGAATGTTCATTTATTGTTAAGAATATAAATGCCTGAAAATAAATTTGTTATATTAAAATAAACTCGTACATTTGTATCCTTCAATAGAAGATTGTAGTTCAATCAGTTTGTAATACCCTTTTGCAATTCGGTCAAATTTTACACTTTTCTTTTTTAGAAAAAACGACAATTGTGCAATTTGCATGACCCGAATACGAATAAATAATACTAATTAATGACCTTCACAGAATTAAACCTTATTAAACCGCTGGTAACGGCTTTGGATAAGATGAACTACAGCACCCCTACCCCAATTCAAGAACAATCCATTCCGCACATTTTACAGGGAAAAGATATTTTTGGTTGCGCACAAACCGGCACAGGTAAAACAGCCGCTTTTGCTCTTCCTATTTTACAGTTACTTTCAAATGCCACTTCGACTAAATTCAGTGGTCAAAATGGACAAAAAACGATTAAAGCACTTATTTTAGCACCTACTCGCGAACTAGCCACCCAAATTGGTGACAGTTTTACGAGTTACAGCAAACATTTAGAATTAACACACACCACTATTTTTGGTGGCGTGTCTCAAAATGTTCAAGTTAAAGACTTGAGAAGAGGTGTTGATATTTTAATAGCCACCCCCGGCAGATTGTTAGATTTAATGAACCAAGGTTTTATTAAATTAAATAGCATCGAATTTTTTGTTCTGGATGAAGCCGACCGTATGTTAGATATGGGCTTTATTAATGATATCAAAAAAGTAATTACAAAACTACCTTCAAAAAAACAAACCTTGTTTTTCTCTGCCACTGCTGCACCTGCTATTATGAAATTAGCAAATAGCCTATTGGTAAACCCTGTGAGTGTTTCTGTTAACCCCGTTTCATCTACAGCAGAACTTGTAGTGCAAAGTGTATATTATGTTACCAAAGAAAACAAACGTTCGCTTTTAAAATTTGTACTTAACAATGGTAAAATTGAACATGCTTTAGTATTTACCCGCACCAAACATGGGGCAGATAAAGTAGCCAAAGATTTAAATACCAACGGTATTAAGGCGGAAGCTATTCATGGTAACAAATCACAAGGTGCCAGAGAGCGTGCATTAAAAGGCTTTAAAAACAGAAGTATTCGCGTTTTAGTAGCTACAGATATTGCATCAAGAGGAATTGATGTTGATAAATTATCTCACGTTATTAATTACGAAATACCTGAACAAGCCGAAACTTATGTGCATCGTATTGGCCGCACAGGTCGTGCCGGTAGCGCAGGTATTGCTTTATCATTTTGTGCACGCGAAGAAATGAACTACTTAAAAGACATTAACAAATTAATTAAGAAAAATATAGATGTGGTAAAATCACATCCATTCTCTTAATTGATAAACAAAACAAATAAATAAACAAAAACAAACAACAAAAAACAACAAACAATGAAAAAAGGAACAGTAAAATTTTTTAACGAAGCTAAAGGCTTTGGATTTATTAAAGAAGATGGTGGACAAGAAATTTTTGTACACGCTTCAGGCTTAAAAGAAGACATTCGCGAAAACGATCAAGTACAATTTGAAGTTGAAAACGGCAAAAAAGGCTTAAACGCTGTTAATGTAAGCTTAGTTGACTAAGAATTGACATTATAACCATTACTAAAAAGCAAATCTTTCGATTTGCTTTTTTTATTCAATAAAGTCTGGGTTGTTCGTCACTGCGAGGCACGAAGCAGTCTTTTAGATTGCTTCACTCCGTTCGCAATGACATCCTTGTTGTCAGTTCGAGAAGGCGCTGCTCTTTGCGCCGTATCGAGAACTGGTTCAGAAATATCACTTCTCAATACGCTTTTGCAAGAGCCAAGTAAAAGCTACTCGAAGCGACAACAAAACACTATTCCCTCAGCCAAAATATACTTTCACTCAATAAAGTTAAAATTTTAACATTTGTATTTTAAGATTTATTAAGAATAGACTATATTTGCAAATAATCATTTAAAAACACATCCATAGAATAGACATTTACTAGCAATTTTTAATTTAACAAAGCAAGTAAAAACGTATGTCTATTAAAGCATTAAATGACAATGAGTTGGTACAACTCTATATGGGTGGAAATGAAGAATCCCTTTCTGTTTTATTACACCGCCACAAACGAAAAATATTTTCGAGTATTGTTGTTGTTGTAAAAAACAAAGCGTTAGCCGAAGATATTTTCCAAGACACTTTTTTTAAGGTGATACAAACCCTAAAACGCGGTCAATATAACGAAGAAGGTAAATTTTTACCATGGGTAGTGCGCATTGCACGTAATTTAATAATTGACCATTTCCGCCGCATTAAAAAAATGCCTCCTGTGCCGGTTTATATTAACGAAGAAGGCGAAGAGGTAAGTGTATTTAACAGTTTGGCTTCAGACCACGACGCTACCGAACTTAATCAGGAACAAGCCAAATTTAAACGCAGTATACGCGATTTAATTAGCGAATTACCGCCAGACCAACGTGAGGTAGTATTAATGCGCACCTATTACGACATGAGCTTTAAAGAAATTGCAGAATTTACCAATGTATCCATAAACACCTCTCTTGGCCGTATGCGCTATGCACTTTTTAATTTAAAGAAAATGATTGAAGAGCGTAAGTTGGAAGTGGCGGTGAGGTAAAAAATAAATTACTACAAAATCCTCAAAATAGTCTATTTCCGAATATCTTTTCCAAAAATCTGTTAAAAAAAAGATAATTGTTAATAACTTTCACCAAAAAAGGAGTAACGGTTATTGGTTTTTAGGATTAATATGTAATCTTTGCAATTCTACAACCAACGTGAAAAGGCTAATTTACATATTATCAATTACTTGCATTGCATTTTTAAATGCTGGTGCCGCTATTGACGATAAAATTAAGCCGGATGATGATAAAAAGTCGAAAACTAAGCGCGACGATACCACTAAATACGTAATTTGTGAAGAAACCCTAAACGAAACACCAGATACAACGGTATTTTTATTCCCTAGTCATGATTTATACGCCACTTGGGATACATCATCGGCACATCCTTATCATTTTTACGAGTCGTTTAAAGTAGATAGTGTTGTTTTAACTCTTGTAAACGAGGGTGATGGCGCATTTGTTATGCCAATTAAAAATCACATTACCAGCGATTTTGGTTGGAGACGTTACCGCCCACATTATGGAACAGATATTGATTTAGAAATTGGAGACCAAGTTGTATCTGCTTTTGACGGCATGGTGCGTTTGGCAAAATACTGCCAAGGTTATGGTAACTGTGTTATTATTCGTCACAACAATGGTTTAGAAACTGTTTATGGACATTTATCAAAATTATTAGTTGAACCTGGTCAATGTATTTCTGCCGGATCAATTTTAGGATTAGGTGGTAACACAGGTCGTTCAACAGGGCCACATTTACATTTTGAAATGCGTTATTTGGGTCAGGCTTTGGATACTGAAGATTTTATTGATTATGAAAAAGGCGAATTGAAAAGCAATTTATTTACCTTACGTAAAACTGATGTTGAAACCAAATACGATTTAAGAGCTTTACATAGCAGACATAAACGTGACGTTGGTTATGCGAAAAGAACCAATAAAACATCCACCGGAACTAAAATTGCAAAAGGTAAATCTGGAGTTTATAAAATACGCAACGGTGATAATTTAGGGAAAATAGCCGCTCGCAACCATACCACTGTAAAGGCTTTATGCAAAAAAAATGGTTTAAAGCCAAATTCAAAATTATGCGTTGGTCAGCGTATTAAGGTCTAATTTTTTTTCCGACGGTTCGAGTAGTCCCGATTTTAATTCGAATGCTATCCTTAATTTTTTGTATCGAGAACTGTCTTTGAATCACTTTTTGATACGCTCTCACGCTAAAGCGTGATTGCTAATCGAAGTGAAAAATATTTTTTTGCAGATTAAAATATTTATCGTAATTTTACGATAAATATATGGGAACAACTAAAACAGAAGAATTTACAATTAAAGACAATAAGATTGCCGCTTATGCCAAAGCATTGGGGCATCCTGCTCGCATAGCAATTTTACAGGTATTAATAAAAAAACAAACCTGTATTTGTGGTGATATTGTTGATGAACTTCCTTTATCACAAAGTACTGTATCGCAACATTTAAAAGAATTAAAAGAAGCAGGTTTAATTAAAGGAGAAATAGAAGGCGCTAAAGTATGCTATTGTATTGATGAAAAAGAGTGGGAAACAGCAAAAAATTACTTAACCATGTTATTTGAAGCATTCTCCCTTAAAAATAAATGCTGCTAAAAAATGTCATCTTTTATCGGCAAATAACGATTATATATTAACTTAAAAAATAAATAACTATGAAACTATCAGAATTTAAAAACCAACTAACGTCTGTGAATGAAGTAAATTTCGAATTGCCTAATGGCACTCTAGTTCCCCAACATTTTCATGTAACTGAGGTGGGACAAATTACAAAAAATTTTATTGATTGTGGAGGAACCGTTCGCAATGAAAAAACCGTAAGTTTTCAATTATGGGAAGCTAATGATTTCGACCATCGCTTGGCCCCAAAAAAATTAACAGATATTATTGCTTTGTCGGAAAAAGTATTGGGTGTTGAAGATGCAGAAATTGAGGTAGAATATCAAAGCGATACCATTGGTAAATATGGCGTTGATTTTAATGGTAAGAACTTTTTACTTACTCAAAAACAAACCGCTTGTCTTGCTAGTGATAAATGCGGTATTCCTGAAGAAAAACTAAAAGTAAAATTATCCGACCTTCAATCAGATAAAAAAGCAGCTTGCTGCGGTTCGGATTCTAAATGTTGTTAACCAAACTAGTGATAATATAATAATGAAAAATAAAATTTTAAAATTAATTGTTGTATTTACAGTTATAACTTTTACTTCCTTTGCTCAAACTCAGATAAAATTAAATAAGAAACTAAAAAAATATGCTGCAAAAGTAACTACCGAGTTCAACCTAATTTCAGATGAACGCAAAAAAACATTAATTGAATTAGGCGATTTTATTTTAGAGGATAAACAAAAAAATAATAAAGCCACACTTACGTTCATTTGCACAAGTAATTCTCGCCGTAGTCATTTAGGACAAGTTTGGATGCAAACAGCAGCCATCTATTATGGCATTGATAGTATAAGTACATTTTCAGGAGGAACAGAAGCAACCGAAGTAAACAAAAGAGCAGTTGCTGCATTAAAAAGAGCAGGTTTTTCAATTTCAAGAGCAGGTACTGAGTTTAATAGTCCTTATTCATTAACCATTGGTAATAGTTCTGAAAATTGGATTTTATACTCAAAGAAGTATGATAACGTTCAAAATCCAAAATCAAATTTTATAGCGGTAATGGTTTGTTCTGAGGCCGATAAATCTTGTCCACATGTGCCTGGTGCTTTTGGCAGAATTGGTCTGCCTTACGAAGACCCGAAGTATTATGATAACACACCCTCTGAAGATCAAAAGTACGACGAAACCTGTCGTTTAATTGCACGTGAATTATTTTTTGTAGCTGACTACGTAAAAACAAAACTTATTTTGAAAAAAGAATCTGCAAAAAAATAAACAATGTATAATACTATAAAAAAGTTGTGCGATACCTTAGTAACACAATTTGAAAATATACCCAGCGAGCGTAAACTATTATTAGAAAAAATTTCTGAGTACATCTCTAAAAAAAACGCTACATCAAAACCCATTAATCTGATATACATTTGTACGCATAATTCAAGGCGTAGCCATTTCGGGCAGATTTGGGCAACAGTTGCCGCAAATTATTATTCAATAAAAAACGTTAATAGTTTTTCGGGGGGCACAGAAGCAACAGCATTTAACATAAATGCAATAAACGCTTTGCAAAACACAGGTTTTACTATCAAAAAAATAAACCAAGAAGCAAATTCAATCTATCACGTTTTTTTTGACGATAACGAAAAACCTGTAGTATGTTTCTCAAAAGTTTATGATGATGCACAAAATCCAAGTAAAGATTTTGCAGCTATAATGACCTGTAGCGAAGCCGAAGAAAATTGTCCTTTTATACCAAACGTAGATTTAAGAATTGCAACCACTTACAACGATCCTAAAGAATTTGATAATACACCATTGCAGAGCGAAAAATATAAAGAACGCTGTTTACAAATTGCATCAGAAACACTATATGTTTTTTCAAAATTATAATTTATGCTTTTTGATAAAATCAAATTTCTAATTTTTATTTTTGTTACAACAATAAGTTTGAATTTAAACGCACAAAGTGTTTTTGTAGCTGGGGCGTTTCCAACAATCGACCATTCGGGCACTATAAATAGTAAACTCGATTATAGCTTATATTATTTTGCGGCTTTTCCACTTGTAAATTTTAGTAAACCAGAAGTTTCCAAAAATTCATACTTTCATTTATTATACTTTGAGCAAGCTTTAAGCTATAATGTAACCAATAGATTTTCACTAACAGGTAGTTACTTATATCAGCGAGAAAATGTAGTTTACAATAACTATACTAACGAAAATCGATTTTACATTCAGGCTAAATACAAACATCCTATTAAAAAAGTTAATATAACTCATCGATTACGTTTTGATGGAAAATTTGTTCAAAATAGACTTACTAGAGAAACACCATTCACCCATCGTGTAAGGTATTTAATTGGAATGGATACTCCAATAAACGAAAAACTATATGTTACTGCTTATGAGGAAGCCTTCATTAATACATTTGAAAATGCGGGGGCTTTTTATGGCGAAAATTGGGCTTATACGGCAGTTGGTAAAAAACTAAATGAAAAAAATAAAATAGAAGCTGGTATTTTATATGTTACCTGGAATATTGGAAAACAAAATTGGTTTAACCAATATTATTTTCAACTAACATGGATAAGTCATTTAGACTTTAGAAAAAACAGTTAACCAAACATAATATATAACACATGTCAGCAAATAATTGTGCACCAGCAGCAAATCGAAAGAAATTGAGTTTTTTAGATAGGTATTTAACCATATGGATTTTTTCAGCAATGATACTAGGCATTGCTATTGGTTATTTTATACCATCTTCTTCTAACTTTATTAATTCGTTTTCAAAAGGCACAACTAATATCCCTTTGGCAATTGGGTTAATATTAATGATGTATCCACCTCTCACGAAAGTAAATTTTTCGCAAATACCAAAAGTTTTGGCAAAACCAAAGCTACTTGGTTTATCATTTTTTATTACCTGGATTGTTGGGCCGTTTTTAATGTTAACGTTAGCTGTTATATTCTTAAGAGACTATCCTGAATACATGACAGGATTGATTATTATAGGTCTTGCGCCCTGCATCGCTATGGTAATAGTTTGGAATGAACTGGCAGAGGGAAATCGGGAATTGGTTGCAGGGCTTATAGGAATTAATAGCTTACTACAAGTATTCTTTTTTAGTTTGTATTCTTATTTCTACATTGAAATTATGCTACCTCTTTTTGGAATTAAAGGCCTAACTATTAATATTAGTATTTTGGAGGTAGCTCAAACTGTAGGTATTTATTTGGGTATACCCTTTATTGCAGCTGTAATTAGTAGATATACTCTAATTAAATTTAAAGGAGAAGAATGGTTTAAAACTAAATTCGTTCCATTTATTTCGCCCATAACTTTAATTTCTTTGCTATTTACAATTATTGTCATGTTCAGTTTAAAAGGCAACATGATCGTATCAATTCCTTTAGATGTTTTAAGGATTGCTTTGCCTTTAGTAATATTTTTTGCAATTATGTTTACCTTAATGTTTTTTGTTGGAAAATATGCGGGCGCAAATTATGAAGATAATGCCGCCTTATCATTTACTGCATCTGGAAATAATTTTGAATTAGCAATTGCAGTTTCAATTGGTGTGTTTGGTATAAATAGCGGCCAAGCATTTGCTGGAGTAATTGGTCCATTGGTAGAAGTACCTGCTCTGATTGGCTTGGTACAATTATCCTTTTGGTTTAGGAAAAAATATTACACAAAAAATAAATTTTAATTATGAAAACAAAAAAAACAATTTGGACTACAATTACTGGCGGGCTTGCTTCAGTTGCCCCAATTCTATTCTCTGTGTGTAAAGGAGGGGCATGTGTTGGAGTTTGTGTAAGTCCTGTTGCATCTTTATTTGGTATTTCATCAGCTACTATCGCAGCTTCTCCAATAGTAAATGCACTAGAACCATTATTAATTGCTTTAAGTGCAGTTTCTTTTACGGTGTCTTATTATTCATTGTATGTTTTACCAAAATTAAATAATTGCAAAACAGAAGATGCCTGTGCATGTGCACCAAACGAAAAGGAAAATAGAAAAATAAAAATAACAAAAGCGATTTTTTGGTTAGGCTTAGTATTGAGTATTGGGTTTCTTAGCTACTTTGAATATCAAAAATATCAATCGGCGAAAATTGCAGATTCTTGTACAACAGAGTGTTCAACTCAAACTGAAGAATGTTGTTCAAATGGTGATAGTACAGCCTGTGAAAAATAATATTAATTCAAAACATCCAAACTTCCCTGGCCTTCTCTGATTACAATAACCTCGTGAGAACTACAATCCAATACCGTTGATGGATAAATATTTCCAAAACCTCCGTCAATTACAATATCTACTTTACTTTCGTAATGTTGGTGAATAACTTCGGGGTCGCTGAAGTATTCTAAAATATCATCTGTATTATCGTGCAAACTGGTTGATATAATTGGGTTACCAAGAGCTTGAACAATTTCTTTACAAATTAAATTATTTGGTACACGAATACCAATTGTCTTTTTCGTTTGTTTTAATAATTTGGGCACTTTGGCACTTGCCTCTAAAATAAAGGTATAAGGGCCTGGCAACGCTTTTTTCATAATCCTAAAAATGGAGTTAGGAATTGGCGTTGTGTATTCTGATAAATGACTCAAGTCACTACACACAAAGCTGAAGTTAGCTTTTTCGGGCTTAATCTCTTTTAATTTGCAGATGCGTTCTACAGCTTTTACATGAGAAATATCGCAACCCAAAGCGTAAACTGTATCAGTTGGATAAATAATAATACCGCCATCTTTTAAACATTTAACAATTTGTTCAATGGTTTTAAAATTAATGTTGGTATCGTTTAAACGAACTAGCATGGGGCAATGCAAATGTAGTTATTTTTATTCTGTCACTTGGTGTAAAGCTAAGGAATGAAGATTGTATCGAGAAGTACACCCATAAACAGTTCTTGATACACTCCGCTACCCGAATTGACATAAATAGCGTCACTTCGAGTAATTTTTTGTCTGCCTCTTGCAAAAAATTGTATCGAGAAGTGCACCCATAAATAGTTCTTGATACGCTCCTTAAGTCGATATCGAACTGACTTAAAAATTTAAAAAAAATTCGTTAAAAAAATAAAAACTTCATTGCGGTTTAGAAATTATACCTAACTTTGTATCGCAAAGTGCTTTTATATGGAAAATAATAAAGAACAATTGGACGCCTTACAAGACATAAGGCAAATGATGAAAAAATCGAGTAAGTTTTTGTCATTAAGCGGTTTATCGGGTGTTTTTGCAGGCATTTACGCCTTAATCGGTTCTTATGTAGGAACAACTCTTATTTCTAATTATGTTGCTGCACACAACTACTCTCAGGAATCTTACAATCAATTATTATTAAATTGTATTGTGATTTGTATTGCCGTTTTGGTATTATCTATTGTAACTGCCCTCGCCTTCTCATTAAAAAAAGCAAAAAAAACTGGACAAAAATTGTTTGATCATACTGCATTGCGTTTATTTGTGAACATGTTTATTCCCTTGGCTGCCGGAGGTTTATTTTGTATAGCCCTATTGTATCATGGTGGTTCTATGGCTTTACTTATCGGTCCAACAATGCTAATTTTTTATGGTTTAGCGTTGGTTAACGGCAGTAAATACACCTTACACGATATAAGATATTTAGGATGTTTAGAAATTATGCTAGGACTTATTGCCAGTTTTTATTTGGGTTATGGTATTCTATTTTGGGCATTTGGCTTTGGCGTATTACACATAGTTTATGGAATATTCATGTGGTTTAAATACGAACGAAAATAAAAATTGATGAGTGTTGATTAATGAATGATAATTTTAAATTAGTATCTGTTTGTAAAATAAAGTGATAAAACCGGATATACATAAATTAAATAAGGCTTTTGAAAACAGAGTCAGGTTGGGCATTATGAGTGTGTTAATGGTAAACGACAGTGTTGATTTTAATTCCTTGAAAGAGTTACTACAAGTTACCGACGGCAATTTAGCCAGCCACAGTGCCGCTTTGGAAAAAGACGGTTTTATTCATATTAAAAAAGAATTTATTGGTAAAAAAACTTCAACCACTTATAGCGCCACTAAAGTGGGCATAAAAGCCTTTGAAGAACACATCAATACCTTAGAAAAATTAATTAAGAAAATAGACTAAAAAAATTTAAACTAATACTTTGAAATACAAAGTACTTTTAATAATTACTTAAATAATAAAAAATATGGAAAGAGGGTTTTATCAAATTTATGTAGTGTTGGCAGTTGCTGCAAGTTTTGCAATTACGTTTTTTGCAATAAGAGGTGTAACAAAAAAATCAACCAGAATAAGAAAAAAATTTGTGTTGGTTATAGAAGGTATTTGCGAATTTCTATTTGTTGGTGTCTTTCCTGGAATTGGAATTTCCATTACAAATGATAAATGCGACACACATCCTTTTGAGTTAGGAAGCATAAATACAGCATATACGCTTTGGATTATATTTGCTTTTGGATATCTGTTATCTCGCTACTTTAAAAAACAACTTTCGCCAATTGCTATTTTAATTGTTGCAGCAGCTTTAGTAGGAGGAGCTGCATTCTGCCTAGCAATTTGTATTCATTTTTTGCCAATGATTTTCGCCGTAATTTTTCCCGGATTCGGTCTTTTATATCTATCTCCATTTTTATCATTGCTATTTTTAACTTATGAAATTATTCGATTAAATAAATTTTTAAAAGAAAAACTAAACACTTCTGATCCAACAGCTGTAAATAAAATAAATGTTTTCAATAACTGGTTAAAAAAATATCATTTAGGATTTACAGTCTTCTTGGCTATACCAATAACGTTAGCAATTCAAGCTGTATTGCATTTATTTGGACAAAGAGCTGATTCTATCATTTATCAATTTACCGATTCGTGTGGTTATCTGTTATCAAAATATCAAGAATGTTCATGCGGCGGTGATCATTACTTATGTTCTATAGCAGCTAACGGAAACAAAAAACTCGTAAAGCCTACACGCTTTGGTGTAAGAGCCAATGAAAAAATAGTGGTTAATAGACAGTTACTAATTGCCAATGCTTTTGAAAACTGGTTAGAGGATTACACGCCACGATTACATAAAGTAGTTCGCCATACTTACGATTCAATGGGTATTCCGGTAAATAAATGGTCAAAACACAAACACTTTGCAAATATTTTATATCTATTAATGAAACCCCTGGAATGGCTGTTTTTACTTTGGTTATACCTCTTAGATACGAAACCCGAAAACAGAATTGCCAAACAGTACTTACCCAAAAAAGAATTAAACGAATTTTTAAATAGTAATTAATATGAAACAATTAACACAAATAAGAATTGTACTCGTTTTATTTATCACACTACTTATACTAAGCGGGGTAACTGCTTTTCCTGTAAAAAGTGAGATTGCCTATTTAATGAATCATTTAAATTGGTTTCCTGTTTATTTACAAGAATGGATTATAAAAGTAAATACTTCTATCCAACAAACACCCGACATTATGCTTTATGGAACCGATTGGCTGGCCTTTGCACACATTATTATTTCAATATTTTTTATTCCCGTTTATATTAATCCAACAAAATATAAAGTCAATTTAATTATTGGAATGGCCGCTTGTATTTTGGTATTTCCATTGGCTTTTGTTTGTGGTCCTGTAAGAGAAATTCCATTCTTTCATCAACTAATAGACTGTTGTTTTGGTGTCTTTGGTTTTCTATTCTTATGGATTGTGTACAGAAAAATTAATGTTTTGTCAAACAATCAACTAACAAAAAAATTATGAAATCACTAACACAACTTAATATTGGTTTTAATAAACTTAAGCAAGTTCAAGAAAAAATAAATAATTTTACAGCACAAAAGCTCGGCCCTACAGTCTTCAATTTTGGGTCTAAAGAAAAAGCGTGGGGTCTTAGCACTAATGATTTACTTAAATTTCCTGAAGGAAGTCTAGGTCTTGCGCTT
The DNA here is from genome assembly GCA_033763945.1 of Bacteroidota bacterium. GTDB lineage: Bacteria > Bacteroidota > Bacteroidia > B-17B0 > Aurantibacillaceae > Aurantibacillus. The sequence goes on along the minus strand of JANRJN010000018.1, from coordinate 35,423 downwards.
GGGGAATTTCTTAAAAAAAACAGACTAGAACCAATTGCTAGAGCAGAATCCCATGATGTTTACCATGTTCTGTTCGATTATTCAATATCGTTTAAAGACGAAATTGGGCTACAATTTTTTTTAAGAGGAAATGGTAAAAACTCACTTGCTTCTTTTGCTACCTCTATTGGTGCGTGGTGCATATTACCTGGGCAATGGAGTTATTTAAGAGATAGTTATAGACGTGGAAAAAAATGCGTTGACATAACACTCCTCAATCCAAAAGCACTTCTTTATGAAGACTACCATAAAATTAAACTTTCTCTTTATAAATACTAAACACCTATTAAAAAACAAATAATATGAAAACTAACGATTATCTCTTAATAACTGCAACAATAGGTTACAGCTATTTATTTTTTGAACAAAATGCAGGCATAAATTTTTTAGTATTTAACTTGCTATTAATTATTTCCTTTCTGATAAAAAATAAACAATTAATTAAACAGAAAAAATGGCTTTGGGCAGCAGGAATGGTGTTGATAAGCGGTACCAATATATTTGTTCATTCAAGTAGTTTAAGTATCATCGCAAATTGTATTTCATTAGTATTACTCTCGGCGTTTACATTAAACACAAAAACATCAGCTATCTTTTCCTTTCTTTTCTCTGGTTTTTCAATCTGTTCATCCTTTGTATTTGTTATTATTGATGCAATTACCCGCTCACAAAACAAAGCGGACAGAGAAGGAAACACTAAGAAAGGGTATAAGTTTATAGCCATTTCGCTAGTACTCATACTATGTATTTTGTTTTTTGTTATATATAAAAATGCCAATCCCTTATTTGCCGAAAACACCAAATGGATTAACCTCGATTTTATAAGTTTTAAATGGGTAGCGTTTACCTTAGGAGGATTTGTTTTAGTATATGCTCTTTTGTATCATAAAACCATTCCGATAATTGAAAAATGGGAAAACGAATTACCCCTAATTAATACAACTATTATTGGAGATAATACCAAACGCTTTGAAACGGAACGATTTTCAGGAATGATTTTATTTATTTTCTTAAATCTAATGCTGTTGATTTTAAATTTCGGAGATATTACTTCGATTTGGTTTAAAGCAGCATTACCAAAAGGAGTGAGTCATTCAGATTTTGTGCATAACGGCGTTGGTATGATTATTTTATCAATAATTATTGCGACTAGTCTATTAATGTTCTTATTTCGTAAAGATTTTAATTCGATAAAAAATTCTAAGTTGCTAAAAGCACTAATTTTAATTTGGGTGATTCAAAATTTAATCATGTTGTTTTCAACCGTTTGTCGCAATCAAATTTATATTGAATCCTACAACTTCACATACAGACGCATTGGTGTATATGTTTGGTTATTATTAGCTGCCGTTGGTTTAGTTATTGTTTCATTAAAAATAATTAAAGAAAAATCGAATTGGTATTTGGTAAAAACAAATTTTGCCGTTTGGTTTTCGGTACTGGTAATAAGTTCAACTGTTAATTGGGACATTTTAATTACTAAATACAATATCAGTAATAAACCTTTAAAAGACGTTGATTTTTATTATCTATTTTCTTTATCCGACTCAAATATTCCTGAATTAATTGAAGCAACGAAGAACCATGACTTTCCAAAATTAAACTCACGTTTAAAGAACTACACCAATAATGTTTGGGATGATTATTACAACGAAGACTTCAACACATTATTACATAATAAAATAAATAGTTATTTGCACAACTACACCAATGACTGGCAAAGCTTTGATTTACGAGATGTTAGAATAATAAATAGTTTAACTAAATATTAATTATAAAATGAAAATTAGCGTTTTAAATAAATTGGTGGTCTTTTGCATTGCCTTGGTAGTTGTAAGAATTATAAAAACCGAGCATTACTCATTTTTGTTTCTATTTTGGAATTTATTTCTAGCCTACCTGCCGGTTCTATTTGTAAAATTAATAAAGCCAAAAACACATAAATATTTACGTTTTATATTTTTAACTTGTTCCATCTTATTTCTTCCAAATGCCCCATACATTTTAACAGATTTATTTCATTTAAAGAAAGCACTGGTGGCCCCGCTTTGGTTTGATTTAATACTCATAGTCAGTTTTGCAATGCTTGGCATCATTTATTTTATTATGGCGTTTGAGTTAATTCTAGAAACAATTAAAAGAAACTATAACCAAAAAATTAATTTAGTTGCGAAACCTTTGTTGTTTTTAGCTTGCGGTTATGGTATTTATCTTGGACGTTATTTAAGATATAATAGTTGGGACATAATTTCAAGTCCGTTGAACCTTGTAAATGCAATGGTTAACTCAGTTTTTAATCCCAATTATTACAAAGAAACGCTTTCCGTTATCATAACTTTTACGGTTTTTCTATATTTAATCTTTGAAATTTATTTATCTTTCAAAAACAAATTATTACAATCAAAAAATGAGTTACTTTAAAAAACGTATTCAGGCATTTGGCTTTGCATTTAATGGTTTGTTTACGGCTTTAAAAACTGAAACGCATTTAAAAATTCATCTTTTAGCAACTATTTTAGTAGTTATTGCAGGCATCTATTCTAAAATTTCTAAAATCGAGTGGATAGCAATTATTATTTGTTGTGGAACAGTTATTGCAGCTGAACTATTCAATTCAGCCATTGAAAAAGTTTGCGATATTATTTCTCCTGATAAAAATCCTAAAATTAAATTTATAAAAGACGTAAGTGCAGGTGCGGTTTTAGTTTTATCTTTAATGTCGATATGTGTAGCTGTGTTTATTTTTGCGTCAAACTATTTTTAAAACTGCTTGTATAAACTAAAAAAAATAGCGGTTTATATTTGTAAAAGCTATGCCTTAGATTTTAGAGCTTTAGGTCTGATGCGCATTGCAACCGGTTTAATTGTAATTGTAGACTTATTGATTAGAGGTAGTGATTTATCAGCTCACTATACTGGCGAAGGGATGTGGCCGGTTCATTTAATTAAAACTTTTGGTTGGAATACAGGTTTTTGGAGTCTACACGCTTTAAGTGATAATTACTGGTGGGAATTTTTTCTATTTAGCGTACATTTTTTCTTTGCATTCTTCCTGCTCATTGGCTTTAAAACAAAGTTTAGCACCTTTATTGTTTGGGCATTGCTAATTTCGTTGCACAATCGTAATTTATTTATCTTACAATCTGGTGATGATGTATTACGCCTCCTCCTTTTTTGGGGCTTATTTTTACCTTGGTCCAATTGTTATTCTGTAGATAGTGTAAACGTAAATTACCGACCAAAACAAAATAACATTGCAAATCTGGGTTACTTACTCTTTATTTCTTCCATCTATTTTTTTACAGTTTGCTTAAAAAGTAGCCCTGAGTGGCACGATGAAAGTACCGCTATTTATTATGCATTAAGCTTAGAACAATTGCGTTTACCAATAGGCGAATGGTTATATAATTATCCCTCCTTAATGAAATTACTTACCCGGTTTGTATTTTATTTAGAATTAGTAATTCCCTTCTTAATTTTATTCCCTGCAAAAAAGGGGTATTTAAGGTTAATTGCATTTATATTATTACTTCTTTTACACATCGGTATTGGCTTAACTTTATATGTTGGTCTGTTCTATATCATCAATATAATTTCTTCCATTGCTTTAATACCAAGTTGTGTTCTAAATAAACTACAAGGCAAATTTCGCTTCTTTAAAACTTCGGTTGCAAGAGGCTTTATTCAAATGCCTTCTAAATTTTCAAAAGCAAAGCAACTAGTATTTAATTACTTTTTATCCTCAATAATTATTTTTTGCCTTTTTATTAATTTAAGTTTTATGAATTGGTTTAATTATCAATTAAAATCAGAATTCTACTATCCTGTTCATATACTTAGACTAAATCAATATTGGGGTATGTTTTCGCCAAGTATATTAAAAAAAGATGGGTGGTTTGTATATTATGGAATCGACTCTCTTGGACGTCAATGGGACTTATATAGAAACCAAGATTATGTTGACTTTAGCAAACCAAAACGTATAGTTTCTATGTACAAAACTGATAGGTGGCGAAAATTAGCCGAAAATATGCAAAGTGATAATTTCACTTTTCTACGTCCATTATATGGAACTTATATCTTAAAACAATGGAATAAACAGCATCCAAACAAAAAAATGATTACCTTAAATTTGTATTATATGACAAAACAAAATTTGCCAAACTATCAAACAACCGTTCCTGAAAAAAAATTATATACCGTAAGCATTGACAATTAACCTCCATCAAATAACTTCTTTTATAAAACACTACTTTACTGCTAAACGTAAAGGACATAGTGTACATTCGCCTTTTGCCTACCAATTATGCGAAGAAGTGTTTTACAATACTAATAGTTTCTACGATTTTAAGTTACTAAACTCTTTAAGAAAGGCACTTCAAAATGACACAACAACATTTCAAATAGAAGACTTTGGGGCAGGATCGAAAACATTTAAAACAAATACAAGAAATATAAGTTCAACAGCAAAACAAGGCATAAGCACCCAATTACAATCCGAAATATTTTATAAGCTAATTAACTTTTTAAACTGTAGGGTAATTGTTGAATTGGGTACATCTCTTGGTTTAAATACCTTGTATCTTTCATTAGCAAACAAAAATGGTTGGTTAACTACAATCGAAGGCAGTAAAGAATTATCGCTCTTTGCAAAAAGATTAGCCGCGCAAAATAATTCTAATAATATTCATTTTATTAATGCCAAATTCGACGATGCGCTTCCAGTTTTTTTTAAAGAAAATACTGTTGTTGATTTTTTTTATGTTGATGGAAATCACACTTATGAAGCAACTATTAATTATTTTAATTTAGCCTTACCTCACAAAACCGATACCAGTGTATTTGTATTTGATGACATATACTGGAGCAAAGATATGACAAGGGCTTGGGAAGAGATTAAAAAAAATAAAGAAGTAACCTTAAGTATTGATACTTTCTACTTTGGTTTAGTATTTTTCAAACCTGAATTAAAAGAAAAAGTAAATTTAAAATTTTATATATAGCAACTGTGAAAGCCTTTAAATTAATTAATACAATCGATAATAAGTCCGCCTTTGAAGAAGGATATGTTCCTGAAAACGCACATGTAAACGTCAGTCATTTTTTTGCGCAAACACACATTGAAGAATACCAAAAACATGTTCATCCTGCTCCACGATACCAATTTGTAATTACTTTAAAAGGTAAATTAAAATTTACTGTTAGTGATGGTTCTTCTTTTATTATTGAACCTGGCGTTCTTTTAATTGCCAATGATTTAAAGGGAGAGGGTCATAGCTGGGAAATTATTGAAGGGAACGAGTGGCACAGAATATATATTGTTTTACCTACCAATGGTACTGACCATTTTAAAAAGAAATAATTCTATCCGTGAAAAAAAATAAAATTATTTTTTGCTTCTTTCTCTTTTCAACTTCTCTATTTTTTACACAAGAACCAATAAAAATAGAAGGCAGAGCACAAGGTACCACCTATCACATCACCTACTTTGATGCCCAAAACAGAGATTTGTATGAAGACATAGAGAAAATACTTCATGACTTCGACCAATCTGTTTCCACTTATCTTCCAACTTCCATTATTTCACGCATCAATGCCAACGAAAAAAATGTAATTGTAGACCGTTATTTTATTGACTGTTTTAACAAAGCAAAAGAGGTATGGAAAAACACCAATGGTGCCTTCGACCCAACTGTTTATCCTTTGGTAAACGCCTGGGGCTTTGGTCCCGGTAAAAAACAAAAAATTGAGAAAAGTAAAATTGACAGTATGCTTAAATTTGTGGGTTTTCATTTAATTAAACTAAAAGGCAAAAAGGTCGTAAAAAAAGATATACGTGCAGCGCTAGATTTTAATGCCTTTGCACAAGGCTATTCGGTAGATGTGGTTTCGCAATTTTTAATTTCAAAAGGTATTACTTCTTTTCTTGTGGAGATAGGTGGTGAAACATACGCTAATGGAAAAAAGCCAGATGGCAAAAATTGGATTGTTGGTATTGAAAAACCTATTGATAACCAAGAAACAAGCAACCCGCTAAAAGCACTTGTAAAACTTGAAAATATGGCAATAGCTACCTCAGGCAACTACCGTCGTTTTATGATTGAAAACGGTGTAAAGTACCATCATCATCTCGACCCTAAAACCGGTTATCCCACCAAAAATAATTTATTAAGCGTTTCCGTTTTTGCAAAAGACTGTATTTCTTCAGATGCCAATGCAACCGGTATTTTAGTAATGGGATTAGAAAAAGCTAAAGAGTTTTTAACCAAACATAAGGAGTTAAATGCCTATTTAATTTATTCGGATGATAAAGGGAATTATCAAATATTTGAAACAGAAGGTTTAAAATCAATTATTTCAGAGGCTAAGGAAAACTAGCATAAAAAAGCATCCAAAAAAGATGCTTTAATTTTTTTAATTTAAAATGATCATTTATTTAAAACTACCTTATGATTATATGAACCATTATCATTAGCCACAGTTATAAAATAAATACCATTTTTAAACGCAGATAAATCAATGTTTTTTGAGCCTGCAACAACACCATTTACTTTCTCGTCATAAATAACAAGCCCTAAAGCATTTATTACTTTAATGGTATTAGCATTACTGTAATCTACTGTAAATACCCCACTTGTTGGATTAGGATAAATGGAGATTCCTGAATTGCTAAAAGAGTTTCCTTTAATCGATGCTGTTGGATCGGGTGTCCATGTTATTTGTATATTACTCCAAGTTGAATTTGTAGTAATCGTCTGTGAATCTACACTTGATCCTTTGGTAAAAGTAAAAGTACTTGTAGCTGTACCACCTGTTCCATGATTCCATGTAGATTGAATTGCAACTTTATAAACTCCATCTGGCTGTAATGTTCCAGATCCAGCAGGTCCAATATTTCCGTCCCAAGTTACATTGTAAGAAGTCCAAGTTGTTCTAGTTGCTCCGGTTGTGCCGTCAACAGTATTACAAGAACCTGAAACAGCGTTCCCACCGGGACAAGAGGCGTTAGCTGCCCATGTTGGTAAATGATCGCCTGTTTGACCACCAGCATAACGCAATTTTGTTTTTACAAATGCGCCACTATTAGTTTGAATCCAAACAGCTAATACATGTCTAAAATCTCCAGGATAAGTAGGTGACTTTGGAATTTCGGTAAACGAACATGTTAAAGTCCCGGGAGTCTGACTAAAAATCATTGGGGATAAAACGATTAGGACTATGAATAAGCCTAATTTTAAAAGTAGTTTTTTCATGGATTTCAAATAGAGTAAGTTACAAATATAAAACATAAACTAATATGAATTTTGAAAAAAAAGTTGATTTATAAATCTAATGTTAGTTGTTTTACTAAGTATTATTTTTCTTACACTAATTTATTTGCAATATTGCTTCAAATAATACTTTGCATTTTCTCCATTTAAATCTTTAAACACTTTAAAATCTTTGCAAGCACTATCTTTTTTACCAAACTTAATTTTTAACTCTCCTCGGTTTAAATAATAGTTGGCAACAGTTCCATTAAGTTCAATCGCCTTATTTAAATCAAACAATGCGCTATTAAAATTTTTCAATTCCTTTTTGGATAGTCCTCTGTAATAAAAGGCATCTGCATTACCACTTTCTCTGCTAAGCATTTTATTAAAGTCTTTAATTGCTTCTTTATATTTTTTAAAATGGTAGTAAGCAATCCCCCTGCAAAAAAAATTATCGGCGTTAGAAGAATCTATTTCAATTTCCTTTGTATAATCATCAATAGCACCTTTGTAATCGTGGAGATATTCTTTCATCATTGCTCTATCAAAATAAGCAATCGAATCTTTAGGATTAATTTCAATAACTCGAGTAAAATAGTCGATTGCACATTTAAAATCTTTTTTATCTGCGCACTCCACTGCACACTCATTCAATTCTTTCTTTAATTGACTATGGCCAACTAATGAAAGAAATAATAAAAAGTTAAGAATTTTTTTTTTTATTGATTGATTTATGTCCAAAACTAAATTCGGATACCAATTACACACACATCATCTACCTGCTCCAAATCGCCTTTCCATTTTTCAAAAGCATCATTTAACTGACGTTTTTGCTCTTCAAGCGGCAAATCGCAAGATGCTAAAATCATATCTTGTAATTGTTTGTATTTAAATTTTTTTCCCTTTGGCCCACCAAATTGATCGGCATAACCATCTGTAAAAGTATAAATAGTATCCCCTTTTTGTAAATCTATAGTTTGTAAAGTAAAGGGTTTTGCTTCATCATTGTACTTACCAACCGGCATTTTGTCCGGCTTGTATTCAATAACTTCTTTATTTCTAACCAACCAAAGCGGGTTATTAGCAGCGGCAAATTCTAATTTATTGTTTTCAAAATCATAAGCACAAAGCACACAATCCATTCCATCTTTACTTTCTTCTTCACTGCCTTCGGGATTCAAAGAATCAATAATGCCACGACGTACATTATCTAAAATCTCGTTTGGTTTAACAATATTCTTTTCTAAAATAGATTCGTTTAAACGTGAAATACCCACCATACTCATTAATGCACCTGGAACACCATGCCCAGTGCAATCCGCAGTGCATAAATAAAATATTTCCTTATTGCTACCTATGGCTTTGTGAGCTTGAGCGTAATAAAAATCACCACTAACAATATCTTTAGGTCTGTAAAGAATAAAAAAATTTTTTGTTTCAGTTGCTGTCTCCATAATTAAAAAAACTAGTATATCGTTGGTTAAATATATTAATTTTTTAATCTTCAACAAAACTTCTATTAACATTTATGCTCTTTTGTTAATTGATAGTAACAGCTGTTAATAATTAATTATTGATAACAATTCCTTAACACTCTTAGAATCAAGGTATTTTATTCAAACAGTTAATTACTCCACTTTTTGTTCATAAGAGTATTTTAATACTATTTATAGGCATTGTAAATTAGTTAATTGAAGTTATTAGAGCTCAATTTGGACTAAAAACTAATAACTAAAACTAATATGGCATTACAAGTAAACGTAAACGATATACTGTCACAACTCTATCAAAACCGAAGTGTTGTGGAATATTTATTTGCTAATCGCGAAAATATAACCGTAAATGAATTACTTTCCAGGGAAGACATTAGTGCCGAACAATATCAAAAATTAAAATCCCTTGACCTAGTTTATGAATACGAAAGTGTTGTAAGTCTTAATGACGCCGTTGTTGCCATGTTTGAAGATTTTATGGAAATCGGAGAGGTTACTCCAGGTTTTATAAATGACTACATTAACGAACTAAAACGTCATATCCGCTTCTATCAAGAAGTGCACGAACACCGCTTTTTAAGAAGTATAAAAAAATATTTAAAACGCATTAATATTGCTTTAACTCGCGAAATTATTAAGCTTCAAAAAAATGTAGATGATACCTATAAAAATGAAGCTAATTACCGTATTAAAATTCATAAACTAGAAGATTACCGCGAAAAACGAGACACTATTATTGACTTTATTCGCAAAACAGAAGAAATAATTACTGATACACGTCAACTTTTTGTACATACTAATGATCAAGAACTTTACGGAATTGTAAATTCTCTAAAATCAAATCTTATTGAGAATCTCGACTTCTTAATTGAGATACAAACCGATATTACCGACTACATTAACAAAATTCAATTCCAATTAGACGTTTACGTTAAAGCACAGCGTTTAAAAGAAATTAAGGACCACGGGACTTTGCATTACCGAACCAACTTTAACGAAGTAGTTAAAGATGTTAATTCCCTGCGCTTTAACAACATTAAAGGTCCTCGAACAAAAATTGCCATCGACTTTTTATTTACCGACGAAGGACACGTACTTTGCAAAAAAGTAGCCGAAAAATACAAGCTCTCACGTTTAATGATGCGCGGTATTGCCGGTAAATTGCCAAGCAATTTTAAAGAACAAATTGTAGACAATCAAATAAAATTAGACGTAGAAAAACTGGTCGATCGCTTTTTAAACCAAAATAAACTAAATCTTTTTGAATATTTAATTGACTACAAATTCCCTAAGGCTGTTGGTAATGTTACATTTGAAGACCGTCTTTCGTTGTTTGTTGAAATTACCATGGAGTATCAAAATCATTTGGATTTTAAATACCGATTAAATTATCATGATTACTTAGACAATAACCAAACTAAAAAACGCTTAGGATACACGCTTATACTGCCTCTAAAAAAACAAGAAAAATCTAGTAAAAAAGAAAAAATAGAATAATGGACGAAATAGATTACAATTTACCAAAACAAACCCACGACATTTTTGCAATTATGGCGCGTGGTCATTTTATTAGCAGTAACGGTTCAAAAGACAATATGGGGCGTTTATACGACATCATAAATAATCCTGAAAATTTTGATAGATTGCAAGCATACTTCAATGTTATTCGTTATAATATCGAACGTGGCAACAACTATTTTTACTTCTCACGCATTAACGAAGCAAACAGCTTAATCGAACAAAAATTAGAAACGTTTGAACGTTACATTGACGTGATTGATTTATTTGCAAGCATGGATAATAAAATCACAATCGGTTCACGCTTTCGTCCAAGCGAAATTGCCGAGGAATGTAATGCGAATGTACGCTTAAAACAAAAATTACAAAAAATCCCAATGTATCGTTCAGAAACGTTATTAAATAAGGTGCGTGATATCTGCAATTTAATGACACGTGATTCATTTTTAGAATTAGAGGACGAACAAACCGAAAGTTATAAAGTATTAGATGCCTACACGTATTTGTTGGATATGATTAATGCTATAAGTATTTACGAAGAAACAACAGGAACAGACAGCAACAGCAGTGGAATTATTTTGAATTAGTTTTTATTTATAAGTGTTAAATTTTTTAATAAAAAACAAAACACTATTAAACACTAAAAACTAAACATTAAAAATTAAATTTAAAAGAATGGAAAACGTAAGAATATTAAATAGAATTGTACAAATAAACATTGCCAATGTAAAGTATGCAGATATAGAGTTGAGTGGCAATACATGCTTTGTTGGAACAAACAACTTTGGAAAAACCTCGTTGCAACGTGCCATTTTATTTTTCTATAGTGCCAACAGTCGCGGTTTAGGCATTGCTCAATCTCAAAAAAGTTTTGAAGAACATTATTTTCGTTACGAAAACTCTTACTTAATATACGAAATAGCCACAGCCGAAAAAAACTTTTTTGTAATGGTATATCGCCATAATAAATTGGTTTTTCGATTTGTAGATACTCCATATAACCCTGATATTTTCTTAAATAGCAACGACGAGGCTATGAAAATAAAAGAGATTATTTCGAATCTCGAAAAACAAGGTATTTTTGTTTCTAATCAAATTGATACTTTTGAACGTTATCGAAACATAATTTTCGGAACGGAAACCGACAAACAACTTTCTAAATTTTATTTATTAAAAGGTAACGAAAAATACCAAAACATTCCAAAGTCGATTACCAACGTATTCTTAAGTTCCAAAAGCAGTATCGACTCGCGCTTTATAAAAGATTTTATTGCCAACTCTTTAACTAACGAAAATTCTTCTATTAAATTAGAACAGGTAGAGCGCCAGTTACGTCAATTCAATGAAAAATACACCGACATTGAAACATACGTTAAAAAAGAAACACAACAACTGATTGAGTTGATTGATAAAAAATACGACCAAGTGCACATGCTTAAAGGTGCGCAAATGGAAATGGCCGATAAGTTAGGTAGTAGTTTAAGATTTGCCGAAACACAAAATGAAGCCATTCGCGAAGCTGCAAAAAAGAAAGAAGAGGAACTAGAAGCACTAACAGCTCAACACGAAGAACAATTATATACCATTAACGAAAAACAAAACGAAATTCGTGAAGAGATTGGTTTTTACGACCGCACCATTCGCGAAGCCAATAAAAAATTAAAAGAATACAAAGACAAAAATATTGACGAAGCGGTTGAGAAAAATGCAGAGCGCGAAAAATTACAAGTGGAGTTAAACATTGCTCGCCGCGAATACGAGAGTTTAACAAGCAACGTTGCAAATATTGAATTAAAATACTCGTCGTTAATTGAACAATTGCGTAATGATAAAGCTGCTTACGTAAATAAAATAAACTCGCGCACCAGCGAAATTTTTAATCACTACAACGAATTACAATTATTACAAAAAAACGAATTCAATAAACGTGATGCGGAATTAAAACAAAAACGTGATGAAAGCGTAAACGAAGTAACACAAGAAGTTACCGCTAAGCAAATTGAATTTAATGAATTAAAAAGCGAAGAAAAAGTAATTCGCACCACTCGTTTCTACGAACAAGAAATTAAAAATTTAGAAAACGAACTAGCCGAATTACGTGCTGTTAGCTATAAAAACAAAAGCGAACGTGCTATTAAACAAAACATGGTTCAAACCATTCAACGTGAATGGGAAAATTTAGAAACCAAATTAAAAACTTCTTTAAATAATCAGGTTAATAATACCAATAACGAAATAATAAAACTAAAAAACGAAATAAAAGAAATTGAAAGCAAACTAAATGTTCAGCACGATGCCTTCTATGGTTTCTTAGAAAAAAATGTAAAAAACTGGCAAAATACCATTGGTAAAGTTGTAAACGAAAAATTATTATTCCGTACCGACATTACTCCTGAACTTCAGGAAGCCACTGCCAATACGCTTTACGGCATTAGTTTAAATTTAGAGAATGTCGAAATTATTTCTAAATCTATTGAAGAATATCAATTCGAAAAAAACGAGCGCTTAGCTCAAATTCGTGATTTAGAGGAAGGTCTTACCAAATACCAAGCTGCTAACAACGAAGAAAAAATGTTGGCGGCCGATAAATTCGGTAAACAATTAGGCGAGTTAAAAGAAGATTTAAAAGTACTTACATACTCTTTAGAATTGGCTGATAAACGCGAACAAAAACTTCAAATAGAATTAGAAGACTGGAAAATGAAAGCCGGTAGCGAGGTGGAAGAATCTTTAACCAGCAACCGCCAACGTTTAAATATTATTGAAGAAGAGTTAGCAATTTTAAATAAAAAGAAAAATAATTTATTAAACGATTTTAATAATCAGTTTGATAAATTAAAAATATTTAACGATGAACGTTTAGCTGATTTAAAAGAGCGTCAAGAAACTGAAATCAGTGAATTGGAAGTTGAGAAGAAAAATCAGGTAAAAGAATTTGAAGCAAAAGAAGACGAGCTAAGTAAAGAAAAAGAAAGCAATTTTAAGAGCAAAGGTGTTGATGCCAAGCAGTTGAAGGAAGTGGAAGGCAGAATGAAAGAATTGCAGGCCTCGTTAAAAGACATTGAACAATACGCCCAAATTGTTAGCGATTACTTAAAAGATAAGCGTGAAAAATTTGATAAACTCCCTGACTTAATTCAAAAGAAAGAAGAGTTTGTAAAAAGTAATAACGATTTATCCGCCCAGTTAGAAGAGAATACCGGCAAATACAATTTAAAACGCATGGAGTTAAACAAACAAAAACGTGCGTTTGACGAAGAGTTAATTGAGTTTAACAACGGTGTTAACTTCTTTAGCAATAACTTCCGCGAAACGCCTGTGTTTAATAAGTATGCCGATATTATTGAACGTGCCGAACCAAAACGTACCAATTACAACATTATGGATTTGTGTACGCAATTATTAAAAAACGATTCGCATTTTAACGAAGAGTATGGCGCTTTTCAACGTTATGTAAACGAATTTGCAGGTAAATTTAAAATTGATAATCACTTTAACTTTATTATTCGTAACGATGCTACGCAAGGCGAATACGAGCGTTTTGCACAAAACTTACGCTCGTTTATAAACGAAAATAAAATTGAATTATCTATTGCCGAAACTGCTACACAAATTGGTTTGGTAACCGATAGTATTGCTACCAAAGTTAAAGAGCTAAGCGGACAAAAAGAAAAAATTCAACACATTATTACCTTAATTGCTGAAGACTTCAAGAAAGCGGAGTTTGAAGAAAGCAAGCTAATTGAGTTTATCAAAATTAAAATTGAAGAATCGGATAATAAAGTTTACAAACTTTTAAAACGCATTGAAGAATTTAGAGAAGAACACGGCTTAGTATATAACGAAGGATTGTTTAATACCGATTTTGCAACCGGACAAAAACGCGAAATAAGCGGGCGCGCCGTAAAATTATTAGAACAATTGCGTGCAGCCATTAAAGAGCAAGAGCAAGAAGAAATTCGTTTACAGGATTTATTTGAATTAAAATTCAACATTAAAGAAGGTATGAATGAAACCGGTTGGACCCATAAAATTGACAGCATTGGCAGTACCGGTACAGACATTTTAGTAAAAGCCATTATTTACATTACCTTATTACACGTATTTATAAAAGAGTCTAGCCACCGCAGCAGTAGCGATTTTAAAGTACATTGTATTATTGACGAGGTAGGACAAATTAGTGCCCACTACTTACGCGAGCTATTAAAATTTGCGAAGAACCGAAACATTATGATGATTAATGGTTTACCAAACAAATCAGGTTTAGAAAGCCATTACCGTTACACCTATCAGTTCCGTAAAGAAGACACGGGCAACGTGCGTATCTTCCCTAGTATTGTGACTGAGGTTGAGGCGTAAATTAAATACAATATAGAACTTAGAAACTTTTGAAGAAAATTAAAGAACACAAATAATTTATGTTTAGCATTCATTTCCAAAATAAAGATTTTAAGGTAAGAGAACTTGATTTACCCGAATTTGGTAGTGTTTTAATTTCCACAACATCATTAAGTAATTTAATAGTAGACGAAAATGGAAATTATTTATCTGACGAAGCAATTGCAATTGACGAACAATTGTTCTTTTTTGTTGAAGAAAATGAAATAGACTTAGATGAAAATGAATTAATTACAATTATAAATTCAGCAATAGTATGATTAGATTTCAATTTTTTCCAAGATCGCAAGGAATAACCAAACCAATACGTGAAGTCATATCATGCTTTGAAAAAGAAGTAAATAAAATAAAATCACCTGATTTTAATTTGTCTAGTAATGAAGTATTAGAAATTATAAGACCAGGTCTTGAAAAGTTTGGATTTACTTGTGAAACAGGTAAATCAAAGGAGAAAAAAATAAGTGTTCCTGTTTTATTTGGTTATGATAATAAAATAGATAAAGCATTTAATGCTGATGCTGTAAGTAAAGATGGAAAAATAGTTATTGAAATAGAAGCAGGCAGAGCGACAGAAAACAATCAATTTTTGAAAGATATTTTCCAAGCTTGTATGATGTTTGAAGTTGAATATCTAGTAATTGTTGTTCGTAATACATACAGAGGACATAAAGACTTTGAAATTATTCACACTTTTTTAGAAACACTTTATATTTCAAATCGCCTTCACCTCCCTTTAAAAGGAATACTATTAATTGGATATTAAAATAAACAAAGTTAAGACTTTCTAAGTTTTTTGGCAACACCGCCAAATTTTGGTTAGGTCTGCAAGACGATTTTGATATTGAAGACGAAACAAATCATAAGGAAGAGGATTTAAAAGCCATAAAACAGTATGTTCCGCATGCTGCCTAATTGACACTTTCTCCACACCCCGCTCTTCAAAACTCTCTCAATTTTTAGATTTTAGCCCTTTTTATAGCTCTAACTTTGTAGTTTAGGCATAACATGAAGAGCAAAACACATATTTTAAAACAAGGATTGCTTTTAACAGCTATTTCTGCTGTTGTATTTATGTTGTTTTCTTCCTTTTTTATTGTTGCCGAAAATTTACAAATTCGTATTTATTCCATCTTAAAAATTAATGCTTTACAGTTAAATGCCAATGCTGGCACCTACAAGGTGTTGGCTGATGGTAGCTTAGTAGCTGAAACCAAAGGAGAATCAGTTTTTAAATTTAATTTAAAAGGCGATAGTATTGAATTAAAACAAAACGATAAATTATTAGGCACATTTAAATACATAAAATTTAGTGGCGACGATTTAAGTGAATTAAAAATAAAACTGATAAACCCCGATAGAAAACCTCGCATTTACCAAAACAATCTGAGTTTTAGCGTCAACGAAGGGTATATCCGAATTTTAAACGACGTTATTTTAGATAATTACATTGCAGGTGTTACAGAGGCAGAAGCCGGAAGTAAATCCACTTTAGAATTTTACAAAGTACAAGCTATTTTAGCACGTACATATGCGTTAACCCACATTAACAAACATATTACCGAAGGTTTTAGTTTGTGTGATCAGGTCCATTGTCAAGCCTATTATGGTAAACCAAAAGATTTATCTATTTACATTGCCACCGAAGAAACCAAAAATAAAGTAGTAGTAGATGAAAACCTAAATTTAATTACTGCTGCGTTTCACAGCAACAGTGGCGGACAAACTGCCAATAGCGAAGATGTTTGGGGCGCTAAAACGTCTTATTTAAAAAGTGTAAACGACAGTTTTAGTATCAGAATGCCAAATAGCAGATGGGAACGTCGCATGTTAACCGACGATTGGTTAACCTATTTAAAATTAAAACACAACTACCCAATCGAAAACGAAGATGCTAAAAACGCAGCCATTAATTTTACACAAATTCAACGCAAAAGTTATTTAGAATGCAGTATAAGTAAAGTGCCCTTAAAAAATGTTAGAACGGATTTACAACTAAAATCTACCTATTTTACCATTAGCCCCTTAAACAAAGACAGTATTATTTTTAAAGGCAAAGGTTTTGGACATGGATTAGGAATGTGTCAGGAAGGCGCCATGCGTATGAGTAAATTGGGTTATAAATACCCCGAGATTATTAGTTTTTATTACAAAAACATTCAATTAATTGATTTACACAAACTCAGTTTTTTTAAAGACGAGTAGTAATTCTTTTTGGGAACGACCTCATAAAATTTATCGTACAAAATCTTTTGTTTTAAAAAACGCTGGCTTAAGTGAAAGATGATTTTTGCATCTCGCGAAGCGCTTAAATCATCAGGCTTTAAAACAAAATAGATTTTAGATAAATTTTATGAAGTCTTGATTTCTTTTGTTACTTTTCTTTATCAAGAAAGAAAAGTAAGAATTATCTCTCTCTCCAACTACTCTCACTAAATGGCTTTTTAAATCCAACAATGTAATAAGCCGTAAAACCACTAAAGAAAATGAGTAAATGAAAAAACACGGCTATTCTATAACCACAAAAATAAGTGGCAGATTTATCTAGGGTAATTAGAAAAGTTGGTAACGAAAGTGTTACAATAAGCGTCCAGATAATTAAACACAGAGCCAAACATTCAAAATTACGAAGTGGGAAAGCGGCTAGTTTTTTATACCATTTTAATTTAGCTCCCCAGCTATGAATTAAATAATAATTACCATAAATGGTTCTTGCAAACAAGGCATAATTTCCTTCCAAATCTTTCCCTTTAAGCGATTTCTCATCGGTCAAAATTTTAAAACTTTGCAAATCTTTTCCTTGTAAGGCATTTAAATTATTTATCTTTAAGTCTGCTTCAAATGGTAAATCCTGCTTATAATTTTCAATGTCTAAAAACTTTAAACGTAATTTTACACATATTTTCTTTATTGTCTTTGGGCTAAAAACATTTACAGAATCAATCTCTTCTTCATTCAACAAACCAAAAGTTGTGTTATAACTCTCTAAATTCGTTAAAATCGTTTTTCCGGAATAAAGCCCGTCAGAATATATTTTGTTTACCTCGCCTATTAATAAATCATCATTAAGAGTGTTTTTACTCTTCATATTTATTAGTTCATTTTCAATAGTTAAATTGGTAAACATCTTCATTTAATAACAATGCTAATTTACAAAAGTTTATATGAAGCGATAATTATGCTAATAAAATTCTGTTAATTTGCAGGTAACATGGAACACCAACAAAAACTAGACCTTATAAATTACCTTACACAGTTTATTTCTGATAAACGCAAAGAGCGCTTTGATGAAGTAATAAAACATCGTACCAATCATTTACACATTATTTTAGAAAATTTATACCAAGCTCATAATGCCAGTGCGGTTTTGCGGAGTGCCGAGAGTTTTGGCATTCAGCATGTGCATTTTATTGAAAACAAAAACAGTTTAAAAATTAGCGTAGACGTGGCTATGGGAAGTAGCAATTGGTTGAGTATTCATCGCTACAATTCAAACGAAAACAATACCAAACAAGCCCTCACAGAACTAAAAAATCAAGGTTACCGAATTGTTGCTACTACCCCGCACACAAATGCCTGCACCATAGAGAATTTACCCGTAGATAAAAAATTAGCCTTGGTTTTTGGCACTGAAATTGACGGCATTTCTGAAACTGTAATGGAAATGGCGGACGAATTTGTAAAAATACCCATGTACGGTTTTACCGAAAGCTTTAACATTAGTGTTTGTGCCGCTTTGTGTATGTACGAATTAACCACACGCATTCGCAAAAAAGTACCAAACCATTTTATCTCTGAAGAAGAAAAAACAGATGTTTATTTAGAATGGCTTAAAACTAGCATTAGTAACAGTGATGGGATTATTGCTGATTATTTACAAAAACAAATTTAATTTTGTCACTTCGAGTAGAGATATCTGCACCTTACATTTCATGTCGAGAAGTTATTGTTTTGAAACGTGTTTAGGATTTTTTCGGTGGGTTATAGAAGGAATGAAAGTTTTTGTAAGTAAGCGTTTATTATTATTTTATCCTTTCTATGATATTAATTTTCAAAATTCTTTTATAAAACCTACTCAATCTTCTCAATTCCTTCCATTTTTGGATATTTTTATTTTTGGGCAAAGTTACATTATACAAAAGAAGAGTTGTCTCCTTTGAAGAGAGGTCATGTAAATTAAATTTAAAATTTGATATTAAAAAAGGTCCATAATTATTATCTTTCAAAGCAATACTGTCAATCTGAAAATAGCCAAAATTATAACCCATCAAGGTGTCCTTAACGTATTTATATTCATAACCCATATTTTTTATTTTATCTAATACCGACTCTCTCGGCATTTTTATCTTATAAGACTCACCAATATAAACAGTTCCTTCTGGAATGTATTCCCTGCGGATTGAGGTTGCACAAAAAGTAAACAATGAAACCAAAAGAATGATAGCTTTATTTATTTTAAAAATGAATTTATTTTTAGCTAAATTATCTTTCAGTTTGTAATTTATTAAATAATGACTAAAAGGTAAAATAAATAAAGCACTCAAGTCAGTGTAGTCTATGACGCGATTTATATTTATAAAACAGATATTATTCAACGCTTGAATAAAGGGTTCAGAAATTGGTGTTTTCCATATAATAAAACCTAATCCCGACAGAAAAGAAACAGTTTTACTTAATTTAGGAAAAATAAATGCGATAAACATTGGAAAAATAAGCAAACCAGTAAAGTCAGATAATTTTCCGGTTAAAAAATTTCCAAATTCCCATTTTAAATAAAAGTCATTTAGAGCTAAAAAAAATAGCCCAATAAGGAAATATGGATTTAATATCAAGTCTGATTTTCTCATTTCAAAATTTCGTCTTCATAAATGTCTACTAACTCTCAAATGAGCATTTGACGAATTTCGCATTACTTTTTTTCCTTCTTCTTCTTCGGTTTATCCGCTTCAGGTTTTACTTCATCTGCTTTACAAACTTTACAAGGCTCGTAACCTTCTTTTTTCGCAGTGGCTAAATCAATCCCTTTTTTACCGGTTTTAGCAACGCTGCAATTTTTTGCGTGATATTTTTTGCCACTTTCCGTTACATAAACTGTTTGCGCTTTTAATTTAGTAAAGCTTAAGGCCAAAAATAAAATAGCTATAAAAAGTTTGTTTTGTTTTTTCATTTAAATGTTTTAATTATTAAATGTAATATTTATCTGCAAAAGTATATCTTTATTTTTTGATAAAATGCCATCATTATTTTTACTTCGAGGATTGCCTGGTTCAGGAAAAACAACACTTGCCAAAGAGCTAAGCGAAAATGGTAAATATCCCATTTTTTCGGTGGACGATTATTTTACTAGCGAACAAGGAAACTACAATTTTGAGTATGATAAAAACCATTTGGCATACAAATTATGTGAAGAAAACACTAGAAGAAATATGGAAAATGGAATTGAGAAAATTTTCATTCACAATACATTTACCCTAGACTGGGAAATAGAGCCTTATTTTAAACTGGCTTCAGAATTTAAATACAAGGTGTTTGTTGTTACGGTTGAAAAAAGGCATTCCAACCCAAACACTCATCAAATAAGCGTCGAACAAATTAAAAAAATGGCCGAAAAATATAAGCTTAGTTTATTTTAATACTTTTGTAAATAATTATGGCTTTAAACTTAAAAACACTTGGTATTCGTTCGTTAAGCGCTGCAGTGTTCGTTATTTTACTTTTAGGTAGTGTATTATGGAATTATTATTCTTTCACTAGTTTCTTTTTTATAGTGTCGTTAATTGGCTTAAACGAGTTTTTTAAAATCTCTGAAAAACTTGGAGCAAAACCGTTTAAAGTTGTCGGATTTATTTGTGCTATATTGCTTTATTTGGCTTTCATGAATTTTTATTTTTTAATTTACGATGCCGAAATAAAAAACTATCTTATTTATTGCATTGCCTTAATACCTTTTGTATTATTTACAAGCGCTTTATTTTCAAAAAAGGAAAATCCATTACTAAATTTCATGTACACGTTTGCCGGAATTATTTATGCAGTTCTGCCTTTTGCATTATTAAATCAATTGGTTCTGATAAAAGAAACTGACAGTCATATTTACAATTATTATCCAAGCTTAGTTTTGGGAACAATTTTTTTAATTTGGAGTAACGATACCTTTGCGTATTTGGGCGGTAGTTTGTTTGGTAAACATAAAATGATAGAGCGAATTTCGCCCGGAAAAACCTGGGAAGGAACAGTCTTTGGAATATTAGTAACTTTTGGCGTTAGTTTTTTAATAAAAACATATCTTCTAAAAACGGAAGATAATATCTGGCTTACCTTAGGAATGATTGTTCCGATTCTTGCTACGATTGGAGATTTAATTGAAAGTATGCTAAAACGCCAAGCAGGCATTAAAGACAGTGGCACTATTATGCCCGGACATGGGGGAATTTTGGATAGATTTGATAGCTTAATTTTTGTAAGCCCCTTTGTTTATGTTATTTTTAAGTTATTATAACTTCACCGAATGTACTCGGTGAATAGGTATAACAACACCTTGTTTTAAAATAACCCGTTTATCGGTTACGCCCCAAACAGTTGTATCAACAACTTTGCAACTGGTGTCGTCTTCAAAATAAATTCTAATTTTTGTATGTTCTAAGTTTCCTAAAGAAAGAGCTCTATCTAACTCTGCTTTACGTTCTTTAATCTTTTCAGGGTCATTTAAAACTTCCGTAGACGGAAATTTTAAATTTTCTATTTTTTCTTTCTCTATTGTTTCAAAACCAGATAATACCATAGCGCTAAATTTTATAAATTAAAACTATTTAATTAAAACGGAGTTTAATAAAAAAGGTTTCAAAATGTTTATAAATTCGTTTCTTTCTTTAAAATTGTGAATAACTCCACAATTTTTTGGCTTCCAATTCTATATGAAAAGCCAGCATTATCGGTTAATTCAACAAAATCACTTCCGCTGGTATAAAATCGAATAACACCTTTATTATGAAGATTGTAGACCCCTCTTTTAAAGTTGATTTTTTTGTATCTACTTTTTCTAATTGCTGTAATATTTTTCAAATCAATTTTTACTTTACGCGATGTCCAAAACCCTTCTAAAACAATATAACCCTTATAAACCTTTGTATGAATGTGTAAAATATAGGTAAGTGCTGTAGAAAATACAATTATACTAACGCCAAGAATGAAAAAAAGTAGCCCAGAGTCTCCATAATTACTAATAGGATAAGAACCTATTTTTATGACAGAAAGTTCAACAGGCCTTGGATTCTCGCTCCAATAATAAGCAACAAAACAAAACAAGGCCAGCCCCGACCGGATTACTATACTTAAGCGATTGTGGCCTAAATACTGCTTTTCTTCAAATATTGGTGTTTCGTTAATCAATTACAGTTAATTTTAAAATTGCTTCGGAATTATTAGTTACCCTATAACGTTCATCGCTTCTATAACCGATTATCCAGATAATCTCTCCATTACCATTTACAAGCAATTTACAATTTTCTTTTTCAAAAAGGTTCATTTTTTTTTCTTTAAAAAAATCGCTCACCAATTTAAAGCCTTTCATTCCAAAAGGTTTAAACTTATCGCCTTCAATTTTAGTCCGAATGGTTAAAGGAAAAATCAATCGCTCTTCATTAATTATTAATTCGTTTTGTTTTGGAAGGTTTTTAGGTTTTGAAAAATTGAAATTCTTTGTTTTTTTTACTTTTAATAATTTTATATTACTTAGCTCTTGTAACGAATTTATTTTAATAGAACCTGCTTTTATTTTTTTAATTTCTTTTATAAGTATTTCAGTCCTATCAATAGTTAACGTATGTGTTTTTGACTTAAAAACCTTACCAACCAATCCATCTTTGTTTACATTTTCAATAATATTATCTGTTTGAGTTGCAGAAAAATTAAAGGGTTTCAAAATATAGTATAAAATAGAAAATTGATGCTTCTCATTCCTCACTTTACTTTTGGTTATCAAATAAGAGCCACTCTCCTTTTTTAATAAAAACTTATTTTTATCTTCTAAAAAATCCTTAATTATTTCGCTTTCTTCTTTAAAAATTGAACCATTTTTAATAAAAGTAAATTCAATAGAAGGATTTAATTTTTTTAATGCTGGTACTACATTTAAGCGCAAAAAATTGCGTTCGTATTTGTCTTCTAAATTACTTTTATCTACTCTAAATTTAAATCTGTTTTGTTTTAGGTAAGCATCTATTTCGTCACGAGTAAATATCAATAAGGGGCGAATTATTTTTCCGTTTTTCTCCGGAATACCTGTCAATCCTTTAATGCCAGTGCCTCTTAATAAGTTTATTAAAACAGTTTCTACTGTATCGTTGGCGTGATGCGCCGTTAATAAATAATCGAATTTTCCGTCCAACATCAACTTTTCAAACAAATTATAACGTAATTCTCGCGCTGCCATTTGTGTACTTAACTTGTTTTTATTGGCATATTGTTTTGTTTCAAAACTTTCAACATAAATGTTTATATCTAATTGTTTTGCCAGAGTCTTACAAAATTTTTCATCGGCATTACTATCCCTACCCCTCAATTTAAAATTGCAATGCACGAGCTCAAAACTAAATCCAGCCACTTTTAACAAATGAGTCAATGCCACAGAATCTGGTCCGCCACTTATTGCCACTAGCAATTTATGTCCCTTTTCAAATAAATGCCTGCTTTTGATATGTTTTGTAAACCGTTCTAACACCTTAACAAAGTTAAAAACTATTTTGCTTTATCTGCTTAGGGATATTAAATTTGTAATATGGACAAACAAGTAACAATTGTGGGAGCCGGATTAGTAGGCTCATTACTTTCAATATATTTAGCAAAAAAAGGTTATAAAATTAATGTTTACGAACGCCGCCCCGATATGCGTAAAGTAACCATGAGCGCCGGAAAATCTATTAATTTAGCGCTAAGCGACCGTGGCTGGAGAGGTTTAGAAGGTGTTGGTATAGCCGATGAAATTAAAAAAATCGCCATCCCGATGTATGGACGATACATCCATAATAAAGATGGATCAACCGCTATTCAACCCTATGGGAAAGATAATCAGGCTATATATTCGGTAAGTCGTGCCGATATTAACATGAAATTAATGGATTTAGCCGAAAAACAAGCTAACGTTAGCATCCACTTTGATAAAAAATGCACAAACATCAATCGGGAAAAATTAGAGGCCTCGTTTGAGGACAACAATACACATCAAACTTCTGCAATTAAATCAGATTTACTTTTTGGCGCCGATGGTGCATTTGCTGCCAGTCGTTTAAACATGCAATTAAGTAGCGATAGATTTGAGTACAACCAACATTATATTGATTGTGGCTATAAAGAATTGATTATTCCTCCAGGTGAAAATGGCAAATTTTTGATGGAGAAAAATGCCTTGCATATTTGGCCTAGAGGTAGCTTTATGATGATTGCATTACCAAATCCGGATGGTAATTTTACCTGTACATTGTTTATGCCTTTTACTGGAGAAAAATCGTTTGAAAAATTAAAAACGAAAGAACAAATTACAGCATTCTTTAACGAAGAATTTGCCGATGCTGTTCCTTTAATGCCCACTTTAGTGGAAGATTTTTTAACGAATCCTTTATCCTCCTTAGTAACTGTAAAATGCTTCCCTTGGGTATTTGACAATAAAATTGGTTTGATTGGAGATGCAGCCCATGCCATAGTGCCTTTTTATGGACAAGGTATGAATTGTGGATTTGAAGATTGTGTGGTGCTTAACGAATTAATTGAAAAACATTCTAAAAATTGGGATACGATTATGCAAGAATATCAAACTTTGCGTAAACCTGACGGTGATGCCATTGCCGATTTGGCCATTGCTAATTTTGTTGAAATGCGTGATAAAACAGCCGACCCTAAATTTTTATTACAGAAAAAAATTGAAGCAAAATTCTCAAGTAAGTACCCTGATAAATGGATTCCATTATACAGCATGGTAACATACAGTCCTCACATTCGTTATAGTACAGCCTTAAACGAAGGGCGAAAACAACAAGCTATAATGGATAAAATAATGGCTCTACCAAACATTGAATCGATTTGGGAAAGCGATGAAGTGGAAAATAAAATACTGGCAAGTATTTAATTAATAAAATCAGAAACCTATCCAATCCAATTTTAAAGAAGATATTTATAACACCTTAAAAAAGTACTGGGGTTTCAACCAATTTAGACCTCTGCAGGAAGATATTATTCTCTCAGTACTATCTAAAAAAGATACTCTTGCATTATTACCAACCGGCGGAGGTAAATCACTTTGTTTTCAGGTGCCTGGATTAGTCTTAGGAGGTACTTGTTTAGTTGTTTCTCCGCTTATTGCATTAATGAACGACCAAGTTCATAACCTTCAAAAAAAAGGCATTGCGGCAGTTGCAATAAGTGCAGCCATGAATTTTAAAGAAATTGAGGTTGCTTTAAACAATGCTGCATTAGGTCACGTACAGTTTTTGTATGTATCACCCGAACGTTTACAAAATAAAGATTTTAAACAAAAATTATCTTATTTACCCATTACACTTATTGCCGTAGATGAAGCGCATTGTATTTCTCAATGGGGTTATGATTTTCGTCCAAGTTATTTAAACATCGCCGATGTTAGAAATTATTTTCCAGAAGCGCCGATAATTGCACTTACCGCAAGCGCTACGGCAGATGTTGTAGAAGATATTCAACTTAAATTAAATTTTAAAAACAGTAAAGTTTTCAGGCAATCATTTACTCGAAAAAATTTACGTTACGTCGTTCAGTTGGAAGAAGATAAAATTAACCGTTTACTTAAATTGATTAAAAACATTGGCGGTTCAGGTATTGTGTATGTTCGCAACAGAAAAAAAACAGAAGCCATTGCTCAAATTTTGAAACAACAAAAAATTAGTTCAGCTGCTTATCATGCCGGATTAACATACTCGCAAAGACAAAACATACAACAACATTGGATTGACAATCACACACAAGTCATTTGTGCTACCAATGCATTTGGAATGGGTATTGATAAACCCGATGTGCGTTTTGTGGTGCATTTGGATTTGCCAGATAGCCTAGAAGCCTACTTTCAAGAAGCTGGGCGCGGTGGACGAGATGGAAAAACAAGTTACTCTTCAATATTCTACACCACTGCCGACAAACAAAAATTATTAGATAATTATGCCCAAGCATTTCCAGAAATTGAGTACATAAAACAAACTTATCAGGCCATCGGAAACTACTACCAAATAGCTGTTGGGGCTGGTAATGGATTATGCGTTGACTTTGATCTGGAAAAAATTTGCAATAGTTACAACTTACAAAAAAACTTAGTTTATAACAGCATCCGTTTCTTAGAAAAAGAAAATTATCTATCCTTATTAGATACAGGATATGAATCCTCTAAAGTAATGATGTTAGCAAATAAAGACGATATGTATAATTTCCAATTAAAAAACCCGAAATACGAACCTGTTATCAAAGCACTGCTTCGCAGTTATGGCGGCTTATTTGAAAATTATTGTTTTATAAATGAAAAAGAAATAGCCTATCGTTCAAAAACAAACGCATTTACAGTTTCAGAATATTTACAAGTTTTAGATAAACAAAAAATACTCTCTTACGTAGAACAAAGTAGTATTCCAAAATTAATTTTATTACAAGATAGAATAAACACCAAGTACATTGAATTTAGTCCGGCAAATTATAATAAACTAAAGCAAATATATTTGCAACGCATTAATTCGGTAATTGATTATATTGATAATAACAAGGTCTGTCGACAATCTCAACTACTCATTTATTTTAACGAATTTGATTACAAAGATTGTGGCTATTGCGATGTATGCATTAATAAAAAACCAAAAAGTACAACAAAAATAAAGCAACAATTAATTGATGAATTAAAACTGCAACCGTCGTCGTTAATAGCATTAAGTCAAAAAATGAGTAAGCACAGCAATGAGTTGTGGGTGAATGCTTTAAACGAACTTGTAGACGACAATCAAGTTCAAATTAATGACGATTTATATTCCTTAAGAAAAAAATAGTGAAACAAATAATTGTTATAGGTGGCGGGGCTTCCGGTTTTTTTGCAGCTATAAACTCTGCATTAAAACATCCTGATTATAAAATAACAATTTTAGAGAAAACACATAAGTTACTTTCTAAAGTAAAAATATCTGGCGGTGGTCGCTGCAATGTAACACATCATTGTTTTGAAAATACTGAACTTGTAAAAAATTATCCTCGGGGCAATAAAGAATTGCAACAAGTGTTTTCCAAATTTAATGTGCAAGATACACTTGCGTGGTTTAAACAACAAGGCATTGACATTAAAACAGAAGAAGACGGCAGAATGTTTCCGGTTTCAAACGATAGCCAAACAATAATCGATTGCTTTTTACAATTATCGCAACAATTAAATATTACTATTAAAATATCATGCGAGGTTTTTGCCATAAAAAGAATAAATAATCAATTCATTTTAAAAACAAGCAACAATGAATTAGTAGCAGACGTAATTATTTGCAGTATTGGCGGACATAACAAAGAAGGGCATTATCAATTCTTAAAAAATTTGGGTCATACCATCGTTTCTCCTATCCCAAGTTTATTTACCATCAATTTACCAAACGATGCTATAAAAAAAGAATTACAAGGTATAAGCGTTCAAAATGCTGAAGTAAAAATTGCCAATACAAAATTAAATTATGTAGGTCCGGTTTTAATAACACATTGGGGCTTAAGCGGACCTGCGGTTTTAAAACTATCGGCATTTGGAGCCAAACATTTTTTTGATGTAAACTATAATACAGCTATAACTATTAATTGGGTATCTCCATTAAAATTAAATGAGGTGGAAGAAGAATTAAAACAGATTCAAAAGCAAAAGCACAAAGCACTTCCCCACTCAAATGCCCACTTTAATTTACCAAAACGTCTTTGGGAGTTTTTATGTCTTAAATCTGAAATAACTAATGATAAGCCTTGGGCTGAAATACCTAAAAAACAATTACAAACTTTAGCACATCATCTTTTTCAGTCGTCATTTGATATGAGTGGGAAAACTACTTTTAAAGAAGAATTTGTGACCTGCGGCGGAATAAATTTAAAGGAAATTGACTTTAAAACCATGCAAAGTAAACTAGTTCCTAATTTATTTTTTTGTGGCGAAGTATTAGATATTGATGGAATTACGGGAGGTTTTAATTTTCAGAATGCTTGGAGCACAGCTTGGATTTGTGCACAAAGTATTTAAAAAACACAAACAAAATTTTGTCCGCTTTTTGTTTACAATTCTAAACCTTCAGTACACCAAAGGCGTTCATTCAGAAAAAGCGAAAATTTTGCATTACATTTAAAAAAATTAATTTAATTAGTTAGAGTCGCGGTCACTCTACTAACAAGGACAGCCAGAATAAAAATTAATCTTTTTGACCTTAAAATTAAATGTTCGCTGTGTAATATCTAACAAAAAACTATGCGTTTTATTTTCATTTATATCCATCAATTTGATATAAGCTCCAAATGAGTTTTTCCCTCCTATTCGTTCAGCTATAAAAAACCTCCTATAAGTTTTTCTTTTGTAAAATAAGAATAACGCAAGTCTTTAATGTCAACACCTTTTCGAATAGTGTGTATCTTTCTTTGATTTACTTTTAGTTTAATAATTTTATCTTTTAAAATTATTCTCAAATTAAGCCAATCCTTTGTCAATAGCATATTTTACTAAGCCTACTGCTGATTTTAGTTTTGTTTTTTTAAGAATATTTCGCCGATGAAAATCAACGGTATCAATTGAAATATTCAGTTCTTCAGCGATAAGAGGATTTGTTTTTTCTGTGCAAACTAATTTTAAAATTTCGAGTTCCCGCTCTGTTAAACCAATTTCATCAATTTCTATTTTATTTAATTGAAGTCTAAAGCTCTCATCCATTACAAGTTTTGATATGTTTTCATCAAAGCAAAACCCATCATTATGCACTTCATTAATTGTTTCAATCACTTTATCTATATCAGCATTTTTAGGCAAATAGCCTCTTGCTCCAATTAGAATTAAATTCTTTGCAATGACTTTATTGTAGTGCATACTGCATACAATAGATTTAACTTTTGGAAACTCTTTACTTAAAAATTCTATTGTTTTAAAACCGTTAAGAACTGGCATTTCAAGGTCAATTATGGCGATGTCAGGAGGATTAAATGCTACTTTTTCCAGCAACACTTGCCCATTTTCGGCTAAAGCAATTACTTTAAAATTATCTACAGCTTCGAGTAACCCAGCTAATCCATTCAGTAATATTGGATGATCTTCGGCAATTGCAATTGAGATTGTATCCATAATAAATTTAACATGGCAAATCTAAATTATTTTACCATTAGTAATAAATAATTTAACGATTATATAACGCTTACCTACGCCATCACGTAGGTATCAAATTGAAGTTTTAGATATATTTTTGGAAAGATTAAAGAATGGTATAGTTCCATTTTTAGAATAACAATTAATTAAAAATAATTAAGCTTTAAGTTAAAGGAAAGAAAATACATTTATTAAAAAATTAAAACCATGAAAAAACTAATTTATTCATTACTTGTCTTTTTTGTATCTCAAAATGTGAAATCGCAAGAAGATCCAGCAATCTGGCAATGCGGTACAACAACTGATTTAATAAATCTAAACATTTCTAATGATGCAAATTTAATTACACGGTATAATCAATATGAAAGCGCGCTAATTTATAAGACCACAAGTGCTCCTTCTTCAACACCGTATATTATACCCGTTGTCTTTCATGTCATACAAGACGCTTCATTTACAACGCCACTTCCAACTTACCAACAAATACAATGGCAGTTAGCTACATTAAATGCAGCATTTTCAAATAGCTTAGCTTCCTTAAATGGTGGTGCTAACGGCCCGAGAGCCACCAATACACAAATAAAATTTTGTTTAGCAAAATATATGCAAACTTCTGGTGGACCAGTTGTATGGCCAAATGCAAACACTGGTGTAATGAATTATACAACCACTAATACGGCTTTAACTTCAAATATTGTTATGACTAATACTACTAGCATAGCTACTTTAGCCAGTTTAACAAATTATAGTGTAAATTTCCCCCCAAGTATGTATTTAAATATTTGGTGTGTTCCAAATATTACTTTTTTATCGTCAGGTTACAGTATTAATATGCCTCCAAGTGTTATGGGAGTTGGCACATTTCCATGGATGAGTTTACCTGTTGACGGAATAATTATGAGGAATGATATCATTGGAAATAATAATTACGGCTTATTTACAAGCAATATGTATGCCCCATTTGATAGAGGTACTATACTGGCACATGAAGTGGGACATTATTTAGGCTTGTTTCATACGTTTGAAACTATTACAAGTTCAAATATTACAACTTCGGGAGGCACACCTGGTTGTTACGGTTTAACCACAGGTGCAGCTATAACAGATGGTGATTTAATTTACGATACACCACCTTCTTTAATTAATGGTCCTTTAACTGGCACTATTAATAGTTGTAGCGAAGGATATGCTCCTTTTGGTTTAGCAGCAGATGAAAATGACTTGTTAGAAGACATGATGACATACAGCGATGATAACAATTTAAATACATTTACTTTAAAACAAGGGCAACGTATGTATGGAGCATTAGATGCTTTATGGTCATCAACTGGTTTAACAGCTCAACGATTTAATTTAACAACCAATGCAAATTTAAGTGCTACGGGTGTAATCATGTTTCCAAGTTGTGGCCCTGGTTTATTAACTTCTGCCTTTAACACATCAGTAATAACATCCGCTATAACATGTTCAAATGCTGCTGTACAATTTATTGCACCAGTATTACCAGGCTATATTACTGGGGTTACTTATAATTGGTTATTTGGTGACGGAGGCTCCAGTACTTTGTCGAACCCAATACACACTTATAATAATTCACCCAGCACTTACGTGGCTACTTTAACTGTTTCAGACGGCGCTAATACCTCGACCACAATACAAACCATTACGATTCCAACGGGTACACCAAAAATTGTAGGACAAAGTGGTAACGGATTTCCAGTCTGTAAAGGTACCGAGCAAACTATTTTAATACAATTCCCTTCTCTTTCAAACAGCGCCACTATAACTGACGGTACAAATATTTATACTGTATCAAATAATTTTGTTCATAATTGTACTTCTCCTAGTGGGGTTTATACTTACCCATTTACATTTACAGCAACGTCTAATGTTAGTTTTAGTTTGATACCTGCAAGTTGTGGAACTGTAAGCAATGGTGTGGCTAATTTTACTGTAGTTGATTGTTGTAATAATTTAGTAACAAATGGCAACATGGAATCTGGAAATACTGGATTTTACTCTAATTATCTGTTAAATACTACAAATACAGGAAATGGACAAGCAGCGATAAATTTCCAATCCCTAGTTGTAGGACCAATGACTAATGGAATAATTAATACAACAGGTAAAGCTTTTTTCGTAGATAGCTATCAATCTGCGTACTCTGGCACATATTGTGTGTCCGGTGTTGCCAGTCAATCAATATTATTAGGGCAAGGGCTAACTGGGTTAAAACCATCTACAAATTATTATATTTCTTTTAAAGTAACACAGTCTTATGATTCTACTCAGTGTTTAGGGTATTCAAACAAATTTAATTTAAAACTAAAAAATGCTACTTCTGCTATTTTAAATAACGATATTGCTACTAGTACAATACCACCAGTTGTTTGTAGTATTACCGGTCCCTCAGGAGGCATTCAGAAATCAGTTTGGCAGGTTAGAAATTTTATGATTACAACGCCAGCTACAATAACCCCGGTTACTAGTTTTTCTATTGAATTAACTGAGATAGACAGATTTTCGGGTCTAGGGCATGATTTTGGTATTGATAATATTACACTTCGTGAGATAAGTCCACTAATATCAATCACTCCAACTGTTTCTACAATATGCCCAGGTCAAACGGTTCAATTATTAGCTACAGGTAATAGTTGCACAAATCTGTCGGGCTATACCCTTGCTTGGACGCCTAATACAAATCTTAGTTGCGGTAGTTGCACAAACCCAGTTGCCTCACCATCAGTTACAACTAATTATGTATTAGTGGCAATACCTCCTGTTACTAATCCACCATCCCCTATTCTTACATTTTCAACAACAGTTTTAGTTGCTAATCCAATAAATACAATTGCGGCAACCTCCACGTCCATTTGCGGAAGTGCAATACCAGTAGTTACCTTATCGGCTGTTGGTTTTGCGGGTTCGACCTACACTTGGCAACCTGGTGGCGCTAACACGAGTTCAATCGTTGTAAGTCCCAGTATTACTACTACTTATACTGTATCAGCAAATAGCAGCTTATGTTCAAACACGCAAACAATACAGGTGGCTGTATTACCACCAATTACGTTTACAAATGCGCCAACAAGCATTTGTACCTATCAAAATTTAACGTATTTAGAAAATTATTTAAGTGCAACAACACCTACTGGTGGTAGTTTTTATACAGATGCCGCATTAGGCGTAGTTTACAGTGTAGGTACAAGCAGCACCATTTTATACGTAAATCCGGCCTTAACAACAATTGGCACACATACAATTTATTATACTTATACATCACCAACTAATAGTTTATGTACAATATCAAACCAATTTACAATAAATGTATTACAGGGTTTTGGTCTTTCAACAAATGGTATTACAACCTTTTGCAGTAATTTACCTGCTTATACAGCCACCATTACGGCAAATACGGGTACAGTAACAGGCACTACATTTACTTGGCAACCAGGCACGCTAATTGGGGCAACCCAATATGTTACTCCGTCTGGAAATACTATTTATACTGTAACGGCAAGTAATAGCAGTGGATGTACATTTAGCACTACAGCTATCGTTAATTCAAATAGCGCTTGTTGTGCAGCATCCAACTATTTTATAACAAATACCCTAACAACAGGTACCTATTCTAATAGTTGGGCTATTAACCAAAATATTGTTATAACAGGAAGTGTGGGATTAACTGGCGAATTTTTATTGGCTCCTAATGTAAGTATTACAATTCCATCGGGTTCTATACTTGATATTAGTGGTGGGCATTTGTATAGTTGTGGTAATATGTGGAGTGGAATTGTTGTAAATAATGGTGGAAGAGTAAGAATATCAAAAGAAAGTTTAATTGAAGATGCCATAACGGCTGTTTATAGCGACGGTTCTTCCAATACCACTACTGTTCAAACTTTGTTTGATATTGACATAGACCACACTACGTTTAATAAAAATTATACTGCTATAAAAATTACTAATTACAATCAGTCAGCTACCAACGCTCCGTTTAAAATAATAAGAACAATATTTACAAGTAGAACATTAACTTTTACAACAGGTCCTTCTGCAACATGGCCAGCAACTGGTTTAACATCTACTGATTTACGTTACGCAGCTACTTCTACTACAGGCTTAACACCACCTTACAACTTATTAGGATCAGCCCTCTCTAACCTTAAAGCTCCCAACAGCGCTATACCTTCTTTCTATGGCATCTATTTAGAAAATGTGGGGTTAACATCGGGTGGTAATTTTTACCAAATGAAAGTGGGAGATGATGCAGCAGATACTTATTTTAACCTGTTTGATGCTCAGGTGCATGGTATTTATGCATTAAACAGTAACTTACAAAGTTTAAACAACGTGTTTCAAAACACCCAACGTGTTATTATTTGTAACCCAAAATGTAAATACCAAGGTGGTGTGGCTATTAAACACGTAGTAAATACGACCATGAATGCTAAATTAGATTTAGTGGCCACCAGTAGTTTTAGCACCAGTAACACGGTGGCTAATCGTTTTTGGAACTGCCACTCCGGTATTGAAGCCTATAGCGTTTACCGTATAAATGTAGAAAGAGCGGTGTTTAGGAGCACACAAACCACAGCAGGCGGCACCAGCATTTTGCCGGGCAATATAGGCTTTTACGCCAACACCAACCGTTTTCAATACAACCTGCGCTTTAATGAATTTTCTAACGTAAACACTGCTGTTAACATCCCTTTAGGTACTGGCGCATATGATGTTGGTGGGGGTGTGCAAAATGGCATTTATGCTGCACAAATGGTAATTAATAACAATTATTTTGGACCACAAACATCAGCCACCATTTCACCAGGCACTAATTATTTAAACAATGCCATTTTTGTAAGTAGCCCACTAAGTGGCGTTACATGGCAACTGGCTGCCAACACAGGTTTGTATATACAAAATAATACTATTGATAAAGCCTACCGAGGCATTAGCGTAAATGGTATGAACAGCTACACCACTGTTATTAATAATAACAACGTTAAGTTAGTGGATGATAATATGTTGTTACAAACACAAAAAGGTATTGAGGTAGTAAATACCTTAAATAAAGTTACAGTAACTACCAACACCCTTAGTGCTGCAAATATTACTAATACCTTAGTAGCATTAGCCTATTTTGGTAACAATGTAGGTACTAACTCGCCAAGTGTTACCTGTAATAAACTAAGCAGTAGTTACAAAGCGTTTGAGTTTAACAATGCCAACAACGGCACGTTTTGGCGTGGCAACACCATGCAAACCCATGCCAGAGGTTTAACCTTAGCAAACAATGCTACCATTAGTGTGCAAGGCAGTAGTGGTAGTCCTCAAGATAATCTATGGAATGGCACTTGGACAGCAGGAATAAATTCAGGAACCTATATTGATTTTAGTGATGCACACGCATCCCCTCTTTGGTATAAAGCCGGTAGTTTACCTCCTACTGCGAATGGAAATGTTGGTGCTGGTTTTCAATATGGTGCATCAAACACATTGAGTTTAACAACTGGTGCATTCTCTTGCGGTGGTGGAGGCGGTGGCGGAAATGGCAATGCACTCATTGCCGGCCCAAGTAACACAAGCACTTCGGGTGGCGCCATGTCTTCTGCAATGACAGCTGGCACTGGCAGTCCTTCGGCACAAGATTTGTATGTGGGCGAAACCACTTTGTACCGTTACTTTAATGCTTACCCGAGTGTAAAAAATACTAATACAGTGTATGTAAACTTTTACAATGCCAAACAAAACACCAGCACTGATAAGTTTACACAAATTGAAAACAATTTATTCAATGGGCAAACCAGCTTGGCACAAAGCAATAACAATGCTGTTATGGCAACTAATGCAGTAGAGGCTAATTACAAAAACTTTTATGGGTTGTATATAAAACACAAAAATGGTAACTTTAGCAGTGCCGATAGTACTGCTTTGGTAAATATTTGCGATTTATGTGCCGGATTAAATGGGGCGGTGGTTTATCAAGCCCGGGCTTTATACAGCAGTATTTATAAAAGTATAAAATTGTATAAAGAAAATTGCTCAACTGCAACAGCCAGCAATGTACGTTTACAGAATTTTGGTAGTAATGAAACTGGCACAGAAAAGACATTAGCCAATACATGGTCGGTAGATGTATTCCCAAATCCTAATAATGGGAATTTTACACTTGTAAGCAAAGCTGAAAGTGAAACGCTTGATGTAATTGTATCAGATGTAGCAGGTAAAATTATTTTTAATGCCAAAGTAAATACAAGCAATTTTATTAGTAATTTAGCTATAAGTACTAAAGCAGGTGTTTATTTTATAACCATTAAAAACAGTAATAATGAGAGCACAACAAAAAAACTGCTTATTAATAAT
>JANRJN010000017.1:0-485738 GCA_033763945.1 Bacteroidota bacterium | reverse complement strand
CAGGAATTTCAGGGTCAATGAAGATTAGGTCAGTGTCAAGGTTAGTGTTCGTTTGTCCGAATACTGTATTAAGAATTGACATGGATAAAAATATAAAAAATGCTTTTTTCATTTTCGTTGTCTGGCTGGTTACCTATAACGGTTTGCAGCTACTGGTAGTTTTTTGCTAAGTCCAATTTACGCATTTGAGCGCTAACCCGCAAAAAATTACCAGTAGGTGCTGTTATAACTTGGCCGCCGCACACAGTTTGTGTCGGTGTCCGCTTATTTTTTTTCAATTCGTTTTACCTTATGTTTTCCGTCGGCTCTCATTGTAATTTGATTGAAGTGAATTGTAGGTGATGTCCGAATTCTTTCAATAAAACTCAAAGTCTCACGTCCTTGCCACTCTTGAAATAACTTGAGAAGTCCGCCGATGCCCTTTTTGGAATAATTTAAATGTGAAGCCATGTCCCGAATGCTGATACCAAAATATGGCGCAGTTGAGTGAACAATTTCATTGCGGAAGTCTTTGAGTTTTTTAAACCCGTCCCATTCTTGTGTCGCCCTCAAGTCGTCAAAAGATGTTGTTGTGTAAACCTTAAGAAATAGTTCTATTCTTTCTTCAGTAATTCGAGAATTCTCAAGTTTTACAAAGTCTGCAGAAGTTCTACCTTTAAACTTGTCAAGGACTATATGTCGGTTTATATAGGCGTCGACGAGTGCGATACATGAAAAAAGGAAGGCTCTGTAATTCCTGTAACATAACCCGAAGTCATACTCAGAACTTTCGATGCAGGTTTCTTCTTTGTAAAATTCGATGTCTTCCGCTAATTCAAGTTCGCTGGGAACACTTCTAAACGGTCCTTTTAAAGTTTTTTTAAAACCAGCCCATTCAATTGTCGAGTCCAGTTGCCAGTTTGGAGACATCGTCCCGAACGTGCCACCAAATACTCTGTCAGTTTTGTCGAAGTATTCTTGAATCGGAAACGGAACGCCAGTCTTTCTTGTCATTGAAACAAGTTCGTGATGTTTATATTTTTTTTGGTTCGGCTGTCCTTCGTTAACTGTAATTATTTGATTTGCTTTCCCTTTACTTTTTAATACAATACCGAACAGTTTTAGTTTCGCGTCAACAATTTTTTCAGCTTCTTTTACCGAAAGTCTTAATGTGGAGTAGTCAAGAAAAGGAGGTTTATATTCTTCGTCACTCATTGTCTAAAGGTGGATTGTTTAAAGTCCGATGTCCCGGCGGCTTAGTTATAACGTTTTCGCGGTTTGCTTCGGCCGTATTGGAACCGTTGTCTACCGAAATGTTTAAATAAAGATACAAATGTTGCTAGGCAATTGCAAAGAAAAAATTAAAAACGTTTCTACCGCTTTTGCAATTGCATTGATGTCTGCAAGGCTGGAGCAAACCGTGTGTTATAACTTAGGCCGCTACGCACAGTTTTAACAATGATCAGTCTTAAATATGAGCAGCTGTGAAGCAAAAGCATCCTGTGTCTATATCAATTAATTATATATCAATTCTTATTATTCTATTGTCCAAGTATTTTATTTCGGCAAATGAACTTTTTATGTAATCTGTTTCTTTTAAAATGGGCTTTATTGTGTCTATTAACGCATCCGCATTTTCACTTGTCAAAGCAAGCATTACCTTTTTGTAATCTGGGGAAAAGGAATGACCCTCATATTGTCCAATATTCTTGTCTGCAAGGCCTAACTGTATTTTGTCAGCTAAATCAAATAACTGGGAAAGTCCAATTGCTAAACTTTCGAAGTGAATAAATATTTCGGTCGATGGCATATGAGTTGCGTTTATTCGGTCTTTACAAGTTTAACCAAAAGAGCTAAGTCTTTTTTATCAATGTCTATAAGGTATGTATATGTTCCTACACTAATTTCCACCTCATTTACTTGCGCAAAATAATCTATTGGTGGAATGTCATATTTGTCTTTGCACTGTTTGTCTACATATACAGTGAACCTATATACTTTGCTGTCTGAATTTGCGATTTTAAACTTACTAATTTGTCCAGGTTTTAAATTTAATCCTCCGGTTGCCTGCCCTTTAATTGCAACTAAGTATTTTGTAAACATATACTTACTTACATTCTTAATTATAATTGTCGCACTGTCATGTTGAGTTTGTCCAAGTAAAATAGATTGGGAAATTGAAACTAAAATGAATACCAGAAGTCTTTTCATTATTTATTAAGTTTAGCTCTGTCGGGCAATTACCCCATTGTCTTACAGAATGGTTTTTTATTTCGTGGTCCAGCGGCTTAGTTATAACGTTTTGCGGCCTTGCGTAGTTTTTTGCTTGTCCAACTATTGTATTTGAGCAGTAACACGCAAAAAATTACGCGAGACCGCTGTTATAAGTAGTGCGCCCTACACAGCTTTTCGCTAGGCTGTCTAAAGGAACGAAAATATTTTATTAAGTAAAAATTATTTTTAGAACGTCTTTGTCTGAGATGATTTGAGATGTCTGCCGAGTTTAAAAGGCGGGAAAAGGTTTTTAGTTTTTTTGTGCGGTCGCCCTTTACGTTTAGGTCGATACGTTTAGGCGGGGAGGAAGTTTGCAAACTTATTTTGCGCCAACAAAAAATTATTACCATTGAAAAGAAGCGACAAAATGTGTTTGCAAACGTGCGCAAGCGTCTTTTTACGTTTAGGTCGATACGTTTAGTGTTTACGCAGGTCGATTTATAAAGTAGCATAGTCTAGTTATGGAGTGTGTCGGTTGTCCTAATGTAGGCATTTTGTCTTTGGAAGATTTTGTCGGTTTAATTATGTAAGTTATTGATAATTAAATGATTATTTGTTAAATATGTTAATTTTTGCTCGAAAAAAAAGACGTTGCCAACGGTAGTTTGAACGTTGCCATCAACAGTATTATTGATGCCAAAGGCAGTTTTATTAATGCCATTAATAGTTTTATTATTGCCAACGGCAGTTTGGTTGATGCCATTGGCAATAGTATTGATGACATTAAAAGTTTTGTTAAAGACACTAACATATTTATTGGCGACATTAACAGTTTTATTGAAGGACTTGATAGTGTGATTGTTGCCAACGCTATTTCTATTAAAGACAAAGCCTCAACCTAAAAAGACATGCCCTATTTTTTTGTGCGTGATTTGAATTGTATTTTGTTTATCATTTTAAACTCGGGGCTACTTGCTCCATATACACTTTTCACATACGATTTTACAGTTTGCGCAGTATCGCATAAGCCTACAGTTTTGTCGTATAAGGCGTGGTCGCGTGCGATGCGTGTGTTTGTAACTGCTGTGTAGGCAATACTAAAGTTTGTGTTTGAAGTTTTAAGTGCAATTAATTTTGCATTTAATGAAGCGGATTGTAAAGGCACTTCGTTTGGTAAAAATAAAGGGTCGGCAGAAAGTAGAGTAACTAATTTAGAAAAGTGTTCTACAAGTTGGTCGTAACTTTGTTGTGATGCTGAAATATCTTTTGGAGTTTCAACTACCGGTGGTGCAATTATTTTTTCGGTGGTAGGTCCTGTTGAAACCGGAACTACTTTTACTTTTTTTAATTTTTGCCCTTGTATTTTTGCATTAATTGTTTTTGCGTTAGCAATGTTTTGTTTGCTTGGATTAACAGCTATATAAGCGTTTACAAGTTTGGTAGCAAATTTTTGTAATGGTTCAAATTCGGCTTGACGAATGCCAACGGCTTTGTTATAGTTGTCGGTGGCAGTAACTACATTATCAATTAAATTATCGGCGTTGGTGTATTGCGCAGTAAGTGCGGGAATTTTTATTGCTGTGTTTACTGGATTGTAATTTGCGCCGTAACCTGTGCAAGTTGTAATAAGGTCTTCAAAATTTGCTACGTTTTTTGCGTGACCTACTTCTGAAAATGTTGCCATAATTTTTTAGTTTTAAGGGATTTTTGAATTAAAAGTATAATATTTTATTTGAAATACAAAAAAGAAAGACTTTAAGATAGTCCTATTTTGCGGTCGCTTTTTCAATACACATATCTAGATATTTTGTGAAATCCGAACCTACTTCTTTACCCATACAATTGAGGTATTCGATCAAGTAATTTTTTAATGTAGTTTTATAATCTTTAATATCGCCCAAATTTTGCTCGATACCCTTCGCTTTAATAATCTCCCGAATTGATCTAGCACATGCCTTCACCATTGCTTTAACTTCTTTCTTTCCATTGCTTTTTAATTCAGATTTCATACATTTCAAAACTTTCTTAACCTCACCTATTTTTCGGTTAATTAGTTTAGAGGTATCAATCTTAAATTCTGTTATCCTATCCAACCGTTTGTTCTTCGCCTCCCACACTGAATAGTAATGAGTATTGTTTCTAGTATACATAACTATGGCAACGCTCTTTTTTTTACTTTGCCCTTCAACCCCTAATGCCAGAATGGTATCTGTACCGCTTGAATGTTGAATAGTAGACATCCAAACGTTAGCCGAAGACAGCATACCATACTTCAATGTATCGGCCAAAAATTTAAAGATTTTGTCTTTTAATAAATAGGATTGTGCGGCATTATACTTAGTCTGATCTTCACAGTCATTATATAACCGAATTTTTTCTTCCTGACCATAGGAGAATTGCACAACAAATAATGTAATTAATATAATAAGTTTTTTCATGATTTTGGGGTTTTAAGAATAAAATTATAACATTTTATCTGAAATACAAAAAAGCTATAAAACAAGGCTTTGTGCGTTAACGATTG
The DNA here is from genome assembly GCA_033763945.1 of Bacteroidota bacterium. Classification (GTDB taxonomy): domain Bacteria; phylum Bacteroidota; class Bacteroidia; order B-17B0; family Aurantibacillaceae; genus Aurantibacillus. The sequence continues at coordinate 481,021 of JANRJN010000017.1, read as the reverse complement.
TAGTATAAATCCTTTTCTCTGTCTCTTGCAAAAGATTGTAGCGGAAAGCGTGTTAAAACGCCCAAAAATAATTATTTTAAATTTTCAAATATTTGATAATGGTCTGGGTCTAATAATAATTTTCTATTCATATTTTGAAGGATATCTAAATCCTTTACAATTTTACAAAATTTAGGGTAACCTAATTCATTTACAGAACAATTATAAAGTAATAAGACCAATTCATTTGCCGAAAGTTGTGCTCTATAAATACCCGTGTATGTTTTTTTATCGTCTTTAAAATTTAAAATTAAAGGGGAATTACTCAAATATTTAGCTATATGGTATAAATTCCTAAAATAATGACCAAGGGAATATTCGTTCTCCTCAAAAAACTTTCTGTAGCTTGAAATCATTGCTTTTTCTTTTAGTTCCAAATCTGCTGTTTGTTTTCTACTTTTTTCCATTAATAATTTTAATTCATCTTCATAATACTTTTTTAAGATTATTACAGCTTCATTAAAAAAATCTTTTCCTATAACAGTGATGTAATTTTCTTCCAAATCTTCTATTCCATATGTATCAGGGGTATTAGTGGTGGTAGATTTAGATGTAGTACTTTTTGATAAAGCGCTTTTATTATATGATAGTTTGAGATTTTTAGTTATTTCGTGATGAAAAGTAAGTAGTTGAAAAAAAGTAGACTCGAATCGTTGTAAACCATTTGTTTTTACTTGCGTATCAATTTGGTCTTGCTGTGATTTATTATTTTCTTTTTGCAATCTAAATGCAGCGTAGACAATAATAAAACTTGCTATACCGATTATTGGATTGGCAATGCCGCCAAACATATCTCCATAAGTTCCTAGGTCTTTATATTCTTTTCCTGTACTTAATTTTACAATAAAGGGACTTACTAGCCCAGTTAATATAAGTATTAATGCAACGCCTATTAATATTTTATTTATGTTAGGCATAATTGTTTCATCTATAAATTTTCCCATAAAGTATAATTTACTGTTCTTATATTATTATTAAAATTAATTTTAGTTGAAACGTTTAGATTATATTTTTTGCCTTGAAATGTAAAAGTAATCGGCTTTTTTAAATCAGTCATTATTTCGCTATTCCAATTGTAAAAATAAAAATCAAGAAATTGATTGTTACTTGACTTTTTTGCGGATAATGAAAATGCCACACCGTTGTTAGAAAATATTAATCTAAATTTTATAAGACCAACCTCTATAATTGCGAGGTTACAACTTGGTGGTAACTGAAAGTATTCAGAACCAATTAATTTGTATTTAAGTTCTTCTGTAATGTTATATGCTCTTATCATTTGATAGTTTATTTTAAAAGTGTAACATTTCCGGTAAATTTATAGATGCTGTTATTTCCTAAAGTAATTTCTAATTTATAAAATAAACGCGGTCGTTGTTGATGCTATAATAATTTGGTTTTAAGGATAAATAAAATAAAAGTAAAACATTTATTTTGTATTGCAAAACTGCGTTAGGGATTGAAGCGAAAATCCTTTTGCCTGCCTTTTGCAAAAGATTGTAGCGGAAAGCCCGACCGATAGGGAACGCCAAAATTAAAAGGAAGTTAAATGTTTTTTCAAAATCTCACTTATTTGAGTCGTAGAGTTGTATTTACCAATACGATATTTAGTAATTTTTTCATTCTCAATATAAAATGAAAGCAAATAATCATCTTTTTTGAATACGTAATATTTATTATTGACCATTATTGGCTTACCTAATTTTGAGATTAATTCCTTTGAACCATTTGATAAATTAATATTGTTTATTACACTAATATTTGTATTGTTTTTTAAACAAGTTAACTCAATAAATCTTTCTGTTTTATTTCCAAATTTCCATGGTTTTACTGAGTCTTCTACTGTTAGTGTATAACCACTATGTATGTCTGGCTTTTCCTTATCTAAAAAAAAGTATCTCCCAAAAAAAGAATTTTTAGATGAATTTTTTGGATAGTTGGCACATTTCTTTTTTGAAATTACAGTTGAGGTGCTGTAATAATTTTTTGAATTTTTCAATGAGGATAAATCAATAATAGAGTTTTGGCAATAACAAATTTTGCCAATCATTATTAAATAAATTATTAGGTGAAATTTTAACATGACTTTTTACTTTAATTCAGATTCTGCTTGAGGTGTAGAAACTGCATTAATTTGTTTGGGTTGTAAATAATCTTTTTTCGGAGCAACATTTGCAAACTTAATTTGCTCCAAAATAAATTATTGCGATTAAAAACGAGCGCGAAAATATGTTTACAAACCCGCGTGGTTTAAGTTTAGCGAGGGCTTTAAATATTTTGACAAATACTCTATTTCTCTCTATTTACATAATAAACAAAACAAGTCTTTTTATTTATTTTGATAATATACTCTCCCCCAGTTCTATATTTGTTAGTACTACGAACTTTCCAAATACTATCGTTTATTAATTTAGCTCTAAATGGTATTTCTTTATAAATATCTTTACCATATAAAGGCAACCAAATAGTTTCAGCAATTTTTATAGCTGTAGCGGTATCAGGTATTAAGATTAATTGTTCTTCGTTCGATATGGATTTATAATTTGTTTTTGACACAACTTGCCCGAAAGATTTGGCATATAACACTAAAAAAATTACGTTAAGTAACAATATTTTATTTTTAGATTTCATTGATTTAACTATTTACTTTGGAATTTTTGTTGAATTTGTTGCCTTTGGCTCAATGCTATTTTGGCGCTTATCTCCACTTTTAGAGCTACTTGGTAAATTTTTCGATAAAACTTTAGGATTGTTGCCATCTAGACCCATGTCCGGTGTATGAAGTTTTAAAGTGCCGTCTGAGGAAGTCATGTACATATCCTTACCCTTATTACCACCAGTTTCCTTATCTTTATCTGAAAAGTTCTCAGAACCACGAGTATAATTGCCATGTGAATGTATATTTGGAATATTTTCCTCACCGATTTCATTTACAATTGACTCAGGAGCTTTACCATTTTGATAGCTTGGGCTTTCAACTCCTGATCCAAATTCAGTTCCTTTATCAGCTGTCGGGTAAGTCCATTTTTGTTGAAAATCAATATCTACTGGATAAATATCCGAGTTATATTCAGTATTCTCAACAATACTCCTTCCATTATATTTTTCTCCCCAGTTAATAGCCGCAGCGTCAGGTGAGTCAAAAACTGCTGTTGAACCCGTGTTATACAACTTTGCGTTTAAGACTTCTGAAGCAGGCATTGTTGGATCGGTTGTAAGTGCTTTAGCCAATTTCGTATATTTCTGATCAACAATTCTAATTTCTGTATTAGTTCCATACTTTCCAATTAATTGACCCTCATTTGCGTGGTATTCTTCTAAACCGTCTATATCAATACAATTAATAGGTTTATTACCTGCGTATTGATAAGGAGTATAAAAAGGGAAGGTTCTCGCTAAAGGGTCAACACTTAAAAAGCGAGAGTTTGTGATAGAGTGATTTTTTTTAGCTTGTTCTTTTCTATCAACAAAAGCAATAATTTGTTCGGTACGCATATTAATCATTACAGAACCTACTTGGCGAATGCTGTCGTTTTCAAAATGTTCGACATACGTACCGTTGCTTAATGATAGCATTGGTTTAGTTTTTTTACCTATGCTTGCGTAGGGGTTTTGCGAAATTATAAGGTTGCTTACTAAGAAGCTAACACTTAAGAAAAGTAAATTTAGTTTTTTCATTGCTTATTTTCCTTTATTAAAAGTACGATTAATTTGTTTGTTTTGATATTTTTCTTTGTCTTTTTCTAATGAAGTTATCCACTTGTAATACATTTCGTCAGGTATTTCTCTGTATCCTAATTTGGCAACGTTAATATATGTGGTTTGCATTTGTGGATAAATTTGTTTTGCATTTTCCGTTAAACTTAAGGCATTAAAATTATCATATTGTTTTTTTAATGTTTCCGATTTGTAAAGTAACCCCTCTACATAATGAGGATTGTAAAGTAAAGCAGTGTTACAACATTGTAAAACAAAATCGTAATAATCTACTTTTTTTAAACGCTCGTAACCTCTTGCCAAATCTATTAAACATTGTGCTAAGGATTGCTTTTGCGAAAGAGTATCCATATACAGACTGTTTTTAATAGTTTCAGTACTTACATAACCAGAAGCCATAACCCAGGCATCAATAGGAAAAACACCGCTTGTTATTTCTGTATTATACCAACCATCTTTTTTATTACGTTGTTTAATATAAATATGGTTTGGTGCGTAAGCTAAATAAGCATTTACATTTTGTTCTTCGCACAGTATTTTATATAGAAAGGGCATCGAATGGCAGTTACCTGTGCTTGTAGAAAGTAATTTTGTTACAAACATTTTAGTCCAATCGTTTTCACCAAAGGTATCTTCAAAATCATACTCAAAAGGCTTTATAATTAATTGGTGTTTGTTATCAAACATACTATCTTTCATTATTTTAAAAACAGAACCGCTGATGGCAACGGCTGTGCTATCTTCGTAATTATAATTTTTTAAAGGGTTTGCTTTACGATGAGCTTCAGATAATTTAACGAGGTAGTTAATATAGAAATCAAAATTTTTGTGAGATAATGTGTTGTTATAAAAAGCATTTTCGGAGACAAACACGGCTTTTTTAAAACTAATAGGTTCTTTGCCAATAAGCATATTATTAATAGTAGTATAGGCATTTTGATAGATAGCCGTTAGGCTATCTGTTTGAGCTTTGGCGAAGCCAAAGCGACAAACCAAAATTGCTATACAGCCATATTTTAAAGTAACTTTCAATTTCCTATTTGTGTTTTAAATTTAAGTTTTAAATCCTCACTATTTTGTTTTTCCTGTTGTTGTTTTAAAGAAGATAACCATTGTTTGTATGCTTCGGCAGGCATTGTTGTAAAACCTAAGTTATCTAATTCGTCGTATAAAGCGTTTCTTTTATTTAATTGCTCAACAATATTAGGATAATTTTGTAATTGATTTTTTGGCGGATAATTTTCGTTTGCCAGCGCCAAATCTGTTAAAGCAGTTTGGTAATTGGCTTGTACTACTTTTGTATAAATATAATTTGGATTGTACTTTGAGCTTTTATCTACGCATTTTTGTTGGAATTCATCGTAACCGAATTGGTCTGAATAATTATTCGCCAATTCGATAAACATATTTGCTACAACTTGTTTTTGGTTGTTGGGATTATTAAAGATATTACTTTTTAAAGCCTCTGATTTAATAAAACCAGAGCCTAACACAAAAGCATCGGTTGTTAATCTTCCATTGGTTGTTTCAAAATTATACCACGTTCCGTTTTTTGTTTGAAATTTTATATAAGAATGTTGGGGCGAATAAGCGATGTAAGATTTTATTTTAAATTCATCTGCAATTATCATATATAATAATGGCATTGTATAGCATTGTCCGTTATGAGTTGCTAAAAGTTTTGTTACGTATCTTTTGCTTTGGTCTTTTTCTCCAAAGGGATCGTTAAAATCGTAATGAAAAGGTTTTATTTTTTTAATTGTTCCGTTGGCTTGTTTGATATACAAAGTATCTGAAAATAATTTTTGAATGGCGTAATGCACTGCGTCAGGATTTGTAGGGTCTAACTTTTCTTTTTTAAGAATGTATTTTACAAGCTCAACATTATTTTGAATAAGTTTTAAGTATTGATTGTAAGGTAAATTATTTTGCAAGTAAGAATTTTCAACAACATAAACGGCACGTTTTACGCTTGTTGCTGTGTCGGTTGAAAGCATTGTATTAAGTTCGTTATATGCTTTAATATATGTATTTGCTTTTAATTTATAGTTAGGCGAATTTGCATTTACAAAACGAAAGCGCGAAGCACTCACCTTTTTTGTTTTTGTATTTTTTAATTCTGTTTTGGCTTCTTCGACTTGGTTATAACTGTTTTGTCTGCTTTGGTTGTGAATGGCGTTATTATTATTTTGTTGCGTTTGGTAATTTTGTTTTTGTCGTTGCTGTTCCAAAACATTTATTTGTCCTTTTGAGTTAAACGCGAACAAAACAATAAAAACAACAATACCACACGCCTGTGGCGCACTTTTTGGCGCGTCAAGCGCACGTGCAAACAAAGTGCGAAGCACAACAATTTGTGTGCGGTGGGAATTTAGCTTATTTGTTTTTTGCCTGTCTCTTCGCAAAAACAAATGTGCTAAATTAGGAATAGCCAAAACGGGTTTGTCAAACCCGAAATGTGCGGTGGGAAGAAAAAAACTAAAAACCGTATCAGTGTCTGTCGAGGTCTTAAAATGTCGAAGTCTTAAACAAGAGAATCCCGTTCTTGTCGTACCGTTATTTTTTATGTCCGATGTCGATGGGCGCATTACTTATAACGTTTGGCGAACTGGCGCCGCCGCCTTCAAATGCCGCCGGTTGCTACAAGTTCGTGTGTCCACCGTGAAGTTAAAAATATACTACGCAAAAGCAAAACTATAGCTTGCGCTGAGCTTGTCGAGGCGTCCTGTGCGAAGCACGCCAAATTAAAATTGCTTTTGCATATTCAGAAGCTGTCTCTCGTCCGCGGTGGCGCCACGTTTGCTGTTAGGGCGTCGTTTTTAGGCTTTCGGAAGTGTTTCGAGTAGTCTGGTCAAATATCGTCGGTACTCTTGTGCATCAATGTCCTGATAGAAGCCGTGATATGTCATTTTACATTGCCTATCAAGCGCAATTTTTACGATTGATTTTGCTTTAGGGTCAATTGTACCTTCATCGGCAAATTGTCCGAAACCTGTTGCTATGATAGAAATGTCAAGCTCGTCAATGCACTGTTCAAAATCGAAATCTTCGTCCTTTAATTGCTTTTTTATTAGCTTTTCGTCGAGCAATGATTGATTATAATCTAAAATGTCCATTTCTCCGATTTCGTTGATAATTATTTCCAATCTGTTAAGCAATGAAGATTTAGAGTTTATTTTTCTCCAAGCCCGAAATTCGGCCAAAGCTTCGTCACCTTGATCGCTGCCGAATGGTGTGAGTTGATTGAAATTATTCCAAAAGAATTCGTCCGGCAGTAATTCAATTGCTCTCGGATGCCCGTATTCTTTGTTTATGCCATAATTCGCGTTGTCCATATTTTGAATTTAAAATGCGCCCTAACTAGCTTATATGTGTGATTTTATGACACCAAGCCAACCAAATATGGGAGATTGGTGTAGGTTTTTAACTTTTTTATCCTTTGGTTTTTTATTCATTTTTTTCACTTCCACATTTGAATCCCACATTATAAATTGAGCTAATTTTAAAAAAATCAATTTTTTACCACTTTCTTAATCACCATACCATTACTGGTATTTACTTTTACAAAATATATACCAGTGGGTAGATTTGTAAAATCTAATTCTAAAGCGGAGTTAGTAAGTATAGAAACCAAAGGATTTATAATGCTTCCAACAGCATTATACACTTCAACCATATTCTTTTTGCCAAATTCTGCATTTAATAAAGAGATAGAAATTACCGAGTTAAAAGGATTTGGCGCAACAATAATATTGTTAGCCAAATTATTTTTGGCAATACCGGTTCCTGCTACAATCGGAACAGCGCACATATTAGGCGTTCCCCAACCTCTTTGGTTGTTAGGCGTTAAAGAAAATGTTGCTGTTTTTCTGAGGGTGTCTATTACTTTAAAATAATTAAAGTTGGGATGCGCTTGCCAAAAACAGGCCATAGCACCCGCCAATATAGGCGTTGCAAACGATGTGCCGTTTGAAAAACCACAACTTCCGGCTGTGCCTGGATAACTAACGCAAGCATTTGTGCCTCTGGCCACCAAATCGGGTTTTATTCGTCCGTCAGCCGTAGGGCCTAATGAACTAAATGAACTCACATTACTTAAACTGTCAATTGCTCCAACTGTACAAATACTATCTGCATCAGCAGGGAAACCAATTTTAAACCAACTGCTGCCATTACCATTTCCTGCTGCGTTTAATACTAACATCCCTTTTCTTGCCGCTAAATTAGAGGCAATGGTCATTGGTGCTGTTTTTCCGTTTAAGTCGGCAAACGTGTGGTTTTGCGCCGAGTTATCAAATTGGGTGTAACCTAAAGAGGTAGTTAAAATATCTACACCAACACTGTCAGCAAACTCAGCCGCACGAATCCAATTATATTCCTCGCTAATCGTTTCTGTGGCCACATCTTCAGTTCTTAGCAACCAATAATCTGCCCTTGGTGCCGACCCCATAATTACGTTTGGTTTTATAGCTGCCATGCAAGATAGTACCATAGCACCATGCGAATCATCTTCGTAAACACTAGTACCCCCTGCCACAAAATCGCGTGTTCCTAATATACCTCCGCGGTTACGCAAACTATCAAAAACAGGATTTACGTTTACTTGACTAAAACCGGCATCCATAACGGCAATTGTCATTCCTTGCCCACGGTAACCTTGCGAATGAATACAATCTAAATTTAACTGTTTGCTTTGCCAGTATGAGCCTCCATAATTGTATGTTGCCGTAGGTGCACTGTTCTGTTTTTCGGTAGAAGAAAGCGTTTGCTGCGATTTATCTACAATTGGCAAATCAATTTTATAACGATTTACTTGCCCTGAACTTGAAACAAAAGAAAAGGAATTAATAGTGGTAAGAATAGATGCAGAAGGCACACTAATTACAACGCCATTTATCCATTTGGAAACATATAACACCGTAACATTACTAACCGCATCAACTTGCGAAACATAACTGGGATTGCAAGGTAAATCGGTTGTATGTATTGGAATACCATAAGTTGTACGGCGTAAAATAGATTTAGCACTTAAAAATGCGGAAGGATTACTCACTGTATAGGGCGTGCCGGTTTTATTGTTAAATTTTACCCAATATTTTAACTGAGCGGTAGAATCTACTGTCATTGCTATAACGCAAAGCACTAACCATTTACTTATTTTATTCATAACCATAATTTACAAGCTGTTGAGTATATATAATTCCTCTGTCAATTCTATCTAAAATATTTACACCTGCAACCACCGTATTTGAGGTAACATCAATTATTTGACGATACACCAAACCAATGCCCTTTGCATATTTTTCCTTATAACTTTTATATGAAATTTCTGTAGGCAAAAAATACTGTTTTACAAGTAACACACTACTTAGCGATTTGTTGTTAATTGTTTCTGCTTTATCTATATAATCATAAGTATATTGCCATTCGCCGATAGTATTTTTTGCATTACCATTCCAAGAAGCATTTTCCTGAACCGGAAAAATTAACTTTGTATAACGCACATTGCCTTCCACAATCTGAATACTTTTATCGGTAGCATTAACCAACCACACCTCTTTCATTACATAGGGTATACTATCATAAGGTTTTGTTGAGCTGTACATCTTGATATATCGTTCTAACCGAATAGCCGGCTGCCCTTCATTATCCAAATAGCTATCGGCAATCTTTTCTTTTATTCGGTATTTGTAATGAACGGAAGACTTTGGAATTTCGATATATACGGTACTGTCTACATCATACTCAATAAATTTCCCTTGTGTTTTTGGGTAATAATCTAATCCCAACAACGTATTTGATACAGGTACTTTCTTTTTAGTGCATGCCACAAAAACAACTAATAGTGTGGAAAAAAGTATCTTAAGGAAAATCTTCACTCTTTAAAATTAGTGAAAATAAGCTTACAATTTTTGTGAAAAATTAAAAAATCTGACTGATTTCTTTTTTAATATATTCTAATGCTATTTCGCTTGGTAGTCGTTTATCTAAATTAGCAGTAATATTTAATACCATCATTGCCAAGTCGTTACTATTCGTGTCATGCGCCACCTTTGTAGCACTAATATTTATCAGTTTAATTACTTCTTCTTTTGAGTTTTTTACCAATTCCCAGGCATTATGACTCATATAAATTTGTTGCGATAAATTGTGCTCATATTCGCTTTTTATGGCCTTTATTAACTCTTGATGCAAAACCTGAGAAGTCATTCCAAGCTTATTAACTCTTACTACCAAAGTATTGGGGTGAATGCGTTCCAAAAAAATCACTATACGTTCGTAAGCCTGAATTTTTATAGGTGTAACCGTAGATTGTGTTGCTTTTTTTAATTCAAACTCTCTACGATTTTGTTCATTTGTTAAAAATCGGTTTACTAAAAAATAAGCTGCGGCAAACACCAAGCCTGCAGGTAAAATAATTTTTAAGATGTCTATTAATAATTCCATTTTTGGTTTCTTGGCTCTAATTTCGATATTTTTAATAAATTAAACTATATTTATAACAAAATAAACTAATTTGGTTACAAATTATGGAATTTTGGTTTTAAAACCATCTAAATTCAAAAATCAAGCTTATGTCATTTAAAAAAATTGCCGTTTTAGTGTTAGCATGTTGTGCATCAATTGCTTTGGGTCTGGGATTAATTAACAAATTAAAAAACAAAAACGTGATATTATTTGGAAAATACGACAATTATTCAAAACTATGGAAACGTGTAGATAGTTGCGAAAATAAAGGTTTAACCGAAAGTGCCTTAAAAATTGTAGAAGAAATTTATGGCAGGGCAAAAACAGAAAACAATGCCCCACAATTTGTAAAATCGGTAATTTTTAAATTAAAATACGCCCAATACAAAGAAGAATTTAGCCAAGAAAAAAATATAAACGATTTAACAAAAGAAGTAGCTTCAGTTAAATTCCCAATAAAACCAATTCTTCAAAGCCTTTTAGCTGATGCGTATTGGCAATATTACCAACAAAATCGTTGGAAATTTTATAACCGCTCTCAAACCGTTTTGTATAACAAAGAAGATATTGCAACTTGGGATTTAAAAGCAATTATAAATGGATGCATTCATAATTATAAAGAATCTTTACAAAGTACTGATAGTTTAAAGGCAACCAAATTAGAGTTATTTGATGATATTATAATAAAAGGAACTGCCGATACCCGCAAATGGCGTCCAACACTCTACGATTTTTTAGCCCACCGAGCATTAGATTTTTTTAAAAATAGCGAAGCAGATGTTACAAAAGCCGCACAGCAATTTGTTGTAAACGATGATGCCTATTTAAAACCTTATCCTGAATTTTTAAAATTACAAATTACAAAACCACAAGACAGCTTAGAATTAAAATATTATGCCGTTAATTTATATCAAGACCTTTATAATTTTAATTTAAAAACCGAAAATTTAAATGGTGTATTAGATTTAGAATTCGATCGTTTAAGTTTTATAAATAGTTATTCTAAAAACGAATTAAAAGATAGTCTGTATCTACAAACACTCAGCTGGCTCGAAAAAGAATTTGCTTCAAATCCACGTGTGTCTGAAATTAAGTACGAAGTTGCAGAATGGTACTTACAAAAATCAACACTTTATAAGCCTTTAAATTCTAATGAATACAAAGAATTTAAAACAAAATCGTACACTATTTGTAGCGACATAATTAGGCAACACTCAAAAACACGCGGCGCACAAATGGCGCAAAACATGCTAAATGGCATTGAAGCAGTATCATTGCAGATTCATGCCGAACAAGTAAATGATTTAAATCTTCCAAATAGAGTTTTAATTAATTACACTAACGTAACCAAATTGTATTTTAAATTGGTTAAGACAGATTATTTTACTTTTCGCAATTACCAAAACAAATTGTATGGCGAAAAATTACTAGCTAAACTATTATCTCTTCCAACCGTATTAAATTTTGAGCAAGATTTACCGATAGATAAAGATTATAATCCACATGCAGTGGAAGTAAAAGTACCTAGCGCAGATGTTGGTTATTATATGTTGTTGGCAAGTACTAAAGCAGATTTTTCTCAAAAGGAAAATACCATTACGTTTCAAAATTATGTGGTGTCTGATATAGCAACGTTAAACAAACGTAAATCTTCTGGAGAATATGATTTTTACGTAGTAAATAGAACAACCGGAAAGCCAATACAAAATGCCACTATTCAAGTATGGCACAACAAATACAATTACAAAATTAGCGAGTACGAATTTAAAAAAGGAGGTCAGTTTACCACAGATACTAAGGGTTATGCCTCAGTAAAAGGTGGCACTTCTTCTGATGAATACAACTTTTTTGTAGAAATAAAAAGTGGTAACGATGATTTAATTAGCAACGATAATTTTTATTCTTATAAAGATTACGATAGCTACCGATCACAAATTCAAACCTCCATTTTTACGGATAGAGCTATTTACCGACCGGGACAAACTGTTTATTTTAAAGCAATTGTTTTAAATACCAGCAAAAAAAATAAAGCAGAGATAATGCCAAATCATTCTACACATGTTACGTTTTATGATGTTAATTATCAAAAAATTGCCGATCAAACCTTAACAACGAATGAGTACGGAACCGTTTCAGGCTCTTTTGTTGCTCCTCAAGGTGTTTTAACAGGGCAAATGACTATTACCGATGGATATGGAACAGCTCATATTTCTGTAGAAGAATACAAACGTCCTAAATTTGAAACCTATTTTGATACTTTAAAAGGTAGTTACAAATTAAACGATGACGTTACTGTAAAAGGAATTGCAAAGGCATATGCGGGCAATTTGGTTGATGGAGCAGATGTAAAATACAGAGTGGTTCGTACAGTAAATTATCCGTATTGGTGGTATTGGTACCGTCCTTATTATTCTCAAAGTACAGAGGTTGAAATTACCAACGGTGAAATAAAAACAAACGAAAAAGGTGAATACGAAATTAAATTTAAAGCCTTACCCGACCCTACAATTAATAAAAAAGATAATCCCAATTATACGTATCAAATCTATGCTGATGTTACCGATATTAATGGCGAAACACAAAGTACACAAACCTATTTTAAAGTGGGTTACCAAGCCATTGAATTGAGCGTTAGTATTCCTGAAATTGTAAATACTCAGGATTTACCTAAAATTTCAATTTATACTCAAAACTTAAATGGTATTGAAGAGAACACTACCGGACAACTAACGGTTTACAAATTAGTGCAGCCTGATAAAGTATTCCGTAAACGTTTATGGGCTCAACCTGATAAACATTTATTTTCGAAAGAAGACTACTATAAATTATTTCCTAACGATTTGTTTGCCGACGAAACCAATAAATACAAATGGGAAAAAGGCAAAGTGGCTTTCACAAAAAATTTCGATACTAAAAAAGATAAAAATATAATTTATAACGAGTTTAAAAATTTAGCTCAAGGCGCTTACATTATTGAAGGATTATGCAAAGATAAATTTGGATCAGAGGTAAAATCAATCAACTATATAACTATCTATAATCCTACCAGTGCCGAATTGCCAATAAAATCTGCTGTTTGGGGCTTACCATTAAAAACAACTTGTGAACCTTCGGAAACTGCCAAGTTCATAATAGCAAGCAGTTATAGTGATGTAAACCTTATTTACGAAGTAGAAAGCGAAACAGGTATTGAAACAAAATTAACATCTCCTTCATTAAAACCATTTGAAATTCCAATTATTGAAGCTAATCGCGGGGGTTTAATTGCCAATTCGCACTTTGTAAAATTTGGTAGGGTGTATAGTTATCAACAGTATATTACAGTTCCTTTTAGTAACAAAGAATTAGATATTCAATACTCCACTTTTAGAAACAAATTATTACCCGGACAACAAGAAGAATGGAAACTTACGATTAAAAATAAAAAAGGTGACAAAATTGCTGCCGAAATGTTAGCCGGCATGTATGATGCCAGCTTAGACGCTTTCAGAGCTAATTATTGGGGATTTAATCCTTATAGTTCGTTTTACAGCAAATATTATTGGGGACACAGTTTAGAAGACCAAACCAGTTCGCAGGTATTAAATTATTATGCCAGTAAATATGTGTATGTTGATGGCTTAAGATACGATTACTTAAATACATTTGGATTGAGTTACTATGGATATGGTTACGGAAACGGTGGTGGTCGTCATTATAGAAAAAGCAGGTCAAAAGGTGATTACGACGAAGGTGAAGTTGCTAAATCCGAAGCCACGCCAATGGCCGCCATGGAAATAGCTGAAGAAAAATCAATGGAGAAAGATAAAGAACCTTCCAAAAAATCAGCAAAAAACAAACCAGGAGATGGTTTTTTGGATGATGCTACTACGGTTACTGGCGGAGTTAAATCAGGTGAAGAACAGAATTTAAGGGGTGATCAGAAAGACAACAGAGACGGTAAATCTAACAATTCAAACAATGTTCAAGTCCGTAAAAACTTTAACGAAACCGCGTTCTTTTTCCCTCAATTACAAACCAACGAAAATGGTGAAGTGGTTATTAAATTTACAATTCCAGAAAGCCTTACTAAATGGAAATTTATGGGCTTTGCGCATACAAAAGATTTAAGTCATGCACAAACTCAAAACGAAGTGGTTACCCAAAAAGAATTAATGGTACAACCAAATCCACCGCGTTTTTTAAGAGAGAATGATAAACTGACTTTCATCAGTAAAGTGGTTAACTTATCTGATAAAGAACTAAGTGGCCAAATCGAATTAAAATTGTACGATGCCTTAACAGAAAAGGAAATCTCAACAAAAATGATTGAAGCTGTTTCCGGACCATTTGCTACAATTGGCACACGCGATTTTAAAATTGCAAAAGGGCAAAGCACTGCTATTTCATGGGGTTTAATGATACCGGAAGGTCACCAAGCCATAAAATACAAATTGGTTGCAAAAGCTGGTAATTATAGCGATGGCGAAGAAATGCCAATTCCGGTTTTAACTAATCGTATGTTAGTAACAGAAAGTATGCCTTTGCCAATTCGCAGCAATCAAACAAAAGATTTTACGTTTACAAAATTCATCAATCAAAACAATAATTCTACCACGTTAAAGAATCATGCGTACACCTTAGAGTTTACTGCCAACCCAGCCTGGTATGCGGTACAAAGTTTGCCTTATTTAATGGAATACCCATACGAATGTAACGAACAAACTTTTGCGCGCTATTATTCAAACGCACTAGCAAGTTATGTTGCAAACTCTAAACCAAAAATTAAACAAATTTTTGAGAGTTGGAAAATGAACAGCCCTGAAACGTTTTTATCTAATTTAGAAAAAAATCAGGAATTAAAAGCGGTTGTGTTAGAAGAAACGCCTTGGGTTTTACAATCGAAAAACGAAAGCGAAAATAAAAAACGCGTTGGTTTATTATTCGATTTAAATAAAATGAGTAACGAATTAAACTCTGCCTTCATTAAATTAGAGAAAGCACAAACCGTAAATGGTGGCTGGCCTTGGTTTAAAGGCGCACCTGAGGATTGGTATATTACCCAATACATTGCAACCGGCTTCGCTCATCTTCAAAAACTAGGTGTAGTTGATTTTAGTAAAGATTACAAACTAAAAGCAATGGTTGAAAAAGCAGTATTGTTTTGTGATAACAAATTGCAACAAGATTATGAATACATGAAACGTTACGATAAAGATTATTTAAAAAATAATCATTTAGGCTACACGCAAATGCAATTCTTGTATATGCGCAGTTATTTTAAAGACTTAAAAATTGCATCAAAAAATAACGAGAGTATTGAGTATTACAAAAAACAATCCGCTAAATATTGGTTAGACAATAGCCGTTATATGCAAGGAATGATTGCATTGTACATGAATCGTTATAACGACAAAAAAACGGCTACTGATATTATGAAATCGTTAAAAGAAAACTCATTAAACAACGAAGAAATGGGAATGTACTGGAAGGAAAATTATGGTGGTTACTACTGGTACCAAGCTCCTATTGAAATGCAAGCATTAATGATTGAAGCATTTGACGAAGTAAGTTCGGATTTAAAAGCTGTTGACGATTTAAAAACCTGGCTGATAAAAAGTAAACAAACGCAAAACTGGGGCACCACCCGCGCCACTACAGAGGCAGTTTATGCTTTACTATTGCGAGGAACAGACTGGTTAAGCACCGAACCAAATGTTGAAATTAGCTTAGGGGATATAAAAATAGATCCAAAAACTGATAAGGATTTAAAAGTAGAAGCAGGTACAGGTTACTTCAAGAAAACATTTACGGGTAGCGATATTAAACCGAGCATGGGTAATGTAAAAGTAGTGAAGAAAGACGCTGGCGTTAGTTGGGGAAGTGTGTATTGGCAATACTTTGAGCAGTTGGATAAAATTACGCCACACGCAACACCTTTAAAATTATCTAAAAAATTATTTATTGAAACCAACACAGCAAGCGGCCCTGTAATTACACCAATAAGTGCCAGTAATGTTTTAAAAGTGGGTGATAAAATTAAAGTACGCATTGAATTAAAAGTGGACAGAGATATGGAATACGTACACTTAAAAGATATGCGTGCCAGCGGTTTTGAACCAACCAATGTGTTTAGCGGTTACCGTTACCAAGATGGTTTGGGGTATTACGAAGCTACAAAAGATGCTTCTACTAATTTCTTTATTTCATACTTACCAAAAGGCACCTATGTGTTTGAATATCCTTTGGTAGTAAGCCATAGTGGTAATTTCAGTAACGGTATCAGCAGCATCCAATGTATGTATGCCCCTGAATTTACAAGCCACAGTGAAGGGATTAGGGTGAGTGTGCAGCCTAAATAATTATTATTAAAAAGTTATTAAAACAAGCTAAATAGCCTTTGTTTTATAATAAATTTGTTGTCTAATTTTTATAGAAGATGAACAAAGCGGATGTACTTTTAGGATTACAATGGGGCGATGAAGGCAAAGGAAAAATTGTTGACGTACTAACTCCCGATTACGATATTATTGCACGTTTTCAGGGTGGACCAAATGCAGGTCACACGTTAGAGTTTAATGGCATAAAACACGTGTTGCATACGATTCCAAGTGGTATTTTTCACCCAACAGCCATCAATATTGTTGGTAATGGTGTTGTAATCGATCCTGTTATTTTTAAAAAAGAAATTGATGCGTTATTAGGTTTAGGGGTGGATGTAAGTGCTAAGCTATTAATCAGTAAACGTGCTCATTTAATTTTACCCACACATCGTTTAATTGATGCAGCCAGCGAAGCTGCCAAAGGCAAAAATAAAATTGGTTCTACTTTAAAAGGTATTGGCCCAACCTACATGGATAAAACCGGACGCAATGGCCTGCGTATTGGTGATATTGAAACAAAAGAGTTTAAAGAAAAATACGATACTTTGGTTGAAAAACACAAACAACTATTATCGTTTTATAATTTTGATTATAATTTAGCTGAATTAGAGCCAACCTGGTTTGAAGCCATAGAAAGTTTAAAAAAATTACAATTTGTAGATACCGAACATTATTTAAATACTGCCATGCAAAGCGGTAAAAAAATATTAGCCGAAGGCGCACAAGGCAGTTTGTTAGATATTGATTTTGGATCGTACCCATTTGTTACCAGTAGCAACACCATTTGCGCAGGCGCTTGTAATGGTTTAGGTATTGCACCAAACAGAATAGGAAATGTGATTGGTATTTTTAAAGCCTATTGCACGCGTGTTGGTAGCGGTCCTTTTCCAACAGAATTAGAAAATGAAACCGGCGAAAAAATTCGTCAAATTGGAAAAGAGTTTGGAAGCACTACCGGAAGAGCGCGCAGAACTGGTTGGTTAGATATTCCCGCTTTAAAATATGCCATTATGGTAAATGGTGTTACCGAATTGATGATGATGAAAGCGGATGTGTTAAGCGAATTTGAAACGATTGAAGTGTGTACGCATTACAACCACGACGGACATGTTATAGATTATTTGCCGTATAATATAGACGCAAAATATTTAACGCCTATTACAACGTCATTAAAAGGCTGGAACAAAGATTTAACCCAAATTGATAGTAAAGATAAATTACCAAAAGAATTAATGGATTATATTACATACATTGAAAAGGCCGTAAATACGCCAATATCAATTGTATCTGTTGGTCCGGATAGAAGTCAAACCATTAAAATGAAATAATGATGAAAAAACTAGTTAAACTAATTTTACCGATTCTGTTATTTGCAAGTTTTATTTCGTTCTCTCAAACCAAAGAAATAAAAGGCACAATAGATTCAAAAAAAGGAAATACTCTAGTTATAAGCATGAAAGAATCTCCAGTTAAAAAAGGCGATAAATTAATTTTATTAAAATTTACAGATGGTAAAATTGGGAAAATGGCATTTACATCCTGGCTGGATATAGCAAACGTAAGCATTGTATCAAATACAAATGATAAGATTACTTTAACCATTGATAAAGAAAATAGTGTTACAACCTTAAATGGCAAAAAAGTTGATCATTTTACAAAAGGTTCGGAAGTGAAATTTGCCAGATTAAATTAAGCTTTTGTTATAGTTTTCTTTTTATTACCGCGCTGTTTTAGTAAAAGAATTATAACAATTGCGCTTGCAACCAAAATACCAGCAACCATAGGCCTATATGCCAACCAAGCTAATGCAATTATTAACAAGGATAAAGGTAGTGCCACTGCAAAGCAAGCTATACCAACGCCTGTACTTAAAATACTTCCTACAAAAGGTACAATATTAGCCACAACAACTAGCGGTTTAAAAATACCTCTTAAGCCAATAAATATGAGTAAAAAACCTAAAAAACGAAACAACTTCGTTTTAAAATTATTGCCTTCAATTGCACTTTTAAACATCTTTTCTGCAGATACTGTTCCCTCTTGCAACAATTCGACTTCTTTGTCATTGGAAGCGATATACTCTTCAAAGGTATTGTCAATTTGAGTGGCAACTATGCTAATTTGTTTTGGATAGATAACAGAGTAAGAAATACGCAAATCACCAATTTTTGGAGAACTTATATTTTTGCTTCCAACGTAAATATAATTTGAATTAATAATTGCGGTTTTAGATTGAATAGAATCTAAAACACTTGGCATTAATTTTTCGGATTTAGAAATACGATTCACTAAATTTTCGGGCAATGTAAATGCACCTAGGGTTATATTTTTAGCAATAATTACTTCATCGTTGTAAGTGTATGGATTTATATTTTCATGTTCTTGAGGTAATTTAAATTCAGAGGATTCTATAGGAGAGGCTTCCCAACCCTTTGTATATTCATAAGTAGTTTTAGTATCTGTACTTCCTCCAATATTTTTTTCGGTTACACTGTTGGATGTTTCTTTCCATTGGTAATGCTCTACACTGCGAATAATTTTTAAGGCATTGGCCTTTATTTTAAAATCGTTATCATAAATTGTGTCTGTAGTTGTTGCCAATCCACTCACGTGCACTAATTTTTTATTGTTTGCGTCAACTACTTTGTCTGCTTTTATACTAATAACATTCTCAGAGCCTTCTTCTAAAGCTCTTGCAGTTTTTACGGCTCGTCCTTCGTTCGTCCATAATAAAACAATACCACCTAAAATCAATAACAGGCCTGTAAAAACGCCTTTAATCGAACTTCCTAAATGCGAAAAAATTCCGGTATGTGTTGTTTCTGTAAATTGATTTGCCATTTTACTTACGATTTAATAAAACACAATTTATAAAATTTATTTACAAAGAATGATTTTTTAAAAAAATAATTAATCGTTTTAATTTTTCTTGGCCAAAAGCATTCTTAATATGAGAGCTAAAATTAATTGCGTTAGGGGTAGCAGCGTCAACAAATTCTTTTATATCAATTCGTATTTCATTATTAACACCGTGTGGGTTTTCTTCAAATTCGCCAAAAATAACCTGTTCATCATTAAAACTGCATTCGTAATTTAAACCGTTTTTTTCTAGCTTATAATCATTCCTATTAAATATTTCTGGCATATTATTTATTATTAAAATTTCTCAATCATATTTTTCTCCACAAAATCTGTAAGTTCAATAAATTGTTCTACACTCAATTGCTCAGGTCGCTTTTCAAAATAGTTATGTGTCAAATCTCTGTTACCTAATAAAGGTTGAACGGAATTACGAATCATTTTACGACGTTGATTAAAACAAGTTTTTACCACACGGAAAAATAATTTTTCGTCGCAACTCAATTCCTTCCGTCCATTTCTAATTAAACGAATAACAGCACTATTTACTTTTGGTGGAGGCGTAAAAACTTCTGGGCCAACGGTAAACAAATACTCAATATCATAGAAAGCTTGCAATAATACACTTAAAATACCATAGGTTTTTGTTCCCGGTTTTTCAGCCATACGCTCCGCTACTTCCTTTTGGAACATACCCACTACAATGTCCACGTCTTGTTTATGTTCTAATACTTTAAACATAATTTGACTAGAGATATTGTAAGGAAAATTACCTATTACATTAAATTTCTGTCCTGCTAATTTTTGCAAATCCATTTGCAAAAAATCGCCTTCAACTACTTTTTCATGTTTAAGAGGATAAGTTGTCTTTAAATAAGCAATAGAGTCCGTATCGACATCTAAGGCAAAAAAATTAGTAACATCGTTTATTAAATATTGTGTCAAAACCCCTGTACCAGGGCCAATTTCAATAATTGGCGTTTGAATATCTTTTTCAAGTAAAGCGTCAACAATTTTTTTTGCAATATTCGTATCGTTTAAAAAATGTTGCCCTAAATGTTTTTTTGCTTTTACTTGATGTTGCATAGTTTTATAATTTACTTAACCACAAAGGTCACAAAGATTAACACTAAGCGCGCAAAGAAAAAAACTTAGTGTTCTTTGTGCATGGTTTAGTGCCTTTGTGGTTAAACCTTTTAATTTTTATTGGTTTGTTTACCGCCCAGTGCCATTAAATATACTTTTATCAATTCATCCAAGTCACCATCCAAAACGCCTTCTGCATTGGTAATTTTTAATTCTGTTCTGTGGTCGTTTACCATTTTATATGGGTGTAACACATAACTACGAATTTGAGAACCCCACTCTATTTTCATTTTTCCGTCTTCTACCGCATTTTTGGCTTCGTTACGTTTACGCATCTCTAATTCGTATAATTGCGAACGTAACATTTTCATGGCAAGCTCTCTATTACCCAATTGTGAGCGTTCCACTTGACATACAACCACTATTCCTGTTGGTTTGTGAGTTAATTGCACTTTACTTTCAACCTTATTTACATTTTGTCCACCAGCTCCACCGCTACGAGAAGTAGAAATTTCGATATCTGCTGGTTTAATATCAATTTCAATGGTATCGTCAACAACCGGATACACATAAACAGAAGCAAAACTGGTATGTCGCTTTGCATTAGAATCAAACGGACTGATTCTTACCAAACGGTGAACGCCATTTTCACCTTTTAAATATCCATAAGCATAATCTCCTTCAATTTGAATAGAAACTGATTTTATTCCTGCCATGTCACCGGCATTATAATCTAGTTCTTTAACTTTATATCCATTTTTTTCAGCCCACATTAAATACATGCGTAATAGCATACTCGCCCAATCACAACTTTCTGTTCCACCGGCACCAGCATTAATCTGAAGAATACAATTTAATGGGTCTTCTTCTCCACGAAGCATATTTTTAAATTCAATGGCTTCTAAATTTTTTAATACGGATTTAAATTCTACTTCCGTCTCTTCTTCAGTTGCATCTCCACTTTTATAAAATTCGTATAGGGTATTTAGGTCGTCTAATTCCAAACGCAACTTATCATAAGCACTCGTCCATGATTTAATTTGTTTTACCTCGTTTAAGGTTTTTTCTGCTTTTTTGGAATCTGCCCAAAAATTTGGATCAAGTGTTTTTTCCTCTAATAACTCTAAATCGTGTTTCTTGCTATCGTAGTCAAAGAAACCCCCTCAACGCGCTACTGCGATCATTCAAGTCTTTTAATTGTTCGTTTGTAAACATATTGCAAAGATATTATTTTTTTCGGAAATCGTTTTTAAAGTCGTAAAAATAAATATAGGCTAAAATCATTATAAAACCAAAACTCATTAAGCCCATACCAAATGCAATAAATAAGTGCATAACGATTCCAATAATTAAAAACGGTTTCTTTACTTTTTTAAACCAAATTATAATTGGAAATAACAATTGATAAAAAAGTACCATATAGTTTATAATTGAATTAAGTGTATTTTGTTTTGTGAGTAAAAGAATATTTAATGAATAGTGTTTTACTTGCAGAGTTTCTGAAATAGCCAAACCATCAAGCCACTCGGCACTATTTAATTTTGCTAAAGCTGATAAAAAATAAACTAAACAAATTTGAATAACAATGGCAATAGAAGCAAAGTTGTGGAGAGGAATTTTAAAATAATTTTTATTTTTTTCAAATGCCAAAAAACAATTAAAGAATAAAAACTGGTTCAGCAAATAATCACCGCCGGTAAGTGTTGGGTAGAGATTATTGTTAATGTTAAGTATCAGAATCCATAAAATAAAATCTGTAATGAAGTATGTTCTTCGACTTCGCTCAGGGTGACGAATAAGAATGAATGGCAGAATACTTAAAAGTATTGCACTTAGTAAAAATACATATCCTAAATTAGTTGAAGTAGAGTTATATAAATAAAAAGCTACATCTTTTATAAAACCAATAGAATGAGGCTCTTTATAAACAATTGAATTTTTACCAAACAGAAGGTTATAATAACAAATCCAATAAGTACACTTTATAATTACAAAAATGTACAACAATCTCTTAAACCACAGTGATTGAAATTTATAGCGGTAGTCATCAAAAAAATATGTTATGATTTTGTGCAAATTAAGGTAATGCTATTACTGCCCACATCCTACCTGTTTTTCCTTTATCCTGTCGGTAACTAAAAAAATCATCTTCAAAGGTGCAACGATTCATTACCCAAATATTTTCTTTGGATATATTATTTTCGTTTAACACAAAAGTGTTACATGCAATCAAATCAATTTTATTGTCTTTCCAGCAATAATTCGGAAAACTATTTTTTTCAAATTCGTCAATTACTTCATTCCCAACTTCAAATCTGTCCTGACAAATACCTTGTCCTATTGCTACTTTTATAGTGTTTACATTTGCACCAAGTTCCAACATTTTATTAATGGTATTCTCTGCAATTTTACTAACCGTTCCTCTCCATCCGGCATGAGCCGCTCCAATAACTCTATTCACTTCATCATAAAATAAAATCGGGTAACAATCGGCTACACTAATTGCTAATACTAAATTTGGTGTATTAGTCACTAAGGCGTCACCTTCCAATTGACCTATTTTAGCTCGCCTTACCCTGTTTCCATGAACTTGTTTTAAATAACACAAATTATCTATAGATAAATTCAAATGTTGAAGTGCCAATCTTCTATTTTCTTTAATTATTTCCGCATCTTCCTCCTGCCCTCCTAAATTCAAATTATTATAAGGCTCCTTCGAAATTCCACCCCAGCGAGTGCTAAAGCCATGTTTACAATCAATATTTGGTGCCTTTAACCACATAATTTTTATTAAAACTAGCATTTTTTAAATGGATATTATCACAATAATTATTCAAATTAAATTGTGTAAAACTCATTTACCCACATGTAAATTAAACGCCTCTTTCCTATAATTTTATAAAATGCACAAACCTTGGCACAGTTTAGTTTTTACCCTAATTTTATTTTTAGGTCTAAGCGTATTGAGTTTTACTTTTCCTAAAGATGGTATAAAATTTACCGCTGATGCTTCATTAAATTTTCCAACATTCAACTCGCTATTTGAAACAAAAACTGCAAAAAAGGATATTTCTAAAATTCTTGCTGAAGCAGATGCTTTAGATACTGTAACTAACGTAATTGACACAACAAGAAATTTAATTGATACGACCGCAGTAAAAGACACTTTAAAAACGCTTATTACTTCTTTACAATACAAAAACAAATCTGTTTTAAAAAATTTTTTTGATGCCTTATCCGATTTAAAATCCAACCCAAAATCTATTCGTGTTTTGCATTATGGTGATAGTCAAATTGAAGGTGATAGAATAACTGATTACTTACGTTTAAAACTTCAGGCTTTGTTTGGTGGTAGTGGCGTAGGCCTAATCTCGTTTATGCCGGTCGCGCCAAGCATCTCAACAAAAATTACTTACAATAATAATTGGGACAGATATGGTGTATTTGTTTTTAAAGATAAACGTGTAAAACATAACAATTTTGGGCCATTAGCGGGATTTAACCGCTTTGCAAATTACCGAACGGTAAACGATTCGAGCGGAACAATAACTTCAGAAGTAAAAATTACCACAACAAAATTAGGAGGTAGCAATACCGTAAACTATAAAAAAGTTAAACTATTTTATGGCGGTTCGCAAACAAAAACTTGGTGCGAGTTTTATGACGGACCGGCTTTGGTTTCTGCTGACAGTTTAAATGCAGGTGGCTATTTGCATTTAAAAGAATACAATGTAGGTCAAGGTTCACTAACACACGAGTTTAAATTTAAAGGAAAAGATAGTCCTGATTTTTATGGTGTATCCCTAGAAACAGAAAATGGGGTATTTGTTGATAATATTGGTTTAAGAGGTAGTAGCGGTACATTTTTTCACCAAATTAATTTTAGTCAGTTAAAACAATTTTATGATTATTTAAACGTAAAACTTGTTATCCTACAATTTGGTGGTAATGTAATGCCAGGCATTAAAAATGAGGGCATGGCTACGAACTATGCTAATTATTTACGTAATCAAATTTCTATTGTAAAAAAAGCTGCACCAGGCGCAAGTATTATTTTTATTGGCCCTGCTGATATGAGTGTGAAAGAAGGTACAGAATATGTTACACATCCTTATTTGGAAGCGACACGCGATGCGATTAAAAAAGTAGCACTTGAAAGTGATTGTGCCTTTTTTGACATGTACGATTGTATGGGTGGAAAAAACAGTATGCCAACTTGGGTAGAACAAAAAATTGCAGCAACGGATTATATCCATTTTAGTCCACAAGGCGCCAGAAAAATAGCAACTTTATTTTACTCCTCGCTAATTAATGAATATAATAATTATTTAAAAAGCAAATAATTGAAAAAGATAATCCAAATAGTAATTGTTCTGTTAGCGTTCTGTTTAAATACAATGCTTTCGCAAGTTGATTTTGAAAAGTATCCATTTATAAATTACAATGTCAATCATTTATATTTTTCGAAAGATAGCTCGTCATTTTTAAAATTATATAAGAAAATGAATGAACTTTCATCATCTAAAAAAAATAATACGATTAATGTGGCTCATATTGGCGGCTCTCATGTTCAAGGCGGAACCTGGAGCAATTCGTTTTTAAATAGCTTACAAAACGAATTTAAAACCATAGGTGGAGGTTTTTTTGTGTTTCCTTACAAAATCGCTAAAACAAATAGTCAACCCTATTCATCATCTTTTTCAAATGGAGAATGGAAAAAATGTAGATGCACTACAAAAGGTTTTTGTTTGCCTTTAGGCATGAATGGCATGAGTATAAAAACTAATGACAGTACAAATTATTTTGGCGTTATGCTTACTCACAAAGCAGTTTGCAAAAGTTTTAACACGGTAAAGGTGTATCACAATTTTAACCAGAGTTTCGATTTTGACATTGCAAAAAAACACAATTTAAAAGCAGAGCGGATTGAAAGAAAAGAATTGGGCTACACCCAATTCAACCTTGAAATGCCGGTAGATTCAATTAGTTTTGACTTGATAAGAAAAGATACTCTTCAAAAAGATTTTATAATTTTTGGTTTTGGGTTAGAAAATAATTTGAATTCAGGATTCTACTTTGCAGGTTTGGGAGCCAATGGCGCATCCAGCAGTTCTTTTTTAAAATGTACTTACTTTGAACAACAGTTAAAATCCATACATCCTGATTTAGTAATTATTTCTTTAGGTGTAAATGATACTCAGGCTAAAAATTTTGAAAAGGAAGAATTTATAGAGCATTACGATAGTTTGATTTTAGTAATCAAAAAAACAAATCCAAATGTTGCTATATTGCTTACCACCACCACCGATAATTTCATAAAGCGTCGTACAGCAAACAAAAGAAGCGTTTCTGCACATGCTGCTATGTTTGAGCTGATGGAAAAACACCATTTGGGGGTTTGGGATATGTACGAATTTATGGGGGGCTTTAAATCGATGATGAAATGGACGAAAGTTGGACTGGGAGCAAAAGACAGAGTGCATTTTTCTCCAAAAGGGTATAATATTTTAGGTTACTATATGTTTGAAGCTTTTATAAAATCTTATTACGCTAATACAAAAAAATAATAACTATAGAATTCTTTAAAAACATATTCGCTTATCAGCAAGATAAACCCATTTTATTTACACATTTATTTTTTTGGGGCTTTTTTATTTTTGTATTGGCGGTTTATTCTATCGTTTACAAAAAAAATAAATTACGCACGTTTTTTTTATTAGGGGTTAGTTTGTTTTTCTATTTTAAAACTAGTGGTTTATTTATACTTCTTCTACTCTTCACTATTTTTAGTGATTACACACTCGGAAAACTCATCCATAAAAGTACCTCAGCACAAAAGCGAAAATTATTTTTAACGATAAGTGTAGTTTTAAATTTATCGTTCTTATGTTTTTTTAAATATGCCTTTTTCTTTACAGAGAGTTACAATCAAGTTGTGGGAACAGATTATAAATTCTTCAATTACTTTGCACAATTTTCAAATTCAGTATTAAACACCACATTCAGCGTTGGTAAGGTATTGCCAGCCATCGGCGTTTCATTTTTTACTTTTCAATCGTTAAGCTATACAATAGATTTGTACCGAAAAAAAATAGAACCTGTAAAATCCATTTTTGATTACGGATTTTTTGTATGCTTTTTCCCACATTTAGTGGCCGGTCCTATTGTAAAAGCGAATGAATTTGTACATCAAATTTATCAACCCTATAAATTATCTAAATTAGAATTTGGGATGGCTTTGTTCTGGATTATTAATGGTTTCTGCAAAAAAATTGTAGCCGATTATATTGCTGTAAATTTTATTGATCGTATTTTTGATAGTCCTGGTTACTATAGTGGCGTAGAAGTTATTATTGGCATATTCGGTTATTCCTTACAAATATATATGGACTTTAGTGGTTACACAGATATGGCCATTGGCTTAGCCTTGATATTAGGTTATAGATTAAAAACAAATTTTAACTCTCCTTACAAAGCAACCAGTACTAGTGAATTTTGGAAACGTTGGCACATTTCTCTTTCAAGCTGGTTGCAAGAATATTTGTATATTCCATTAGGGGGCAATAAATCGGGGGGTATTGGTTCGTATGTTGCTATAACTGTTATTTGCTTATTTATGGTTTTATTAAGCGGGAAACTATGGTTGCTTTTTGCTTTATTAGTTGTTGCAACGGTTTTGATTACCATAGCACTTCTATTTAAAAACGTAAAACAAAGCATAAACACTAATATTAATTTAATGGTAACCATGTTGCTTGGAGGCCTTTGGCACGGCAGCAGTTGGTTGTTTTTAATTTGGGGAGGATTAAACGGAATTGGCTTAGTCATTCATAAATTCTGGAAAACTATTTCGCCATTTAAAAACACAAATTCGTTAGGGATTAAATTTGTGTTAATGCTAGTTACATTAACTTTTATAAGTTTTACGCGTATTTTTTTTAGAAGTAACAGTTTAGAAACTGTTAGTACTCTTTTCTACAGAATGACGGATCATTTGGGATTAGATGTGTTTTTTGAGGTGTTATTGGGTTATAAAATTGTAATTGGCATAATGCTTTTGGGCTACCTTATTCATTGGATTCCGGAACGATTTAAAATACAATACCGTAATTGGTTTGCCAATCAGCCGCTACCTGTTATGGGAACAATTATTATTTTGGCAGTATTTGTTATGTACCAGTTAATGAGCGGCGAAATGCAACCCTTTATTTATTTTCAGTTTTAATAATAAACTGTCAGTTCGAGTAGCGATCAAAATAGCGTGAGAGCGTATCGAGAACTAATCACTATTACTTCTCGATACGCTTTTGCAAAAGGCACGCAAAAGCTACTCGAAGTGACAAATGAAAATAAAATAATTTTTAATTTTTAATTTTTAATTCTAAATTTAATGTATGATAACACTCCCATTTAATTTAAAAAAATGGATTGACGAAAACCGTCATCTTTTAAAACCTCCGGTTAATAATAAAGTAGTTTATAAAGACGCTGAATTTATAGTAATGGTTGTTGGTGGTCCCAACTCTCGAAAAGATTATCATTACAACGAAAGCGAAGAGTTTTTTTATCAATTAGAAGGCGATGTAATTGTTCAGGTTCAAATTGACGGCAAAATGCAAGAAGTACCTATAAAAGAAGGTGACATTTTTTTACTACCTCCTAAAATACCACACAACCCACGCCGTTTTGAAAACACCATTGGTTTGGTTATAGAACGTAAACGTAAAGAAACAGAAAAAGACGGCTTACTTTGGTTTTGCGAAAGCTGCAACCATCCCTTACATGAAGTATATTTTACCTTAACCGATATTGCCACCCAATTTCAAGGGGAGTTTAAACGCTTTTACGAAAACAAAGAATTATGTACTTGTAAAAAATGCGGTACGATAATGGAACCGCCTCAGGTGATTTCTTAGTTTTGTTTCAGAAAAAAGCCCGTATAAAAACGGGCTTTTTTATTTATTTAAATGCTATTGTATTATCCTAAATACTGTTGCAACAATTTACTACGACTGCTATGGCGCAAACGACGAATAGCTTTCTCTTTTATTTGACGTACACGTTCGCGGGTTAAATCAAATTTATCGCCAATTTCTTCTAAGGTTAAACCGTGGTTTAAACCAATTCCAAAAAATAATTTTACAACGTCGCGTTCTCTTTCAGTTAAAGTACTTAAAGCGCGGTCAATTTCTTTGCTTAAACTTTCGTTCATTAAACCGCTATCAGCTTTTGGAGAATCTAAGTTTACCAACACATCTAACAAGCTGCTTTCTTCACCATTTGCAAAAGGCGCATCCATACTTACATGGCGTCCGCTTACTTTCATGGTATCACTTACTTTGTCAATTGGTAAATCTAAAATATCCGCTAATTCTTCTGCACTTGGCTCACGCTCAAATTCTTGCTCTAACTTGCTGTATGCTTTATTAATTTTATTTAAAGAACCTACTTGGTTTAATGGTAAACGTACAATACGACTTTGTTCTGCTAAAGCTTGTAAAATTGACTGACGAATCCACCAAACAGCGTAAGAAATAAATTTAAAACCACGAGTTTCGTCAAAACGACGAGCGGCTTTAATAAGACCTAAATTACCTTCGTTAATTAAATCGGGTAAGCTTAAACCTTGATTTTGGTATTGTTTTGCTACCGATACTACGAAACGCAAATTGGCACGGGTTAATTTTTCTAAAGCACTTTGATCGCCATCCTTAATCTTCTTGGCTAAAATTACCTCTTCTTCTGCAGTTATTAATTCTTCGCGGCCAATCTCTTGTAAATATTTGTCTAAAGAAGCACTTTCACGGTTAGTGATGGATTTGGTAATTTTAAGCTGTCTCATGATAATAACGGATTAAGAATGTAAAAGTACTAAAAAAAGTCGAGCTTTTTAAAGATTTTAACGTAAAATTTAGCTTTTGGTTACAAAATTTGTTTAAACGGCAAAAAATCGCTCTTTATCGTCTTTGGGCAATAATTGACAACTTTCTACCCTTCCGAAAAATTTCATACGATTTTTGGCAATTAAATCGTAAAATACATTTCTTATAAAAGGAGGAATTATGACAAAAACCATCATTAATGTCCAAGCACCTTTCATAAATGGCGTTAAACGCAAGGCGGCGCAGGATTTTATATAGGCCGAATGTTCTTTTATTAAAATAATACTGTCAACCTTTTCATTAATTTCAAAATATGCCCTTAATTGTTTACCAACTTCCGATTGAAGAGGGGCAAAGTGCATTTTTTTATTTTTTTCGCGTTTTAAAAAAAACTGAATGCTTTTGTTGCAAAAGCCACATTCTCCGTCAAAAAGTAATATGGGTTGCTTTTTTAAAAGTTCTTCTATATTCACGGGCGAGGAGCTATAAAGTAAGGGTCTACACTTAACTCATACTTTTTATTTAGTAAAGTAAACGAATTTAAGTCAATAAAGTTCATAAAACCATTTCTTCCTCCACAAACACTTGTATGATGTGGTAATGGGCCATTGGATTGGACATTTCGAGATAAAACATAAAGTAGTTTATTATTTTCATCTAAACCAATGCCGTGCGGTTGATAACCACATGCCAAATTGGCAACTGCAAAATTACTAGCGTTTATTTTGGTGATAACGCCAAAGCTGTTAGGAAATAAAAGGCTATCATCCTGGCAACTTATAAAATAAGAGTTAAAAACACTAGAATACAAAATTTCTTGAGGATACAATCCTGTTGGGGCAACTGCCGTAACCGAATTTGTGGCAATATTAATTAATCTAAACTCGTTTGTAAACTGACAAGTTACTGCAAATTCATTAGGGCTTTGAGTGCGTATAATATCATGAATCCCCAAATTAATCGTTCCAAAAGTTGCATTATCCGCAGCAGGTAAACCATTTTGAAGTGAAATTTTATTGTACGTTGTAAAAGCTGTATCAAACTCTGTTATATAATTGCCGCTTTGTGCAGTAATATATAATTTTGTGTTAGCATCATTCAGCACAACGCCATGCGGCGAAACAAGTCCACCAATGTAATACAATAATTTTCTATTGTCTAAATCTACAGCGCTCACTTTTCCTGAAGATTGATAAGAAACACAATAAGCTTTTTTACCATCGTTAGATATAACAAATGTATTCCAATAAAAAGCATCGTCCGTTCCAGTATTAGCAGCTAATGGAGTAAGTGGAATATCGCCTACATAACTATCATCACTGCAACGAAATTTTTGCAAAATATTATTATTTATAAAATTAACATACCAATATTTTCCGTCGGGCGAAACGCGTATTTGATGCGGGGATTCAATACTGCTTTTGTTGCCAACAGAAATGTAACGCATTGGCAATTGTGTTTTGGCATCTACTACGGTTACTATATCACAACCTTGATTAGCAACATATAATTTTTTTTGCTGAGGATTATTTGCCCACATAACATTGCCATTTACATCAGGAGCACCGGCATTAATCCACTCTTTTATTAGTTTTACATCGTCATAAGATAGCGCCTTTTTATTTATAGGCATAGTAGGTATATTTTGTATCCCCAATTCGGCATAAGTATTGATGTAGTAACACAAACTCGAAAACTCACTGTTGTATGGTATTACTGGAGAACCGTTTGTACTTCCTGCAAACATAGCTGTCCAAGATTTTAAATTTAAACCGGCCGAACTTAGATAACTTGTTTCGTTATGACAACCGGAAGTGGCACAATTATTGGCAATTATTTTACCTACATCGGCAGGATAATCGCCATAATTTATTTTACCTACATCTTTTTTACAAGAAACAATTATTAATAAAATAATTATGTAATAAAAGAGTTTCAACAACCTTAATTTAGTTTTTTACAATTTTTTTAGTTGAATGTGTTGTTTTTCCGTTTGCTACAACGTTTATTTTTAAAACATAAATGCCATAATTAAGTTCTTTTAAATCCACATTTTCAACATTTTTAGATAGTGTTTTTACCATTACTTCCTTACCCAATAAATCATATATTGTTATAGTTGCTGATTCAAACTCGATATTACTTATTTCAATGGTAACTTGATTAGAAGTTGGGTTAGGAAACAAATTGACATGTTCATTCAACCTTTCAGTCGTTAATTCATTTAATCCAACTAATGGTGACTTAGAAGAGAAAAAGCTTAATCCGCCGGAAGCATTTCCTAAAATCGCATCACGTTTTCCATCGTTATTTACATCCTCATAACAAATTGTGGCTTGGCCACCTTCAATCCAATTATTTACGTTATTTGAAATTAAGGTAAATGAATTTGTAATAACTGTTGGCACTTGATACTGAAAAATTTGACCACTTACCGAACCTACCAATACTTTTGCACTACCGGCTTCGTTATAAAAAAATGGTGTGGCATAAGCATCAATACCAAATTGATTGGTATTGGTGGTAACATTTACACCACCAAAACTATTTGTTATTAAAGAAAAACTTGGACTGGTTGTTGTTCCAATATTCTGATAGTATGCAATTCTGCCATTACGCATCCCAATTAATAAATCCAATTTTCCGTCTGTATTTATATCATATAATTGCGGTGCAGCCGTACCTGAGGTAGTTGTAAAAGTAAATGGATTAGTAATAAACGAACTGAAATTGCAGGTATTACCGGCTCCCGCAGAATTAACCAACCAATGTACTTGCCCAGATGATGTTCCCATTAAAATATCCAAGTCGCCATCACCATCAATATCTCCTACCGTTGGCATGACGTTGTTTAAACTTTTAGTACTTACACTTCCTAAATCGCGCGTAATAAGTGAATAAACCGGCTGAGCTAATGTGCCAATATTTTGGTACAAAGTTAATTTAGAAGATTGTACAGGCGTATTTGATAACACATCATAATAGCCAAAAGTTCCAATAAGCAAATCCTTTTTTCCATCAGCATTATAATCAAACAAAACCGGAAAAGAATTTTGCCCAACTTCAATCATTTCATCTTGCAGAAAATTATTTTTTACAAAATTAAAATTTACAGTATTGGTGGCACTTGAATTATTGTAATACCAAACACTTTTATAATTTTCACTTCCAAAAGCGTTAGGGGTAGCAATTAAGTCCTTTTTTGAATCTCCATCCACATCTACATAATAAGTACAAGGAAAAGTATTTATTTTAATTTGGTTAGCTGCGTTGGGATACAATTTAGTTGTATCAATAATACTAGCTGTTGTGGTAGACCCTGAATTTTTCATATATTGAACTACATTACACCCAATATCTCCCATCAAAATATCACTATCAAAATCACCATCAGCATCTAAACATGTTAAACAAGAGCCGGCGTGAAGCGTGTTATTTATCGTATAACTATCTACCAGAGGTCTAAAGGCACAACTCTGATTAAATACAACCGTACAACTGTTCTCATAAATTTTTCCCCAACAAAAAGTGCCAATTTCAAAATTTAAACTATCGCAAGGGCCACCCGTTTCAACGCGTAAATTCTTATGGAATTCTATCTGAAAGCCACCAACATTAAAGGTCAAAATATCTAAATCACCATCGTTATCAATATCGGCAATACCCGGCACACCAACAGAGCTTGCATACAAATTAGCCATGGATGTCCCTGTAGAAGGATCGTAATCGGTGTAAATAAGAGATTTAATTAATTGAAAGCTAATACCTAAAGTTGGTGTACTTACATTTTTATACACTTTAATACCACCAGTGGTTGAACAAAACAAATCTTCTTTACCATCGCAATTGTAATCTATAAAGGTTGCCCAATCGTTTTGTGCCGGAAAATTATAACTCAAATCGGGGTTAGCACTGTAAGTAGTAGTACCCGGTAACCCGGTTTTAATAAAACATCTAAATCGCCCCATCGCAAACTGGTTGGCTTTATCAAATACTACAATATCTTTTACACCATCAAAATTTAAATCGATGTTTGAAACATTAGAATAATTAATCCCATTAGCCCAGGGCATTTTTAAAACTTTACCTGATTCAATAACTGAAATGCTGTCTCTTGCTACCGGCAATTGAGCATAAATTAAATGCGTTAAAAAAATTAAAAAAATAGAAGAATAAGTTTTTATCATGGTATTACAAATTTAACGAAATAAATTGTTAAAAAGCGAGCTATATATAACCAGTTGCATGGATAAGTATACCACTTATAAATTGTTTATACTGTTTCACTAATTTTTTGTAATTTAATTGATTATTTTGAGCCGATTAAAAAAATATCTTTTATTGTTAATCCTTTTTACTTTTTGTAAAATAAAAGCAACGCATATTGTAGGAGGCGAAATTAGTTACGATGATTTGGGTGGTGGAAAATATAGAATAATATTAAAAGCTTATAGAGATTGTTTTAATGGCATCCCTCCGCTTGATGGCGATAATTCGAATGGACAAGCAATTCCAGCGCTGATAACCGTTAGAGAAACGATAGGTGATGTTTTAGTTGGCGTATATGATATTGGGTCGCCTGTAATTACCAATATTCCTCCAACAATTAATAGCCCTTGTATTCAAACTCCAGGAGGCATTTGCGTGCAAGAAGGAGTGTATAATTATACTATTACCTTGCCTCCAAAAACAGGTGGGTATTATATTGCCTATCAAAGGTGTTGCAGAAACAATACTATCCTCAATCTCACACAATCAGGAGGACAAGGTTCAACCTATTATACAAAAATTCCTGGCCCTGAAGAGTTTGCCTTTAATAATGCGCCACGCTATAAAAATTTTCCACCAATATTTATATGCAATCAAATTACATTTACATTTGATCATTCGGCCATTGACCCTGATGGTGACCAGCTAGTCTATTCTCTTTGTCCGCCTTTTTTAGGTGCAGATGGATGTTGCCCTACTATTACAGGAGGCTCTCCTGGTAACAGTTTTTGTAATAATCCACCCCCTACTTGTCCTACAGAAGGAAGCATTTTACCCTACTCGCCGGTAAATTACGCTAGTGGCTACAGTGGCAGTTATCCCATTGCCAGTAGTCCGGCCTTTTCAATAAATCCAACCACTGGTGTTTTAACAGGGAAACCAAATTTAATTGGGCAATTTGTGGTTGGAGTTTGTGTACAAGAATTTAGAAATGGCATTTTGATAAACACGCATTATCGCGATTTTCAATTTAATATTGTGCCATGCATAGTAAGTGTTGTAAGTGATTTCCCCTCTCAGACACAATTGTGTCAAGGAAGTACAATTTCCTTTACAAACAATAGTACCAGTAATTTAGGACCAATGCAATACCACTGGGATTTTGGGGTTACAACTATAACATCAGACACCTCTAATATAGTTAATCCAACATATACTTATGCTGATACAGGTAAATATATTGTTACTCTTATTACCAATCCAGGGACTTTATGTGGAGATACCAGTCAAAGACAAGTTTATGTTTACCCCCCTTTAGATATAGAATTTCAGCCCGTAGACAAACAATGTTTTAAAAATAATACTTTTAATTTTTTAGGACAAGGTACTTATATAAATTCCACCACTTTTAACTGGGACTTCAGCTCAGCTGCAACCCCAAGTACAGCTACTACTTTAACAGTGAATAATGTCACTTTTAATCAAGCGGGCTTATACTTTGTAAAATTATTAGCAAAACAATTTGCGTGTCGCGACTCGATGGTTGATAGCGTTAGGGTTATTGGAAGACCAAAAGCACAAATTAATAATTTAGGAACAAACTTGTGTGACCCTGCCAAAGTTGCGTTTAGCAATGGTAGTAGTAGCTATTTGCCCCTTAGTTATTTTTGGCAGTTTAGTAATGGAAATTCTTCAACCGCTTTTGAACCCACCGAAACATTTTCTCCTCCTGGTGTTTATGGTGTTACTTTAACTGTAAAAACAACAAGTTTATGTATTGATACCAGTATTTTTGCTGTGAGTAACATTACTGTTAACCCTAAACCTTTTGCAGGGTTTACGTTTAGTCCGCAGGTCACTACTATTTTCGACCCGGCTATTTTTATTAATAACAGCGCCAGTGGCGACGTTACTAACTGGAATTACACTTTTGGGGATGGCACCGGAACCGGTTACCCAAGCGAAACCCACGTTTACCAAGATTATGGTGATTACGTAATAACTCAAGTAGTTAATAATATCTATGGTTGTTCTGATGTCATTCAACAAACTGTAAAAATATTACCTGAATTTAGATTTTGGATTCCGAATTGTTTTACGCCAGACGATAATTTATTAAACGATTATTTTATGCCAATAGCCATTGGTGTAATTAATTACGAGTTTGAAATTTTTGATCGCTGGGGCGAACGAATTTTTAAAACAAATAATCCAAAGCAAGGCTGGGATGGTTTCTACAAAGGCAAAGAATGTAAACAAGATGTGTATGTTTGGCGCATTACCTTTAAAAATGTAGTATCAGAAGCTAATGAAGTGCATTATGGGCATGTAACCCTTTTAAAGAATCTATAGAAACTATTCAATAGTTCCGTTACGCTGCGCTTCTTTTTTGTATTTTACAATCTTCATGCACCAGTAACCCAACATACCAATAACAAAAGCTGAAATTAAAATATTTGGTACCGGCTCTATTTTACGCATACCTTTAAAGCACCATTCAAAAAAATTGCCAATTCCTTCAAAAATATCTGTCCAAGTTACCATTAAGGTTATAAATAAAGCGTTCATAATTTATATTAATTAGTATGTTTACATTGCAAAAATAACCAAATGTTTTAAATAAAAAAATTGTGTTTGCCAGTGCTTTAAATAAAGGAATAAGAAGTGGTTTGCCTTTGGCATTGGGCTTTATTTTAGTTTTTGTGCTATTGTCCTTGTTTTCATCAATTGCAGTGGAAAATAACAATTATCCTAACCTGTTTTACAATTATTTTGCCGATAAAATAACCTCTAAACTTTTTATAGTTCTTATTAACTATGTATTTATTTTATTAGGCGGTTTTTTAGTAAATATTATTACCATCAATCAAGAGATTGTAGATAAATCTAACTTTTTTCCGGTATTTATTTACATTGTACTTTGCAGTGCATCCATTAATTCTTTCCAAATTACCCCCCAAGCATTTACAAATGTATTCATATTATATTCCATTTATAAATTATTGGATACCTATAGAAAAGAACAAGTACTCCATCAATTGTTTGCCGCTGCTTTTTGGTTAAGTTTATCAGCCTACATTACCATTTCGAGCATCATCAGTTTTCCATTGTTTTTTATTATCTTATTAATACTACGTCCTTTTTATTGGCGCGATTGGGTAATAAGCATTTTAGGTTTTGTAACTCCAATTTTTATTTTTGAATGTATTAGTTATTTGAGCGATTTTAGTTTATGGTATTTTATAAGCTCAACCGGTTTGTATTTTTCAAATTTTAAATTGCCTTCTTTTAGTGAATACTATTTACCATTAACATTACTTTTATTTTTATTACTTCTTTTTTCGGTGTTTTCAAACTTACTGAAAGGCTTTGGCAACACGGTAAAAAAACAACGGGCTAAATTTATTTTATTATGGATTTTATTCTTTTCAAGTTTTGGTTTTTTTGCCGGAGGATCCAACAGTTCAAACATCATCTTAACCTTCGCCTTTCCCTTATCTTTTTTTATTGGCGATTTTTTATTCCAATTAAAAGATATAAAAATTACCAATACCATTCTTGCAGTTTTCTTAATTTGTATTTCATTAATTTTTTTAGCACAATACCAAGTTATTTAAAGCTAAACCACAAAGTCTATTTAGAAAATACACCGTTAGAAAAGAAAAAAAAATTAGCACTGTATGCGTAAATCAAAATGTTTTTGTGATTTAAAAATTTGCTACAATGTATAGCAATCAATTGCTATTAAACCATCTACCTTTGTATTAATGATGGTAGAAAAAAACGAATATTTTAAAGGCAGAGGCGCTCAACTAAACACCACTAGTAAGTTTAGCAAATTGCATTATTCTCAAGACTATTTAGAGGTATTAGATGAAGCGTTTTTAGTAAACGAAAAAACAGAAATTATTTACACCTACCCAAAAACAGCTATTAACAAGGTAGAGAGTCCGGATATAGGCTTAGATTATTCTTTAAACCCTTATCAAGGTTGTGAACATGGTTGCATTTATTGCTATGCCAGAAACACTCACGAATACTGGGGTTACAGCGCCGGCCTTGATTTTGAACAAAAAATAATTGTAAAACAAAACATTATTGAAGCGTTGGAAAAACAATTCAGCAGTAAAAAATGGGTCCCAAAACCGATTATGCTGTCGGGCAATACCGATTGTTACCAACCCATTGAAAAAAAACTGGAAATTACGCGACGTGTGTTACAAACGTGTTTAAAATACAAACATCCTGTGGGTGTAATTACAAAAAATACACTTGTTACCCGCGATATGGATATTCTTTCAGAACTCGCCGCATTTAATTTAGTATATGTAATGGTTTCGATTACCGGAACTGATGAAAATATGCGCCAAAAATTAGAGCCCCGTACGGCAACTTATAAAAACCGTTTTAAAGTATTGGAGGCTTTATCGCAAAATAACATCCCTTGCGGAGTAATGGTAGCACCAATTATTCCGGGTATTAACAATCACGAAATACCAGATGTTATTGAACAAGCAGCAAAGGCTGGTGCCACCTCAGCGGGCTTTACCATTGCTCGTTTAAACGGAGCCATTGGTCCTATTTTTAAAGATTGGTTGCTCAAAAATTTCCCCGACAGAGCTGATAAAGTATGGAATCAAATTTGTGACGCCCATGGTGGTAATGTAAATGATAGTAGGTTTGGTGTGCGTATGCGCGGGCAAGGCAAAATGGCAGAAAGCATTAAACAGTTATTTACTTTATCTAAAAATCGTTTTATGAAAAGTGAGGGTTCTTTAAACCTTAACACTTCTCTTTTTAATTACAAAGCCGGTCACAGCCAATTGAGCTTGTTTTAATTAAACCTAACGCTAAACAACTTTTAAAATCATTAGGGCGATTTTACCACAATTAAAATTAACCTGCCAAGAATTTAGTATTTAAAAATAGCCCTGACATTTTGTAATTTTATTGTTCTCTTTTATTAAGCTTTTTTTCCAAACAATAGTCCATCAAGCTCAAAGTCACTAGAATTTATTATAATTCTATCCTCAAAATAAAATCTCAAAATATTTTCTCCATTAACGGTATTCTATTATATTTGTGATATAGCATTATTTACCATGGGAAAGCAAGATACCGCCGCAGAAAAAGCAAACCTTAGTTTCGACGATTTTAAAAAAATTGTTTTACACGACTTTAAGCTTATAAATGAAAGCCGACAAGCTAGTTTATTAGGTCGTAAAGAAGTTTTAACCGGAAAAGCTAAATTCGGAATTTTTGGTGATGGTAAAGAATTGGCGCAAATTGCCATGAGTAAAGTGTTTCAAAATGGTGATTTTAGAAGTGGTTATTACCGTGACCAAACCTTTATGTTTGCTATTGGCGCTTTAAATTTACAACAATGGTTTGCAGGCTTATATGGCCATACCGATATTGATTTTGAGCCCATGAGTGGCGGACGGCAGATGGGTGGTCACTTTGGCACACATAGTTTAAACGAAGACGGTTCTTTTAAAGCGCTTGTAAATCAAAAAAATTCAAGCAGTGATATTTCTCCTACTGCTTCACAAATGCCGCGCTTATTGGGCTTGGCGTATGCCTCACATTTTTATAGAATTAATAAAGATTTGCATAACACTCCTTTTTCAGACTACAGCAACAAAGGTAACGAGGTAGCTTTTGGTACTATTGGCGATGCCAGTACTAGCGAAGGCTTGTTTTGGGAAACCATTAACGCTGCCGGCGTACTTCAAGTGCCAATGCTTATAAGCGTTTGGGACGATGGTCATGGTATTTCTGTTCCTAAAAAATATCAAACCACCAAAGAAAGTATCAGCGAAGTTTTAAAGGGCTTTCAACGCGAAAATGGCGGAAAAGGCTATGAAATATTTAAAACTAAAGGCTGGGATTATGCTCATCTGTGCGAAACATACGAAAAAGCGGTAAAAGTATGCAGAGAAGAACACGTACCGGTTTTAGTGCACGTAGAAGAGGTAACTCAGCCACAAGGGCATAGCACCAGTGGAAGCCACGAACGTTACAAGAGTAAGGAACGTTTGCAATGGGAACTGGATTTTGACTGCATTAAACAGATGCGTGAATGGATTATAGCGAACGCATTAGCTACTGACGCAGAATTAAACGCCATTGAAGAAGGGGCTAAAGAAACTGTAAAACAAGCAAAAACAGAAGCTTGGACAAATTATTTAACACCAATAAAAAATGAAGTTGGGCAGGTATGTGCTTTGTTTGAAGAAATTGGTGGTAAGGAAATTTTAGGCATTGCAAAAGAATTAAAATCTATAAAAGAACCGATTCGTCGCGATATACATACTTCAGTAAAAAGCGCACTACGTTTATCGTTCAACTCAAATTCTTCGGCAAGAGAAAATTTAATAAGCTGGTTACAAAATTCGAAGATTGAAAACAACGATCGATACAGTTCGCATTTACATTCACAATCTAATAAACAAGTAAAAAATAGCATGCCAACTGCAATTGTTTATAGCGATGATAAGTTAATGGATGGACGCGAAATACTACGTGATAATTTTGATGCTATTCTGTCAAAATATCCTGAAGTAATGATTTTTGGTGAGGATTCTGGTAAAATTGGTGGCGTTAACCAAGGTTTAGAAGGGTTACAACTAAAATATGGCGAGCACCGTGTGTTTGATACTGGTATTCGTGAAGCGACCATAATGGGTCAGGCCATAGGATTGGCTATGCGCGGCTTACGTCCGATTGCCGAAATTCAGTATTTAGATTATTTATTGTATGCACTTCAATTAATGAGCGACGATTTAGCTACCGTTCAATGGCGTACCAAAGGCAGGCAAAAAGCTCCGGTTATTATTCGTACCCGCGGACACCGCTTAGAAGGTGTTTGGCACAGCGGTTCACCAATGGGTATGATTGTGCATGCTTGCCGAGGCATTAATATTTGTGTGCCAAGAAACATGACCATTGCATCAGGCTTTTATAACACCTTGTTGGAATGTGATGAACCTGCTTTGGTAATTGAACCTTTAAATGCCTACCGATTAAAAGAAAAACAACCAAGTAATTTTGGTGAATATAAGGTGGCTTTAGGCATCCCCGAAATATTGCAGGAAGGTTCAGATATTACCTTAGTAACCTATGGTAGTTCGGTTCGTGTGGCGCAAGATGCCATCAAACACTTACAAAAATTTAATATTAGCGTAGAGTTAATCGATATACAAACTTTATTACCTTTTGATGTTAACCATAGTATAATAAATTCTTTACAAAAAACTAACCGTCTAGTTGTTTTGGACGAAGATGTGCCTGGAGGCGCAAGTGC
This sequence comes from Bacteroidota bacterium, assembly GCA_033763945.1. GTDB lineage: Bacteria > Bacteroidota > Bacteroidia > B-17B0 > Aurantibacillaceae > Aurantibacillus. Next base: position 440,093 of record JANRJN010000017.1, on the reverse strand, counting down.
TTACATTTTGCAAAAAATTGTAGAAGAGCAAAAAGGGTATTTACATTTGGATTCAGCGCCTATTACAATAGCTAGTAAAGAACACCGCCCAGCTTATGGTAGCGATGGGGATTATTTTAGCAAGCCTAATGCGGATGATGTATTTGACATTATTTACAATTTAATGGCTGAAGTAAACCCTAATCAATATGCTAAAATTTACTAAAAAAGTTTATTTTTGTACTTTCGGCACAATAATAGAGTATAAATTGACAAAACTACTAAAATGAAAAAACTTATATTTTTGGCTTTACTATCATCACCTTTCATTTCTTTTTCCCAAGAGATTGAAGACGAGAAAAAAATGATTCGTGATATTGTAACTCTTGAAGTTGAACGTGCCAAATATGCACCCAAAGCTGCAGTTGTAACTCCTACAGTGGCGGAGGTTAAAGATAAAAAAGGAAAAGTTATAAAAAAACCAGTGGTTGTAGAAACTCCTGTTGAAGAAGTGCCTGACACTTTACCGCCATTAATGCCAGCACCTCAAGCAGAAATTTTAAAACGCGCCCAAAACTGGTACACTTTAAAAACAAAAAAATTTGTTAAGGCAGGGGGAACAAATTCAGGGAAATCAGTTTCTTGTAATGTTACTTTTGTGTTTAAACAAAAACAATTAAATCCTGAAAACGATGTGGATGGAAAGATTACTATGGATATTGTTGTAGAAGCTAAGGAAGGCAAATACCGCTACACCATTAAAAATATTAAACACGCAGCCACTAAAAAGGGCATGAGTGGCGGCGACATTTATGCCGAAGTTCCTGAAGCAGGCTCCATGTCAATTAATGATAGAACTTGGAAACACATTCGTTCTGAAAGTTTTGCATATGCTAAAATATTAACTGATGATTTAAAGGCTGCTATGAAGTTAGAGGTTAATTCAGGTAAAGAAGAGTGGTAAGTTTTGTAATTAATTATTTACAATTCTCGCAATTAGGGAACCATTGATCAATAGCATCGGGCAATTTTATGAGGTGAGTATCATCCTCTTCCACATTAATTTCCGTAAAAAATAATTTTGCTGATTTTTTCAACTTATTCAAATACTTTATCATTTCTGGGGACAAGCTGTTGCTAAAACCCTGAAATTCCTTTGTATCTTTTTTCGTTTTAACGTACAATTTAAAAGATGCAATTCTATTGTCTTTCGGGTTTCCAAATCGGTCAACCACAATTAATTTAAATTCGGTATTGTCAAAAACGGCTTTTACTAAATTGCTTTCCTTCTTTACCTTAATTGTTTTGGGCTCTTGAGCCTGAACAATCTCTGTTTGTAAAGCCAAAGCCAAAATAAAAAATATTTTAATGAATAGTTTCAAATTTATTTAACCAACTTCATTTCATTCAATAAATAACCTGCCCCGGCATACTTGTCAATTACCCATAGTGTAAACCTCACATCTAAAACAATGTTCCTACAAAATGTTGGATTGTAATTAATATCACTCATAGTACCTTCCCAGTTTCTATCAAAGTTAGTGCCAATTAATTCGCCCTTTGCATTAATTACAGGGCTGCCGCTATTGCCCCCAGTAGTATGATTACTTGCAATAAATGCAATCCGTAATTTACCGTTTTTGTCAACATAAGAACCGAAATCTTTTTTCTGATACAATTCTAATAATCGAGGTTTTACATAATAATCTTCGAGGCCTGTTTTATTTTTTTCTACCAAACCATCAATAGTAGTGTAATGTAAATTTTGTACCCCGTCTCTTGGGGAATAATCATCTACCTTACCATAAGCCACACGCAATGTACTGTTAGCATCAGGATAAAACTTCTTGTTTTTTAAATTTTCACGCAGTCCTTTTACATATTCTTTTTGTAATTCATTTATTTGTAATTCGTAATAATTTACTTGAGGGGTAACGGTTTTTTGATAATACTTCAACATATCAACCGCCAACATATACAATGGGTCACGTTCGTAGAGTTGATAATTTTTCTCAAAATCATCATACATTAATTTTGCTTTTTTATTGTCGGTAAAGCTACTATTACTGTATAAAAAATTGGCTATTGCCTTCGAATCATTTTTATACACTGTAAATAAAGAATCTAAATAGGGTGGGCGAATAACAGACTCTACATCTTGGGCATATATTGCCAACATGGCCTCACACAACTTTTTATCTGTACTAGGATTAATATTTTTAAATGGAATAATAGCTTTTGTATCATTTAAAACCTTGTCAAATTTATTTTCCAAGCCGGCTTGTTTCTTTTTTAACTCGGTAAACAATGTTTGATTACTTACCGCAAACTTAAAACACTCAATACCCATCAAACATTCTGTATAATAATCGAATTGCATACTCAGAGGTGCATACTCTACATATATTTTTTTAAACTGGTTTAAAAGGTTTGTATATTTTTCCTTTTTAGTTGCATCTGCGCTTAAAGAATTTAAAAATTCTTGTTCTAATTGCTGTTTACGGCCAACCGCATTCGATTTTTTCAAACCCAACATTTCTCCGCTCCACTTTTTGTAATAATTTGCAACACCTGCATATCTTGCGGTATACATTAAGCGAATGGTGTCATTGTTTTTCATATCGCCTTCCATAATCGCTAAACGCTTTTCACGCAATTTAACTCGTATGGGGTCTTGTTGATTCATCACTAAGTCAACTGCATAAGAGGTTAAGTATTCTTGAGTTCTTCCCGGAAAACCATACACCATAGTAAAATCGCCTTTTTCGTACCCTTTTAATGAAATAGGAAAAGAATGCAAAGGTGTGTATGGCACGTTACTTTCACTATACTCAGCAGGTTTATTGTCTTTATTAGCGTAAATGCGAAACATACTAAAATCAGCATTGTGACGTGGCCACACCCAATTATCTGTTTCATCACCAAACTTACCAATACTTTCAGGCGGTGTGCCAACTAAACGGATGTCTTTAAATGTTTCGGTAATAAATAAATAATATTCGTTACCATAAAAAAACGGACGAATAAATGCATCGTAAGGCGAATCCTTTTTTGCTTCTTTTTCAAGAATTTTTATGGTGGCTTTAATCGCAGAATCTTTCTGTACTTCTGAATAATTTGAGTTTAAGTTTGCAATTACCTTTGCTGTTACATCCTCAATACGTTTAATGAACGTTACAGTTAAATCCTTGCAATATAGTTCTTCATTGGCTTTCATGGCCCAATAGCCGTTTTTTAAATAATCTTTATCAACGGTGCTTAATCCGGCGATTGAAGAAAATCCGCAATGGTGATTGGTTAACAATAAACCTTTAGTAGAAATTATTTCTCCTGTACACCCCCCACCAAATATTAAAACGGCATCTTTCATACTGGCTTTGTTAATGCTATAAATTTGTTCAGCAGAAAGTTTAAAACCATTTTTTTTCATGTCTTTAATGTTTAATGCTTCGATTAATTGAGGCATCCACATGCCTTCATCTGCTCTGGAAACAAAAGATATTACGAGTAATAGGAATAGAATTTTTTTCATTTTATTTTTTATTTATTTTATAAATCCTGCCATTTTCATTGCGTCCAATCTTATGGCGCTGTCTAAAGGTATTTGTAAATCGTTGCTTTTTGCCGTTGCTTTTTTTAATAATAATGGGGCCTCGCGGATTTGCTTGGCATAAGTTTGAATTTGTTTATTTTTTTCGTTGCGGGCATAATAGGTTTTTGGCGAAGTATATAATTCGTAAGCATCGTAAATAAAATTATTACCAAACTTAGGCAAATTACCATCACTATATAACAACATAATTACCTTGTTACTTTCAATTTCTTGTTTTAAATCCAATTGCCAAACTTCTACTTTTTCGCCAGGAATGGGCGAAGGAATTACTTTGTTGTAATAATACCAAAATTGTCCACCTGCAAAACATTGTTGCGGAACACCCATGTATACCTGATCGTACCAATAACTATCGCTAATGGTAAGCACACGCGTTGTGTTTTTTAAACTATCATTTTCAAAAGCTATTTGCGGATACGCCAATTTCATATTTTGACTAGGAGAGGTTAACAGATTCATGCTTTTTAAAACATCTGCATCACGACTTCTAGAAGTATCAACTACATCCACCTGACTCCAAACAATATTGGGTAAATCCTTTCCGTGTAATTTTTCAATGTGTTTAATAATTGTATCACTTGCCAAACAAGCGCCATAATAGCTCCAGTGGTGACCAAATTTTGGAAATAAAGGATAAGGTGTTTTTGATTTTAAGTTCTCGAAATAAGTATATAAATCCAAATGGTTTACATTTAGTTTTTTACTTTTGCTTACAAATAAATTATGATTGGTATTTTTAATAGAATGCACATATTTATCTTGTACAAACTCTTTGCAATAGGCACCTTTACCGGGGGCATAAACCAACAATAAATCAATTCCTTTTTTCTTTAAAGTATCTTGAACGACTTTTGCTTTTTGCAATAAATCAATAATTTTTTCCTCCGCTAACAAATCATCGCCAAATGCCGAAAAAATATAATTTTCACTAAACACATAATCCTCTTTACCTATTACAAAACCATTTACACGAATTTGATTAAAGAAATTATAATAGAACTGATTGTTGATTCGAACCATTTTTTCTTTTAAGGCCCAATGGTCGTTATTATAATCTTCCATTCCACTTTGGTAAGAGCCATCTAGCCAAGTTGAGACAGAAAATTTCGGTTTTTCGTCGTTAATCACTAATCCAATTAAATTTGGTTTATTATCCTTTTTAGTAAACGAAATTAATAATGGCAAAGCAATTGCAATTAATGCAATAATGCTGTGAATAGAATATGTTTTTATTTTACCGGCCATTAAAATCTAAAATAGATGAAGGGGTTAAAATCTAATGCTGAAACAAAACTTAATGAAATATAAAATAATACAATACCTCCCAATAAAGCTATCCATTTTCCTGAATTAGAAAACACTTCTCCGTACACCTTTTCTTGCATCGATTTTGTTTTTGGTAAAATTGCGAAGTAAGAAATAATTAATGCTAATATGGCCATAACTAAAAAATCGTTGTTTAATACAAATTTGCCGGCAAAGAAATTGAAACTGTACATTTGCTTGATGACATGAGTTGCTAGTTTCAGATCTTCGCATCGAAACAACACCCATCCGGTTATAATGATTATAAATGTTATTGGTACGGCAACAAATTTGCCAACTTTCTGAAATACTTTTGCTAAAAACAAACGTTCCAGAACCAAAAATAAACCATGATATGCTCCCCAGAATACAAAATTCCAACTGGCGCCATGCCATAAACCACTCAACAAAAAAACAATTATTAAGTTACGGTACAATTTAGTTGAAGAAACTTTATTACCACCCAATGGGATGTATAAATAATTTTTCATCCATGTGCCTAAGGTAATATGCCATCTGCGCCAAAACTCTGTAATACTTGCAGAAGTATAAGGATTATTAAAGTTTTCGGGCAATTTAAACCCAAGTATTTTACCTAAGCCAATCGCCATATCACTGTATCCACTAAAATCAAAATAAATTTGAAAGGTGTAAGCAATTGCTCCTACCCAAGCGGCAGCAGTATCAATATGCTCGTTACCTAATTTAAAAACCGCATCGGCTTGCATACCTAAGGTATTGGCAATAATTGTTTTTTTTGCAAGACCAATGCAAAAAATTAAAAACCCACTAAGCTTAATGTTTGGTGTATAGTTTTTTTCACGATTGGTAATTTGGTCGGCTATGTCGTTGTATCTTACAATAGGTCCGGCAATTAATTTTGGGAACAATAAAATATAGGTTTGGTAATGCCATACATTTTTTAGGGGTTTGTGCACGCCTCTGTAAACATCAACAACATAAGTTAAACTTTCAAATGTGTAAAACGAAATACCAATAGGCAATACCACTTTAAGCCATGAAATATTTGTTCCGAAAAGAGTATTAATATTATCAATAAAAAAATTACAGTATTTAAAATAAAACAGTAATCCTAAATTTAAACACAACGAAATAATTAAGTAAATAATTTTTGATTTTTGCGTTTTTTGATTATCCATGGTTTTAACCAAATAAAAATCTAAAAACGTGGTGGCAAGAATAACAAAAATAAATTTTGGTCCGCCCCAACTATAAAAATAAATACTTGCAACAAGTAGCACCGCATTTTTAAATTTATGAGGCACTAAATGATACAGTAAAATAAATACCGGAAGAAAATAAATTAAATACGTTATACCACTAAAAACCATATACCAAAAAGGTATACAAAAATAGAATTATTTAGGCATTTTAAGCCTAAATAGTTAATTTTTTACAATTCTGTAAACCGATTGTTTATTGTTGTTTACAATTGTAATAAAATAAACACCCTGACTGATATTTGATAGGTCAATTGTTTCGTGTAATTCGGTTTTTTTCTGATAAACATTTTGTAAAACCGTTTTCCCCAAAACATCTACTATTTTTAATTGCGTAGTACTTTCACCATTTAAATTTAATGCAGAAAGATTGAATTGATTGTTAAAAGGATTAGGCCAAACACTAAGTCCTACCGGGTTATTTTGCGATTGTGCTTTAATACCCACATTAATATCTATAGTAAAATTATTGTTGCTTATGTCGTAAAAAATATTGCCTTTACTTTCAACTTTAATTCGGCAGGTTGCAATAGTAGCTGTTACAGTTGGAGCCGTAATTAACTCACTACCATCATTAGGTGTTGAGTTTACCAATACACTGTAAGTTGAGCCACTATTGTATGAAATTAAAATTCTTACCGAATCGCATGAAACAGGAGCAAGATTCGTTCCGTTTACACCCCAAGTAATGGTTTGTGATGAACTATTTGACCAAATAATACCTGCTACATCAGGATAAGAAACAACTAATGGCCCTGCACTGCTTACAGTAACATTATTAATGGCGTAACATACACCCCCGCCGCCCATTTTATTGTCGCGGGCAGTTAACCTAAATTGTAAATTCTGTGCACTGGTAGGTACAAACTCTCCTTTGGTAACTGTATAATTTCCTGATGAAACAACACTTTGAATCGGAAATAATCTACTAGGGGTTGTTACAGGAACATAAGAACGAAAAAAGGGTTTATTGCCCGAGTTCCAATTGCCGGCAGTCCCAAGTTCAGTCTCTTCCCACGAAAAAGTTAATGCGTCCCCGTCTATATCTGTAGCACTTCCGGTTAAAATAAATGGTGTTGATTTTGGAATAACATAATTACCTGACCCCATAACAACTGGTGGGTTATTTCCGGTTGTTGTTGTTGCCGCACAGTTATTACCACTACTTAATTGCGAAAAATTCACAATCTCATCATAACTTATGGCATGAAAATACGCAATACTGTTTGGGGCTAAATCATTTGTACTTCCGCAAATGCCCGCATAAGCCATTATTGTTACTCCACTACCTGGCTCTACCGCAGTGCCTGCATTTCGGTTACCTCCACCACAGCTACTAGTTGTAGCATTAAACGTATGGTTGCCTCCGAATTGATGCCCAACTTCATGCGCCACGTAATCAATATCGTATGGGTCACCAACTGGACTTGGACTGCCTGTTATACCTTTAGCTTTTTGACTATTTGTACAAACGCAACCTAAATTAGCTAAGCCACCACCACCGGTGCTAAATGTATGTCCAATATCGTAATTAGCCGAACCTATAGTGTTGGTAATAACTGTTTGGCTCTCGTTTATTAATGTGCCGGCATTATTATTTCCTGTAAATGGATCGGTTGTGGCATTTGTAAAAACAACCATTGTTTCAGTGGCCACTAAAACCATTCGAACAGCAACCTCGGTTTCGTAAACTCCATCTACACGGTTTACGCTCGTAATAATCTTTGATAAGGTTTGTGCCATTGTTGGAGTAGCAGAACCTGTAGCTGCAACAGCGTATTCTCCTGTGCATGCAACTGCTAAACGGTATGTGCGTAATTGTGTGCCAACACAAGTGGCAGGCGGCATACTACTTACTTTTGCCCCTTCTTCTTCTTTTTTTTTAGGAGTGTCTGAATTTTTTGAATCAGTAGATTTAATAACTCCGGCTTCTGGCAAAACTTGCGATGGCTCCTTCACAAAATCTTTGGTATAATAGGTAATATAGTCTCTTGTATTTTCTGTACAATATGGGTCAATAAAAAAATCACCTTCATTTACTGTTCTTATCATACCATGAAAACCAAATTCGTTCCAATCCAATTTTCCATTTGCATAAGGGTCGTCGATACCTTTTACACTAAATGTTTTAATATTTGGGAATTGATTGGCTAAACCTTGCTCCATAATAGACGCTTCAACCACCTTAAATCTTTGAAATGTTCCATTTGGTAATGGTAAAGTAATAATGCAATTACTTTCGTTAATTTTAACTGATTTCTCGTTTGGTGCTGAAAACAAAACGTCTTTTAATAGAGTTCCGTTTAATGTAAACACAACATATTTTTGAGGAATAATTTGTCTTTTACCTAATGGTTGAACATCCGTATCTTTTGACAAAGACCAAAATTTATCGTTACCTTGAGCATTAAAATTTAATGCGAAGAATAGGCCTAAAAAAAGGGTAAATAATTTTTTCATGTTTTGAATTTATTTTGTAGAGTTACTAAAATTATACTTGTCTAACAAAAATAGTTTATTAAATCGATTTAAACAAGGATAATGAAAAAAATTCCCCTCATAGTATGTTATTAATAATTATATATCTTTGATTTTCTTTAAAATAAATTGAAGGTTTTTGTAAATATTTTTTTCCTGCTTCTTCCACTTACATTTTTTTCTCAGCAAAAAAAAGATAGTGTTAAAGTTGATTCCAAAAAAGATAAAAAAGAAATAAGTGAATTTGATTTAAAAAATTATAAATCAGACCCTCACGATAGATTAATACTGGAAATTAATCATACAGGTTTTCTTAATCTTCCTCAAGGTATTAATCAAAGCTACAAAAGCGTTGGCTTTAATTTTGATATTATGTTTGATAAACCAATTAAAAACTCGGCGTTTAGCTTTGGTTACGGCATTGGTTTATTAAGCCATAATTTTCATAGCAATGCGGATGTTGTTTATAAACGCGACAGCCTTACAAACTCCTTTTTAACCTCCATGCAGCCTTTTAACAGACCATACACATTAAACCGATTTGCTCAAAAAATACTCGAAATTCCTCTAGAATTAAGGTATCGTACAAAAACTGACCGGCAATTTAAAATTCATTTAGGTGTTAAATTTGGTTACGTCGTAAATAACTTTAGAAGCATTGCTGATAACGATGGGAAAGTGCGTGTATACAATATTAAGAATGTTAACCCCTTTCGTTACGGCATTAATTTTAGAATTGGATGGGAACAGTTGGCATTAACAGCAAATTATTATTTAAGTGAAGTTTTTGTAAAAGATAAAGGGATAAATGGGATAAATCTTTATTCTTTAGGCATCGCTATCATTCCATACTAATTTTCAAAAAATTGTATCTTTAAACTAAATTCGCGTTATAATAAATTATGAAAAAACTATTTACCTTAATTTTTATTTTATCCCTTACTTTTTGTTTTTCTCAAACTATTGACGCCACTGGTAAAAAACAGGGCTATTGGAAAAAGAAAGATGAAAAAACAGGAAAACTATTGTATGAAGGAGAATTTAAAGACGATAAACCAGTTGGCATATTTAAATATTATTACGTTAACGACTCTTTACAAGCTATAATGAATTTTAAAGATGGTGGTAAAATTGCCTATGCCAAGTTGTTTCATCCTACCGGAAAAAAAATGGGTGAAGGAAAATACATTAAAGAAATTAAGGATAGTACTTGGCTGTTTTATGATGATAAAGGTGTTTTAATTTCGAAAGACAATTATTCGATGGGCAAAAAAGATGGTAAAAGCATAGTATATTTACCCGATGGTGCTATTGCCGAGGAACGCAATTTTAAATTAGATGTTCAGCACGGAAAATTTATTCAATACTTTGACGGTAAACAAATTAAGGGTCAAGGTGAGTATGTAAATGGGAATTTGGAAGGCAGAGTTGCCTATTATTTTCCAAACGGTGTTGAAGTTGCCGCAGGTTTTTACGTAAAGGGTCAAAAAAATGGTCCGTGGATATACAGAAATCAGAAAGGTGCTGTCACTGAAAAAGAACTTCATAAAAATGGAAAACTAGCCTCAAAAAAAGAAACTGATGAGTTTTTTAGTAAAAACAAAACCATTGATATAGCTCCTAAAAAGGAAGAGAAAAAAGATGGGAAACCAAAAACAGGTACGAGCAAAGCTAAGAAGTAATTTTTAACAATTATCTCAGCACCAAGTATTATCCTAAACAAGCCTGTAGTTAAATATTACTAACTTTGCACCACAATGAGTAAACACGGTAAAGTTTTAGTAGCAATGAGCGGAGGCATTGACAGCAGTGTTACGGCAATGATGTTGCACGAACAAGGTTACGATGTGATTGGCATTACCATGAAAACCTGGGACTATGAAAGTAGTGGATCTAACAAGCGTGAAACAGGCTGTTGTAGCTTAGACAGTATTAATGATGCCCGCACTATGGCTGTTAATTTTGGGTTCCCCCATTACATACTTGATATACGTGGCGAATTTGGTGAATTTATTATTAATAATTTTGTTGAGGAATACTTAGCAGGACGAACACCCAACCCTTGCGTATTGTGTAACACACATATTAAGTGGGATGCTTTATTAAAACGAGCTAATATGTTGGATTGTGAATTTATTGCCACAGGACATTATGCACAATTACGCGAAGAAAATAATCGTAAAATAATTTTTAAAGGCATTGACCAAACTAAAGACCAAACATATGTTTTATGGGGCTTAGATCAAGAATGTTTGCGTCGTACCATGTTTCCGTTAGGAGGTTTTAAAAAGACAGAAATTAAACAAATGGCCAAAGATGCCGGATTTTATGACCTTGCCAATAAAAGCGAAAGCTATGACATTTGTTTTGTGCCTGACAACGATTACCGAGCGTTTTTAAATCACCGTATGCCCGATTTAGAAAATATAGTTGCCGGAGGTGATTTTATTTATAAAAATAAAAAAGTTGGCACACATAAAGGTTACCCCTACTTTACTGTTGGGCAACGCAAAGGCCTTGAAATTGCAATGGGGGTGCCTGTTTTTGTAAAAGAAATCATTCCTGAAACCAATACAGTTGTGTTGGGTGATAAAGATGATTTAGAAGAAAACCATCTAACGGTTCGCGACTATAACCTTATAAAATACGAAACATTACCCGAAGATTTTGTGGGGCTTACAAAAATAAGGTATAAAGATGCGGGCACTTTGGCAACCATAAATACCATTGACAAAAATTTAGATGTTATTTTTCATAAACCCGTAAATGGCGTTGCACCGGGGCAAAGTGCCGTAATTTATGAAGGTGATGATTTAGTGGGAGGTGGATTTATTAACAGGAAAGTAATCTTATAAATCTTTCCACAAAAATTTATTCATAATTTTTCAATAAATTAATATGAAGCTGTTGCTAGTTTAATATATTTACTTCGTGGACGCAAGAGCAATTCAATACCAACGTAATTCGGAAATATTAAAAAAATATTTACCGGAACAAAGTATTGATACTATTGCGCGTTGGATTATTGAATACGATTTTAAATTAAAAATTAAAAAAGAGCGTAGCACACGTCTTGGGGATTATACCCAGCCGCATGGCGACTTAAATCACACCATTACTATAAATCACAACTTAAATAAATTTTCGTTTTTAATTACGTTAGTACATGAAGTAGCTCATTTGGTTACATATAATCAATACAAAAATAAGGTAGCTCCACACGGGTTAGAATGGAAACAGAATTTCAAAACTTTGATGCAGCCTTTTCTAACCACAGATATTTTTCCATTAGAAGTATTTGCAGCTTTAAGAAAATACATGTCAAATCCGGCCGCCTCAAGTTGCACAGATGTTCAACTGCTTAGAATGTTGAAACTACATGACGACGATTCTGCTTCCATCTTTTTAGAAAACATACCTATCAACACCTTATTTTTATACAATGGGAGGTTATTTAAAAAAGGAGAAAAAATACGTAAACGTTACAAGTGTATGGATTTAGATAAAAACAGCCTGTATCTATTTAATCCATTAGCTGAGATAGAAGTGTTTACCGAAAACTTATCGTTCGATTAACGAAGTGGATAAAACGACATTACTCTTATTCGTTTGCTTTCCATTAATAATATCCAGTATTAACAACGATGAATTTTTACCAATATCCTCTACAGGTTGAGATACAGAAATTATTTTTCTATCAATAATATTGAACATATCAATATCGTCAAAACACGCAATTTTTATCTTTGATGCTAATTTCTCAAATTCCTTTTTCCTAAGTGCAATTAATAATGCTGTAGTAATATTGTTATTTAAACAATAAATTGCATCAAGACTAGGATGATTTTTTTGTAAGTCGTTTAAACTATCCTCCACATCTTTTTGAATTCTATCAAAACGAATGGACTTCATTAAAGAATCCTCAACTTTTAATTTATTTTTTGTAAGAGCATCTTTATAGCCATTTACACGATCTTCAATTGTACTTATGTACGATGGTGTTATACTAAAACAGGCTATTGTTTTACAATTTTGTTTTATTAAATGGTTCACAATTTCTGCTGACCCTCCATAATTATCAATTACCACATAATTTGCGTTAAACAATGGCAATACTCTGTCAATAAATACAAAAGGCGTATTTGTATAGCGGGTATTATTATAAAAATCGGCGGTTTTAAAAGTAGAAGCCACAATTAACCCATCAACACCTTGTTGGTTAATCATCATTTCAACCAAGCGTTTTTCGTGTTCTTCATTTTCTCCAGTACTACACACCATCAAATTATAACCATTTTCGTACAACACACTCTCAATATTTTTTGCAATAGTAGAATAAAACGGATTACTTATGTCTGCCACAATTAATCCCACAAAAAAACTTTTACCGGTTCTGAGCGCTCTGGCAAATTTGTTAGGCGTATAATCAAGTTCTGCTACAGCTTTTAAAACTGCAGCTTGCGTTTTTTTGCTAATACCATACTGATCTCCCTTACCATTAAGTACCATTGAGATTAGCGTTTTTGAGTAGCCTAATTGCTTCGAAATATCTTCTAATTGTAATCTTTTCATTGATACTTTTTTTAAAGTTAACCAAATCTAAACTAATTTTTTTTAAATCTAAACTATTTTTAGTAAAATTTAAAAGGTTTTAGATTTTTGGTAAAAAAAAGCTGTTAAACGGTAATTTTTTATCGACAAAGGTAAAAAATCCAATTGTCTAAACTTTTTTTAAGAATATTGGCACATATTTCAAAAATAAAATTAGGTTTGTATTTACAACTAAATTAACATGATTGTCTCTAAACTTGCTCAAAATATAATCGGGTCTGAAATAATAAAATTAGCTGGAGAGGTTAATGAAAAAATTAAACAGGGTGAAAAGATTTATAATCTTACAATTGGTGATTTTAATCCAACTGAATTTCCAATTCCAGCGGAACTAAAACAATACATTGTTGATGCTTACTTTGCCAACTTAACTAATTATCCTGTGGCGGATGGTATGCTAGAATTGAGAGAGTCTGTTAGTCATCTTTTGGCACAACGCGAAGATTTAGAATATAAACCCGATGAAATATTAATTGCAGGTGGCGCACGTCCAATTATTTACAGCATCTTTAGAACTTTAGTTGATTCAGAAGATTCCGTGATTTTTGCAGTTCCGTCTTGGAACAATAATCATTATACGTATTTAAATGGCGCAACTCCAATAATTATAGAGGCCACGCCCAAAAACAACTTTATGCCACAGGCTAAAGATATTGCCCCTCATATTTCAAGTGCAACATTGGTGGCACTTTGCTCCCCACAAAATCCAACCGGTACAGTTTTTACAAAAGAAGGTTTGGAAGAGATTTGTGATTTAATTTTACAAGAAAATAAGCGAAGAGGCCCTAATCAAAAACCTGTGTACCTCATGTATGATCAAATATATTGGGCATTAACGCAAAAGGGCATTACACACTATAACCCTGTTTCATTAAGACCAGAAATGAGGAATTATACAATTTTTGTGGACGGCATCTCTAAATCTCTAGCAGCTACCGGTGTTAGAGTTGGATGGAGCATGGGACCAAAATTTATTATTGACAAAATGAAAGCTGTTTTAACGCACGTTGGAGCTTGGGCTCCAAAACCAGAACAAATTGCAACGGCCAACTATTTAAAACAACTTGATAAATACGATGCGTTTCTTATAGAACAAAAAGAAAAAATAAATTTGCGTTTACAAGGTTTTTATAACGGATTTCAGGAATTAAAAAATAAAGGATATAAAGTAGATGCAATTGTTCCACAAGCCGCTATATACCTTACAGTGAGCTTTAATTTATACAATCAAAAAACTGCTGAAGGAAAGGTACTAGAAGATACCAAAGACATAACACGTTATTTATTAGACGAAGCAAAACTGGCAATTGTTCCTTTTAGTGCTTTTGGCGCCAACGTTAATAGCAATTGGTACCGACTAAGCATTGGAACATGCAAGTTGCAAGACGTTAGTGATGCGCTAATTAAACTGGAAAATGCTCTAAAAAAATTAACGGTTACCGAAACTAAAAACGCAGAATACTAGCATTTAATGAAAAAAATTATAAAACCATACTTAATCTTATTCATCTGTGTTATCAGTGTTTTATGCCATGCGCAAAAAGAGTTTGAAAAGTATGGTCCTTTTGGCTGTGAAACATACACGGATTTAAAAGTAGCCCTTAAAATTGAAAAAAAAATTTATAAACTGGATTTAAGCTATAAAAAAATTGAACCAAAATTGTACGAAAAAATATACAAACTTACAGATTTACAAGCCCTAAAGTTAAGTACTAATGAGGTTACAGATTATCCAAAAAATTTAGATGCTTTAGTTAACCTTGTTTATTTTGCATCTTATAATAATAAGCTAACTTCTTTTCCTCCAAACTTAAAACCATTTTTTAATTTACAATATTTAGAGCTACAACACACTAAAATTGATAGTATTCCCGCTCAAATAGCCTATTTAAATAAATTACAATCTTTTAAATTTGGCAACACCGACGACACATTAAAATTACCAGCAACCTTTAAATATTTAAAAAATTTAAGGGACATCAGCATTGAAAATTGTGTATTAGATAGTTTCCCTAAGCAATTATTTAGAGCAACAAATTTAAATTTCATAAGCTTATCAAACACAAATACACATTATTTAACAAAGCATTTTGAGCGTTTTCAAAATCTTGAAATACTAATTGTAGAAAATAATCCATTAGCCACAATTCCTTTTGATATTTATAAAGCACAAAAACTAAGAATAATGTCTTTAAGGGGTAATAAACTCACCAATATTCCGGAAAGTATTTCTCAATTAGAAAACCTCACCCTACTTGATTTGCGTGGCAACCAAATTGATAAAGACAGAATAGCAGAATTAAAAATTCTGTTGCCGGGATGTGAGATTTTGTTTTAGTCCTACAACAAATCGTTCGCTAAATTAGCTAAAGCACTACGCTCACCTTTTTCTAAAGTAATGTGTGCATATAATGGTTGTCCTTTTACTTTCTCAATTAAATAGCTTAGGCCATTACTTTGTGCGTCCAAATAAGGTGTGTCAATTTGATGTATATCTCCAGTAAACACAATCTTTGTATTTTCGCCCGCACGTGTAATGATTGTCTTTACCTCGTGTGGTGTTAAGTTTTGTGCTTCGTCCACAATAAAAAACACATTACTTAAACTTCTTCCACGAATATAAGCTAACGGACAAACCACTAATTTTTGCGATTCTACCATTTCGTTTAATTGTTTGTGTTCTTTATCTTTTTCGCTAAACTGGCTGCGGATGTATTTTAAATTATCCCAAAGCGGCTCCATGTAAGGATTTAACTTAGAGTTTACGTCACCCGGTAAATATCCAATATCCTTATTACTTAAAGGAACAATTGGTCTGGCTAAATATATTTGATGGTAATTTCTACGTAATTCTAAAGCACCTGCTAATGATAACAACGTTTTTCCAGTTCCGGCAACACCTTGTATCGAAACCAATTTAATATCCGGATTCATAATGGCGTCTAATGCAAAAGCTTGCTCGGCATTTTTTGGAATAACTCCAAATGCAGCTGTTTTTATAACACGTTTAAACGAATCGTCTTCTTCATTATATCTCGATAAAACACTTGTGCTACCATTCTTCAAAATATAATAATGATTGGGTAATGATTTTGATTTCTTTAAGATTGTACTTGCTTTGCAGGCTCCCTGATTATAAATGCTAGCGATACAATCAGGACTAACTTTTTGCATTTCGCTACGACCTGTGTAAAGTTCATCAATCGTTTTTATTTTACCAGTTTCGTAATCCTCGGCTTGTAAGTTTAAACTTTTAGCTTTTATACGTAAATTAATATCCTTAGTTACCAAAATTACTTTACGTCCTGGGTTTTGCTCGGCAGTATATAAAGCAGTATTTAAAATTTTATGATCGGCTTTTCTATCGTCAAAAATACGTTCCGCATTTACTTTGCTGGAAGTATTCATTTCGATTTTAAATTTACCCCTAGTTGGCCCATTAATAGCTGCCCAATCTACAAGTGTATTCTTTCCGCTTAATGTATCAATAAAGCGAGTAAATTCTCTGGCGGCAAAATTTTTGGTATCGTTTCCTTTTTTAAAATTGTCAAGCTCTTCAAGGACAGTAATCGGAATAACCACGTCGTGTTCTGCAAAATTTTTAATAGCTGTGTGATCGTATATTATTACTGAAGTATCTAATACAAAAATCTTTTTAGCATCGGAACTTGTTTTTGTTTTTTTTATAGGCATAAACAATTTTTAAAATAACGTTGGGTTAAATTTATAAATACAAAGATTGATTTAGGTAATTGAAAAAAATTGATTTGAACATTTTAGTGTTTATTGTGAACAATTCTAGAATTAATTCCCAAATACTTTTTTCAATAGGTCCGAAACACGGGCTATGGGATTTTTGCGAATATTTTTTTCTTCGTCAGCTATCATTAGCATTAATCCATTAATAGCCTTATTAGTTACATATTCATCTAAATTTGGGTTTTGTTTTTTTACGCCAGGTAGTTTGTTATAGGCTGTTGCCAGAGGTGTCCAATAACTGGTAACTTTTACGGTAGCTATAGCTTCTTTAACAACAGGCATAAATTTATCTTTAAGCGGACTGTAAGTTGTTTTACGTAAATAATTTGTTGCGGCTGTATCAGTACCTTTTAAAATAGCAAAACCATCTTGCACACTCATGTTAGTAATTGCATCAACAAAAACAGGCGCTGCTTTTTTTGCCGCCTCTTCTGCTGCGCGATTCAAACTCATTTCAAAATCGTTTACTTTTTTGGTCATGCCCATTTTAATTAGTTTGGCCTTCATATCTTTAGCTTCTTCGGGCCATGGAATAAAAACTTTTGGATTTTTATAAAAACCGTCTGCCTTGGAAGCAATTGAAGTTGAACTATTCGTTCCAACTGTTAACGCTTCTTTTAGTCCTTTAATTACTTCTTCGTTGGTTAATTTTGGCGCTGTAGTTCCTGAAATAACAGCGTTTGCCTTTTCTTTGGCTATTTTTTCAAGCGAATCTTTTTGGCGTTTGAGTTTCTCTAAATAGCTTTGCGCATTTGACGTTAATCCAATAAAAATACTGGCAATAATTAAAATGTGTTTCATTTACGTTAGATTTAGTTTGAACTAAAAGTACGTTTGATAACCTTATAAATAAAACAATTTTTGCTAAAACTTATTAAGAAAACTTAAAATTTACTTTTGACTACTTTTCTTTTTTGTAGAGGAAACAGTATCAAAAGCCGCTTTTAAAGCATCAACACACATTTCTTTCGGAATGGTTTTTAGGTTAATATGTGTCCAGCCCTGTTTGCCCCATTTATTAGGTACCGGACACATTACATTTTTATCATAAACACAAAATAAATCCTGATCAACTTCCGAAAGTTTAATTGTTGCTCTATTTTCTTTTACATTTAAAGTAGCAAATATTTTTTTATTTACCCTAAACGACGTTTTTTCGAAATGTGGTTCTTCATTGGCCTCAGGAAACGAAAGTGCCATTTTTCTAAATTCGGAAATAGAAACAGTTTTCAAACTCATTTGGTTTTTGCCTTTTTTATATTTTCAAGCACTCTGTACTTTACAATTTTTGCAATTAAAGCAAATGGAATAGGTTTGCCTAATGTAAATTGAACCGAACCTTTAGCGCCTTTATATTTTGAAAGTTCTGTTTTAAACTTTGCTATGCCTGATGCTGTGGGGTAAAAACCAATGTGCTGCTTGTATGCAGCAAAGTAAACCAACATGCCATTATACTTATATGCTGGCATCTGATAACTAATAAGCTCTTCTGCATCGGGCGCCGCTTCTTTTATTGTAGTTCTGATTTTTTGAAGAATTTGTTGTACATCCTCCGGAAAAGAAGAAATATAATCATCTACTGTAATTGGTTTTTTGGTAAGCATATTATGAACTAAACATGTAATAAGGTTTCAATATCAAATTTTTTCATTTTTACGAATGCCTGAATTACCTTTTGACCTTTTTCTGGGTCGCTCATTAATTGACCCAAAAAACTTGGAACGATTTGCCATGAAATACCATACTTATCAACCAACCAACCACACATGCTTTCTTTTCCATCTTTAGTTAAACTATTCCAATAAAAATCTATTTCTTCTTGGGTATCGCAATTTACAACAAGCGACACGGCTTCATTAAAATTAAAATTGTGGTTGCCTGGTCCATCCATGGCACAAAATTGCTGATTGGTTAAAGTAAAGTTTCCAAACTTTAAATTTCCTTCCGGTTGCACTTCACCTGCCAGATAAAGTTGTAAACTATCTTTAAAAGAATTTGGAAAAAGAGAAGTATAAAATTCAATAGCTTCCTTTGCTTTACCGTATTGTTGGTTGGCAAATAAAAACGCCGGTGTAATTTTTTGTTTACCTTTAGGAAGTTCTTCAAGCATAAGTTGCCAGGTAACTCCAAATTTATCTTTTATCCAAGCATATTTTTCACTCCAAGGATATTTGTCTAATTGCATAAGAGCAGATCCGTTTTCAGATAATTTAGTGTAAAGTTTCTCAATTTCATCGTCTGAAACACATGTAACGAAAAGTGAAATTGAAGGATTAATTTTATACATAGGACCGCCGTTAAGCGCCATTATTTTTTTGCCCTCTAGTTCAAACATTACTACAAGAGATGACTCTGAAATAATTCTTGAATTAGAAAATAAAGAACAATAAAATTCTGCCGCTGATTTTGATTGACCATCAAACCAAAAGCAAGGATAAATTGAATGCACCATAGTCGTTTATTTTTAATTAGTCTCGGTGTATTTTTTAAAATTATTCAAAATCATTTGCCAACCTTCTTTTTGCATCTCAACCGGGTTTTCGTTTTCCGCCTCGAACATCGAAATAATTTCAACGCCGTTATCTTTTTCTGTAAATGTCACTCCAACCTTTCTCTCATCGCTCAAAGTGTAGGCAATCTTCTTATTTGTAACAACTTCATCATAAACACCCCAAAAGTCGAAACCCAAGCTACCATCTTTCGCTTCCATTCTTGAGCTAAACTTACCACCAACTTTTAAATCGTTTGTTGCAGTAGTGGTATGCCAGTCATCAGAAGCATGATTCCATTTAATAATATGTACTGGGGAAGTCCAAAAATCCCAAACTTTGCTAATTTGACTATTAACAATTGCCTTTATAGTAATTATCGTTTTACTCATATTTTTTTATTTTAAACAATTAATCTTTCAACCTAACCATACATCTAACATCTTCGCGGCCCATATACCATTCTACACAACAACCTGTGGGGTCAATAGTTGGATGGCTTAACAATGTTTGAAATGCTTTTCCGATCGAAGAAATATCTTTCATAAAATTTTTTATGTTTATAAATATATAATTCCCTTTTTTAATAATAAAAGTATCTAAATTATGTTTGCTAAATTCTCCCTTGTCGAGCTCTTCAGCTGCTGACTTATAAATTATTTTCCCACTTTTATCAGGAGCTGAAATACCAAAACACTTTCGGCAATCGTTATATGAAACATAACTGTGCATCTTTTCATGAGCCTCTAATACGCCATCAGGAAATGATTTTGCGGTAATAAAAAAAACAATAATTTCTTTATCTAAATAAAAGTTCTGCATTTTTATTTTTAGTTATCAGTTTCACTAATTTGTTTTATTAATTGCAGTGCTTTTGGAAATACCTCTGTAAAATACTTTTTAAAATCCATAGGCAAATCCAATACAGTTAACAGCTCCGTTCCACTTGCGGTTTCATTCAAAAAATAGCGTTCTCTCCCTTCTCCCCAAGTCGAATCTACCTCTACTCCATTTTTCATTTCACCAATGTGTTTGAATACCATTTCTTTATTTGGTATTTTCTTTTCAATAATAGAGTGCATTCCATTTCCTTCGGCATCGAGAAATTGTATTTTGCTATTTTCATTCCAATCGCTTATAGCATGAGAGGAGGGATTAAAAACCGCTGTCCATTCTCTATAAGTGGCATCATTCCATAACGTTTCCCAAACTTTTTGTGGACTGGCATTTATTTCTATTTTAAATTCTAAAACGTCCATAACATATTTTTTGTCAAAAATAACTTATTTATAGGGTTAAAAAATATGCAAATACGACAATATAACGGGTTGTTTACGACATAGCTTCTTTTTATATTTGTTATATGAAAACGATTACGATTTTAGTTCTTGAGACAGCAGTGCCGGCTGCCATTGTAGACCCTCGCTATATGTTTAGCGCCGTAAACGAATTTTTTAAAAGTTCTGGTCATCAACCGTTCTTTAAAATACAACTGGCCTCGGTAAATAAACAAGTAAAATTACTAGATGGTTCGCTTATTATAAAACCCGATATTATTTTAAAAGACATTAAAAAAACAGATTTAGTAATTATACCTGCTATTAGTGGTGATATTAAAATTGCATTAAAAAAGAATAAAGAAATAATTGAATGGATTAAGCAACAGTATAAAAAGGGAGCTGAGGTTGCAAGTTTGTGCATTGGTGCTTTTGTTCTTGCGTCAACTGGTTTGTTAAATGGTAAAATGTGTTCAACACATTGGTTATTTGCAAACGATTTTAAAACCATGTTTCCTGAGGTGAAATTAGTAGATGATAAAGTTGTAACGGATCAGAATGGACTTTATTCGAGTGGAGGTGCAAGTTCTTACTGGAGTTTATTATTATATATAGTAGAAAAATATACATCAAGAGATATGGCTATAATGGCATCTAAATTTTTTATGTTAGATATTTCATTAAAAAGTCAAGCGCCATTTATGTTGTTTAGAGGGCAAAAAGAACATAACGATAGTGAGGTAAAAAGTATTCAACGTTATATTGAAGAAAATTATGGCAAAAAACTAACAGTTGGCGACTTAGTGACTAAAAATGGAATTGGAAGAAGAACTCTGGAGCGCCGATTTAAAAAAGCCACTTCAAACTCTGTAATAGAGTACATTCAGAGAGTAAGAGTAGAAGCTGCAAAAAAAATGCTGGAAGTGGATAGAAAAAATGTAACCGAAGTAATGTATGCCGTTGGCTATTCAGATAATAAAGCTTTTAGAGACATTTTTAAAAAAATTACTGATATGTCGCCTGTTGATTACAGGCTTAAGTATAGCAAACAAATTATAAAGTAAAATTGCTGAAGACATTTTTTCTAAATTTTATATTAAAAGCTACTTGTTAATATACTTTAGGTTCAAACTGCATTTTTAGAAATTTTTTTTTTAATATTACATTAAAAATAATGAGAATAATGAAATCACTCCTTTTAGCATTACTATTTGCAATCTCTTTACCAATTTTAGCTCAAGCACCTGCTTACGATGATATTGTTTTTGATGAAGAGGAGATTAAAACCACGTTTAAACCAGCAGGCAAAACCTTTGTTAATTTAAAATCAAAAAAAGGTACCGGAGGGATGCCAAAAGTTGCAGAAGCCGATGCCATAAAAACAGCCGAAGTAACAGAAATTATTTTAGTATTTACCGAAACTACTGAAGATGCCGCAAATTCTCGTGAAGACAATAATAAAGAACGTTGGGAAAATTTACTAAGTACTTATCCTGAATTTTTTCAATTTAGTACAAGTTATAAAAACGTTTGTCAATGTGTTATTGGAGGCGATGCTGAAGGATTAAAGCCTACACAAGGATTTTACGTGTATTACAAACCAATTGTAGCTAAAGTTGAAACTCCAACGGTAGCTGCCACCGTTAAAGAAGAGAAAACAGAAACGAAAGAGGTTGCTAAAGTTGAAAAGAAAGATGCGTCAACCGGCTCCGGCCCAACCAAAGAAGTAAAGGAAACTAAAAAAACTGAGGAACCAGTAAAAGAAAAAAAGACTGAAGAACCTGTAAAGGAAAAAAAGGAAGTAGTTAAAGAAACCATTAAAGAGGAGAAAAAAGAAGAAAAGAAAGAAGAAAAAGTAGTTACAAAAGCATCTGAAGAAAAAGAAGAAGATTTAAACGGAACAACTGATGGTCCAAAAGAAACAAAAGCTATTGAAATTACAAATGCCTCAAAAAAGAAACCAGGATACTCTAAACCAAAGAAATCGAAAAACACCAAAGCATGCCGTCCTCCATTTTATGGCTCTAGTGATGATGACATAAATATTTTCTTTAAAGACAATATTACGCTAAGTAAAAAACAAAGACGCCAAGTGAAAGGCGATGTGTCTATTTTGAAACTGACTTTAAATTTTGATGGCTCAATAAAAAAAGCAATGGTAAATGGCTCAAATACTTCATTAAACGACATGGTTAGTTTAGCTGCGAAAAACATGGACAGCTGGAATCCGGCTGTGAAAGGGGGTACAACTGTAAAATCAGAAGTTAAAATAACACTTAAGTACGATAAATCTACAAAAGCAATTCGTCCATTTGAAACAATGATTACCCCTCGCCCCGCTCCTAAATGCATGGAGTGCAAAAGCGATGCTGAGATTTTTGGAGCTGAGTAAAAGTTAATTTAGAACTTCAAAAAAATCATATATTTATTTTTAAGGCACATTAAAAATAAATCCTACCCCAAAAACATTTTCAATGTTTATGTCTGGGTCATCCTTAAGGTATTTACGTATTTTAGTAACAAAAACATCCAGACTTCTACCATAAAAATAATCATTCTCGCCCCAAAGAGCTTTTAAAAGTTCTTCGCGCTTTATCAAATTATTACGGTTTGTAGATAAATAATTAAGAATTTTACATTCTTTCTCTGTAATTCTTTTTACTTTTCCTGCAATTGTGAGCGATTGATTATTAGCATCAAAAATGTATTTACCTATTGAAATAATTTCGCTTTTACTTTCTTTTTTGTTCTCTGGAACTCTTCTTATTACTGCTTTAATTTTCCAAAGTAATTCTTCTTCATCAAACGGCTTTGTAATATAATCATCAGCGCCTAAGTCGTAACCTTTTAATTTATCTTCTTTTAAAGATTTTGCCGTAATAAAAATAATTGGTGTTTGTTTATCATCAACTCTAATTTTTTTTGCAAGTGCAAAACCATCAATTTTTGGCATCATAACATCCAATAAATAAACATCAAACTTACTATTTTGAATTGCTGTTAAAGCCAAATCTCCATCCTTGCATAGTTTTAGGTCAAAACCTTCCGCTTCCAAATAATCAATTAAAAGAACTCCCAAGTGAAGATCGTCTTCCGCTAGCAATATTTTAACCTTTTCTTTAAGCATAAGGTAAGGTAATTGTAAATGTTGTGCCTTTGCTTATTTCACTTTGTAAACCAACTGCCCCTCCGTGTAATTCAACAATTCTTTTTACATAGGCCAACCCAAGACCAAATCCTTTTACATCATGTATATTTCCAGTTGGCACCCTAAAATATTTATCGAACACTTTTTTCTGATTGTCTTTTTCTATGCCATTACCTTTGTCGGTAACTAGTACTAAAAAATTTTGATCGGAATTAAAAGTTTTAATAAATATGTCCGGTTTATCTTTCGAGTATTTAAGGGCGTTATCAATTAAGTTACACAAGGCATTTGTTAAATGTGCTTTATCACCAATTACAGTAAAATTATTCGCATTTAAGTTTAAGTTCAAATTTCCTTGTCTATTTTCAATCTGAACACTCATACACTTTAAGCACTCTTCTATTAACTTATGAAAATTTAATTTCTCTTTTTGAAACGGAATCTCTCCCCTTTCCAATGCAGTCATGCTTAATACCTGCTCTACTTGTAGTCTTAATTTTTGATTTTCTTCCAAAATTATTATGGAATAGTGTTTAATTTTATCTTCATCTTTAATATTCGACTCCTTTATAATCATTTTACCTGCTAAAGCAATATTAGTTAATGGTGTTTTAAATTCATGTGTCATATTATTTAAAAAATCAGTTGTATGTTCTGATATTCTTTTTTCTTTTAATAGTGATAAAGTGGTTCTCCAGAACATTACTAACACAACTAGAATAAGGATAACGGATGTAATAAACAACGTCCCCATTTCTGCAATAATAAATTGCTTTTTTTCAGGGAAAATAAGTTTTAATTCTAAACCATTTTTACTAACGGCTTCTTCTAACCGAGTTTTGTAAACGTTATTCTTTACCCCAAAAAGATTATTAGTTGATACCAAACTAGGTTTTATGAGTTCAAATGAATAATCAATATGAAAGTTGTAAAGTTTCATATAACTCACCAACAATGAATCTATATTATGAACTGCTTTTTTTCCTAATTCTAATGAATACTCCGATGTACTGTCAACAATACAACCTACCTCAACATTCATACAAGCTTCTTTATCTGAACGGAGTGCTTCGGCAGTCCGTGCCAAAACCATATTTACTTTTTCATTAAATAATTCTTCTTTTATTTTTGCTGTGCGCAAAATCCAGTTTACCTGTATAATTAATACAATGATTAATGCTATGGAGGAAATAGCAATAAACAAATATGTTCGATTCAACTTCAATTGCGAAAATCAAAGTTAGCTATTTTATACTGCGCATAAACACGTTAACAAGTCATTAACAACCTAATAACTAGTAAGTAACAAAGT
Source organism: Bacteroidota bacterium (assembly GCA_033763945.1). Lineage (GTDB taxonomy): Bacteria > Bacteroidota > Bacteroidia > B-17B0 > Aurantibacillaceae > Aurantibacillus. The sequence continues at coordinate 414,881 of JANRJN010000017.1, read as the reverse complement.
TTGACTTAAATTGCAATTATATTTGTGCAAGAATTATAACTTTAATTTAAAACTAAGGAAACCAAATTTTAATTATGAAAAAAACTATAACTAGTACCAGAATTCTAATTGCAATTTCTATTGTCAGTATTAGCTCCTGTCATTCGAAAAAAAAGAGCACATCGGCTTCTTGTTCAGCAACTACAACAGTAAGCGCAACAACTGTGGCAACTAGTACTGCATTACCAGTAGGACCAATTATGGTAGCAAAATCTTCAAATGGAATTTATGCTCCCGGAAATGAAGAGTTAGTTGCCATTCAAACACAATATAAAGATGTTACGATAGAAAAATTAAAACAAGGTCACGTTATATATACATCTGGAGCCTGCATAAAATGCCATGAAGCTATGAGCATTTATCAGTTTGGCGAAGCACGGTGGAAAAATATTATTGACGACATGGCGCAAAAAGCTCAAATGGAGGACGAACAAAAAGACGCTGTTTATAAATATGTTCTGTCTATAAAGGCAACTCAGCCAAAATAATCTAAATATTTTTCAATCATTAAACTAATAATACAAATGAAAAATAACTTATTTACATTAATTTTATTTTTACTCTTTATTGGTGGTTTTTCTCAAAACAATCAACTCTATTATTTTGGAAGGACAACCCCAATTGTAAAAAAAGAAAAACTTAATTCCGCCAAAATTATTACCGACGTTTGCCCAAACTTCTGGAATCAAATTTGGGTTCCGAAAAATGAAATGAATGAATTAAAGTACCGAAAAAGCATTGATTATCCAGATAACTATATTTATCCAAAAGAAAATTACAATAACATTATTGATTGTGTTTCTTTTGAGATTATTGCTACTTGTAGTGGTAAAACTTATACATGCGCCAGTAATTTTGAAACACTTAGTTCCGAACAAAAAAACATTTTAAATAGCTCAGATTTAGGTAGCGAAATACACATAAACGTAACCTTTAAATTTAAAAAACAGAGTCATACTAAATCAGAAAATTTTGATAAAATAATAAATGGTGGATTAACTGTTACTGTTGTTCCCGAGAAGGAAGCTGAATTTCCAGGCGGTTCAAATAAACTTACAGATTATTTAATGAAAAACGTTATTACTAAAATTCCCGAAATAGTTAACCCGAATAAAATTATACCTGCGGTAGCTAAATTTACGGTTAATGAAATGGGTAAAATTATTGATGTTAAAATTGAACAAACATCTAAAAATTTAAAAGTTGACCATTTGCTTTGGGATGCTATTTATAAAATGCCCAAGTGGAAACCTGCCGAAAATTCGAAAGGTGAAAAAGTGAAAGAAGAATTTATTATACCGCTTGGGGGTGGGTGTTAAATGCATAATTATATGATTTAACAGTTCTACTCCTTTTAAATCCCAAAATTATCCGAATTTAATTATTTCAACTTTTTCTTCAAATTATCTAAATAACCTGTCCAACCACCCGAACAGGCATTGTAGCACTCTATTTGAGGCGTTAATCCGTCGTGCGTAAACGTGACGATGGTTTTATCTTCCTTTTGACTTAAGTCAAAACAGATTTTGGTATTTTCCCATTCATTTGGCTTGCTCAAAAAACTAAGATTACTTTTAGTTACCAGCCATACAATTTTCTTATGAGGGATTAATTCAACTAATTTTTGAGTGGTATTATGAACACCGCCACCAGCTTCAAAAGTAAACTCATCATTTACTTTTTTACTTTTACCTGAAATGGTTTCTTCGTATAATCCCGACCACCATTCTTCAATATCCAAAAGAAGTTTATACACTTCTTCCGGCGCTTTTGAAGTTTTAAAGCTGTAACTGAAGTTATCTTTTTTCATTTAAATAGTTTTTATCTAATGGCAAAATTACCCCATTAAAACAATTCTTATGTATGAAAAATAGACAATATGAAGGGTTGATTTAGACATATCGTTGATTTAAATTTGCACGTTAATAAAAATTGGTGATGAAACATTTTACAATTTTAGTTCCTGATGGTCAAGTGAATTTAGGCACACTTGCAACTATTGTTGGTGCTTATGAAATTTTCAATGAAGCAAATGCTTATTGGAAAAAAAACAATAAAACACCGTTATGCAAAATATTAATGGCGGGTGTATCTAAAAACGTAGACTTTAAAAATGGATTGTGGAGTGCAAAGCCCGAAATTTCCATTTCAGATATTAAGAAAACCGATTTAATTATTGTACCACCTTCCGGCATTCGTAATTCTAATGATGTAAATAAAGGCAACAAAATAATAATTAACTGGCTCGAAAAACAATATAAGCTTGGTGCTGAAATTGCGAGTATGTGCTCAGGTATATTTATGCTTGCTTCTTCGGGAATTTTAAAAAACAAAACGTGTTCTACGCATTGGATTCATGCCGACACCTTTAGAATGTCATTTCCGGATGTACAACTAAAGGAAGATAAATTAATAACAGATGAAGGAGGAATTTATACAAATGGAGGAGCTTATTCCTTTTTAAATCTTTTAATTTACTTGATTGAAAAGTATTTTGATAAGGATACGGCATTATATTGCACCAAGCTGTTTCAAATAGATATTGACAGAAGCAGTCAGGCGGCCTTTGCTATTTTTTCGGGACAAAAAAAACATACCGATGAAGTTATTATGAAAGCGCAAAGTTACATTGAGAAGAACTATCAGGATAAAATTTCCATTGAATTCCTGTCGAATAAGTTTAATGTTGGCCGGCGAAATTTTGACAGACGTTTTGTAAAAGCAACCGGTATTACACCATTAGATTACCTGCAAAGAGTAAAAATTGAATGGGCAAAAAAATCGTTAGAAAACACGCGCAAAACCGTAAATGAAGTTATGTATGACGTAGGTTATAATGATACCAAAGCATTCAGAGAAGTTTTTAGTCGTGTTACGGGAATGTCACCAATTGCATACAAATCAAAGTACAATAAGTGAAAAATAGAATTGCAAAATAAATTCGCAAGCGGTTCTATTAATTTTCTATTCTCAACACATTGTAGCAACAACTACTTCGAAGAGTAGAATAAATCTGTATTTCACTTTTGTACTCGAAACGTTTCCTCCTATGTTCTCTAACTTCTTGTTACTAATGAGTTCATAGAGTTTTCAAATACTCCAAAAGATCTCTTTTATCCTGATCACTCATCTTCCAGATTACACCTATATCTGCCTTTGTCCCATCACTTTTTAAGTCATCGTCCAAAAACCGATAAAACAAACTATCCGTATAGGGTACTGAGTACAGCTCTGGATTGGATAGGTCAGAGAACTTAATGGAAACACCATTCATTCTGTCGCCGCTCTTTCCATGACAGGTGGCGCAACTTTGAATAAATTTAATTCTTGAGGCACTCCTATCGAGCATTTTTACACCATTGATATTTTTACCTGTTCGATATATTGTTTCTCCATTGCTGGGATATGTTTTTTTGCTGCATGCATTTAACGTAAAAACAGCGATTATTAACGAATAAAATTTAATGTACTTCATGACAATGTTTTTTTATAATACGTATTACTTTCCAATTAGATTTAACCGTTTTACTTAAATCTAAAAAGTGAGAGTGTAGCTAAACAAAACGAAACGATGGAAAGAACAGTTCGGATTGAATGATACCTATTCCAGGGTTTTTCAAACAAACTTCTCATGCCTTCCATTTCGTTTTGACTTGAACCATTGATTAAAAATTCGTTTAACTGATTATTTAATGGAACATTACCGGCAACAGTTACCCCAAACACACCAAAATAGTAGAGAAGGGTTGCAGCTAAAATTAAATAAAAATTAATGAGACTACTTTGTTTGTAGCAGAGCCAACAAGCGATTGGCAAAACAACAAGGTTGCCCATAAAACTTAAAAAGAAAACAGGATTTTGAATAACTTTATTTATGGATTGAAATGAACTTAAATACACTTCAGTATTTAATTCTCCCAAGCCTCGTATAACGGAGCACTGGTAACCATAAAAAAGACCAGCAACCAAACCCGTAAGCAAAACAGCCGCAAGCTGACTAATTTGCAATGAACCAAAATTTATTGAATTGCCCATACTCCTGTATTTATAGTTTTATTTACATACTCCTCAAACGAACCGGGCTTTCTACCCAACACATTTAACACGTCGTTACTTAAATATTCATTTCTACCATCCAATACTTCTGTAAATAAATACTTTATTAGCCAAATAAAATCTTCTGGTAATTGGTAAGATCTTAATGCGGCTTCGTAATTTTCCATTGGTATTTCGGTATATGAAATTGCTCGATTTAGTTTAGTTGAAATAATTTTGGTCGCTGTTTCAAAGGAAAGCAATTCAGGACCTGTTAGCTCATAAATTTTACCGTTGTGAGAGTTGCTGGTTAAACAAGCAACAGCTACATCGGCTATATCATCAGCATCTACAAAAGGTTCAGAAGCTTTGATGATAGGCAGTACCAGTTCATTGTTTAAAATTGAATCGAGTATAAAATTTTCGCTAAAATTTTGCATAAACCAACTTGTCCGAATAACTGTCCATTCCAAGCCTGATTGCACAATAACCTGCTCACATGCCTGAGCCTCCTTTTCACCTCTCCCCGAAAGCAATACTAATTTCTTGACCTTAGCCTCTTTAGCCTTTTGACTAAATAAATTAATTTTTTCAAGCGCCTGTGGTACTGCCAAATCAGGCTGAAATGTAATGTAAACAGATTCTACTCCCTCTAATACATTATGCCAATTACTTGAATTTTCCCAATCGAAAGGAGTTTGACTGCTTCTTGAACCTAAGCGAGTAGAGATGTTCAAATTTTTTAAACGCTCCGCAACTCTTTTGCCAGTTTTTCCGGTACTGCCCAGAACTAATACTTTGTTTTCCATAATTTTGTTTTAAAATTTATGGTACAAAATTGAAGAAGCTTTGCTACGAAAAATAGAAAAAAACCGACAAAATTAGATTCTAGCTTTGAAAGCTTTTGGTGTTTTTCCGGTATAAGCTTTAAAGACTTTAATGAAATGCGACTGATCCGCATATCCATTTGTGAATACCACGTCAGATAGTTTATGATAATCCTTTAGTGTTATTTGCTGTAATGATTGATTAAACTGAATAATTTTGGCGAATTGTTTTGCGCTTACTCCAATGCTTTTGATAAATCTCCTTTCAAAAGTCCTTTCCGTTAAATGAAATTCTGTTGACAGTTTAGCAATACTTATTTGTCCGCTTTTGCCAAGAATGTACTTAATTGCTTTAATGATTTCAAAATCAAATTCTTCCTTTTTATTATGAAATAAATTTGCCAATAAATCTTGAATTATTACTAGTCTATTCTCTAAAGTACTTTGCTTTTTTAGCTGGCTCAAAAGCATGAGAACCCAGGCCACTTTCAAGATTGGTAATGTCATAACAATTATCATTCAATTCATTAGGATTTACATTAAAAAAACTTTTAAGAACAAAAGGATGAAGTTGAAAAACTATCAGTTTATAGGACCCCGTCATGTGCAATTCAATAGGAACAATGGTTTGTCCGTATAGAAAAAAATCGGGCATTACCTTATTGTGGGGCATTACAAGTAATCCATTTTTAGTTTCATGATAAATTAGCCCGGGAAAACCGTCTGCGAAGAATGGCAGTACAGTATTTATATTCTCTTCAGTTTCTTCAAAAACTAAAATATCTTTCACAAATAATGAGAGATTATTGTCGGGTTTTATTTTTTGAAAATTCATTATTTGGTTTTTTGTATTAAAGCAACTACCATTGCCTCCATAATTAAATTGAATTTTTAATCATCGTTTGCCCTTGGAAAAAGCGTTAATGAAAATTAAGCAGGACGTAAATTTAAATAAAAAATAGTTTCAATTTTTTAAAGATAACCTAAATGAAATGATTACTTAACCATTTTTATCAAACACATTTCTAATCTCACCTTGTCTTGAATTGTTTACAATAATGCTCGTAAAAAATGATGAAGTTTTAAGACTAGTGATTGATTCTTTCGTTATTTAATTGGTAAAATTTTCAAATCCGGGATAGGATTTTAATTCATCAATACTTAAACGTTTTTTAGGTTTTGAGTTTATGATTTTTAGTTTGGTTTTGGGTAAACCGGACTCTAAACGCAATTGCTTCATTATCAATACAACTAGAAATTCGGATTATTTAAGTACCAAAATATCGAAATGATTTTTTATTTGAAATTCCTTGATTCTACTGAAGTTTAGAAACAAAAAAGCAGACTATTAAAAAATAGTCGGCTTCAGTACCCTACGGGTTAGATTTATCGAACTTTATTGGTGATTTTCAAACTATTAGAATTCTTATGAATAGTTTCCCTAGTATAACCTAAGCGACTGAAATTCGAGCCTGTAAAAAAGCCCTCCTAAGAGGGCTCTATTTATTTAGAACAAAAATTGAAAAGTATTATCAGTTCAAATATAGTCGAAAATCACATATCCTAGAAATTAGGGATTATTTCCATCCGCCTCCAAGTGCTTTGTAAATATTTACAAGTGCAATATATTGACGCTGTTTTACACCAATTAGTTCAATTTTTGAATCAAGTGAATTTTGTTGAACTAACAATACTTCAATATAATTGGCTCTTCCTGTTTTAAATAACACAGATGAAACATCAATCGCCTGTGATAAAGCAGTTACCTGATATGATTTGAATTCGTGAATTTTTTCAAGGTTTCTAACCTTAGCTAGTTCATTAGATACTTCCATGTAACCGTTTAAAATCACCTTTTGGTAATTGAATAAAGCTTCTTGTTGTGCAGCATTTGCAGATTTAAATTCTGCTTTTATTGCGTTGCGATTTAGAAGAGGAGCAATCAAGCCACCAGCGGCAGTATAAGCCAATGATTGAGGTAGTAAAACTGCTTTGTAACCCTGGAAGCCTAACATGCCAGTTATATTTAATGACGGATAAAATGCCGCTTTCGCAGCCTTTAAATCGGCTTTTGAAGCCATCAAATCATATTCTGCTTGTCTCAAATCAGGCCGATTTTTTAATAAATCGGAAGGGATATCTGTGTTGGGAACAATGCTCAAAGGTTTACTGAAATCCCTTTTCTCCCGCTTGATGGTTTGGGGATAACGGTTTAGTAAATAATTGATCTGGGCTTCAACTTCAGTAATACTTTGCAAAGTTTCATATTCCAAAGCTTTAGAATTATTAAGTTGAGCTTCAAATTGTTTCACTTCTAATTCATTTGCAACGCCTGCTTCTTTTTGTACAGAAACTAAATCAAAAGCACTCTGTTGAATTTTAATTGACTCACGAATGATTTCCAACTCATTATCTAATGCAAGTAATTCGTAATAAGCGTTGGCAACTTCAGCAATTAGATTAGTTGTAACAAGATTCTTTCCTTCTACACTCGAAAGGTAACGAGCTAAAGCAGCACGTTTTTTATTTCTCAGTTTACCCCACAAATCAATTTCCCAGGATGCTTGTAAACCCATGTAATAGTCGGGTAAATAGGTTGGGATAATTTTACCGGGTTCAATTTCAGTTGTTCGGTTACCTGCATCATCCATTGTATAGTAACCAAATCTGCGACCTAAATAATTTACATTTGCATTTACGCTTGGAAATAAAGCCCCTTTACTTGAACGAACATAAGCTTTTGAGGCTTCCATTTTTTGCAGAGCAATGTGTAAATCAAGATTGTTTTTTAAAGCCATATCAATTAATTCTATCAAATTGGGATCAGTAAAATACAGATTCCAATCTATGCTCGCAGAATTAGCTGTATCCTTCACATCAGAAAAGGATACAGGCATATTTTTAATAGCGTTATTTTCTAACGGTTTAATGGTTTTGCAACTTGTAGCAAGGATGAACAATGCCAAAGTGTAAACTGTTATAGTATTTATAAATTTCTTCATAGTTTAAATTACTTCGGTGAATGGTTTTTCTTCTTTTTTACCTTTTTTGGAAAACTTCTCTGCTAATGTTGCAAAAATCACATATAGCCCTGGAATAATAATGACACCGAAAATTGTCCCAAACAACATACCTCCTGCTGCTGCTGAACCAATGGTTTTATTTCCAACTGCTCCAGCGCCACTTGCAAACATTAAAGGAATTAATCCTGCAATAAAAGCAAAGGATGTCATTAAGATTGGGCGTAGCCTTTCTGTTGCCCCTTCAATAGCTGCTTGTAATGGTGTTCTTCCTTCTCTATGTTTAAGCGCGGCAAACTCCACAATTAGTATGGCATTTTTACCTAATAAACCAATTAACATGATCATGGCTACTTGTGCATAGATGTTATTTTCCAATCCCATAATCATTAACATTAAAAATGCCCCAAAGATTCCAGTAGGCAGAGATAAAATAACTGGCATTGGTAATAAAAAACTTTCATATTGAGCTGCTAAAACCAAATACACAAATAATAAACATATGATGAAAATGTAAATTGCTTCATTACCTGCTTGTACTTCATCTCTTGTAATACCTGCCCAATCAATGTCATAGCCTTTAGGTAATTTTGTTTTAGCAACTTCTTGAATTACTGCAATTGAATTTCCGCTACTAAATCCTTCTGCTGCTTCGCCATTTAATTCGGCAGAAGGATACATGTTGTATCGTGTAATTTGGTCAACGCCATACATTTTTTCTACACTCATAAATGCAGATAATGGAACCATTTCTCCTTTATCATTTTTAACATTGAGTTTTAAAATATCATCGGGCTTTGCTCTGTATTGTGGCAATGCTTGAACCATTACTTTATACATTTGTCCGAAACGAATAAAGTTTGTCGCGTACTCACTACCTAATAAAGTTTGTAAAGTTCCCATAGCATTATTTACAGTAACTCCTTTTTTAGCTGCCATGTCATTATCAAAGTATAACATGAATTGCGGATAACTAGCATCAAAAATGGTAAAAGCACTTGCAATTTCAGGACGAGCTTTTAAATCGGACATAAATTGATTTACAACTTTCTCCATTTCTTTAAAATCTCCTCGACCAGTTTTGTCTAATAATCTTAATTCAAAACCGCTGGCATTACCATAACCCGGAACGGCAGGAGGTGGAAAGAATTCGATATTTGCATCTTTAATATGCTTTGTTTTTTCAACTACTAATGCAATAATATCATCAACTGATTCTTTTCGATTGTCCCAACTTTTTAAGTTGATCAAGCAAGTACCATACGTTGCGCCTGTACCATCTGATAAAATATTTGTTCCCGCTAATGATGAAACAGACTCAATGGCATCAATTCCTTCACACACTTTTTGTACTTCGTTTACAACGGCTTTTGTTCGTTCTAATGTTGAACCCGATGGTGTAGTGATACTTGCGTAGAATGTTCCTTGATCTTCATTTGGAATAAAGCCTGAAGATAAAAAACGACCTAACAAGCCAGTCCCAAAACAAAAAATAAGTAAAATAGAAAACGTTACTAATCTTCTATTAGCGATTAATCCTAATAATGCTTGATACTTTTTTGATAAGCTATTGTACCATTCATTAAAGCCATCATAAAAACGAGTGAGTTTATTTTTTTTTCTATGTTGTTCATGTGGGTTTTTTAATAGCATCGCACATAAAGCTGGGGTTAATGTTAAGGCAATTACACCTGAAAGTACAATCGCAACAGCCATTGTTAATGAAAACTGCCGGTAAAAAATACCCGACGGACCCGACATAAAAGCTACAGGAATAAATACGGCAGACATTACTAAAGTAATAGCGATGATTGCTCCGCTAATTTCTTTCATGGCCTGTTCAGTCGCTTTCATAGCGCCAATGCCCGATTTTTCCATTTTAGCATGTACTGCTTCAACAACAACAATGGCATTATCGACGACAATACCAATAGCTAGAACTAATGCAAATAATGTAATCAAATTTAATGAAAAGCCCATTAGTTGCATAAAAAATAAGGTTCCGATTAATGACACAGGAACTGCAATGGCTGGAATAATAGTTGAACGAAAATCTTGTAAGAAGATAAATACCACTAAAGCCACTAATAAAAAGGCTTCGATTAATGTTCTAACAACTTCATGAACAGAGGCATCTAAAAAGCGAGAAACATCATAGCTTACTTCATAATCCATTCCTTTTAAAAAAGTGGATTCTTTCATTTCCTCTAATCGTTTTTTCACTTTAGTAATTACCTTACTTGCGTTAGAACCTGGTAATTGTTTTAGCATCACTGATGCGGCAGGTTTACCATTCAATTTTGCTTCAACGTCAAAGTAAGTTGTACCAAATTCAACGTCTGCTATATCTTTTATGCGCAATATTTCTCCATTTTCATTTGCACGAATTGGTATGTTTTCATATTGTTCTTTTGTATTGTACTTACCAGTGTATTTAATTACATACTGTAATGCTTGAGCTGTTTTATCTGAACTTTCGCCAACCTTTCCCGGTGCAGCTTCTATGTTTTGTTCATCCAATGCTTCTAATACTTCGGCTGTAGAAACATTGTAGGTAAGCATTTTATCAGGCTTTAACCAAACACGCATGGCATATTCTTTTGCTCCTAAAATATCTGCATAACCAACGCCTTCAATACGTTTTAAATCAGCCAGTATATTAATGTCGGCAAAGTTGTAAAGGAATTTTTCTTGTAAAGCGGTGTCTGTACTATAAATGTTTAAGTACATTAACATCGCATTTTCTTCTTTTGCTATTTTTACACCATTACGAATTACTTCCGCAGGAAGTTCGCCCATTACGGCAGCAACTCTATTTTGTACGTTTACCGCAGCTACATCAGGGTTTGTTCCTACTTCAAAAATAATTTGTACCACACCAACACCATCATTTCCTGCATCGGACGACATGTATTTCATTCCGGGAACTCCGTTAATAGCTCGTTCTAAAGGAACAATAGCTGCTTTGGTAACTGTTTCTGCATTTGCCCCAGTGTATTCTATTGTAACATTTACCTCTGGAGGTGCGATATTTGGAAATTGAGCCATTGGTAATTGCGTTAATGCTAACGCCCCCAATAGCGTAATAATTAGAGATATTACAATAGATAGAACAGGTCTATGTATGAATTTTGAAATCATAATACTTTATTATTTGTTTAATATTAACCTGATTTATTTTATTTGTTGCGATAGCATTTCTTTATCAGAGATTAATTGAGGAACTATTTTATCTCCTTCTTTAACTCGTTGAATGCCCTCGTAGATTATTTTATCTGTTGGCAATAAACCTGATTCAACTACATATAGAGATGGTAACCTGAATTTTGGTACAAATCTTTTCATGTGAACAACATTGTCTTTATCTACTACAAACACATAGTTTATTTCTTGAATTTCAAATGTTGATTTTTGCGATATGATCATCGCATCTTTTAATTCATTTCTTAAACGAACTTTACCACTAGAACCGTGTTTTAAAATACCTTCAGGGTTTGTAAATCTTGCTCTAAACGCTATGTTTCCTGTAGTTTTATCAAATTCTCCATCAACTGTTTCGACAAAACCTTTTTGTTTATGTAGTTGGTTATTTGCTAAAACTAAACTTACTTGATTTTTTTCTTCGGAAGCTTTGATGGATATAAAATCTAAATATTCCTTTTCAGAAACATTAAAATAAGCGAAGACCTCTTTATTATCAGAAATAGAAGTTAGTAATGTGCCTTCATCAATAAGGCTTCCCATTTTGTTTGGAATGCGGTTAATAATACCATCAAAAGGGGCTTTAATTTCTGTAAACGAAAGGTTTAATGCCGCATTTGATTCATCAGATTTTGCTTCGTCAATTTTAGCATTGGCTGCATCTAGTTTAGATTGTGCCATTTCTAACTCAGTTTTAGAAACAACATTTTTGTCTACTAAGGTTTGAATATTCTTCACATCCAATTCCGCAGCTTTGGCTTCAGCAATAGCACTTTTTAACGATGCTTTTGCTTTAATAAGCGCTTCTTTATATTCTTTACTACTGATGCTAAAAAGCAATTGCCCTGCTTTTACAGGTTTACCCTCATCCACATGTATGGCTTCAATAAAGCCTTTAACTCTTGACCTCAATTCAACATTTTGTACCGATTGAATATCGGCTACATACTCTTGAGTGTAAATGGTATCAATAACAATTGGGTTTGTTACAGTAAATTTTTCCTCAGTGTTATTGGTTTCTTTATCTGTTGAACATGCCATAAACGTAATGGCACACACGCTAAAAAGCATGAATGTTTTTTTCATAATTTTTTTAATTAATAAGATTTGAATAGAAATAAGTACACCTTTAAGTACGGTACTTATAAAAGGAAATAGAAAGGTTTACGCTCTTGGAGGGCGTGGAATTATATCAAAATATGGGTTTTGAAAAGAAACGATATACTCAGGTGAGTAAACGCGATCAATTTCAGTAGTGGCAAAATTGACATGCGAAAAGTTTTGTGCAATTAAATTTATTTTTTTGAAATCCAATGCGCCACCATCGTCCTGATCGGGTTCATCATGCTCAGTAATGGCATTCTCAATCCCAACCCATTTTTCAAGAACCAACTCTACAAATGATTCCTGATCGTTAACTGCTAAATCTTCAGGCACGTAATCAGGGGCAGCATCTTTGGTATCAACAGATAGGTTGAATATATGCAATGCCATCAGAATGCAGAAAAAGCGTGTAATGATATGGTTTCTAAAGAATTTCATTTAATAGTTGCAAAAGTAATAGATTTATACTCAGTAACTGTTAAGAATTTCTAAATTTTTGGAATACTTCTAATTAGAACTGTTTAATGTAAGAATAGTTTATTTTGTTTTCTTTGATGCAAGATTTAATAACTTCACCTTCTCTTTAATTGTTCTTTGTTAATACTCATAAACAAAATTGATAAAGCTTAAGGGCTAGCGATTGTTTCTTCAGCGATTTCATCGGTATAATTTTCAAATCCAGAATATGATTTTAATTCCTCAATCCTTAAACGCTTTTTAGATTTTGAGTTCATAATTTTTGTTAGGTTTTGGGGTGAGCCGCACTCTAAACGCAATTTCTTCATTATCAATGCAACCAGAAATTCGGACTATTTAACCACTAAACTATCGAAATGATTTTTTATTTGAAAATCTTTGATTCTACTGGGGTTTAGAAACAAAAAAGCAGACTATTAAAAAATAGTCTGCTTCTGTACCTCCGGTCGGACTCGAACCGACACAACCTTGAAGTTACTGGTGTTTGAGACCAGCGCGTCTACCAATTCCGCCACAAAGGCATTTACAGTGGGCTGTAAAACTATGATTTCTTTTACAAATCACCAAAAAAACTTGCCAAAAACATTAAAAACACTATATTTGCAATCCTTTTTAAAATGGAATCACAAGTTAGATTATTTTCAGGTATTGCATCAGAAGAATTAGCAAAAAAAATCGCAGCTTCTTATGGGCAAGCTTTGGGTAAAGTAGAGCATTATCGCTTTAGTGACGGCGAATTACAAGCTTCATATGAAGAAAGTATTCGTGGACAAAGTGTATATATTATTCAGAGCACCATGCCTCCTGCCGATAATTTAATGGAACTTTTATTATTAATTGATGCAGCAAAACGTGCCAGCGCAAGACATATTGTTGCCGTAATTCCTTATTTTGGTTACGCCCGTCAGGATAGAAAAGATAAACCCCGTGTAGCTATTGGTGCCAAATTAGTTGCCGATATGTTAGCGGTTGCAGGTGCTACTCGTGTAATGACTATGGATTTACACGCCGATCAAATTCAGGGATTTTTTAACGTACCGGTTGATCACTTATATGCCTCTACCGTTTTTTTACCATATATTAATTCTTTAAATCTTCATAACTTAACCATTGCAGCGCCAGATATGGGAGGCAGTAAACGCGCCAACAGTTACGCCAAGCATTTAAAAGCCGAAATGGTAATTTGTTATAAACAACGTGCCAAAGCAAATGTGGTTGAAAGCATGACGGCTATTGGTGAAATTGAAGGAAGAAACATTGTGTTGGTAGATGATTTGGTAGATACTGGCGGAACTTTATGCAAAGCTGCAGAAATGATGATGGACAGAGGAGCCTTAAGCGTGAGAGCTATTTGTACACATCCTGTTCTTTCGGGTAAAGCATATGATAATATTAATAACTCAAAATTAGCGGAGCTAATAGTTACAGATACGATACCAATCAAACAAGAGAGCCCTAAAATTAAAGTACTTAGCGTTGCCGATTTGTTTGCGAAAGTAATTAATAGTGTGCAAAACTATGAATCGATTAGCAGTAATTTTATAATATAATATCCGCATAAAACATAAACCGATTATTTGACGTTGACGCGGACAACGACCAATAATCACTAAAAGAAAAAGATAAAAATGAAAACAGTACAATTGAGCGGTTCGCCACGTGCGAACGTAGGAAAAGTAGACGCAAAAGCATTACGTGACAAAGGTCATGTGCCATGTGTAATTTATGGTGCAGGCGACCAAATACATTTTAGTGCCGATGAGCGTGCATTTAAAAATATTATTTTCACACCCGAAACTAATCTTGTTGAAGTAGAAGTGGCTGGTAAAAAATACCGCACTATTTTACAAGAAGCACAATATCATAAAATTAACGATAAATTAATTCACGCTGACTTTTTACAGGTTACAGATGACAAACCGGTTTCAGTTCAAATTCCTGTTAAAACTACTGGTCAATCTGAGGGGGTGAAAGCTGGTGGTAAATTAGTAGTTAAATTACGTAAGTTAAAAGTACGTGGTTTAATTTCAAAAATCCCTGAGTTTATCGAATTAAACATCGAAAAATTAGGCATTGGTAAATCTATTGCTGCAGGCGACATTCAAGTAGATGGGTTAACCTTATTACATCCAAAAAACATTTCAGTTGTGAGTGTTCAAACAACACGTAACGTTGTTGTGGTTGAAGATGCTGCAGCTAAAACAGCAACTCCTGCTGCTAAAACTGCTGCTCCAGCAAAAGCTGCTCCGGCAAAAAAATAATTAAACCTTTAAATACACAAAAAAAAGCCTCTTGACATTTCAAGAGGCTTTTTTTATTTAAATAAAATCCGATTAATTATTGCCACAACTTAATTAGCATTTCTGCCACTTTTCTGTCAATTATTAATGTAAAATCCGTTTCTTTTAAATCAATTAACTCAATCCAACGAAGGCTTTGAGCTCCTTCTTTTTTTACAAAATCAAATTGGGTTTTACTGGTTTTAAAAAGTAAAGGCCCTTTTGGCTTCACGAAATAATATATACTAATTACCTGGCTCTTTGTATCAAATGATGATGACACAAAAAAATCGGTGGTATAAAAATGATCCGTTACTTCAACTTCAAGATCCAACTCTTCTTTAAATTCTCTTGCTAAACATTCTTTTAACCCTTCGCCAAATTCCAACCCACCACCAACAAATTTGGTAATTTTATTCCCCTTAATGTATTCGTCGGATACTAAAAGAGATTTGTTTTCGATTAATAGACCGTAAACTCTTATATTAAACTTTTTAAGCACAATTATTTATAAAATATGTTACTAAGGTAGCCTAAATCTTTTGCTTTTTGTTATTTTTACTTTCTTAAAATATAATGAAAAATCCTAAAAAATACGTAAAATGGCTGTGGATACTAATGTTAAGTCCATTTTTATTAATTTTTTTATTTATTTTTTTAATTAACATTGGCACTTTTGGCTCACTCCCAAAAGTGGATGAGCTTCTAAATCCCAAAAATAATTTAGCAACTGTTGTTTACAGTGGCGATATGCAGGTTTTAGGTAAATATTACAGCGAAAACCGCGTAAATGTAAATTTTAACAAAATTGATAAAGATTTGGTTGAAGCTTTGGTTGCTACCGAAGATGCACGTTTTTATGAACACAGTGGCGTAGACATTAAAGCATTGGGGCGCTCTTTATCGGGTGCGTTTTCAGGGGGAAGCAAAGGTGGAGGCAGTACTATTACCCAACAATTAGCAAAAATGATGTTTCCGCGCGAAAAATTAAGTAAACCACAACTTATTATTCGTAAAATGAAAGAATGGATAATTGCTACAAAACTAGAAAAATATTATACCAAAGACGAGATAATGGCTCTGTATTTAAATAAGTTTGATTTTTTAAACTTAGCAGTAGGAGTTAAATCTGCCGCGCAAATTTATTTTAATCGCTCGCAAGATAGTTTAAAATTGGAACAAGCAGCCATGTTAATTGGTATGGCAAAAAACCCTTCGTTATTCAATCCTATTCGTCACCCTGACACAACCTTGCACCGCCGTAATGTTGTTATGAATCAAATGGTAAAATATGGTTACCTAAGTAAACAAAAATACGACAGTCTAAAAGTACTGCCACTAGGATTGAGTTTCCGTCCCGAAGATCATAATGACGGCTTAGCAACTTATTTTAGAGAATATTTACGCGATAATTTTTTAAAAGCTTGGTGTGAAAAACATATTAATCCCGAAACAAAAGAACCATATAATATTTACAAAGACGGGTTAAAAATTTATACTACACTTGATTCGCGGATGCAGCAGTATGCTGAAGAAGCCGTAAATGAGAGTATGCACGATTTACAAAAGAAATTTAGTAAAGAGTGTTTAACCAAAAAAAATGCGCCTTTTGCATGGAACGTGAGTAAGGATGAAATTAAAAAAATTATGGAGTCTTCTATGAAACGCAGTGAACGTTACCGTGCAGCAAAAAAACAAGGACTATCTCACGAACAAATTGTGGAGACATTTAACAAGCCTGTTCAAATGACGGTTTATAGTTTGCGTGGAGATATTGATACCACCATGACTCCATATGATAGTATTAAATATTACAAATCGTTTTTACAAACCGGATTTATGGCCATGGAGCCTCAAACGGGTTATGTTAAAGCCTGGGTAGGTGGCATTAACCATAAACATTTTAAATACGACCATGTTAAAGTTAGTAAACGTCAGGTAGGTTCTACATTTAAACCATTTGTTTATGCTTTGGCAATTGATAATGGTTCTTCTCCCTGCGAACAAATACCAAATGTGAGAACCTGTATTGAAACACCGGATGGAAAACAATGGTGTCCGGATAATAGCGACGGATTAAAAGGTACCGGACAAATGATTACTTTAAAACGAGCTTTGGCTTTATCGATAAACTTTGTTACAGCAGCATTAATGAAACGTTACGGACCTCATGCCGTTGTAAATTTAATAAAGAGAATGGGAATAACTGCAGATATTCCAGAGGTACCATCCATTTGTTTGGGAACACCGGATATTAGTGTATTTGAAATGGTGGGCGCTAATTCAACCTTTGCGAATAAAGGGACTTATATACAACCCACCTTTATTACTCGCATTGAAGATAAAAACGGGAAGGTACTGGAAGAATTTATACCAAACAGTGATGAAGTATTTAGTGAAGAGAAAGCATATGTAATGACGCAATTAATGCAAGGTGTTGTGCAGTACGGAACTGGAACAGCATTACGTGGACCAAAATACAAACTTACTAATCAAATAGCAGGAAAAACAGGGACTACACAACATAATGCCGATGGTTGGTTTATGGGATTAACGCCTGATTTAGTAGCTGGTGCTTGGGTTGGCGGCGAAGACCGTAGTATTCATTTTAATAGTATTGCCGATGGCCAAGGAGCAACAATGGCTTTACCAATTTGGGGTAAATTTTTTAGGAAAGTGTACGATGATAAAAAATTAAAAGTTGGCCGAGGTGATTTTCCTCGCCCAAAAAATTTAGACACTAATTTAGAAATTGATTGTAGCAAATACGATGATAAACCTTTAGATGGCGAAGTGCCAGTAAGTGAATTTGATTAATAAATAATTATGATAAATAGAGTTGTAAAAAATGCCGAAGAGGCAACAAAAGGAATTAAAGATGGAATGACCTTGTTGTTGGGGGGGTTTGGTTTATGCGGTATTCCTGAAAACAGTATTGCCCAATTGGTAAAAATGGGTGTAAAAAATTTAACATGTGTTAGTAATAATGCCGGAGTTGATGATTTTGGTCTAGGCTTATTATTGCAAACCAAACAGGTTAAAAAAATGATTAGCAGCTATGTAGGCGAAAACGAAGAGTTTGAACGCCAAATGCTAAGTGGCGAATTAGAAGTAGAATTAATCCCACAAGGCACGTTGGCCACACGCTGCATGATGGCCGGTTACGGCATTCCATTTTTTCCAACGCCAGCAGGTGTTGGCACCGAAGTGGCTATTGGTAAAGAAGTAAAAACAATTACTTACAATGGCGAGACAAAAGATTATTTGATAGAACATGCTTTTGAAGCTGATTTTGCTATAGTTAAAGCATGGAAAGGTGACACCGCCGGAAATTTAATTTTTAGAAGTACCGCTCGAAACTTTAATCAGTCAATGGCAATGGCAGGTAAAATAACAATTGCCGAAGTAGAAGAATTAGTTGAAGCCGGTGAATTGGATCCTGACCATATTCATGTTCCGGGAATTTATGTACATAGAATATTTAAAGGTGAGAAATACGAAAAACGTATTGAACAAAGAACGGTAAGAAAAAAATAACTGAAGAGGCTATTTAAAAATTTAAACAGCTTCTATGTTATTTAATTCCCTCCACTTTTTAATTTTCCTTCCAATAGTAGTTGGCCTCTATTATTTATTACCAACTAAACTCCGCTGGGTATTAATTTTTATAGCAAGTTGTTATTTTTACATGGCCTTCGTGCCGGAATATATTTTTATTTTATTCCTGATTATTATCGTTGATTTTGTTGCTGCCCTCACCATCGAACAAGTAAAAGGGCGACTCAAATTATTTTATCTGGTCATTAGCATCATTGCAAACATTGGGCTTCTGGCCTACTTTAAATACATTAATTTTATTAATGTTAATTTAACCGAACTCTTTTCTTTTTTTGGAATTCATTTTTATAATAAAAATATTAACTATGCACTTCCTATTGGTTTATCTTTTCACACCTTTCAATCTTTAAGTTATACTATTGAGGTGTATCGTGGCAATCAAAAAGCAGAAAGGCATTTAGGGTATTTTGCAAATTACGTTTTATTTTTTCCTCAAATGGTGGCAGGTCCAATAGAGCGTTACGCCACGTTAGGTTCAGAGTTAAAAAAACAAACTAAACCTCTTTACGAAAATTTTAGCAATGGTTTTAGATTGATTTTATTTGGCTTATTTATAAAAATGGCGGTGGCCGATAATATAGCTCCCGTTGTTAACCAAGTATATGAAAATCCTTTAAACTTTAATTCGTTACGGATTTTAAATTCTATTTTTCTTTTCTCCATTCAAATTTATGCCGACTTTTTTGGTTACTCCACTATTGCCTTAGGATGTGCCAGATTATTGGGAATAAACATCATGGATAATTTTAAAACACCTTACTTATCAAAAAGTATTACTGAATTTTGGCGCCGCTGGCACATATCGCTTAGTACCTGGTTTAGAGATTATTTATACATTTCGTTAGGAGGAAATAAAGTAAAAGTGCCACGTTGGTGTTTAAATATATTGATTGTATTTACAGTAAGCGGATTATGGCACGGTGCTAGTTGGACTTTTGTAATTTGGGGAGCTTTACATGGGTTGATGATTTTATTAGAGCGGTTATTTTCTAAACTATTTAATTTTAAAATAAAAGAAGGTTGGAATATTGTAAATGTATTATTGGCTGTAAAAACTTTCATAGTTTCATCGTTTATTTGGATATTTTTTAGAGCTGAAAATTTTGAAAAAGTAACCCTCATTTTTAAAGCCTTGGCAACAAATAACAAAGCAGTGAAAACGGATATTAACTACCTACTTCCATGTATCTTTACTTTAATACTTATACTAACTGATGTATTATTGTATAACAACAGATTTGATAAAAAAATAGAACCATTAAAAATTACCTATAGGTGGGCAATATACTCACTTTTATTATTTAGTTTGTTAGCTTTATCAGGTATGCAAAAATTTACATTTATCTATTTTCAGTTTTAATGATTAAAAAAATAAGCATCCGTATTTTAGGCTTATTACTAGTAATAGTAGTATTAAATTACCTATATACTTATACTTTATTTAAAAAAGATTTGAAAGATAAATGTCCACAAGCTTTAGAAATAATACAAACTCAAAATTCAACCGATATTTACTATTTTGGTGAATCATCTAACAATACTACCCTATCAACTGATTCGATAAAAAATAGTATTTCCGAAATCACCAACTTTTTCTTTCCAAATTTAAAAATTACAACTATTGATACACCTGCAGTACATGCTTTTATTTACAAACGTTGGCTGTCACAAATTAATACTTCAAAAAAGCTACCTAAAGCAATTATAGTTACGTTAAATTTAAGATCATTTAACTCCACATGGATTAATTCCAGTTTAGAAACCCCCCTTCAAGAGTCAATGGTTTTATTACGTCCTTATCCGAATATTATAAATCGTTTTGCTTTATCGTTACAAGTATTTGATAATAAAACTGAACAAGAACGTGAAAAAATAATGCTAACCGATTGGGATACTTCTAAACTTATTTTCCCATTCAATTTTAAATACAGAACCGTTCGTCAATGGGATTACTCAACGAATTTTGAAAGTTTTTATAAAAAAGCGGATGGTAACAAAGACGAAGAAAAAACTATTTTGGCCTGTCATTACATTAAAGCCTATGCTTTCAATTTAGGAGACAATAATCCACGTATAAAAGATTTTGATGAAATAAATAATTGGTGCAGTAAAAATAAAATAAAATTGTACTTAAATCTATTAGCAGAAAATGTGGGATATGCAGATAGTTTGGTGGGTAGAGAATTGGTGTATTTAATAAAACAAAATAGAGATTATTTGTTTAAACGCTACTCTAAAGATAATTGTACTGTTATAGATAATTTAGAATTAGTAAATGGTAAAGAGTTTATTGATCAAAACTGGACGACCGAACACTACAGTTATAAGGGTAGAATGATTATTGCAAAAAATTTAGCACAAGGCTTAAAAACTCAATTTGGCAGTTATTATAAAGAAGCTTATTAAATTTTATTAATTATTTCTGCTGCCTTTTGTAGAGTTTCATTTTTTTTCGCGAAACAAAATCGTAATAATTTATTATCAATTTTATTGCTGTAAAAAACAGATAAAGGTATGCTTGCCAATTTATTTTCTTTGGTTAAACGAAAAGCAAAATCCACATCATTCTCTAAAGTTATTGTTTTATAATTCAATAATTGAAAATACGTTCCTGTACACTCCTCAATATCAAAACGCGAAGACGATATGAGACTTCTAAAATAATTTCTTTTTTCCTCGTAAAAACCAGCCAAATCTTTATAAGTCCGCTCGTCTTCCAAATAATCTGCCAAAGCCAACTGAAAAGGATGATTGACGCAAAACACTAAAAACTGATGCACTTTTCTAAACTCGGCCATTAATTCTTTTGGAGCTGCCACATAACCAATTTTCCATCCGGTAGTGTGGACGGTTTTACCAAAGCTTGAAACGATGATGGATTGCTGCTTCAAGACCTCATAACGAGCTACACTTTGGTGTGGTTTATTGTCAAAAGCCATGTGCTCATATACTTCATCGCTCACTAGTATAATGTTTGTTCCTTTTATTAATTGTTCCAATTGCTCCAAATCCTTTTTATCTAATGTCGTCCCGCTTGGATTGTGAGGCGAGTTAATTATTATCATTTTGGTTTTAGGCGTAATTTTTTGCTTCACTGCTTCCCAATCAATTTTAAAACCCGGGTAGCTTAATTCAATGGGAACTGCAATTCCACCATGCAGTTCAATAGCGGGAATATAGCAATCATAACAAGGCTCAAATACTACAACTTCATCTCCCTTGTTTATAAAAGCAGCAATAGCAGTATAAATACCCTGTGTTGCCCCGGCAGTTATTGTAATTTCAGTATCCGGATGGTAATTAGCCGCGTAAACGTTTGAAACGATCTGGGCAATACGTTCACGAAGCTGAATTACGCCCTGCATGGGTGCATATTGGTTGAACCCAGAATTCATATGTTTTTGAGCTAATTCCAATAGTTTTTTATCGCATTCAAAATCTGGAAAACCTTGGGATAGATTTATGGCGTTATTTTCGCGCGCCAAAGCACTCATAGTGGTAAAAATAGTAGTGCCAATATTTGGTAACTTGCTGTTTATTAGCATAAAAGTATTTCTTATAAATCATCACAATATCTAAAAAAATTAGTAATTTTGCTAACTTACAAAAATGGTCCTGTGGCCGAGTGGCTAGGCTGAGCTCTGCAAAAGCTCCTACAGCGGTTCGAATCCGCTCGGGACCTCGTCTAAAAAACACCATGAAACCCGCGCCAGTCGCGGGTTTTGGCGTTTTTAGGTTTTTCAAATTGCAGCAAAATCTGGCACAAAAATTTGGTGAAAAAGAGGTCCTTTTTGAACCTATAAAATGAGCTGTTTTTTGAACTTCGAGACTCACCAAGACCTCACCTATAATCTCCTCTTTGATGAATTTCCTATTATCTTATGATTAAAGGGAATATTAGTGTTACTATTCCTTGTCCAAAATAAATTGAAAACAGGAACTTTTTAGTCTATAAATTCACAAGTAAAAGTTTATTGATCGATTTTGCTTGTTTTGAAGTGACCTTTGTTCGATCAGCATAATCATTCCAATTTTTCATCACCTTTTTTGTTTTATCAACGATGTTTTTCGCGTTTTTTATTCCCATTTCCTTTCCTACTTTTAGCAAATCTTCCTGAGTAATGTTTGAAGTTTTACCATTAATACTCAGGTTGTGTTGCTTTGTCCATTTGCTTTGGGGATCGTAGGCGAAAGTAAGATCATAAGCTGGTGCTAAGGCCCACTCTCCTTTTTTATCCATTAAGAAAGAAAAATTTTTGGTGTGATCATCTTGGTTTCTTCCAATTACATTAAATACCATCCGTCTAAATAATTGCTCTGATGAATTTACCGGTAATCGCAATGAGCGTATGGTTTGGAATGCCTGTTCGTATGCATACGCTCCTACCATGGAAAAATCAAAATGCTGCAATGCGCATAGAGTTTGAACATGGAGTTTTTCTTTCCCGCCAATTCTATCAAATCGTTTGGTCATAAAATGAGCGCGACCATTTTCCTCCAGAAGTTTCGATTCGCTCATTTCTATTTCACAATCCAAGGCCATATAATAATAAGCAAGTTCTATTCTTCCATATCCTCCCGAATCTCCAAGATCTTTATAAGTGACCCCGTCAAACTTTAATAACCAATGCTCATAACCTTTAGGTGCACCAACTTGTCCTGACTTAACTTTTCCTGTTTTTTCATTGTAAGCTATAATGGCTTTTGCTCTTGCGCCACCGGCCGAAGTTCCGACCCTGATTATATCTTCGAGTCCTTTTTTTACATTCTCTTTAATGTTCGCGGTAAATTTTTTTCGTCGTCCTAAAATTTGCTGAGCTGTTTCGACAAGACTTTTTACTTCTATGTCCATAGCTGACTCCGGTGCTTTTACTGCTGGTTCAAATTCTAGTGCACCCATTCCTCTTTTCCCTAAATAGCATAAGCGTTCAATGGGATTCATACTATCAGGTGTTCGGCCTTGGGAAGCTAACCAGGCATTAATTAACGTTGTCCCATATCTGTCTGGCAAAGCATCTGAAAGTAATCCCGGAAGACCATAAAAAGTCTCTTTGTTTAAATTCATGAACTCAAATATTGTATTGCCTCTTTTTGCTTCTTCTATAGACATCTTGAATGGAGAAATGTCTAAATCAGATTTTAAGAAATCCGGTTCGAACTCAAATGCTCCAGTTTCTGAATAAGGATCCCAGGAAACGGCTCCAACACTTTTACCCCATAATTTTATTTGCGCAGCTTTCATTTCTTTTTCTTGGCTAATGGTTTCTTTTTTGTACTTCTTGGGTGAGAGGCTCGTTGCCTTTTTTTAGCTTCTAGCTTGGCTAATTGAATCGGGCTTATCGCAGTCTTTATTGTAAAGTCATTTAACGTTTCCAGAATGTTTAATGCCCGGAGTAGTTCAATAAGTGTAAGAAGGGAAATGTTTCGTTCTCCTTGTTCAAAATCTCCAATTGTTATTCTATGCACTTTTGCTTTTTCAGCGAGATCGTTTTGAGTGTAGTTTTTCTTTAATCGTGTTTCTTTTATAAACTTTCCCAACTCTCTTAATATGGCGTGGTCGCTCATTGCATACCAATCATTTATGTAGCCTTTTGTTAACATTAAGTCTTTTTATTTATGATTATGTACTATTTATACTACAAATATACAATTTCATTTAATTATATAATGAATAATATATTATATATTATAACTATAAAATAAACATAATGAATTATATATGCTACACTATTTGTCTATTTGGACAATAAAATAAACAAGTTTCGAGTTTTTATGCTGTTTGATTTAAGTGCTTACTTTACCCCAATCTTCGATTTATTTTCGCACTCGGGACCTCTTGTCAAACCTTAATAATTGATTTCTATTGGGGTTTGTAGTCTAAGGGGTTTCTGCAGATTTCTGATTTATATCATAACCCTTTACTGACCTACATCATATTTTTTCGTCGCTTGTTGAAATACTTTTAAATAAAATTTCAACTATGCACAACGAACATTCCGATACACATTTTCAAGCAAGAATAGATGCCGGAGAACACATAGAGGCAAAGGATTATATGCCTGAAGGCTACCGTAAGCATTTAATCCGCCAAATCTCTCAACACGCACATTCCGAAGTTATAGGTATGCAACCCGAAGGGAATTGGATTACACGCGCCCCAAGTTTAAGAGCCAAACAAATTTTATTAGCCAAAATACAAGATGAAGGCGGACACGGCTTATATTTATACAGCGCTGCCGAAACCCTTGGGGTTTCTCGTGCTGAGTTAATTGAAAATTTACAATCTGGTAAAGCAAAGTATTCTTCTATTTTTAATTATCCGGCTTTAAATTGGGCAGATATTGGTGCCATTGGTTGGTTGGTTGACGGAGCTGCGATTGTGAATCAGGTATCCTTGCAACGCACATCTTACGGACCATACAGCCGCGCTATGGTGCGTATTTGTAAAGAAGAAAGTTTTCATCAACGCCAAGGTTACGAAATTATGGCTAAAATGATGAAAGGCACTAAAGACCAACAAGCCATGGCACAAGACGCCATGAACAGATGGTGGTGGCCTGCCTTAATGATGTTTGGCCCTCACGATTCTGATTCGCCACACAGTGGGGATGCTGTAAAATGGAAAATTAAACGAGAAACCAACGATGAATTGCGCCAAAAATTTATTGATAAAACAATCCCTCAAGCAGAATTGATTGGCTTAACAGTACCTGACGATAATTACAAATTAGATGAAAAAACCGGTCACTATTCTATCAGCCCCATTAACTGGGATGAATTTTACAGAGTGATTGCTGGTCATGGTCCTTGCAACAAGCAACGTTTAGACCATCATATTAAGTATCACGAAGAAGGCGCTTGGGTAAGAGAAGCTGCTGAAATTTATAAAATAAAAAATGCACAAAAAGAATTAGAAACCGTTTAAAAAAATAGTATGGCAACAGACACACAATTAGATGTATGGGAAGTTTTTATTCAAAGTAAATCGGGTCTTCCATATATTCACTCCGGTAGCGTTCATGCATCGGATGTAAAAATGGCAATGCAAAACGCACGAGATATATATACACGTCGTGGCGAAGGTACTAGCATTTGGGTAGTGCCATCAAAGTATATTTCTGCGTCTAATCCTGATGACAATGAAATGTTATTTGACCCTTCGAACGAAAAAATTTACCGTCACCCAACTTTTTACACTATGCCAGAAGGCGCTAAAAACATTTAATAGCTTAATTATGACAACAAAAGAAGCAACATTTATCTATACTCTTCGTTTAGCAGATGACGCATTAATATTAGGTCATCGTTTATCCGAACTATGTAGCAGAGGTCCCATACTAGAAGAAGATTTAGCGCTTACAAATGTTTCGTTAGACATGATTGGTCGTGCACAAGCTTTATTGGAATATGCTGCAGACATTGAAGGCAAAGGCAATACAGAAGATGATTTAGCATACCGACGTCCGGAAATAAATTACTACAATCATTTACTAACCGAACAACCCAATGGTGATTTTGCTCACACCATCGCACGTCAATTATTTATTTCAGTTTTTGAATTTTTATTTTACACCGCATTAGAAAAAAGTACCGACGGTACCTTGTCCGCCATTGCAGCCAAAGCAACAAAGGAGGTAAAATATCACAAACAACACGCTATTGATTGGACATTACGCTTGGGCGATGGTACAAATGAGAGCCATAAACGCATGCAAAAAGCAGTAAATGATTTGTGGATGTATACCGGCGAATTGTTTGAAATGGATGAATTAGATAAGCTGTTAATGCCAGAGGGGATTGCCGTTGATTTAATCCCTATAAAAACACATTGGCAAACCGAAATTAAAAACATATTAACTCAAGCAACTCTTACTATGCCTGAAGAATCCTATATGCAAACTGGCAGTCGCAAGGGAATTCATACCGAAAACTTAGGTCACATTTTATCTGAAATGCAATACTTGCAAAGAGCTTATCCTGATGCAAAATGGTAATAATAAAACATACTGTTGAAGAAGTGTACAATTTAATTTCAGAAATTCCTGATCCCGAAATTCCTGTAATTACCATTAAGGATTTGGGCATTTTAAGGGATGTGAAATTAGTTAACGATGATTATATAGTAACAATAACTCCTACTTATACTGCCTGCCCTGCCATGAGCATGATAGAAGGGCAAATAAAAGATATTCCTTCAAAACACAACATTTATAACGTAACAGTAAAATTGACATATTCTCCTGCCTGGACAACGGATTGGCTAAGTGCCGAAGCAAAAACCAAGCTAAAAAACTACGGTATTGCACCACCAAGTCATAGTTCATGTAGTAAACTTTTTAGTTCAGTTGAAATGGCTATTTGTCCTCGTTGTAATTCAAAAAACACTGATTTAATAAGTCGCTTTGGGTCTACTGCTTGTAAAGCTCTATATATCTGCAAAGACTGCAAAGAAACTTTCGATTTATTTAAGTGTCATTAAATGATTAATTTTATAATTAATGAATAAGGTCTTCATATTTGTTTTATTAGTTGTATCGTTTGTTGCAAGTGCATTTTTTTTAAACAAAAACAATTCTATACTTCAGGATGAGGAGGATACCTATACTCTAGTGCAATTTAACAAATTGATCTCTAGCTCAAAGAAAACAGTTTTGATATATTTTCATGCGGACTGGTGCATGGTGTGTCCAAAGCTAAAACCAATTGTAAAACAAATTGAAGACGAGAATAAAGACAAAATTGAAGTTATTAAAGTAGATATTGAAAAAAGTAAAGAGGTGAGAGATGAACTGGAGATTAATGCTTTACCCGTATTAATGGTGTATAAAAACGGAAAACGTTCTTGGACTTATGTGGGTCTGACGGATAAAGTGAATATTGGATCTAATTTGTAATTATGTTTTTATGATTCTTATCGTCTGTTTTGCATGATAATTATCAGATTAAAAAATCAGTAACGGAGTAAATTTGTATATAATTTCAAATCTATACATTATGCAAAAACACGATTTATTACATGAATTTCCAGAAATGAAGGAAAAAATTCATGAACTAAAAACATCAGACACTCATTTTAGAAAATTTTTTGATGAATACCATGAGGTGGATCATGAAATACATAGTATTGAAACGGGTGCCACACCAACAACCGATGAGCATTTAAATGAATTACGTATTAAACGAGTAAATTTAAAAGACTCTATTTACGAATACTTAAAGAAATAAATTTCCATTTTTGATTTATTTCCAAGCCATAGCCCATTTGCTATGGCTTTTTATTTGACTATAATCAGTTATAATACTGAGGTAAGTCATATTATTTTTTGCAATTCGGTTGTTCTTTTACACAAAATTAGCAGCATGTCTATCTATCAAAAACAAGGGCAGATTCCACACAAACGACACATTGTGTTTCGTAAACCCAACGGTGAATTATATCACGAGGAATTATTTGGTACAGAGGGATTTTCGAGTACATCCTCTTTAGTTTACCATCTTAATCCTCCAACCATGGTTAAGGAAATTGGTAAGTCACATTATGCTAAACCTGAAGTTGGGATTGATGAAAACCTGAAAGCTTTAAGTTTTATGGGATATGATGTTGAGCCGGAGGAGGATTACTTAGATAGTCGCAAAGTATTCTTTTTTAATGATGATATGCAAATTGGCATGGCCTGTCCTTCAAAAAATATGGATGATTATTTCTTTAAAAATGCCGATTCGGATGAAATGCTGTTTATACACAAAGGCAGTGGTCGTTGCAAAACAATGTATGGCACCGTTGATTTTGAATATGGTGATTATGTTATTATTCCAAGAGGTATCGTTTATAAACTAGAGTTTGATACGAACGATAATAAAATTTTATTTGTAGAATCGCATAGCCCAATCCGCACACCAAAGCGTTACCGTAACGAATTCGGACAACTATTAGAACATTCTCCTTTCTGCGAACGTGATTTTAAATTACCCTACAATTTCGAAACACATGATGAAAAAGGTGATTTCAAAATTATGATTAAAAAACGCGGCATGATTTATCCATACATTTACGAAACACATCCTTTTGATTTGGTGGGTTGGGATGGATATGTGTATCCTTACGCGTTCTCTATTTTTAATTTCGAACCTATTACAGGCCGTATACACATGCCTCCGCCAATTCATCAACAATTTGAAGGTCGTAATTTTGTAATTTGTTCGTTTGTACCTCGCTTATACGATTATCATCCGGAGGCTATTCCAGCACCTTACCATCATAGCAACATTGACGCGGAAGAAATTTTATATTATGTGGATGGCGATTTTATGAGCCGTAATAATATTAAAGCCGGTCAGTTTACCTTGCATCCCGCCGGCGTTCCTCATGGTCCACATCCTGGAGCAATTGAGCGCAGCATTGGTAAAAAAGAAACCAAAGAATTAGCGGTAATGATTGATCCGTTTAATCCTTTAAAAATTTCAACCGAAGCCTTAAAGTATGAAGTAAAAGATTATTACAAATCTTGGATTACAAAACCAGAATTAGTTAAATAAATTATTGTCAGTTCGAGCGTAGTCGAGAACTAAATAAAAAAATCAATTTATCATAAACCTCAAATCTTAAATAATATGTCAGTAGCAGATTTAACCAAAGTAAAAAATTACGATTATAGTGGCGAAAAAGTTTTTGAGAAAGCACAAGACTTTTTGCCAATTAACGGAACCGATTATGTTGAATTGTATGTAGGTAATGCCAAACAAGCCGCTCACTTTTATAAAACAGCATTTGGTTTTCAAGAGTTAGCATATGCTGGATTAGAAACAGGATCTCGCGACCGAGTATCATATGTATTAGTACAGGATAAAATTCGTTTAGTGTTAACTTCTCCATTTGATCCCAATAGCGAAATATCGCATCATATCCGTAATCATGGCGATGGTGTTAAAGTAATTGCTCTTTGGGTAGATGACGCGCGTAAAGCATACGAAGAAACAACTAAGCGTGGAGCAAAATCTTATTTAGAACCAACTGTTATAAAAGATGAACATGGAGAAATTGTAAAATCAGGTATTCATACCTACGGCGAAACAATTCACATGTTTGTTGAACGTAAAAATTACAAAGGTGTTTTTATGCCGGGTTTTGAAAAGTGGCAAACTGAATATCAACCAACTTCAACAGGTTTAAAATACATTGACCACATGGTGGGTAATGTGGAGTTAGGCGCCATGAACAAATGGGCTAACTTTTATGCCGATGTGATGGGCTTTGCCAACTTAGTGACGTTTGATGATAAAGATATTTCAACCGAATACACTGCCTTAATGAGTAAAGTGATGACGAATGGAAATGGTCGTATTAAGTTTCCAATTAACGAACCTGCTCATGGTAAAAAGAAATCGCAGGTAGAAGAATATTTAGATTTCTATAATGGTCCGGGTTGCCAACATATTGCAGTTGCAACAGATGATATTGTGTTTACCATTTCTGAAATGCGTAAACGTGGTGTGGAGTTTTTATATGTACCAGGCACTTATTATGATACTGTAAAAGACAGAGTTGGTATTATAGAAGAAGATATGGACGAATTAAAGAAATGGGGTATTATGGTGGATAGAGATGATGAGGGATACTTGTTACAAATTTTTACAAAACCGGTAGAAGACCGCCCTACTCTATTCTTTGAAATCATTCAACGTAAAGGCGCCAAATCTTTTGGTAAAGGCAACTTTCAAGCCTTGTTTGAATCGATTGAAGCAGAACAAGCTCGAAGAGGAACATTGTAATAAATTTTGAGTTAATACTTTTAGTAGGCTACTTATATATGAACATTGTAAAATTTTCCAACAACAACAAACTTGATAAACAATTTGTTTCCACATTAAGAAAAAACGTAAATGATTATTTTAAAGAAAATGGCATTTCTACAAAAGCTAATTTTGCAATGGTATTTAAAACAATTGTTTTAATTAGCTTATACATTGTTCCATATATTTTAATTCTCATGGTTCCAATGTCTGGCCTGGTGGCTTTAGGCTTGGTGGTATTAATGGGTATTGGTATTGCCGGTGTGGGCATGGGCGTTATGCACGATGCCTGCCACGGTGCGTATTCAAAAAAACATTGGGTAAATAATTTATTGGCCGGCAGTTTGTATTTGTTAGGTAGTAACGTGTTAAACTGGAAAATACAACACAATGTGTTGCATCACACATACACCAACATCTCCGGACTGGATGAAGACATTAACGAAAAAGGCCCTATTCGATTAGCAGAACAATCGCCTTTAAAATGGTATCACCGTTACCAATTTATTTACGCGTTTTTATTTTATGGCTTAATGACTATTTCTATGCTTACCAATGATTTTACACGTTTAATTTCTTACAACAAAGCCGGCTTAATAAAATCGCAAAATAAAAAATTGGGTAAAGAGTTTTTATTAATGTTCTTCCGTAAAATTGTTTACCTAAGCTTAATACTGGGTTTACCCATGTGGTTAACCGATTTTAAATGGTACCATATTCTTTTAGGTTTTTTTGTAATGCATTGGGTGGCCAGTATTATTTTAAGTTTTGTGTTTCAAATGGCGCATGTAGTAGAGGGTGCCGAACAACCTGTTGGAGAAAGCGACATACAAACCGAGTGGCACATTCATCAATTAAAAACAACTTCTGATTTTGCACGCAACAATAAATTTTTAAACTGGTATGTGGGTGGTTTAAATTTTCAGATTGAACACCACTTGTTCCCAAACATTTGCCACATACATTACACCAAAATTGCACCTATTGTGGAGCGCACCGCCAAAGAATTTGGCATACCTTACAATCTTAAACCCAGCTTTAGAAGTGCACTATCCTCACACATTACCCGACTTAAAGAATTAGGAAGGGCTTAATTGGTGTATATGAAAAAACAAGTTATTAGGGTAACAAAAAAATTTACGTTTGATATGGCGCATGCTTTGTATGGGCATGATGGGCCTTGCAAAAACATACATGGACACACGTATACGTTATTTGTTACCTTAAAAGGAAAAATTATTGAAGATAAGAGTAATGCTAAAAATGGAATGGTAATTGATTTTACCGACTTTAAAAAAATTGTAAAAGATAATGTGATTGATTTTTTTGATCACTCCTTGGTACTAAATGCACACACACCGCATGCCAACTTCACTGATTTAAATGACAACTTTGAAAAGGTAAAATTGGTAGACTATCAACCTACATGCGAAAATTTATTGATAGATATTTTAGCTAAAATTAAAACGCAACTCCCATTGGAGGTTGTAATCAATTCCATCAAATTAGAAGAAACACCCTCCTCTTATGCCGAATGGTTTTTAGAAGACAACTAGCCTATAATTTCGTAAAGGCCCCACAACATTAATACCAAGCCTATGGAGGTAAAGCCATACATCACAAAGGTAAACGATTGGTTATTATGAAAATTAATGCAGGTAATTAAAAAACCCACTACCAAAAATAAAGCACCAATACCTAATTTAGTTAATCCGCTTTTTGTTTTAATGGCATGACGTACTTTTTTAAGCCGCTTTATAATATCAATAATAGTGGCTTCATCTTTCGTTTTTTGTTTTAACTGATTTTCAATGTCTTCAAAACTTTTATTGGTGTCGGCCAACTGCTTAGCAAACACATATAATTTTTCCCACTCTTCGTCTTTATCTGAAACCATTTTTTTAAACTTTAATCTAATTTAAAAAAATTAAAATATTAGTCAAATGACTTTTGTCATGTTTTGAAGGGATGCCTCAATAAATCTTAAGAGCTAAGTCTATTTATTTTTTATAGGCTTATACTTTTTCTTGGGGTTTGTTTTGCAGGGAAATACTCTTAAAATAAAAATTATACTTTGTTCAACGCTGTATATTATAAGGTAAGGATACTTTTTTATAAATTTTTCGCGGGTAAATTTGTGTTTGTTGGGGTAATGCAAAGGGTGCTTACTAATATCGCTAATACAATTAAAAACATAATCGGCAAATTTTACACCTAAATTTTCCTGTTGTTCATCGTACCACTTTTTTGCTTTTTCTATATCAGCAATGGCACGATTGGTAATAATTGTTTGGTACATTATTTTTTGCCCTTTTTGTAAATAATGCTTTTTGCCTGCTCAATGGTATAGTATTTTAATCTACCGGCTTTATGCTCCGCCAATGTTTTATCTAACTCTGTTAGTTGTTGCGGGGTTAACATACTTTTAGTTGAGGGTTGCAATACTTCCTTTAGCATGGCGTGAATGGAGCGAAGGATAGTTTCATCTTCAACACTATTTATTTGTTTTTTTATGTGTGTTTTTAAAGCAGTTGCAGTCATACTAAAAATTATTGGAGTGTAACAAATTTACAAAATTTTAGGCTAAATGCTTAGCAAACACATATAATTTTTCCCACGCTTCGTCGTTATTCGGCTTCATCGTATAAACTTTAATCTAATTTAAAAAAATTAAAATCTGTTCAAATGACTTTTTGCATGTTTTGGGAGAAAACGTATAGGTCCTAAAAGGCGTTAAGAGATTTAGACAATTTAGTAGTCTTTCCAATTGCGTTGAGTAAATTGAGGTCAAAATAGTTGACTTTATTGAGATAACTAATTTGTAAACACCCCTGAAACGGAAAAACTGTTGATTTAATCAAATAGCTATTATCTTTTTTCAGCAACCCTATCTTTTAATTCATCTACGTTTAAAAGCGAGATATTAATTTTTTTTGCTTTTAAATTGTATCCAACAATTCTGTACACAATATCTATTTCGGTCCTATTTCTTATAAAACTTTTAGGGCACATTTCACGATGTAAAAAAAGAGTTCTTAAACTTCTAAAATCATTCGAACGGATAAAGTAACCATGTTCATTTTCATTTACAATTTGTCCCTTATATTGAAATTCTCTTAACACATGGCAAATTTCTTGCATATCTGTATCAAATATAGATAGCGATCTTTCAATAAAAACTTCAATCGGAATATTTCTTAATGTCTTACTCGTGTTTAGGCTATATCTACACCAAAATAATGCTAAGGGATTTAAATTTTCTTGGTTATTAAAGTCTAAATCAAGTAATTCATGTACAAATCTATCAACACCTTCATTTGAATTAAATTGATCTATTATGCTTTCATAATTTTCAATTTTAGAATCATAATTTTTACTCTTATTTTGATTTTCATATTTATCTAGATTGAACTCAAGATTGTCTGTTTCAATTTTTAAGTATTGATATAATTCTTTCGAATTTTTACAGAACTCATATAACCCATTTTTTAGCCAATAAATAAGCTTGCCCAAACTTTTCTTTTTACCAAGCGTAATTAGTGTTTTTAACTTTTCATTAAGACCGTGATTGTCATAAATGTTATTTCGTATAGCAAAATCAATTGCTAATTTGAGCGTTTTGTTGTTTTTAGTTTGACAAAGCAATTTTATTATAGTATCATGATCTATTTTATCACTGTAATTATTATATATTAAAATTGAATAACCAAGAAACACTTCTTTTTTTTCACCAGAAAGAAATCTAATAATTAAGCTTTCTATTGTTTCATCATAGAAGTAACCAACTTGTCCTAGAAGCTCATATTTTTCTAAAAATATTCTAATAAAACCAACTAATTTTTTATCATTTAAAAATTTCACAAACTTTTTTAAAATTTCAATTGATTCTTTGTTTGGTATTATCTTTTTTGAATAAAAGAGAAATTCGGTTGAAATTTCATTAAATGAATGATAATTTGTAAATGATTCTATAAATTTAAAAAAAACACCTTCATCTGCTTGCTGAAACACTTCTCGCAAAATCTGTTTGTGTCTTACTTGAGGCTTTAATTCATTAAAAATATTTAATATAATTGAAAACTGTTTTAATTCCGCAAGTGCTAGAAGTGCTTTAATTGATTTTTCTTCATTTGAGAAATCTTCAGCACCTGCTTTAGAAGTTTGAATAAGTTTAGACTCGCGTTTAATATTCCTTTTGTCTGATACAACGCAAATTGACGCCAGTACAATATTGAATTCAATTAGTTTTTCTAAAATAATATCTTTTTTTTCTTCAGATTCTTCAAGATGGTAAAAGTATTTTATAGAATTATAATACTTCTCATTATTGCAATATTCGTTGTTTAAAATCATAATTCAAATACCATCCTTTCATATTCAGCATAAAAATAGTCTAAATAACTTTGATGTGAAAAAGAGTATAGCCCCTCTCTAATTTCCAGAATATTTAATTGAACGATTATGTCAATGGCATAAGCAAGGTCCATTTTAAAACCGAAATTAGTAATGCATTTTTGGAATTGTGCATAAACTTCATTTTTTGTTAATCCTGAATTTGTTCCTTTAACTTCTAAGCAGAAGGACGAAAGATAGAGTAACAGTCTATGTATAACGTCTTCATTAAAATTAGCATCTTTTTTCTCAATTCTTTCTCGTTTATAAATTGACTTAATGAATTTATCGATTATTTTTCCTTCATTTTCAGGAATTACACCTTCTGATTTTAAAATTTCAATTAACCTAGAAAGCATTAATGGAGTCCTTACTATTTCTTTTAATCTATCATCATCTTTAAGTTTTTCTTTTAATAGTACCCCTAGGTTTTTTTGGCTTTCTGTGTATTTATTTATAAAATCTTCAATTTGTCTATCATTCATTTTTTGAATAATAAATACAGGGACATTATTAAAGATATTTATATCATGTGGTCTATTTGAAATAATAATAAATAACTTCTTATTTGCGTTAATTAAAGTTTCAATTTCTTTATAACGCATTGTTCGCAATTGGTTTTTCTCGTCTAGAGGTATTTCATTTAACCCATCAAAAAACAAATTTAATTTACCTTTTTCGAAAAGAATTTCACCAACTTTTGATTCAATTTCTAATTTGGAAAAAACGTATTGCTTTAGTGAAACGTTCATGTCTGTTAGAAAACCAAGTGGAATTAAAACAGGAATACTACAACTATTATTTTTTTTATATTCTAAAGCATCTTTATATGTTAAAAACTCCAAAGTTGTTGTTTTTCCCATTCCTGCTTCTCCCCATAAAAGCATTCGATTTTCTTGAACTTGATTTTTTCTTAATTCATCTATTGTTCCTTCTCGGACAGAAATTTCTCTGTCTTCAATTGATTTTAATACAAATTCAGACACATAAGTGCTAGATAACGTAACATTTTCCTTTGATTGTAAATGTATTATTCTGCCAATTCTTTCTTTGAAACTTTCAATAATTAAATCGCAATAATTATTGAATTCAGGTAATGGAATTTCTGAGTATGCAGTAATGGCTTCTAAAATTTTATGTCTATACTTATTACACACATAAATATATATCATTAAAGCACTTTCAATAAATTCCCCGGTTTCTTTTGTTGAATATTCCTTAATATTATGAGACTCAATATTTCGAATTTTATATACTTTGATAAAATGATCAATATAAATAAAACTCTCGTCAAAGCCTTTAGGGGATTGGTCTAAATTTACTTTATTTGGATTTAAGTTTAATGCATTAATTAAAGAAATGAATCCATCTTTATTAGCCACAATTTTTAAGTATTCTGGTTTATTTACATAAAGTAAAATTTTCCTCAAAAACGGTTCTACTTTAGTAAGTTCAGCAAGGAATGTATCCCTGTCATCTTTTTCTGGAGTATCATCTAGTAATTTATGTATTGCATTAATTATTCTTGAACATCCGTCTAATTCTACATTAGGTTCAGTAATTGGCAATCGCATAAAGTCAACAAATAGCTTCGCAGTTTCTTCAAAATTTAAAGAACTATTTCTTGATAAAGAATTGCTAATCTCTTTTTTTATTACTTTAATTAATTTTAAATCGTCCATCTAGTAATATTATTTACTGACATTATGCAAATTAAGAATTTAATTACATATACTTGTCAAGTTCGTTAATTCAAAAATAAGCTTTGAAATTGATATTCTATAATCTATCTTTAATAGAAATTTTTACGCCTGTGAAAATGGACATTTGACTGAGAGGAAGCTAGATGCGTAAAAGTGCTGTACTCAAACATTTGTTATGCCTTTGGAACAAATCTTAAACAAGTTTTAATATCGTAAACAAGAAATACCTTAAACTTTCTTACTGTTTAATAATTTTCCCATCTTCCATTTCAATAATGCGCTGGGTGCGGTTGGCAAATTCGTTATCGTGGGTAACAATTAAAAGTGTTTGTTTGTATACCTCTGCCAATTCTTTAAAGGTTTGGTAAACAATTTCGCTGTTTTTTTTATCTAAGTTACCGGTTGGCTCATCGCCCATAATTATTAATGGGTCATTTATCAAGGCACGGGCAATGGCCACACGTTGTTTTTGCCCACCCGATAATTGGTTGGCTTTTTTTAAGGCTTCGTTTTCAATGCCTAATATTTTTAATTTTTCGTAAGCCTTATGCTCCACTTCTTTCTCGCTCAGTTTGCCAAGTTTAAGGCCGGGCAACATGACATTTTTTAAAACCGAAAATTCGTTTAATAAATAATGAAACTGAAATACAAAACCAATTTTTTCGTTTCTGATTTTTGCTAACTCGCCTTCTTTTTTACCATGCACCTTCACGTCATCAATTAACAAATCTCCTTGGTAATCGGTATCCATGGTAGATAAAATATAAAGCAAGGTAGATTTGCCACAACCCGATTTACCAATAACAGAAACAAACTCGCCCCTGGTTAACGAAAAATTAATATCCTTTAATACCTGAATTTTAATGGGGTCTTCAAAGTATTTATTAATATTAATGGCTTCGAGTACTTTATTGCTCATACTATTTCCCTCTAATAATAATTACCGGATCAATTTTACTGGCTTTACGCGCCGGAAAATAGCCCGCAAAGTAAGTGGTCACCACCGAAAAAATACTAGCAATGACATAAAACTTTGGATTATAATCAATAGGATACGTTTTAACCGTTGGTAACGCCGCTGTATTAAACGGTATTTGATCAATAAACGCCGACAAACCAAAGCCAAATAGTAAACCCAACAATCCTCCAAACACACCAATGGTTAAGGCAATGGTAATAAACACTCGGTTGACGTCTTTACCCGAAAAGCCTGTAGCTTTTAATATGGCAATGGTATCCATTTTTTCAAAAATCATCATGTTTAAAATATTGTAAATACCAAAGCCTGCTACAATTAATAAGGTAATACCCACGGCATACGAAATTAAAGTTCGGATAGAGCTACCGGTTTCAAATTGTGCATTGGCGGTTTGAATATCCACTGCCTCCACATCAAACACATCGCCATACTCCTTTGCTTTTGCAGGCGCCATTGCAATGTCTTTTAATTTAACTTGTATATCGCTAATATAATTATTGGAAGCACCCAATAATTTTTGAACTGTAGAAATGGTAGCGAAGCTTTGCACTTTATCTAAATCTTGCAATCCCGACTGAAAAAAACCAACTACTTTTAATTGCATTAACTCGCCTTTACTGGAGGTAACTTGAATCACATCACCAATGTTTGCCAACATTTTATCGGCTACGCCTTTGCCTAAAATAATACTGTTGGGAATATTTCTTAAATCAATATAATTGCCCGAGGTAACATAATCGCTAAATAAAAATAATTTTGTCTCCGCATCTACATCAATGCCATTGATGACGCCTGTTAAATCAATAGTGCCCACATTATAAAAAATGGGTGCTGAAATTTTTGGTGCTACTCCCAACACCTGCGGGTCCTTTTTAAGTGCATTCATAATAGTAGCGGCATTATAAATTTCTACACGTTCGTTTTTTGGTTTTATCGATCGTACAAAATTATACGACTTGTTATATTGTGAAGACAAGTCGATGGGTTGTTGTTTAGAGGGTTGTATTTCGTTAAATAAACGCACATGCGGCGTGCGATTTATGACAAGACTGTCTAACATCGCATTTAAACCATTCATAAAACTAAGCAGAGTAATAAACATGGTAATACTAAACGTAACACCAATAGCAGCTATTAAGGTTTGCTTCCAACGAGCAAATAAAAGTGCTTTAGAAACATCTGCTATGAGTTTAAAGTTCATTATTGAACAGGTTTTATCAATTCGTCGTTGGCAGTAATACCCGAAAGGATTTCGATATTTTGGTAATTTTTTAAACCGGTTTTTACAACCACCTTTTCGCCATTGGGTTTTACAACCATTGAATCGTTTATTAAATAATTACGTGGCAGTAACATTACCTGTTGTTTTGATTGCAGAACAATATTGGCTTCAAAGGTAATGTTGGGGTAAAGCGTGGCAGGCTGTTGAATAAATTCGGCTTCTACTAAAAATGTTTTGCTGCGCTCATTCATGATGGGATAAATTTTTGTGACTTTGGCTTCAAATACTTTTCCTTTGTAACTATCCATGGTTACCAACACGGATAAACCATCTTTAATTTTAAAAATATCGTATTCATCTACCTGCATTTCTAAAATAAAATGTTTGGTGTCGCCAATGACTGCCAAAGGTGTTTGAAGACCAACTATCTCACCTTTGGATTTAAATAAGTTGTACACTACCCCAATAATTTCGCTCTTTAAGGTAAAATCATTTTCTTGTTTACTTGAAATTTGAAGATTTTTTTTGGATTGTTCGGATGTGAAATTTAATTGACGTTTGATGTCTTCAAACCTTACCACCGAAGAGAAATAAGACGTTTTAGAATTTTGATAAGCGAGTTCTTTTTGTTCTAACTCTACTTTAGAACCTATTTGTTGCTCCCATAAATTTTTTTGTCGGAAATAGAGCGCAGAATCATTCTTTAATTTGTTTTTAGATAACTCTACCAATAATTTAGCTTCGTTAATTTTACCTTGGTTGGCGTTGATATCCGAAAACTGTTCGGCCAATAGTGCATTTTCTTTTATTAATTTTTGGGCTTCGTTGGAGATAGAAAGAATAGGTGTTCCAACCTTCACTGAATCACCTTCCGAAAGAAATACATTTTGAATGATGCCATTCACAGTAGCATAGGCTTGGTATTGATTTTTACTTTTAATAATGCCCGATGCGTAAATAGATTCAGAAATATCTGAAATGGTAGGTTTAATTTTTTCTTGTTTGCTTTTACAAGAAACAAGCATTACAATAGAAAATGCTAAAACTAATTTATACATAACACGCAAAGGTATCATTAAGAAATCAGCAATGGGTAATTATTATCATATTAAAACATGATGGAAGTTAGGACTTGAGAAGTAATAAAATTTTACAAATTAAAAATTTTCTTAAAAAAATTTGCAGGAAATAAAATTTCATCTATCTTTGTAATCTAAATATGTTGAATATATAGTTATGGCATACTCACAATCATTTTCAAAATCAATCTTAGTATTGGTTTTTATATCAGATAAAATAAGGCGTGGTGAGACAGAGTATATATCAGCTTCAGTAATGTCAGATTTAATGGATATACCCAAGCCAACCTTGTCGGTTATTTTTAATAGTTTTATCAGAGCTGGTATTTTAGAGTCAAAAGAGGGTATCAATGGTGGAGTTAGATTTGCAAAAAGCGAAGACAAAATCACTTTGTTGGATATACTTATTGCCATAGAAAGTCCTAAACCATTATTTTACACAAACTTCGAAATAAAAGCTAAAGCTAAAAGACCAGAAAGTATCCGAAAAAGAATAGTGGATACATTACAATCGGTTGAATCAAAACTGAAAAAAGATCTTGAAAAAACCACACTCAAAGATATATTAGAGGAGTAATAATTTTTTTTTGCATTAAACTAAATAAACATAATATGAAGTATATAATAATAAGTGTAATAATCTTAGCTATCGTAATAACCATAAAAGCCCAAAATATGTCCCCATTTGAAAAAGCAACAGAAAGTGGATGGTATCCACACTTTTTACAACCAGTAATTGATTCAATCAATAATCAAGGCCATAATTTAAAGATATTAGATTTAGGTACTGGTACTGGTAAATTACCTGAATTGCTAATAACGCAAGATAGCACTCATTATATCACAGGGATCGATATTGATAGTGTATTTATAAAGAATGCGAAAGTTAGAGTTAATCATCCACATGTTAATTTCGATTTTCAAAAAATAAATTCGAAACTCGATTTCCCTGATTCTAGTTTTGATATTGTTACCATTTGCTCGGTGTTGTTTTTAATAGACGATGCAACAAAACAATTGCTCTATTCTGAAGCGTTAAGAATTTTAAAGCCAGAAGGAAAAATAATTGTGTTGACTCCCTCGGGAAAAAAGTCACGAATTTCCGCTTTTTCTGATTTAAGAAGATTTAAAAATCCAAAATATAACTGGACATATATACTCTGGAAAAATTTGACTATGTCTGGCGGACAGAGATGGCTTGAAAATAATTGGTTAAAGAACATGGCTTCAGAAAACCATTTATCTTACAATTCTACACTTGTCTTTGATGAAAATGCTTACATAGAAATAATTACAAAACAATAAATATATATGAAAAAAGTAATTATTACAATCATAATGACTTTATTCTTTCAAGCTTTTCAAGCTGAAACAGTAGCTTATGATTCAGTAAAATATAAAAACAAATGGGCAGTCGAAATTGACCCTCTGATACCCTTTGCATTAAAGGGAATAGGATTTCATGTATTTGTTTCACCAAAAAAGCTACCTCGTTTTAATTTCGGTCTTGGAATAATTGCTAATGGAAGATTACCTGATTTTATTATTAATACCGATGCTAAGAATAAAGACATGGGTTGGATTTATAAAATTAATCAAGGTGCTGGCTTTGAATTTGAATATTATTTAAAGGAACAAAACAACAAGTGGTTTACTGGTATTCAACTATTTACAGAAGAAATAAATATTACAAATAGCAATGAACCATCAATAAAACAACATAGAACCAACATTGGGATGGCAGTAGTGCGTTTTGGATATAATTGGCAACCGTTTAAAAACGTTAGATTTTATGCTAAACCTTGGTTTGGTCTTGGATACACAGATATAATCTCTGCTGCATTTTCAAAAGACGTGATTCCTAATACTCAAGTTGGTAATTATGAGTATAACATACAACCATTAACTCCTTTTGCCACTGTGCATTTAGGATATAAATTCTAAAAATATTAACCAAAAAAAACCATAAAGATGAACACAACAATCTCAGTTATCCAAGCAACACTAGCAATAGTTTTCTTTGCCTCAGGTGCCATTATTTTAATCTTAAAAGAAAAACTAAAAAGTAAATTATCCTGGCTCAATTTTTATGCACCCAAAATGGTGTATTT
Source organism: Bacteroidota bacterium (assembly GCA_033763945.1). Taxonomy (GTDB): domain Bacteria; phylum Bacteroidota; class Bacteroidia; order B-17B0; family Aurantibacillaceae; genus Aurantibacillus. The sequence goes on along the minus strand of JANRJN010000017.1, from coordinate 373,005 downwards.
TATCTGCCTATCAAAAATTGCAGGCGCCATTGGTTTAATTATTCCAATGCTAATATCGAATACCAATTTTTTAGCCATTATATCAGCTATTGGTATTTGCACTATCATGGCTTTAGCTTTTAATTATCACTTAAAAAAAAGAGAGTATAAAGATATGCCGGCTACTATATTATTTTTTATTCTAGCTCTTGCCGTAGCTATTTACAAGTATTAATCCTTAAAAAATAAAATAAATGAAAACAAAAATCAAAACTGCAATTGCTGCTTCAGCTTTAATATTCAGCTTAATTTCAAACGTAAGCTTTGCACAGGAAACTAAACCAGAAAAGAAAACCACAATTTCTATTGAAACCGATCCATCGACATTTGCCTTCAAAGGGTATGCGTTCCATTTCAGGATAAAGCCTAAAAACAGCAAACATCTGGTAATAGGCGCTGGCACTTACGCATTAGACTTCCCAAGTTTTATGGTTAATATGAACAAAGAAAATAAAGAGAAAGGTTGGAAAGTGAGGATCAAAAGTGCTTATTCTCTATTTAGTGAATATTATTTTAAAGAGGCCAATAAAAAATGGTTTATTGGCTTACAAGCTGGTATTCAAAATTATAAAAATTCCAATGATAGTATTCCAAATAAAAAAAGTGAATACAGTAACCTTCTTGTAATGCCATCTATTGGTTACAATTGGTCTCCATTTAAATTCCCTTTGTATATAAAGCCATGGTTAGGATTGGGCTACACTAACAAAATTTCTGGTAACAATCAAATTGATAATTTAAAATACTCAATTTCGCCATTGGTTCCTTTTTTAACCTTGCATGTGGGATATACTTTTGGTGATTAATTTCTAGGTGTTTAAAAACAGCAAATCATATTCTTATTTAAGACGAGAATATGATTTGCAATTAACACTAAGCGGTACTACTAAATAAATTACCTTCCGGTACTTTTTGCCAATACCGCTTATCAAAGGCTAAACAAACGTTTCGCAAAAACAATTTACCACTTTTGCTAATGATAATGTCGCTATTGTTCACTTCTATCAATCCATCCTTTAGCAATTCGTTAAACTTATTGGTTGATTCGGTAAAATAAGTGTCGATATCCGTTTTGTGTCGGCACATTAAATCTAAAATATGCTGACGGATAATTAAATCTTCCTCTGTTAACGAATGCCCTTTAAAAATAGGAAAATGTCCTTCGTTCACTACTTTTTGATATTCTTCCACCGTTTTAATATTTTGAGCAAAGCCATCCCAGGTATCGCTAATAGAAGAGCAACCCAAGCCCACTAACAACTTAGTGGTGTTGGTGGTGTAGCCCATAAAATTTCGGTGCAAGGTGCCATTTTCAAAGGCTTCAAACAAACTATCGTTTGGTAAAGCAAAATGATCCATGCCGATGTCCGAATAGTTTGCTAACAGAAACAATTTTTTTCCTTCTTCGTACAAACTTCTTTTGTAACTATCTGCCGGTAAATCTTTCTCAGAATATTTTCTCTGTCCCGGTTTTAACCAAGGCACATGGGCATAACTGTAAAACGCAATGCGTTCGGGTTTTAAAGAAATTATTTTGGTGATGGTATCGTTAATGGATTCAACCGTTTGGTAAGGCAAACCATACACCAAATCAAAATTAATAGAAGTATACCCAATTTCTCTCGCCTCTTTAATAACCTGATGCACTTCTTCAAAGGTTTGATAACGGTTAATGGTATCTTGCACCTTCTCATCAAAATCTTGAATGCCAAAACTGACACGTTTAAACCCTAAATTAAATAAGGCTTGCAAATGCGCTTTGGTAGTGTTGCCCGGATGCCCTTCAAAACTAAAATCATAATCTTTAGCAACATCAACAGTTTTTAAAATAGAACTTAATAAATGGTTTAAATTTTCGGGAGAAAAAAAAGTGGGTGTGCCGCCCCCTAAATGAATTTCCTTTATTAAAGGTTTGCTTTCAAACTGATTTAAATACAATTGCCATTCTTTTAAAAGCGTTTCGATATAAGGAAGCTCCACTTTATGATTAACTGTTATGCGCGTGTTACAAGCGCAATAGGTACAAAGACTTTCGCAATACGGTAAATGAATGTAGAGGCTTATGCCCTCTTTATTATATTTTACAAATGCATGTTTAATATGTTGCATCCACTTTTCCTCGTTCATGTTATTATCCCAATATGGCACAGTTGGGTAACTGGTGTAACGCGGTGCTTGAATGTTATATTTTGAGACTAAGTCTGTCATTGCTTTAATCTTTCATGCTGTTCGTTTTCCAATTCCGATAAAAAATTATCCAATATACCTTGTTTAACATGCGGCATTACTACTATTTTATACCAATTGGGTTGCTCGTTATGATTATCAGGCACTAAATGGTACTTTTTTGCTAAACGCGCACTTATGTAATTTGCATCAATGGTGACGATGTTTAAATCCGGATGTCTGAAATACTTCACGTTCCATTCGTCTAATTTCTCGCAAATAAATGTTGCTCTATCTACCAATTGACGCATCTTCACCGCCCAACCCGTAGAACCATGAATTCTTAAAATCATCCACACACAAACTGCGTTAGCACCAGAACGACTACCACACAAAGTAAAATCTTTTCCTTTTACATAACCGGCTTCGTTAGTACACACATATTGCAACAACTCTTTCCGTGCTAAAAAAATACCTGTTCCGTAAGGAGCTTGTAGCATTTTGTGTCCGTCAATTGAAAAAGAAGAAATATTTTTATTTTTAAAAGTGAATGAATTCTTTTGATTGGTGAATGGATAGATAAATCCACCATAAGCACCATCCACATGAAGCTTATAGTTTAAGTGGATTAAATTTAAAAACGAGGTAACTTTATCTATATCATCTACCGAACCAAACATGGTGGTGGACATGTTTAAGTTAATGATAAAATACTTAATGCCTTCAGCTAAAGCTTTCTCAATCTTTTGCTGCAAATCTTTAATCACTATTTCTCTAGAAATTTGATGTACCTCTAATTCAATACCTTTTAGATTAAGTAAGTCAATTCCTTTTGGTATTGAATAATGTGTATCGGCTGAATAAACTACAGCTATTTGATGAATATCTGCATTGTATTCATTCAAATAGTAATTTCTGTAAATCCATAAAGCCTCTATGTTTGCTTCTGTTCCGCCACTTGCCACATAACCGTCATACGAATTAGCTTCTGCATTAAAAATTTCTTCGGCACAAATTTTAATTAAATCTTTTTCTAATTCTTGAGTTCCCGTAAAAAAATCTTCATGCTCGTCACCAAAGGTATGTACACCAATGTGATTAGGATTTGCCACCAATGTAGATAAGAAAGGAGCATCTTTTAAAAAAGGAGCATCATCGTAAAAAATATCCGTGTCTAAAAATGTACCTGGAATGCCAAGTATATTCTCAGTTCGGTAATTTGTGTTTTTACTAAGTGCCTCAAAAACTTTTGTCTTGATTTGTGTATATGAATATTTTTCCCAAAACATAATTTACTTTTTATGGCAGCACGATTTAACACGTTTAAATTCCTTTTGCGCATTCATCTCTTTCTTTTCGCAACACGAAACAGTATTACTATTCTTTTCAAACTCAGGACTTACATATGGAATTCCCAAATTTAATCCTCTCACAATTAACAGTACAGCCATAAATGAAACCACATAGGGCATAGCGTGACGAATGTTATTTCTAAATTTTACGGTAATAAACTGCCCTAAAAAAGCTACTGCAAACATTATTGGAACGGTACCTATTCCGAAATAAAACATAAATTCAGCTCCTTTAAAATAGTTGCCTGTAGCCATTGCTCCTGCAATTCCCAAATACACCAAACCACACGGTAGCAAACCATTTAAAAGGCCAATAAAAAACAAAAAATGCAAGCCCTTTTTACTAAATAAATTTCCTAACTGTAATTTCACTTTATTTATAAATGCATATAAAAATCCAAAACTTGGTGTATTGAACCACTTTGTTTTTGTAAGAATTACAGAAAGCAATAACAAAACTCCAATGCTAATAGAAACAATTTGTTGAAAGCCTCCTATAAAAAAAGATTGTCCAAGTAATCCGAATATCACTCCTAAAAAAGTATAGGTTGAAACACGTCCTAAATTGTATAATAAAATTCCTAAATATTTTTTGAAGGGTGAATACTGATGAACCGGCAAAGCCAAGGCTATAGGTCCACACATGCCAATGCAGTGAAAGCTTCCTAATAAACCTAAAGATATGGCTGCGATGAGTAGCTCCATTTTATTTTATGAAAATCACGTCCTCTTTAAAATAACTAACACCATTACTTACCCAAGTTAATTGCATTTTATAAACGCCATGAATTAATTTATCTGTTGGAATAATTTGTTGATTGTTTGTAAAATTCATTTTCAATTTTAAATCTTTACTTGAGTCGGATGGCCTGAAAAAATTAATAGTTCCTTCAAAACCTTTGCCAAATAAGGAAGAATCGGCTTTTAAAACGATTTGATTTCCGTTAACCACGTGAGAAAAAGTGGATGAAAGATTTTTCTCATTACTTATCGCGTCGATTCTATCTTGAAATTTTAATTCCTGAGAATAATAATCTTTACTCTCCAATTCAATTTTTTGTCCGAAACATAATACTACAAGTGTTACTATTAAAGCCACAAAGCTTAAATATAAAATGGTTATTTTTTTCCCCCAGCTCATAATTTAATTATTTAGATCGTGAAACATTACTTAAAAAATTTGTTTTTACCGTCTTTATTTTTTTATGATTGGAATAAACCCCAATTTCCAGTTTTGATTTTCGAGTTGTGACATCGCTCTTTTTCATAATTACAAAAAACTCTCCCTCGGTAACTGCTTCCTTTTTAACTACTAACTCTTTTCCTATTAACTTAATTTCGGCTGGATAGTTTTCTACTTTGATTTCAACCGGTAAATTATTTCGGGTTTTATTAACCAATTTTATGGTATAAAGATTACTAATTTTATCATCGGGCTGATCTTGATACAACATTCCTTTCGCCCTCAAAATTGTTGCATCGTAATCTGAACGTGTGGATAATAAAAATACTTCTATACCTAACAATACTAATAAAACGCCAGTATAGGCTTTCATACGGGTAGTAATTGTCAGTTTCTGTTTATTTTTTATTCCATTTTCAGAAGCATAACGAATTAAACCAATGGGTAAATTTACTTTTTCCATTACCGCATTACATTCATCAATACAGGCAGTGCAGTTTACACACTCTAATTGTGTACCGTTTCTAATATCAATTCCGGTTGGACACACTTTAACACATAGACCACAATCAATACAATCGCCTTTACCATGATCTTCACTCTTTCTTATTTTATGTCTCGGCTCGCCGCGTTCATAATCGTAAGCAACAACAATGGAATTTTTGTCTAACAAAACCCCTTGCATACGTCCGTAAGGACAAACTATTAAACAAACCTGCTCACGTAAGTATGAGTAAACAAAATAAAACACAAATGTAAATATCCCCAATGATACCAAGCCTCCAATGTGTTTTCCTGGCTCGGTATAAAATTTTGAAACTTCGTCAAAACTAATTAAGTAGCTTAATAAAGTGTTTGCTATTAAATAAGATAATGCAAAAAATAAAATAAATTTTATTCCACGCTTTATTATCTTTTCTTTATTCCACAGCGATTCTCTTAATGTTCGTTGATGATTGCCATCGCCTTCAACAAAATATTCAATTCTACGAAAAAGCATTTCCATAAAAATGGTTTGGGGACAAGCCCATCCGCAAAACACCCTACCAAATACCACAGTAAATAAAGCAATGAACACTATAAAAATGAGCATTCCCAAACAGAAGATAAAAAAATCTTGCGACCAAAAAATCATTCCAAAAAGAATAAATTTTTTGTGAAGTACATCTATCAAAAACAAAGGCTCACCGTTTAATTTAATAAACGGTAAGCCAAAAAATATTACTAAATAAACGTAACTTAAATAGGCTCTTAGATTGAATAATTTACCGCTTGGCTTTTTAGGAAATATCCAAGCCCTCTTCCCTTCTTTATCAATAGTGGCAATACTATCTCTAAAACTCTCATTCTTACTATCAGGTTCCATACTACGAGCTATAGCTCAATTATTTTTTTACGTTCAAACTATCTTTTACTGCTAAACTATCTGTTACAACGGCAGTTGAATCTGTAGGTACTTTTGCACCTTGTTCAACATACAAATCTCCTTGAGGCGCTTTTGCGTTTGGTGGATTTGTACCTGCTAATGATTTAATGTAACTAGCTACTTGAGCAATTTGTATTGGCGATAAATCTTCTTTCCAAGATTTCATGCCCTTATCAGGCCATCCATACTTAATAGTTTTAAATAAATCCGCAATACCACCATTATGCAACCAATACGCATCTGTCAAGTTAGGTCCAACACTGTTTCCTTCACCGGCTATTCCATGGCATTGTTTGCAATTAAACTCCATAAATACTGCTTTTCCCGCTTCAATGTCTTTAGAATCGGTAAGTAGTTTAACTGTTGTTTCATCTACATTGTTTGCTGATGTTTTCATGTATTCTTCAATCTGAATTTTTGCAGCTGCTATTTCTTTATTATACTCTACTTCCTGCAAATCTCCTGTTCCAGAAATATGGTAGTTGACTAAATAAATTACACCAATTAGAATTGTTAAATAAAATCCATACTTCCACCAAGGTGGTAAATTGTTATCTAATTCTTTGATACCGTCGTAATCATGATCCAACATGATTTCGGCTTCTTTATCAATATCAACAGAGGCATTTAATTTATCTAAAATTGTTTTCTCTTTTACTTCAATTACTTTTCCATCTGAGGCTTCAATCACCTTAACAGATTTAACTTTATCTGATTTTGTAAGACCTTTAATGACATTTAGTAATAAAAAGATTGATATTCCTTCCAGAAAAATTACGAACATCATAAAGTAAAATGTAAATCCATCCAAACCACCAATTAACCAGTCATTAGAGGCATTCCCTTTAGTATTTTCAGCCATTACCTGATTAGTTAATAAACCAAACACTACCAATAAACCAAGTGTTTTAGAGGTGTTATTGTTGGTATCTAATTTATCTTTTTTGTAACGCTCCTGAAAATATTCACTTTGCGACAGATTTTTTAATACGTTTGCCACGGCCATTAACACTATTAATAATAAAATAATGATAACAAGCAGGGTGTTAAATAACGCATTAGAAAAATAAGTTGTTAACTCTTTTTGCGTTTCTTGAGCAAATATTGCTATCGGCATTGCTAACATAGCAGCTAGCCATTTTAATTTTGTATGTTTCGTATGATTCATATACACTCTATTTTAAATATCTTGTTGTTCAATTTCTAATGGAATATTTTTAGCTCTTTCGATGTACTTTTTATCCGCTTTAACTACATAAAACGTAACCAAAGCAAAGAATACAAAAAATAACATTAAGGAAATTAGTGGAAAAATCCCCACTCCTGCTATATTCTCTAAATAATTAATAAATTTCATAAACCAGTTTTTAAATTATTTTTTTGTGCTGTCAGCTACAGCTGTTTTTTTAATATCTGTTCCTAAACGTTGCAAATAAGCTATCAAAGCCACAATTTCTTTTTTAGGAGATGTTTCAATACCATCTTTTTTAAGACTTGCAGCTATTTTCTCTGCTTGCATATTCAAATCCGCTTCGGCCTTATCAGCGTATCCCTCAGGATATGGAACCCCCAAAGTTTGCATGGCTTTAATTTTTGACTTTAAAGTAGAGGTATTTAAATCATCGTCTAACAACCAAGAATAGGTTGGCATAATTGAACCTGGTGACATTGAATTCGGTTCTAACATGTGGTTATAATGCCAACTATCTGGATACTTGCCACCTTCACGCGCTAAATCCGGACCTGTGCGCTTACTACCCCATTGGAAAGGATGATCGTAAACAAATTCACCTGCCTTTGAATATTCGCCATAACGCGCAGTTTCGCTCCTAAACGGACGAATCATTTGTGAGTGACAAGTGTAACAACCTTCTCTTACATAAATATCTCTTCCTTCTAATTCGAGAGGGGTATATGGTTTAACACTAGCAATTGTTGGGATATTGGACTTTACTAAGAATGTAGGTATAATTTCGATGGCGCCACCAATTACTACTACTACTAAACTTACAATTAACATTTGAATTGGTTTACGCTCAATCCAACGGTGCCAGTGGTCTTTAGAGTGACTTGTATAATTTTTAGATAGTGGCATTGCCTCTGCCTCCTCTTCCGCCATAAACGAACCTGCTTTAGCAGTTTTATATAAATTTACCGCCATTAAAATTGCTCCAAATAAATATAAAGTCCCTCCAATTGAGCGCGCCGCATAAAATGGAATCATTTTTGTAACCGTATCTAAAAACTGCCATTTTAATTGACCTTCAGGCGTAAAATCTTTCCACATTGAACTTTGCATAAAACCGGCCCAATACATTGGAACAGCATATAATAAAATCCCAAGGGTTCCAATCCAAAAATGCGTATTTGCTAATTTTTGCGAATACAATTTTGTACGGAACATTTTAGGAATTAAGTAATACAAAATACCAAAGGTTAAAAAACCGTTCCAACCCAATGCTCCAACATGAACGTGAGCCACAATCCAATCTGTAAAATGAGAAATAGCATTTACATTTTTTAAAGATAACATTGGTCCTTCAAAAGTTGCCATACCGTATGCTGTAACAGCAACTACCAAAAATTTAAGTACAACGTCTTCACGCACTTTATCCCAAACACCACGAAGGGTTAACAACCCATTAATCATACCACCCCAAGATGGTGCGATTAACATCACCGAAAATACAACACCTAAAGATTGCGCCCAGTCAGGAACAGCAGTATATAGTAAGTGGTGAGGACCAGCCCATATGTAAATAAATATCAAAGCCCAAAAATGTATGATAGATAAACGATAAGAATAAACCGGACGATTAGCAACCTTAGGAATAAAATAATACATTAATCCTAAGTATGGGGTAGTTAAGAAAAATGCTACCGCATTATGACCATACCACCATTGAACCAAAGCATCTTGAACACCCGCATACCAAGAATAAGATTTTGTAAATGAAACCGGAATTTCGATAGAATTAACAATGTGTAACATTGCAACTGTTACAAGGGTTGCAATATAAAACCAAATAGCAACATATAAGTGACGCTCTCTTCTTCTTATAATCGTTCCAAACATATTCCAACCAAAAACCACCCACACAAGTGTGATTAAAATATCAATTGGCCATTCTAACTCGGCATACTCTTTCCCAGTTGTATACCCCATTAATAGAGACAAAGCTGCCAACACAATAATTAACTGCCAACCCCAAAAATGAACTTTGCCGAGCATATCACTAAACATGCGTGTTTTTAATAGACGTTGTAACGAATAATAAACACCCATAAAAATACCATTACCCACAAACGCAAATATTACTGCATTGGTGTGTAAGGGGCGCGTTCTGCCGAATGTGGTATAAGGCAAATCAAAACTTAATGCAGGAATGTACATTTGCAATGCAACTAATACCCCCACCAACATACCAACGAGTCCCCAAACTACTGTAGCTGTGGCGAATAGTTTTACAATTCTATTGTCGTACTTGAACTTTTCTAATTCCATATAGTATACTTTTTAATCGTTTGTTTTATTTATTATTTCTGATTTATTTTTGGTTAATTCATCTTCGAAGAGCATTCTTACCGAAGGTGTATAATCATCATCGTATTGACCTGATTTTACTGACCATACAAACGCAATAAGGAATCCGATTGCGATTAGTAAACTTGCTGATATTAGTATAAAAATTACACTCATTTAGCATGTAAAATTAATTTGTTAATTGTTGTTATAAGTTGAGCTAAATCATTATCAACAATGACATATATCATAATTTAAATTTTTTCAATTTAAGTTCATAAAACGAACTCATTCCTGTTGTTAAAAGCACAATACTTATTGAACTAACGGGCATTAAAATTGCTGCAATAACAGGCTGTAAGGTCCCTTGAACTGCAAAAAACAAGCCAATGAAATTATATAACACTGAAAGTATAAAACTGGCGTATATAATTGTTTTTTCTTTTCTACAATAATTAATAAGCTCTTTTAAAAGCAGGAAATTCTCCCCTGATAGCACAGCATCACAAGCCGGCGAAAAATTATTTGTATTGTCGCTAATTGCAATACCTACGTCGCTTTGCATTATAGCACCAGCATCATTTAAGCCATCGCCAACCATCAATACTTTTTTCTCTTTTTCCTGTAATCCTTTTATAAATATCAGCTTGTCATCTGGTTTTTGTTCAAAGAGCATTTCAGAACTATTCCCAAAAATAGATTTTAGATAACTTTCTTCTGATGGGTTATCTCCTGATAAAATTTTCAAATCAAACTCAGAATCGAGCTCCGATACTATTTTTTCCAAACCACTACGATATGTATTTTTTACTTTAAAACAGCCTACAAACTCATCATTAATACTTATAAAAATTCTGCTTCCTGAATCGGTATGTAGCGATTTTTTGCCTAGCACAAATTCCGAAGAGCCCATTTTTATTACGTAATTATTTATAATTGCCGAAGTACCAAATCCTTTAAACTCTTTATAATTTTTTACCGGTAATGACTTACTGAAAGGCAAATGTGAAACCAAACTTTTACTTAAAGGATGGTTAGATTGATTAGCCAATGACCGAATGATTTGTGATTGTTCAGGTGAAACATCTTGCCCGTAAAATTTAATTTCAAACTTCCCTTGTTCAGTTATAGTACCGGTTTTGTCAAATACTATTGTATCAATACCTGCCATACGTTCAATTACGGAGGCATTTTTTACAAACAATTTATACTTATTTAAAATACGAATCATATTCCCATTAGTAAAGGTTGCACTTAATAAAAGTGCACAAGGGCAAGCCACAATTAGCACTGATGTTATAGCATTCCATACTTTTGTAGCGTCATAAACTGACCAGTAAATTGCAGCAAGCAAAGCCACTGAAAATAGAGCATACGTGAAATAACGACTTACTTTATGAATGAAAGAAACTTTTACTTCTTCCTTCTTCTCTTTAAATGCATCGTTGTTCCATAATTGAGTAAGGTAACTTTGCGATACTTCCTTTACAACCTCCAATTCGATAGCACCCGAGGTTTGCTTACCACCAGCATAAACAATTTCACCGATTGATTTTTCAATGGGAAGAGATTCGCCTGTAACAAAGCTATAATCAATAGTTGCTTTGCCCATGAATAAAATAGAGTCAGCGGGAATAATTTCGTCATTATGAATTTTTATTCTGTCTCCAACTTTTAAATCCGCTACTGAAATTTGTTTTTCTTTTCCTTCATCATTTAAAACACTCACGCCTAGTGGGAAATAAGATGTATAATCTCTATCGAATGAAATACTTTGATAGGTTCTGCTTTGAAAATACCTTCCTATCAACATAAAAAAAACGATGCCACTCATGGAATCCAAATACCCAGCTCCTGTATTTGAAATAATTTCATACACACTTCTAGAAAAAGTTATTAATACCGCCAAAGCAATAGGTGCATCGATGTTTAAGAAACGCTGACGTAGACCTTTGTATCCAGAGATAAAAAATTCAGAAGCTGAATAAAAAAATACTGGAAGTGCCAAAATTAAATTTAAATAGTTAAACCAATGCTTTAAGTCTGGATCTTCCAATTTTTCCATTGAAAAATACTCCGGAAAACTAAACATCATAATATTACCAAAACAAAAGCCTGCTACACCAAGTTTTATAATTTTAGTTCTATCGTATTTTTTTATTTTATTGGAATCGACATCTTTCAAACTAATATGAGGTTCGTAGCCAATTAAAGTGAGTGTCTCAGCAACTTTTTTAAGGGAAGTAATTTTAAAATTGTAAATAATAGTAACTTCCTTTTTAATAAAATTTACTTGAGATTTTATAATACCATTATTTACTTTATGAAGATGTTCCAATATCCAAATACAGGAACTACAGTGCATTTGGGGCAAATAAAAATTGACGTGATACTTTGTTTCATCTTTAAAGTGAACCAATTTATTTATAATTTGTTCGTCGTCTAAAAAATCAAACTTCCCATCACGTACTTTATTTTTCTGGTTAATACCGGGAGCTAGACTTAAATCATAATACTCACATAACCCATTTTTGTTAATGATATCATAAACTGTTTTACAACCCGTGCAACAAAAATGCTTTTCATCATAAATTAAATCCGATTCTACACAATTTTCGCCGCAATGCGTGCAAACAGATTTCTGTTCTACAATAGTATCCATAACAAAAAATTTATCCTAACAAAACTATCTGTTTTGAAAAGACTGTTTATAAACTGATTCTTTAAATTTCATTTTTAAAGATTAATTTGATGATAATAAAGGAATGGGAGAATGAAATGCCAACTTCTTTGTATTGCTTTCTTTAAACCACTCATAAAAATAATTATGATGTTGAGGGTAAGTAATTAATAAATCGATGTGATTTTCCTTCGATAATTCAATTAACCCTTCGGTGACATTATCATTCACGCTGTATACAATTTCCGGGCTTACCTTTGATAGTTTGTCATCTACATAAACCTCTCTATTAATGGCTTCCGAAGTAAATTCGGTATTCATGGTAATAATATTAAATATAAACAACTTTGCGTTGAATGCTTTAACCAAATAATTGATTTTTATTAGTGTTGAATTTTTTTCTAACTCCGCCTTATAATCGCAAGCAAATGCAATGTTTTTTATTTTCTTAAACTCATAAGATTCTGGAACAATAATTGCAAATATGTTCGATTTCTTTGCTACTGCTGTTGCTGTACTTCCAACTAAATACTCTCTAATTTTACTACTATTACCTAATATTCCAAGCACCACCAAATCATACACTCCTGATTTGCATTCTTCCAAAATACAGGTTTCGGCATCACCCAAAGTTGATTTTACTGAGATATCTACACTTGGATGTTTTTTCAAAATTTCTACTCTAAGTTCTTGCAAATTGTTCCTTGACGTTTCTTCAAAATCTTCTTCCGATAATATAATTCCTGATTCGGGAAGCGGACTTGGCATAGAAAAAGCATTAAACAAAACTAGCTTAGCTAAAAAAAATTCTGCAAGATGAGCTGCATAAAATGTTGCATTTTTTGATGGTTGTGAAAAATCAACGGCTACTAATATATTTTGCATATTTATTTGATTTTATTTAGCAAAAGTAGTAGCTACGAATAATTGCCTTAATGATTTACCTTTGTTTAAATTATGACATATATCATTATTCGTTCGAACAAATTTACTACCTTTAAAATTTATGGAATTTATACAGGATAGTCTAAATGCACTATTTGAGCATACTAGTGAAGGCATTTTAATAACTAATGCGGCTGGGCAAATTATAAGATGTAATCCAAGCTCACAATTACTTTTTAACTATTCAGAAGAAGAACTTCTAAGTTTAAAAGTAGAAGATTTAATTCCAAATAACTTAAGGCAAAAACACAAAGAGCATCGCGATAATTATAATGATAATCCGCATCCCCGATCAATGGGCAAAGACATTGATTTAACTGCATTAAAAAAAGACGGTACTCAATTTCCTGTAGAAATTAGTTTATCCTATTTTAAACGCAATAATACTTTATTTGTAATTGCTTTTATTATTGACATAACCGAAAGAAAGTCTGTTGCAGAAAGAATAAAAAAACTAAACAGTGACTTGGAATTAAAAGTTGAAGAACGAACAAAAATACTTCGAGAAGCATTAAACGAATTAGAAGAATCAAAAGAGAAATTGTCACGTTCCTTACAAAAAGAAATTGAGTTAAACGAAATGAAATCCCGTTTCGTATCGATGGCGTCGCATGAATTTAGAACACCATTAAGTGCTATTCTCTCCTCTGCCTCTTTAATTAGCAAATATGATAAAACAGAAGATAACGAAAAACGACTAAAGCATATTAATAGAATCAAATCTTCTGTTACTAATCTTACCCTTATATTAAATGACTTCTTATCTGTTGGTATGATTGAAGAAGGAAAGGTTTATGCAAATTATTCATTATTTAATTTAAAAGATTTACACAATGATTGCGTTTTTGAAATCTCAACAATCAAAAAAGAAAATCAAAAAATAACCAGCGGTTTTGAAGGTTTAGAAAAAGAAGTATACTTAGATAAACAAATGGTAAAAAATATTTACCTCAACTTGTTGTCGAATGCAATTAAATTTTCTGATGACGGTAAAGAAATTACTTTGCTTACTAAAGTTAGTGATTCTGAAATTAATATTATTATACGCGACAGTGGTGTTGGCATTCCACCAGACGAACAAAAAAAACTATTTGAACGTTTTTTCAGAGGCAAAAATGTTACGAATATTCAAGGAACTGGACTAGGTTTAAACATAGTAGCAAAATACATTGAATTAATGGCCGGCCAAATATCGTTTAAGAGTGAATTAAATATAGGTACTACATTTACAATTACATTACCAAATAAAAAAACAAATGAAAACTATTTTATTAATTGAAGACAACCCTGAGGTAAGAGAAAACTCAGCTGAGATTTTAGAATTAGCTAATTACAAAGTTATACAGGCCGATAATGGAAAAACAGGCATTGAATTGGCACAGCAGCTTACACCCGATTTAATTATTTGCGATATTATGATGCCCGTTTTGGACGGTTATGGTGTTATTCATTTATTAAGTAAAAATCCGGCTACCGAGAGTATTCCATTCATATTTTTAACTGCCAAAACTGAACGCAGTGACTTTAGAAAAGGCATGGAGCTCGGGGCAGACGACTACATTACCAAACCATTTGATGATGTTGAATTATTAAATGCTGTTGAAAGCCGTTTAAGAAAAAATGAACTTTTAAAATCTAAATTTGACAAAACCAGTAGTGGGTTATCAAAATTCTTAGACGAGGTAAAGACTTTAGATGAGTTAAAAAAACTATCTAATGATAGAAAAATTAAGCATTTTAAAAAGAAAGACATTGTATTTCAAGAAGGCAATACCCCAAATTATTTATATTTTTTAAGTTTAGGCAAAATTAAAACTTTTAAGCAACACGAATACGGTAAAGAACTTATAACGAGTTTAATTGCCGAAGGTGATTTTTTTGGATACACAACTTTGTTGGAAAACAGCGAATACCATGATACGGCCGAGTGCTTAGAAGATTCTGAAGTAATTTTGATTCCTAAAGAAGATTTTTACAATTTGGTTTATAACAATAATCAGGTAATGAAAAAATTTATAAAAATGTTGAGTAATGATGTTTTAGAAAAAGAAGAGCAATTAATTAAGTTGGCATATAGCTCCGTACGAAAAAGGGTTTCTGAGGCTTTAATTTTATTAGAGGAGCGTTATAAAAAAGATTCGGTGGACAAATTTAGTATTTCCATTTCTCGCGAAGATCTTGCAAATATTGTTGGCACTGCAACTGAATCACTTATAAGAACTCTTAGTGAATTTAAAGATGACAAATTAATTGAAATAAAAGGCAGTAACATTACAATTATTGATAGTGCAAAATTGAGAAAACTAAAAGCATAAATTAGTTATACATCTTACTTAATTCTTCACCTTCTTCGTTTTGTTTATTTAACGTCCAACTATCGGTGATAGTTGTTTCCAACCAACTTTTTCCAGATTTACGAAACACCTGAATATTTAAATTAAATAAGTTATTAAACAGTAATTCTAATTCTTGCACAGTCATTTCACCGTCAATTTCAATATCTCCATTTGTATGATTTAGTTGAGATAATAAAATAGACTCGTTAATCATTTCGCTTTTTGGTGAACCTTGCGAATTAGAATGTGGTTTTTTAAACAATTGGATTTTTAAATATGGGAAAATAGAATTAAACTGCTTTTGCACATCTGCTATTCTCTTGCTATTGTCTATTATAAGTTTCATTTTGTAATTATATTAATAAGGTAACATGGTACTAGAACCACTAAAATTATCATTAAACTCCGGTTGTATTGATATTACAGGTATTTTTGAGTTATTGATTAATTCATGATCGTAAGAACTTAACCATTTTTTTGCACCTTCTAAAGTTTGGTCTGTCATGGTAATAATTAATTGAGCATCTATCCTTCTTGCTACACTTAAGGTTTTAGAAATTCTATGCTTCGTTTTTTCAAGTCTTGATTCAAATACTACACCTTGTTTCTTACATAACCTTTCAATTTGCGAATTAATAATCTCCAATTTAAATTTATTATCCTTTTCATGTTCGCTATATATGCCAAGGGAAACTATTTTAGAGTTAAATGTTTTTGCAAACTCTATGGCGTAATCTACTTTTTGTCTAGTATGATCAGACAAATCAATAGGTAATAAAATTGTAGTAAATTCCTTTTTTGATAGTTCTTTAGTAACAGTCATTACCGGAATTTCACTTTTTGTTATCACTCTGTAGGCATTACTTCCTAAAAACAAATCAGAATTAGAATCCTTACCCTTAGTTCCCATTATAATTAAATCGGCATTAATTTCATCCGATAAATTTATAATCTCAGAAGCAATACTTCCGTTACTTACCTTTGTAATAATGTTGCACTTGTATGCTTTTTTTATTTTTGTTGCAACAATTTCTAATTTTTCAGTAATAAATCTTTCTAACGATTTATTCGAAACAATCTTCAACTCCATTAAAAACAAATCATACAAATCGTTTACTTTATTAATATTTACCAAATAAATGTCAGCCTTGGTAATAGAACTAATAAAAGCAGCTTTATTTAAGGCTAAATCTGCCGTTTTTGAAAAATCGTATGGCACTAAAATCTTTCTTGGATTAAATTTTTTCATTCTGATATTTTTTCATAATATATTTATCTATTACTCATGCACTACCACCACAGGTACTTTGGAAGCAAATGCAATTTCTTTTGTGTGACTTTCGTTAAAAAAACGATACACAAATGAATGTTTTCTGGCAATGTCGATTATGGCGTTTGCCTTATTTTGAGTTACAACACTCTTAATACCATCTATTAACGATTTTGATTTTTTTACCTGAATTTTATACGATAAGTTAGCGTCTATTTTAAAGCTATCGTTCTTGCTTTCTATAATTTCATTCGGAGTTTTTATATGATAAACGCTAATTTTACTTTGTGTTGTATTAATAAAATTTCTAATTTTTTTCATACACTTTGCATTTGGCAGTTCACTATTGTCGAATGCAATAATCGTATGACCTACCGCGTGCTTTTTATATGACTCAGGTACAATAATCACCGGACAATCTATTTTACCGGCAACATCTGTTGTAGTACTTCCAAATATAAAACGATTCATTTTCGTTTTTGACTCTAATCCCAAAACAACTGAATGAATATTATTTGATTTTGCCAAACCATTCACCTCATCTTTAAATGCACCTGAAGTTGCTATGGTTGAATAAGCAACTTTGTCATCTATATACTTTTTAGCAAATAAATTTAATTTTTCCTTGTTACTTTTTTCTACCGCTTTATATGACATCAAATACAAACCCGAATTAGTATACAGCACAGGGGCATCGTATAAATGAAATAAAATTAATTCGCTATTTGAGTGATACGCCAATAACTTTGCATAGTTTAAAGCATTTACACTTGATTTTGTATAATCAATTCCTACAATGATTTTTTGTTTTTTCATAAGTTTTATTTAGAGATTAAATAATTTGTCGAGTGAATATTTATTAAATTGAATGAGTACAAACATGTTTAATACGATTAAAAGGAAACGAGGAAAGGCATGTTTTGTATCCCACATTGGTTGCACCATTCCAAACGCTATGGCAACAATTACCAAATCTAGTCCTAAAACCAATAACGTATAACTATACAAGAAACCAAACATTAAAAACAACCCCCCAAAAAATTCAGCACAGCTAGTATAGATAACTACCAACCATAATAAACCGTTGGGAATTTTTAATTTGCTTGAGTCTGAATAAAAAGTTTCAACACAACCCTTCAACCCAACCTTAAATAATTTATCATATCCTTGAAATAAAAAGAGTAAACCAGTAAAAATTCTGATAACCAGACTAAATATTTCGTATTTATTTTGCTCCATAATTTATTGCATCAAAGTTAATAGAAGTAGTAACTAAATATATTAACAATTATCATATAAACAATATGATAAAAATCAGTGTTTTAATTTTTTATAAAAATAACAAATCTCATCTTTTTCTATGACCTAGGTCATTCTTTAAAAATACTCGCAAGTTTAACTTTGTGCAATAAAAACATTTAAAACATTTGATTATGTCAACATTAACTTTAAAAAACACACATTCAAAAGCCAATGCTAATTCAGTGAGTTGGTATGGTAGCTTAATTGAAAAATTAAATTTTAGTTATTTTGGAATTATTTCTATGACTATTTTAATTGGTAGTATTTTAGGCGGTATATCTGCCATGTTTATTTTCGAAAACGATGCCCCTATTTGGCAATTAGGTTTTGTAATGGCAGGTGCTATGGCAAACAATGTTTGTGCTATTGGTCAAGCTCCAACTAAATGGGTTGTAAGTATGTTTTTGGTTTCGGCATTTTTAAGTGTGTTGTTTACTGTAGTTAATTTATAATGTAGTTAATTTGTTTTCTATACATTATTTAAGGCGAATCATATTCGCCTTTTTTATGTTTACAAGTATAAGGTTACCTTTTTTTGCTTTAGGTATAAATAATAAAATCTATTAACCTATGAGCAATTCCATTAATTGTTCTAACGCAAACCAGGTGCGCGTTAGACGTGAAAATTCTTTGTTAAAAAAATACCATTTTATTTATCTAAGCACTATTGCTTCAGCCTTGCTATTCCAATCTTGTGGAGGCGGTCGTTATGAAAAAGAGGCATATGCCACTTCTGAATACGAAGCCAAGCAAAAAGCAGTTGCAGACTCGGTTTCTGCTTATTCTGGCGGAATTAAAACCGACACCATTAATGGCATTACTCACAATTTTGTTCGTAATGCCAATATTAAATTTAAAGTAAAAGATGTGTTTAATACCACAAAACAAATTGAAGATATTGTGGCTCAAAATGGTGGTTACGTTGTTCTAAGCGATTTAAAATCAAATTCAAACTACATGAATACGATTCAATTTAAAAAGGACTCTGTTTTGGAGCTAAACTATTTCACCACAATTAGCAACATTAGCATTAGAGTACCAAATAAACAATTAGACTCGGTGGTAAGAAAAATAACAGAGATGGCCATTTTTATAGATTTTAGAATTTTAAAAGCAGATGACGTTAAAATGAAGTTATATGCTAATAAATTAGCAGAAAACAGATATAATCAGTACAAAAAAAATGTCAAAAAATCTGTTGAAACAACTAAAGCTAAACTTAATCAAGTAAACGAAGCCCACGAGACTATTTTAGAAAAACAAACATTAGCCGATCAAACGAGTATCGAATCAATGGATTTAATTGATCACGTAAATTATAGTACATTAAATTTAGAATTATACCAAGCTCAAAGTGTAACATCAGAAGCAAAACCATTGTCAACAACTATAAAACCATACGAAGCCTCGTTTCTTAGCAAATTAGGTCATTCGTTTTTAAACGGGTTTCAATTACTAAAAAATTTAGTTTTGTTCTTTGTTGATATTTGGGGAATACTGTTTATTCTTGTCATTCTTTTCTTTAGCATCAAAAAAATTGTACATTATTTTACCAAAAAATCTGTAAGTGTTTAGTTTACTGTGTTTTAGTATTAAGATATTGTTAATTGTTAAAAACTTTAACAATTAGTTTTAACACTTTTAACCTAAATCTGTTATTTTCGTCCAAATATTAATCTAAAAAAATTAAAAAATGGAAGAAAACAACACAACAACAACTACAACAAAAGGTAAAGGCTTAGGAACAGCCGGTATGATTATTGGTATAGTAGCTTTAGTTTGGGCTATTATCCCATTAGTGGGAGCTGCCGCTTGGTGGTTAGCATTAGTAGGCTTTATTTTAAGCTTAGTAGCATTCTTTATGGCTAAAAAGAACAACAATCCAAAAAGAGGTGCGATGTTAGCTGGGATTATCATGAATGTTATTGCTCTTGGATTAGCTATTTTCTGGATTTACAAAATTAGTTCAGCAGTAATGGATTTAAAACATGGCTTAGAAGAGTCTGGTTTAATGGATACTGCCAAATTACGTGAAACAATGAACAATGCTATGCAAGAAATGGCTGATTCTTTAAAAGTTCACTAATATTTAAAGTTTAACTATTATTTAAAAAAACCGTTTGTAATGCAAACGGTTTTTTTATTTTTGTGTAAATCTGATGTAATTATGGAAAACGATTTTACAAATTCTATTGAATCAACTGATCAAAAACCACAATTTTTAAAAGTACTTTGTATTTTAACTTGGACGTGTTGCGGCTTATTATTTTTATCAACCTTGTGGGGGTTATTATTCCCGCCATCTGCCGAAAAACAACAAGAACAAATTGAACAAATTAGGGCTGTTAATCCCGAAGCGGCCGATAAAATGGAAGAAGCACTATTAAATCAAAACGAAACTGATAAATTAATCACCAATATTATAAATATTGTTGCCATAGCTTTGAGTTTTTTTGGAGCCCTGCAAATGTGGCAACTCAAAAAATTGGGTTTTTACTTCTATTTAGCTGGTGAAGTATTACCCTATTTAGGTTTTGCTTTTGGTGGTGCCAACGCCATGGCATCTGCCGGCGCAATGGGAGGTGGCATGGGCAAAGCCATTGTGACTATTACTATTGCCCTAATGATAATTTTTGATGTGGTATTTATTATAATGTATGCCGTAAACCTAAAGCATATGAATAAACCCCAAACTCAAAACGCAAACATTTAATATTCAAAATTTATCATTTAAAATTTCAATTATGTCAAAATACCCCAAAGGACTTTTCTTTTTAGTATTTACCGAATTTTGGGAGCGCTTTGGTTACTACTTAATGATAGGCATATTTTTCCTCTACATGACCACCGATGGAAAAGAAGGAGGAATGGGTTGGGAAAATGCTACTGCATCTGACATTTACGGTACTTTTATTGCCCTTGCTTATCTAACTCCATTTATGGGCGGACTTTTAGCCGATTTAAAATTAGGTTATCGTTTTTCAATAACTCTTGGAGGAATTTTAATGGGCATTGGCTATTGCCTTTTGGCCATTCCCGAAAAATGGGCGTTTTTTGTTGCATTAGGTGTAATGGTAGTTGGCAATGGATTCTTTAAACCAAATATTGCCACACTTTTAGGTAATCTTTACAACGATCCTCGTTATCGAGCCAACAAAGATACAGGATACAACATTTTTTATATGGGTATTAATGTTGGTGCGTTAATATGCAATTTTGTAGCAGCAATTATGCGTAATAAAATTGGCTGGCATGGCGCATTTATTACTGCCGGTATTGGTATGTTTTTGGGTGTTATTACATTTTGGCTTGGCATGAAACACTATAAACATGTGGATGTACGCAAAGAACCCAAGCCAGAGGATAAGCCATTTTTAATGCAATTTGTAAAAGTATTATTAATGGGCGTAGCTTTTGCAACACTCGGCTGGCTTGTGCCAACTGCCATTTGGGGCAACGGAAAAGAACCATACACCATTATGGGAAGCCAAAGTACGGACGCATTTTTTATGTTCTGTATTCCGGTTATTTATTTTTACTCATCTATTTTTAAAAAGGCTACATCAGAAGAACGAAAGCCGTTGGGAACCATGTTTACCATTTTTATAATTGTTATTTTATTCTGGGCAATATTTAAACAAAATGGCACCGCTTTAACAACTTATGCCGAATATTATACTGATAGAGAAGCGCCACAACAAATAACTGCGGTAACAGAAAATATGGGGTTTTCAGAAAAGTTGTTTGCAAAAAACAAAGAAGTAAATCAAGTTGATGAACAATTTCGTAAAATAAAAGATGCAGATGGCAAACCTATAAAATGCATCGACTATCCGCATTATTTTAAAAACATTGACACCACCAAAATGCCACAACAAGGTCAATCAATTAATCTAGTCAACACAGAAATTTTTCAATCCATTAATCCATTTTTTGTTGTAATACTTACTCCTTTAATAATTGCTTTTTTTGCATTTATGCGAAAGCGTGGAAAAGAACCAACTACGGCATCAAAAATTGCATACGGACTGCTAATTAGCGCCCTCTCTACTTTAGTAATGGTTGCTGCGGTATACTTTACCAATAATGGCATGCATAAAGCAAGTGCTTGGTGGTTAATTTCAAGTTATGGGGTAATTACCGTTGGTGAACTTTTGCTTAGTCCAATGGGCTTATCAATGGTTTCTAAATTAGCGCCATTGCGGTTAACAGCCTTAATGATGGGAGGATGGCAGCTAGCAACATCTATGGGAAATAAACTAAGTGGTGTTCTTGCAAAAAATTGGGATAAGTTTGATAATAAAGCTAATTATTTTTGGTTGAATTTTGCCCTATTAATGTTTGCTTTTATTATTATGGTCATTTTATTAAAGCGATTAAACAAAGTATTTAAAGAGGGCTAATAAAAAACCCGAAACGTTTTTGTTTCGGGGAAATATAAAATTAGGTTATACTAAAACTTATTCTGCGCTGTCTGAAGTTTCTTTTTTACCCTTTGCTTCTGCAACTACAATGTTTCGTTCGTAATGCTCTGTACCGTTTAACGCATTAATTGCAGCGTTGGCTTCATCATCGTTTGCCATTTCAACAAAACCATAGCCTTTGCTTCTACGTGTCTCTTTGTCTTTAATAATACGAACACTGACAACTTCGCCAAACTGGCCAAATAGTTCGCTTAACGACTGTTCTCTTACTTTAAAACTGATGTTACTTACAAAAATATTCATAAAAAATTCTATTTGTTTACAAGTAAAGGTAAACAAAATTTTTAATTTTCCAAATTTTGGCAGGTTTTTTAGTTAAACAAAACCTAAAATAATTTAGCTTCTACACTAATTTCTACGTTAGCGTCTTTTGGTAAACGAGCAGCTTGTATTGTTGCGCGAGCTGGAAAATCTTTGGTAAAATATGAAGCATACACCTCATTTACATGAACAAAGTTGTTCATATCGTTTAAAAATATGGTTGACTTTACCACATTATCAAACGTACAGCCTCCGGCTTTTAAAATCTCTCCTAAATAGTCCATTACCATTTTAGTTTCCTCTTTAATAGGACATTTTACAAGTTGTTTGCTTTGTAAGTCCATAGCAATAGTTCCACTGATGAACATGCTGTCGCCAACAATAATTGCTTGATTATAAGGTCCAATTGGTGCCGGTGCATTTGGAGTATTAATAATTTTTTTCATGATTTAAAATGTTTGGTTAGCAAAACAAATATAATTAAAGATTTCAGTTTGAGAAAACTAACCACAAAGACACAGAGGACACAAAATTGCACTAAGTTTTTTTAGTTGCTTATTAACAAAATCATAAGACGAATTAAAGTTTTTAATTTCATTACGATTTGTGAAAATTAGTGTCAATTCGTGTCTTTATTTTTCACTAATATCTTAATTAAATCTTCCAGCTACTGCCTTCTTTGCCATCTTTTATTGTTACGCCGGCATCGTTTAAATTATTCCGTATTTTATCGCTTAAAGCAAAATTCTTATTAATCTTAGCGTCGTTTCTTATTTCTAAAACCATGTCAATCACTTTACCTAAAACATCGGCAGTTTTTGTAGACTCCTCCTCTACTTTTAAACCCATAACATCAAACACAAAATGCTGGTAAATAGCTTTTATTAAATCAATATCCGACTGAGACAACTGAAGTTTTTTATCACTAGCCGAATTTATAATTCTTACCACATCAAACAATTCGGCAATTAAAACGGAAGTATTAAAATCATCATTCATGGCAGCATAACACCTATCTTCAATGGCCTTAATATCTTCGTTTGAAGAATCAGAGGCTACTAAGGTTTGTAATGTGTTATGTGCCTCCATTAAACGTTCAAAACCTTTTTCACTTGCTTGCAACGCTTCGTTACTAAAATCCAAAGTGCTGCGGTAATGGGTTTGCATCATAAAAAACCTCACCGCCATTGGGTTATAGCCTCTGTCTAAGAGAGGATGATTTCCGCTAAACAATTCGTGAGGTAAAAAACTATTTCCTAAACTTTTACTCATTTTTTGACCACTCACAGTCAGCATATTGGTGTGCATCCAATAATTACATGGCTGCTTGCCGCAATACGCTACATTTTGCGCAATTTCATTAGTATGGTGGGTTGGCGCCAAATCCATTCCGCCACCATGAATATCAAATTGTTCACCCAAATATTTTGTACTCATTGCACTACATTCAATGTGCCATCCAGGAAAACCTTTGCCCCACTCGCTACTCCATTGCATCAAATGCTCGGGTTTAGCTTTAATCCATAACGCAAAATCCAAGCGTCCACGTTTTTCGTTTTGTCCATCCAAATCCCGCGTATTCTCTAAAAGCTCTTCTAACTTACGTCCGGTAAGTGCGGTATAATTATTCGTTTTAGCGAACTTCTCTACATCAAAATAAACTGTTCCATTTACTTCGTAAGCTAAGCCTTTATTAATAATTTCTTTCGCAATTTCTTGTTGTTCTATAATATGCCCAGTAGCCGTTGGTTCAATACTTGGTGGAAGTGCATTAAATTGTGCCATCACATTTCTAAAATCAACGGTATAACGTTGCACAATTTCCATTGGTTCTAATTGTTGCAACTTAGCTTTTTTACTGATTTTATCTTCACCAAAATCCGCATCGCTTTCTAAATGGCCTGCATCCGTTATATTACGCACATAACGCACTTTGTAGCCAATGTGTGTTAAATACCTATAAATAATATCAAACGAAATAAATGTGCGGCAATTCCCTAAATGCACATCGCTATATACCGTAGGCCCACATACGTATAACCCAACAAAGGGTGGATTTAAAGCTTTAAACTCTTCTTTTTTTCTTGAAAGTGTATTATATAAAAATAGTGGTTGCATAGTAGGGTAAAGATATTATTTTATTGCTTAATTTTAAAAGCTTAATTAAAATGAAACAACTCCGTAGTTCAACTGGATAGAATGCCAGATTCCGGTTCTGGTGGTTGGGGGTTCGAATCCCCCCGGGGTTACTTTTAAAAGCAATTTTTATTATATTTGATTATGCTAAATAAAATTATTGTTTTCTTCCTTTTTCTTTTTTTTTCACAAATTAATTTCTCTCAAACTAACAGCATAAAAGACACTATTTATTTAATGAATGGGCAGGTTGTTGGTGAAAAAATTATTGATACGCTTTTAGGAGCCGTTACAATTATTAATCCCAAAAAGCCATCAAAAAAAATCCATTTCGAATTAGAGCAACTTTACATGGTGCGCTTTGCTGATGGGCATAAACGTTATTACTACGAACAAGACACTTTGCATAATAATTGGTTTACACGTGAAGAAATGTGGATGTATATGAAAGGTGAAAATGATGCTCGCAAAGGGTTTAAAGCCAAAGGCGCGCTCATTGGTTCGGGTATTGCAGGTATTATTGGTGGCATGACGGGTACTTTTTTTGCCCCCATTTTACCATATGGGTACATGGCCTTAAGTGGTATTCCTAAAGTGCGAATAAGGGGAAATACAATTAGCAACCCCACATACGTAGAAAGCGATGCCTACATCTTGGGTTACGAACGTGTTGCAAGGCAACGCAGAAAAATTAAATCGGTTATTGGTGGAAGTATAGGACTGGCAGTTGGTTACGGATTATACTTTTTATTACACGATTATTACCCCGAGACTGTTGATTTTGGCTTTAAAAATTAAGTATGAATTTTCAAAAAAAAATAATGCTACTTGGTAGTGGCGAATTAGGTAAAGAGGTTGTAATTGCTTTGCAACGTTTAGGACAATATGTGGTTGCCGTAGACAGCTATAAAAGTGCGCCGGCCATGCAAGTGGCACACGAGTTTGAAGTAATTAATATGCTAGATGGAGAAGCATTAGATAATATTGTTGCAAAGCATAAACCCGATTTAATTGTACCCGAAATTGAAGCCATTCGCACCGAACGCTTTTACCATTATGAAAAACAAGGCATAACTGTTGTGCCAAGCGCCAAAGCAGCCAACTTTACCATGAACCGAAAAGCTATTCGCGATTTGGCGGCAAAAGAACTGGGTTTAAGAACAGCAAATTATTTATATGCAACAACTTTGGAAGAATTTAAAAATGCGGTTTCAAAAATTGGAATTCCTTGTGTGGTAAAACCTTTAATGAGTAGCAGTGGTAAAGGGCAAAGTGTTTTACGAGAAGACGCTTCGACTCCACTCAGCGTAACGATTGAAAAGGTCTGGAATTATGCCATGGAAGGTTCTCGTGGTGATTACAAAGAAGTGATTGTTGAAGAATTTATTCCATTTGATTCTGAAATTACTTTACTAACAGTTACTCAAAAAAATGGAAACACGTTGTTTTGCCCACCAATTGGGCACCGACAAGAACGTGGCGATTATCAGGAAAGCTGGCAACCCTGTGCCATAAGTGACATTGATTTAAAGGAGGCACAAATTATGGCCGAAAAAGTTACGAAAGCATTAAGTGGTTATGGATTATGGGGTGTTGAATTTTTCTTAACAAGTAAAGGAGTTTATTTTAGTGAGTTATCGCCACGTCCGCATGATACTGGAATGGTAACACTTGCCGGGACTCAAAATTATAGCGAATTTGAATTACATGCACGGGCTATTTTAGGCTTACCTATTCCTGAAATTAATTTATTAAGGGTTGGCGCATCGGCAGTTGTATTGGCAAGTAAAGAAGGCATTCATCCAAATTTTACAGGAATTGCAGAAGTTTTAGAAAATAAAAATACCGATGTTAAAGTATTTAACAAACCCACTACCCGCCCCTACAGGCGCATGGCAGTAGTTGTTTGTAACGAGGTTGTTGGTGCAGACGTAAATCTTGTAACGGAAAAAGCAATAAAACTGGCGAAACAAATTTCGGTAATTGTTTAGCTCCCTTTAAACTTCTGCGTCAGTTCGAGTAGCAATCACGCCCTAGCGTGAGAGCGTATCGATAACTGTTTCATGTGATCACTTCTCGATACAATTTTTTGCAAGAGGCAGGCAAAAAATTACTCGAAGTAACAAAATAAAAAAAATTTAAAAGCATTATTTAACACCAGTTTTAAATACTATTTCTGAAATTTGAATTAAATTTTAATTTATGGCAACAACATTAGTTCACAAAGCCAATACACGAGGACATGCTGACCACGGTTGGTTAAACGCGTATCATTCATTTAGTTTTGCAAGTTATTATAATCCGGAACGTATGCACTATGGCGTGCTGCGTGTTTTAAACGATGATACTGTTGCAGGCGGAATGGGCTTTGGAAAACACCCGCACGATAACATGGAAATTATTACCATTGTGTTTGAAGGTGAATTAAAGCATCAAGATAGTATGGGAAATAGCTCCGTTATTAAGGCAGGCGATATACAAGTAATGAGTGCGGGCACCGGCATACAACACAGCGAAATAAATAATTTGCATGATAAGCCCGTAAGATTGCTACAGATTTGGTTATTCCCGATTAAACAAAATGTAACGCCGCGTTACCAACAAATTTCTTTAAATAAAACCGATCGAAAAAATAAATTACAACAAGTCCTTTCACCAAACGAAACCGATGAAGGTGTTTGGATACACCAAAATGCCTGGTTTTATTTAAGTGAATTAGAAAGCGGCAACGAAGTAAAACATACAGTAAAATTGCCAAGTAATGGCGTTTATATTTTTGTTTTATTTGGTAAAATAACTGTTAACGGCGAAACATTAGAGCGCAGAGATGCCATTGGAATAAGGGATACAGACATAGTTACCATTAAAGCTGAAGAAAATTCAGAATTTTTAGTGATGGATTTGCCGATGAATTAATAAGTTATATTAATATTACCTTTGACAAGTATATAACTTATTATTTGAGTCTATTATTGTATCAATTCCTGATTTAATAATAAAAGATAATTTTGGACCTACAAAAACAGAATCACCAATTTTTAAACAATTAGAATATGATGTTGTCATATAGGCTGTGTCATTTCTTAGAGTACAATAATCTGGTAAAAAATCTAGTTTCGTAGAATAATATTTTTGATTTGAAAAATTTACCTTAATAGTAATCTTAGCTTGATTACGATTGTTGAGATCTATCTTATTAATAATTGTTCCTGATAAAACTAATTTAAAATTTTTCTCAAACTCTTTAAACCCATCCTCTTGATTCTTGGCAACAATAATTGCAATTATAAAAACTGGAATACCTGCAAATAAAAAAAAGTAAAGAAATCGTTTAAGAATTTGCTTAATTGAAAAATCTTTAAATGATGTTTCTTTGTTAATCATTATCACAAATTAATACTTCGCTCCGCCAATACCAATGTTTTCAATGGGATGCCAGGTAGTTTTAATTTCCTGTAAATCTAAAATTAGGTAAGGGTTTTGGTTCTCGTCTTTTGTCCAATCTTTATTCCAAAAAAATGAACGCTTAACATTTAATGATGCGTTTTCAGCTATGGTTTTAATTTCGTCTTTGTTATCGCGACAATACACCACCGCATTCACATCCATATGACTCGAGAAATGGCTGTGCAATTCGTTTGAGGTACCGGTGATAATATTTACTACTCCACCCGGCAAATCAGAAGTTGCTAATACTTCAGAAAATGTAATAGCACATAATGGTAACTTTTCAGACGCCAATACCACGCATACATTTCCTCCAGCAATTATAGGACAAATAACACTTACTAATCCTAGTAAACTCGATTTTTCATCCGCAATTACAGACACAACACCTGTTGGTTCCGGCACCGAAAAATTAAAATGCGAACTAGCTACCGGATTAACAGAACTAAATAATTGGATGTATTTATCGCACCAGCCGGCGTAATGCACTATTCTATCTATACTTTGTAATACTTCATTTTCTGCAGCTTTAGCCGTAATGCCTTGAGCAATTAACTCTTCTATAAATTGTGCTTTGCGACCTTCTAACATTTCGGCAATACGGTATAAAATCTGGCTGCGGTTAAATGCACTTCTTCCACTCCAACCTGCAAATGCAGCTCGTGCAGCAACAACGGAATTTCTAAAATCTTTTCTAGAAGAAAGACAAACATTTGCAATGGTCTCGTTTTTTTTATTTTTTAATTCATAATAACGTCCACTTTCGGTGCGCGGAAAAGTTCCGCCAATATATATTTTGTATGTTTTTAAAACGTTTAATCGCGACATAAATTTATTTTTTGTTGAGATAAATATAAGAAGAATTAAATAATTTACTTAACAAAAAACTGTTCGGGAGAAAGCGTTTTAATTTGACTTTTTTTATAATCTTTTAAATTACGGGTAATTAGTAATTTTATTTTATCATTAGTTAGTGCACAATAATGCTGAACCGCATCTTCAAAATCTTTAAAATCAGACTTTAATGAAGTATTTAAAATTGTATCTGTAACCGGTATAATATTTATGAACTCTAATAAATTAACTATTAATTCACGGGCTTGTTTATTGTTTACAATCTTGCCTAACATATAATAAGCTGTAGTGATAGAATTGCTTGAAGTATATAGTTTTACTGAGTTATTATGAACCTCTAAAAATAACTTTGCTGAATATTTTGAAAATGGCTTCCTGTCTCCCAAAAAATCTAAAATGATATCGGTATCTATAAATATATGAATCATAAACTATTTTTAGAACCCAATATTTTTCTAATCTCTTTTTTGTGATTCATATCTTTAGGGAAATTTACAACACCATATAATTTTTTAAGTTTTTGAGGCATATTGGTTATATCGTCTTCTAAATTAGATTTTGTTACGGAATCTAAATAGGATTCTATAAGATCAGAAAGGCTTCTCCCGGTTTTACGGGCATAGTCTTTTGCCTTTTCAATAGTTGATTTTTCTATAGTTAATGTTAGCTTGGTTGTCATTACACGTGTATTAATAAACAAATATACGTGTAATTTTTGGAATTGAAAAACGTTTAAAACGGCACAAATGTCAATCCTAACATAAAGTTAAATCGTTGACTAGGATTGCGTTCCCAACGGTAATAACGTTGATTGGCAATATTATTAAATCTTACAAAAAAGCTTAGCATTTTACTATATCGGTATTCTGCTTCCAAATTTGCATCGACCCAGCCTTTTAATTGCTTCGGTTTTAAAACTGTTTCACCATTATCTTGAGTTTGCGATAATGCCCATTGATTACCCATAAAAAACAAATCGGCTCTTACAATAATTTTACTTTGCAAATTATAAATACCACTTAATATAATGTCAAAATCAGGTTTATGATACGCGCGTGTTAATGTTTTTGGTTTCCACAGATAATAGTTTCCTTTTGCAATTAAGTTTAATTTTTCTTTATATTGATATTTTAATTGTCCGCTTACATTTAATAAAGTTGTATTATCATAAATTACGCTATAACGGTTATAAATTTGATTAGTGCCTTCGTAATTAGTTACAAAAAACTGCATACTATCGTGTTGCGCATAACTTACTTTTGCATCATAACTGGTATTACTACTCAAATTACCTTTTAAACCAATATACGCATTGTATTTTGTAATGGTGTTAGTATAACGCAAAGTTGTATCCACAAAAGGATTTAATTGGGAAAGGCTTCTTAAACTGTTTTTCGTTATGGCTCCCCCTGTTACGCCAACATAAGGAATAATCATATTGTCGTAAACATTATAACTTGCATTAATAGTTGGAAACACATAAAATAAAGTCTTAGATTTAAAATTATCCATACTTGCAGTTAATCCTAAATCAGCATTCCATTTACTGCCTTTAGCTTCAAATGAAGGATTTAAGGCTAAAATAATATCATTTAATGTATCGTTACTTTGTTTATGATTATAAAAATCAGTTAAAAAATTTACATTCAATTTTTCCTTATTAACAAAGAACGATCCTTGCGCATTTAGCTTTATGTTGTTTTCTGTTTCACGATTTAAATTTTGCAAATTATAAAATCCAAGTTGTATATTATGATTAATGTGCGCACTATCTGTGTAATGACTCTGCAATTGCAATTTTGGATTGATAAATTGATACCGTTGTTTAGTGAAATCATTTTCTAATTTATTGATAGTTGTATCGTATCCGTAATAATGAATGACATTTCTTTCATAATTCATATCACCACTTAACGTATGTTTTTTATAAAAATGCTTGGCAAACAAGTTGATTTCATTATCACTAAACCCACCGTAGCCCACATCTTTTAAATGAGTGGTACTAGAAAAATGTTTTAAATGTGCGCCGTAATTGTTTTCTCGAGAGCGTGTATTAGCAATCCAAAATTCACCGTATGGCATATTGTAAATTGGGCCATAACCCACTTTTAAAAGAGAGTGATATAGTTTTGGTAAAGGTTCATTTGACAATTTGGCTGATTCAATTGTTTGAACGGTATACTTAGGAAATAAAGGTACACTCACAATGCCATATTTTATATTATCAATACGTTTTACACTGTCCTTAATTTCAGGTAAATCAGAGTATTTAATAGCATCTTTTATAGTAGGATTAAACTCACTGGTTGCATTAAAATTTAAATCAGTTCCTGCACTTTGTGCTAACGAAACAGAAACATAGCCTATTAACAAAAATAAAACCAACACCCACCTTACTTGGCGCTTTTGCTTCTCTGAAAGTAGAGCAATTGTTTCTTGCGATTGAACTATATTAAGCGATTCCATTTTTAACTAAAATTATTTTGGCTGTTCGGGATTTAAAGTACTTGTTGATGTAGCTTTATTTTTTTGAGATTCTTCGTACAATTTATCAAACAAGTCTTCGTCTTTTTTTGATTGATTATATTCTACTTTCATCTCTTTACTTTGAGTTTGTAATTCAGCGGCAGCTTTAGCTTCTTGCTTTAATTTCAATTCATCCAAACGCTTTCTAGCAGCATCAATAAATTCTTGTTTTGGTTTTCCATCTATAATTGTTTGCAAAATAATTTTAGCGTCTTCTTCTTCATTTTTTGCGATATAAGTATCTGCCAATAACAGCATACCTTTGTTATTCCAATCGTCGGTGCTGTATTCATAACTGATTAATTTATTAATCGTCTTTTCAACCTCTTTATAATCTTGTTTTGTAAACTGAATTTTTGCTATGTGATAATACGCCTCAGCTCCTGAACTATTTTTTGCAGATTTTGTAATTAATTTAAATTCTGCCAAGGCATCATCCAAACGATTGGTTTCAAATAACGACTTTGCTTTAATGTACTTTGCTTCGCTAGTTTGTTGGGGTGTTAATTTTTCGGTATTTAATACTTTAGTGTTTTCGGTTAACGCCGTTTCAAAATCGTTAATATAAAAAGCACTACGCATGGCTCCAAATCTTCCGGCGCTTTTATTGGAAGGAGTTTCAGCCACATCTTGTAATTGAATAAACAATGGCAGAGCTTCTTTGTATTTTTTGTCTTTATAAAACAGGTAAGAAGTTTTTGCAAGAGAAACTTCGGTATAAATACCACGAGGTTTTGCAATAATGTATTGGTAACCAACCAGTGCTTTATCAAAAATACTTTTATTGTAATTACATTCCGCTAAATTAAATTGCGCCTCGTTAATATACTTTCCATTTGGGAATTTAGAAATGTAAGCCTCCCATTTAGGCATTGCCAAATCGCAATTTTTTTGATTATAAAAAGCATCGTAAGCGGCGCTGTATGTTGCCTTCTCTAATTGATTTTCAGATAAAGGATTACCCACTGAAGTAAAATACTTCTCCATTCCTTCCACATCACCTTTGGCTTCAAATATTTTTTTAATAGCCTCTAACACATCTTTGGATTCTTCACTTTTACTATCTAGCTTAACAAATTTATCAAAGTATTCAAATGCTTTATCGTCTTGTTTTCTTGCAAAGTAAATATTACCTAGTTGTGCATAACAGTTTGAAGAGAAAGAAGAGTTTGGATAATTTTTTAAAATTTTATTATAATATAAAATGGCATTTTCCTCATCCTTCAAATTTTTAAAATACGTATCGGCTATTTGATTTAAAGACGCACTTAAATAATTAGAGGCAGGGTAACGTGTTTCTATTTTCTTTAATTCTGAAATTTTTTCTTTATAATTTTTATTCAAACCATCGCACAATGCTTTTTGAAACAAACAATAATCAACGTCTAATTTATTTAATGCAATTGCCGTTTCGTAATATTCAGAACCCTGTAAAAAATCTCGGTTCATAAAGAAACAATCGGCTACACGGATGGTTGCATCCGCTATTTTATTTTCTTCGTACTTATTTTTCGTTAATAGAAATTTACGGAAACTAACTCCCGCCTCAGTGTAATCCTTTTCTTCTTTACGCTGAAAATAAGCGTAGCCAATGGCATAATTACTTAAATCGTATTCTTTTAATTGAACTGCACCGTTGAGTGTTTGGAAGTTTTTCCATTTTTCTATAGCAGTAGAATAGTCCTTTCTTAGATATGAAATTTCACCCAACCAATATTGACACAAGGCATTTAAACGTAAATCTGAATTTTGTTCCTGAGATTTCTTAAATTGTTTTTCTGCGTTATCTATATCATTATTATTAAAATACTCTACACCTTTAAAATAAATCAATTTTTGGTAGGTAACTTTTAGTATGGGATCGATGTTTCCAAGACTCTCAATGCTTTTTATGGCTTGCTCGTAATTTTTAGTAATCGAATAAACATTAATTAAATAATTGTAACAATCTTCCTTTTTATAAGAGTTAGGATATTCTTTTAAATATTTTTTAAAGGCTTTTTCTGCTTCGTTATATGGATTAAAATCAAGCTCATAGCTTAACTTGGCAAAACTAAACAAGGCATCTTGGGTTATTAATTTATCAAATCCTAATTGATAAGCACTATAGTAGGCATTTTTAGCCCCCATTTTTTCATTTAGTTTTATGTGGCAATCGGCCATATGATACCAAGCACTTTGCGCTAAACTATCTTTTGTTTCTACGGCCTTTTCAAAATACAAATTGGCATTTGCCCAATCACCATTTTTATAATAACAATAACCTAAGGCGTAATTGCCCTGCTGATTGAGGCCTGAGCCCAAATCTGTTTTTTTTAAATAAGTAAGTGCATTTGCATAATCTTTTAAATTAAAATAACTCTCACCTATCATTCTATTAATTTCACCGCTTTTTTGTACGTTAATACTGTCGTCTAATAACTTTGGCGCCTCAACCACCACTTTATCATACTTACCTTGGATAAAATATATTTGCGTAATATAATAAGGAACCACGCTTCCAAAAGTTTCGTTACCTACCAATCTGTTAAAGCCGCTTAATGCTGTTTCATAATTCTTTTCTTTGTAAGCAATGTGCGAGTAATAATAATTTGCAGGAAAAGCATATTTATTATCTACATCCTTAATTTCGTATAAATCAGTTTTAGCTTTGTCATAGCTCCCTGTTTCAATGTAACTGTAACCGCGTTTAAAATATAATTCTGAGAGTTGTTCTTTATCTAATTTATAAATATCTACTTTTTCAAAGCACTCAATTGTTTCCGGGTATTTCTTTTTTCTGAAATTATTTTTTCCTAAATAAAAATTTGCACTATTTAATTTTGTGCTTTCGGGATGCTTTAAAATAAATTGTTTCATTTGCCACTCGCCATCTTTATTAAATAGCTCTATGGCACATGCTGCTGAATAATATTGTGCATCTGCTTTTAAAATAGACAAAGATGTAGTAGTTGCAAAATCAATAAAATTTTTTTGAGCTTCTACATATTGCTTTTTGTCAAACAACTCAATGGCTTGTTTATACATTATTTCATTATCTAGGTAAATTGCCGTTTTTTGTGCTTGACACAAAAATGAAAACACACCAGAAAAAAGCAAGAAGCTTAACTTTAAATAGCGATACATTAATTAAAAATTTGGATAAATTTTATCTCACTAAAATTATTTAAATGCTTTAATACTTTTAATTTATACTTGGGCAGTTATTAACCCGCTTGTGTTGATATTGGTATTAATGCAAAGAATTAAAAAAGTTACAAATTCTTACATTTATAAACTAGTTTAAATTATGCAAAGCCTGATTAAATTTAACAACGTAACTATTTTTCAAGATGAACGACCAATTGTTGGGAACCTTACCATTGAAGTAAACCCGGGTGAATTTGTGTATTTGTTAGGCAAAACCGGAAGCGGGAAAAGTAGTTTTTTAAAAACGATTTATGGCGATTTAACTCTAAAAACAGGTTCGGCAAAAGTATGTGGCTTTGATTTATTGAACTTAAGGCCTCGTGAAATTCCATTTTTAAGAAGAAAACTTGGAATTGTTTTTCAGGATTTTCAATTACTTGGCGATAGAAGCGTTTATGAAAACTTAAAATTTGTGATGAAAGCTACTGGATGGAAAGAGGACTCAAAAATTAAGTCTCGCATTACAGATGTATTAAAAAAGGTTAATTTAGAAGGGAAAGAAACTAAAAAACCCCATGAATTAAGCGGGGGTGAGCAACAACGTGTGAGTATTGCCCGCGCATTAGTAAACGACCCCGAATTAATTTTAGCAGACGAACCGACTGGTAATCTTGATCCTCAAACCAGCGAAGAAATTTTAATATTATTAAAGCAAATTGCCGAAAGTGGGACTGCTGTTTTATTTGCTACGCATGACATGTTGGTTTACAATAAATTTAGAAGCCGTACATTATTATTCGAAAACGGAAAAGTAGAAGATAAACTGTAAAAAAATGATTTAATTCGTCTTTTAAAACTTTACCTTCGTAACCAATGTTAAAAAAACCAAATTTGTTTTTATTAAGTTTGTTATCTATTTTGCTTTTATCACTTAGCTGGTATTGGCACTTAAGCATACTAATTTTTTTTGCATTTGTTCCTCTCTTAATTATTGAAAACAAATTATTTTCATCTGCCGAAATAAATAAACCTAAATTAAAACTAATTGCATATAGCTATCTCATTTTTTTAAGTTGGAATATTGGTGTTACCTGGTGGGTACAATATGCTTCTTTAGAAGGTGCAATTGCGGCATTTTTAATGAACGCATTATTAATGACCATCGTATTTGTATTTTACTCTACTTTAAAAAGCAAACTAAAAAAATGGTGGGGTGTTTGGTTACTTATTCCAACTTGGATTGCCTTTGAACATATTCATACCATTTGGGACATGAGCTGGACCTGGCTGACGCTCGGAAATGTTTTTGCCTTTAATCACAATTGGATACAATGGTATGAGTATACTGGCACTTCAGGTGGTACTTTGTGGATACTGGCTACAAATATTTTAATTTTCGAAATAGTAAAAAACAATTCAGCAAAAAAAATTATCTCAAAACCTATTTTAAAAATTGCCAGTTTAATTATAGTTCCAATTTTAATTTCTTATCTTATTCTTTTTGTTAGCTTTAATAAAGCTGGCCATAAAGACGGCTATAATTGTGTTATTGTTCAACCCAACATAGATCCATACAACGATAAATTTAATTCCGACTATCAATCACAATTTTTGAAAGCTATGTTTTTAATAAGAGGTAAAATTAATTCTGGTACCAATTATTTAATACTACCTGAAACATTTATTACAGATAATTTAATAGAAGAAGGCATATCGGAAACCGAACCCGTAAAATGGTTTAAAGATAGTTTACTCAGTAAATTTCCTAACTTAACTATAATTGCCGGTTGCAACAGTTATAAATTTTACAGAGACAAAAAAGAAATAACTTCTACCTCAAGAAAAGACGAGGAAAGCGGATTACACTACGATGTATTTAATTCTGCTATTCAAATTAATTCTAATACTATTCAAGTGTACCACAAATCAAAATTAGTGCCCGGAGTAGAACGAATGCCCTTCCCGGCTCTATTAAAACCATTAGAAAGCTTGGCCATTAATTTAGGTGGCACCTTTGGAAGCCTTGGCATTGATGGTAAACGTAGTGTATTTACGTCTCAAGCCGACAAAGTTAAAATTGCGCCTGTAATTTGTTACGAGAGTGTTTATGCCGATTATGTTACTGAATATATGCGTTTAGGTGCTAATATTATTTTTATTATAACAAACGATGGCTGGTGGCAAAATACACCCGGCTACAAACAACACTTAAATTAT
Source organism: Bacteroidota bacterium (assembly GCA_033763945.1). Taxonomy (GTDB): domain Bacteria; phylum Bacteroidota; class Bacteroidia; order B-17B0; family Aurantibacillaceae; genus Aurantibacillus. The sequence continues at coordinate 335,728 of JANRJN010000017.1, read as the reverse complement.
GCGCGATTGAGAGCAATTGAAAACAGGAAACAAATTGTACGTTGTGCAAATACGGGAACAAGTTGCTTTATTGACGAGTTTGGAAACACTTATCAAGAAACCAATTGGTGGGAGCCAGCTGTAATAGAACAGAAAATTTATTTAAATAACTCATTAACTTTTTTTTCAAGGTTCGGAGATATGATTTCATACCTGAGTATAGTTATGAGCGTATTACTTGTTATATGGCGACTAGTTTTAATTTTTAAGCCAAAGAACAATTTAAATTAATTTGAAAAAGAACTTCCTAGAAATATTAAAGAAAACATTTAGTGAAAATAAGGGGTTCATACTATTTTCATTATTCTTTTTTTGTCTAATCTTTACTCTAGAAAACATTAATGGGCGCTTTTGGCTATACGATTTTAAAGTATATTACCTAGCCGCAAAGGCACTCATTTCTGGCAATCAGATTTATGGCATTCCTTTTGGCTTGGATACCGGGTTTTATAAATACTCCCCATTTACATTACTAACATTTACACCTTACTGTTTACTGCCATACTTTGCCGCTAGTTGTATTCATTATGCAATAATATCTATCTCTACTATATTATCTGTTTTAGTAATCCAAAAAATAATGGCCCATTATGTTTTTAGTATTACAAATCAGAAAAAAAATCTTATAATGTCTATTGCCATTATTTGCATTATTCGTCATATTTTTAGGGAGTTGCACATGGGCAACGTGAATATTATCATTGTTATGCTATTAAGCAGTGGACTTTTATTAAGCATAAAAAACAAATCTTTATTATCCGGAATTTTTATTGGGTTAGCTATTATGATAAAACCCTACTTTATTCTATTACTGCTACCTATGCTTTTCTATAAAAAAATAAAAACCATTCTGAGTGTTGGCATAACCATCGTATTTGCTTTAGGCATCTCATTTCTAATTCTTGGATTCTCAAATGGCATTCACCTTCATAAAAGCTGGCTCACTGCAATGCTAGGCCACAACTCCTACATTACCAGTAATGACAACTTACAATCTATTTTAAATTTTTATTTTAATGCCGGATTAACAAATACTTTCCAGTTATATGTTTTAATTTTTGTGGTAATTATTTATAGCATTTTCACTCTTCTTTCAAAACAAGTCAAGCAAAAAATAACAATATCTGACAATAACAAACAACTACCACTCATAATCGGCTACTTTGCTTTGTTTGCAATTATTCCAAACATACTTTTAACAGACACTGAACATTTTCTTTTTTCTCTTCCTTTAATTTTATTTTTACTTAACTATTTATTTTTTTGGAAAAACTACTTAGCCATTTGTTTATTTATTTTACTCATTTTCTTTTATAGTGGAAACTCATCTGATATTATGGGGAATGAACTTGCCGACAAAATTGATAAAATGGGACTACTTGGCATTAGCAATTTATTATTAATTACTTTTAGTGTATTTGTATCTTATAAACTTAATAATAAAGGAGTAAAATCTTACACTTCATCATAGAAATGAGTCAAACAATCATAGAAAATAAGCAATTTAATAAAATAGATTTTAAAGAACAATCCTTTGTAAAGGGTGATTATGAAAAATGCTCTTTTACTAATTGCGATTTTTCGAATACTAATTTTTCTGAATTTAAATTTATTGACTGCGAATTTTTAGGATGTAATTTAAGCTTAGTAAAAATTAATAAAACCACCTTTACAAATGCATTATTTACTGATTGCAAACTACTTGGGCTTTTATTTGAAAACTGTAACGATTTTGGTTTATCTTTCAGCTTTGATAACTGCATTCTAAATCATTCTTCTTTTTATAAAAAGAAAATTAAAAAAACAATTTTCAGAAATTCTCAACTTCATGAAGTAGATTTTATAGAATGTGATTTAACCCAATCAAAGTTTGACAACTGCGATTTAAGTGGTTCTAAATTTGAAAATACGATTTTAGAAAAGGCAGATTTTAGAGCATCGTTTAATTACAGTATTAATCCCGAAGTCAATAAATTAAAAAAGGCAGTATTTTCCTTAAGCGGGATAAGCGGTTTATTAGATAAATATGGTATTGAAATAGATTCGACAAGTTAAGATGGAGCCTAGAATAGAAAATTTAAAAGAAAAGAAATTAATTGGATTGAATGTTACAATGTCGTTAAGTAACAACAAAACACTTACATTGTGGCAAGAATTTATGCCACGCAAAAGAGAAATACTTAATGGGTTAAATACTAACTTATTCTCAATACGTATTTACCGGTCTCATCAAGACCTCAGCAATATTCATAGCGAATTTGAAAAGTGGGCCGCTATTGAGGTGTCTGATTTTGATAAACTACCCAACAAGATGAAAGCACTAATAATAGAAGAAGGACTTTACGCTGTATTTTTATATAAAGGATCTAGTTCAGACCACAGTATCTACAATTATATTTACGGCACTTGGCTACCCAACTCCACTTATCTTTTAGACAACAGACCACACTTTGAAGTAATGGGGGAAAAATACAAAAACAACGACCCAGATTCGGAAGAAGAAATTTGGATTCCCATTAGCTTAAAAAGATAATATAGTTACAATCCTAATTTCTTCTTTAGATCTAGATTTTTTGGCAAATTTTTTGAAATAGATTTTTTGTAATTATCTTTTTGTGTGTTGAAGTCCGTTTGCAAAACATCTATTGCTTCTAATTGTGTTGAATTAGGTTTTGATTCCATATTACAAAAATTACCATATAATGCCGATATTTTTTCGCGAATCCTCTCTTCATCTGCAAAGATGGATGTTTTTTTTGTTGCCATTAATTCTGCCTTCACCTTTTGTAAATCATTATAAAACGCCTGAGCATTTTTATTTTTTGAGTAACTAACACTATCTTCTTTTAACCCTTTTTGAATAATATTGATACTATCAACCGCATTATTTACTTGATTGTACAAAGTTTGTAATTGCAAGGCTTTATTGTATACCAACAATCTATCTTCAGGTGTTAAATCTTTATTATTTGCATCATGTACACATTTAATCGGTGCAGTATAATCTTTATCATTTACCTTAACTTTTACCGTATAATTACCAGGTAATACCATAGGCGCCATAAAACCGGCAATATCCATTTTTGTGCTTCCCTCAGCAACTTTTGGAGGGTTACTTTTCAAATTCCATGTTACGCGGTTTATGCCTTTACGCACTGTCCCTGGCATTGACTGAATTAAATTATTTTTTTCATCGTAAATTTCAACAGTAATTTTTCCTGAATTTAATCGTTGTTTTAAATAATAGTTTATTGTGGGAATCTCTGACGGATTGCCTGCCACCCAGCCTCCAGATATTTCAGGACCTCCCCATCCAAATTTGCCATTGGTTAGCGTAATATCAGGCGTTGGAAATAAATAAAAATCTTTATCTAAAACATCTTTTGTTAAGCTCCTCAAAGTCCGGATATCATCTAAAATAATAATACCTCGGCCATGGGTTGCTAAAATTAAATCATGTGTTTTTGGGTGGATTTGAATATCTCTTACTAAAGCATATTCCGGAATATTATTCTTCATTCTAAACCATGTTTGGCCTCCATCCACAGTAGTAAATAAACCCATTTCAGTTCCCAAAAACAACAAATCTTTATTTACTAAGTCTTCTTTTATTTTATGCGCAAACCCTGTAAATTCTGTACTATTGATACGAATCCATGTTTTACCTAAATCAGTACTTTTTCCTAAATAGGTATTATGATCGCCGTACATATGATTTTCAAAAGTGGCGTAAACTGTATTTTTATCGTATTGGGATGGCTGTATACTGCTAACCCAAGCTTGTTTAGCAATACCCGATTTAGCAATATTCATAGCCACATTGGTCCAAGTTGCACCGGCATCTGTAGAATATTGTAAATTGCCATCATCCGTTCCAACAAAAATCAGGTTTTCATCTAATGGCGACTCAGCAATTGTAAAAATTGTGCAATGGTTTTCTGCTGAAGTATTATCTGCACTTAATCCCCCACTTTCTTCTTGCTCTTGTTTCTTTTTATCATTTGTTGTTAAGTCAGGTGAAATACGTTTCCAGTTTCTGCCTTGGTCAATAGATTTGTAAAGGTATTGGGCGCCAACATATAAATTTTTTGGATTTTTTGCACCTGTCACTATTGGCGTGTTCCAGTTCCAACGGAGTTTTTCTTCCTTACTTGTTTTTTGAGGTTGAATCACTTCTGACTTAGCTGTTTCTAAATTAACACGGCTCATATTACCGCCTTGATATTCTGAGTAAACAGTTTTACCATCAACGTCCGGTACTGTCCAAAAACCATCGCCACCGCCTACTCGTGTCCAGTTTGCATTACCAATACCGCCTGGTGCTGCGCTAGGTGCTGCCCAACTACCGTTATCTTGTAACCCACCGTACAGATTATATGGCTCTTTTAAATCTACAGCTACATGGTAAAATTGACCAACTGGTAATGAATGATGAAACATCCAAGTAATACCTTTATCAACACTCATATACACACCACCGTCTGTACCAAGATACATCACGTTAGTGTTAGAGGGATTAATCCATAGGGCATGCATATCACTGTGTACCCATCCGCCCTCATAACTTGCCTCGGTAAACGAATAACCACCATCGCTACTATATGCAAATTGAAACGCAGGACGGTAAACACGTTTAGGGTCTTTTGGATCGATAACTATCGTACTGAAATAAAAAGGGCGTGCTACAGTGTTCATGGTTGCACCTTGGTTCTTCCACGTTTCTCCTCCGTCAGAAGAAATATATAATCCTGTTTTAGCACTCTCAACAATGGCAATCATTTGTTTAGGATCGCTTGGCGCAAGTGTCATTGCAATTCTGCCGAAGGGCTTAGGAGGTAAACCATTTGTAATTTCTTTCCAGGTTTTTCCACCATCGGTAGATTTATAAAGGCCACTTGTTTTACCGCCGGAATTAAAACTAAATGGTTGGCGTCGAAATTGCCACATAGATACAAACATGATATCCGGGTTAGTTGGGTCAATTAACAAATCGGCACAACCTGTTTTATTATCGATATAAAAAATTTTACTCCATGTTTCCCCGCCATCTGTGCTTTTATATAAACCACGGTGTTTGCTATCACTCCATAGAGCACCTGGTACCGCTACAAAAATAACATCTGGGTTTGTTGGATGAATCATTATTTTAGAAATATGCTCTGTACTATCTAACCCAATTTTTTTCCAGTTACTTCCTGCATCCGTTGATTTATACATTCCGTTTCCTATTGAAACCGAATTACGCATATTACTCTCACCAGTACCTACATAAATGGTAGTCGGTTTTTTTTGATCGATGGCCAAAGCACCAATAGATTGGCAATATTTATCAAACATGGGTTTGTATGAGGCACCTGCATTTGTTGATTTCCATACACCGCCGCCAGCGGTTCCAACATAGATTGTTTTTCCATCATCGTTATTTACACCTTCAATAGCTGTAATACGACCACTCATGGTACCCGGTCCTAACTGACGTGCTTCCATAACACTAAACATAGCCGATGTAACCGGAGATTGAGCAATAGACAACGTGGCTGTAAATGCTAATAAAAGCACAAAAATTTTGTTCATGTTGTAAAATTTAAAGTTTTAATTTTATTCCGTTGTTTACTTAAACTAGGCCTATGATAATTATTTTGATATAACTAATTACTTAGCTACTTTAAAAATAGACTCGTCTATCTTTGGGTTTATTTCTAATGCTGTTACTTCCATTTCGCCCCAGCCACTAACAATGCTAAATGGATAGACAATACCACATTCTTGCTTTTTATAATTACTCATAATACTTGCATCTTCCATTTCTTTACCATTCAGTGTAACCTTTGAGGATTGTTTAATAATGTAGTAAGTACTAGGATCAATATAAAAAGTAGTTTCCTTATTTTCTTTATCTGTCATTTTTAATTTAAAACACTCGGTTCCATCTACATCATCTTTTCCTAAGTATTCCAGCTTTTTCCCTAATTCTTTGTATGTAATAAATTCCGGCATCAAATTTAAACCATCTTGCGATTTTTTAACATCGTCTGGGGTTAAAGGTTCAGGTTTAGTTTGACCTTGAAAAGGCATAAAATTCCAGCCTTCTGTTGTGGTTAAAATATTGTAACCGTTCATTCCCATTAAAGCAATATCTTGTCGGCTAGCCTTTTTATCTATTTGCTGAATAGTAATTTTTATTTCGGCACCTTGGGCTTTCATGGTTCCACTTGTTTTTATACTTTTAACCTTTGCCCAATTATCTTTACCACCAATTGCTTCAATGTGTTTTTTAACAATTTCATCTACGTTTTGACCAAAAGTGGTTACAGTAATTAGCGAAATGATTAGAGTTGAAAGTATTTTTTTCATGTTTGTTGGATTTTATACTATCAAAATTAATAATAAAATAAAACAGCCAACAGTTTTTGTTACTGAAGGCTGTTTTTTTGTGTTAATAATACTAAAATAGCTTTAAATGACTATTTCATCTAAGTCTTTATTAAAAAACTTAAACTCCATAAAGCCATAACTGGCCATTGGTTGAATTTTTACTTTTTGTTTGTATTCAAAATACCATTTCCATTGTTTGCTGCGCAAAAAACCACCTTTGGTAATAAATGCTTCAATGTATGGATGCACATTAAGTGTAATATTTTTTTGGTTTTGCTCCTTAATAATAAAACGCAATGTATTTTCAATTTGATCGACAAACAATAAGCTTGGTTGCACTTTGCCTGTGCCGCCACAACTTGGACATGTTTCTAAAACATCTACATTCACCTCAGGGCGCAAACGTTGGCGCGTAATTTGTATTAAGCCAAATTTACTTGGAGGAAGAATGTTGTGCTTAGCACGGTCACTTTTCATTTCCTCTTTTAACTTATCAAAAAGGAGTTTACGGTTATCGGCATTATGCATGTCAATAAAATCAACCACAATAATACCACCCATATCGCGCAGCTTTAATTGGCGGGCTACTTCAACAGCACTTTCTAAATTTACCTCCAAAGCGTTTTCTTCTTGAGAATTTTCGCTTTTGGCACGGTTACCGCTATTCACATCAAACACATGTAAAGCCTCGGTGTGTTCAATTACCAAATAGGCACCACTTTTCATGTGTACTGTTTTACCAAACAAACTTTTAATTTGCTTTTCTACACTATAAGCATCAAAAATTGGTAATTTGCCAGTATACAATTTTAAAATATCAACCTTATCAGGCGCTATAGATTTGATATATACTTTTAAATCGTCATAAACTTTTTGATCATTTACATGAATGGCATTAAAAGATGCATTTAAAAAATCGCGTAAAATTGTGTTAGTTCTATCGCCTTCACCTAAAACACGCATAGGGGGCTGAGCTTCTTTTAAAGCCTTAAAACACTCATCCCACTTTTTAATTAAATCTTTTAAATCTCCTTCTAACTCTGCTACGGTTTGATTTTCGGCTACCGTACGCACTATTACACCAAAGTTTTTTGGTTTAATAGATTGCATTAACTCCTTTAAGCGATTTTTTTCTTCAAAATTTCTAATTTTTGATGAAACTGAAATTTTTTCGGCAAATGGAATTAACACCAAATAGCGGCCTGCTAAACTAATTTCGGTTGTAATACGCGGACCTTTTGCACTAATTGGCTCTTTAGCAACTTGCACTAAAAGGTTTTGACCGGATTTTATAATATCATTTATCTTACCGTCTTTTTTTATTTCTGACTCATTTTTAAAGTACATTAAGTTGCTGGCATTTTGTTTACCATTTTGTACAGTCTCAACGTATTTTATAAACGAGTTGGCTTGAGGGCCTAAATCTAAATAATGCAAAAAAGCATCCTTTTCATAACCAACATCAACAAAGGCCGCATTAAGACCTGTCATTATTTTTTTGGCTTTCCCTAAATAAATATCGCCTACCGAAAATTCCGAATTATTTTTTTCGCGATGTAATTCTACTAAACGTTTATCGTTTAATAACGCAATTACAACTTCGTTAGGCGTGGAATTAATAATTAATTCTTGGTTCACGCTATAATGTTTTAAATATTACGGTTACCCCTGACAGGGTTAACCTAAATTAATTTCATAACCCTGTCAGGGGTTATTAGTTTAAAGTATTACAAACAACAATAACGGAAAAAGACGTATCTCTTCCGTTACAGAATACTGTTGTGAAAACAATTAGCTAAAAGCTAACTATTTTTTCTTATGACGATTTTTACGTAAACGTTTTTTGCGTTTATGAGTCGCCATTTTATGTCTTTTTCTCTTTTTTCCGCTTGGCATAAAATTTAATTTTAATGGTTAATAATTCGTTTTATTTTTTTAATTGTTGTATGTACTTTGTAATTTCTAGTCTAGCTGTAACATCGTTTGTTTTAGCGGCATACTTTTCTAAAACTTCGATAGTTTTTTGTGTATTATTTTGTTGTTCGTAAATATCTGCCAGATATAAATAAACCTCAATATTGGCAGTATCTAATTGCAATATTTTATTATAACGGTAAATAGCTTTATCCACCTGACCACTTTTAACAGAAAATGAAGCAAATGCTGATTGTAGTTTTACATTATTACTATCTGTTTTCTCAACCTGTTTTAAGATGGTGATTCCTTCCATCGGATTATCTGTTCCTTCCACATAACAAGAGCCTAACATAATTTTTGCATCTACATTGTTTGGCTGGGTTTGCAAACATTTTTGAAAACATCTCATGGCACATTGGTATAAAACCGGTATTTCTGTTTGATCTTGCAAAAATTGCACGGCATAATAGTATCTATTACCTGCCTTTAACCAATTATCCGAAGTATTTGTTTTTTTGGCTAATTCCTCGGTATAATACGATGCAATATCTGGTCGCTTTTGTTTATCCCAAAATACAATCGTACTATCATAATTTTTTAGTGCCAATAATTTATCAAAGGATTGTTTTTTTGGCGGTTCTAAATTTTTTAGGGCTATATTAACATACACTTCGATGGTAGCATTTAAATTGATGGCTGATTGTTGCTTGTTGGTTGATTTAACATCTTCAGCCGACTTGGGAGCCATTTTTGGTGCAATAAATAAAAGAACGAACAGTACTAAAGCGCCTAAAACTAAGAGTACTTGTGTTTTTTTGGCGCTCATTTTTTAATCAATGTCTTTAATAGGTTCAGCAGTTTTAACGTTACGTTTTACTCTGTCGCTAAATGTTTTTGCTGCTTTAAAAGCAGGAATATAATGCGCAGGAATTACAACCGTAGTATTTTTCGAGATATTACGGCCAATTTTTTCGGCACGCTTTTTTACAACAAACGTTCCAAAACCGCGTAAATAAACGTTTTTACCTTCTACCATCGAATTACGGATGGTTTTCATAAATGCTTCAACGGTAGCTTGTACAGCCATTTTTTCAATGCCGGTTTTTTCTGATATTTCGTTAACGATGTCTGCCTTTGTCATTTTACAATTTGTTTAAAATCAATTAATTGTATTTTAAAACGGGGTGCAAATATACACTTTAAATTGAAATGTAAAACAATTTCTTGAAAAATTATTTTTATCGCAAAACAATTAAAAATATCCGTTGGTTTTATATTGTTAATTAACAGTTTTGTAACAATAACTTAACCAAGTCTAAATTGATTTTAATGCATTGCTCAGTACATTTGTAAACAGTTAATTGTTTATAAAAGTGAACACCCTTGAGGAATCTTTTTTCTGCTCTATTTAAAAGATTGTCCAAAACCGCTTTTGATTATTATTAAAATTAAATAGTATGAAAAAGGTTAGTATAGTTGTATTTTTTCTCCTTTCAAATTTTGTGTATTTCGCTCAAATATCACCATCCGGTTGCACATTAAATGGTGGCATGAGCTTGGGTTCACTTTGTGCTAATGGCTGTTTAGCAGGTTGTGATTTAACTGCATATAATTATTTTGGCACTCCTCAATGTAATGGTACTGGCATTTCTGGCTCTTGTTCCTCTCAAATAAAATCTACAACTTTTACTTTGCCAGCAGGTTGTGTAGCTACTGGTACCGCTGAATTTAAAGTTAGGGGTGTTTGTACTGCCTCTGGGGCTGATGCAGGCGATAATTTAACAGTTACTGGTACTGGAGGCACTTCTACGGGTCTGCCATATAATGTTACAGGGGCTAGTAATGCAAACTTAATATCCAATTTCACAAAAACCGGTGGCAGTCTTACAATCCAATTAACTGCTGACAGAAGAGATGAGATTGTTACATGGACAATAACTTTATCAGGTAGCTGTGGAACAAATTGTAATTTGGTATTGCCAATTACTCTTACTGATTTTTATGCAAAACCTACCGAAAGTTCTATTGAACTTAATTGGCATGTTGCAAGTGAAGAAAATGTAAATTATTATATTGTTGAGCGAAGTACTGATGGTATAAATTTTGAATTATTAAACTCAGTTGGATCGCTAGCTCCAGTTGCAGGGAAAAATAATTTAGATTACAGTTCCACTGATTTTGCACCAAAAAATGGCATTAACTATTACCGCCTTGCTAATGTTGATAAAGATGGTTCTGTTAATTATGCCAAAACCATAATGGTTAACTTTAACCAAACTCATACTTCTGATGTATGGGTTAATCAGACGGAAACAGAAATAATAATTAGTTATGAAAACAGCTTTTTGAATAAAACCTTTTATTTAATGGATATGAACGGTAAAAAAATTGGTGAATATAGAAACCTTAACAATGACTTAAACTATTTTACTATAGATAAATTATCTTTGCCTAAGGGTTTATATGTTATTGGCTGTTCTGAAGGCAATATGCCACCGCAAAAAATACTTATAAATTAATCTTTATATATACGTTACTTATACACTATGAAAAAAATTTTATTTGCCGCTCTATTATTTGCTCTAACAAGTTTAAAAATTAATGCTCAATGTTTTGAAATTGAAAGCATTTTGGTGGATGGTTGTGATGGTGGTAATGAGGGTCAAAATGAAATGGTTACTTTTAAAGTAGGATCTGTTGCTTTAAACACAGCCAATCTAACAGTGGCTTGGCCAAATGTTTCTAATGCATGGCTTGGTATTTGTCAAAATACCACAACAGCGGCTAAGGTTGCAGCAATTAATTCTTCTATTACTGCTTGTGGACTTTTAGTAGAGCCTGTTGGAGGTGTTTTACCCGCTAATAGTAAAATTTTAATGATCACAAGCGAAAGTATGAATCCAAATGCTCAAAGTTTTGCTAATTTATCAGAAACATTAACAGTTATTTTTCAATGTACAGGAAATACCTCTGGGCATTTTGCAAATTTTGGAACCGGAACTAGAACTTTAACTATGAACTTTAGTTCACCCCCAGGTTGTAATGATGTGGTTGTTTATGATAGGTCGCAATTGCTCAATCAAAGTCAAGTACCTGGTGCGCAGGATGGTGGAGCAGTTTTATATAATGCCGCAGGTACTCCCACATACATTAATAATGGCTGTGCTGTTCCAGCAATACCTTTAACCATAAATGCTAATATTAGTAATACTACCTGCGTTGGGTTACCACAAAATATCACAACCACAGTTACTGGAGGTGCTTATACCAATATTGCTTGGGCAGGAGGTACTGGCACTTTTGCTGCGACTTCCGGTACAAACACTTCTAATACCTATACGCCAGGCATTGGCGATGCTGGGGTAATTACACTTAGCGCAACCGTTACAAGAACCTGCACCGGTGGAGGAACAACAGCTAATACTACATTTACTTTCGCTATTACCCCTACACCAACCTTAAATCTTAGTGCAAGTTCATTAAGCATTTGTGGCACGCAAAGTGCAAATATTGTTGCTTTATCGCAGGCTGGTAACACTTTCAGTTGGAGTACAGGTGCAACTACCAATTCAATCTCTGTTTCACCAACCGTTACTACTGTTTACACTGTAACAGCCATTAATAGTTGCTCAAATACTTCAACCACTGCTACTGTTACCCCCTCAGCGGCTAATAGTATAACTGCATCTGCCAGCACTAATACTTTATGTTCTGGTAATTCAGTTACACTAACTGCAACTTCTGCTGCTGGTACTTATAGTTGGAATACCGGTGCTACAACAAGTTCAATAGTTGTGTCACCAAACTCCACTACCGCATATAGTGTTACCTCTGCCGGCTGTACGACTGTAAGCACTGCTCAAACTATTACTGTAACTCCATTGCCTACACTCAGCTTAAATACCAATAGTTTTAATATTTGTGGTACACAATCAGCTACAATAATAGCTAATAGTAACATTGGAAATTATTTGTGGAGTAATACTGCAACTACTAATAGTATTGTTGTCAGTACGGGTGGTGTATATAGCGTTACATCAGCTAATACCTGCTCAACCACTATACAAACAGCAACTGTAACAACTGGAGCTGCACCTGCAATTACACTTAATAGTTCAGCAAATACACTATGTAATGGGCAAAATGCTACAATTACCTTGTCTGGCAGCACTGGAACTGTAAATTGGAGCACAGGCGAAACTGGCACAAATAGCATAAATGTTAGTAATGCAGGAGTCTACACAGCTACTTTAGTTAATGATTGTGGCACTGCTTTAAATTCAACAACAATAAATTCAGCTCCTTCACCAACATTTGATATTACACCTCAAAACTCCGTATTATGTGCCGGACAAACTGTTTCTTTATCTGCTGGTACAATTCCATTAACGTATAGTTTAAATTGGACAGGTGCAGGTATTGTTGGTGCAAACAATTTAAATAATGTAATTATAAACTCAGGTGGTACTTACACTTTATCGGCTACTGATATTGTTACTGGTTGTTCTTCATCAAGTGTTGTATCGGTTTCAAGTGGCAGTACAAATGCTTACTTTACGCCGGATGTTACTACTGGTAACCCACCGCTTAATGTAAACTTTAATAATCAAAGTACAGGTGCAAATACCTATTCATGGTCTTTAGGCAATGGTAGCGCATCCAGCAATACAAATACAAGTTCAACCTACAATTCAGCCGGCGTTTATACTGTAACATTATTTGCGAGTGCTAACGGACAATGTCCAAGTCAGTACACTGTAGAAATTATTGTAAAAGATGGTTTAGGATTAATACCTGAAGTTGTAACTTCAAACGGAGATGGTAAAAACGACTTCTTTGAAATCAAAGGATTATATGAAAACTACCCTCAAAATAAATTAGAAATTTATAATCGTTGGGGTAATTTGGTTTATTCATCAACTCCTTATAAAAACGACTGGAACGGCACTCCAAATGCTTCCGGAAAAACAGGAAGTAATAAATTACCAACCGGCACTTATTACTTTATTTTGCAATTAAACGACGCTAATCAAACTTCGTTTAAAGGTTTTGTGCAATTACAATATTAAGTAAATTTTAAATTTTACTTATTTTATCAGTATCTTTAAACAATTTTTTATTTAAAAAAGCGTTTATAATATCTGAAAAGGGCTTTCTTAATACTAGTTGTATTATTTTTTGGACTAGATTCGTTTTGTCAGCAAAACGACGGTTATGGTATTAACTTGCCAAAATTTTACAAACAAAAATTGCATTTTGGATTTGTAATTGCGGGTAATCAAACCGATTTTAGGTTAAATACTAAACCTAATTCACAATTTCCTGACACGGTTATTTATTCACAAGGTCAAGCTACGCGCTACCGAATTAAAACAGTTTATACCCAGCCTCAACCCGGGTTTGCCATTGGTATTGTGGCAGATGGGCGTTTACATGATTATATTCGCATCCGATGTACCCCCAGTATAAGCTTTGCTTCTCGAAAAATTGAATATACTTTAAGTAACGCAGGTTTAGATAGTTTTAAGGTCTTTCAAAAAACAGTTGAATCAGCATTTTTAATTTTTCCAATTGAAACAAAAATTCAAAGTAAGCGCTTGGGTAACTTTAGTGCTTACATCATTGGAGGTGGTGGTTATCAATTAGACTTGGCTTCGAGAAAAAAAGCAGCAGGCGTAGCCACCGGGGGACCTAATCAATTAGATGAAAACATTAAGTTAAAACGTGATGATTATTATTACAGTGCCGGTTTGGGCACAGATTTTTATTTACAATATTTTAAACTAGGGTTTGAAGTTAAATTACAAATTGGAACACGAAATTTACTGAAACCCGAAAACAGTATTTTTAGTAATAGTATAGATAAAATCCGATCGCGAATGGTAGTTTTTAGTATTACCTTTGAGGGGTAGAATTAATGTCACTTCGAACAAGTCACAGGAACGATGTTTGTACCGAGAAGTGAGAATAGAAAGGTTCTCGATGCGTTTCGCTGTAGAGACAAGCGAAACTACTCGAACTGACAAAACAAAAATACGTGTCACTTCGAGTAACGATTACGCCATAGCGTGAGAGTGTATCGAGAAGTGACAATGAAAAATTCTCGATGCGTTTCGCTATAGAGACAAGCGAAACTACTCGAACTGACAATAACATAATTATGAAAATTGAAGAATAATAATCTTCCAAAACATGCAAACAAAATTACAACTTCAAGTTAGTCCACAAACGGCAGCCAACGAACAACTTTTGAAAGAAGAGGTACGTGAAGTACTTTTTATTAGTGAAGAAAAAAACCTCTCTGTAAAAATTTTAAAACGTAGCATTGATGCGCGAGGTAGAAACATTAAAATTAATTTAACTGTTTTAGCTTTAGTGGATGAAGAACTTATTCCTGAAAAAATAGAATTCAATTATTTAGATGTTTCACATTCCAAAAAAACTTGCCACATAATAGGTGCCGGACCTGCCGGATTATTTGCTGCTTTAAGATGTATAGAATTAGGCATAAAACCCATCATTATTGAGCGAGGAAAAAATGTAAAAGACCGCCGGAGAGATTTAGCAAAAATAAATAAAGAACATATTGTAAACCCAGAAAGTAACTACTGCTTTGGAGAAGGAGGTGCAGGAACTTATAGTGATGGCAAACTTTATACGCGCTCCAACAAACGGGGAGACATTGATAAAATTTTAAAAATATTTGTTTACCATGGTGCTTCGGAAGAAATAATGGTAGATGCGCATCCACACATTGGCACCAATAAATTACCTCAGCTAATTGAAAACATTCGAAAAACCATTTTAACTTTTGGAGGTGAAATTCATTTCCATTCAAAACTAATTGATTTTGAAATTGAGAAAGATGTAATAAAATCTATTACTATTTTTACTACCCATGACGAAAATGGCACTTCGACAAGCTCAGTGCCCATCCAGCAACTGATAATAGCAACAGGACATTCCGCCAGAGATATTTATGAATTATTTGACAAGAAAAAAATAGTAATTGAAGCAAAACCCTTTGCATTAGGCGTGAGGGTAGAACATCCACAATCGTTAATTGATAAAATTCAATATAATTGCTCCAATCTGCAAGACGTTATAGAAAAAAGAAATTATTTACCTGCAGCCAGTTATAGTTTGGTAAATCAGGTAAAAGGTCATGGTGTCTATTCGTTTTGTATGTGTCCGGGAGGCATTATTGCCCCTTGTGCAACAAACCAAGAAGAAGTAGTGACTAATGGCTGGAGTCCGAGTAAACGTAATAACCCTTATGCTAATAGTGGTATTGTTGTTGGGTTAGAGCTACTAGATTTTGAGCCCTATAAAAAACATGGCGCTTTGGCAGGATTAGAATTTCAAAAAGAAATGGAAAAAAATGCTTGGGCATTTGGTGGTAAAACACAAACCGCTCCTGCACAACGTTTACAGGATTTTGTGAATGGAAAATTAAGTAATGATTTACCGGATTGCAGTTATCAACCCGGTTTAAAAAGCATTGATATGCAGGCCGTTTTAGGAAAATTAATTGGTCCAGCTTTAAAAGAGGGTTTTAAAGCATTTGGAAATAAAATGCGGGGCTATTTAACTAACGAAGCAGTAATTGTAGGGGTAGAGTCCAGAACTTCAACTCCAGTAAGAATACCACGGGATAAAGATTTACTTCATCATCCACAACTAAAAAATTTATTTCCGTGCGGCGAAGGGGCTGGTTATGCTGGTGGAATAGTAAGCGCAGCAATGGATGGGGAGAGATGTGCAGATGCTTTGATGTAAAATAAAGTATCTTATTATAAAATTAAATTAACTAAAGCATTACCGCATTTGGTTTAAAAACGTTTCTATAAATATAGCTATCAAAAATATGTCTCCTTGCAAAACGGGCAAGGTTGCCTGAATTAATTAATTTATTGTAGGTATTTACATTTACACCAAAATATTCATATTTACTGCCATCAGTAAAAGTTATTTTTAATGTTTGCCCTTTGTATTGATAATCATCAATGGCGGAAGTTGTTGTGGTTAATTTATAATCTTCTTTTGTGGCGGCATGTGTTTCGGGCGAAATACTTACTAAAAAATGATAGGCCTCAATAATAGTTTTACTTTTTAGTTCAGATTGGGCTTTTAATTCCTCATCTGTAAATTTATCAGGATGATTTTCTTTTATTAGCCCTCTATAAATAAGTTTTAATTCTGCCAATTGAGTTTCTTTGGTAATATTAAATAGTTTTCGGTATTCTGCTATACGTTTCATGCTTGTATTTTACAGTCCTAACAACACCTCTTCAGGTAATTTACCGCCAAACAACATACGATTTGGGTTCTCCAACATTTCTTTTACTTTTACTAAAAAGCCAACACTTTCACGTCCGTCGATAATGCGATGATCGTAACTTAAAGCCACGTACATCATTGGGCGAATAACCACTTGTCCGTTAATAGCCATTGGACGCTCTACCACATTGTGCATACCTAAAATGGCGCTTTGCGGCGGATTAATAATTGGCGTACTCATCATACTGCCAAACACACCACCATTAGTAATAGTAAATGTACCGCCTTCCATATCCGGAATGGATAATTTACCATCGCGTGCTTTTATTGCTAAATCTTTAATTCCTTTTTCAATTTCGGCCAAGCTCATCAATTCAGCATTGCGCAATACCGGAACCATCAGGCCTTTTGGAGCACTTACCGCAATTCCTATATCACAATATTTATTGTACACCAATTCTTCACCATCAATCATTCCGTTCACGGCAGGGAAATGATACAAGGCTTCCGTAACAGCCTTTGTGAAAAAGCTCATAAAGCCAACATTAGTTCCGTAAACTTCTTTAAATTTATCTTTGTAGCGCGCGCGAATATCATAAATAGCACTCATGTCTACCTCATTAAATGTAGTTAACATGGCTGTTTCGTTTTTTACAGCTACTAAACGCTTTGCAACTGTTTTACGAAGCGAAGTCATTTTAGCACGATCCTTCTCTCTACCGCCTTTCCAAGTATTACTTAAAACTTGTGTAACAGTTGGTAAGCCATTTGATAAAGCTGCTAACACATCTTGCTTAGTAATGCGACCATCTTTACCAGTACCGTTTAATTGATTTGCTGAAATATTATTTTCAGCCATAATTTTTGCGGCTGCTATGCTAGGAGTTCCAGTGGCGTAGGTAGTTGTTTGAGAAGAATTAGCAGTTGTTTGTACAACTTCTGCCTTTTTTTCTTCCTTCTTCACTTCAGTTTTCACCTCAACTTTTGCACTAGCGTCTTGCGATTTAGCCTCCGGTTTAAGAGATGTGTCAATTTTTACAACTACTTGCCCAACTTTCACCGTATCGCCTTCTGCAGCCAACACTTCAATTTTACCACTTTCTTCGGCGTTTAATGTTAAAGTAGCTTTATCTGAATCAATCTCAGCTAACACTTCATCTTTTTCAACAACATCGCCAGTATTTTTTACCCAACGTGCGATTACAACTTCAGTAATTGATTCTCCCGGACTTGGTACTTTTAATTCTACAATTGCCATAAATTAAATTTTAAATTTCTATTATTTATTTTACTAATACTTTACTAAATAAGGTGTTCATTATTTCTTCATTCTCTGCATTATGACGCTTGCTAAATCCAGTTGCAGGACTTGCGGCAGCATCACGACCAACATATTTTAAATTTAACGAACGTAAATTATAATCTACAAAACGCCAAGGCCCCATATTTTCGCTCTCTTCTTGAACAAACAAAAACTCTTTTGCGTTTTTATATTTACTTAAAACCGCATCTAATTGTTTTTGAGGAAAAGGGTACAACTGTTCTAAACGAATGAATGCAATATCATTTACTCCTTCTTTTTCGCGTTGTTCAATTAAGTCGTAATAAATTTTACCACTGCAAAATGCTATACGTTTTACATCTTTTGCATTTGCTTTTGGGTCATCCAACACTTCCTTAAAATTTGTCTTTGTAAAATCATCAATTGTTGAAACACAAGTAGGATAACGTAATAACTTTTTAGGCGTAAAACAAATTAATGGTTTTCTAAACTCGCGTTTTAATTGACGGCGTAATACATGGAATTGTTGTGAAGGAGTTGTTGTATTTACAATTTGCATATTGTTTTCGGCACACATTTGTAAAAAACGCTCCATACGCGCACTGCTGTGTTCAGGTCCTTGCCCCTCATAACCATGCGGCAATAAAACCACCAAGCCATTCATACGACGCCATTTGTATTCAGAAGATGAAATGTATTGATCAACAATAATTTGAGCACCATTAAAGAAATCGCCAAACTGAGCTTCCCAAATAGTTAATGTATTTGGAGAGGCGTAGGCGTAACCATATTCAAAACCTAAAACGCCGTATTCTGAAAGTAATGAATTATAAATTTCTAATTTACCTTTTGTGTTTAGATTATTTAATGGGGTGTACTCTTCTTCACTGTCTTCAACTTTTACCACAGCATGGCGATGCGAAAAAGTTCCACGTTCAACGTCTTGTCCACTGAAACGAACATTATGTCCTTCTTGCATTAAACTGGCGTATGCCAATAACTCGCCCATTGCCCAATCATAATTATTATTCGTAATCATATTTTGGCGGTCGGTAAATAGTTTTTCAATTTTATTAAAAAACTTTTTGTCTTTTGGAAGTTGTGATGATTTTGTAGCTAATTCTAAAAACAATTTTGCATCAATGGCTGTGTTAGGAGAAACATCAAAATCTTCTGCAGTTGCCATTTTAATATTGTTCCATGAACCTTGCAAAAACGACGTCATTTTTGCTTTTTCGGTTTTACGAGCTTCATCTAAATTTTGTTCCAACTCAACTTTAAATTGCTTTTCGATGGCTTTAATTTCATCATTCGTAAACGATGTTTCATCCACTAGTTTTTTGGCATAAATTTCCTTTGGATTAGGATGTTTAGCTATTTCCTTATACAATAATGGTTGTGTAAAACGCGGTTCATCACCTTCGTTATGTCCATATTTTCTATAACACAATACATCAATAAATACATCTTTTCCAAACGTTTGACGGTAATCCATTGCTAATTTTGCCACTAAACATAATGCTTCCACATCATCGCCATTTACATGAAATACAGGCGATAAAACCACTTTGGCCACATCTGTACAATAAATAGATGAGCGAGCATCAATAAAGTTAGTTGTAAAACTCACTTGATTATTGATAATAAAATGAACCGTTCCACCGGTTTTATACCCATCTAACTGGCTCATTTGAATAACCTCGTACACAATACCCTGCGCAGCGATAGCTCCATCGCCATGCACCGAAATAGAACAAGCTTTTTTATTATCGCCATTATGACGGCTATCAATTTTAGCCCGTGTAATTCCACCAACTACAGGAGCAACTGTTTCCAAATGAGAAGGATTTGGGGTTAATGAAATATGTACTTGTTTACCCGAATCGCTGGTAATATCGCTACTGTAACCCATATGATATTTTACATCACCATCAAATACACTGTCTTCGCTTGGGCGACCTTCAAATTCGGTAAAAATATCCTTTGTAGGCTTGTTCATGATGTTGGCTAAAACATTTAAACGCCCACGGTGCGCCATGCCTATAACATAATCTTCAATTCCTAAATCAACACCATGCTCCATTAATGTATTTAAAGCAGGTAGAAAAGACTCACCGCCTTCCAACGAAAAACGTTTTTGACCAACAAATTTTGTGGCTAAAAAATTCTCGAAAGTAACCGCTTCTATTAATTTATTTAGTATTTGCTTTTTTTCTGGTTTAGAAAAAGTTGGGATATTTTTAGATTTTTCAATTCTATCTTGTAACCATTTTGTTTCTTCCGGATTACGCAAAAAAGCATATTCTACCCCTATGCTAGCGCAATAAGTAGTTTCTAAATGGGCAACAATGTCTTTTAATTTTGCAGCACCAATACCAATTTGATTTCCAGCCTGGAAAACTGTTTCTAAGTCCTTATCAGATAACTCAAAATTTTCAAGAGAAAGTGTAGGCGCATAAGTTCTACGTTGACGAACAGGGTTTGTTCGTGTAAACAAGTGTCCGCGAGAACGGTAGCCGTTTATGAGGTTAACAACTTTAAATTCTTTGGTAACATTTTCGGGAATTCCACCGTTGGCTGAGGAATAATCTGTTTGAGCAAATTCAAATCCTTTAAAAAAATCTTGCCAAGTTTTGTCAACAGAGTTATTATCGGCTAAATATTGTGAAAAAAGCTGCTCAATAGCGTTTACATCACTGGTGCCGAGGTATGAAAATTTATCCATATTTTTCAAGTAAAAATAGAATGTAAATTTAACAAAATAATATAAAAATGGGTTTTATTTATACTTCATTTTTCAATAATACTCAACATTAACGTTCATCGATAAAAAACAAGCCTTTGTGTTAGTTTTTTATTCAACTAAGTGTGGTAATAAATAATTAGTCGTATTTCTAGTTTTGATATAGTAAATTATACTAATTTTGACCTCGTTTTAAACACAAGCCCAAAATGGGAAATCATCATCATGGACACCTAAACAAAATAACATTAGGTGGATTAATTGTTACTCTTGGCATCATTTACGGAGACATTGGAACATCGCCTCTATATGTGTTAAAAGAAATTGTAGGTAACGATCCTATAAATGCCGATTTGGTAAAAGGTGCAATTTCTGCCATTTTTTGGACTTTAACTTTACAAACGACATTTAAATACGTAATATTAACGCTTAGAGCAGATAACAAAGGTGAAGGGGGGATTTTTTCATTATACACACTTGTAAAACGCTGTAAATTTAAGTGGCTTTTGGTTCCTGCTATAATTGGTGGGTGTGCCTTATTAGCCGATGGCATTATTACACCTCCTATTTCTGTTGCTTCGGCTGTGGAAGGGTTAAGAATGGTAAAACCCAATATCAATACAGTTCCAATTGTAATTGGAATTTTGGTTGCCTTATTTGTAATTCAACGTTTTGGAACAAAATTTGTGGGTAGAGCCTTTGGCCCAATAATGTTCATTTGGTTTGGGATGTTAGGGGTTTTAGGGGTTGCAAATATGTTACTCGATTGGAATATTATAAGCGCTTTAAATCCTTACTACACTTATAAATTACTAAGTACACATCATGAAGGAATTTTAATTTTAGGTGCCGTGTTTTTGTGTACCACGGGAGCAGAGGCTTTGTACAGCGATTTAGGTCATTGTGGTAAACAAAACATTCGTATTTCCTGGATATTTGTAAAGACCATGTTGGTGTTAAATTATTTTGGACAAGGTGCCTGGTTAATTGCTCATGAAGGTAAAACGCTAACTGAATTAGGGGGGGAGTTTGGAAATCCGTTCTTTTTAATCATGCCTCACAGTTTTTTAATTGTAGGTATTATTATTGCAACGGCCGCCGCAGTTATCGCCTCTCAAGCCTTAATTTCAGGATCCTTTACCTTAATTAATGAAGCCATACGTTTAAATTTATGGCCAAAAGTTAGAGTAAAATATCCCAGTGATTTAAAAGGACAATTATATATACCATCAATCAACACATTATTACTATTTGGATGTATTGCTGTAGTATTGTATTTTAAAGAATCAAGCAATATGAGTGCTGCATACGGACTTGCAATTGTTTTATGCATGATAATGACAACCATATTGTTAAATTTTTATTTGCACTTAAAGCGTTACAATAAAATTTTTATTGCATGTATAATCAGCATCTACGCAACTATTGAACTATCATTTTTTTATGCCAACCTTAATAAATTTTCGCACGGGGGTTGGATTACTTTGTTAATTGCAGGTTCGTTAATGCTTGTAATGACTATTTGGTTTTTAGCTAAGAAAATTCGTCAACGCTATGTGGATGTTGTTAAACTGGACGATTTTCAACAGTTTTTAATTGATTTAAGCAGGGACGAGTCAATTCCAAAATATGCCACGCATTTAGTTTATTTAACTTCTGTAAATGATAGCCACTTAATTGAACAAAAGATTATTCACTCCATTTTACAACGTCGCCCTAAAAAGGCAGATATATATTGGTTTGTACACGTAGATGTGGTTGATGAGCCTTACCGCATGGATTACAAAGTAAACCATATTGCTGAAGATGATATTATACGTGTAGATTTTAAATTAGGATTTAGGGTAGCACCAAAAATTAATTTAATGTTTAGAAAAGTGGTGGAAGATTTGGTTCAAAATAAAGAAGTGGATATTACCAGCCGTTATGAATCTTTACAACGTAACAATATTAGTGGCGACTTTAAATTTGTTGTGATTGAGAAATACTTAAGCTACGATAACGATTTGCCATTCTATGAAAAAATAATTTTAGAAGCTTATGCCATTTTAAAACGCTTCAGTTTAACCGAAGCAAAAGCTTTTGGTCTTGACAACAGTTCAGTTAAGGTTGAAAAATTCCCTATGGTATTTAAAACCCCGGCCACTATTAGTAATTTAAAGCGAATTTTTTAGTGTTTGCAAAATAATTTTAATTGCATAGCAATAATAGGCACAACCGCCAGTGGTAAAACAAAATTAGCCTGCAATTTAGCCTTTCATTTAAATGGGGAGATTATAAGTGCTGATTCACGTCAGGTATATAAACATCTAACTATAGGTACCGGAAAAGACTTAGAAGAATACCATATCAATTCGCGAAAAATAAATTATCACTTCATTGATATTTGCGAACCGGAAGAACAATTTTTTTTACATCAGTTTTGTGAAGGGTTAAAAATTTCCTTCGAATCAATAACCCAAAGACATAAACTCCCCATTATTTGTGGAGGTACCGGCTTATATATTGACGCGCTTCACAAAGATTTTTCGTTTACTCAAATTAAAGAAAATGAAGAATTAAGAAAATCATTAGAACAAAAAACAAAGGAAGAATTATTGATTCAACTAAGTACTTTTCCAAAGGAAATAATACACCACGTTGATATAAATTCAAAAAAACGAATTATCAGAGGTATTGAAATTGCAGAGTATTTTTCGAAAAACAACATTCAATTACAAAAAACAGAATTGCCTTACAACCCTTTATATATTGGCATTAAAACGAATGTTGAGGAACGTAAACCGTTAATAAGTAAACGTCTTTTACATAGACTAGATAATGGTCTAATTGAAGAAGTTGAAGAATTATTACAAAAAGGAATTACTCATGAACGCTTACAATTTTTAGGCTTGGAATATAAATTTATATCCCTTTATTTATTAGGAAATATAACCAAACAAAAACTAATAGAACAACTGCAAACAGCCATATTTCAATTTGCTAAACGCCAACAAACATGGTTTAACAAATTAGAAAAAGAAGGTATTACTGTAAATTGGATTGAAAAAGATTACAAGTTGCAAGAAGTTATACAATTTATTTCCGAGAAAATGGAACGCGTATAATACAGATTTTTATGCTTTAAACTCATAAGAATCTTACTTCATCTTATCAATCAACACCATCTGCGTTACATCAAATCTTCTTTCTATTAAACTTCAAAGCCTTCAACATCCAGTTAGGTAAAGGTTTTTCAGCTGGGCGTTTTGTTAAATCTAAATACCAGCCTAATTTCTTCATAATTGGCATTTTCTTCGTTTCTACAAACTCTATTAAAGCACCATCCGGATCTTCAATGTAGGTAAAATGTCCTGCGGCTTCTCCCATTTCAAAACCTGCGCCACCATCAACGGTAAACGGATGTCCATTAGCTTCACAGTTTTGCTGCAAAGCCTTCATGTTTTTTATGTCAAAGCAAAGGTGTATAAAACCTAAATCTCCCCAAAAACGGTTTTCGAAAATTTTACGCGGCGCATAGTTTTTTGCTTCCACCAATTCGATATAACTATTGCCAAATAAATTACTAAAAGGCCCTACACGCTTTTTACTATGTGTTAATATAGCGCGTTTGCAAGTCACACTTCCACCAGGTAATACTGAAATATCTGCAAAACTATTTTCGGATAGGTGAAGGACTTTATCGTAACCCAAAACTTTATTGTAAAAATTAATGGAAGCTTCGATATTACTTACACCTATTATCATTCCAATTGGTCCGCCGGTTGACTTTAAGCCATTGCCAAACCAGGTGTCGTCTTCGATAATTTCAAACAAATTACCAAAAGCATCTTCAATAAAAAAGTGCTTTTTGCCTATTGGGGAGGTAGAAATTTCTCCCAGTATTTTTACTTGTTGAGACTTTAAATAATTAAAAGATTCAGTGATGTTTTCACTTTTTATTTTAGCACAAAACAATCCCAAATCACCTAGTTGAGGCTTAAAAGCTGCTGCTTGCGGCGTACGACTGGTATATTGCCATATCTCGAAACCACCGCCACCTTTTAAATTAATTGCTAAAATAGCGTGACGCTTATGTGGTTTACCACCCGTATATGGCAACATTAAATTTGCTTCGGCAGCTTCTTCAAAAATTTGAATATCCATGCCAAAGTGTTTGTTATACCATTTAAACCCCTCATTAACATTGGCAACGCCAATACCTACTTGTTGTATTCCTGAAATTATATAGCTCATTTTTTTATTATATTAATCCGTATTGTTTAAAATGATGCGTAAAATGTTTACCGTGCATAACTGACCACTCATCCATTGTTAACTCGTTCATGCGCATGTGCACTGATTTTGCATTTGGATTATTTTTTTTGTATTCAAAAAAATATTCCAATTCACTTTTTAAATGTTGTTTCGCAATTTCTATATTTTCAAATTTTAGTTCAGGAAGTTCATCTGTCATTAATGGATTTTTCACGCCCTCCGGAACTTCGGCATCCGTATAAATTAAATTTGCTTTAATTTTTTGGGCCATTTCTTCATTACCCTTAAACTCAATTACGCGTTTACCAGTTGAGATGTGCAAAGACATCATTAAATGTTCTAAAACATGCTGCGACGTTAGTTTACCAAATAATGGTTTTGCGTCTTTTTGAAAGTTATTAATAATTTCAAATACTTTTTCTTTGTCGTGAATATTAATCATTGTTTTAATTTAAGGTTATAGAATTTAAATTTTGTTTAATTGCCTTTTCAATGGTTGTATAGTCTTCTTGTTTTTTTCCAACATAAATAAAGGCACAAATTATTTTTATATTAGCTGATGCAAGCTGCTGGTATAAGGTTTGTTTATTTAGTCTATATGCTTCTCGCATTCGGCGTTTTAATTTATTTCTGTCATGTGCTTTTTTAAATTGTCTCTTGGGCACAACAAATAAGGCTTGTGCCGGAAATTGTAAATCAGTTTCAACGTGCATAAAAATAAATTTAAGTGGATGTCCGAAACTTGATTTTCCTTTACTAAAAAGTAATTCCATTTGCTTTTTACTACAAAGGCGCTCTTGTTTATTAAAGGTTTGCTTCACTTATTGCTTTGGTAAATATAATTCTTTACTTTTATGCAATAAATAAAAATATATTATGGGAAAAGGAGATAAAAAAACAAAACGTGGAAAAATTCACATTGGAAGCACAGGCGTAACTCGTCCAAAGAAAAAAGCTGCGGCTAAAAAAAGTGCTGCTAACAAAGCAAAAACTGAAAAAGCCGAACCAAAAAAAGCGGCTCCTAAAAAAGCAGCAAAAAAAGCTGAATAATTTTTTCTTGTATGAAAATACACTAAAGGAGGTATCTTAACTGTAGATACCTCTTTTGCTTTAAAGACAATTACCGTGAACATCGACGAGTTTAATAAAAAGGCGCAAGCTTCGAAAAAAGAAAACGAAAATTTTTACCGTCGTTTAAAATTAAAAGCTCCAAAAAACTTAGACGATTTATTTCACACAGCGCACGACTCAGCATTTGAAGAAATTGATTGCTTAACCTGCGCCAATTGTTGCAAAACGACCTCTCCAATTTTTTATCAGCGTGATATAGAACGTGCGGCAAAAGCACTTAAATTAAAACCAGGTGAATTTATAGATACCTATTTAAGAATTGACGAAGATAAAGACTACGTTTTAAAACAAGCCCCTTGCCCATTTTTAGGTTCGGATAATTATTGCGATATTTATAACGACAGACCAACCGCTTGCCGAGAATATCCCCATACTAATCGTAAAAAAATGCAACAAATATTAACTTTAACATTTAAAAACACATTGGTGTGCCCGGCTGTGCTTAAGGTTACCGAAGAAATTAAATCACTCTTAAAAAATTAAAATTATGCAAAACCTAAAATTCCCTCTTCACTTTCAGTTTAAAATTACAACGTTATCAAATGATTTTACTGCAAGTGATTCTTCAGGCGCCACCGTAGCGTATGTAAAACAAAAAATGTTTAAGCTAGTAGACGAAATTGGCGTGTTTAGTGATGAAACGAAAGTAACCAAACTATTTAGTATTAATGCCAATAAATGGATTGATTTTTCGGCTACATATACCTTTACAAACGATAGAGGGCAGGAAATTGGCAGAATTGCCCGCAAAGGATGGAAATCCGTTTGGAAAGCGCGTTATGAAATTTATGACGAGAAACAAAATCAAGATTTATTAATTCAGGAAGAAAACGGCTGGGTAAAAGTAGCGGATGCTTTTTTACACGAAATTCCGATTTTAGGAATTTTAACCGGTTATTTATTTAACCCTTCTTATATTGTTACGCGCCCCAATGGTAATCAAGTGGTTAGACTAAAAAAGGAACCGTCATTTTTCGGAAGAAAATTCTCAGTTACAAAATTAAACGAATTTGAAAGTGGTGAGGAAGCCCGTATTGTATTAGGCTTAATGATGATGATTCTATTGGAAAGAAGAAGAGGATAAATACGAATCTCAGATGCCCATATTAAATTCTATAGCAAGTTGGTTAATGAAAAAGCGCATGCACCAAATTGAGCTGTTTGTTAAATATCCGGTTGATGTGCAAAGTGAGTGGTTATTAGATTTAGTAAAAGATGCAAAAAATACAGAATACGGAAAACTACATGATTTTTCTTCTATTAAAAATTATTCTCAATTTAAACATCAAGTTCCGTTAAACGACTACGAAACCTTAAAACCCTTTATTGACAGAACACGCCGAGGCGAGCAAAATTTAATTTGGCACAGCGATATTAAATGGTTTGCCAAAAGTAGCGGCACCACCGATAAAAGTAAATTTTTACCGGTGAGTGAAGAAAGTCTGGAAGGTTGCCACTACAATGCCGGTAAAGACATGATTACTCTGCATTGCTTTAATAATCCAGAAACACATTTATTTACCGGAAAAAATTTAGCCCTTGGCGGAAGTTTTAAAGAAGATATTTTCGGAAAACATTTATCCTATCACGGTGACGTAAGTGCCATTATCATTCAAAACCTGCCTATGTGGGCCGATTTTTTCAGGGCTCCGGATGTTAGTATTGCCTTGATGGACGAATGGGAAAGTAAACTGGAGAAAATGGCATCTACCATGATGAATGAAAATGTGGTGAGTTTAGCAGGCGTGCCTAGCTGGATGTTAGTTTTATTAAAACGCATTTTAGAAAAGAAAAATGTAAAATCTATAAAAGAGGTTTGGCCAAACTTGGAAGTATATTTTCATGGCGGTGTAAGTTTTGCACCTTATAAAGATCAGTTTACAAAAATATTTAATAACGATAAAGTAAATTTTTTACAGCTCTACAGCGCCAGTGAAGGCTTTTTCGGTATACAAGACCAATTGAAAAGCGATGAACTATTATTAATGTTGGATTACGGCATTTTTTATGAGTTTATTGAATTAAACGATTGGTTGAATAAAGATTTTAGTAATGTCATTAATTTAGAAAATGTAAAAACTAATACTGACTATGCCATTATTATAACCACAAATGCTGGTCTATGGCGTTATCAGTTGGGCGATGTAATTCAATTTACCTCAACAAATCCTTATCGCTTTAAAATAAGCGGACGTACCAAACAACACATCAATGTTTTTGGAGAGGAGTTAATGGTGCATAATACCGAAACAGCCATTGCCATTGCTTGTGAAAAAACACATGCCGTTGTAAAAGATTATACGGTTGCTCCGATTTTTATGGAGCAAAATTCAGGCGCCCACCAATGGTTAATTGAATTTGAAACTGAGCCTAATAATTTTGATTTTTTTGTTGCTACGCTTGATGAACATCTGAAAAAACAAAATAGTGATTATGAAGCCAAACGTTACAATAATTTTGTCCTGCATTTGCCTGACGTTAAAAAAATGCCGTCAGGTACTTTTTATAATTGGCTTAAAGCGAATAATAAATTGGGCGGGCAATATAAGGTTCCAAGGCTTAGTAATACCCGTAGCATTGTTGACGAAATTCTAAACTCAAATTATTAAACAACCCTCTCTTAATAAGTATAATTTAAAAAACGCATTAAAACTGTATTTTTGCTAAAATGTTTACGCTCTATTTAAAAGAAATTCGCAATTTTTTAAGCTCACTTATTGGGTTTATCACTATTGGCGTTTTTATTACGCTAATAGGTGTTTTTATGTGGATTATCCCTAGCGATAGCGGTGGCTCCAATGTATTAGATAACGGCTTTGCTAACATTGACCCGCTTTTTTTTATTGCACCTTGGGTATATTTATTTTTAATTCCTGCTATTACAATGCGTTCTTTTTCGGAAGAAAAAAAGACCGGAACGATTGAATTGCTTTTAACTCGCCCACTTACCGATTTACAAATTGTGTTGGCAAAGTATTTTGCGGGTTTTACGTTGGTAATGGTTTCTTTATTACCCACACTAATTTATTATTACAGCGTTCATGTTTTGGGATACCCAAAAGGAAATATAGATACCGGTGGTATGTGGGGCTCTTACATTGGTTTGTTATTTTTAGGTGCGGGCTTTGTTTCCATTGGTATTTTTGCAAGTGCCATTGCCGAAAATCAGGTAATTGCATTTATCATTGCATTGTTACTTTGCTTTTTTTGTTACATCGGCTTTGAATTTATTGCACAAAGCGGGGTGTTTGGCAAATACGATACACTTTTTAAAAGTCTTGGTATTAGCGACCACTATACAAGTATGAGCCGTGGTGTAATTGACACACGCGATGTGCTTTATTTTATAAGCGTTATTGCAATTTTTAATTTGTTAACCAAATTAGTTTTACAAAGCAGAAAATGGTAGGCGTTAAAAAAAATAATTCTCAAAGTAAAACTAAAAGAAGAGATATTACTTTTTTAGTAATCCTCGTTGCCATTGTTATTCTTATCAATTTTATTGGTTCGTTTGTTTTTAAACGATTTGACTTAACTAGTGAAAAGCGCTACACACTTGCCGAATCAACTATTAAACTTTTAAAGAACTTAGATGATGAAGTGTATTTTAAAGTGTATTTACAAGGGAATTTTAATCCTAGTTTTTCACGTTTACGAAACGAGGCCAAGGAGATTTTGGATGAATTCAGGGCTTATTCCAACAATCAAATTCAATACGAATTTATTGTACCGGGCGAAGGATTAAACAAAGAAGAAGCGGCTAATATTGAGAAGGAACTTTACCGAAAAGGTTTGGTACCTGAAGAAGTGATTGAAAAGAAAAAAGAAAAAACTTCTCAAACACTTATTTGGCCTGGAGCTATTGTTAGCCATAAAGGAAAAGAAGCAGTATGGCAAATTTTTAAACGCCAAGATGGCATTAATCCTGAAGAATGTATTAACAATAGCGTGCAAGAACTAGAGTACTCATTAACAAATACCATTCGAAAATTACAACGCAATAAAAAACAAGAAGTAACTTTTGTAGAAGGGCATGGCGAATTGGATACTTTGCATCAATACGACTTTATGCGTTCGTTAAGCGAATACTATAACGTTAACCGTACCCCAATCAATGGGAAAATTCACACGTTTGACGAAAGTGATGCCATTGTTATCACGCAGCCTGACAGTACATTTAGTGATAAAGACAAATTTATTATTGACCAATACATTATGCGTGGAGGTAAAGTATTGTGGTTGATAGATCCTGTGGATGTAAACTTAGATTCCATAGCTAAAAGAGGCTACAGTATTGGTTTAGGAAAACAACTAAACATTGAAGATATGCTGTTTAAATACGGCGTAAGATTAAACCCAGTATTGGTACAAGATTTACAATGTTCAAAAATAACCATGAATGTTGGATTTAAAAAAGGTTCTCCTAACTGGCAACAATTCCCTTGGTTATACAGTGTTTTATCTTTGTCGGATGGAAACCACCCTATTGTAAAAAATTTAGGCTTAGTTAAATTAGACTACTTAAGTACTATAGATACTATTTCATCAAAGGGCATTAAAAAAACCATTTTATTAAAAACTTCGCGCAATACTAAACTGCAACAAACTCCTGCCCGCATATCTTTAGCTATGGTTCAATATCAGCCTAAAGAAAGTCAGTTTAATAATCCTTACCAACCAGTAGCTTGTTTATTGGAAGGTGCTTTTAGTAGTTTTGTTGAATACCGTATACCTGATAAATTATTAAATGACAGCTTGTTTAAATACATTGATAAAGGTAAACCAACAAAAATGATTGTAGTGGCGGATGGTGATGTGGCTAGAAATGATTTTATGAGAGGAAATATCTATCCATTAGGTTACGATTTAAGTACTAAGCAAACTTTTGCCAATAAAACATTTTTATTAAACTGTGTCAATTATTTGTTGGATGATGAAGGCATGTTACAATTGCGCTCCCGCGAAGTAAAATTACGCTTATTAGATAAAAAGAAAGTGAGCTTACATCGCACCAAATGGCAATTAATAAATGTTGTAATGCCTTTGCTAATAGTTGTTTTATTTGCTTACGTTCAGTTCTATATCAGAAAAAGAAGGTATAGTAAATCTTAAAATTACCAATCGCTACTACTTCCTCCACTATCCGAACTGCCGCCACCGCCGCCACTAAAACTATCATCACTGCTACTACTATTAGAATTTGCCCTGTCTCTTTGCATTCTCCTTTCATATTCTAGATCTGTTTCATCATAATACGCTCTCCCCTTTTTATCATATATTACAGAACACAATCCCATTAGCACAATCGTCCCCAATCCTGGAAGTGGTAAAAAAATTAAACAAGCTACAATATTCTTTTTTCTCTGTTTTGGTTTATTCTTCCATTTTCTTAAGGCCAATAAATTAATACTAAAAAAAATAATGTTGAGAATATAAGAAACACCAGCTGCCACGTATAACCTGTAATATTTACTCCTTGGTTTAAATTCGTTTTTACTATAATAAATCAATTTGTTAACTCCAACATCAATGCCGCCATAATAATTTTTGTCTCTAAAAAATGAGCGCATTTCTTCGTCTTGAATCTGTTTCGTTAATTCAGAAGACAATACTTTTTCTAAACCAAAACCCACCTGAATTCTATATTTTCGGTCTTCAATAAACACCGCAATTAAAACACCATTGTTTTTATCTTTTTGGCCAATACCCCAGGTGTTAAAAATAGTTTTTGAATACTCTTCTAAATTTTTTCCATTTAAGCTTGTTTCGAGATAAACAAATATTTGAGTACTGGTGCTATCTTCAAAGCTTTTTAATTTAGCATTTAGTAATTCTTCTTGCTGACTCGATAAAACAGCGGCATTATCGGTTACATAATTTAATGGTTGTTGCGGAAAATTTTGCGCACCTAATTTTAATACAAGAAAAAAAAGTGTAACTAAAATCTGCCTCATTGTTAGCCTGTTATTTTAAGCTAATTTATTGATTTTTTCTAATTGCATCTCTATAAAGCAAAAAACCTCCACTAGTTTTCACTAATGGAGGTTACTTTAAAACTACTAATCTAATTTTATTTTACTTCTTCAAAATCAACATCAGTTACATTTTCACCATCTTTTTTATTTGAGTTTTGTTGCTCTGTATTTTGATTTGCATTTGCATCACCACCTTGTTGTTGCGTTGCATTATACATATCCTGACTGGCAGCAGCCCAAGCATCGTTAATGGTTTTTAATGCGGCATCAATCTTAGTAAGGTCTTTACTTGCGTGTGCTGCTTTTAATTCAGTTAAGGCACTTTCAATGGCTCCTTTTTTCTCAGCTGGTATTTTATCACCGTATTCTTTTAATTGTTTTTCGGTTTGAAACACCATGCCATCTGCCTCGTTTAACTTATCAATTTCTTCTTTCGCTTTTCTATCAGCATCTGCATTCATTTCCGCTTCACGTTTCATACGGTCAATTTCTTCTTGACTTAATCCACTCTTCGCTTCAATGCGTATGTTGTGCGATTTACCTGTTGCTTTATCTTTTGCACTTACATTTAAAATACCGTTAGCATCAATATCAAATGTTACTTCAATTTGAGGTACTCCACGTGGTGCTGGTGGTAAGCCATCTAAATTAAACTCACCTAATTTACGGTTATCTCTGGCCATTGGGCGCTCGCCTTGGTATACTACAATTTGAACACTTGGCTGGTTATCGGCAGCAGTACTAAAGTCTTGTGATTTTTTTGTTGGAATGGTTGTATTACTTTCGATTAATTTTGTAAACACACCACCCATGGTTTCAATACCTAAGCTTAATGGAGTTACGTCTAACAATAACACATCTTTTACATCACCACTTAAAACACCACCTTGAATAGCTGCACCTAAAGCAACCACCTCATCAGGATTAACACCTTTACTTGGCGCTTTTCCAAAAAATTTCTCAACCGCAGCAACAATTGCAGGAATGCGAGTTGATCCACCTACTAAAATAATTTCATTAATATCTGAGGTTGATAAACCCGCATTTTTTAAAGCCGATTTGCAAGGCTCGATGGTACGTTGAATTAAACTATCTGCCAGCGATTCGAACTTAGCACGTGTTAATGATTTTACCAAATGTTTTGGAATACCATTTACCGGCATAATATAAGGCAAATTAATTTCAGAAGTTGTAGTACTACTTAATTCAATCTTTGCTTTTTCAGCAGCTTCCTTTAAACGTTGCAAAGCCATAGGATCTTGACGTAAATCAATACCTTCGTCTTTTTTAAATTCATCGGCCAACCAATCAATAATTACTTGATCAAAATCATCGCCACCCAAGTGAGTATCGCCATCGGTTGATTTTACTTCAAACACACCGTCACCTAGTTCTAACACTGACACGTCATGAGTACCCCCACCGCAGTCAAACACAACAATTTTCATGTCTTTGCCTTTTTTGTCCATGCCATAAGCAAGGGCAGCAGCGGTAGGTTCGTTAATAATACGTTTTACTTTTAATCCTGCAACTTCGCCAGCTTCTTTAGTAGCCTGACGTTGTGCATCGTTAAAGTATGCGGGCACTGTAATAACAGCTTCGGTAACTTCCTGACCCAAATAGTCTTCAGCTGTTTTTTTCATTTTTTGCAAAATGATAGCTGAAATTTCTTGAGGTGTATATTTTCTATCGTCAATTTCTACACGAGGTGTATTATTGTCGCCTTTAACAACTTTATAAGGCACACGGGTAATTTCACCAGTAACCTCATCATATGTATGACCCATAAAACGTTTAATTGAATAAACGGTTTTTGTAGGGTTAGTAATTGCTTGTCGTTTGGCCGGGTCGCCCACTTTACGTTCACCGCCATCAACAAATGCAACAACCGATGGTGTGGTGCGCTTTCCTTCGTTATTTGCAATAACAACAGCCTCATTACCTTCCATAACTGCCACGCAGCTGTTGGTGGTTCCTAAATCTATTCCTATTATTTTTCCCATTTTTAAGAGTTTTTAAATTTAACTTCCTATTT
The DNA here is from genome assembly GCA_033763945.1 of Bacteroidota bacterium. Taxonomy (GTDB): domain Bacteria; phylum Bacteroidota; class Bacteroidia; order B-17B0; family Aurantibacillaceae; genus Aurantibacillus. The sequence goes on along the minus strand of JANRJN010000017.1, from coordinate 301,694 downwards.
CCAATAAATATGCCAAATAAAAATCTCGGTTAATATGTGTCAGAGTGTCACAAAAGACTTAAAACAACATTTAAATTGGCTTAAAAACTAAACTTGAAGGGGAAAATTGTCAGAATTTAAGGGCAAGTTGGGGTTGACCAAGTTGGGTTATTATATACAAAGAATTTGTACCCACAGGTATTTTTATTGTACGCAAACTCATTTTCAAATTCATTTGCGGTTTCTTTACTAAAATTAGTAGTACTTCGAAAAGTAAATATACCGAGTGCATCTCCATTGTAAAAATTTGAGTAAAGAGGTTTTTGCTGAGCCAAACTTAAGGAAGGTGCTGTATACTCTAAATAATCTGCATATTCTTGTGTTGAACAATATATAAAATACTCTATTTTATAAACTCTTCTACCATAAATGTTATTTGTAAGACCCATTTTTGCTAATTCAATGCCAAACCCTGAAAACAATTCGGAGCTTCTAAATTGGAGATCTAATCGTCCGTTATAGTTGACGTTGCTTGCATTCGTCGGCGCGTTTTTAGATAACTGATTACTGAACGGATAGTCAACATATCTATATATTTTACTGTTATCAAACAAAGAATCATAAAAGTGCAAACGCATTTTTACCTGATTAATTTTAATGAGCTTACTTGTAAAAAAGTCAGGGATTTTGTAAGTAAAGGTTAACACACCAGTTTTACTATAATCAATATAATCAGGGCAGTTTGGATATGTGTTACAGGTTGGTGCTGGGTAAAAATTCGGAGTATAGCTTGTTGATTGATCTTGACGAACAACATCAACTGGATTTGCTTTAGAAGTAAAAGAATTATTTGTTTTTAAATTTTTTATAGTTAGGTGATACTCACCACTATTAAATAATTTATCGTTACAAACATATACCCGTTGGTTAGTATTAAATGTACCTGGATTTGTCGTTATTAAAGAATCATGAAAGGTTAAAGTTTTGCTTGCTGAATTTTTGCAAGCACTATCTAAGATACCATTTTTATACCTTTCTAACGTTATTTGCAAATCTCCAGGTTGGTAGTTGACTGAATCGGCTACTTTAGCCATATCGTTGGCATCTCCTTCACCTAAAAATACTTTATTTACGCGAATAATTTGAATTGGTTCTTGAGGGTTTAAAACAGCATAAATGCTTGGAAATTCTTTATAAGGTGCATTTATATTTAATTTGTTTTTACATGCTGTAAAATATAAGATTATGATTAAACTAACTATTCCTATATAAAATTTCATTGTTTTAATCCGAATTTCTTAAAAACTGTTTAGGCAAAAATAACTTTTTTTTGCCAAATTGCCATTACAAGTTGTAAAATATTATAAAACAACATTTTAGAGAAACAATAATTGTAAGTCCTATTAGAAATAATAACAAATACTTAACGAATCAATTCCTATTTATTGATTAACTTCGTGGCACATATAAAAATTAAAAAACATGAAAAAACTTTTACTTTCTGGCGTTATTGCTTTATTTGCGGCAGGTACTGCAAACGCTCAAACAACTATTGCTGCTGCTCGTAGCATGTCAACTTCAATTACCGCTTCTTCAGCTCCAACTGTTTCTATAAAAGGTGTAGTTATCAATGGTGCCGAATTAGGATCTATCCGTTATATTCAAGATGCTACTGGCGGAATGGCTGTATTTAGTAGTACTGCTAATGCAAGCATTAACAGAGGAGATACCGTTACTGTGACTGGTCCGATGGTAGGCCGTTATGGCACTTTACAAGTAGCCACTACATCTCTTAACCCTGCTCCCTTAGTTGTAACTAAAACTTCATCAGCTGGTGTGTTACCTGCGCCTCAAGTACTAACAAATTCACAATTTTTTACAACTGCAACTGCAGAACCAACCGAAAGCAGTTTAGTTCGTATCAATGGTGGTACATTCCAACAAACTGGTAACTTTTCTTACGGTACTTCTGGAATGAGTTACACAGTAAACTATGCTTCAGGTAACTTCGTAGTATGTCGTATTACTGCTACTGCTAATCCTTTAGTTGGAACTCCAATTCCTACTGGTGTTGTTGATATTATTGGTGTTACTGGTCAATTTTGTGGTGCCGTAGATGGTTACACTTGTATTTCTGGTTACCAAATCATCCCTCGTGATTTAAATGACATTATTCCTTCAACTGTTGGATTAAGCGAAGCTACCAAAAATGTAACTTCTTTATCTGTATACCCTAACCCAAGCAGCAGCATTATCAATTTTAATGTATCAAATGGTGAGATTGTAAAATCTACTCAAATTACCGATTTAACTGGTCGAGTTATTTTCAGCTCAAACGAAAATGCTACATTAATAAATGTTAACACTTTATCTAACGGTATTTATCATTTGACAGTATCTACTAACAAACAAAACTACCAAGCTAAAGTTACTGTTGCAAAATAATTAATTAAATGCTCTATTTAAATAATAAAATCAGGAGGCTAAACGTGCTCCTGATTTTTTTTGTACTTTTTCCTGTCATTTTTTTTTGCCAAGCAAAATCCGAAGACAGATTTTACCAAGCTACTGTGGCTTTTTATAACCTCGAAAATTTATTTGATACAATTAACGATGTAACTAAAGACGATGAAGAATTTTTACCAGGAAGCCCTAGAAAATATAATACACAAATATATATAGATAAACTTGATAAACTTTCATCCGTACTTGAAAAATTGGGTGATGAAGATGGGCCTGAAATAATTGGTGTAAGTGAAGTTGAAAATAAAAGCGTTTTGGAAGATTTAATTAACACAGGTAAATTAAAACAACGTCGGTATTCTGTGGCAATTGTTGAGGGGCCAGATAAACGCGGAGTTGATGTTGGTTTAATTTATAAAAAGCAGTATTTTAAACCAATATCTATCAAAGGCATTGATTTAAAAGACACAATTGATCCTGAATTTAAAACCCGTAATCAACTGGTTGTTACCGGAATTTTGAGTAACGACACTATTACATTTATTATTAACCACTGGCCATCGCGCCGGGGTGGTGGAAAAGATGATAAACGCATTTTAGCTGCCAAGCGAGCAAGACAAACAGTAGATTCTTTGTTTCAACAAAATAAAAATGCTAAAATATTAGTAATGGGCGATTTTAATGACGACCCAAACGATAAAAGCATTTATGATTATTTAAATGCTAAGCCTGAAAAAAAGTTAGACAAGGATTCCTTAGCCCTATTTAATCCGATGTATAACATACATAAAAATGGCTATGGCAGTTTATCTTATAATAAAACTTGGAATTTATTTGATCAAATAATTATATCTCAATCTATTATTAGTAATAAAAACACTAAATATTATTATTTAAAAAATTCTGCGGCTATTTATTATAAAAAATGGTTATTAAATAGTGAAGGTAAAGATGAGGGCGCACCTAAACGAACTTGGCAAGGCAATACTTACATTGGTGGTTATAGCGATCATTTACCTGTCTTTTTATATTTAGTACAAAAAGTAGTAAAATAATTTCTTTCAGAAACTGAAATATAAATTTTTTTGTTTAAGGTTCTAATTTAAAGTTATCTATTCTCCATCTTGTAGATTGAGCATTGGTTCCGCCAACATACTGCATTGCAATAAAAACGCCATTAAACGGAATACTAATGTTCGCGTTAATTGAGCCCCATCCTGCTGCTGAAGTTGGTAATTGGCTATTAATGGCAGTTATATCTGTCCAACTTACACCACTAGCCTCAGGATCCCCCGAACCAGGATAGTTGGTAGAATATCTAAATATTAAAGCCCCAGGCCCTGTGTATTCCAATCTCACATCACATGTAAATTTTAGTAGATTATAATCTTGCAAATTAAATGGGCCAACAATTAAATAGGCATTATCAGTTCCATTGTTGCCACCAAATGCACTAGCCAACATTGCTCCATCGGTTACTCCCGGAGCACCAGTTAAACCAAAGGTTGACCGGTATCCCCAACCTCGGTCAGTTTTTGATCCAGCCACAAGTGCTTCCAACCATCCGCTCGGAATACCAAATTCAGGTACGCTTGTTCCGTATTCAAACCCTTCAAAAAAGGGAATTGGCTTAAGGTCTGTAAGAGCCGAACCCTCTTCTTTTGGAAAAATTGGCCAAGGTTTTTTGTTTTTTTCGCATCCTGAAACGAATATGAAAAATAGTACTACTAAAAATAATTGAATGTAATTAAATGCTTTCATAATAAAGTTTTAAAAATTATATCCTAAACTAGCAAAAAAACTGCGCGGACGACCAAACTGGTAAAAGTAACTAATACCGTCAGAAGCAGACGACTCACGACCTTGAGTTAAATAAATTTCATCTAAAATGTTGTTTACATTTATTCTAACCTTAATAAAATCGTTCCACTTTTTTATTTTAAACGAAATTCCTGCATAAACGTCTAATAAATAATATTCACGCATTTTTACTGTTTTTGCAGTTTTTGGATTTGTACGAATACTCGGATTGTAATCCATATATAAATCATCAAAATAATTAGCTTGTAATCCGATATATGAATAAAAAGGCAATTGATATCTTGCGCCTAAACCAATAGTAGTTTGTGCCGCATTTCCTACCTTCATATTATCAATGTAAATTACTTGCGAACCCGTGTCAACACCTAATGTGTTATCATCTCTAACGATGGCTTTTGGGTTACCTCTCCAGCGCCAATCGCCAATTGAAGCCATGCCCGTTATATCCAATTTTTTAAAAGGTTTTAACTTAAAGTCAAACTCCAGTCCTTTGTGTACGGCTCCAACACCAGAAGTAATAAAGTTCTTAAATTTCCCCTCATAATCAGGTGATTGGAAACTTTCAGTGTACATCCAGTCCTTACGTTCGGTATAATATGCGTTTAAATTGGCACTTAACCAAGGAGAACGGAACATATATCCACCTTCAACTGAGCTAATTTTTTCGCTGGTAAGATTATCCATTAATTGTGCGCTTTGGCGGGCATCAATAAAGGCATTGGTAAAAAAAGGAGCGCGGTTAAAATAACCTGCATTTACGAATACATTGTGTCGACCGTTAATCCTATAATTTATTCCTGCCTTTGTTGTATAGTTAAAAAACTCTTGTTGAGAAGACTTACCAAGACCACTATTACCTGTGGCGGCAAACAATTCATGGTCAAAAATTCCTTCACGAAAAAAGGAAGTTCGCGAAAAATTTCCGGTAAGAAAAAAATCGAATTTTTTTAGAGTGTATTCTCCTTGTGCAAAAACACCCAACCAATCAACAGTACCTTTATAATAATATCTTACTTTATCGCCTACACGTGCTACCTTACCCGGAACTGCCTTATCATGGTCTGCGCCATCGCCATTCGCTGTTAACCTGAACGGATCTTTGTCTATTATAAAATCTCCCCCTAATAAATCATCGACCTTGGCATAATGTTTACCCTGATAATAACGGGCATCTAGGCCAGCTACAACAGTAAACTTCTCAGTGATTTCTGAGCGGATAGTAGAAAAAATACCGTACCAATTGTGATCGTTGACACGGTCTTCAAAATAATATTTTGAGCGGGCACCGGTTATTTTCCCTTCGTTGCTACTATCAATTGTAACAATATTACGGCGGTTTAAAGAGTAGATTGAATCCCACATCAATTGACCTTTTTCATCAACATAATTTGGCCCACTCAAACTTGGCGCTCCACTGCTACGTTGAATATTTCGTCCGCCACCACGACCAAAAGACCAGTATAATGAGTTTGTAATTTTTGTTTTTGGTCCTAAATCCCAATAATGATTTAGCATAAATTGTGGTTTATGATAATGGTTAATAGAACGATTACGTACTTTTCCTTCATAAATACCAGCTGCCGCATTGTAATTTTTTGTGTTGCCCAATGAATCTCTCCTATAGCCATACGTTTCGTAATTAGACTGGCTGGCATCCCAACCCGCACCGTGAGTTTGTGGGGCACCAAATCCTGTTAATAATAATTGGTGATTTTTGTTTATTTTTTTATAGGCTGACAAAAAATATGCCCAAGCATCTGTATAAACACCTGGCCGGTAACTTTCGCCCCATCGGCGCGAACCACTTGCAGTAACCGCCCAACCTTTAATTAAGCCTGTTGAAGCTGTAACTGAAACATGATTTTGAAAAGCCAGGTTAGAACGCGAGTAATTTACAGAAACACCTTTGTACATTTCGGCAGGTTTTATGAGAATATTGTAGGTGCCGCCGATAGAGCTAACGCCAAGTTTGGAAAAGCCCAGACCTCTCTGAACCTGCATGGTTCGCGTTACTTCATTAAGTCCACTCCAATTACTCCAATATACAATTCCGTTCTCCATGTCGTTTACTGGAACACCATTTAAAAGTACGGCAGTATTTTGTGAACCATAACCACGCATTACCACAAAACCATCTCCATAGCCCCCACCACCCATACTGGCGTATACCCCAGGAGTTGAATTTAAAACTTCCGGGAACTCAGTGCCACCCATTTTCTCATCAATTTCTTTTTGAGAGATAGTTGAAACCGCTGTAGCAACTTTACTTTCGTCATTAGTAGAAATAATAGAAGAGTTAATTTCTACGTCGTTTAACAATATGCCAATAGCCGATAGTTTAATAGAACCAACATTTAAAGAATCACCATTAGAAATCTTAATTTCTTTTGTTTGCTCTTTATACCCGATATAAGAAAACACAATAGTATAATTTCCTTCAGAAATGTTTTTAATATTAAAATTACCTTCTAAATCTGTTGCTGAACCCTTTGAGGAACTACGCAAAGAAGCAGTTGCCCCAATAAGCGGTTCGGCCGTAACACTGTCTAAGAGCTTTCCTCTGATTGACGATTGCGAGTAAACCAAATTATTTAAGCCAACCACTAAAAAAATAAATGTCTTAGAAAAGAAATGACCGCTACGCATAATGTTATTAGAAGATTATAATTTTTTAGACGGTTTCGAAAAAAATTAGAAAATAATTACCTAACTTTAATCTCTAGGGTGTTCGTCATAGCAAAGGTTAGAAAAAAAAAGACGGGCAACAAGTGATAAAAATAAGTTAACATAAACTTAATGCCTTGATTTTATGGCATAATTTGTTCAACTCAATTTTATCCATTGCGATAATATGGCATTATTGATTAAGTTTTATAAATTTACTTGCTTATTTTAAGTTTTATTTCAATGATAAAGTCTTTTGTCGGAGTTTTGTTTTTTATAGTGTTTTTTATGAGTAGCTTCGCCTCACGTGCTCAATCGGAAAACGGTTTAGTAAATTGGCTAACCTTAAAAGAAGCGCAAGAAAAAAACAAAGTTCAACAAAAACCTTTTTTAATAGATATTTATACTGATTGGTGTGGGTGGTGCAAACACATGATGAAAACCACTTACTCTAATCAAAACTTGGCAAATTACATTAATACTAATTTTTATCCGGTAAAATTTAATGCCGAAACGAAAGATACCATTGAATATAATGGTAAAACATACAAGCCAACCAGTAGTCAGCCCAAAACTCCTCACGAACTTGCCATTAAGTTCTTGGGGCAAGGTCTAAGTTACCCTAGTACTATGTTTGTAACCAATAATTACGAATACAATTTATTAACCCAAGGGTACTTAGAAGATAAAAAAATAGAACCTATTTTAGTTTTTATGACAGAAAATGCCTGGCGCACAAGTATTTTTGATGAGTTTAATAAAAATTACAACCATACATTTTATGATACCAGCTTTAAAAAGAGTTCGGTAAAATTTTATTCATTTAAAGAGGTTGAGCAATTACAAAAAAAGAAACCAAAAAAAATTTTAGTAAACATTTCTGCAAATTTTTGTCTTACCGGAAAAGTCATGGAAAAAACAACCTTTGTTGACACAAGTATTGCCAATTATATAAATAAAAACTACTATTTAATAAATTTTGATGCCGAAAGAAAGGATACCATTACTTTTAATAATCAAAAGTATTATAACATGCTTATTAACAATTATCCGCTTCATAACCTAACTTTAAAACTAACCAATAATAAATTTAGCATCCCTTCTCTTTGCATTTTAAATGAAGATTATACTACTTTAGAAGTTTTAAACTTTTATCAATCTCCTCAACAAATACGGCCGATATTAGATTATTTTAGTAGTAATATATATAAAACAAAGCCGTGGGCCGAATTTATTAAAACCTATTCTGTAAATTCAACTACCAAGAAATAACTAATGAAATCTTCAACCATACATCATTTAAATTCGGGCTTAATAATTTTATCGTGTGTTGTTGCGTTTTTTGTTCCGTTTGAGTTATTCTTGTTTTCCTATGGGATATTGGGACCTTTACACTATTTAACTGAGATTGGTTGGTTACATAAAAAAAATTATTTCACGAAGGGAAAATATGATTTTATTTTTTTAATAGCAGCGTGTGTAGTTTTAATGTATTGGTTCTATAAACCACCAAAAGATTATAATCTAACCGCGGATATCATTTTACTTAGCCTTTTAAGCTGCATTGCCTTTGTTTTTATTAAAGATTGGCTGTATCGGTTTGTAGTTATTGCACTTACTGTAGTTTTTATTGGGTTTGTAAACAATGTGCCGGAATATTTTACCTGGATAGCTATATTTTTACCTACAATTATTCATGTATTTATTTTCACCTGGGCATTTATGCTGTTTGGTGTTTTAAAAGAAAAATCAAAGGCTGGTGCACTTTCCATTTTGATTTTAATAGCTTGTTCTGCCATATTATTTTTAGTTCAACCTCAAGGATTACAATATACAGTAAGTAATTATACCCAAAAAAGTTACCATCTTTTCTCTGAATTAAACTTTAGACTAATAAATACATTTAATTTGGATAGGTTAACAGATATTAAACAAGTATTTACAACCAATGCCGGCTTTGTAATTATGCGCTTTATTGCTTTTGCTTATACATATCACTATCTCAATTGGTTCTCTAAAACCTCAGTAATTAAGTGGCATTTAGTTCCTAAAAAAACTTTAATTATAACTCTTGGTATTTGGCTAGTTTCAATAGCTTTATATATTTACGACTATAATTTAGGATTAGAGGTTTTATTCTTTCTAAGCTTTTTACATGTGTTTTTAGAATTTCCCCTAAATATTGTATCCTTTACTGGAATCGGGAAAGAAGTCTTGAGTTTATCAAAGAAAAAATAACTTTTTTAAATTATCCATTTTATTTCTTTCACATCATATTCCTTTTCATGCCCTAACTCGTCTTTCAAAACTAATAATCCTTCTTCGCTAATTGCTTTTACAAATTGGGTCGTTTTTTTTGAATCGATTTCAAATTCAATCCAATTATTTAAACCAAACAAATGTTTTAAATAATTAGTTGATATTTCGTTCAACTTGCCGTTTTTTAATTGTAGATAATATTTTTCTAAATTCTTACATAGTAACTTTAAAACATTATCTATCGCCAATTTTCTATAGGTTAATTTAAAGATAGACGTAGCATTTAATGTTTCTTGAAAATTTTCTTGATTAATGTTAATTCCTAATCCAATTACCGAACAACTTAATGTATTACCAATAACACCATTCTCGATTAAAATTCCTGCAATCTTTTTTCTATTTACCAATATGTCATTTGGCCATTTTATTTTTATGTCATATTGACTATTGTTTAATAATTCAGCCATAACGTCATAGCATGCAAGTGCGGAAATTTGATATAAAAAAAACTGATTTTTTATTTCTAAAAAACCAGGTTTTAAAATTATACTTGCCGTTACATTAGCTGCTATTTCTGCCTCCCAGCTGTTGCCCCGTTGTCCTTTACCCTGTGTTTGATTTGATGTATGAACTAGTGTCCCTTCACTAACATTAACGTTCTTTAACAGCTCGCTGGCATAAGAATTGGTACTGTCAATCTCAGGTAGAAAAATAATATTACGACCAATAAAAAGTGTTTCCATTAAAGCAAAAACGTTAAATTTGTTGTTTAGTGTAAACTTAATAAAATAAAGAACAACAAATACTATCAATGGCAAAAACTCCAATAAAAAAAGTAGCGGCTAAAAAAACTATAAAAACGGCCACCAAAAAAATAAAAAAAGCTGCGCCTAAAAAAGCTGCTAAAAAGTTACCTGCCAAAAAAATCATAACAGATAAGGAACGCGAACAACGCGCTGCTAATTTTATTGCCAATACCGAGAAGAAAAAAACAACAGGTAAGCGCCCAAAAAAAACTGCAACTAAAGAACAAACCATATCATTATTAGATGCGATTGTAGAGGGTATGCAAGAGCGAAAAGCGAAAAATATTACTATTTTAAATTTAACAAAATTAGAAAACCGAGTGACTGATTACTTTGTTATATGCGATGCGGATAGCAACACTCACGTTAATTCTATTGCTGACAGTTTAGAGGAATCCGTATTAAAATTATCTGGCGAAAAAGCCTATCACAGTGAAGGGCATCAAAATGGAGAATGGATTTTAGTAGATTATATTAATATTGTGGCTCATATCTTTTTAAGGGATATTCGCGAATATTACAACATTGAAGCGCTATGGGGAGATGCTGAAATTACAACAATAGAATAATTATTCGTTAGATGTTAGTTTATATTCTAACATCAAACATGAAACATGAAATAACTTATTATGAGCAACGAGCAAAATAACGAACCAAAACCACAAAATAATTCAAATAACTCTGAAGATGAGCGCAAGAAGCAATTTGAGCGTATGAAGGAAAAATTTGGCAAACAAAATTCTCCTTTTGGCGGAAGCGGTGGCAATAGCGGTAACAATTTTTATTGGATTTACGGTATTGTTATTGCCGTTTTACTATTTGTAGTTTTTTATGGGAATAACTTTAGTAGTAGATTAGTAGAAATTAGCCAAGGCAAATTTTTAAACGAAATGCTTGCCAAAGGTGATGTAACAGACGTTGTTATTGTAAATAAAACAATGGCACGTATTAGCATTAACCCCGATAGTGCTTATAAATGCGATCGATACAAAAACTCTAAGGGCGTTTCCATTTTTCCTGATAAAAACTACAAGGGGCCCCACTTTTCGGTTACAGTACCCTCTGTAGATAATTTTTTACAGGAAATGCAAAAAACACAAACAGAAGCAGGCATACCAAAAGATAAACAAGTGTTTGCTCGTAGTGTTGAAGAAAGCAATTTTATGGCAGACCAATTACCGTGGTTACTTCCAATATTAATTATGGTGGTATTATGGATTGTAATGATGCGCCGTATGGGCGGTGGTGGTAGCGGTGGAGGTCCTGGTCAGATATTTAATATTGGAAAATCTAAAGCTACTTTATTTGATAAAAACACCAATGTAAACGTAACCTTCAACGATGTTGCTGGATTAGATGGTGCAAAACTGGAAATAATGGAAATTGTTGATTTTCTTAAAAATCCTAAAAAGTACACTGACTTAGGAGCAAAAATTCCAAAAGGTGCCTTATTGGTTGGTCCTCCGGGCACAGGTAAAACATTACTTGCAAAGGCTGTTGCCGGAGAAGCAAAGGTTCCTTTCTTCTCCTTAAGTGGTTCTGATTTTGTGGAAATGTTTGTGGGTGTTGGTGCCAGTCGTGTTCGCGATTTGTTCCGTCAGGCAAAAGAAAAAGCTCCTTGTATTATTTTTATTGATGAGATAGATGCTATTGGTCGTGCTCGTGGTAAAAATGCAGCAGCAGGAGGAAACGATGAGCGTGAAAACACTTTAAATCAATTATTAACCGAAATGGATGGTTTTGGCACAAATAGTGGTGTCATCATTTTAGCCGCAACTAACAGAGCTGATATTCTAGACAGAGCCTTGATGCGTGCCGGACGTTTCGATAGACAGATTTATGTAGATATGCCTGACTTAAATGAACGTAAAGAAATTTTTCAGGTTCATCTAAAGAAAATTAAAATTGATGCTACGGTTGATATTGAATTTTTAGCGCGCCAAACTCCCGGCTTTAGCGGTGCTGATATTGCCAATATTTGTAATGAAGCTGCTTTGATTGCTGCCCGCTCAAATAAAAAAACAGTTACCAAGCAAGATTTTTTAGATGCTGTAGATAGAATTATTGCCGGTTTAGAGAAAAAAAATAAAATTATTACGCCGCACGAAAAACGTGTTATTGCTTTTCATGAAGCTGGTCATGCTACTGTTAGTTGGATGTTAGAACACGCTAGTCCATTGATAAAAGTAACAATAGTGCCACGTGGGCGAAGTTTAGGTGCTGCTTGGTATTTGCCAGAAGAACGCCAAATAACAACTGCAGATCAAATTATGGATGAAATGTGTGCTGCCCTTGGTGGACGTGCTGCCGAAGAAATTGTGTTTGGAAAAGTTAGTACAGGAGCATTAAGTGATTTAGAGAAGATTACGCGTCAAGCTTATGCCAGTATTGTGTATTATGGTTTAAACGATAAAATAGGTAACATTAGTTATTACGATAGTACTGGACAAAGCGAATATAGTTTTAGCAAACCATATAGTGAAGAAACCGCTAAAATAATTGATCAAGAGGTGAAGAAAATGATTGATATTGCGTATGTAAAAACTAAACAAATTCTTTTAAGCAATAAAGAAAAATTAGTTGCATTATCTGAAAAATTATTAGAAAAAGAAGTGATTTTTAAAGAAGACTTAGAAGAAATTTTCGGCAAGCGTCCTTTCGATAAACCGGAGCAACAGTTTTTGAAAAAAGATGATTCAACTGTGATTCCACCCTTTATTGATAATAATACAATATAATAAAAATCTATTAATGAAAGCCTCCTATATTGGAGGCTTTTTTGATTTGTATTCATTTTTTCATAAATTTATGATTCAACACTTTATTTAATGAAAAAAGTTTATCTCTTTTTTATTGCTCTTATTTTAACTCAATTAAAAATCAATGCTCAAAATTATTCATGTCAGCATAACAAAAATGCTCAAGTCGCTGCGCCAATATACTACAGTGCTGAAAATTTAAGGAGTGATACGTTTAATATTTTAAAATATACCATCAATCTCGAAATTGGTAATTTCACCACAAAATTAATTGCAGGCAATACCCAAATTAAGTTTGCCCCAAAAATCAATAATCGCAATTTTATTCGTTTTGACTTATTGAAATTACTAATTGACTCCGTTAAAGAAAATGCATCTATCCTAACATACTCTTACAACGATACTATTTTAAAAGTAAATTTTTTATCTACTAAAAACACATCCGATACTTCAGTAATAACTGTTTTCTATCATGGTCAACCACAGGGCGACGCCAGCGGCTGGGGTGGTTTTTATTTTGACAATACCGGTGGGGCGCAATATGCTTACAATTTAGGTGTCGGTTTTGCTGCTAAACCTCATAATTATGGTAGAGTTTGGTTCCCTTGTTTTGATAATTTTGTTGAGCGAAGTAAATACGAATTTAATATTACCAGCGATACAACCCGCCGGGCTTATTGTAACGGACAATTAATTTCAGATGTCATTGCTTTAAATAAGCGTACCCGCAAATGGGTGATGAACGATGAAATTCCAACCTATTTGGCTTCGGTATCTCTTGCCAATTATCGTCAAGTAAACTGGACAATTAATGCGCTAAACGGCGTTAAACCCATTACACTTGTTGGCGTTGCCAGTGACACAAGCGCCATGAAAGCTGGATTTGTAAATTTAAAAAGCTGTATTAATGGATTTGAAAATTATTTTGGTCCTTATTACTGGAACAGGTTTGGTTATTGCCTAGTACCTTTTAACAGTGGCGCTATGGAACATGCCACTAATATTGCTTATCCACGTTCTGTAGCTGGCAATATGGGTTACGAGGCCGAATTAATGGCTCACGAATTATCACATCATTGGTGGGGCGATTTAATTACCTGCGAAACTGCCGAAGATATGTGGATAAATGAAGGTATGGCCACGTATAGCAGTTATATGTTTACCGAATGGCAATATGGCAAAACGGCCTATTTAAATAATTACAAAGCTGTACATGAAGATTTATTGCACAATCTTCATAAAAAAGAAGGTGGTTTTAGAGCCATATCAGGTATACCACACAATTTAACATATGGTGACCACGTATACAAAAAAGGAGCCGACGTTGCTCATACCCTTAGGGCTTATATGGGAGACACTGCCTTTTTTAATGCTTGTAAATATGCTATGACTCAAAACGCATTAAAAAGTGTAAACAGTATTGAGTTACGTAATTTATTTCAGACTAGCAGTGGGCAAAACTTGACTGATTTTTTTAATAACTGGGTACTAAGCGGTGGGTGGCCTCATTTTGCAATTGACAGTGTAAAATATATTCAAATTGGTGCCAACAATTACAATGCAATCATATCCATCAAACAAAAAAACTACGGCACTGCTACTCTGCATTCAAATGTTCCATTAGAACTAAGTTTTTTTAAAGCCGATTGGAGTCGTGTTGTCAGAAAAATAATGATGTCAGGTACATCCGCAACTTTTACAGTAAACATTCCATATTACTCCCCTTACTGTGCATTAAATTATGATCATAAAATTGGTGACGCCACTTCAAGTGATTCAAAAACCATAAAAACAATTGGTAGTAATTTTTATACCCTTGGAAAAGCCCAAATAAAAGTTACTAATAAAGGTACTGATTCCAGCCTTATTAGGATTGTGCACAATTATGTAAAACCCGATCCATTCAAAAATAATCCATTAAACAATAAACTATCTAATCAACACTTTTGGAATGTAGAAGGTATATTAACTCCAGGTTTTATTTCCAAAATTAGATTTAATTTTGATGGCAATAAAACTGTTGGAACAACTTACGGGTATTTAGATACCCTGCTGTGCCAAGTAAACAGCGATAGTATTTGTTTATTTTATAGGGCTAATGCTGCAGATGATTGGAAAATAGTGAAACCCTTTAACAAAATAATTAATACGCCAAGAGAAGGGTTCATAGAAATTGACACTTTAAAATTAGGCGAATATGCTTTTGGGAATAGTGTTGATACTGCGGTAGTGGGACTTCATGAAAATACAATAAATAAAGTATCTGCCAATTTATACCCAAATCCAACTAAACAAAAATGTACGATAGAATTTGATAAACAACCCGAAACCGCCTATAAAATATGCATTTATAATAATGAAGGCAAATTAGTTTTTAAGGAAAAAACAAAAGAAAAAAATGTATATATTGATATTTCAGAACTTGCAAATGGCATATACCTTTTAAATGTTTTAAAAAAGAATGAAATTGTCTTTACTCAAAAGCTAATTGTTGATTAGCAAATCACATTGCACATATTTTCCATACCTTTACATCAATGAAAACCCGTACCCTAAAAAAAAATAAAGTAAACGTAGTTACCCTTGGTTGCAGTAAAAATTTGGTAGATAGCGAAGTCTTAATGGGGCAGCTAAAAGCAAATAAGTTTGATGTAGAACATGAAGGTACTGGCAACGATCATCAAATAGTTATTATAAATACCTGCGGCTTTGTAGAGAATGCCAAACAGGAAAGTATTGATACGATTTTACGTTACGTAGATGCCAAAAAAAATGGTGAGGTGGAGAAAGTATATGTTACCGGCTGTTTAAGCGAGCGTTATAAATCAGATTTAGAAAAAGAAATTCCTTTAGTGGATGCTTATTTTGGCACGCGAGAATTACCAAAAATTTTAAAAACTCTTAAAGCTGATTATAAACATGAATTGGTTGGCGAACGCTTGCTAACTACACCCAATCATTACGCTTACTTTAAAATTAGCGAGGGCTGCGACCGGCCATGTAGCTTCTGCGCTATACCGTTAATGCGAGGAAAACATGTTTCCGTAGCAAAAGAAGAATTAGTGCAACGGGCTAAAACATTGGCTGCCAATGGTACAAAAGAATTATTATTAATTGCACAAGATTTAACCTATTACGGATTAGATATTTATAAAAAAAGAGAGCTAGCCGATTTAATTGATAGAATAAGTGATGTGAATGGTATTGAATGGATTCGCCTGCACTATGCCTTTCCAAGCGGTTTCCCTATGGAAGTATTGGACGTAATGAATAACAAAAAAAACGTGTGCAATTATTTAGATATGCCTTTGCAACACATTAGCGATAATATGTTGAAGAGCATGCGCCGTGGTATTACCAAACAAAAAACAATTGATACAGTTAATCAAATTCGCGACAAGGTTCCTGGCATAACTATTAGAACTACTTTAATTGCAGGTTATCCGGGAGAAACGGAACAAGACCATCAAGAAATGTTACAGTGGGTTCAAGATTCGAAATTTGAACGATTGGGTATCTTCACCTATTCGCATGAAGAGAATACGTATGCCTTTAGCTTAAAAGACAATGTAACTGAAAAGCTAAAAAGAAAACGTGCCGATTCCGTTATGGCAGTTCAACAAGAAATTTCTTTTAACCTCAACCAACAAAAAATAGGCAAGCAATTTAAAGTACTCTTCGATAGAAAAGAAGGTGGGTATTTTGTTGGAAGAACCGAATTCGATAGCCCCGATGTTGATAACGAAGTGTTAGTTAAAGCTACAAACACTGACTATATAAGTATTGGGAGTTTTGTAAACGTAAAAATTACCAGCGCTACCGATTTTGATTTGTATGGCGAATTAATTTCTTAGTTCACGGAACAATTTATTAAATACTCATTAATTATTCATGTAATAGCAGGATTTGGAGCTCTTCTATTTGGAGCAATTGCAATACTGTTAAAAAGAAAAACGCCTAAACACAAAAAAATCGGAAAAATTTATTTCATCTGCATGACGGTTATTTTTATTACCGGGGTATACATTTCTTTATATAAGGAAAATATTTTTTTATTTCTAATTGCCATATTTACATATTATGCCGCATGTTTAGCATACAGGGCATTAAGACTTAAACAACTTAACATTTCACAAAAACCAAAATTTATCGATTGGGCATTGGACATAACTGCGGGCATTACCTTTATCGGCATGATTGTATTTGCTATCTATTATTATTTTAATTCTGCAACAAGCAATTTTATTATTCCTCTGGTATTTGGTATTATGGGGGTGTTAGGTGTTTATAAAAATATTAAGCGACTCATTGAAAAACCTAAAGCAACAATGCTATGGCTAAAAGTACATATTGGAAATATGTGTGGTAGTTATATTGGTGCCATCACTGCGTTTGTTGTAAATCAAAGTGAACATATTCCTTTACCACAACTAGTTTTATGGCTTGGTCCAACACTAATAATAGTGCCAATTATAATAAGCGAAACCCGTAAAGTAAAATCAGCACCAATAGAAACATAGTGACTTATGCCACCTGCAAATGTGTGAGCTTTGCATTTTTTAGTTTCTCTAAAGCATAATCCATAGTTATGGTTAATTGTTTTGCTGGTTTTTCTTCACTTGGCAGAGTGTACATTACATCTGTCATTATAGCCTCACAAATACCTCGCAAACCACGAGCACCCAATTTAAACTCGATGGCTTTATCTACTATTAAATCCAAAACATCATCGTCAATACTTAATTTACAACCTTCCATTTTAAATAAATGCACGTATTGTTTCACTAAAGCATTTTTTGGTTCGGTTAATATACTCCGCAATGTGGCTCTATCCAATGGTTTTAAGTAGGTAAGTACCGGCAAGCGTCCAATTAATTCAGGAATTAATCCGAATGCTTTTAAATCCTGAGGACTTATGTATTGTAATAAATTTGATTTATCTATTTCCTCAGCAACCACACTAGCTGAATAGCCTACTGCTTGCGTATTTAAGCGATTGGCGATTTTCTTTTCAATGCCATCAAAGGCGCCACCGCAAATAAATAAAATATTTTTTGTATTCACCTGTATCATTTTTGCATCAGGGTGTTTACGTCCGCCTTGTGGTGGAACATTTACTACTGTTCCTTCTAACAACTTTAACATCGCCTGCTGCACACCTTCCCCACTCACATCACGTGAAATGGATGGGTTATCACTTTTACGTGCAATTTTATCTACCTCATCAATAAATACAATTCCTTTTTCCGCGGCAGCCACATCGTAATCGGCAGCTTGCAATAACCGAGTTAAAATACTCTCTACATCTTCACCCACATAGCCGGCTTCAGTTAAAACCGTTGCATCGGCAATACAAAACGGAACATTTAACATTTTAGCAATTGTGCGGGCCAACAATGTTTTTCCGGTACCTGTTTCTCCCACTAAAATTAAATTGCTTTTATCAATTTCAATTTCATCTTCATTACTTTTGCTAACGTGAGCAATACGTTTAAAATGATTGTAAACAGCAACACTCAACACTTTTTTAGCATCATCCTGACCTATTACATATTCATCTAACTTTTGTTTAATGGCTGTAGGCTTTAATAGTGTAAGCGCTTGTTGTATTTGTTGTTTTTGATTACCGCCGTTTTCTTCCTTAACAATTGCATAAGCCTGAGTTACACAATTATCGCAAATATGACCGTTTATACCGGCAATTAATATTTTGGTTTCTTTTTTGTCGCGTCCACACATGGAGCAACGTAAGATTGTTTCTTTTGACATTTGATAATTTACTACGTAAAGATATAAATTTTAAAAGTAATAACGGTTTATTACCATTTATAGTCTTTAACCACATCCACAAACAGTTTTACCTTTTCCTTATCCAAATCAGGATACAAGCCGTGTCCAAGATTACAGATGTAGTTTTTCTTACCAAAAGCACTTAACATGTTTTGAGTTTCTTTAACAATAGTTTGCTCGTTGGCATATAATAAACAAGGGTCGGCATTACCTTGCAAAGTTTTTCCATTACTTAAATTTCTAGCATGCTTAGGGTCAATTGTCCAATCTAATCCAATAGTATTACAACTTGTTTCCGAAATTTTTTGGATGGCATAATGCGCATCTTTTGCAAAAACAGTAACCGGAACCAACGGAGATAAAGCATCACAAATTTTAGAAATATAGGTTAATGAAAATTCATAAAACATTTTCTCGCTGAGTACACCTGCCCAAGAATCAAAAATCTGTAATAAATCAGCCCCGGCTGCAGCCTGACCTTTTAAATAATTAATAGTGCTTTGTGTAATTTTTTCTAATAATTGATGTGCCAATTGAGGCTCGGTATATAAAAACTGTTTGGCTTTACTAAATGTTTTACTACCACTTCCTTCCACCATGTATGCTAGCAAAGTCCATGGTGCGCCGGCAAAACCAATTAGTGGTACACGGTTATCTAAATTTCTCTTCGTTAATTTTAAAGCCTGCATCACATAATCCAAATCACCCGCTTCGGCAATTTTTAAATTATCAATATCCACTTTCGCTTTAATTGTATTTACAAACCTTGGCCCTTTCGCTTCAATCATTTCATAAGGCAGGCCCATTGCTTCGGGTATTACTAATATATCGCTAAAAATAATCGCAGCATCAACGCCTAATATATCAACCGGTTGTATCGTAACTTCAGCCGCTAATTCGGGGTTTTTCACAAATTCAACAAAATTTTTTGCCTTACTTCTGGTAGCTCTGTATTCTGGTAAAACTCGTCCTGCCTGGCGCATCAGCCACACCGGAGCCCGCTCAACATCTAAACCCTTTGCGGCTTTTAATAATAAATCATTCTTCAACATAGGGCATAAAGGTAAGGCTTATTGTTAATTTAATAGCTAATTGAACAACCATTTTTCTACAAAAACCGTCCAGATAAAAACAATAGTCTGCCACTTTTAAGTATGTTGTTTAAAGTTAGCCTTGATGGAATTAATTTTACATCAAGATTCTAAGTAATTTATTGAGCGCTAATAAATTTAAAAGAATTGAAACTTTTAAAAACTAAAAAAATGAGCTATTTAATAAATAACGAGCAAAAAATAAATGATATTATTTTTGCCAATCGCAACAAAAACTATGGGGCTTATGCTATTCGTTCAACTTACGGTAACACTTTGGTAAAGTCTATTGCCATTATGGCATTTGGATTTACAAGCATTATGGGTAGTGCATATTATTACACCCATAGAAACAATCCGAATAACCAAGGTTTGGCAGGTCAAATAGAGTTTAATGATAGTACCATTACTACCGTGGTAAAACTTGATGAGCCCATGGACATGAAAAAAGAAGAAAAAGTTGAAAAAACAGAAGCGGCGCAACAACAGCAAAAAACAACTACAGAAACAACTACTTCAACAAAAGTTGCTGATTCAACTTCTATTGTTACAAACACCGCAGCCACAACGCCTATCAATACCGGCGCAATTACAAGTTCTGTAACCAACAATGATGGAAGCACAACACCTAGCAACGGCACAAATACTGCCATAGCAAATAATACAACAGGCAAGTCTGGTGGTGAAACAAAACAAACGTTTGAAGTTGACTCAAATCCCGAGTTTGAAGGTGGCCTAAAAGCGCTTTATCTCTTTGTTGGCTCTAAATTAAAATATCCAGCGTCGGCATATAATGAAAATAAAGAAGGCACTGTGTTTGTTAAGTTTGTTGTGGATGAAAATGGTAAAGTTGGTAATTTAAATTTATTAAATTCTGCAGGATACGGAATGGATGAAGAAGCTTTAAGAGTAGTGAGTTTAATCCCAAACTTTAAAACGCCTGCTAAAATAAAAGGAGTTCCTGTGAAAGTGTATTACCAGTTACCAATAAAATATAGGTTAAGGTCGTAGCCAATTGATAAAAATAATCATATAAAAAAGGCTTAGAAAATTATCTAAGCCTTTTTTATTTTTAAAAAGTATTTGAATTTATTTTACTATAAACTTTTTAGTAGTTGTTGAACCACCGATTTTTATACTCGCAAAATAAATACCAGAAGATAAATTTTCAACGTTATAATCCAGCTTATTTTTTCCTTCGTTTAAAGAAATATTTTTTGATGAAACCACGCTACCTAAAGAATTAAATACTTCCAATTTGGCATCAGTGTTTTTTGATGAATTAATTTTAAAAGAAGTAAAATCACTTGCAGGATTAGGATATGCTTCAAAAGAAGAAATGGAAACATTTGAACTTTCATTTATACCCGTCGGTGTGCCATTATATTTTAATGTTATTTGAACAGAGTCACTTAATAATGCGGTATTATAAAATGTATATTTAACAACACTAACCCCAAGGACAGAACCTTCATCTATATCCGCTGTCAACATATTAAAAGATCCACTTATTTGAGAAGAACTTTGATTTGCGTTTAATGTTATTGCAGTTTGTGAAGTATAAGTTGAAGCTCCGTAACAGGTTCCTGCAAAACAGAAATAAGCCAAAGCTCCAGAGTTTAAGGAAACATCGTAACGTTTTACATGATATGATTTAGTAGAGCCACTAATGTTTTTAATATCAATATCCATACTAGTAGTTGTATTAATTGTTGTTGGGATATTAACAGTTGAATTAGGCGCTATAGTTGTAGCAGCTATATAGTTTGTTACCAATAAACTCGTTTGAGATACCGCAACCAAAGAACCAATTGTAAAAATAGAAAGTAAAAATTTTTTCATAATTATAACTAATTTAAAAAGCCTTACCATAAAGGTAAGGCTTTTAATTTATATTTAAAAGTTAATTATTTAGAAACAGTTAATTTTTTAGCAATGCTTCCGTTTGAAGAAGATAAAACAACATTATAAACACCATTACTTAATGTTTTCGTATCAATAGTAATATTGTTAAAGCCTTCATTTAAAGTAACTGCTTTTTCAGACACTAACTGACCGATAGTGTTGTAAACTAAAACTTTAGCGCTAGAAGCGTTTTTAGTTGTAACATTTAAGTTAGTAAATTCTGAACTTGGATTTGGAAATAACTCAACGTTAAATTCGCTAGCAGCAATTGATTTAACAGCAGTAACTGTAGCTTGACCTAAGTTTACGTTATCAATATATAGGTTATTACCATAATCTGAAGTTGCAGTAAACTTAACTAATACACTTGGATTATTAGAAGCACCTGCTGGTAAAGCAACTACCTCATTACGCCATTGTAGAGCTGTTGGAACAAAAGCTGCAGTGGTTAAAGGAGCGGTAGTTAATGTTGTACCAGCTTTCATATAAATACTAGTCCAAGTAGCACCACAGTTTGTAGAGCAAAATACTTCTAATTTATCGCTTTCGTTATTTGGAACTGCTGTATAAAACGCATATGCCACATCAAAAGTTAAAGAAGGACTTGTAATACCGGTTAAATCAGATGGAGGTAAAAACAAATCATCAGAGTCGCCAATTACAGCATTATTATAAAAATCATATTTTGCTGCACCTGCACCTGAAGGAGCTACACCAGCGGTACTATTGCGTGACCAATTAGCTGCTCCACCATCAGCATTGGTTTTAAACCAATTTGTTGGAGGGAAAGTAGTAGAAACATATCCTTCTGTTACAGGACCAGGGAAATAAGTTTGAACTAATGCAAAACTGCTTGAACCGGTATTATTTGCAGTATTTACATCACCACCACTAACACCGTTAATATTTACTGAGAATGTGTGAGAACCACTAGTTGCCGTATAAGTACTTAAAGCAACCGTAGATGTTGCACCACTTGCAATACTAACCGCAGTAGTATAAACAGTTTGAGCAACTCCGTCGATGTATGGAGTAATAGTTAAAGAAGTAATTGAATTGCTGCCAATATTTTTAACCGCAACAGATGGATTAATAGAATTGCTACATGAAAATGCTGTTGCAACAATAGAACTTACTTTTGCATCATTTGGTATTGAAGGCTGAGCCGTTCTTTCTGCTTGCATTACTTTTTTATTTCCGTCATCTTGAATAAATCCAACAAAAGCCATTTGCGACTTATCAACAATATAAGAAGGAGCTGCACAAGCAATTGTAAATGTCTGAACTTGACCAGCTGTCCATGTGCCACTTAAAGCAGTACCAGATTGAATAGTTGGGTAAGACTTACGAACAACATCTTCAAAATCTTTTTCGCCATTCGTTCCTGGAGCGGTAGGGAAATTAATTTTGCGTTCGATTAAACATAAACGGAAAACTAATGCGCCTACAGATGTAAACGATGAAGCAGCAGCAACAGTAACCGAAACAACAGCATTGCTGAAAGTACCATCCCAAACCGGAGTCATAGTGATTCCAAAAGGAGTTGTAACAGCTGCAGCATTATTAATTACCGTGTTGCTTACATAAAATGGATGATCAGAAGTAGCGCCAAAAGTCCATTGGTGTTGGCCATCAAAACGACCAGACGGAGCTGAGTTGATACCACTAGTAACCGAATTGGTTGAAGTATTTTGACTTGGATATCCATAACCAGCACCTGTATAACGCCATTGAATTTCGCTAAGATTTGTTTGCCATAAAGACCATGTTGCTGTTGGAGCAGATGGGATTGGAACTTGCCATTTTAAAGCAATAACGTTGGGGTTTCCAGCTAGAGTAACATTTAAAGCGGGATTAGTTGATGCACAAGGACCACAATTCTCTCCTGTAAATTCTTCGAATAATGTTTTGCGAGGTACCTGCGAAATAGCAGCAACTCCAGCAATCATTAAACCTAAAGTTAATAGATTTTTTTTCATGATGTTGTTTTTAAATGGATTTAGTTAATTTGTCTCTTACAAATATATAACGTTAATTTAATATTGTCAAGCGGAATTTTGTTAAATATTGGTTCGTTTCATTAAAATGAGTGTTTTATATGTAATTTTAAAGGCTCAATGGCTCAAAATTCCACCTTATTTGGAATTTACATTTCTAAAATCCAAAATCAACAAAAAAACCTATGGTTACAGGGTTTTAATGGAAGTGCTTTACCTTTTTACATACAGTCCTTTTACGACAAAATACAATATCCATTATTAATTATAGCTTCCGATAAAGAAAAAGCGGCTTATGTACTAAATGATTTAGAAACTCTTTTACCTGAAAGCCGTATTCTTTTTTTTCCTGAAACTTATCGTCAACCTTATCAGATTGAAAAAACTACCAATGCCAACATTCAAGAACGTGCCGAAGTTTTAAATTTATTGAGTAAAGAACATTTTAATGGAGTAGTGGTTACTTATCCCCAAGCCCTTTGTGAAAAAGTAACCCTTAAAAAACAATTGGCTCAAAATACGCTACAAATAAAGAAAGGAGAAAAATTAAGCACAGATTTTATTTCTGAATTTTTAAATTCTTATGATTTTGAGCATGTTGATTTTGTATTTGAGCCAGGACAATTTTCTTTAAGAGGAGGAATCATAGATGTATATTCTTTTGCAAATGAATATCCTTACCGAATAGAATTATTTGGCAACGATGTTGAAGCGATTAAAACTTTTGACCCTTCCTCGCAATTATCAACTGCCTCTTTTGATTTTGTAACCATTATTCCTAACATCAATTCCAGTTTGTTTGCTGAAGAAAAAGCAATGCTTTTAAACTATTTTGATGCCAACCAATCATTCTTATTTATTGAAGATATTGAATACACGCTGGATATATTTGACAAAAAATTAGAAAAAGCTGTTCTTGCCTTTAACAATCATAAAGGCGAAGTAGCACAATTAGCACCTGAAAAATTATATGCCTCGTCGAACGAATTAAAAACTCAATTAAAAAATTATACCATTTTTGAGTTTGGTTTAAAAACGGCTTTATCTTCCGAGAAAATTATTTTCACCCAACAACCTCAACCCTCTTTTAATAAAAATTTCGATTTATTAATTGCTCATTTAAAAGAAAATAAAACCAAAGGTTATAGCAATTATTTTTTAACAGATAATACCAAACAAGCTGAAAGATTAATAAGCATTTTTAATGACTTGCTAGCTAAAGAACATCGCACTTATGAAACATTAATAGAATATGTTTGCCTTAACATTCACGAAGGTTTTATTGACCATGATTTAAAAATTGCTGTTTACACCGACCATCAAATTTTTGAGCGTTATCATCGCTTTAAATTAAAAGAAGTAAAACATCAAAGTGCAGAAGCTTTTACTATTAAGGAGATTTTAACCCTTAACCCAGGTGATTACGTAACGCATATAGATCATGGTATTGGTAGATTTGCAGGTTTGCAAAAAATTGAAAGCAATGGTAAAATTCAAGAATGCGTAAAGTTGTTATTTAAAGATAATGACACCTTGTATGTTAGCATTCATTCCCTTCATCGCATCAGTAAATATAGTGGAAAGGAAGGTCACGTGCCACGCGTTGATAAACTGGGTAGCAATACCTGGCAAATATTAAAGCAAAAAACAAAACGCAACGTAAAAGAAATTGCATTTGATTTGATAAAACTATATGCAGAACGTAAGGCAAAACCAGGTCATGCTTTTCCGCAGGATAATTATTTACAACATGAGCTAGAGGCAAGTTTTATTTATGAAGATACGCCCGATCAATTAAAAGTTACCGCCGATGTAAAAAAAGACATGCAGAAACCTCATCCGATGGATAGATTGGTGTGTGGAGATGTAGGATTTGGCAAAACAGAAATTGCTATTCGTGCTGCTTTTAAGGCAGTATGTGACAGCAAACAAGTAGCCATTTTAGTGCCTACAACTATTTTGGCCTATCAACATTATAAAACCTTTAAAAAACGCTTAGAAAATTTACCCTGTACTGTTGATTATATTAACC
Organism: Bacteroidota bacterium; assembly: GCA_033763945.1. Classification (GTDB taxonomy): domain Bacteria; phylum Bacteroidota; class Bacteroidia; order B-17B0; family Aurantibacillaceae; genus Aurantibacillus. The sequence goes on along the minus strand of JANRJN010000017.1, from coordinate 276,128 downwards.
GCTTTAGAAGTGCAAAACAACAAAAAGACACTTTGGCTAACGTAGCATCTGGAAAAATAGATATTATTATTGGCACACATAAATTGGTTGGAAAGGATGTTAAGTTTAAAGATTTAGGTTTAATGATTATTGATGAAGAGCAAAAATTTGGTGTGGGCGTAAAAGATAAATTAAAAACCTTTAAAACAAGTATTGATACTTTGACGCTCACTGCTACTCCAATTCCGCGTACATTACAATTTAGTTTAATGGGCGCTCGTGATTTAAGCGTCATCTCCACTCCCCCACCCAACCGATATCCGGTGCAAACAGAGCTTCATACCTTTAATGAAGAGTTGATAAGAGACGCTGTAAGCTATGAATTAAGCCGTGGAGGGCAGGTGTTTTTTGTACATAATCGTGTAAACGATATTGCGGAAATTGCAGGTATTATTCAGCGTATGGTGCCTGATGCAAGAATTGCCATAGGACATGGGCAATTAGATGGGGATAAGTTGGAAGACGTTATGCTTGGTTTTATGGAGGGGGATTATGATGTACTCGTTGCAACAACAATTATTGAAAGTGGACTAGATATTAGTAATGCAAACACTATTATAATTAATCAGGCACATAATTTTGGATTAAGCGATTTACATCAAATGCGTGGTAGAGTTGGGCGAAGCAATAAAAAAGCATTTTGTTACTTGTTGGCGCCTTCACAAATTTTACTAACTGGCGAAGCCCGTAAACGCTTAAAGGCTATAGTTGATTTTAGTGATTTAGGAAGTGGTTTTCAAATTGCTATGCGCGATTTAGATATAAGAGGCGCCGGAAATTTATTGGGGGGCGAACAAAGTGGTTTTATAAATGATATGGGTTTTGATACCTATATGAAAATACTAAACGAAGCCATGGAAGAGTTGAAGGAAGAGGACTGGTATAAAGATGCCGTGGGCAATGATGAGGGAATAGATAAATCCATTTTCTCTCGTCAGTTTGTAAAGGATACAGTAATTGAAACCGATTTGCAATTGTTAATTCCTGAAGTATATGTAAGTAGTTTAACTGAACGGTTATTACTATATAGAGAATTAGATAATATTACCAAAGAAGAAGATTTAGTGACTTTTGAAAACAATTTGCGTGACCGATTTGGACCAACTCCAAATGAAGCCGTAGAATTAATAAGTTTAGTAAGAATGCGTTGGCAGGCCATGAAGCTTGGGTTTGAAAAATTAACCTTAAAAAATGGCAAATTGCTGACTTATTTTTTAAGCAAACAGGATAGCGACTATTTTAATAGTCCCATGTTTAAATCGGCCTTGGCCTTTGCTCAAAAATTTCCAAATCGTTGCAAATTAAAAGAGCAAAACAACCGCCTATGGTTAACTATTGAAGAAGTTACCTCCATTAAAAAGTCCTCGGAGGTGCTTTATCAAATAGAGTCGATTTTATCTGGCTTTAAGGCGGAGTACAATGTTTAGCAATAATTTTTAAACCTAAATAATAAATTTAAAAAAATATAGTATTTTAGTGGATAGAACTTTAACATTCACTTAATAATTTATCATTGATTTAACTTTACTTTTACTTTATGAAAGATTTGATATTAGCAGCAACAGAATACACACTAAAAGTTGAATTTGAAGCCAATGGCAAGCTTTATATTGGAGGAATTTCAATTCCAGAAAACATCATACACTTTAATAAAACCATAAATGATTGGATTGATGAGTTTATTAAAACAGAACCGAAAAATATTGAATTTACTTTTGATGTAGAATATTTGAATACGGCCACTACACGTGTAATAATGACTATTCTTAAAAAAGTAAAATCGTATTGCGATGCCTCTGGTGCTAAATTATCATTCACATGGTATTATGAAGACGAAGATGTTTTGGAACTTGGCGAAGAATTTTCTGAAGTAGTTGAAGTAAAATTTAATTTTATTGAAAAACCTTTAGAGGATTAGTATTAGTATTAGTATTTAAATCCTTGACAAAAAAATCACCCTCAATATTAATTTTCAGTATCCTATTTGGATACATCATTATTCAATTTTTATGGTGGGAGGTATTGTTAGTAAAACAAACCGGTCAGATAATTTCCGAAAAACAAAAGCTCGCTGAACTTTCATCAACTAATCCTGAAATTATTAGAAAAGAAGTTGAACTCTTACATGCAAAAAAAACAAAACAAACCGTAATGATAGTTGGTGAGGGTACCGTTTTTCTTTTACTTCTGCTTTTTGGTATTTTTAAAATTAGGAAAGCTTTTGCAAAAGAATTAGAGCTAACGATCCAACAAAAAAATTTCTTATTAAGCATTACCCATGAATTAAAAACCCCCATTGCCGCTACCAAACTGCAATTGCAAACATTACAAAAACATAAATTGGAAGAAGAAAAACAACAAGAACTAATTGGAAACGCCCTTATAGAAACCGAGCGTTTAAATAATTTAATTGATAATGTTTTAATTGCCAGCCGTCTGGATTCGGGAGAATTTATTTTTAAAAAAGAAAACGAAAACATTAGTGAATTGATTGAAACTATTTTAAACAGATATTATAAAAATGAGCTTGCTAAAAAAGAACTATTAATTTCTTTAGATAAGGATATTTTTTTACCAATTGACAAAACCATATTCCCTTCGATTATAACCAATTTAGTTGATAACGCTTTTAAATATTCTTTTAACGAAAAGGAAATAACTTTAAGTTTAAAAAAAACCAATTCCAATTCTCAATTAGTAGTGAGTGATAAAGGATGTGGCATTTCAGAAACAGACAAGAAAAAGATATTTACCAAATTTTATAGAGCAGGTAATGAAGAAACACGAAATGCAAAAGGAACAGGATTAGGTTTATACATTGTAAATTATTTAGTAAAAAACCATAATGGAAAGATTTTAGTAAAAAACAACACACCTAAAGGAACTTCCTTTGAAATTACTTTTTAAGAACTAGTGTAAAATTTTAAAAATTAGTTCTTTCATTAATTCACCATTTTCTATACCGCTATTATCAACTCCCTTAGTTTTTAAGTCAATTTCTTTTAAGTAACTAAAAATATGCTTTAGTTTATTGGTATTGTATTGACCAGCTGCTTTTGCGTATCCATCTACAAAAAACGGATTAACACCCAAAGCTTGAGCTGCTGCAAATTTACTTTTGTCGGGAATAAAATGATATTTTAAAATTTTTGAAAAATAACTAAATAGGGAACTAATTACCAAAACGGGTGGATGTTCCTTTTCATTAGAAGAAAAATAATTTATTATTCTGTTTGCCTTTAAAATATCTTTTTTAGCTAAGGCGTCTTGAAGTTCAAATACATTGTACTCTTTACTTATACCTATATTATCACTCACTAATTCATGTGTTATTTCATTTCCCTCTGGGATATTAATAACCAATTTATTTATTTCATTTGTAATCTTACTCAAATCGTTTCCTAAAAATTCTGCTAATAAAAATGACGCTTTAGGGCCAATTGAATAATTCTTATCTTTTACATAATTTGTAATCCATTCAGGTACTTGATTGTCATATAATTTTGAAGTTTCTAAAAAAACAGCATGCTTTTGTAAGGCCTTTGCAATAGCACTTCGCTTATCAATACTTTTGTATTTAAACGCAAATACCAAAATTGTAGTAGTTTGTGGATTATTAATGTAACTCAAAAATTGTTGCGAAGCCGAATTAGACGAATTTTTGTCAGATTTACTTTCTCCATCTCCCGAATTGCTTTTATTCAATTCTTTAATATTTTGTGCTTCCTTAACTATTACAACCTGATAATCACTCATCATTGGAAATTGTTTAGCCAAACTCAAAATACCAACTAAATCAGCATCCTTACCATAAACTACATTCTGATTAAACTCCCTGTCGGCCTCCTCTAAAACATTATTTTCAATATAATCACTTATTAAATCAATGTAGTATGCTTCTTCACCGCACAAAAAATAAATGGGTTTATATATTTTTCGTTTTAGATCTAATATTATTTGATTAACCTCTTTCAATTTTAATTTGCTTTTAAATCGGCCTTTAAATCTAATATAAATTTTGTTCCCAGCTCTCTTTCAATTATCAAATTCGCATCCAATTGCTCAGCAAGTATTTGAATTAATTCCATACCCATAGATGGGGTTTCAGTTTCTTTAATTTCTAATGGTAGACCAACCCCATTGTCTGCTATTACTAATTTACAGTTGGCATTATTATCAAATAAACTTACGCTTATTGTTCCATTTTCATTATTAGGAAATGCATGCTTGTAGGCATTGGTAAGTACTTCATTTATTAAAAGCCCTAAGGGAACGGCATTATCAATACTTACTCTTTTGTCTTTACAGGTAATATTAGTTTCTAATGTAATAGAGGTATTCGGCAAAGATGCCTCTATTTGACGCACCAGTTTTTCTACATATTCCCCCAAAATTATATTTGATAAATTATCTTTTTGATAAAGCATTTGGTGAGTTAAAGCAATTGAACTAATTCTTTGCTTTGCTTCCCGCAAAATCGATTCCGTTTTTTCATCATTAATTTTGCCAATTTGCAAGCTAAGCATACTGGTAACAATTTGTAAATTATTTTTTACCCTATGATGAATTTCTTTTATGAGTAGTTCCTTTTCCTTTAAAGATTGTTCAATTAAGATGTTCTGATTATTAATTTTCATATTTTTAATAGAGAGCTCCTCTTCTCTTTTTTTCACATACCTATTATTTAAAATCAAAAACACTATAATGCCAATTAACATTAATATACCGGCCAATAAGTATGCTCGAAACGTTTTTTGTTTCGCATCATTCAACTTATTTAATTCAAGAGTAGCATTCTTTTCTGCTATTTCAATCTCCTTTTGCTCAACATTAAAAGCTACTTCTTCGTTAAGCATTTGTCTTTCTTTATCTGCAACATTAATACTATCTCTTAATTTTATATAATCTAAATAATTTTCGCTAGCATTTTTATAATCGTTAGTAAGGTTATAGTAATCGGCTTTTAGAAGAATAAAATTGAGCGAAGATTTAGATGCAATATTGTATGTGCTAACAAGTTTAGCTGCTGAATCTATATATTGTTTTGCGCTAGCTGGTTCGTTAAGATCGATATAACATTTTGCTAATAACTGGTATGCATTTGAAGCGCTTTCAAAATTTTTAGACATTATACTTCCATAAACGTCATTTTTTATAAAGGGTATGGCAGTCCGTACTTGTCCACTGATAAAATAACAATTTCCCAAATTTCCATCCACTAAGCCTTTAAAAAAAGTATAAAACACTATCTTCTTTTCGGGAACTTTGATCGTATTTAAAAGTTGTTTGGCTTTAATAAAATAAACTTCAGCACTGTCGGTATTTTCAATATTATTGTAAAAAACACCCATATCATTATAAAATCCAACTATTAAATCAGTATCGTTAGGATTATATTGTTTATTATACTCAACCCTCCTTTGTTTTATGGCTTCTTTGGTTAAGCCTATATTATAGAATAATGTACTTTTTGCGGCCCCAAAATCCATTGAAAAATTTTTTGATTTTCTATGCGCAATTTTTTCAATTAATCTGTTTGCCTCAAAAGCCTTTATATAATCTTGTATTTTTAATAAAGATGCTTTTAAAAGTATTAAGCATGTTAACGAATCATCAGTAGTTTGGGCATGATTATCTAAACTGTTTTCTAAAATAAAAATTGCTTTTGCATAATTACTATTATACATTTCAATGTCTGCCTCAATTTTATCAAATAAAAACTTAGCCTCTTTGCTTTCTGTATTATTATATATAATACGCTTTATATGATCTAAGGTATCTTTGATTTTAGGATATACTTCCTTTATATCTTCAAATTTTGAATTTGCTACAATTCGTACTTTATTTTTTAAATCTGATTTATTAAAATCGTCTAAAAACCGCTGTTGATTGATTTGTGCTTTACAAAAAAAACCTACAATTAATGTTATGATTAAATATGTTATTCTTTTATTCAAATTAAACTATCCTGCCCAGCCGTCTCTGTCTAAACTCCTATATTGTATTGCCTCAGCAATATGATTAGTTTCTATGTTATCTGAACAATCCAAATCGGCAATAGTTCTGGCAACTTTTAAAATTCTATCGTACGCTCTGGCACTTAATCCCAATCGTTCCATAGCATTTTTTAAAAGGAGTGTACCACTCTCATTTAAATTACAATAAACTTTTAAATCTTTTGTGCGCATTTGCGCATTACAATGAATACTCGACTCGTTTTTATACCTGCCACTTTGAATCTCTCTTGCTTTTATAACACGCTCTCTTATGAATTTACTTGGTTCGTTTGTCTGTTGTTTCATTAATTCATTAAAGGGAACAGGGGTTACTTCAACGTGTAAATCAATCCTGTCTAATAATGGTCCGCTTATTTTACTTAAATATTTTTGAACTACGCCCGGAGCACATACACATTCCTTTTCGGGGTGATTATAAAAACCACATGGGCATGGATTCATGCTTGCCACTAACATAAAACTAGCAGGGTATTCGACACTGAATTTCGCCCTGCTTATGCTTACAACCCTGTCTTCTAGGGGTTGGCGCATTACTTCGAGAACTGTTCTTTTAAATTCGGGTAATTCATCTAAAAACAGTACGCCATTATGCGCTAAACTAATTTCGCCTGGCTGAGGATTATTTCCACCACCCACCAATGCAATATCGCTAATAGTGTGATGTGGGCTTCTAAAAGGTCGTTGAACTATCAATCCACCAAGGCTTTTTCCTGTTTTACCTGCCACACTATGAATTTTTGTTGTTTCTAAAGCCTCATCAATTGTTAAGGGGGGTAAAATGCTTGGCAATCGCTTGCTTAACATTGTTTTTCCGGCTCCTGGAGGGCCAATAAGTATTACATTATGACCTCCGGCAGCCGCTATTTCTAGAGCTCGTTTAATGTTTTCCTGCCCTTTTACATCCGCAAAGTCAAATTCAATGGTTTCCAAATTTGTAAAAAAGGATTCGTTTAAATTGATTTCTGCTTTTTGTAATATTTCGGAATCATTAAAAAAATTAATAACTTGTTTCAAATTATCGGCAAATAAAACCTCTAAGCCATTTACAACAGCAGCTTCATTAGCGTTATGAGCCGGCAAAATAATGCCTTTAAACCCATCGAGTTTGGCTTGAATTGAAATTGGTAGAGCTCCTTTAATTGGTCGAATTTCTCCGTCTAATGCCAATTCACCCATAATGACATAATCTGCAATCTTTGCATGGTTAATTTGTTCGCTAGCTGCCAAAATACCTATGGCTATTGGTAAATCGTAAGCCGATCCTTCTTTTCGAATATCGGCCGGAGCCATATTAACAGTTATTTGCTTACCCGGAATTTTAAGCCCTACCTGTTTTAATGCCGTATCAATGCGTTGCTGGCTTTCTTTAACAGCACTATCTGGCAGACCCACTAAGTAAAAATTTATGCCAACACCAATACTTACTTCTATGGTAACCTTTGTAGCATTAATACCCTGTACGGCATATCCAAATGTCTTAACCAACATACGTGGCAAGTTAATAATTTTTTATATTACAATTGTTTTTAAAATATTTAATTTTATTTGTATGTTTGAAACTACTAAGAAAAAGTTAAAATGAAGAATTTAAGTGTATTTGTATTTTTATTGTTATCAATAATCGGTTTTTCACAAGAAAAAGTAAGTGATTTAAACTGCTATAATAAATGGGCTGCAAAATTTGAAGATCGGGGCGCAGAAGATGTAAAAGATGGTGTTTATGAAGATGTTATAATTACAAACAGACAGGGTAATAAAGCTATTTGTAACAATGGCAAAGCTCAGGTTGTAAAAGGTAAAGTTGTTAGTTTTTCTATTTTACTTAGTGATGGCACCTACGAAGAAGTAAAACGTACTTGGAAAGACAAATCTCGTGACAACGTTAATATTATTAATGGTATTAGCAAGACTATGATTTCGGTTCATAACGAATTAATAAATGTAATGTGGCCTAATAAAATAAAGGCAAAGAAAGCTAAACCTACTACAGCGCCCGACCCTACAGACGACTAGTATTATTTAAAAAATAATCTTGTAGCTGACTCCTTCTTTTTTCTCTAACTGCATTTTACCTGCTAACTGTTCTGCAAGCATTTGTATCAATTTCATGCCCAATTGCGAATCTTTTTCAAAATCAAAATCCTTTTTAAGTCCTTTACCATTATCACTCACTATTAAAACATATTTTTCGTTATCAGCCTTTAAACTAATGTTTATGCTTCCTTTTTTTTCGGGGAACGCATATTTTAATGAATTACTTATTATTTCATTAAAAATTAAACCTAATGGCACCATCTTATCAACGTCAAAATAAATATTACTTTCTATATCATACAAGAATTCTATTTCAGAATTAGGCATAGCATACGATTGGTAAATGCTACCACTCAAATTTTCGATATATTGTCCTAATCCTATTTTGCTTAAATCGTCTGATTTATATAACATTTCATGAACAAGTGCCATTGAATTAATTCGATTTCGGCTCTCGCGTAAAAGATTTAGTATTTTCTCATCAACAATTTTATCGGTTTGTAAATTGAGTAAACTCGAAATAATTTGCATATTGTTTTTTACACGATGATGAATTTCTTTGAGTAACTGTTCTTTTTCTTTAAGCGAAATTGTAGAGTGTTGAAGTTCCTCACCCAACATATTAACCCCAGCGCCTATTCCATCGAAGAGATTATTATCATTTTGAATACTTACTTTTTTATCAAAATCTTGCCGTGCAAAAGCCAAAATAACTTCTAGAATTTCGTTAGCTCTCTGATTATCGGACAGTGTGGTGTTATTTTTAAGTTCCATTATTATTTAGTGCAAAATTGTTGTAGCCATTTAATAGCATCTGTTTCGTTATCAAAGAGTTTAGTGGGGACAACCGGTTTATTAATTCCTAAATAAAAGTTACCAAGAACTCTGCTAATACTGGAGCCAATTATAATTCCAAATGCATTTGTTTTAGTTTCTCGTCCTTGCGCAGAAAAATGATGTCGCGCTTCGTAACTCATTGATTTGATAGGTCTGGCATCAATTAGTATTGGGAATTTTGAGCCTTTAAAAAAAGAAGTTACAACATCTGTATTTTCTTTTGCATGCTTCAAAGTAATATCCAAATTAGGTTTAACACTAGTTCGAGCAATACCGTCCTCTCCCATCCAGGTGTAATATCCAGTAATCTCAATAGCATTTTTTGGTATTTGCATGCGATAAAAATAACAATAATGTTGATGCTAACAAGATTTTATTATAAAACTTAAAACAATAATAATGTTTTATCTTTTTTCTAAATTTATTTTTTCATCGCCCTCTTTATACAACACGTAGGTAAAAATAAATTGAAACATTTCTTCAGTAGTTTGCATACTCTCTATACCATTTCCTTGAGTAATGGTTTGTGGTGGATGATAAGGATTATTTGGATTTTGATTAGTGTTATCATACGTTCCTATTACTTTAATTGTTGTACCAGCCTCTAATTTTAATGGATGTAAAAACGTGTAATAATATTGCCATCTAAAATCCCACTTATTTATTTTTATTAATGGAATAGTATCTCCGTTAGGTTTTAAAGCAAATGCCCAAAATGTTTTACCAATTAAATGCATGTGTGGATTAACTGACAATAACGATATAGATTTAGCCAGCTGTGTTTGAGTAGTGAAAGTTTTTACCTGATTGGGTTGGATAATAAACTCAGGTTCAATTTTAGAAATACCAAAAGTACCCAACTGACTTTCAGTAACAGGACGTTCAATGGGTGTTTTTCGAAAAAACACATTTAGATAACTACTGTCTAAAAGTGCTGTATTACTTGGACCATAATGAATATTGTTTAACAAAAAAACACCATTCTTTTTAAAACGATAGCCTCCCACTTCTTTTGGATAAGCCAAAGGAAAATAACCCGGCAAATAATATACCACATTAGGAGTTAGTAATGGGAATTGGGGCTGAAGTTTATCAGAATATGGTATGTGCATGGTTTTATAAACTTCCATTAATTGCGCTTTAGTATCGGTATGAATAGACTCCCCAGTCATAAAATTAAAACTACGGTTTTCATCATAGCTCACTAAATGCCCGTTAACATGATGAACTAACTTACGCTGACCAGGAACAAATTCAACAAAATCGATTAATGTATCCTTACTAATTTGATAAGGAAATTTCATGATTAAAAAAGCATCAGTTCCGTTACTTTCAATTTGATAGTTTTTTTGAGCTTTAATAACCAAATCGGGTTTACCAAATTGCGAACTACTGTAAAACTCAGGTACTTTTGGTTGCTTTAATGTATCACCTAGCTGCAAACCGTTGTCTACCCATTTTTTTATTAGTTCTATTTCCGTTTTTGTTAAAACTTTTTCGCCTACAAAATGGGAGTAATTGGCATCGGCAGGCCAAGGAGGCATATAGCCGGTTTGGGTAACAAACTTTATAAGTTTTGCTTTTTTAATAGCATCCGAATAACTCAATAAATTGAATGGCCCACTTTGTTGCGGACGGTGGCAAGGTGTGCAGTTTTTAAAAATAATTGGGGCAATGTGTTCACTCCAGGTAATCTCTTTATAATCACTATCTGACTCTCTTTCTTCTTGTTGAGAACAAGAAGAAATAATAAAGAAAATAAAGCTTTTAATTATTAAAAAAATAAAGCGTTTCATTAAAATGCTAATTTACTTATAAAAAATTAGCATTCTTAATTTCTACAACCTAAAAAGTAAAGCAAAAATAATTCTGTTTTCAGATTTCACAAGATCGGGTCGCCAATTAGGATCAAGTGCCGAAGTTGTGTAACCTGTTTGAGACGTAACTCCACCAGGTCCAGCAAAATAATTTATGTTACATTCTCTATGCACATATTCTAACCGAAACGTAATATGCTGGTTGGGCATCCAATCTATATTTGTTGAGTAATCAAATCCTTCAAATTTATCTCCAGGATTCGCACTAAAAGGAAAAGCTCCTGCCGTTGAAGTCGGATTATTTGGATTTGGTAAAGGGCTTGCTTGCCCTGTTGGATAAAGGACTAAATAACGTCCGGGATTACTCATATACCCTCCGCCAATGGTCCATGCCAACTTATTCCTAGCAAACCACATTCTGTTATAAAACATACCACTAGCAAAATATTGGGCAGGACCTTGAATTGAATCTCCGGCTTTAAAACCATTTACACCGCCTCCTTTCTCAAAACCTGCGTCTAATGTTAAAGAGCATGCTATTTTACTTAATCCTTTACTTTTTGGCCGATTAAAATATCTTACTAATAAACTATTATCGGTATGGAATCTTTTTCTGGATGGAATTCCAGCTGCATCCGCTCCGTAATAATTATTAGTCAGTAATTTTATATTTTCGTTAGGACACCAAGTAATGTTACCTCCAATCCCTGGTTGTTTATTATACATGCCATAACTTTGCCAACCATTAATAATCCACGGCTCTATTTTTAATTTTTTCGTGGCAAATATTTGGATACGTATTCCGTTAAAAAACCAAGGAGTATTATCAGATGTAAAGGATGCTTGGTATTCCCAATTTTCGACTTGATAGTAAGAATTTAATCCAATATATGACATGAACATCCCCGCATCAATATTTACACCGTGTAATACACTAAAATGGTAACCAGCATTCGCCTCAGCTAAATAACGGTATACATCTGCTAATTGATATTGCCCTTTGTAAGGACTATAATCGTTACGAGGTACTACCGTAGAACGTGTGCCGAATTGTGTAACAATATGAGCTCTGGCTCCCTGATAGGTAAAATCACCTCCTAAATGTACAGCCGATACTTGCATTTCATTATTTCGCGCTAAAGCTGTAGAACCAACAACAGTATTATCAATTGGGTCGTTGAACGAATGTGTATAGTTAGCATCTAACATAATCGTTGGGGTGAAATATTTACTTGCCAACGTTGATTTTGTTCTTCTATCACCTCCATTTAACCAGCTTAAATCCATTCCTTCAAAAGGCTCTCCTTTTTGTTTATTAAAGATAATAGAATCTTCTTCCTGTGCATTTGATAAAAAAGTTGTTAATGCCATTGACATTATAAATATTATTTTTTTCATACTTATTTATTTTGAATACTTAACTGTAATAAGCGGTTTATTTTATACATATTATTTGATGTATCGAACTCCAAAAGATTTGACTCATCAGAAAAATATAGCTCTAAATAACTAGCAAATAATTTATTTTTTTTTAAACCATCTATTAAATTCTTATAAGATAAAATTTCAATAGAATCACTGGCGTTTGCACTATAATAATATTCATAGCTTGCTTTTTGTAATTTTGTAGCTGGAGTCGCCCTAATTTTATAAAGCAAAATTGTTTCACTTGGATTGATAATTTGATACGTTTTGCCTTTATAAAACCTAAAAGATATGCCTTGTTTATTCATGTAGCCAAAAATGGAATCCTTGAATAAATAATAAGTTGTGTCATTTATCTTGATAGATAATAGTTTTTTATTAAAAAGAACATTCTCATCCATTTTATATACCCCTCTATTACCCCTTTTAAAAGAGATTTTCTTTGTAAGAAAATCAGATTCTGTTAAATACACCCCTTGAGAGAAAAGACCAATGGAGTACAAACAAATAACCAAAAAAGAAATAAAGACTTTCATATTAGTAAAGAACAAAGGTGGTTCAATTACCATAATCAGAATATAAAACTTTATATTATGGGTATAAAGATTTTATAAAGAAACTAATCTATAACCAACAGAGGATTCCGTAATAATAATTTCCGGGTTGTTAGGATTATCTTCGATTTTTTTTCGCAATTGAGCAATAAATACCCGCAAATACTGAGATTGTTGTACATAACCAGGCCCCCAAACCAGGTTTAATAAATAATTATGCGTAAGAACTTTGCCTTCGTTTTTAGCCAAAATGGCAAGCAAATTATATTCTGTAGAAGTTAACTTAACTGGATTGTTGTTCTTTTTTACTAATCTTAAACTTAAATCAATTTCCAAATTTTTACAAGTAATAATCTGTTGATTTTCGCTTGAAGAATTTCGTAATAATCTTCTCACTCTGGCGAGCAATTCTCCTGTTCTAAAAGGCTTAGTCAGATAATCATCTGCTCCATTATCTAAAGCCATTACAATATTCTCTTCATCATTTAAAACAGAGAGCATAATTATTGGCCCGTTATACCATTGCCGGAGTTGTGTTAATACATCGTGACCGGAGATATCTGGCAAACCAATATCTAATAAAATTAAATCAGGAGGATGATTCGCTGCGGCTATAATTCCGTCTTTACCATTAATAGCGTTTATTACTTTAAAATTATTGCTCTCTAAAGTAATTTCAAGTAATTTACGAATTTGTGCTTCGTCATCAATTATTAAAATAACAGCATTACTCATTTCTAATATTTTCAAGATGTGTTAATTCGCAAGGAATTGAAATTGCAAATTTCGCCCCTCCGGTTTCCTTGTTATTTAAAAAAATTATACCACGATGTGCTTCAATAAATCCCTTAACAATTGAAAGACCAAGGCCAGTTCCACCGGTATTTGAATTTTTTAGTCTATAAAACTTATCGAAAACAAACTCCACTTCATTTTCAGGAAAGCCTTTCCCGTCATCTTCAATATTAATAATTAAGTTCTTATCTAAAACAGAAACTTGTATCTGAACAGTGCATTTACTTGGTACATAAATAGACGTATTTAATAAAATATTATAAATCACACACTCTATCAATCCTTTATCTACTTTACAAAGTGGTAAATTGTCTTGAATGTTTATTTCCAAATTATGTCTGTTTAAATTTTCCTTTAATTGATTGATTGTTGAGTAAATCAATTCGCTAATATCGCACCAATCTTTTTTTAAATGAATTGTTCCAGACTCTAACCTAGACATATTTAATAAATTTTCGACGTTGTGATTTAAACGAATGGAAGCTTTGGCTATTTCATCAATTAATTCATTTTTATTTTGACTACTCAGATTCACAAGATTTTCTTGAAGATTATCGGTAGCAGCAATAATGGTAGAAATTGGCGTTTTAAGCTCATGAGATAAAGAATTTAAAAGAGTATTATATAACTTTATTGTATTCTCTTTCTCCTGTTGTTGCTGCAGTATTTTATTATTTTGTTTTATTTTATATGTTAATACAGCATTAACCAAAGCAACTACAAAATACATAGAAAAAATTAATCTATCATCGGTAGCTTTAATTGAAAATGTAAACAAAGGCGGTATAAAAAAAAAGTCCCAAATTAAAGCACTTAACGTTGCCGCTGCTAATACCGGTCCTATTTCAAATAACATAGCCAATAATGACACCGCAAACAAAAGTATAATTGCAACTGACTTATAGCCCACCCATGGCAGAAACAAATAGGAAATAAAAGCACTTAAAACAACCGCAAGCGTTGCTATGATATAGGGATACCTTTTAAAAATTGAATAGAAGCTTATCATTAACAAATGTTTACAAATTTAACTCTCAACAACTTCTTCAAAAAAAAAACAAACTGATTTTATTCTAAAAAATAAATATCCTCATAAGGAGAATTAATGGGGGCACCTAAATTAACTGGTTTTGTCCAAGTATTCATTTTTTCATCCCAAGTACTTTTATAAACGTCATAGCCACCCATACTATCGTAGCTCTTACTAGAAAAATAAAGTGTTTTACCATCTTTTGAGAGGCAAGGATATTCTTCATCTAAAGATGTATTGATGGCAGATAAATTTTCAGGAGTTGGGCACCATTTGCCGTTACCTAATTTATTTATTCGATAAATATCTTTCCCGTTTAATTCGTTTTCACCATAACTCGTATAAAGAATTGAATTTTTATCTGGAGTTAAATAAATAAGTGATTTAAAATTTTTCTTTTTATCTATACTGGATCTAAAATCTTCGCTAATTACCAATATTTTTCCAGATTCAATATTGGTTAATGAATTTTGTACAGCTTGCATATCTACGTGCTTTTTTTCATACACTTCCATCACTACAGGATTATTTACATACTTTATACAATTGTTGCAGTATTCTATTTCTTTATCAATATTAAATTTTACGATTTCTTCAGGTTTAGCAAGCCCTTTAAACTTTGTGTAGGCTTTAATGGCTTCGGTAAATTTATAACTTAAATAATTTGATTTACCCAAATAATAAAACACTTCGTGTGGCGTTGCTTTATTTGCAGATGCAATTTCAAAGGTTTTTAAAGCATCTGTTTTGTCTTTTTTTGTATTATACAAACAAAGTCCATAATTATACAAACTTAAAGGGTCTAAATTTATAAATTGAATCAATCCTTGATAAATTAACAAAGCCTCGTTAAAATTTGATTCTTCAACCAATTTTTTTGCCAACTCTATATCTTCCTTATCTTTTGCGGCTTCATCTTTAGTGCGGAAGGGTTTAATTGCTTTACTATTTTTCAAATTATCTATATTGGTAGTTACCACCGAAGTAGTCGGCGCCACAAGGTCTAAAGTTACATTTGCAGCATCCGACTCGGTAAAATAATTGTTCACTTTTAAAGACTTTTTGTCAAAATCCTTTTGAAATTTAATAACTTGCTTTAAAGCAAAGTCTCCCTTTTTTTGTGGAATTTCAAAAATAGTGCTCATTTCTGGATAACCCGAAGATTCAATCATCATCTCATACTTATTGCCTGCCGTAAGTATCATTAAGTATTTACCTGTTTGAGTGTTTGTTTTATATACACCTGCTATTTCTTTTGTGCTAAAGTTGTAAACCGTTATGATGGCATCCCTCTGCGGAACGGAATCAGCCGTACTAAATACGCCTTTTACCACAGAATTCTCAACATTTCCCTTTGGCAACTTCATGTGTATGTACTCCAAACGATTATTTTTTCGATTGCTACACATCCAAGCAAAGTTATTTAATGAATCGGGGATAAACATAATATCATCATACGTAGAATTTATTGGAAAGCCCATATTTATCGGTGCACTCCAAGGGCTTTGATTATCAGGTCGTGTACATTTAAAAATATCATATCCCCCCATGCTATTATGCCCCTTCGACGAAAAATAAAGCGTGTTTCCATCCTTTGCTATATAAGGGTAATTTTCATCGTAGGGCGTATTAATCTCTTTGCCCAAGTTTTGGCTAGGACTAATAGTGCCACTAGGCAAAGCCTTATTTTTATACAAATCCATACCGTTTCCTTCTTTATCACCATAACTTACGTGAACGTATTCGTTTCTATCAATACTGCATAATAATTGCTTTGCCGCCTTTTTTTTATCAATAATAGATTTAAAAGCATCCGTTTTATACTTTAGTCTATCGCCTATCACTTCGGGATTATAGGTGGTTAAAATATTTTCTTCTACAATAGGGGTTCGTTTCAAGATTTCTATATTAATTTGTTCGGTAATTAATTCGGCCCCACTTTTACAATTACTTATTAATAAGGGTACATTATATTTGTCAATATCTGTGGGCTTTGCCCGTTTTTTATATTCTTCCAAAGCAATAATGGCGTCTTGAAAAATATAAGATAAATGGTAGGCCTTACCTAAATATAAATATACATCATTGGGCACATCCTTTGTACTACTTGCTATTTGAAGACTGTTTATAGCCTTTGCAATATTTTTATTTAACTTAAACAGTGAAACACCGTAGTAATAATTTGCAAATGGATCTTGCTGATCATTTTTTAAAATGGCGGAATAGAGGTTAACAGATTCTTCGAAGTTACCTGCATTAAACGCTTTAAGAGCTTCTATTGGCTTCTTATTTTCTTCAATTACCTGCTTTTTTACTAGTTCGTCAACGGTAGAGATTGTTTTTTCTGGCTTGGCTCCCTTCTTGAAGTTTTTTTGTTTTGGAATTAATCCAAAACTCGCCATTCCGCTAACACTTGTATCTACGGTAGATTTTAAAAAATAAACTTTTTCATCCTCATCTTCAAAAAAACTATTTAAAGTTAAAATTGGCTTTTTTTTGTCATTCAGTTTAATTACTAAATCTTGCTTACACACCTCATAATCAATTTTTAGAGGAACTTCAACTATTTCACTTATTGTTCCTAAGCCCGGCGCTTCTACTTTAAATATATACTTTACATTGGGGACTAATACCAGCACATAATTTCCAGTATATTTATTGGTTGTGTAAATACCCACTAATTCGTTATTGGAGGCGTTATAAACCATAATTTTTATTTTCTTTTGATCCGCATTCCCAATAATTTCCGCGTGTCCTCTCACTATAATTGCGCCAGGTGGGTTGGGAGTAGACGTTACTTTAAAAACATCGATTTTATTATCTTGGCTTAGTCTATCAGAGATGAAATAGGTATATTTTCGCTTTTTTACTAAAGTAAACTCGTCTTTTATTTCAACAGGTTTTGTTTTTAAACTATCTGCTTTTTGAGCAGAAATGCTATTACAAACTACAATTACAATTAACACTAAATAAATTAGTTTTATGCCAGACTTTTTCATGTTTACAGCCGTCTAATTTAAATATAAATATGTGATAAAAAATTAGCGACGGTTAATTTAAGATTAAAAAAATAGTTACTTTATCAAAAATTAATTAGACTTTGAATAGATATTTCATAATATACAAACCTTATAAAATGATTTCTCAATTTATAAGTCCTTACGAACAAATGAAGTTAGGAGATTTAAGATTTGATTTTCCGGAAGGAACCAATGCAGTTGGGCGTTTAGATGATGAAAGTGAAGGGCTATTAATTTTAACCAACGACAAGACCTTAACCAAAAAGCTTTTTGACCCAGAGAAAAAACATAAACGAAACTACATCGTTCAGGTTGAAAAAGTGATGGGCGAAGAAGCATTAACCCGGTTAAATGAAGGAATTGATATTTTAATAAAAGGACAAAACAGAATTTACAGAACCCAAGCCTGTAGCGTAAAAATTATTGATAAACCCCATTTTTTACCAAACAGACCCGAAAGCTTACGCGATGATTTACCTCAAACCTGGTTGGAATTTATTTTAACAGAAGGTAAAAACCGACAAATACGCAAAATGTGCAAAGCGGTGAGGCACAAGTGTAAACGTTTGGTTAGAACAAAAATTGAAGATTTAGAAATTGGCAACTTACAACCCGGTGATGTTAAGGAAATAGAAAAAGAAGAACTGTTTAAGCTTTTAAAACTTAATTAGTAATTATAATACTTGCTAATCATTAAATACACTACTACACCTGTAACGGTAACATACAACCAAATTGGATAGCTGAAACGCGTTAATTTTTTATGCTTTACTCTTTGATCTGTTAGACCATAATAAAATGATAATAAAGTCATTGGTAAAACGGCAACAGCTAAAAAAATGTGAGATAAAAGAATGATAATGTAAACAGGTTTAATACCTGCAACCGCAGAACTTTCGGCTGCACTCACAATGCCATCATGATCAACATCACCGTATTTCGTATCAGGTATAAAATAATGTGCAGTAACATAACTAATCAAAAATAAACTGCTTAATACAAAAGCTGTTACATTTAACTTTTTATGAAGTGCTATATTTTTTTTCTTGATAGCAACCAGTGATAAAATTAATAATACAGAACACGTTCCGTTTAAAATAGCATTAAGCGCAGGTAGTTTGTATATAAAATTTGGAAAAACATCAGGATGTGGAATCCATTTTTGATTTAATACCATTACTACGGCACAAATTGCTACCGTTGTAATATATGTAGTGATTTTTATTGCCTTTTCGTTTTGAACAGTAAGAAGTGCCATAGTTAAAATTTTGGTAAAGTTATAGATTATTGAGAAATGAAAATACATTTCAACAATTTTTTTCTTACCTCGTTTTAATGTAAAACGCTAACCCTCTTAGATAGATTTCCTTTTTTAGTTGAAATTTTAAGGAAATAAACGCCTTCTGTTAAGTCCAAAATGTTTAATGTTTCAGAAATAGAATCGGTTAATTTTTCAAGAACTATTTTTCCTGTTACATCTATTAATTCTAATTTTATAATTGTTTCTTCCGAATTTACATTAAGCCATTTTGAGCAAGGATTTGGGTAAATTACTGTTTTAAAATCATTTTTTAAATCATTGACAGTTGTAACTGTTGAATTCACAAAAAAGAAGTTTAAAATATCACTCATCATACTGTTGCGTTTAGCAGAATTGTAAATGGTTTCGAATGGAAAACCCAGATACACTAATTTACCATTACTTGTTCCTCCGGTAAACATCCCTGAAAAATAAACAGCCGATTTGTCGTTAACTGCACTTGTATAACGTAATGTTGCGATACCTCCATTTATCGGATTAATTACATCGGGATAATCGACATTATAAGTGCCATTAGTGCCATTATCAAAATAAGTGGTATCGTTAAAATTAAAAATACTCCCCGCAGATTCATTAACTGTTTTATACCAAGTGCTTGCTTGTCCACTAGGGGCATCTGTCACATAACTTGCCTTTAAGTAATTGTTATAAAAAGATTTATCTGCCACGGAACCACTATTATCCAGATCCCAACCGATTTCGGAGCCACTTGTGAAAAAATTACCACCTTGTTGCAAATAATTTTGTACTAAAGTTTGTTCAGCCGAATTAAATGTTTCGTTTGCCGTACTTTCTTTGCCTAATATCCAGTCAACCGCCTTATAGATTGATAAATTCACAAGTCCATCCTGAATAGCTTCGTTTGTGGCAGAAGAGAAGTTTTTATTGCAACTCTTAACCGAAGCGCCATGTTGACGAACAAAATCGTAAGTATTTCCGGTGACAAATCTGTCAAATCCATTCACGAGTAAAACACTGTCCTGATAATTGCATGGAACAGCCGCCAAAACTTCTGAAATTCCTGAAGTAATAGAATAGGTTGAATTGTAAGCTGCAATTTTTACATAACAAATTTGTCCTACCGCTGGTGAAATAATTAAGTTAGTTTTTATTTGTGTTACAGGCAAACCAAACGAAGTCCCTGTTGTACTTGTATAAATTTTATAATGTGTGGCGTTATTATCATTTTTTACTTTTATTTCTAAAGTATTATTTGTTTTATTAATAACCGCAAATGAAACCGGAGTCGACAAAGAACCAAGTGTTAAGTAATAAGGATAATAAGGTTGTGATATTACGCCTTCATCACTCAATAAAGCATTTAAGGTTGAAGATTGTAAAATGCCCTTTACTGTATTTGGAACACCATTATAAATAACTGCATTTTGCACCAAGCGTATGCCATGACTGTAATCCATATACGTATCTCCATGCACATTACTTAAAGGTTGAATAGGGCTACCCACAGCTGTGTGCCAACCATAGATTACGACACGATTTGCAGTAGTGTAAATTTGATTGGAGATGACAACATCTTTTTTGTCTCCCCCAGTTAAAGTGCCCAAACTATTTGTAAACGTACTTCGTTGGCTTCCGACCATTAAATTATGCTGTTCAAATGCTTGAACGGTTGACATCGTCCCGCTTGCAGGAATTGTTAACGGTGATAATTTTAAAATGGACTGAGCGTAGATATCGTTTACCATTTTTCGTGTGGGTAAAGTGCAACCAATACTATCAGCAATTTTTTTAGAAACCATTGGAGACATTGGGCATAAAAAATAATCTGTATCACTGCCAATAGCTATATAATCTGGAATAACATAATAGGTAACACTTTGAGGAACACCACTAATAAGTGCTGTTGATGTAACCGGACATAAAACTCTTAAAAAATTTGGCACATTTCCTTTTATAAATTCATTGTATACTAAATTCTCGCGAGAAGTAAAGCTAAGTGGTGCAATGGCTGCGGTAAATTGCGAACCGGTCATATATGAACTAAGGCGGGGAGGTACATTTAATGTTTGACTTTTTATTGCAAAGCTGAAAACCGTTAGTAATAAAAATAATAATCTTTTCATTTTTCTAATTTGATGATTAAAGGTAAGGTATCAAATGAATGAATAAAAAAATAAAATTTTCTAAAATGATTTAAATTTTTATCTTAACCACAAAGGCACAAAGATTAACACAAAGTTTACAAAAAATCAGTATAAATCTTGCCAATCTGTTTCATCAGCGTTCTATTAAAAATCCTCGTCTTCTTCTTTTTTATTTGGTGTTTCGAGTGTTTTTTTTGAAGAATTATTTTTTGGTTTTTCTAACTCAAATTTATTATCAGACTTTTTCTGTTGATTTGTTTTAATCGAATCTTTTTTAAACAAACCAAATTCGTCTTTCAACAATTTTTTTAAAGTTTGTTTTTCCTCTTTAATATCGTTTTTAATTTTTTCTTTCAAACCTTTTTTATCGTATTTAATAATTGGGTCGTCTACAGTCCCTGTCATTAAAATAAAGGCGCTGCGTCGGTTTTCCTTGTCATTTTCAACAGGTCCAAATTCTTCGTCTTGCTTCTTCCGTTTTTTAGATAAGAGTTCGCTAATTAATAATTGAATATGATAATCGATTTCATTATTAAATTTATGCTTCCCCCAAAAACTTAAGTTTAAAGCGGAATTATTAATTTCTGTTTTCGGAATAATAATAGCGCTGTTTTTAATTTCAATAGTACTTTTTAAAGTAGAGAATTTGATGCGCTGCAAATCTTGCACATCCACAAATTTCGATAAACTCAATAAAGGTTTAAAATCAATCAATTCGCCACGCTCTATTGTTATATCTGCATTTGAATTTAATGCATTAAAGTCTGGTTCTAATTTGTTATTCCAATTACAACTAAAATCAATTGATGATGTTAAAAAGCCTTTTATGTTTTTATCTTGTAAGGTGCTTTGTCCGAAATTATTTACACTAGTAAACAACTGATTGACGTTAATATTTTTCACATTTGCTTGTAACACTACTTCTAATTTATTAGTTGAATTATCTGCAAACGCATCTACCTCGGCTTCGCCTTGCATGGTGTTAAAGTGCATATCACTTATAATTGCTTTTTGATTTTTAATTTCGATAGTGCCGGTTATCTTTTCTGCATCAAATTTTTTAAATTTAAATTTATTAATACTTGCATCTAATTTAAAATGTACGTTTGAAGGAATTAAAGTAGTAGTTGCTGTTTCTGAACTACTGTTGTTGGAAATAATAAAATCTTCTAAAACCAGATTATTAGAAGCCAAACTTCCGGTAATAGTTAATGGTTGAGTAGCGTCAAACAAATAATTAAATATACCTGGCATTTTTCCATTTACCAAAACGTCAGAATTGCCTTTAGTTAATTTTAAATCCTGAACCGTAATTTCTCGGTCAATAGCCGTAATTAAACAGTTTTGGACATTAATTATTTTTTCATCGCCTTTAAATTGTGCTTGTAAATTATGTACAGAAGCGTTTAATTTTAAGTTAACATCGTTTGAAAAAGTTTTTGTTTTTAAATCAGATAGTAAACCTTCAACATTTGCAATTAAAATTAATTCGCCGCTTAATTTAGTAATGGTATCAATAGGTATAAAGGCAATAACATTTTCCAGTTTTACATTCGCATTAATACTTGTTTTAATAAAAGATTCTTTAAAATTTTTCAAGTAAAAATTACCAGATAGCTTGTCTCCGTTTAAATTAGTTGAAATGTTTTTTAATTCTAATTCTGAATTTTTGGGTGAATAATTTAAAACTCCCTCTAAATTAACGTCTTTAGCAGTAATGGATTTCGGTTTGTAAGTTATTTCTGCATTTTTAATTCCGAAAGAACTGGTGGTTGAAAATTCGGAATTAGCATAATTAATTCTGCCGTTGGCGTAAAAATTGCCACTACTTTCATAATCGTTTATTTTTTCGCGATGCTTTTCTGGTAATAATGATAAAATGGATTCTATGTCCAAATTTTTTGCTTTGTACTCAACATTTAAATTTTGCAAACTGTCTTTAAAATTAAATGCACCCTTTACGTCGAATTGCATTTTGTTTAAATTGATATTAGCTATATTTAACTGATAATTATTCCCTTTGACATCTAAGGCTAGATTAATAGAACAGTTTTTGTTTTGAAGAATATTTTTTTTATTAGAACTGATTTTATTAATTGTAAGGTTCCCCTTAGTATTTAAAGTGTAATTAACATCTTTAAATTTTCCGCTAAAGTCCAATTGATTTAAAGTTATATTACTCTTAAACTTTGTTTTAAAATCGGTGTATAAAATTTTTCCATCTTTCAATTGTATATCCTGCAAATTAAAACTTAAGCTATCGCTTTTGGGAGTTGACGAAGAATTTGAATTATCCCAAAAAACAAAATTCTCTTTACCATTTTTAAACACTTTTAAATTGGCGTAAAACGAATTAAGTTTAATTTTTTTTATGTTGTACTTCTTATCCCACAAATCTGATACATTAAAAAATAGATTTAATTGCTTTGTAAATAAAAGCGTATCTTTTGCTTTAATACCAGCGGCCTCATACATTAGAACATTTTTAAATTCGATAGAACAATCGGGAAAAGATTTGATGATTGTAATATCAATGTCATCGGGATTAATTACTACCTCAGCCTTTAAGTTTTTATTTAACTCTTTTATAATAATTGCCTTTACATCCTTTTCGTATATAAACACTAATGCAATACCAATACCAATTAACAAAATGAGCACAGCAAAAAACCATAAAAAAATCTTAAGAATCTTCTTAAAAATTGATTTATTCGGTTTTATCTTTTCAGGTTGTTCCAAGTCTTTATTTAAAATACCTTAACACCTAAAGGTTACAATAAATACCATTATAAATTGGAAATAGTTGGATAAGTTTAAACAATGAAGGTTTAATAAAATTTTGCTTATTTTTAGGAGCAAAATCATTTTATGACAGCGAAACATTTGTTTATTTTTTCATTATTTTTTTCTTCAATTGGCTTATCTCAAGTAATGTGGCAGTTTAAAAAAGACACAGTTTTAACATGGAATTACTATGATGGTGATGAGTTTAATGGCGATAAAGTGGATGAAAAAAAATGGACTTATTCTCCTGGTGGTTCACATACAATATTTAACAATTTTGAACAGCAATATTATACAATTGGTAAAAACCACTTAGTGAAAGATGGTACCTTAAAATTGATAGCGAGAAAGGAGACAATCACAGGTAAAATTAGCGATTGGCAGAAAGATACAGACTCTCTAATTTTAGATAAAAAATTCTACACTCTAAATAAAAAAACATTCGAATATACTTCAGGACAATTAGAAACTTTAAAATCCTTTAAAAATGGTTTTTTTGAATGTCGTTTGAAAATTCCTAATCAAAATGGCTATTGGCCAGCCTTTTGGCTGCACGGAGGGTACCCCAATGAAGAAATTGATATGATGGAGTGTAAATCTGAACGCCCCCACCAAATACATATTGACACTCATTGCCCAAATCGATGTGATGACATAAACTATTTTTTTCAAAAAAGAAGTTATGGCGGTTGGGTAAAAACCAATTATAATTTTACTCAAGAATATACAATTATTGCATGTGATTGGGACGAAAACAAAGTAAAATTTTATATCAATGGTGAATGTATTGGAATTTCAAATGTTAAATTCACTTTAGAAAAGTTTCTAACCATAAATCTTGCAATACCTTCTAATAACGGTCCATTTCATCCTGGTCCAAAAAAAAATGAAAATACTGAAGCTGTGTATGAAATTGACTATGTTAGAATTTGGAATAAAGAAAATACTATTAAATCAAAAACAAATCCACAACAAACAATTGACATCAATACTAATATCCAAATGTCAAATACACTGGCAAACGAATCAAAAACAAAAACAAAAAATAAATTAGTATATGATAGTAAATCAAGCCACTCCAATGATGAAATTTTCATAAGCTACCTTAACAATAAGGATTTTATTCAAATAATCACTTTGGGAATTTTTAAAGAAGAAAAACCAAAATATTTAATTAAATCGACTGGAAATAATGAAATAGTTAAGGGTAGCCTTGAAAAACAAATTATAAACATTTCAAAAAACACTTTGGAAAAGGGAGAATATTTTCTTACAATCACTTATAAAAATAAGTTAGTACAAAAATTATTTTCAATTGATTAACAAAATTGAAAATAATTTTTCATCTCTTTTATTTAACTCAATTCTTATCCTTTTATTTTGAATAATCGAATAATATATTACTTTCTCTTTTTGTTTCTTATAGCAGATATTACCTTTTCGTTTTATCAGCATTTAAGTATGCCTTTAGATGGAGATATGGCAGGGGGGATTATACCTTCCGAAGATGTAAAGCCTATTTTAAAAGATCCCTTTGGAATATCTGTAATTCAAAAAAAAGCAATTTACCCAAACCCCAATCGATTTTTTGCTCATTGGACCTTTTATAAATACTTTAACTATTTTCCTATTTATCTTCAAAGAGTTGTTAACCCTATTGAAAGTGTATATTTATCATGCGCAATAATTAAAATTATAATTCAAATTGCCTTAATTTTCTTACTATCAATTTATATTAACATTGATAAAAAAAAATTAAATAAGGATTTAATTTTAATAGCGACAATTATAACACCTCTTTTTCAAACAAACGGTTATAGAAGTTATATGGGTATTATTGATGAGTCCATAACTTATACTTTTTTTTATGCTTTACCTCTAACAATTTTATTATTATACTACTTGCCGTTTTATAAAAGTTGGTATAACAACACACCGTTTCCTAAAAACAAACTTCTGATCTCAGGACTAATTTTCCTCTGTGTTTTTTTAAGTTTTAATTGCCCATTAATACCTGGCATCACACTTGTAATTACCGTAATGTTTTATATAAATTATTTTAAACAAAATTATCTTATGCATGAAAAAAAATATTTTTCGAACTTATTTTTATGTTTTTTCACATTTATGAGTCTATTAAGCCTATATTCAGTTTATATTGGCATAAACAATCCAATATTTTCTGGAAACTCAATGAGAATTGAAGAAAGGTATTCAAAAATACTTGTAGGAATTTATTCTACTGTAACTCAAAAAATTGGTTATCCGATTTTACTCATTATAATCTGTTTAAATATCAGTATAATAAAAAAATACATCAAGGACGGTTTTGCAAATAAAGCTTTAGTATTTTTTAAATATATTGGAATATTTTCATTGTTTTACATTTTTCTATTACCATTTGGTGGGTATAAAGAATATCGCCCAAATATTTTGAGATACGACACCCTTATGCCAGTGACTATTGCTCTAATTTATATTTATGGTTTTTCAACTTATTTATTAATTAAATATTTTACTGGTAAGAGAAAAAACATTTATGCCTTACTTATTATTATTGCTTCAGGAATTTACACGTTTGCTGACAATCCAGAATTTGAAAAAAATAAATGCGAAAAATTATCTTTAGAAAAAATTTCTTTATCTAGTGAAAAAATAGTTCGTTTAAATACAAATTGTAGTATTTTGTCTTGGGGAAAAACAACCGATTCTATAAATTCAAAACTAAATTCAAAATTACTGAGAAAGTGGCAAATAACAAAAGTAGATAAACTCTATTATCAGAAATATTGACGATTAAATATTCGATATTTCTTTTGTCTTTACTTTTCCACCAAAACATTGTTCACAAAACGTGTAACCAAACCCATAGGCCATCGTTATACTATTTAACTTTACCTATGCGATTTTTAATTTTTCTAAGTCTTCATTTTTTATCTGTTTCTTTAAATGCCCAACTCAAGCAAGAGTTTTATGATGCTCAACAAACCAAATTAAAATCAGAAACCGATTATTACAAAGGCGTTCCGTATGGTGCTTATACCGAGTACTATCAAGATGGTAAAGTTTTATGCAAAGGTCAATATTATTCAGGTAAACTCAGTCATTTTTTAGGCAAAGAAGATGGTATATGGACTTTTTACTATGAAGATGGCGGCAAAAAAGCCACCGAGTATTTTGAAAAAGGAATTAAAAATGGCACCAATGTTTACTACTTTAAATCAGGCAAAATTTCACAACTTACTAAGTTTTCGGAAAATGTTGCAGATAGTATCTGGACTTCTTTTTATGAAAACGGTAATGTAAAAAGCCACGAAACCTTTGTAAAAGGCAAAAAAGAAGGTGTTTGGGAATATTTTTTTGATAATGGACAGTTAGAAAGCAAAGGCATTTTTGAAAAAGATAAACGTAACGGCAAAGTTGAGAGTTACTTCAAATCCGGAAAAACTGCCGCGCTTCAAAATTATTGCAATGGTAAACCTTGTGGTCAATGGGAAGAATACTACGAAAACAATCAAAAAAAGTTTTTAAAAGAATACAAAGACAGTACCCTTTACTTAATTGATTTGTGGGACACCAAAGGCAAACAATTAATAAGTAATGGTAATGGAAGTCTAACGGCCAATTACGATAATGGTATTATTAAGGCTATGGGTTTTTATAAAAACGGGCTTCAAGATAGCCTTTGGCGTTTTTTTCATCCTAATGGTGAGTTAGATTATGAGGCTAATTACCGTTCCGGAAATTTAAATGGATATTACTCTTCCTATTTTGCAAACCACAAACTAAAAAGCGAAGGTAATTTTACAGACAACAAAAAAAACGGTGTCTGGAAATTTTATACCCCCGAGGGAAAACCTGAAATGATTGGAACCCTAAAAGATAATTTGCGCGACGACAAGTGGACCTACTATTATAGTAACGGTAAAATTGAAAGTGAAGGTTATTATTTAAACGACAAACAAACCGCTACTTGGCAGTATTATTACAAAGGTGGTGAAAAGTGGCGTCAAGGTGATTACGATAACGGAATTAAAACCGGCATTTGGACCACATGGTTTGAAAATGGAAAAAAATTGCAAGAAGGACCCTATGTTGGAGGAAAAGCAAATGGACTTTGGACCAGTTGGTGTGAAAAAGGTGCGAAAAAAGATGAAGGTAATTTTAAAGATGATCAACTTATTGGGTTATGGCAAGGTTGGTATTGCAATGGTAAACCCAATTACATAGGTAATTACAACAGTAAAGGAAAAAAATCAGGAAAATGGGATTATTACTACGAAAGCGGACAGCCACGTGAGCAAACTAATTATGTTAACGGAATTAAACACGGTAGTTTTACGCAATGGTTTGAGAGGGGCAATTTTGTAGACACAAAGGGTAAATATAGAAAAGGGCATCAAAATGGTGAGTGGACATATTATTACGAAAATGGAGGTATAAATCGAATTCAACATTTTAAAAAAGGTAAACTCAGTGGGAAAAGCCTATCTTACTATACCAATGCTAAATTGCAAAGCGTTTGCAATTATACCATAATTAAAGAACGTAGAAAAGGTAAAGTGCAAAGTGTACCCGACGGAGAATGGATTTTTTACGACAAAAACGGCAAAGAAATGAATAGAATTGTATACGTGAATGGTGTAAAAAAATAAAAAATTATAGTATATTTACAACTTAATATGTTAAAGTTAATCTATAAGTCTTTTTTTTTATCTGCAATTCTAATTTTATCATCCTGTGGTGGTGAAAAAATAGATGAAACTACTGTAACAGATGATGACAGTAATAAAAAAGCTGTTACCGAAACTAAGTTAAATGCCCAAAACGTCTTTAATTCGGTTCCTGATCGTGTTCAAATTTTAAAACTTATCGAAGAAAATAAAATTGAATATAATGGCGATTTGTTAAACAATCCAAATTCAGTCTCTAAATATAATATTGAATTTTATAAAGCTGTTAACCTAGGCATTTATGGCTCTGACTTAAGTATTGCCAACTCTTTTGAAGAAACCCAAGAAAGTTTATTGTTCTTAAAATGTGTAAACTCATTAGCTTCCAACATTGGCGTTAGCAAAGCATTCGATCAAAAAATGTTTGACAGAATGGAAGCAAACAAAAACAATAAAGATTCTACATTAGAAATTGTTACCGGAGCTTTTAAAAAATCGGATGAAATATTAAAAGATGATGGAAGAGCAGCCACATCGGCTGTAATACTTGCAGGTAGTTGGATTGAAGGATTGTATGTAGGTTGCTGTTTTGCTAAAGAATTAGGCACTGAAAGTTTAGTGAAAGCTGTTTTAAATCAAGAAGAATCTTTGAAAAACTTAATTATCATGTTAGAAGCGTCAAACCTTGATGAAACCTCTCAATTTTTGGTAGTAGATTTAAAATCATTACAATTTGCCTATAAAGCGAAAGAGAAAAATTCTAAATATGACTTAAAAGCTATTACAGAAATAATAGAAAAAATTACCGCTCTAAGAAATAAATTAATTGCAGGTTCCTAATTAGTTTTTTTTCGTCCAGAACCCTTGTCTTTCCTGAATAATAAAAAATACTTTCAAAATAATTTGGAATAGTAAAAAATATTTCGATAACTTTGTTCACGATTAAATCACTTTTGTGTTTTAATTTATTAAGATGCGACGAGAGAATAGGCTCACTGACTCGCAGGCAACCAACTAAAAGTAACGTTTTGGCGTTATTGGAAAACCGGTGCTAAATCCTACCTCTGATGAGAGTAAGAGGAAAAATAAATTATAAAAAATGAAAATGGAAAACACAATTTCAAAACATCAAACCAAAAAACAAAATCCTTACTTAGTTAGCTACTATTTCTTAAACGCAGTTTCTTCAACCATGTGTATGTGTTGTTGCTGTTGTTGCATGTGCTAAGCATTCACTTAAACTTTACAGTTTAACAATTTACTTGGCACTTGTGTCAAGTTACGTTATTTGATGTTTTGTCAAATAATTCAATCTCAAAATTTAATATTAATCCATCCCAATTTTGGAATAAAAATTTAAAAAAGTCATGAATAACAATATAAACATTCAAAACAAAAATTTACTAATTGACGTAAATTTTATAGAATCAATAAAATTTGAAGCGGCCTATGCGCAAAAAGTTAAAGGTGGACATTTACCTTACTACATTGGTCCTGAAAAAACAAAGCGCCTAGTGAGTCCAATAAATCTTTTATCGAATAATGAAAAACAGGATTTAATTAGAAATTCTTACATCGGAAAAAATTAAAAAAACTATAAAAGAACTGATCACTCTTTTATATCAACAAACAAAACAACATATAAAAACCATTAAAAAAAGAAAACATGAGCACAACAAACAATAACTTACGATTTGAAACCTTACAGTTACATGCAGGCCAAGAAGTAGATCCAACAACAGGTTCACGCGCCGTGCCAATTTATCAAACAACCTCCTATGTGTTTAAAGACAGCAAACATGCAGCTAACTTATTTGGCTTAAAAGAATTTGGAAATATCTATACACGTATTATGAATCCAACAACAGATGTTTTTGAAAAAAGAATTGCTGCTTTAGAAGGTGGCGTGGCTGCCCTCGCAGTTAGTTCAGGACAAGCGGCTCAATTTATTGCCTTAAATAATATTTTACAAGCAGGCGATAATTTTGTATCTACTTCATTTTTGTACGGTGGCACTAAAAATCAATTCACTGTTGCATTTAAACGTTTGGGCATTGATGCCCGTATTGCAAATGGCGACAATGTAGAAGCTTTTGAAAAATTAATCGATAAAAACACAAAAGCTTTTTATTTAGAAACCATAGGCAATCCAGCATTTAATATTCCTGACTTTGAAAAAATTTCTGCCCTAGCAAAAAAATACAATTTACCATTAATAGTAGATAATACTTTTGGTGCAGGAGGGTATTTGTTTCAACCATTAAAACACGGTGCCGATATAGTCGTTGCTTCAGCTACAAAATGGATTGGAGGGCATGGCACGTCTGTTGGCGGAGTTATTGTTGATGGTGGTACTTATAATTTTGGTAATGGCAGATTTCCTCAATTTACCGAACCCGCAGAAGGCTATCATGGATTAAAATTTGCTGAAGTGTTTGGCGTGAATAACCCATTAGGTCTGCCAAATATTGCATTCATTATTAGAGCACGTGTCGAAGGTCTTCGCGATTTTGGAACAGCTATATCTCCTTTCAATTCGTTTCAATTAATTCAAGGTTTAGAAACTTTATCACTACGTGTTCAACGCACCGTTGATAATGCACTTGAACTTGCAAAATTTTTGGAAGAAAGACCTGAGGTAGAATATGTAAATTATCCTGGACTCCCCTCTTCAAAATACCATAGTCTTGCAAAAAAATATTTACAAAATGGTTTTGGCGGTGTACTATCCTTTAAACTAAAAAACGGAAAAGCGTCTGCGGATTTTATTGTAAATAATTTACAATTAGTAAGTCATTTGGCAAATGTAGGGGATGCAAAAACATTAATTATCCATCCATCTACAACAACACACGAACAATTAAACCCTACCGAACAAAAGTTAGCCGGCGTTGAACCGGGCTTACTAAGAGTATCCGCAGGATATGAACATATAGAAGATATTAAAGCGGATTTTACTCAAGCTTTTGAGAAACTATCTAAAATTAATAAAGAAGAATTAGAATTATTATTAAATTAATAAGTTAATGCCACTTATCAGTATTTGATAAGTGGCATTTTAAAACTTTACACCATGAGCTTTGCAGTATATAATTATAATCACCCCTTTAAATTAGAGAATAATGAAGTTCTTCCGGATTTGCAAATAGCCTACCATACCTACGGCACACTAAATTCAAAAAAAGACAACGTTATTTGGGTATGTCATGCATTAACTGCCAATAGCGATGTATTTGACTGGTGGTCCGGACTGTTTGGCGAAAATGACTATTTTAATCCGAAAGATTATTTTATTGTTTGTGCTAATAATCTAGGGTCGTGTTATGGAACTACAGGGCCTTTAAGTACAAATACACATACCAAACAAAAGTGGTTTTCGCATTTCCCGCATATAACCATACGTGATATGGTGAATGCTCACGAACTTTTGAGGCAACATCTTAACATTGAAAAAATTAATACCGTCATAGGTGGTTCGCAAGGAGCACAACAGGTTATTGAATGGAATATTTTAAAGCCTAGGTTGTTTACAAATACTATTCTTATAGCCACCAATGCTAAGCATTCGCCGTGGGGTATTGCCTTTAACGAAAGTCAAAGACTGGCGATTAAAGCAGACCGAACCTATTATTCCAATATTGAAAATGGTGGCGAAAAGGGGCTTGCCGCAGCCAGAAGCATTGCCTTATTAAGCTATCGCAATTACGAACCTTACAATGATTCACAACAGGAGACAGATAATTCGAAAACAAACGAGTTTAATGCTTCGAGTTATCAGCGTTATCAGGGGCAAAAGCTTGTTAATCGCTTTAATGCTTATTCTTACATAACATTATTAAATGCAATGGATTCGCATAATGTGGGGAGAAATAAACCATCTGTAGAAAACGCGTTGAGCACCATTACGGCCAACTCCCTATTGATTGGTATAAGCAACGACTTACTTTTCCCTCCACAAGAACAACTATATTTATCGCACCACATAAAAAATAGTAGCGTAAAAATAATCGATTCATTTTACGGACATGATGGATTCTTATTAGAAACAAAACAATTAACGGAGATTATTTCAGAATTTCTAAATAACACTAAACAATTAAAATCAACTAAATTATTTCAATTATTATGAGCAAAAAATTAAACATTGGCTTGTTTGGCTTTGGATGCGTTGGACAAGGATTATATCATGTCTTAAATAACAGTAAGGGTTTCACTTCTAACATTACAAAAATTGCTGTGAAAGATAAATCAAAAAAAAGAAGTTTAGCACAGGAATTATTTACGTTTGATAAATTTGAAATTTTAGATAATCCTGAAATTAATTTAGTGGTGGAGTTGATTGACGATGCCACGGAAGCTTTTGAAATAGTAAAATACGCTATAAAAAAAGGAAAACATGTTGTTACTGCCAATAAAAAAATGGTTGCAAATCACCTAGAAGAATTAGTTGAATTACAAAATAAACATAACGTTTCGCTACTTTATGAGGCAAGCAGTTGTGGTAGTATTCCCATTATACGAACCCTTGAGGAATACTTCGATAATGAACAGCTTACAAAAGTATCGGGTATTTTTAATGGCACCACCAATTATATTTTAACCAAAACCATTGCCGAAAATTTAACCTACGCCGAAGCTTTAAAACAAGCTCAAGCAAAAGGCTTTGCAGAGAGTGATCCTACAAATGATGTAGAAGGTTTTGATGCAAAATTCAAAGCCATTATAATTGCTTTACATAGTTTTGGTGCATTTGCCAAACCCGATGATGTTTTAAATATTGGCATTACAACTCTTCATGCCAATGATATTAAATATGCCACAGAAAAAAGCTATAAAATAAAACTTGTTCCAACTATTAAACAAGTTAGCGATAATGAAATTTCAATTTTCGTTTTGCCAAAATTTATTCGACAAGAAAATCCTTTGTTTTTTGTAGATAACGAATTTAATGGCGTTATTGTTGAAGGAGAATTTAGCGGCGAGCAATTCTTAAAAGGAAGAGGTGCTGGCGGACATCCTACCGGTGCAGCTGTATTATCTGACATTTCAGCATTATCTTATGATTATAAATATGGTTTTAAAAAACTCAACCAAATTAAAAAAAACACGTTAACAAATAATATTTTAATAAAAGCATACATCCGCTTTAATAAACTGGAGGATATTGAAAAACTAAATCCACTAGAAATATACGAACATTATAGCAGCAATGACTATAACTATGTGGTAGCGTTGATTAATATTAACACTTTATTGAATGAAAAAAATTACATTTTACAACACTTATTATTTATTGCCAGCATAGGTGATGAAATTAATGTAATACCAACTAAAACACCTAAAAAAACTCAATTGGCTGAATTAGAAAAATAATGTACTTTAGTTTGGTAAACTAAATGCATCATTGGATAAAAATATTTGAAAACCAAATTGAGTTTGAAAATTATATTCAACCAAATAAATTTATGGTGTTTGATTTAAAAGGTGAAAAAATTTGTGTGACTCGAAACAGCAAAGGTTTTTTTGCTGTACAGGATAAATGCCCGCACAATGGGGCGAGTTTAAGTAAAGGGTTTTGTTCTCCTAACAACGAAATTATTTGCCCACTTCACCGCTATGCGTTTAATTTAAAAGATGGCAAAGCCACTTCAGGTGGTGCATTTGCATTAAAAACATACCCCATTTCGATAAAAGAAAACGGCGTTTTTATTGGCATTAAAGCCAAATGGTGGGAGATGTAATTAAATTATTTGTAATAACGTTCTAAAAGCAGAATATTGGTCTTTAAACTTTTCAGTATGTTCTGCTTGTAATTTGGGAGCAAATTCTTTCTGGTAACGCTCAATATCACTCATTTCTAAAAATTTGTATTGTGCGGAATAGGTGTGTCCCTCGTCTTCTACATATAATACTTTTACCAATTGGCAATCTACAAAACAGCCCGTTTTCATTACATCCATCATGTGCTGTTCTTTCATCCATTTTACCCATTCATTGTGAGCTTCTTTAGAAATATTGATAGTAACGTTGTAAATAAACATATCGTAAAATTAAATTATTTAAATTAAAATCCATCCTAAAATTAATTTATATTTGTTTGTATTGCTAAAATGAAAATTAAATCCATTGATAATTTAAATATTGTACTTATACTTTTATCACTTGTTTTAGCTTATGTATTGCCATTTAGTTTGTTTTTATTTTCATATGCTGTTTTAGGACCCTTGCACTATTTAACGGAAATCAATTGGTTAAACAAAAAAAACTACTTTATCAAAGAACGCAAATGGATTTGGGTACTTGTAGTTATAACGGCATTAATTTCCATTCCTGTAATTATGCACATTCCGTTTTTATCTGGAATAAACAACCATCCGATTTTTAAAAATTTTTCGCTCACAATAAATGGGCTAACAGACGTTTTTCTTTTAGCTGCGCTATTTTTTGCCATTGGTTTAGTGTATTTAAAAAAATGGCAGCATCTACTAATTTATTTAATTATTAGCATTGTTGTAGCAAAACTCATTACAAAATATGTTTTGTTCTCTTATATACTAGTAGGCTTGTTTTTACCAACCATAATTCATGTTTACATTTTTACTTTGTTATTTATGATCATGGGCTCGTTAAACACAAAAAACAAAGCCGGTTGGATTGGCGTCATTGTTTTGGTAATTAGTCCGTTATTAATTTTTATTGCCCCAATAAATTCATCTTTTTATACTTCTTTTGAATCGAATGAAGTAGTAACAACTGCTCGCAATTTTAGATTTATACAATACCTTACTGAAACTTATGACAAATCAGCTAATGGCCATTTTTCCATTTTAAGTATTAAGATTCAAGTTTTCATTGCCTTTTGTTACACCTACCATTATCTAAATTGGTTTTCAAAAACTTCCATTATTAAGTGGCACAAAAATGTTTCTAAAGTCAAACTATCTATAATACTATCATTATGGTTGTGTTTAATAGTATTGTTTTGGTACAATTACGAAACGGCTTATTTAGCACTATTCTTTTTAGCGATGTTGCATATTGTATTAGAGTTTCCACTTAATGTAACTTCTATAAAAGAAATTGTGCTTAGATTAAAATCCAACTAATTAGTATTGTGTGTTTTTTCAATTTCCTTTTTAGCTCTTAGACTATCCCTGACATTCTTTTGAACAGCAACTGCCGCAAATAAACTCAGTGTAAATGACATGCCATAAAAACCCTTTTCGCTTCTTTCCAATTCAGCATTCCATAACCCAATTACGAGTAATAAAATAGAAAGAATAGTAGAAAACCAACTTAATCCATAGTATATAGCTGTTACTGGAATCCCTTCCAATTCATCTCTTACGGCTTTTTGCAGAGATACTGCCGAAAAAAGACCATACATTAATATTACAAAATAATATCCCTTTTCATTAAGCCACAGGTTGGCATGCCATAATCCTACGTTGTAAGATATCATTCCGGCCACCAATGCAACCCACGACGCACCTATAAAAGCATTTGACGGTTTTTGACTCATAATAATAGTTTTTAAATTATGAGGTCAAAAGTAAATTGAAGATGCTTTAAAATTTTTGACAATTATCAAAAAATGAAATTATTAGAGATTTTTTACACCTCTGATCTAATTCTACTCAGTGTCTCTTGAGTTATACCCAAATAGGATGCAATTTGCCCAAGTGACGCACGTTGTAATAATGATGGCCACTTTTCAATTAATTTTTGATAACGTTCTTTAGCCGTTTTAAATTGTAAGTTAAGCAATCTTTCTTCTAATTTAATATAATAATTTTCAGTTATTATTCTTCCAATTCGTTCTGTTTCGCTAAATTTTAAATATAAGTTTTGTAATTCTGCATTTTTTAATTGTACCATCTCGCAGTCTTCTAATGCCTGAATATATTCGTAAGATGGTTTGTTTGATATAAAAGAATAAAAGCTAGTCGCAAATTCTGTTTCTTGTGCAAACCAATTGGTAATCTCCTTTCCATTGTTAAAATAGTAACCACGTACTAATCCCTTTTCAATAAAATATAAACTATCCGAGCGTTGGTTAATATTTAAAATAATTTGTCCTTTTAAAAAACTGATTTTTTTTGATATAAACTTTATCTCAGCCTCCAATTCTTTTGAAATGGAAATAATGGAAGATAAATGAGATATCAATGGCATCTTTTTACTTTTTATAATCTAACTTCATTAATGGTAATCCAATTTCTTTAGCAATTCCTTCAGCAAGAAATTCACCCTCTCTTGTAAATGGCCAAACATATAATGTTTTTATCGGAAAATCTTTACAAACTTCTTTAATGGCCCTAATACACATTTTTTTTGTATCTCCTTTTCTTCTAAACTCAGGTAAAGTTGTAGCGGAACATAAATAAATACTTTCGAAATTATCGTCAACAGTAGTTTTATTCAATAAATCATTTTCCGAAACTTTACAATCTAAAAAATCCATCATAAGGCTTTTAGTAGTTGGAATAATAAGCACCCAACTTATCGGCCCCTGTTCGTTAGCTAACTCACAAAGTGTTGATGGATGAAGTTGTTGTAATTTTTCAATTACCGCTTCATTCACCTCTAATTGTTTAGGATCGTTTCGTGTTTCAAAAATTTCATCAATTAATCCAAGCATTCTGTTAAAATTTGGTAACGGCTGTGGCATAGGTAAATTTAAATTAATTTTTTTATTTTTACTAAAAACTATAATCAAATAACATTTAAAATGAATAAAAACTATCTCTTAATTTTTTTAATTTTTAATTCAACCCTTTCTTTTATTTTTTCCCAAAAAGCCAAAGATTATGGCTTCGATTACAATTTCGATGACAAAAAAATTGCTCATAATTTTGTTTATAATGATAAAACATTTAAATCAAAAATTGAAAATGGGAATCTGTTTCTATCTCATACAAACCAAAAAGAATCGTATTACATATTTGAAATTACCTATTTAAACTGGAAAGAAGATTTTACGATTGCCACTTCGTTTAAATTACTAAGAGGCAAAAACGATAACGGCTTTGGTGTTTGTTTTGGCGCCAAAAACATTGATAATAATTTTCTTTTTAAAATTAGTGATAATGGCTTTTACTGTTTCTTAAAAAACGTAAAAGGAAAAAGCACAATTATTAAAGATTGGGTTGAAAGTCCTAACGTTAAAACAAACGGTCAAGTAAATTTCGTAGAAATAAAAAAAGAAGGTGCTGATTTTAATTTTTATATAAATAAAAAACTAACCTACACCCATAAATCTGAGGCATTCTACGGTTTTAATTTTGGTTATTTTGTAAATGGCGACAATGATTTACAAAGCGATTTTTTCACGGTTCACCAAAAACAAACAAAAGAATTAAATTTAATTGCCACACCAAATAATTTTAGTGAACGGAAAAATTTAGGTAAAAATATTAATACCTACGGTAATGAAATTACTCCTATAATTTCGGCTGACGAAAAAACACTTTTTTTTACAAGAGCAGATTTTAACGGTAATACGGGGGGTAAGGATGATAACGATATTTGGTACTCGCAATTTAGTGTAAAAGACAGTTCTTGGGGGCCGGCTAAAAATATAGGAAAGCCGTTAAATAATGTATCCAATAATTTCATCCAATCTGTCAGCCATGACAACAATACGCTAATAGTAGGAAATAAATATACCAGCTATGGCGAATTTAAAGCTGCTGGTTTTTCAATCAGTCATAAATCAAAAACAGGTTGGTCGGTTCCAAAAGATATGAATATTAAAAACTATTACAACGACAATCAATATACAGAAACGTGTATGTCGCCCAATGGTCATGTGATGCTTTTGGCGTTACAACGCGATCAAACAGAAGGATTTAAAGATTTTTATGTTTCTTTTCTACAGGCAGATAGTAGCTGGAGTGAGCCAAAAAATATTGGTAAAATTATAAATACTTTTTCAGACGAGACTAGTCCGTTTATTGCAGCAGATGGTGTAACCCTTTATTTTTCTAGTGCCGGCCATCCAGGTTTTGGTAGCAATGATATTTTTATGTCAAAACGATTAGATGATACATGGTTAAATTGGAGTACACCAAAAAACTTAGGTCCAAAAATAAATACCGAATTGTGGGATGCTTACTACACAATTCCTGCGTCTGGAAAAAATGCATACATCGTTTCAAATATCGGCGGTAATGCCGATATCTATATGCTAAAGCAACCTGAATCTGCAAAACCTAATCCTGTTATTTTAATTACAGGCACGGTTTTAAACTCACAAACGAAAGAACCAATGACTGCATCCATACAATACAGTGAATTAGGTTCTGAAAAAATATTAGGTCATTCATCGTCTGACCCTGTTACCGGGAAGTTTACTATTTTCTTACCAAAAGGTAAAAAATACTCAATTGTAGCCTTTAAAGATGGTTTTTATTCGGTTCACGAGAATACGGATGTTGTTACTTTGACAAATTATAAAGAACACAACTTAGATTTATATTTAACACCTATAAAAAAAGGACAAGCTATAATCATAAACAATTTATTCTTCCATTCAAGTAGTGCTGAAATATTACCTGAGTCTTATCCCGAGTTAGATAAAATTGCTGCCGTTTTAAAAAATAATCCAAAAATGAAAATTCAAATTAACGGTCATACTAGTAAAAATAATTCAGATGCAAAATGGAATTATGAGTTTTCAGATAGCAGAGTTCTTGCGGTAAAGCGCTACATCGTCTCTAAAGGCATTGACGAAGGTAGAATTACTCATAAAGGATACGGCTTTGATAAACCAATATACAAAGAACTAGACGAATTCCATTTAGCAAAAAACAGAAGAGTTGAGTTTGTCATAACAGAATGATGTCATAAACCACTCATATAAATGTTTAAAGTGTTAAATAATCATTAACTTTATTTTATTATAGTTAAACTGTCAAAAAATTTATTAAGTTCGTATAAATGAGATTTTTTAAAATTGCTTTTACTTTTTTTGCAATAATTTGCAGCACTGCAAATGGTCAAAATTTAGTTATTGATGGTGCAATTAGTAATAATGCAAATTGGAATGGACAAGAAGCCCCGTTTAGTGCCGGAACTTATCAAAGTGCATATATGGCAGCGTGTGGCACCAACTATGTTATGGAAGTCGATGCTGCCTCTGCTCCTACTCAAACTGTTAACGGTTTTAATAGTGGTATGGTTTATGTTTTATCTTTTAGATACGCATATAGAACTGTGAGTTGCGGTCCATCCAACAATCCAACATTTTTAAGAATAAGATTTACCGATGCAACAGCAGTTTTAGATTATACACTATCAATACCAAATACTCAAACTACTTTTGCCACTTTTTCATTTTCATTTACAAATAATGCTGCTACTACACACACCTTACAATTTACAAATCTTGGAAATGTAAACACTTGCGGCGTAGTAGTAGATGATATTTCTCTTTTAAAACTTTCTTCGCCCGGTGGTATCCCCGCTTCAAATCTAAGTTATTGGATAAAAGCATCTTCTATTGGTTTGCCTGATAATTCAAATGTTTATGCTTGGATATCGCAAGGAAATAATGTTATTACTGTTGCCGCGCCCTGCGCAAATCCACCACTTTATAAAACAGGCCTAGCCTCAGTAGCAAATAACTTTGTAGCTAATTATAATCCCTATCTTACATTTAACGGAACAAATCAATACTTAGATTATACGGCTACCCGAGTTGATTTTATGGAAACCTCTGCCGGAGGATTAGGAGGCAGTTTTTTCTCAGCCTATATGGGCGGATCCAGTAATAGAAGTTATTTTGGTCATCAAAGTTCAGCAAGCGATAGACTTTTTGGAAAAACTGATTCCGTTATTTTTGCATTTAGTACAGCTATCGGCACTAATAATAGGATGAGATATACAGTTGGCTCAAGAGTTAACATTATTTCTGCAAACGGAAAAAGCAATGGTTTAATTACGCGTGATTTAAATGGAGCTTCAAATCCATTAAACAATAGTGTTGCCGACGTTGATTATCTAACTGTAGGTGTTAGAAGAAATAGTGCAGGAACTTACAACCAACATTTTAATGGCAGTTTAAGTGAGGTAATGCTATTTAATTCGATTTTAAGTAATACCCAAATGCAACAAGTACGCTCCTATTTAGCTTCAAAATATGGCGTTACACTTACCAACAATACCACCACTGCGGGAATAGATGAACGAACTTATTTAGCAACCAACGGAACAACACAGTATTGGGATTTTGTAGCAAATTCGGCCTTTCATAATAATGTTACCGTTATTGGACGTGATGATGCTACTGACTTAAATCAACAAAGATCTCTTAGTACTGACGCTGACGCGGGTTCTAACACGGGTAATAGTATGTTAATGATAGATAATGGAACAACAATTAATAGCGATATGTCTTATTTGGCTGCGGGACATAATGGCACTGTTATTCCAAATCCGGGTGGAGCCGACTTTTTTGATGTACCTGTAGGAATTCAATCAAGATTAAAACGAGTTTGGAAGTTTCAAAAAACCGGAACAGGTATCTCAAATAATGTAACTGTTAGATTCGATATGACTGGGTTTGGGCCTATTACAGGAACAGATTTAAGATTATTAGTTAGCACCTCAACCGTATTTAATCCATCTTCTATAATTGTTGGTGCTTACACAGCCCCTTATTTTACTGCAACCCTTCCCACCACTGGCGGAGTTTTCTTTACCATTGGTTCAATAAATAAAGTTTCAACTCCTTTGCCAATAACTTTATTGAGTTTTGTAGCCGAACCAGATAACAATACAGTAGTCGTAAATTGGTCAACCGTAAATGAATTAAATAGTAACTTTTATTCCGTACAACGCTCTCAGGATGGATTGAACTTTACTGATATTGGTAATGTAAAAGCAAGTGGAACATCCAATTCTCGTCGTGACTATCAATTTATAGATAGTAACCCATTAAATGACATCTCCTATTACAGGCTTAAACTTACCGACATAGATGGTTCTATAAATACATATAATATTGTTAGTGTAGTTTTCGAAAATAATGATTTAGCGGAATTTACAATATTCCCAAATCCGGGTAAGGGTGAGTTTACACTTGATTTTTTAGGGATAGAAAATAATCACGAAGTAGAAATAACTATTACTGATGGTAAAGGTGCGAAAATTTATGAAGGTTTATTTTATTCACAAACAATTAATCACAATCAAGTTGCAATAAGCCTAAAATCTGACACACCAGTTGGCGTATATTATTGTAAAATAACATTTGAAGGTATTTCGAAAACGATAAAATTATTTATTAATTAATCACAAAAAACTGGTGGAATTCCCCTTACAATTTTTGCTTTTTTAATAGCATAGTAATTGCTTTTGCTAACCTATCTATTTTTGTTTCTTCCTTTTTAGCTGAATAAACCCAATCTATATACAATTTTTGTTCGCTTTCAGTCAACGAATTAAAAAACTTTAGTGCCATCGGCTCATCCTGTAAACACAATAACATTTCTTCAGGAACCTCTAATGGTTCATTATCATGATACAAAATTACATGCACATAATCACCTACTCCTTTTTTTGTTTTTTTCCTAATTTCAGATTTCACGGGTAAAAACAAATTACCATCTCCAATGGGCATTAAGTGATATTTTTTTATTTCAAATCCTTCAATACTACCTCTTACTTTTACCCAACCAAAATGTGCCTTTTTATTTTGCTTAATTTCAGGAATCCTAGCAAACGTCCACCCCCCTTTTCCGGGAAATTTTTCCAACAAGTATTCTTTATCAACCAATGGCTTATCCATTTTATTAAATTGTTATTTATTAATTTGATACAAAAGTTATAATATATTAGTTTTAAATTTAAAAGTATTAAAACACTATTCAAATGTCAGATTTAAATTCAATAACAAATTTACAACTTTCAGATTTACATTGTCATTTGGGAGCAACCACAAGCGCTCATTTATTATGGGATTTAGCGCATGAACAAGGTTTGAAACTGCCAACTAAAGATTATTGGGAATTTGTGGATCAAATTGACGTTAAGAAAAATGAAAAGCATAAAATTTATTTAGATAGATTTAAACTGACCCAATTTATTCAGAGCTCTCCCCTTGCAGTTGAAAAATCTGTTTACAATGCCATTTCATCCGCCTTTAGAAAAAGTAAAATAACGACGCTCGAAATTAGGTTTAATCCACTATTAAGAAACAGGTCGGGCGATTTTGATATTGA
The DNA here is from genome assembly GCA_033763945.1 of Bacteroidota bacterium. Lineage (GTDB taxonomy): Bacteria > Bacteroidota > Bacteroidia > B-17B0 > Aurantibacillaceae > Aurantibacillus. The sequence continues at coordinate 233,452 of JANRJN010000017.1, read as the reverse complement.
CCAAATTATTATTTCGGCCATTATTGGCATGAAACGTGCTTGTGTTGTTTATCCCGTAAGGGCGGGTATTATTATTGAAACCGACAGAACCTTTGATGAAGAAAAAGCCATTATTGCAGCAAAAAAAGCAGTTAAATATAAATCTGATGGTATTGTAGGTTTTGACATGTCAGGCTTTTCTTCTCCCGAGTTTAATTTAAAAACTTTTAAAAAAGCTTTTGAAATTGCAAAAGAAGGCGGATTAAAAACGACTATGCACACCGGTGAAGTAACTGGTACCGAAGAAATGTGGGAAATAGTAAATTATTTCAAACCAAATAGAATAGGTCATGGGATTGCTTGCGTAAAAGATAGGGAACTCATGAAACACATTTCAAATGCTAATATTGTATTGGAACTATGTCCTACAAGCAACCTACGCTTAGGAATTATTAAAGATATTGAAGAGCTTCGAAAAATTATAAATACATTAAAAGAGAATAACGTGAAATTTTGCATTAACTCTGATGGACCTGAGTTCTTGAAAATTAGTGTAAGCGATGAATTGTCTCTACTCTACTCTAATGGAATTTTAAATTTAGAAGAGATTAAAGAACTCGCAACTGTGAGCCACGACTATAGCTTTATTTGAATAATAGTTAAACCATCAAAAGTATTCAATAGCAATCAGTTTGATTGGTCTTTGGAATTAAAATTAAACTAACAGTCCTTGAAAAATAGTTATAAATTTGTTCATACTAAGGTTTAAAATCAATTTCACTAAATTAAAAATACATTTCACTCATTTAAATCCATTTTTTAAAAATTTTCCTTGATACCTAAATAACTCTGAATCTCACTCTGTCAAATAGATTCAGCCCTTTTTAAATTTGATATTATTTTTTCATTCGTCTTTTTTTAAAAATCTGGCATTGATATCTAAATAAAATAATATAAATTTGCATCAGAAAATCTAAAAATAACAACCCAAAAAAGAATTAGAAAATATGTTAGTGCTAAATTTACATACGAAACCTTAAGCCGGAAAGCTACTAATATCAATATATTCAGCCCGGTTTAATGCCGGGTTTTTTATTTGTCATCAATTCAAAAGAATTGTATATCAAATGAAATTCTGGGGAGTCAGAAAAAATCCGGAAATCTAAAAAATCATTTAGTAAAAAATCATGGACATGATTTGCATGTAATGAATTTGTCATTGCATTAAAAAAGTCGAGTAAGTCGACCTGGGAAAATATTGTCCATATAAAAACAAATTATCATGGGAAAGAATCGCATGAAGGGAAAACACCTTCGCAAGGTTGATTTTCCTTCTGATATAGCCAAAAGTGTGGCTATAAATATCATGACGAAACATTATAAACATGTTTCAATGGAAGAAAAATTAGAAATAATAAAAAACGTTCTTTTAAATCCTGAACAATATGTGGAACATGAACATTTAAGTTCTTTAGCCAGAGCAATTGTTGGGAAACCGAAAATAAAAACAGACTACGAATTACACATACTTAAGCATAGTGGTGACTTTAGTATTTATGGTCAACGACATATTTCACAAAATGCCATTTTACAGATGGAGGCCGCAATGAAACTTCCTATTTCAGTAAAAGGAGCATTAATGCCAGATGCACACCATGGATATGGCTTGCCGATTGGTGGTGTATTAGCAACTAATAATGCGGTTATTCCGTTTGGAGTTGGTTTAGATATTGGTTGCAGAATGGCACTAAGTATTTATGCTTTGCCTGAAAATTATATTCAAAAGAAAGAATATGATTTGCAAAAGGCATTAAGACGATATACTCACTTCGGAAATGACGGCACTTTAGACTTCAGTGTAGATCATGAAGTATTAGAGAGACCAGAATTTCAATCTACGGAATTATTGAAACGACTTCATGGTAAGGCATGGTATCAATTAGGATCTTCGGGTACTGGAAATCATTTTGTAGAATTTGGAACTGTTGAAATTCATTCGGATAACAATTTGAACATTGCTCCGGGAAACTACATTGGTTTATTATCCCATAGTGGCTCACGAGGAATGGGAGCAGCTATTGCGGCAAGCTATACCAAAATTGCAACCCAAAAGTGTAAACTGCCAAGAGAACTGCAATCAATGGCTTGGTTAAACTTAGATGATGGGGCTGGTCAAGAATATTGGCTATCAATGAATTTGGCTGGCGATTATGCAAAAGCCTGCCACGACGTGATTCACAAAAACTTGGAAAGAGTGATGGGCTTAGAAGCAATTTGCAAAGTAGAGAATCATCATAATTTCGCTTGGAAAGAAATACACGATGGGCAAGAATTAATTGTTCACCGTAAAGGTGCAACACCAGCTGCAAATGGTGAATTAGGGATTATTCCCGGAAGTATGACAAGCAAGGGATATATCGTTAGTGGATTAGGCTTAGAAGGTTCTTTAAATTCCGCTTCACATGGAGCAGGACGTAAAATGTCTAGAACTGAAGCAAGAGAGAGCATAACTAAATCGACAATGACCTCTAATCTTGCTGAACATAAAACTATGTTAATTGGTGGAAGTGTTGAAGAATCATCAATGGCTTATAAAGATATTGAAGTAGTCATGCAGAGTCAACAAAATTTAGTTAAAGTAGAGGGTTCGTTTACACCAAAAATTGTCAGGATGAATAAAAGTTAAAACAAAATTATGAGCGATGCTCCGGGAACTTAGTTTCCCGGAGCCGCCATTAATAAAATAAAAAATGGAAAATTACATATTACATATTACATCAGGTAAAGGGCCGGCTGAATGCTGCTTGGCTGTTGCACTAACTTTAAAGCAAGTATTAGAGGAAGCTGAGGAAGCCAAATTGGAAACAATCATCACTGAAAGAGTTCAAGGAATGGAAAATAGAACATTACTTTCTGCTACTGTAATGATTTCAGGAAAGAATGCAAAACTATTCTGCGATAGTTGGAGCGGAGTTCTATTGTGGATTTGTCAAAGTCCTTTCAGAAAGTTTCATAAACGCAAAAATTGGTTTGTTGGAATTCAAGTGTTTGAAAAATCAAAACTTGCCATTTGGAAAGAGTCGGACGTTATTTATCAAACAATGCGTTCATCTGGTCCTGGTGGACAAAATGTCAACAAGGTTGAATCAGCGGTGAGAGCTACTCATAAAACTTCTGGATTATTTGTTGTGTCAAAAGATTCACGTTCTCAATTGCAAAACAAAAAATTAGCAACTGAACGGCTAAAACAATTATTTGATCAAAAACAAATTTCGGAGGTTTTAAAAATTGAAGAAGTTCAGTGGCAAAATCACAATAGCCTGAAAAGAGGAAATCCAAAAAGAATTTATAAGGATAAAGAATTTAAAATAGAAAAAAATTATGGAGACACTATTACAACATAAAACAATTATCACTAAAAAAGAAATACTTAATAAAATAAGCGTTGACTTAAAAAAACAATTTATTGGATTAGATTCTGTCATAGACGAGGTCATCAATTTAGTAAACGCATGGTATCTTTTTCCAAATGCCCAATTGCGACCAACAGTTATTAACCTTTGGGGAATGACAGGTTCAGGAAAGACAGCTCTTGTGAAAAAATTAGTTGAATTACTTGACTTTAAAAAGTACTATACTCAATTAGATATGGGCGAATTTGAATCTGACTCGGCATCATGGATAAAAACAATTTTAACAGATGAACTAGAGTTTTTTCATGAAAAACCAAGTATAATTTGCATGGATGAATTTCAATTTGCCCGAACAATTGATAAAAGCGGAAACGAATTAGGTAAAGATAAATTGCGTGTTATATGGGATTTGCTGGATAGCGGCAGGATTTCATACATTCCAAATATAAATGCCTTTTATATTAAAAGAGCAGAAAGTTGTTTGCTAAATCTTTTAAAGGCACAAGAAAAAGGGGTAGTTATTGAAAACGGGATAGTTAAAAATGGTGCCGATGTATTTTTCGAAATATTTAAAGGGTACTATTTTGAAAACCAAGACCGTGATGGAAAACCTTTAAAAGAAGATTATTTTACCTCACATGATTTTCTACAAGGCTTGTTTTATTTATTCGATGATGATGCCATTACCAAGGAAATTTTGGAAGAAAGAATTAAAAAGAGTCATCTCGAAGACATCATCAATTTAATTATCGAAGGTGCAAAAACGCGGACTGGGGTTAAAGAACTAGATCTTTCAAAATCGCTAATTTTTGTTTTAGGCAATTTAGATGAAGCCTATTATATGAGCAATAGCCTTAATCCTGATATTAGTGCTGATGAATTGCACGAAGCGACATCTAAAATAACGATAGCAAACATAAAGGGAGCTTTGAAAAAACGTTTTCGTAACGAGCAAGTTGCACGACTTGGAAATAATCACATAATTTACCACTCGTTTACAAATCAAAACTTCAAGGAACTAATAAAAAGAGAGTTGGATCGAATAAATAATTTCGTAAACGAACAGTTTGGTTTCACATTTTTGTATCAACCAACATTACACGAAATTATTTATAATGAAGGTGTGTTTCCTTCACAAGGCACTAGACCCGTATTAACAACAATTAAAAATCTTGTAGAAGCTTGGATAGGAAAAATTATGGTAGAAGTTATTGAAAAAAATATGCAAATTACCAATATTGAATGGAGTTACTGCGATGATAAATACATTTTTGTGTTTAAAGATAATTCAAACACAATCTTAAATATTTACGAAGAAAAAGTAAATCTTAAAATAGATTCACTCAGAAAAACAACCAACAAACAAGTTCAGGCACACACTGCCGTTCACGAATCAGGACATGCTATTTTAGCCGCATTAACATTAAGAATTTTGCCTTCCGTTGTAATTTCAAAAACCGCTGGTGATAATTGCGAAGGTTTTTGTATGGTCAATTTTCCGGAAGGAATTTTAACGAAAGAGGTATTAAAAAAAGATATTATTATTTGCCTTGGTGGTTATGTTGCCGAAAAAATAATTTTTGGTGAGGAAAACACATCTTCCGGTGTTTACTCCGATATTGAGAATGCATCCGAACTGGCAAACAAGGCAATAAAATATTATGGTATGGGTAGCGAGGCAATTCACATAAATGTTCCTTCTACCAATACCAACGAGTACTTTTTTAATAAAGAGCGTTACAGCGATGAAGCCATTTGTTTGATTAAAAATTGTCAGGCGGAAGCGGAAGAAATTTTATCCCGAAACAAATTATTGCTTTTAAAAATGGCCGAGTATTTAACAGAACATAACAAAATGGAAGAACAAGCCATATGCGAAATTGTGAAAAAATACGGAGTTGAAAAGTGGTTAACTAACCAAGATTTTGTAAAAAAGGATAATTATTTTTTATTTAATGATTGCATAAAAAAGCAAATAGATGAACTAGAAAAAAGTAATAGCCTAAAATAAATCAATTGAAAACCAGTAAGTTAAATTCAATAAGTGTAAATTTAACACTAAGATTACATGTGGTATTAATTTTTGATGTATCTTTGTGTAATAATTACACTAAGAATGCAGCAACCAAAAAAATATCGCTACGAATACGAAAGACCAGTCCTTGCAACAGACTGTGTTATTTTTGGTTTTGACGGTGGCGAATTAAAATTACTTTTAATCGAACGCGAAAAAGAGCCATTTAAAAACAAATGGGCTTTGCCTGGAGGTTTTGTTTTTATGGAAGAAACAACGGAAGAGTGCGCGAAAAGAATATTGTTAGAAAAAGCCGGTATAAAAAATGTATTTATTGAACAGCTTTTTACTTTTAGTGAAATTGATCGTGATCCACGTGAACGAATTATTTCGGTGGCCTATTTTGCTTTGGTGGATAAACATCAGTACGAAATTATTGCAGGTCGTGATACATTAAAGGCAGAGTGGTTTGAGCTATCTATGTTGCCAAAACTGGCATTTGATCACAATAAGATTGTAAAAACGGCATTCCAACGTTTAAAGGGCAAAGTGTCCTATCAGCCTATTGGTTTTGAACTATTAAACGAAAAATTCACATTGACGCAATTGCAAGCCTTATACGAATCCATTTTAGAAGTGCCGATTGATAAACGAAATTTCAGAAAAAAAATTCTGGGAATGGGTTTTTTAAAAGCCCTCGAAGAAAAAGAAAAAAATGTAGCGCATAAAGCAGCGCGCTTCTATTCCTTCGATAAAAAAACATATAAAGACTTAACACAAAAAGGATTTCACTTTGAACTTTAAAAAATATAAATATGAAAACAATAAACTTATTTGAAACAAACGAAACGGTAGAATTAAAAAAATTTGCAGGTGGTGAATGCCATGTTAAATTCTTAACACCATTTTCTGACGAAGAAAAAGTGCGTATTAATACGCGTCTTAATTCTTCCGACGATTTAATGAATCTCTGTTTAGCAGTAGATGCCTTAAGAAATATGTCGGTAAATTATATCGAGGTGTTTATTCCTTACATACCTTACGCGAGGCAAGACCGCGTGATGGTTCCTGGAGAACCTTTATCAGTTAAAGTGTTTGCCAAAATACTTAACAGTTTAGATTTAAATAAAGTGATAGTTTTTGATGCACACAGCGATGTATCGGTGGCACTTATTAATAATTGTTTCAATATTCCAAATTACGAAATGGTAAATCAATTTCTTAAAAAAGTAAATTTGACAGATTATGTGTTGGTTTCACCGGATATTGGCGCATATAAAAAGGTTGATAAACTAGCACAAAAAATAAGTTACAAAGGCAACATTGCTACAGGCATAAAAGTACGTGACCTTTCAACAGGGCAGATCATTAAAAGCGATGTAAATACCGAGAACTTAAATGGGAAAGCTTGCATAGTAGTAGATGACATTTGTGATGGCGGCAGAACATTTATTGAATTGGCAACAGCATTAAAAGCTAAGAATGCTGGAGACCTTTATTTTATTGCGTCACATGGTATTTTTAGTCATAATGCACTCGAAAGATTAAAAGAAGCCGGATACAAAAATGTTGGAAGCTCTAATTCCATCTCAAGTATTAATGAAGACGAATTTTATAAACAGTATAATTTATTTTTATAATGAAATACTCAAAAGACTGGTTAAAAAAGGAAATAGCGGAAAATAAAAAAATAGAATACTTGTTTTTTTATGGTCATGCGCCTTATGAAGACGATACTCTTGGAAAAAGATGTATGAGTCAATGGTGGCAAGCCCGTTTTTGTGATAATTTATATACCTATAAAACTGCAGAACATTACATGATGGTTAAAAAAGCCGAGTTATTTAATGATTTGAAAATAATTGATCAAATAGTTAAGTGTGATTCGCCCAAAGAAGCAAAAGCATTGGGTAGATTAGTTAAAAATTTTGATTCTGTAATTTGGGATTCAAATAAATATAAAATAGTAAAACAAGGAAATGTTTTAAAATTTAGTCAAAATCAAGAATTAAAGAATTTTCTATTGGAAACTGGTAATAAAGTAATTGTTGAAGCAAGTCCAAGAGATGTTATTTGGGGAATTGGAATGGGTGAAACTAATCCAAAAAGCTTAAATCCAAATACTTGGAGGGGAAAAAACCTTTTGGGCTTCGCCTTAATGGAAGTGAGAGATGAAATAAACAGAATTTAAAATGAAAGATTTAAAACATATCAGTAAATTTTTAAGCTTGGTGTTAAGGCACAAACCTGAAGAGATTGGAATCACTATGGATTCCAATGGCTGGGTAAATGTGGATGAGCTAATTGAAAAATGTAACACGCATCGACAAAAACTAGATTTTGAAACTCTTGAAGAAATAGTAATAACAAGCGATAAACAACGCTTTGCCTTTAACGATGAGTACACCAAAATAAGAGCAAATCAAGGCCATACCGTAAATGTAGATTTAGAATTTGAAATTACAAAACCAATAGAATTTCTGTACCACGGTACAGTTGAGAAATTTATTGAAAGTATTAAGACCAATGGACTACAAAAAATGCAACGCTTGCATGTGCATCTAAGTAAAGACAAGGAAACAGCAATTAAAGTTGGTAGCAGAAGAGGTAAGCCTGTTATTTTGAAAATTAAAGCCTTAGAAATGTTTAAAGACGGACACGAATTTTATTTATCAAAAAATGGCGTGTGGTTGTGTAATGAAGTTCCTGAAAAATATATTGAATTTTAAAAAATGAAAAAGAGAAGATTGATAATTGGAGATATTCACGGAGCCTATCTCGCTTTAAAACAAGTGTTAGAAAAAGCGGCTGTGAGTTCAGATGATGTGTTGATCTTCCTTGGAGATTATGTAGATGGGTGGAGTCAGTCTTATCAAGTAATAGAATTTTTATTAGAATTAAGTAAAACAAATAAATGCATTTTCATTCGCGGTAATCATGATACCTGGTGCGAAGATTGGCTAAAAAGAAATCATGCCAATCAAACATGGTTATTTCATGGAGGAAAATCAACCATCCAAAGTTATGGCGACTACGAAGAAACAAAATGGAAAAGGCATTTGAATTTTTTTGAAACGCTACGTGATTATTACGTAGATGAAAAAAACAATTTATTTATTCATGCTGGGTATTCTTCTATGCATGGTCCGGAAAAAGAAATGTACACCTCCAATTATAGCTGGGATAGAACACTCTGGGAAATGGCACTGACAATGGACAAACGAATTCAAAAAGAGTCAAAGCTATACCCAAAGCGTTTAAAGCTATATAATGAGATATTCATTGGGCACACCCCTACTTCAAATTATGATATAGAAGAACCGATAAATGCTATCAACGTTTGGAATGTAGATACAGGTGCTGCATTTTCAGGAAAACTTACAATATTGGATCTAGATACGAAAGAGTTTTGGCAAAGCGATGTTGTAAAAGAATTGTATCCCAATGAAAATGGGAGAAATAAAGATTAAAAAAATGAAATTAGAAAAATATAAAGAACAACTAAAAAGACTTCCCAGGGAAGGGAAGCAAATAATTGGACAAATAGAAGGAGGCAATATTATAGTCTATCAAGCGTTTAATCCAAACATTTCAGAATACGCGTTAAAGAATCAGAAATTTGGTGGAGAGCATTATAGTTTTACCAGAATGTCTTGGATTAAGCCCGGATTTTTATGGATGATGTATCGTGCCGGATGGGCATCAAAAGAACATCAACAAAACATACTTGCTATTACTTTACCAATGAAGCATTTTAAAACTATTTTAAATGAAGCAACCATCTCTTCATATGATTCTGAGATTTTTAGCGCTCATGAAGAATGGAAAAGTGAATTAGAAAAAACCGAAGTCAGATTGCAGTGGGATCCAGATCACGATCCATTTGGGAAAAAGCAAGAACGAAAAGCAATTCAACTGGGAATGAAAGGTGGCATCCTAAAAAAATTCTGTACAGAGTGGATTGTAAAAATTGAAGATGTGACTGATTTCGTAAAAGCAGAATACGAAAAAGTAACGGCAAATACTTTGGATGAATTAAATGTACCATTTGAAGAAGTCATCTCCATTAAAGAAGAATCAATTAATAAAAGATTGGGAATTTATGAAAGTGATAAAACCTCCATATAGTTTAGAAAATATTCAGAACAAATTCTCTGTTTTTCTCGCAGGCTCTATAGAAATGGGCCTAGCTGAAAATTGGCAAGAACAAATTGAAAAGGCTTTTGATGAAAGTGAAGATATTTACCTTTTAAATCCTCGCCGTGACGATTGGGATTCTTCCTGGAAACAATCCATTGAGAACAAACAATTTAATGAACAAGTAAATTGGGAATTAGAAGGTTTAGAAAAAGCAAACCTAATTGTATTTTATTTTTCTCCTCAAACCAAATCACCCGTTAGTATGCTTGAGCTAGGACTTTTTGCAAAATCCGGAAAACTAGTAGTCTGTTGCCCCGAAGGTTTTTGGCGAAAAGGAAATATTGATATTGTCTGTAAAAAATATGATATTCAACAAGCAAATACAATTGAAGAAATTATACAAAACATAAAATCATATCTTAAATAATTACCTTAAAAACAAAAAAACATGAAAATTAATCCCTTAATGTTGATTGACTTTTATAAAGCCGATCACCGCAGACAGTATCCTGAAGGAACAGAAATGGTATATTCCAATTTCACTCCCCGTAAATCAAGATTGGCAGAAAATGATAAGTTGGTATTTTTTGGCTTACAATATTTTGTAAAAGAATATTTAGTAAAGCAATGGAACGAAGGTTTCTTTAACGTACCGAAAGAAAAAGTAATGGCCGATTACAAACGCCGTATGGACAATGCTTTGGGTAAAGACAGTATTCCTGTTGAGCATATTGCAGAGTTACACGATCTTGGATATTTACCGTTAATAGTAAAAGGATTGCCCGAAGGTACAATTGTAACGCCAAAAATCCCGGTAGTTACAGTGTACAACACACAACCAAAATTTTTCTGGCTAACCAATTATCTTGAGTCATTAATGTCTGCAATTTTATGGAAACCTTCCACAAGTGCAACCACAGCATTTCAATACCGCAAACGTTTTAACGAATATGCTATAAGCACTGTAAGCGATAAAAATATTGACTTTGTATATTGGCAGGGGCACGATTTTAGTTTCCGTGGCATGAGTGGAATTGAAGATGCTTGTATGAGTGCAGCCGGTCATTTACTATCATTTTACGGAACAGATACGGTACCTGCAATTGATTTTCATGAAATTTATTACAACGCTAACTCAGATAAGGAATTAATTGGTGGAAGTGTTCCAGCAACAGAACATTCTGTTATGTGCATGGGTACAAAAGACAACGAGATAGCCACCTTTGACCGTTTAATCACAAAAATTTATCCTAATGGAATTGTATCCATTGTATCTGATACTTGGGATTTTTGGAAAGTAATTACAGAATTTTTACCGGAATTAAAATCAAAAATTTTAGCACGTAATGGCAAAGTAGTCATCCGTCCTGATAGCGGTGATCCCGTAAAAATTATTATTGGTGATAAAGACGCTACTCCCGGAAGTCCTGAATTTAAAGGCGCTATAGAGTGCATGTGGGAAACATTTGGCGGTACAATTACAGAAAAAGGATATAAGTTATTAGATGCTCATATAGGATTAATTTATGGAGACAGTATAACACTTCAACGTCAGAAGGATATTTTAGAAGGATTAAAAGAAAAAGGATTTGCTTCGTTTAATGTGGTGTTAGGCATTGGTTCTTATACTTATGAATATGTTACGCGAGACACTTATGGCTTTGCTATGAAAGCAACATATGGTGAAGTAAACGGCGAAGGAAGAAATATTTTTAAAGATCCAAAAACTGATGATGGTACAAAAAAATCTGCTAAAGGTTTAATGCAAGTTACTGAAGTAAATGGCGAATTAAAAATGAAAGACCAATGCACCTGGGAAGAAGAAAAACAAGGTCTTTTACAAACAGTATTTGAAAATGGAAAAGTAGTAAATGAACAATCACTTTCTCAGATAAGGAATAGAATTAATATTGCTTTAGAAAAACATAGTTCAGTATTAAATCCATAAAAAGAAAAACAACACCATCAACAAATATTAAATTCTTTTAAAGAATAGCTGACCCAAGAAGGCCTATCAATAGGCTTCTTGGGTTTTAAAATTTTACAAAAAATTTCATTACTATTCCATTACTTTCAAATTCTTCCCTAAATAAAAAATACAATTCACTCACTAAAAAATAATTTTACAAAATTATTTTAATTTTTTATTTACCCCTAAAGACATTGATTTTACTAATAGTACAGAGGCAGTAACCTTTTCTTAAATATTTCCATTCACCATTTTTATAAAAAATAATTTTTTTGATTCAGAAAAATTGATTTACATTTGTAGCATAAAATAATAAAACAAAAATGAAACATTTATTTATATATAGTCAAAACGCATGTCAGCCGGAGGTTAGAGGGATGAATATGTTTGTGGGTTTATGTAAATGATTTAATAATATTAAATAATTTTTAAAACCCCGACATAAAAAATCGGGGTTTTTTATTTTATAAAAAAACAAAAAAGATGAAGCGTAGTATCAGTATGCCAACCGTTAGTTTTTTTCAAACAAATTATGTTTGACAGAGAATCGTATGCACTATTTTAAATAGGCCCGGTCTCTGAAAAAGTGATCGGGCTTTTTGTTTTAAAAATATTTTGCCGGGTCGTCTAATTGGCAGGACACCAGAGTTTGAATCTGAGAATGTTGGTTCGACTCCAGCCCCGGCAACCAGGCCCTCTTAGCCCAACGGAAGAGGCTTTCGTTTTAGAAACGAAATAGTAAAGGTTCGAATCCTTTAGAGGGTACAAAAAATAAAACGCTCCAGTAGCCCAACAGGAAGAGGCAACAGACTTAAACTCTGCACAGTGGTAGTTCGAATCTACCTTGGAGTACAAAAGGAGAAATAACTGAGCGGGGCTCAGGCTTGCTTGCTAAGCAAAGCGTTCCAATAAAATTGGGATGGGTGTCGGTAACTCATTTCTCCGCAAAAAAAATTGTTTGGAGAGTAGCGTACAGTGGTGTACAACAAGACTTGAAATCTTGAGCGGTCTACAAGGACAGGGTTCGATTCCTATGCTCTCCGCAAAATGAGATATAGCTCAATGGTAAGAGCAGGTGCCCCTTACACAAGCTCGCTCAATAGTCCACTGGACTTTTGACGTGCACAAGGTTATAGGTTCAAATCCTGTTATCTCAACAAAATAAGAATGGCAAAATCTATCTGGCTAAAAAAGAGATAGTAATTAAAAAAATAAAGTATGAGAACAACAGTAGAATTTAAAAATATGTTTCTTCAGAACAGAGATGACTCAGGAAGATTTATTGTAAAATCTTTCCGAACCGGAAAAGTTTACTTTATTGAACCTATTGGGCCAGATAGAGCAGCTGATTGGGGAAGTTATAATCCCTCAACTGGTTTAATCGAAAACAAAAAAGGATTTGATAAACACAGAGGTGCAATTGATGAAAAAGATTCTTTGATCACAAAAGAAAACGGTTTTTCTGAAATTTCATATTCAGGAATTGGTGGATCTCCTTTCAGTGTGATAGATAAACTGGATGCAAAATATCCAGATGTAAATTAAATAGGGATGAAAGCAAACTAATTTCATCCCTACAAATTGGACAAGTGGCAGACGCGGTGTATGCGTTCCGCTGAAGACGGAAAGAAAGTGATTCGATTTCACTCTTGTCCACAGTAAAACTAAACTGTTTTGTGTGCGGCAAAAACAATTTGTAAAGCGTTATTGACCGCAAACGATCTGTAGCTCAATTCGGAAGAGTACCTGAATACGAATCAGGAGGTTTGAGGTTCGAGTCCTCACAGGTCGTCAAAAGTAACGGGAAGTGGAGGAGTCAGGCCGTCCTCGCTGGCTTTGGAAGCTAGAGTTCGCAGGTTCAAATCCTGCCTTCCCGACAAAATAAAATGGTGGGATTAGTGTAAAGGTTAACACAGCAGTTTGTGAAGCTGCGGATAAGAGTTCGATTCTCCTATCTCGCCCAAGGGAATGCGCTGACGTTGGAGAGTCAGACCGGTCTGTAAAACCGGTGCGTAAAGCTGAGTAAGTTCGAATCTTACCATTCCCACGAAACTTAAGACAAGAAGTGTTTTCTACTTCAAGGATTAGTTCACCGTTCTTTGATATTTTGAAAGTGTATTTTTTAAACGTGTTTGAATTTTTTTTGAAAGACGGCGAGGAGAAAGTATAATAAGTTGTTCGCCAAAGCCTAACAATTCACGTTCTAGTTCAAAATTCCATATGACTTCTATTGAAAAAATAGTGCCATCAGAATCTTCCTTTAAAATTTTTTGACTAGGGTGAATTGGTTTTGTAATAATGTACGGTGCATGTTCTCGCTCAATTTTGAAAACAATGAGTTGCGGTGTTTGGTTTGGCATCTTGGTCACGCCTATGGCATCCGAATAATAAGTAGAAACATCAAAATCTGCTTTTTGATATTTATCCCTTTCGGTAATAACGATATGCTCTATTCTATCCAATGCTAGGTTCATAATAGAATTACCCTTCTTGGCTTTACCCAGAATAAACCATCTGTTTCGATACTCCTTAAGTAAATATGGGAAAAAAGTAATTTCAATAGGTTGGCGTGATTTAAAAGATTTGTAGGTAATAAGCAATGTGTTTTTGTTGACAATGGATTTCAATAAAGGATCAATAAATTTTAATCCCTTTAGTAATTCGTTTTTTTCAAATTCAATATACGATTTGCCTTTATGCTGTTGCTTGTAGAGTTTGTCCTCCAGGCGAGTCACCATGCTGGTTAACTCTTCAAAATATGTAAAGCCCTTAAACTGTTTTAACACCTCAACTACTTCGCTTAACGTTACAAGATCCTGAGATGTAAGAGGGATGTTAGTAATGCTATAATTTCTTTCTTCGTAACTATAATATTTTTTATTTGTTACAATTATTGGAGCGTTATACCCCAACTTTTCGCTACGCATATTTTGAAGATCTAATTGAACCGTTCGAACACTCACCCCCTTGGTTATGCCTTCATATTCGTAAATAGCTTCCGAACAGGCCTCCACAAGGTCTTCAAGAGTCCATTTACGAAAACGGTTCTGTAAACAATTGTCAATTGTTTTATAACGTACAAGGGCTAATTTATTTATTGGCATGGAATAAAGTTTAATGGAATAAATATACAAAATTCAAATTACTACGCAATATACTTACGTAGTTAGACTAAAAACAAAATAAATTTATAAATATTTAAGTTCAGCGTCAGTAACTTAACTAAAAAATGAAAATATTATTTTTCTACGCAACTCAATTACGCAGTTAGTTTAAACCTTTGTGATGTTTAGAAGTTCTTTAAAAAAATGCCGACATAGCTCAGAGGCCAGAGCGGCTGTTTTGTAAACAGCGGGTCGCAAGTTCAAATCTTGCTGTCGGCTCACAAAAAATCGGTTTGTAACTCAGCTGGCAGAGTACCGTCCTTTTAAGACGGGAGTCCCGGGTTCGAATCCCGGCAGGCCGACAGTATCTTTAACAGTTAAAGATCTTATATAAAAATAAAAAATGAATAAGTACGAAAGACTAAAGCTGGCACTCGAAACAACCGGCACAGGAAAAATGAAATGTTTCGGAAACTCAATGTTACCAATATTAAAAAGTGGGTCACTATTAACGTTTAAAAAAGAAGAAAATTATGATGTGAAGGATATTGTGTTCTGTAAAGTAAAAGGAAGATTTATTGATGCTCATAAAATAATTAAAGTTGACACAACTAAAGGCTTTTTAATTGCTAACAACCATGGTTATGAAAATGGATGGACGCACATCATATTTGGAAAAGCTGTACAAAGCGAATTTAAAAATGAAATAAAAGACTTGTAAACTAAAATGTAAAGGACAAGAAGCTCATCTGGATGAGCAGCTGACTGTTAATCAGCAGGTAAAAGGTTCGAACCCTTT
This sequence comes from Bacteroidota bacterium, assembly GCA_033763945.1. Classification (GTDB taxonomy): domain Bacteria; phylum Bacteroidota; class Bacteroidia; order B-17B0; family Aurantibacillaceae; genus Aurantibacillus. The sequence continues at coordinate 218,034 of JANRJN010000017.1, read as the reverse complement.
CTTGTCCGCTCACTGAAGCAGAAGATATTTTACGCTTCACAGAAGAATAAGGTTGGCTATTAAAGGCACACCGGATAGATGCAAAAAGTGTTGCTGTGTTTTTGTCAAAGTACGGTAAAAGCTTTGTGAGCTTTTAAGCTGACATGTGCCGAATGTAAAAGGAGCGGTTAAAGGCCGTAGCTTAATGACAATAAAAGCAAAGTATGTAAAAGCCTTTTACAAAACACTTGCATCTATCGAAGAATTGGTTTATTGGTACGGCAAAAGTCCAGCGGACTTTTGAGCGGGTTTGAGTGGAAGCCCTCTTACTATTATCTCCGACTGTCTATCGGAAGAAAAGGGTTCGACTCCCTTATAAACCGCCAAATACATCTGAGGCTATGGCAGCCAAGTGGTCTCCAAAACCACAGGACAAAGTTCGATTCCTTGCAGATGTGCACGGCAAAAGTCCAGTGGACTTTTGAGCGAGAAAGCATGTAGGAGTAATAACAACAAGAGGGCAAAGCCTTGTTTTAAAACGTAGGAAATTCCCCGTTATTACTCTGAAATTAAAATGTTCTCATCGTCTAATTGGTTAGGATCGGTCACTTTCAATGACCGGATACGGGTTCAATTCCCGTTGAGAATACAAAAGCGAGATATAGCTTAATGGTAAAGCGCCTGTCTTCCAAACAGGAGATGCAGTTCGATTCTGATATTTCGCTCAACTCCGAAGCAGAAAAATACTTTCGCTTCGAGTTATCGTGAAGCGAAGTTTAAAAAACTTCTGCTTCATGAAAAAGGACAGGTAGCCAATATTGGTATCGGTATTAGTCTGCAAAACTAATTAAATAACAGTTCGATTCTGTTCTTGTCCTCAATGTCTCATAGCTCAATTGGGAGAGCATCGATCTGATACGTCGAAGGTTGCAGGTTCAAGCCCTGCTGAGGCAATTTTTCTGCTTTATAGCTCAATGGTGGAGCACTAGTTTCATAAGCTAGAAGTTGCAGGTTCGATTCCTGCTAAAGCAACTCATGGGGTGGCATGTACCAAGGCTGGCGAATTTGTTTTGCATACAAATTGGGTGAGTTCGATTCTCACACGCTCCACAAATAGCTCTTTAATTTAATGGTAGAATATATGGTTTACGTCCATAGAGTGATTGTTCGATTCAATCAGGAGCTACAATAAAGCAGAAAAAACCTATTAGCTACTCGAAGTTTTTTCGCTTCGTTATAGTAGTGAAGTGAATTTATTCTACTTTATTACTACATAATAGTCCTTTATAGTTTAACGGAAAAACACATCCCTTCTAAGGATAAAATATTGGTTCAACTCCAGTTAAAGGAACAAAATAACAAAAAAGTAAAATTATTTATTTGTTTTTCAATTACTTATGCAAAAAAAAGACATCACAATTTAACTACGTAATTCAATTGCGTAATAAGTATAAACCTTTGTTTTGTTCTTTTAAAACAAGAGCAATAACAATAAATAATGTTCTTTGAAACATTTCATTCCTGCTATATGTGATATAGATATTTTTTATTAGCGATAAGAAATTTACATACAGCAACGAATGAAAAAATTATAATGCTAAAATAGGCCAAGAATTAAGTTACTTCAACTCACTGTTAATGATCAACTTTTTCAATTGCCTTTTCATATTTCAAACCCTGTTTCATAAATAGGCCAAGGTTAAGTTACTTCTAACCCGGAACGGATCGTCTAACGGGAAGACGTCGGAGCTTGCTCCGAATATGTGGGTTCGAATCCCATTCCGCTCAACATTAACTTAATCAATTGCCTTTTAAAAACAAATGGGGCGGTAGCTCAATGGTTAGAGCAACGTTTAGCTTTAAAATTAACCGGTCAATGCAAACATACTTCTACTGGTAAATCCCTTCGGGGATTTGGTTCGAGTCCAAAATTGTTTACAAATTACCCGTTCAATTAAACCTTACTCCTACGCCTTTCACGCCGTGGGTTGTGGGTTCGAATCCCACCCGCTCCACTTTCAAAATAAAATTATTATAATTACAAAACAAATCAGGTCAACTTTTACTTACTTCTTTTTTTGGGAAAAACAGTACAAGGATTACCTATTAAAACAAAAACAACATGAATAATTTACTAAACGTAGGCTTCCGTCAGCAAGCCATCTTCATTCCCACTGAGGCAATGAAAACAGATCGGAAAAATATTGCAGAAACAACTTCGGTATTAATTGCTAATTTATCAAAACTGGGTTTTGGTGTTTCAGAAAATCTCTTAGTGGCGTTAAACAATGTGTCGCCTGTTTACCAATTAGAGATTTTAGAAAGCGCAAAAACAATAGTGGGTGTAAACAAAAACTGGACACCCCTTGTAAAAAGCTGGGATACGCCAACGGGTGAATCTTTTACAGATCACATCATGACTTTTTTTGCAAATGTTTTTCAGGCAAAAGGCACAAAGCTGCAATGTGGTCATATCATCCCTTCCGGTACGTTTCCTTTAGAACGTTATAACGGTTGCCCATTTTGTGGAACTCCTTTTGAGTTTGGGAAAATTGAAAATTATAACCAGGGAAGTAAATTTAAAATTCTTGAGTTGTGGACAGAAAAAGAAGCGAGTGAATTTCTTGCAGATCTTTTAACTTCAAAAACCGCTTTAGATGCAACGCAAGCTGATAGCTTAAAATTATTGTTGCAAAAATTGCCTGTGCCTGATGTTAAAATTGGAATGAAAGAAACATTGATGTTGGTGATAGATATTTTTTCGGAAAATAATGAACCGCAAAAAGCACAAACATTATTCACTTCACCAACGGATATTTTACGTTACTTATGGTTTAAGCACACTGGATTTTTGCAGATCATTGAACCAAAAACAATTGTAAAACGAAAAACAAAAAATAACAAGCATATTACACCTGATTTAAATAAAGGGGCTCAGGCCAAATTAGAAGCCACTGACGAGTTGAAATTAAAGTATGGTCGTAAAGAAAGTTTGCGTGTTGCAACTTGGTTAAACGCTTTGGAAATGGATACACAAAAAATGTGTGAGGTCATGCATCCAAAACGTCAGATGTGGGTTCGTTTTATTCGCGCTTTGCGTTTGCCTGAATATGCAAAACGTGTTGGCTTTGAAAAATTAAAAGATCTGTTAGATAAATTTTATAATGAAGATTATACTATTTGGCAAGGAGATGTAAATCATTTCCGTTTACGTGCAGATGCCGAGAATACATTTAATTTATTAAAGCAACGTCCGGGTATGTTTGCGCGTTCGTTATTCGCAAATATGTTGTGGTTCGGTCAAGAAGATACAATCAATGCGTTTTCGGAAGTAGTTGATAAAATACCTGCACGTTTAGTGTTTACATTAAACATGTATGCTGAAAATTATTTCAATACAGAAAACCGACGTATTGTGAAACCATTAGGTGGAATTGCAAAAAACATTCCAGGTAATGCGTTGCTTCGTTTGTATGATAACAAGCAAATGGAAGAAATGAAAAATGCAATTACAGATTTAACTATTCTTGCTATGAAAAAAAGATTTGCTGCAATAGAAAATAAAAATAAAACTATTTTTATTGATCCTTTGTTGTTTAAAATCCCACTTTCAATTGGAGATAGAAGTGAGAGTGTTCAAGATCTTCCCTCTGCCTTAATGGGTACACGTTTTGAAGTAGAAGGCGATAAAGTACGATTGTTCATGCAATGGGGTAATGGTTTACCTGCACAACATTTAGATATGGACTTAAGCTGCCATATTGCTTTTGAAAATAAAACAGAGTTCTGTTCGTATTATAATCTTGTAGCAACAGGCTGCAAGCATAGTGGAGATATTCGTAGTATTCCTGAAAAGATAGGTACTGCCGAGTATATTGAAATTACTGTAAGCGAGTTAAAAAAAGCGGGTGCAAAATATGTAACGTTTACATCTAATGCCTATAGTAATGGAAGTATTTCTCCTAATATGGTTGTGGGTTGGATGAACAGTAAACACCCGATGACTATCTCTGAAAGAACAGGTGTTGCCTATGATCCATCTTGTGTGCAACATCAAGTAAGAATTGTGAGCTCGTTGACGAAAGGCCTTGTGTTTGGTGTATTGGATGTTGAGAATTCTGAAGTGATATGGTTAGAGATGCCTTTTGGCGGACAATTAGTAAATAACCTGAATATAAAAAATATTGAATTGTTATTACAAAGGCTAGATAGCAAATTAAGTATTGGTAATTTACTTAAAATAAAAGCAAAAGCTCAGAATTTGAAAATTACAGAGAACAATGAAGCTGATGAAGTGTATACACGCGAGTGGGCAAGAAATACAGCTGCCGTTACAAAATTACTGGTTGATTAAATTAAAAACCGTTTCAAAAATTTTAAACGGTTTTTTTTATACTGTCTCTTTAACACGTATTTTATTTTGCTTTTAATCAATTACTTAGCATTTTATTCAAATTATTTTTAAACTACGTAGTTCAATTGCGTAGTTTAACAGGACATTTGTTTCATTAAATAAAACAACTAAATTTAGTACAATGAAAAAATTAAACATCTCAGGCGAAGACCTTCTTGAATTGGGATACCCACAAGGAAAAGCAATTGGAACTGCCATAAAAGCAATTGAACAAAATTTCAGAAATGCTGATAGAGAAGAAGTATTGGCTATTTTATTAAAAGTATTTCAATACCCTGAAAATTATTTAGAGGATGATGTATTATCTCCAATTGCTAATGAACTTATTGAGAAAATAAAATTAGTAGATGGAATTCCTGAAATTACCTTAAAAGAAACTGCTGCGGATTTTGCCATTTTTGGAAAAGATAATATTGAACAAGGCGCTTTATCACAAATGGAAGTGGCTATGAAATTACCAGTAACGGTTGCCGGCGCTTTAATGCCTGATGCACACCAAGGGTATGGATTGCCAATTGGAGGAGTGTTGGCAACAAACAACGCCGTAATACCTTATGGTGTTGGTGTAGATATTGGTTGTAGAATGGCATTATCAATTTATGATATTCCTGAAACTTATTTTTTAGAAAATGAAAGTAAGTTTAAAAGAGAATTAATTGCCTGGACCAAATTTGGAGCCGGGGCAGGATGGCATGGAAAATATAAAGCAGAACATGCTGTTTTAGATAATGTCGGATTTAATGCAACACCTTTTATAAAAAATTTGCATGATAAAGCTTTCACGCAATTAGGAAGCTCTGGAGGAGGAAACCATTTTGTGGAATGGGGAATTATTGAATTTGAAAAAGCAGATGAAGCATTAAATATTCCAAAGGGAAAATATGTTGCGTTATTATCACATTCTGGTTCACGTGGATTTGGCGCTACTGTTGCGGGTTATTATACAAAGTTGGCAAAAGATATTTGTAAATTACCACAAGAAGCAAAAAATTTAGCCTACTTAAGTTTAGATTCTGCCGAAGGACAAGAGTATTGGTTAGCCATGAACTTAGCCGGAGATTATGCCTCTGCCTGTCATGAAGTAATTCATAACCGTTTAACCGCTGCCATTGGCGGAAATTTATTAGCGCGTGTGGAAAACCACCATAATTTTGCCTGGAAAGAAACGTATAACGGACAAGATGTGATTGTTCACCGTAAAGGTGCAACACCAGCTGGTAAAGATGTGTTAGGAATTATTCCCGGCTCTATGACCGCCCCAGGATTTTTAGTGCGTGGAAAGGGTGAGGAAAATTCAATAAACTCGGCATCGCATGGTGCTGGTAGATTAATGAGCCGTACAGCCGCTATTAAAAACATTACAAAAAATGAGATGCAACAAGCATTAAAAGAACATGGTGTCACGTTAATTGGTGCCGGTTTGGATGAAGCACCATTTGCTTATAAAGACATAAATACGGTAATGTCTGCGCAATCTGAATTGGTGGATATACTTGCAAAGTTCTCGCCTAAAATTGTGCGAATGGCGGATGATGGAAGTAGAGAAGATTAAAGAAATGTTGAATTAAAAATAAGGAAACTTAGTTAATTGTAAGAGAGCGGGTAAATCAATCCGCTCTCTTATTTTTCGAACTTAAAATACTGAAATTCGATTTAACCAACATTCAAGTTATAAATAGTAAAGACCTAAAATAGTCTTATTTTTACTACTATGGAATTTTCAGTCAGCCCAGGATACAAAGATCTTTTTCAGGAAAAATGTTCCAATCCTCAAATATTCCTAACAGAATATCATTCTGAAGGTATTTTGCTTTATTTATCTTTTTTAAACGCTCAAGTATATCTTAACCAAGAAGAATCTCCAGTATTTCAAAATGAGTTAGTATTTAAGCTAACTCAATACTGGCCTGTTGCTCAAAAAAAAGATTTTGAAAAAATCCTTACAAAATATCAAATAAGATTTAAAACGGAAATGAACATTTTTAAATCTGTTTATATCACTTATTTTATTTCGCATGAATTAAAACATTTTAAGGATACTGGCCAATCGGTTGATGCATTTGGAGAATATAAAGTCTTAAAGGCCTATTTTTCTTATATAGATCAGTTTAATACGGAATTTACTTCAATCACTTCTAAATCTAAAGTAGATGCATCGGACCCATTACGTTTTCAGAAGTTCAATTGGCCATTTCTAATACGCCAGTTTGATTTCAATGAAAAAGTTGACCCTGTTTATCAATCCATATGTACCGGACTTTTATTAGACTATTTTTTTATTGAAACAAAATATCATAAATATTTAGAGTCGTATTTAAAATTTTATAATAGGAAGTCCGTATGGCAATTTGTATTCGATTTTATTGAATTATTTAAAGTTAGTTTCCAAAAAAACGAAGAATTAAATGTGAATTATTTTGCGATTCAACCTTCAGAAGATTTTAATTCGATCCTTGACAACTTCTCAATTAATGTCGAAGAATATAAACAAAATCAAACTCTTCATCTAGACAATTTGGGTATAAAGAAAAAACCCCTATTCAAGTCGAAAGAAGGATACTATATTGTTTTGAATTGGAAATTCTTTTATAATTCTATCTATATGGGTACTTTTTTTGACTTTATCGAAAAAAATAATCTTTCATACAATTCTTTTAAGTCTATATTAGGTTTTGAAGTTATAGAAAAGAAATTTTTTCGTCCACTCTTTAGGTATATTTTTGAAAACCATAAGGCGGAAATAAAATTTAGCGATTCGGAAGGAATGCCAGATTGCTATCTTAGAATAGGCAAATATATTTATTTGTTTGAACTAAAAGACAATCTTGTTTCGACTGATACTATTTCTTCAGGCTCATTTGAAACAATTGTGAATCACATAAACTCAGCTTTTGTGAAAAATGATAGGCAAAAAAATAAAGGTATAAGTCAACTAATATCTCAAATAGATAATATTAACAAAAACTGTTACGAATTCGATGATTTTGTTTCCAAAGGCATGAAAAAGAGAAACATTGTTATAATTCCAATTATTATTACGACTTCTTTTACCTATCAAATGCCAGGCATAAACAAATATTTAAATGGCATAATGACTAAAAATCTCCCAACCCACTCTTTCGAAAATATTTATCCATTAACCTTAATCGATTTCAAATTTTTTTATAGACAATTTATGAAGATTCGCTCAAAAGAAATAGACATTAAAGATTTAATTAAACATTACCACAAAAGAATTAAAGACGGGCAAAAGCAATTTATTAAGAGGGTTGATTTTAAAAATGAATTTATTGCTAACTCAGCTTTTGAAGAATCTCTTGCGTCAAACGATAAACTTCATGGTTTTCCTCAAAAAGAAAAAGATTTTACAAAGGGGCTCTTTGAAGCATTAAAAGTTATCCCCGAAAATACAACATTAGAAAAATGAAAACTATACCAACCGAAAAATTTGGGTTCCGACCTACGCAAAACCAACGAATTGCTGATCAAAAAAGGGAAGACTGGAACTCAAAAAAAACCTAATCGCTACGCGATAATTGTATTTTATTTTTCACTTTTTCGCCTTAAAAACAAGCTTGGCGCCTCAGCCAAATAAAAAACCCTTCAGTTTTGCTGAAGGGTTTCAATTGGTAGCGGGAGATGGATTCGAACCAACGACCTTTGGGTTATGAGCCCAACGAGCTACCCCTGCTCTATCCCGCACTATATCTTTAAAATATTAAGTGCTCTTTTTGGAGGTGCAAATATACAATTAGTTTATTGTTTAACCAAATAACTTATTAACAGTTTGAAAAACACGCCATTTAGGGGCAATCTTCGCTAATCTAATGTGTTTTAATGGTTACTTTTGCCTCATCTTAATTCAGTATCAATTTAAAACATGGCCACTCCACACAAAGCAGGTTTCGTAAACATCATCGGTTGCCCAAACGTTGGTAAATCAACACTTATGAATGCCCTAGTGGGCGAACGCCTCAGTATTATTACCTCCAAGGCACAAACCACCCGTCATCGCATTATGGGTATTGTAAGTGGCGACGATTACCAAATTGTATTTAGCGACACTCCTGGTATTATAAAGCCGCTATACAAGCTCCAAGAGAAAATGATGCAGTTTGTAATTACAGCATTTACTGATGCCGACGTTTTTTTGCTGATTACAGATATTTTTGAGGATATACAGTTAGAGGAATCTTACTTACAAAAATTACAAAAAACAAACACCCCCATTTTATTACTGTTAAATAAAATGGATGTTGCTAATCAAGAAAAGTTAGAAGAAAAAGTACAACAATGGAAAGTAAAGCTGCCCAACGCTGAAATTTTGCCTATCTCCGCACTTTTGAAATTTAATATCGATACAATTATGAATCGTATTATTAACCTCTTGCCCGAAGGTGGTGCTTTTTACGATAAAAACGAATTTACCGATAAGCCCGAGCGCTTTTTTGTGTGCGAAATTATACGTGAGAAAATACTCTTAAACTACAAAAAAGAAATTCCTTACAGCGTAGAAATTGTAGTTAATTCCTTTAAAGAAGAAGAAAAAATCATCAAAATTCAAGCAGATATTTTAGTAGAACGTGATAGCCAAAAAGGTATTATTATTGGCGATAAAGGAGCTGCCTTAAAAAGAGTGGGAACACAAGCTCGTAAGGATTTAGAAACGTTTTTTAAAAAACAAATTTATATTGAGTTGTTTGTAAAAGTGGATAAGGATTGGAGAAATAATGATAAAAGGCTAAAGAATTTTGGTTATTAAAATTCCTTTAATAATCAACATTTATAATAAAATAAAAATGCAGTAAGAGCATAGATACTATAAATACAATAAAATTTATAAGAAACAAAACTAATTTTAAACTTAATTTATATTTTGAATTTAATAGGTAAAAAACGCTCATAATATTTAAGGTAATTAGTACCAAAGAAAACAATAAGCTACGATTTACCGCCTTTGAAATTATCTGGTACTCAAAATCCTTATTAGAATTAAAGAAACTAAAAAGAATCAATATGCAAATGCTTAATAAAATTAGGTTTAGGAGGATTAGCCAAATACCTTTATGCTTAATAAATAGTTCCTTCATGTTCTTCTATTTCATTACTAATTCTCAAAAATTTCAAAACTTTTAATAGCTGCCTATTTGCTTGTGCTGTGGCTTGTTTCGGATGATTTGTAACATCAAGTCTTCGTAAAAAATAAAAATAAAAAATAGGCGAAATACTTTTTTTACCGCTATGAGCTATATAATACTTTGCCCCCAAATTTTTATATATAAGCGAGTCAGCTGCATTTCCACATCCTGTATTATAAACTAAATTAAGGTGTGATAGTGCCTCAGCATCAATACCTTGAAACCAATTATAATAATAATTATGATGTGCCAATAAATAAACATCCACTTTTTCAAATTTTGAAAGAAACATTTTTAAACTATCTATAAATTGTTGTTTTTTATCTTCACGAAAACTCTGAGTAAAATAAATGTTGTGTTTATACTTTTTATTTAAATAGGCTTGAGTAAATACTAAACTCCCATTTTTCTCAAGATTGCTCACATTATCCCGAATGGCAATGGCGGCATAATTATTTTTAGGAGTTTTAAGAGATATGGGTATTTCGGTAAAATAAAAAATCAAAGCAACAGCAGTTAATACATACACCACAACAAAAACTATGTTCTTTAAATTAAACCTCATCTAACTGACAGCCGATTCTAATAATTTAATATTTCCACTATCCGCATTTATAATGGCATTAAGCCCCAATGGAATAGTAATTTTATTTTCAATGTGCCCAATCATAGCACCATAAAATGCCGGTATGCCAAGTGGTTTAATATGTTGTTGAATCACCTCATCAAACGTAAATGCTTTTAAAGGTTCCTCGGCCAGGCATTTGGCGCATTTACCAAAAATAAAACCACTAATGTTATCTAGCACACCACATAATTTTAGTTGTGTTAACATTCTATCAATACTATAAGGCTCTTCTTTCGCCTCTTCTAAAAACAAAATTTTATTTTTAAAATCGGGCAAATAATTACTACCCACAATGCCTGACAATACAGTTAAATTACCACCCACCAACTGCCCGGTTGCTGTTCCTTTATTTATGGTTACGATTTTTTCTTCGTTAATAGGATTTTCAGGAAAAGCATACATACTCGCTTTTAAACACACTTCTGAAAACACTGTTTTTGTATACTCGTTCCAACCTGAATTGCCCACTGGCCCATGAAAGGTCACTAAGCCTGTTTTATGGGTAATTGCAATTAACAATGCTGTTATATCACTAAAGCCTATTAAAATTTTTGGATTGTTTTTAATTTGTTCGTAATTAATTTTATCTAGAATACGTGCGCATCCCCAACCGCCCTTCATGCAGAAAATGGCTTTGACGAATTTGTCCTCAAAAAAATCGTTTATCTCCTTTGCTCTAAATTCATCGGTACCTGAGAAGTATCCAAATTTTTCGTACAAGGTTTTACCCAACACCACCTTAAAACCAAAGCTTTTTAAAATGTTTGAAAATGTTTCAATTTGTTTATCATCCCACACAGCACCGGCCGGAGAAGAAATAGCCACCGTATCTCCCTTTTTTAAAGCGGGTGGTTTAATGCTATTTTTTTCTGGGACAAAATTTGCAGCAAGTCCATTTGTAGGATTAATTAATGTAGCACCTGCAATTAATGCTGCTTGTTTTATGAAATTTCTTCGATGAGACATTTAATTTTTTATTTTAAAATGACCGTTTTTTAGCATTTTAATTGCCAATTTACGGTCATTTTTTACTTTATAAATTTAATCAACTTTTCTGATAAAAACGTATGTAAACCAAATACATCTACATTTTTACCGATTTTGTACTCATAATCTTGTTGTGGAGTAATTACAACTCCTTTGCTACATTTCAAATCTTCCATACTTTCGTAAAACCCGCGCGAAATGTTTGGGGTATTGGTTGTTTTTATTTCAATACATAAAATGGGCTTTAATCCTTTTACCAGTACCAAATCCATTTCACTACCATCTTGCGTACGGTAGTAGTAAGGCGTAATTGTTGGAGGCAACAATCTACAAATTTGTTCAATGACGTAGCCTTCCCAAGCATTTCCAACATTTGGATTGTAGTACAAATTTTTAACACCGTGAATTTCGCTTAGGTAATGTAAAATACCACTATCCCGTAAATATATTTTTGGACTTTTTACTAGTCGCTTTTTGGCATTATTAAAATAAGCAGGTAATTTCCTGAGCATAAAGGCTCCTTCCATATAATCAATGTAACGGTTAATGGTATGCGGACTTACATCTAAATTTTTTGCAAAGGAAGATGCGTTCCAAACACTACCATTAAAATGCGCTAACATTCGCCATAGTTTTTGCATGAGTTCGGGCGAAAATGTAACACCAAACAAAGTATTTAAATCTCTATCAATAAATGTTTTAAAAAAATTATCAATCCATTTAAACCAATCGTTTTCGTTTTTGCCTAACCACGCATCTGGAAAACCGCCTCTAAACCAGTGTTTTAACAGGTCAGTTGGTTTTTTGTAAATTTCGGTTAAGCCAAAAGGTGTTATTTCGCAGTAGGCAATACGTCCTGCTAAAGTTTCTGAAACGCCTTGCACCAAATGTGGCGAAGCTGAGCCTAACAATAAATATTTTCCTTTTACTTTTTTTCTATCTACCAACGAGCGCAAAAGGGCAAATAATTCCGGACGGCGTTGCACCTCATCTATTATTATTGAGTAATCAGTTAACGACAATAAAAAATGTTCGGCATCATCAAACCGTCTGTTATCAGCCGGACTTTCTAAATCAAAATACAAGGTTTCCTTTACCGAATGTTTAGATAGCTTCTTCGCTAAGGTAGTTTTACCACTTTGGCGTGGACCAATAATGGCTACTACAGGAAACTGTTTTAGCAAAGCGGCAATTTCTTTTTCTTTATCTCTAACTATCATTTTTTAAAATGACCGTAATTTAGCAATTGAATTGCTAATTTACGGTCATCAAATTTAATGATTTTTTTAGAATGGTAAAAATTTATTTAATTCCCAAAACTCACCGCTATAATCTGAATTTTCCTTTCTTGAGCAGCAAAGGGACTATACACGGAGTTACGCTTGTCTTTTAAATCGTCGCTTACTTTACTGGCAACTAATTCGCCAATGTCTACGTCTTCAAAAATTATTTTTCCTTCTCCAACAGTTTCGTTATTGATGTATTTTTTATACCAACCGTTTTTTGTTTCGGTAAAATAATTTCGCAAACTACTAATGCGGCGTTTTGCCAAATTAACATTGTAGTCGGTGCTTGCCAATGGGCTGCAATAGCCTTTCATAGTAATTTTTACGGTTTCACCTTTTAATAATACTTTCGCTAATAAATCCGAAAACTTTTTTAAATCTTCCATACCTGCATCCACGCTATCGGTAAAAAAATTCTCCACACGGTTTAAGGCGCTTTCCTTTTGCTCGCCCTCTAAGCCCTTTGGATATTCATAGACATACTGAGGTAGTAATTTTTTATAATCATCGTATGTAGTTTCGTAATTTTTTGTGGTAAGTGTTTTTGTGGTTTTTGCATCCGGCTCATCGTTATGAAAATACAAAGTCAACGGGCACAATAATTTCATTTGTCCTCGCATTTGATCCAATGTATCAATAGGTTTTGGTGGAATGCTTAGTGGCTCAATACTAAAACGGTAAATGTCGTTACAGCAATTTAATTTGTTTTCGAAATACGAGCCTATGCGATTACTACTTAAATACGCTCTGTCGCGAGCCTTATTTACCGAATAATAAATATCGTTGTAACTACTGTTAATAGGGTAACCGGCATTTTGTGGTTCGGCAAAAGTTGTATCGTTAAATACAGAGCTAAAAATATCAAAACCTCCTAAGCCTTTGTGGTAGGTACTACTAAAAAACAAAGTATTACGTTCGTTTACAAACCAGGGCGTAATTTCATCATCAGGGCTGTTTACTTTTTTACCACAATTCACAGGATTTTCAAAGGTGCCGTCGGGCTTTTTAAAACTGTACCAAATATCTAAACCACCTTCGCCGCCTGCCCGGTTACTGGCAAAAAATAATACCGGTTTTTTATTTATCTCTCCAAAACTTGGTTGAGTGGTATTTACATCTTTTAAATTTATAGGTCCAGACATTCTCTCTAAAGGCTGCCATTTGTTGTTTACGAAATTACTTACATACAATTCACAGGTATATTCACTTGCATTTTTTGCCTTGCAACGCGATACAATCATTTGTTTGTAATCGGCACTAAAACAGGTATTGGCGTTGTGTAAATAAGTAGCGTTAATATTTGTATCTAAAGCTTTTACTTTTTGCCACTTTAAATTTTTCATATCACTCTTGTAAATTTTATTAAAACTTACATCGTTGGCATCTTTTTTACTCGGGTTTTTTAAAGAAGAAAAATACAAACTACTGTCCATTTCAAAAGCGGCGTACTCGCTTACTTTGCTGTTAATGGCCGTATCTAAATGCTCCACTTTTGGCATTACCGGTTTTTTAATCATTAGCTGCGCTAAATCGCAGGCATCAATTTCCAATTTCGATTTTGCAATATAATAGTCGTAATTAAATTTTGCTTTTCCCTTTTTAGTTTTACTGAATTTGGTGAACCATTTTTTCGCGTCCTTGTATTGTCCTTTTTGTTTGAGTAATTGCCCCAACCAATAAAAACATAAAGGATAATTTTTACCATTATCAACCGCAATAACTTTGTTATACAATCGGTAAGCAATATCCAAATCAAAATTTAAGCGACTGGCTTCGGCATAATTGTATTGCAAATCAATGCTGCTGCTATCTCTAAAATATAACCGATTAAAATACGATGCTGCGTTTACCCAATCTTTATTTATCATACTGGCATCGGCACTGGTTCTTAATTGGCGGTCGGATTGGGAAGATAATTGAAGAGAGAAAATAAAACACAATAAAATTAACAACGGGCTTCGACTATGCTCAGCCTGACAGCTATTTATTGATGATGGATGGTTAATGATTGAAAATTTATAATTTAACATTTAAAATTTTTAATTTCTTTGTTACATAAACACCGGACAAATTCTTTTTTTAGAAACGTAACCCGGTTTATTTTTAAAAATAAAATTAATAAAAATTTCGAAAGCGCCTCGGCGGTTGGTTGCTGCCGTAAACTTACTGGTATTAATATCATATGCAATGCCGCTTTGCATGGTTTTGTAATGATAACCCATTCTAAAAATTACTGCATCTCGGGCACGTAAACAAATTCCACCTAAAATAGCTTGATTTAAATCTTTATTTAAATAATATTTTAATGAAGTGTGAGGAATAACTTCGTAATATTTCCCTTGCTTATTAATTAAGGCCTCGGCCACAATATCTATGTTTTTATCAATGGGTGTAGTATAACTTAAATAATTTGCTAATTTAAAATCTAATCTGCTTAAGGCATTTCCTTGATAAGTAATTACCGGGTTGGTAATATGGTGCAGTCCTAAGCCATAAGTAAATTTATGTCTATGATCTAAAATGTATTGCGCACCTACCCCAAAATTTAAATCCGCATAATTATACTTTGTCCATTCAAATTTTTCGTTAGGCGAAGTGGCTTTGCTATATTGTAAGCCATCAAATTGATTATCAAACGTAGCCCGATCATAATCAAAACCCACCTGACACCAACCAATGTTCATTCCAGTACTTATTAGCAAAGAACTATCCGGTTTTCCTAAAAAAATATAATTACCACTAGCATATAATTGCGTAGTTCCATAACGTAAATCCCCTGCCCTATCGCTATTAAAGGTAACTCCAACTCCTACCATGTCTTTAACAAAGGCTTTTGGCTTTAAACGCGCCTCGCCCGCCATACTAAATGTGGAATATGGCACTGGTACACTTTGCCACTGACTGCGATAAATGGCTCCTGCTCTGTAATCACCATTAAAAAACCCAGTAAATGCTGGTGAAAGGTTTAATAAACTTCCGTCGAATTGCGAAAAATGCAAATCCTGCGCAGTAATTGCACTTGCATAAATTGCTAAAAGGACTAAATATTTAATTTTTTTTACGATAACGGGTCAGATAAAAGTACAAAAAAATAAAGAAATAACAAAAATATTTATTTCTATTAAAGCTAAAGCCCTTTGTAAATAAGCAAAATGAATTATTTTTTTAGAATACTATAAACTGTAGCAAGAGGTTGCTATTTTATTGCTTTACCTTTGTGGCGTAGGTTAATGAATTGTTGATGAAATTAAAAAAATTAAAAAAAGACAAGCATTAACTTAGGATGTCTTTAGAAATTAGATTTTTTTAGGCGAACGAATTTTTAAAAGCGCAGTTTACAAACGTAAATGAGCATTTTAAAAATGAAGTTTAACGACAAAAAAGCAATTTATAAAGGCATCCGTTAGAACGTAATCAATTAAACTATATATAAAATGGCAAAGAAAAACGCAGAAGATGTAATGGAAGTTACAGAAGGCAAAAAAACAGTAAACTCAGAGAAATTAAAAGCGCTACAACTTACTTTAGATAAGTTAGAAAAAACGTATGGTAAAGGCACCGTAATGAAATTGGGCGACAATAAAGTTGATGCAATTGAAGCAATTAGTACAGGTTCTTTAGGTTTAGATATTGCTTTGGGTATTGGCGGTTTACCAAAAGGGCGCGTGGTTGAAATTTATGGACCTGAAAGTTCGGGTAAAACAACTTTGGCCATACATGCCATTGCCAGCGTACAAAAAGCTGGTGGAATTGCAGCTATTATTGATGCAGAGCATGCGTTTGATAGTTCATACGCAGAGAAATTAGGTGTGGATATTAAAAATTTATTAATCTCGCAACCGGATAATGGTGAGCAAGCCTTAGAAATTGCCGATAATTTAATTAGAAGTGGTGCTGTGGATATTGTGGTAATTGACTCAGTAGCTGCCTTAACCCCAAAAGCCGAAATTGAAGGTGAAATGGGAGACAGCCGCATGGGTTTACAAGCCCGTTTAATGAGCCAGGCATTGCGTAAATTAACAGGTACTATTAATAAAACCGGTTGCTGTTGTGTATTTATCAATCAATTGCGTGAAAAAATTGGGATTATGTTTGGTAACCCTGAGACTACGACAGGTGGTAATGCCCTTAAATTTTATGCTTCGGTGCGTTTAGATATTCGCCGAGTAAGTCAGTTAAAAGAAGGTGATATGGTAATGGGGAACCGTGCCCGTGTGAAAGTGATTAAAAACAAATTGGCACCTCCTTTCCGCCAAGCAGAGTTTGATATTATTTTTGGAGAAGGCATTAGCAAGGTAGGCGAGATTATTGACATTGGCGTTGAAAAAGGCATTATTAAAAAAGCTGGCTCGTGGTTTAGTTACGACGAAACGAAATTAGGACAAGGCCGTGACTCGGTAAAAGCGTTGTTTTTAGAAAACCCAGATTTAGCGGAAGAAATTGAAACCAAAATTAAAGAAGTGTTAGCTGCTGAAGCTGCACCGGCGGAGTAAAGCCTGTTTTAAAAAATAAATATTTTTTTGTACATTTGATAAACAATCTTCAATTCTATGACAGCGACTGCTATAAAAAAACAGTTTGATGGATATTTACCATTGCTAACTTCTAAGCAACAAGTTTTGGTGTTAGAAATGGTAAAGAGCTTTTTAAATATAGATAAGGAAACGAAGCGTATTTCAAAAAAGCAATATAATAAAGAGATAGATGAAGCTGTTGCTCGAATTGAGAAAGGAAATTTAGTTACTCACAAAGACGCGATTAAAGAGTTATCTAAATGGTAAAGAAAAAAGTATTTAAGATTGTTTGGGACGTAAAAGCTCTTAATGATTTCAAAGAAATTTTAGAATATTTAGGTAATAAAGATCCTCAAGCACCAAAAATTGTAAAACAAGGCGTTCTATCTCGATTAACTGTTATAAAAACAGATGCGTTTATTTACGAAGCTGATAAACTAAAAGAAAATATTAATAAGGAATTTAGGGCATTTGTTGTTTATAGTTATAGGGTAACTTATCAAATTAAAATAGAAACTACCGAAATTCGTATTATTAGGATTAGACATACGAGCAGAGAACCTTTAGGATACTGAGATTAATGCAATAAAAATGGGCTTCAACATAATTCTCCGAAACGCTGAAATTTCCGACTTAAAAATATTGGAAAATTGGGATGAGCAACCCCACGTATTGGCGTCGGATCCAGACGATGAGTGGAATTGGAAAGAGGAGTTGTTGAGGCATCCTGAATGGCGAGAACAATTAATCGCGGAATTAGATGGCGTGCCAATTGGCGTTATACAAATTATTGATGCCGCTGAAGAAGATAGTCATTATTGGGGTGATGTACCAAGTGGAATAAAAGCAATTGATATTTGGATTGGTGATGTTAATAATTTAGGCAAAGGTTACGGAACCATAATGATGATCGAAGCCATTGAGCGTTGTTTTAAAGATGAAAAAACGAATTCTATTTTAATTGACCCATTGGCATCTAACAAAAAAGCGCATCGCTTTTACGAACGGTTTGGTTTTACGTTTGTGAGCGAGCAACGTTTTAATGAGGATGATTGTTTTGTCTATCAACTTACTCGGCAAGATTGGGAGCAATATAAAAAACAAAAGAATTAAAAAATTTCTCAAAATATACTTTGCCGTTTTTTGAGATTTGTTCAAAAGACTACTTTCTAACGAGAGTAGTTTTTTGTTTTTTTATAATGAGATACCATTGAACTAAAAATAAAATTTATATAATATGAGTAATGTTAAATTATTTGAGGATAAAAAAGTTCGCTCACAATGGAATGAAGTGGAAGAGAAATGGTATTTTTCTATTATTGATATTGTTGAAATTTTAACTGGAAGCTCAATTCCTAAAAGGTATTGGAGTGATTTGAAAATAAAGTTACTTAAAGAAGGTAGCCAAGTGTACGAAAAAATCGTACGGTTGAAAATGGAAGCCAGTGATGGTAAATTAAGAGAGACGGACGCTGCAGATACTGAAAATTTACTCCGTATCATTCAATCAATCCCGTCACCAAAAGCAGAACCTTTTAAACAGTGGCTTGCAAAAGTAGGTTACGAAAGAATGCAGGAAATAACAGACCCTGAACAAAGTATAGAGCGTGCTAGAGAAAATTGGCAAAAATTAGGCAGGAGTGAGAAGTGGATTCAGCAACGCATGACGGGGCAAGAAACAAGAAATAAACTAACAGACTATTGGAAAGAAAATGGGGTAGAAAAATCAGATGAGTTTGCATTATTAACAAACATTATTCATCAGGAATGGACAGGCCTTACAGTTAAATCTCACAAAAATCTCAAGGGTTTGAAAACCCAAAATTTAAGGGATCATATGAGCGAAGCGGAATTAATTTTCACAGCTCTTGCAGAATTAAGTACACGACAAATTGCTGAAACAGATGAGGCTAAGGGCATCGTTCAAAACGCGAAAGCGGGGAAAAAAGGAGGGAAAATTGCCAAAGATGCACGATTAAAATTAGAAGCTCAAACTGGAAAAAAAGTAATAACAGGAGAAAATTTTTTGCCCCCTGCAAACGAAAAAAAGAAATTAAAAAATTAATAAAATATGTCGTATTGCATTGCCATCGAAAAAATGTCTGGTGACAAAAAAGAGTTACACAAAGCTTATCACGATAAATTGTATGGTTTTCCTATAGAAGAAGATAACGAATTGTTTTGTTGGTTGGTGATGGAAATTAACCAAGCCGGTTTAAGCTGGGAAACTATTTTAAAAAAAGAAAAAAGCTTTAGAAAAGCGTATCACAATTTTAATATTAAAAAAGTAGCCAATTATTCTGAAAACGATAGAGAGCGTCTTTTAGCAGATACCGGTATTATACGTAATAAATTAAAAGTAAATGCTGCGATTGAAAATGCCAAAACAATCCTCGCACTTCAAAAAGAATTTGGGTCGTTTGAAAAATGGTTAAAACACCATCACCCCAAAACAAAAGAAGAATGGGTAAAATTATTTAAGAAAACATTTAAGTTTACCGGTGGCGAAATTGTAAACGAATTTTTAATGAGCATAGGTTTCTTGCCCGGCGCTCATTCTGAAGATTGTAAAGTATATGAGCAAATAGTGAATACAAGGCCGATGTGGTTAATTAACTAATAATTTGTCGAAATTGATTAAACCGCAACATTAGACATACTGCGGACTAGGTGATTTAATTAACACTTTTAATATTTAATTGTATTGCTGAAATTATAGAGAATTTAAAATGAAAGATAAAAAGTTAAATCCTACCAAGGACCAGCATACTACCCCTAAAGTTTTTTTGAAAAACTTTTCTAACGATAATAAATTCCTTTTCAAAAAACTTAAAACGCCCTATACTAATGATGAAACTTTACAAAAAGAACTTATTAAACAAATTGCACTTAGTAAGGCCACAGTAATTGAAGGTTTTTATACTGTTATTTCAGCAATGGAGCCATTAGTGGTTGAAACACTTTTTTATTCAAGAGAAATAGAACAACACTATCCAAAAATATATGAATTATTGGTAAATCCAAACCTATTTGAATTTGATATGGAAATACGTTCTCGAATGTTAATGTTTTTTTTATCCTTACATTGTAGAACACCAAAACAATTTAAACTTTTCTTTGATTTAGTTCCAAATGAATTCGCATATGAAATAGATAATATAAAAGAAGATTATAAAGTAGCTCATATAGATGATATTCTTACAGGAATTATTGCAGCGCATGAGTTTAAGAGAGTAAAAATTCTTAAAATTACTGATACTTCAGAGTTTATTACGAGTGATAATCCAGTTTTAATAATTGGTAAAGAAGGAACATTAAAAAATATTGAATACAAAGAACAATTCAATAAAGAAAATATAATTTTTATTCCTATTGATCCAAAACATTGTTGTGTCTTTACACATTGTTTAGACAAAAATGGAATTGATGCCCACGACAAAAAAGTGTTTTACAATAAAATTGAAAGAGTCAATATTGATTGTGAAACTACCCAAACTATTAATTATCATATGCTACATAGTGCTGAGAAATACTACTTTGGTTCTGAAAAAAATCTAAAGGGACTTTTTACGCTTTATAAGCTTATTTAAATTCTGAGATTTTCCATAAATGATTCCTTTATCAATTTTATATCAACCCCCTCGTTTTAATTTCCAAGTATTTGTTTAAGGAATTAACCGTAAGTTGTTGCGGTGTTGTATAAACACTCAGTATTCCATATTGCTGCAGCTCTTTTACAATTTGGCGTTTTTCATAATCAAATTTTTGTGCAATGGTTTGCTCGTATATTTGAAAAGTGTTTTGTGGTTGTTGAGCCAGCACATCTTTTAACTCAGTATTTTCAAAAAACACAATTACTACCAAATGTTGTGTGGCTAATTTACGTATGTATTTTAATTGACGACGTAAACCACTCAATGTTTCAAAATTGGTAAACAGCATTAATAAACTGCGTTGTGTAATTTTTGTGCGAACTGTAGATAATAATGTTTCGTAGTTCGACTCTTCAAAATTTGTTTTGGCATTGTACAATGCCTCTTGTAAACGTAACAACTGATTTCCCTTTCTATCGGCATTTACATATGTTGCAATTTTATTATTAAATCCTATTAAGCCGGGTTTATCTTGTTTAATCCAAGCTACATGGCCTAATACTAAAGTTGCGTTAATGGCGTAATCTAATAAGGTTAATTCTTCAAAAGGCATTTTCATTATTCGACCAAAATCTACCAAACAATAAATTTGTTGCGCACGTTCGTCACGATAATGATTTATCATTAATTGGTTTCTACGCGCTGTTGCTTTCCAATTAATAGTTCGAATGTCGTCTCCTAAAACATATTCTTTAATTTGTTCAAACTCACTACTATGGCCTATTCTTCTTATTTTTTTAACCCCAATATCTGAAAGACGGTTACTTATTGCTAACAATTCATACTGACGTAGTTTTAAAAACGATGGGTAACACGGCATCATAAATGGCGCTTCCATTTTATAATGACGTTCCATTATCATTAATGGCGAAGTAATAAACGTATTTATTTTACCGAAATGATATTCACCACGTTCAACAGGACGAATCTGATATCCAAATTTCTTTTGTTCGGTAGATTTTAAAGAAGTATCTAATTTAAAATTGCGTAATTGAAATTGAATAGGTAACTCGTCGATGATTAATACTTTAATTTTGAACGAATAATAATTTTCGATAATTAATTCAATGTCGTTTATGTCGCCATTGCTTAAACGTTGATATTTGGCTGCACGGTAGACTGAGATAGGCTGTGCATTTCTGAATAATATAATACTGTCGATAACAATTAAAAATAGAAGTAATAGTAAACCAATAAAGGCAACGTCATAAATCCAGTTAAAAATAAAAGCTAAAATAAAAAGCACAATTAAGCCAAACACTAATTTGTAAACCAAATTGGTAAAACGAACTTGTTTGAATATGTTATAAAAGTTTTTAATCATTGCTTAACCACAAAGCACACTATGATTTACACAAAGGGCGCAAAGTCTTTATTATATATTTATTACTCTTTTGTATTTTATTTTATTTTTTAATAGTAGAATAGTTTAACCACAAAGCACACTATGATTTACACAAAGGGCGCAAAGTTTTTATTTTATATTTTTCCATTTATTACTCTTTTTATTCCATTCTTTATTAATGTCACATTAAAATTAATTAATAATCCAAGTTTACAATTTGATAACTTCAAATAAGTTAAAATTTGTGCTAAATGGACATCATTCAAAGCTTCGACAGCTTTTATTTCTATTATAACTTTATTCTCAACTAAAATATCCAATCTATAACCAACATCTAAATTAACTTCATTATAAATTAATGGCAATCCCTTCTGTTTTTCAATTTTTAAGTTTTGCTTCTTTAACTCATAAAATAAACATTCTTCATATGCACTTTCTAATAAACCCGGTCCCAAAGCTTTGTGAACTTTTAACGAACACTCAACAATAATAGTAGCTATTTCGTTTTCTGTTAGCATTCTATATTCTTTTATTTAACCACCAAGAGCACTAAGTTTTGCGCAAAGGGCACTACGTTCTATTTTTTTCTTTGAGTTCATTGTGCCTACTTTGTGACCTTTGTGGTTAGAATTACCGTGGCACCTCTACTTTGTCAATTATTTGTTGAATTACCACATCTACTTGTATTCCTTCCATTTCTTTTTCGGGTGTTAACATAATACGGTGACGAAGAACAGGGTAGCAAACGAATTTAATATCATCGGGTGTTACAAAATCTCTGTTTTGCAGACAAGCATGTGCTTTTGCGGCATTTAAAATGGCAATGCTGGCACGTGGAGATGCTCCCAAAAAAAGACTTGGATTTTTACGTGTTGAGTTTACAATTTGAGTAATGTACTTTATTAAATTATCTTCAACTAAAATTTTGCCTACCAATTTTTTTAATTCTACAATACCATCTTTATTTAACACCTTATTTACAGTGTTTAAGTCAATTGTACTTGTATTGTTATGAAAATTAGAAAGCATAATTCCTTCATCCTCTAAATTTGGATAATCGACATTTATTTTAAAAATAAAACGATCTAACTGAGCTTCCGGTAAACGATAGGTGCCTTCTTGTTCAATTGGATTTTGAGTAGCCAACACCATAAACGGTAAATCTAATTTATAAGTTTGTCCGTCAACTGTAATTTGTCGTTCTTCCATCGCTTCAAACAAAGCCGCTTGTGTTTTAGCGGGAGAACGGTTTATCTCATCCGTTAAAACGATGTTAGCAAATAAAGGGCCGCGTTTAAATTCAAAGTCAGATGTTTTGGCATTAAATATAGACGTACCAATAATATCACTTGGCATTAAATCCGGTGTAAATTGAATACGTTTAAATTCAGCATCAATTGTTTTAGCCAATAATTTTGCGGTTAATGTTTTTGCTACCCCAGGAACACCTTCAATTAAAACGTGTCCGTCAGCCAATAATGCAATTAGCAACAAATCTACCAATTGGTGTTGTCCAACCAAATATTTTGCGATTTGGGTTTTAACGCTTTGCGTTTTTTGCGTCATTCCGCTTAAATCTATTCTGTTTTCAAATTGATTTTCCATAGTTTTTGTATTATCTTAAACTGTTTTTATTAAAGTTATGTATTTGTCTGTTAAGTTCTATTAAATCGTATTCTGTAATTTCGGACGCCTTTTTAATTTTCTCACAATAAATAAATAATTGGTTGACTAATTTCCTCTCTATTCCGCTTAATTCGGTCACCTCATCAATAAATAATTCGTTTATATCATTTGTACTAACATTAAACTTTTTTCGCACGGTCTCATAAAAAAATTTAATTCTCTCTAATGCAATACTTTGATGATTTTTACTATTGTAATACACGTGACTAATCACATTTACAAATTCCAAAGTAGAATTTGTTGGTTTAGCCAATTTTGGAACAGCTCTTTGCCTTCGCCTTCCTTCAAAAATCATATAAAAAATAATTGTAAAAATCAAAAGCAAATAAGCAGCGTATAAAGCATCGCTTTCAAAAATAAATTTAAAAATGGAGTAGTTTGTAATGTTAAAAGTTTTATAATATTCGTCCCAAACAATTTGTTTATTTTTAATTAATGATAAAAGTGTAAAAGGCACCTCTTTATTATTATGATTAACTACATAATAATTTCCAAACACATCGGGGATACTCATCAAATATATTTGTCCTTTATTTAGTTTTCCATGAATTAAACATGCCTTATCATTTTGATAATATGCCAACACTTTAAAACGAGTACTATCAAAGGTTTCAAAATAGGTAAAGGTGGCCAATTGAGAGTAACTGTACTTTTCTTTGACTAAATTTTTTGCTGTAAATTTTATACACTCCCCTGTTTTGTTGAGAAGAGAATCTACTGAAGTAAAATAATTTCCAAAATTATATTGTGTTCTTATATGTAAACTATCTGCAATGGCACCATTAAAATTATTTGCAGCAATAAATAGTGTATTACCTCTTTCTAAAAAGTCGTACAACGATTTAATATCACTCTTGTTGAAATTAATATTATCATTAATAATAAGAAGCGACGTACTGGTATCTTTTTTATCGTTTAAATTGTAAAGTGTTTGATTGTTATAATTTAACTTTTGAGTGTAAGTGCCTTCTATTAAATTATAAATGGCATAGCATCCAAATGGGGTTTTTGATTTGTTTAAATACGTCCTACTCCAATCTGTAGGTTTAGGCAATAGGTATTGAATAGCGACAATCACTATAAAAATACCAACAAAAATGTATATAAACTTTTTATTGCCTTTAAACATTTAAATCTTCTTCAAATTTTTTAAACTCATCTGCATTATCCAAATAATTTTTATGATCTATTACAAATTGACCATACCAAACATATTCATATATTCTACTTAATTTTTTGAAATTCGCTTTAACAGTTTCATTTTTTAACTCATAGCCATAATCAACATTAGTTTTAAAAGGAGCAAAGGTTATAAGCAGTTTTTTGTCCATTAAAAATAAAATTTTTAAATAATGCCAGCGGACTGCCAGACGGTAATCGTTTAATTTTAAAGCTTCGTTAATTTTCTTTTCAAAATTAATTGTATTCAAGTCTTCGGTTAAATCCGTAAAATTAAAAGAGGTGGCTTTTGGTTTAGGCTTTATTAAACTTACTAATTGCGTTTTAGATAATAACCAAATAATAATTCCAAATGAAACTAAAATTACTGTCCAAATAACAATCTTTCTAGTTCTTTCTACGTTATCATAACCGGCTTTTCCAAACAGCCAATCCGACAACCATTTTAAAAATCGTTCGAATAAACCAGGCGCTGCTTTTATATTTTGCTTATATCTTAATTTTGAATCTGAAAAAACTGTTTTTTGCTTTTCATCACTCGGTGAAAAACATTTTATTTTTGTAGTATCCCTATTTACAAAAGGTATGGTACAACTATCTCCTTTTACAAGTATAGTTGCAGTTTTTTGACCAATAACCTTTGAGGAAATTAGAACTAAAAAAATAAAGTATCTAAAGAAGATTTTAATAATTATTGAATTTGGTTTATTTTATCAATGATAGCAGTTCCTTCTTTCTTCTCTTCTAAATTTGTGTATTGGTAAATACTCATTAAATAATAAATACTCATCACGGCATGCGATAATAAAGAACATACTACTGTTACAACAATTAATAAAACAGGAGTAGATTCTTCCCCAACCCCATAACCAACTGTAGATTTAACACGACTAAACGTTGTGATAAGGGTAACGATAAATACTGGAATTTGCGCAACTGCTCCCATAATAGAATAACACAACAAAGCTATAAAACTCACCAACCATGTACTCCAAAAATTTCCTTTTAAGTAACGGAATACTCTTCTTATTGCACTAAAAATACCTATTCTATCACGTTGACACACAAAGAAAGCTACAATTGGTATATATGATAAAATGGGAATAAATATTACTAAAAGAGCCATTACTCCCAAAACTAACATAATAGCAAAAAAAATGGCTGCCCCATTTCCCAAATTACCCATTCCACTAAATAAACTACCAATTCCAGCAAATACCAAAGCCACAACAATTATTGCAATAATTACGGTTAATCCAAATAACAGAGCATTTCCAAGCATTCTCCAAAAATCATTAAAAAAATTGGCGAGTACAATTTTCATAGTAAGTTTTTCATCCCCAACTAATTTTTCATTTTCAATTACATTTTTATTTAAAATGGTGCTATAAATCACACTGCCAATCATTAATAAAAAAACAGAAACAAAATACATTTCAATTAATTCGCCTGTAAAAGAAGAAAAACCTCTTTTAAAAAAGTTTGCTCCAAACAACGAACCGAACATGGAAGAGGAAATGGTTACTGAAGCCGCAAAAAAGGTGCCTGCAATTAAAAGCAAACTGCCAAAAAAAGTTTTAAAGTTTTGTTTTATGAATCCAAATGTAGCGCCAAAAACACCACCTAAATCGCGAACTTTACGATAATATACTTTTTGATTACTCATAAGTTAATTGAAATTTACGTTTTAAATAAATTGGAAATACGATAAAATAACCAACAATAAACACAAAAGAACTTCCTATAATTACGGCAGTAAGTGCCCAGTGCATTTCAGTATACCGTGTAACAAAGCTTTCTAAAAAACCTGCACAAATAAAAACGGGCACCAATCCAATTACAATTTTTAGTCCATCTTTTCCACCACGTGCCATAGATTGCAGGCGTGTATGCGTTTTAGGAAAAATAAAACTGTTGCCAAGCACAAAACCTGCACATCCGGCAATGATAATTGCACTAATTTCCAATGTGCCATGTATCCAAACTACCTTTAAAGCTTTAGATAAAACATTATGCTGATAGAACATTGCAAAAAAACAACCCAACATTATGCCATTGTATGCTAAAAAAAATGATGTACCAAATGCCGTTAATAGGCCAAAAACGAAAGCAATAAAAGATACCCTAATATTATTTAAAGTAATTTGTACAAACATCAGTAGCTGATTTCCTTCACCATAAATTCCAAGTGGATTTCCGTTTTTAATGTTTTCTATGGTATAATCCACGTAATAATCCCCTAAAATTAACCGAACAAAGCTATCGTCGTAAATTTGAGAAATAACTCCAATAAATGTGGCAATAACTGTTACAACAAAAGCATAAAACAAATTTTTGTGATATCTACCAAACAATAATGGTAATTCTTTGGTATAAAAAGTAACGAATCTATTTCCCGTTTCCTTTTTGTTTTTATAAACCAAATGATGCACCCTTGACGCCAAACCGTTTACATAATTATTTGTATTTGTTTGATTATAATTTGAGTTTGCAAATGCCAAATCATCTGTTACCTCAATAAACATATCTGTAAGTTTTGTAGGATGGATGTTTTGCTTTTCATCCATTACTTTTTCATAATCTTCCCATTTTTGGGCATTTTGTTTTAAAAAAGTAATTTCCTTCATGCTTAATTTTTCTTTTATTTACGGCCGTTGGACATGCTCATCCTATAAGTTTGTTTTTGCTTTATTAAAAGATGAGCATTTCATTAGAATTATTTATCTTAGTCAACGTTAAAAATAAGTATTGTAATTAAAGTTTGCAATAATTAAAATGGAAACGATTAAAATAAATACCACACAAAATGTATCATTAAGCTATACGGCTGCCGGTGTGGGGCCTCGTATTTTAGCGGCCTTATTAGACACAATTTTTGTTTATGCCTATTATCTTTTAATATTTGCAATTTTCGCATACGCCATTAACAAGAATAGGTATAGTGGCGATTATGAAAGCAATGAACATTTTAACCAAATTATGATTGGAATTGCAATATTGTGCCTTATACCTGCTTTTTTATATCATTTACTTTGTGAAACATTTTTAAATGGGCAGAGTTTTGGAAAAAAAATTATGAAAATTAAAGTGGTAAAATTAGACGGCACACAACCCAATTTTGGCTCTTATTTAATCCGCTCTATGTTTAGGCTAATAGACATTTCGATAATTTCACCAATAGTGGCATTAATTACTGTAGCCGTTTCAAAAAACTCTCAACGTTTTGGCGATATGGTTGCCGGAACAACTGTAATTGAATTAAATAAAAAACTTACTATAAGAGATACAATTCTTCATAAACAAAAATTAGACTATAAAATTATTTATGCTCAAGTTGCTTTATTGAGCGATACAGATGCAAATACTATAAAAGAAGTATTAACGTTTAGCATTACTCAAAATCAACCTCAACATTTACAATTGCTTGCTCAAAAAATTAAAACAAAGTACGCTATTTCAGAAGTAACGCAAAAAGACGATGAATTCTTAAAAACATTACTAATGGATTATAGCCACTATCAATTTGAAAAATAGTAATTTTAAGATAATTAAACATTAATATTCTATTAATCAGTAAACGTTTGCGATAAAGAGTTTATATTTGCGAAAAATTCATGTCACTACTTGCCATTATTTCTTCGTTAATTTCTGTTCTTAATCCAATTGGCGCTGTACCAATGTTTATTTCCTTTACAACTACCCGTACTTCCGACGAAATAAAAAAAATTGCAATAAAGTGTACCATTTACGTAACCATTATTTTAGTTATTTCGTTTTTATCGGGAAACCTGATAATCAACTTTTTTGGTATATCGATAAACAGTATGAAAATTGCCGGCGGATTAATTATGTTGATAAGTGGGATTGGTTTTTTAAGCAGTAAACCTGAAGCTAACCGTGGGATTGACAAAAAAATAAAATTTGAAGCGGCTGAAAAAGAAGACATTTCTTTTACACCCTTAGCAATGCCTTTACTGGCAGGACCAGGAAGTATGTCGTATTTAATTTCTTTAAACATTGGCTCATTAACTTTAACGGAAGTTGTTATTACACTTTCAGGAATATTAATTGTTTGTGCCATCATTTTAATAATTCTTTTAAGTTCTCGTTACTTTAATAAATTAATTGGCAACTCGGGAATGGTGGCCCTATCAAGAATTATGGGATTTTTTGTAATGTGTATTGGTGTTGAATTAATTTATGCCGGCATAAAAAATTTCTTTCCAATACTTGCATCCTAATTAATGATAAAAATATCTATAGTAAACTACACCAATACGCTTCCATTTAAATGGGCACTTAAAAAAAGTGAGTTACTTTCTGAAATAGATTTACAAGAAGATATTCCAAGTATTTGTGCTCAAAAATTAAAATTTAATCAGGTGGATTTGGCTTTAGTTCCCGTTGCTTTATTAGCTGAATTAGATAATTATTTTATAGAAACAGATTTTTGTATTGGAGCAAATGGCAAAGTAGACAGTGTGAAATTATACAGCCAGGTGCCTTTAAGCGAAATTAAAACCATTACATTAGATTACCAATCAAAATCGTCAATAACATTAACAAAGATACTAAGTAAATTTTTTTGGCGATTAGATGTGGAATTTTTAAACGCAAAACCCGATTACGAAAAGAACACTAATGGCCAAAATGCCGCTGTAGTTATTGGTGACAGAACATTTTCGTTAAATGGGACATTTAATTACGAGTACGATTTAGCAGAAGAATGGCAAAAGTTTACTGGCTTACCGTTTGTATTTGCAGCATGGGTAAGTACTCAAAAGTTAGACGTTAACTTTATTAACGAGTTTAATTTGGTTTTAAAGTACGGCGTAGATAATTGTTTGCGAGCAATTGATGAGAATGAAGAGGGGCTATTGCTTTCAAAACCTAAAGTCATTGAATATTTAACGCAACGAATTGATTATAATTTAGATTCTAAAAAACGAGAAGCCCTAGGGTTGTTTTTAAATTACATTAAGCAACTTTAAACGAGTCTCCCACTATTACTTTCAAAGTTCTCGGTTTACACTCGTAAGTAACCTCAGCATTTTCAATAGCTGGCTCTCCATCAAAGTGAACGGTATCTTTATCATCACGAATAATAGTAATTTTACTTGTAGTATACGTCTCAATGTGTTTACTTAAATTGGCTTTATTCTTCATTATTTTGGCCAATAATCCAAATACACTAAGTGGCTTAAAAGGTTTTAAAATAGCTATGTGAAATTTTCCATCTTGCATATTTGCTTCAGGCGCAATATAAAAATCATTACCATACTGACCAGCATTTGCGACAGTAATTAAAAATGCTTTTCGTTTTAATTCTTGGTCATTAAATTTTAGGGTATAATTTTTTGCTCTATATTTAAATAATTCTCTAAAAGTAATTTTTATATAACTCTGCAACCCCCGTTTGGTTGAGGTAGCAAATAAATTTCCAATATGTGCATCAAAACCAACACCACTTGTACAAAAAAAAGGAATGCCATTTACTGCACCATTATCTATGCTGACAGTTTTTCCATTATAAATTTGTTTTATTACCTCTTCCACTTTCATCGACAAACCCAAACTTCTTGCTAAGCCATTTCCTGACCCAGCAGGCACAATACCAAGGGTAATATTAGTCCCCATTACACTTTTAGCAACTTGATTAACAGTTCCGTCTCCACCCACAGCAATTACGTCAGTATAATCCTGAGAGTGTAAAATATCCAATACTTCTTTAAAATGATTTTTATCTTTCCAAACTACTATTTGGTAATAAACGTTTTGTGGAAATTCCTTTCGAATAGTATCTATTAAGTAATCTGAAATTTTTTTACCGGCATTTGGATTGACAATAAACAGGAGCTTACGTGGCATTAGGGGTGTATTAGTCATTCAGTTACTATGTACTGTTAATTGTTTAATTAAAAAATAAAATACTACTTATCGTTTACTAAATTAAGTATTATTACTAATACTTTTAAAAACGATATTTTATACTTTGAAATCATATTTTTATACACTATTTATTTCGTTATAAATTCTGTCTTTAGCATTTGCTACCCAGTTTTTAAAGGTTAAGTTTTCGCCTTTAATTGCCGATACATAGTTTGTAAGTTTACTTAAATTAAACGAATCATTGTAAACACCTGCACCTGCTTTCACAGCATCACGCGAGTTGCAAAACTGTTCATAGTGTCCATGAATGGGAACCATTAAAACAGGTTTACCTAAATACATGGCTTCACAAACGCTTTCAAAACCTGCGCTTGTAGCAAGCCCACGCGATTTACTCATCATTTCTAAGAACAATGTATCGTTTATTGCATGCACAAATAGTTTTTCTTTATCGAACGTGTAACTCGAATAAAGTTTATCGGGTTGATCAGTAAAACAATGCAGTTCAGCTGTTGGATTAGTTTTATGCCACTCTAAAATTTCTTCAAAGTATCCATTATTTACAAGATATACCAAATAAAAATCATCTTGTTGGGTTTCCAATTCAAAAATTTCCTTTCTTAATAATGGCGGTACCACCACAACATCTTCATTGTTTGTATGAATTTTATAAAAAGACAATGCTAAATTTTTAGAAGAACGAGATGCGGTTATTTTTGTGAATAGTTTTATAGAGGCTTTATCCATATATCTGCCAGGAGGAAATTCAAAATCAGGATGCAGATAAATATACTGATGAGCAATGCATATTAATTTTGCCGATGGTTTGTAATAACGATAATAAAGTCCTATTAATAAATCAAAAAAATTAATTACAGCATCCGGTTGATGCTCTTTCATTAATGCATCAATTCTTCTCAAGCTTTCCTTAAATGTTTTTAGTTTTCTAAAATTATAGATAACGGATTTACGGATATTAATACTTTTATTTTTTTTATCAGTTACAAAATTTGGGCTTGGCAGCTGAATAATTGGTGCTTTGATTTTATCGAAGAAAAATTTAGGAATATCTCTGCTTCCACTCGATCCTAATAAAACTGCGCATACCGTATGCCCCTGACTTATCAACATATCATACAAACTTAACGCTTGCGTCATATGCCCACGCCCTTCACCTTGAACAGCTAAAATATATTTTTTTGACATATTATGATGCTTTTAAAACTCCTTCAGATAATATATCGGAGATAGAATTATTTTTATTTTTTATTTCTTGCTTCTCTGCATTGAAAGCATCGAGCCATTCCTGATAATAAATTATTTTCCAGTTACCTTCAGTATCCTCAACCAAGGCAGTTAAACTCTCTACCCAATCGCCACTGTTTAAGTATTCAATACCATCAATCATTTTTATTGCAGGTTGATGGATGTGCCCACAAATTATACCAGAACATTTACGAGCTTTAGCCACTTTTACCAATTCATTTTCGTAATCCGAAATGAATGAAACTGCTGACTTAACTTTAGCTTTCACTACTTGAGAAAGTGAATAGTATGGCAATCCTCTTTTCTCTCTATAAGTATTATAGTGCCTGTTTAACCAAAGTAAGAAGGTGTATCCAACATCGCCTAATTTGGCTATCCACTTTAATTTTGTTGTAACATTGTCAAAAATATCACCATGTGTAACAAAGTACTTTTTATTTACACCAAAATGAGTGTAATGTTTTTTGATAGAAAAATTTCCAATTTTAAAAGGTAAAATTTCTTCTAAAAAATCATCATGATTGCCTCTTAAATAAATTATCTGACACTTCTTTTTAGAAGTTAAGCTTATAATGTGCTTAAAAAAATTACTATGTTGTTTTTTCCATTTGCCACTTTTTCGAAGCTGCCACCCATCAATAATATCTCCGTTCAATATAAGGGTTTCGCACTTGTGGTGTTTTAAAAAATGAACTACTTCCTTTGCTTTGCTTGCTTTAATTCCTAAATGAATATCTGAAAGAACAATTGTTTTGTAAAACGTTTTCATTAATAGAGTTTTACAAATTTGCGAAGCGAATGTAATATTAGTTTTAACCAGAGATTAAGTAAAAATTAATATCTTAATGTTTTTTAAGATTTAAAGTTACTAAGATGTGTTTTGAATGTTACTTAATAGTTACCCCCAACTTTCCTATTTTCATATCCCTTAATAAGTGGCAATGTTTTTGGGGGTTTAACAACAAGAGAAGAATCATTTAGTGCTAGAATAAATTTTTTTAATTGTAAAATTTCGGTTTTATTCAACTGTAGTGAATCAAAGGGTAAGGTTTGATTAACTACATTTAATCCAACTCCCTTTCCACCACCTTTTCTATAAAATTCTATTATTTCATCCAAATTATTATAAACACCATTGTGCATGTATGGTGCAGTCTTACTAATATTCCTTATCCCCGGTGTTTTAAAAGCGCCTAAATGAATTTTATTTTTTGATACTCTGAACCTTCCGCTATCCGAAGAAAGTACCGTATTTAATTTATTTTCTGGCGTTCCAATCACTTCAAATTCGTTATCACTGTAAAATGGAGGAGTTAACCCATTAAATAAAGGAAAAAAATGGCAACTTCCGCATAAAGCCTTTCCCGAAAAAATTGTGTAGCCTTGAATTTCATCATAAGAAAGTTGCTTACTTTCGCCTCTCAAATATTTATCAAATCTTGAATTTAATGTTATCAGTTTTCTCTCAAATTCTGCTATTGATTTTAATATAGCATAATATGTAATAACAGTATCTTGCGTATTTTCAAAAGCTGATTTAAAATAAGATTTGTATTCTTTACTTAATTGCAACTTTTTTACAACATCAATTGGTGTAGAATACATTTCTTTATGATTAGTTAACACATCGCTTACCTGATCTTCCAATTGTAAACTACGGCCATCAACAAAAAAACTTTTTTGAAATAATACATTTAATAACGATGGGGTATTTCTTTTTAATTTTTGATTAGATGAAAACTCAAGGTTAAAATCAATGTTGCTGCCAAAACTATATTTTGGGCTATGACATGAAGCACAAGCCCTTTGATTATTACCAGATAAAATTGGGTCAAAAAACAAAAGTTTACCCAATTCAACTTGCTTGTTAACAAGCAATGAGTCGCGTAAAACAACTGAAAAATAATTTCCATTTAACCATTTTTCATCATAAAATTTTTTGCGCCTAATATTTATAGCATACACTGTTTGCAGAAATTTTTCATCTCCTTGATACAGATTATAGAGTTCTTCATACAATGGTACAAGGTACCTAACAATATATTCCAATCTGTTAAAAGAGTCGTATTGCGCATTTTTGGCCAAATAACTTTGGCAATGTTTAACTAAAGACAAAGATGCGTTTTTTTCTTCCTCACTTATTTCCATAAGAGAGATTATATTTTCAAAACCAAATAATATTGTTTTTACCTCCTCTAAGTTTCTTTTATTTATTGTGCAATCATATCCATTGAGGTATAAAGACATTATTCTTATAATTTCAAAACGTAACATATCAATAGTTGTTGCCGTTTTTGTATACTTGCCGTTTACTTTTGTTTCAATTGAATTAAATGATTTCTTTAATAATTCTATTTCAAATCCAATTTGAATTGTGCTATCAATTTCATTTGAGTACAAATAAGATTCAATTACCTGGAATCCGTGTGGTGCAATTGTTTTGTAAGCCAATTCATACTCTGCCTTATTAACAAGTGCGCTATTTAAATAATATTTTGATAAAAACGGAAAATGATACTCCAAATAAAATTCTATGCACTTATAATTATATCTTGCTGATTCGTAAAAAAAAATAGCTTTCTCGTGATTATTTTTCTTTATGTATAACGCCAAACTATCTAATTTTTGATTAGATAATTTTACATTTTCAACAACCAATTGGTTCAATTTGTCAGAAAAAGTTTGATCCTTATTTAAATAAAAAGAAAAACCAATACCTACACTTAAAACGGCAAAAAGAAACTTATAAAAAAAATTCCTATTAATTTTTAATAAACTTAAGTGTTTGCGAATAATCACCAGTATTAATTTTCAACAAATATACACCAGTTGATAAATCTTCCATAGGGACATAATATTTATTTACTCCTATTTTAGCATCTTTCTGCATTTGAACTTTTACAAGCTTTCCACTAACGTCGTAAATGCCAAAATTCAAATCAGCATCAACTGCCTGATGTATCTGAATTGTTAAATAATTATTTACCGGATTAGGATACACAGATAAAACAATTGGGTTATTATTAGCTTCTTTAAGAGTGGTAACTGCTAATGTTCTTGGGCATAATGGCGCTAAAGTAGAGTATATAGAGGGCCTAGGAAGTGCTGCCGAACTTGTAGACTTTAAAAAACGTTGTAAATTACTTACATAAAACGATTTTACATGACTATAGGCAGGCGACTGATTATCAATTGTGCTGATGTTAAACCAATCGGCCTGTGTTCTGTTTTGATTTATATCCATAATAACATAACCATGGCTGCTTAAATCACAATATTTTATATGGCCGTTAGCAGCTTGGATTACAGAAGCGCCTCCTGGAATTGAAAGTCCTGGGGAAGTAACACTAGGTGTAACAAATTCTACACCCGCTGAACCTGCACCAGTAGAACTATTATATGTTGAAGTTGGTAGATCATTTGCCCAAGAAGAGTGAATGTCGCCTGTAATAACTACCATGTTTGAAATATTATTTGATAAAACGTGATTGTAAATTCTATCTCGTTCGGCAGGGTATCCATCCCATTGGTCACCATTAAATCCAATTCCAAATACCGATAAAGGAGCCATCATCACTTGCTGCCCTAAAATTTTCCATTTACAAGGCGTGGTACTTAATTCGTTCGCTAACCAATTATATTGGGTAGTGCCTAACAATTGGCGGCTAGGAGAAGTAACGGTTGCACCGGAAGTACCTGCCTGCAAATCTCTACCAATTATTCGAGTATCTAACATCATCAACTCCACTAAATTTCCATAGGTAATTGGGCGATAAATTTGATTTGGATTTGCTGTATTAATTTGACGAATGGGTTGCCATTCAAAAAAAGCCTTATAAGCCATTGCCTTCCTGTCACTCCATGCTCCTTCTGCACCTGACGTGTGGTTTTGTGCTCCATTCATCCATGCGTCATTTGCAAATTCATGATCATCGTATACAATTATAAATGGAAATTGCTGATGCAAACGTTGCAAATCATTATCTAATCTGTAGGTAGAATAACGCATTCTATAATCCGCTACTGAGACGATTTCATTTGCTGGCGACCACTGTCTGTTTACCGCAGCATTGGGAGAATACCCTCCTGTATTATATTCGTAAATATAATCTCCTAATGAAATTACAGCATCAAAATCTTGACGTTGCAACAAACTTGCATAAACATTAAACCATCCTGCTTCATAATTAGCACATGAAACAAGCGCAAAACGCAAACTATCAACGTTTGTTCCAATGGGATTTGTTTTTGTTCTTCCGCGAGCTGATAAATAGGTTCCTGTTTGAAATTCATAATAATAAACAGTATTAGGATTTAAAGCAGTAACATCCACTTTTACAGTAAAGTCAGCACTTGAATCTGTTAACACAGCACCACTGCTAACAATCGATGTCATGCCGGTGTCTGTAGCCATTCTCCAATTAACCACTATCGTTTGATTTATTTGATTAGTATCTGGAGTAACCCTTGTCCAAATTATAACTCTATCAGATAAAGGGTCGCCTGACGCAACACCATGATAAAAAGGCTTTAAACATGATTGTACACTAACCTTATGAGGTTGTTGCGAATAAGCGTAAGAAGCGATAATAATTAATAAACCAAAATATAGTTTTTTCATTTTTCTATTGTTTAATAAATTTTTCTACAACAGTAGCATCATTGGCTACCAATTTTAAAAAGTACACTCCATTTGATAATTCCGAAATGTTAATCGTTTGATTATCTAATTGATTTAATTCACATTTAGCTTTTGATACCAATTGGCCGTTTACTGAATATATTTGAAACTCTGCCTGATTATCTTTTAATAATTGAGGGTGTAAAAAGTTCACATTGATATTATTACTAGAAGGATTAGGGTAAATTGACAATTTATGATAAACAGTGTTCTCTAATAAAGTAGTTACATTACAAATTACACTGTAGGTTCCTGCCAAACCACTTGCAAATCCTGTTCCGCCGGTTACAACAGTAGTAGGAGTAATAGTGTTAGAAACACATGAAGGAACAAAAATTTTAATACGTCCGCCACCAGCGCCACCGCCTAAATTTCCGGCGCTTCCGTCACCACTAGCCAAAGCTTGGGTGCCACAAAATGTTGCACTATAATTACACGTTGTACCATTACCTTTAATTCCACCAGAACCGCCGTTACCTCCTTTAGAACTTAAACTACCCGTAATATTCACTTTACTGCCTGATTCAAGATATATCCCTCCACCAGAACCGGCACCTGAGCCAGCACCACCACCTGCGCCACAAGATAAAGTAGCTTCACCACAATCATCGCATCCATCTGAACAACATTTAGCTGTAACTCCGCCATCTCCACCTGTTCCACCATTTAGTCCGTTGGAACCATTAGCAGTAATTGTACCTGCAATTATTAAAGTATCTTGTACAACAATTTTTACCATTCCACCACCGTTTCCTCCTTTGTTTCCGTTGCCTCCTTGTAACAATGAACGAGCTCCACCGCCACCACCGGCTCCACCTGATCCTAAATCTATATCGTTTCCACTTGCACTTCCGTAAACTGAACCAGATATACCAGCAGCTCCACCTGTACCATTTACAACTGCATAGCCTGTAGATACATTAACTCCTGTAGCTGTATAAGAATTAGTTCCATTACCTCCAGCCCCTGCATTTCCTCCCTTACCACCGTAACTACCTCCAGCGCCACCGCCGCCTCCGCCGCCAGATCCAATCATTCCCGCTTCATCACTTGTATTTAAACATTGTTGTTTTGGTCCCGATCCGTTTTGACCTAACCCACCTGCCAAACCTGCACCAGGACCACTTCCTGCAAAACCCTGTTTACCGCCCTCAACACTTATATGACCAGTATTATCTTTATTGTTACATCCAGTTAAAGAAACTTGATCGCCAGTAATACTCGTAACACTTGTTCCGCCAACGCCCCCTAAACCACCTGTATATCCGGCGTCATCGGCATTTATTACCCCGTTTATTATAGCACTTTTTGCGTAAATTTCAAGTTTACCGCAGCTATTAGAAGAGTACTTGTTCACAAAAACTGTAACACCTGCAGGCACTATAAACTTGCCCGTTACGCTATAAGTACCAGACAAAATTATACTGGATGAAACATTAAAATCACCAGAAATTGTGGTAACTGTGCATTGTGAAAAACTTAAGTTTGTTTTTAAAAATAAACAACAAATTGCAATAAATAAGGTAGTTTTTAGTTTCATATTAATAGTTTTGTTTTTTTAATCGTTAATTATTATTCTTTTAAATGCCTTTCTTGAATCAGTAAAGATTATTTCCACAAAATAAACACCATTGTT
This sequence comes from Bacteroidota bacterium, assembly GCA_033763945.1. Lineage (GTDB taxonomy): Bacteria > Bacteroidota > Bacteroidia > B-17B0 > Aurantibacillaceae > Aurantibacillus. Next base: position 179,753 of record JANRJN010000017.1, on the reverse strand, counting down.
TAAATTTTTTGTGTCTGTTTCAATGATAGAAGTAGTAATTTCATTTGCGCTAGCACCAGTTTTCTTACCTGAAACATCATAAAAGTTAATTTCACTAATTAACATATCGGGCATATGATTTATTTTAATTTTAGAGTAAGTTTTGTTTAAAATGTTTGGGTAAACAACAACCTGATTATTTAGTTCATTTTGATAAAGTACAGTTGCGGTGCCGCATAAAGCCGATGGCGTTATACTTACTACAAACGTATCCTTTATGCAACTCAGCGCATCGTATGCATAATAAACGGTTGGAACCACCGTTGAAATTGAAACCGTATTTTGAGTTACACCTAACGGAAACCATTGAACCGTAGCAGGCCACGAAGGTGTTAGAGTTAACGGTTGATTGGCGCAAGTGGTCAGGTTCATTTTTTTTCCAGCATTTTTAACAATTGTAAACTGGTCTTTAACGGTAGCTGTTCCGTCAATAAATTTTGCATCCAAACGGTTATCATTAACTTCCAACAACATACTTCCAAAAATTGTATTAGAATAATTATAAAATACCGGATGAGGCCAACCCGAAGAAGTTGAGCCTACTTTACCCGAACAACCACATACTGTATAAACCGCACCTTTGTGAGATTTTGAAACAGTAGTTTGCTTTTGGTAAGGACACGACGCCGGGTAACTTCCGCTACTACCATCCTTTTTCATAGAAGCGTTAAAGGAACCTGAGTTTCCGTAATGGCCATCTACCAAATACGAGCGTTCATAAGAGTGACTATGACCATTAAGAACTATATCAACTCCTCCATTTTCTAATATTGGAATAATGTTCTGTCTAATCTCAGGCAATTCACCATCTAAAAAATTGCTGTTATCTGAATTATGACTTCCTTTAGTGTATGGTGGATGATGCCAATAAGCTATTACCCAAGGTAAAGTATTTGAAGCCAAATCATTTGTTAACCAAATTGCCATAGGATCGGTAGAATTTCTTCCAACGCTATATGAGTCTAAAACAATGAAATGCACATTTCCATAATTATAGGAATAGTACTTTTCGGTTCCAGAGGCCACTCCCCCGGCTTCTGCAGCGGCAGGTAGAGTGAAAATATCAAAATACGGAAAAGTGGAAGCTGCAAATGGGTTAATTTGATAATTATCATAATCATGGTTACCTGGAGCAGGCCAGACAACGATGCGTTTTAACTCATTGGCGTAAGCGTTGTTAGTAAATACATTATTCTGATATTCACCATCTAAACCTCCATCATAAGCATTATCCCCTAACCATAACCAACCATCGATATGACTGTTTGAAGTATAATTTAGAAAACCGTTTTTTACATTAGTTTGATTAGAATTGCCAGTACCAGCATCTCCGATTACCCAAAATTTATAATTTCCTGCTGAACCGGTAATAGGACTTGTTTTGAAGAATACCGTACTAGAAGGGGTAGTAAGTGTTGAACCTGAACTTGCAATAGCATAGTAATATACCGTAGCGGGAGACAATGCAGTAATTTTAACTTCATGGTTACTCGTAAGTGTAGGATCAATCGCCACATTGGTTAATGAGGCTACGGATGTACCGTAAAACACCTTCGAATCAGATGCAGACGTAGTTCTCCACTTTACCACAATACTATTTGGTGTCACAATATTTAAATAAGGCCCTCTATTTAAGGTCTGGGAATATCCAATATTCAAAACAATAAAAAAAAGAAAAAATAACCTAAATTCCATACTGCAAATTACAGTAATTTCAACGGCTTCAATCTTAAAGCTACATTATGTTTGATTTAAATTTTGTTGACGTTCTCTTAATTTAATTAACCTAAAATTAACAAAAAGAAATCTAAATCCTTTAGTAAAATCTTTTTTACTTAACATTAAATTAACTTGTGTGATCCGAAACAATTAACCACTTTTTGTTTATTTTTCTCCATAAAAGCGTGAAATGCCCCCCCGAAGGTTTTTCTTTTTTTAATTCCCACTTTCCGATGACATAAATACTCGTTTTTGATAATTGTGTTGCTTCAAGGATTGTAAAATTTAAAGTTCCCATAGCATCTTTATTTGGATAACCTTTTTTATAATTGTCTAAAGTTTTTTGCCAACCATAGGTAATACCTTTGCTTCCAATAAATTTTAAGCTATCATTATTCCAATAATAATCCATAAAGCCTTCTATATCTCCTATATTCCACGCTTCTTCTTGAGTTTTCATATTCTCTGTAACTCTGATAATATCCTTTTGAGAAAAAGAATAAAGCGAAAATGTCACAAAAAAAATAAATATCCATTTCTTCATATATGTAAAATTACAAAAATGTTATATCTTTGAAGTCCGTTCTTTAAAACACTTATTAAGAAAAGCAGAGGGATACGCCCAATGAAGCTTTACCAACCCTTAAAGTGTTTCTTGTTTTTTTATTTGAAGTTTCTGGTTCAAAACCTGAAACCTGAAATTATAAACTTGAAACCTCTAAAGAAGGTGGGAATTCGTCACGCCAAAAACGTGAAAAATAAGTCAGAAAAAAATTAGGAAATAAATACTATAACATAAAACGCTAATCCCTTCTGACTATAAAAACAGAAGGGATTTTTTATTTAATATATGAGCACTATACAACAAGAATTAGAAAAAAGAGTATTAGTAATTGATGGCGCTATGGGCTCCATGATCCAGCAATACAAATTAACTGAAAAAGATTTCAGAGGAAAACGTTTTGCCGATTGGCATAAAGATTTACAAGGTAATAACGACTTGTTATCAATTACGCAACCACAAATCATAAAAACTATTCATAAAGAGTATTTAAAAGCAGGTGCTGATATTATTGAAACCAACACCTTCAGCGACACAACCATTGCTATGGCAGATTACGACATGCAAGAGTTTGTGTATGAATTAAATTTTGAATCAGCTAAAATTGCTAAAGAAGCGATTACTGAATTTAAAACAGAATTCCCTGAATTTGCATCAATCCCTAAATTTGTAGCGGGAGCAATAGGGCCAACCAATCGTACTTTATCTTTGTCTCCTAATGTAAACGATCCTGGCTTTAGAGCGATTACTTTTGATGAATTGGTAGAAGCTTATACAGAACAAGTTCGTGGATTAATTGATGGCGGTGCCGATTTATTGTTAATTGAAACTATTTTTGACACGTTAAATGCAAAAGCAGCCTTATATGCTATTCAAAACTATTGCGAAAAAATAGACAAAAAAATGCCCGTGATGGTTTCTGGAACCATTACAGATGCCAGCGGAAGAACATTATCAGGACAAACTACTGAAGCTTTTTTAAATTCTGTTTCGCATGTTGATTTATTAAGCGTTGGTTTAAACTGTGCGCTGGGTGCAAAAGATATGCGACCGTATTTAGAAGAGCTTTCAAACAAAGCACCTTTTTATGTAAGCGCTTATCCAAATGCAGGTTTACCAAATCAGTTTGGAGAATACGATCAAGACGCTCATGAAATGGGACATCAAATTGAAGATTTTTTAAAAGCAGGATTTTTAAACATTGTTGGTGGATGTTGCGGAACAACTCCCGCGCACATTAAACGTATTGCTGAAATTGCAAAAGATGCCAAACCCCGCAAGAAACCACAACCTGATACATTAATGCATTTGAGTGGATTAGAGCCTTACACCTTGACTCCTGAAAGTAATTTTTTAAATGTTGGTGAACGTACTAATGTAACGGGTTCTAAAAAATTTTTACGATTAATTAAGGAAGGTAATTACGAAGAAGCTTTATCTATTGCTCGCGAACAAGTTGAAGGTGGTGCGCAAGTGATTGATGTCAATATGGATGAAGGGATGTTGGATAGCGAACAAGCCATGACAACTTTCTTAAATTTAATTGCATCCGAGCCAGATATTTCTCGAGTGCCTATCATGATTGACTCTAGTAAATGGAGTGTGATTGAAGCCGGATTAAAATGCGTTCAAGGAAAAGCCATAGTTAACTCTATTTCATTAAAAGAAGGTGAAGAAAAGTTTATTGAACAAGCTCATAAAATAAAACAATATGGTGCTGCAGTGATTGTGATGGCATTTGACGAAGTTGGACAAGCAGATACGTTAGAACGTAGAAAAGAAATTTGTAAACGTGCCTATGATATTTTGGTGAACAAAGTTCATTTCCCTGCGCAGGATATTATTTTCGACCCAAACATTTTCCCGGTAGCAACCGGTATGGAAGAGCATCGTTTGAACGCCCTAGACTTCTTCAACTCAACAAAATGGATAAAAGAAAATTTACCACACGCAAAAGTTAGTGGTGGCGTAAGTAATGTGTCTTTCTCTTTCAGAGGAAATGACCATGTGCGTGAAGCAATCCACTCAGCATTTTTATTCCATGCAATAAAAAATGGAATGGATATGGGCATTGTAAACCCTGCTCAATTAGTAGTATATGATGATATTGATAAAACATTATTAGAATTAGTTGAAGATGTTTTATTAAACAGACGCGATGATGCTACAGAAAGATTAGTGGATCACGCAGAATCATTAAAAGGAATTACCAAAGAAAAAACAGAAAAAGACGAAGCTTGGCGTAAAGGAACGGTTGAAGAACGTTTAAGTTACGCTTTAGTGAAAGGAATTGTAGAATATATTGATGCTGACACAGAAGAAGCTCGTCAAAAACTAGGTAGACCACTATATGTGATTGAAGGTCCTTTAATGGACGGAATGAATGTGGTTGGCGATTTATTTGGAAGCGGAAAAATGTTTTTACCTCAGGTTGTAAAAAGTGCACGCGTGATGAAAAAAGCCGTAGCCTATTTAGAACCTTATTTACTAAAAGAAAAAGAAGATAACGCTAAAGCCGGCATTGTTGGCGACGGTAGAACCAACGCTGGAAAAATTTTAATGGCAACCGTTAAAGGCGACGTGCATGATATTGGAAAAAATATTGTGGGTGTTGTCTTAGCCTGCAATAACTACGAAATTATTGATTTAGGTGTTATGGTGAGTTGCGATAAAATTTTAGAAGAAGCTAAAAAACACAATGTTGATATTATTGGATTAAGTGGATTAATTACCCCGTCCTTAGACGAGATGGTTCATGTAGCCAAAGAAATGGAGCGTTTAAATTTTAAACTACCATTAATGATTGGCGGTGCTACAACCTCTAAAGTGCATACTGCCGTTAAAATTGCTCAAAATTATTCCGGACCAGTTATTCATGTGAATGATGCTAGTAAATCCGTACCAGTAGCCAGTAGTTTAATTTCAAATGAACTACGTGATGCATTTATGGCTGACATCAATAAGGATTATGAGCGTGTGCGTGAACAAAACAAAAATGCTCAGTCTCAAAACAAATTGATTTCGATAGCAGAAGCCAGAGAAAATAAATTTCCTATTGACTGGGCCAAAACAGAAATAGTGAAGCCAAATTTTATTGGCAACAAAGTATTTGATAATTACGATTTAAAAGAAGTTGCTGAATACATTGATTGGACGCCATTCTTCCATAGCTGGGAATTAAAAGGTTCCTATCCTAAAATTTTAACGGATGCCACTCGTGGTGCAGAAGCTACGAAATTATTTAATGATGCGCAGGCCATGTTAAACAAAATCATTTCTGAGAAATGGTTACAAGCAAAAGCAGTGATTGGCATTTATCCTGCAAACACAGTAAATCATGATGATACAGAAGTGTATGATGAAAAAGGAAATGTAATTGCAACATTCCATTCTTTACGTCAACAAAGTAAAAAACCAGCAGGACAATACAATGTGGCTTTATCTGACTTTATTGCGCCTAAGGGCACGCAAGATTATATAGGATCATTTGCATTAACTACAGGCATTGGAATAGATGCTCATGTTGCTCGTTTCGAAAAAGATCATGATGACTATAGTGCCATTATGCTAAAAGCTTTAGCAGACAGATTAGCAGAAGCCTTTGCTGAATTAATGCACAAAAAAGTGCGTACTGAAATTTGGGCTTATGCCAAAAATGAAAATCTAAGAAATGAAGATTTAATTAAAGAAGAGTACGCCGGTATTCGTCCCGCGCCAGGCTACCCTGCTCAACCAGATCATACGGAGAAAAATACCATTTGGAAATTATTAGATGTTGAAAAAAACACGGGCATTATTTTAACAGAGAGTTTAGCAATGATTCCAACAGCTGCTGTAAGTGGTTTATATTTTTCGCATCCTCAATCTCACTATTTTGGAATTGGCAAAATAAACAAAGAACAAGTAGAAGATTATGCCAAACGTAAAAACATGAAAGTGGAAGACGTTGAACGTTGGTTAGGAAGTGTTTTGAGTTATTAGTCTTATTTTAATTTTTTCATTATAATTTTATGTGTTCGATGAGCTAACAATGATAAAAGAATTAAAAGAAGGCAAAGAATCTGCTTTTAAATTATTAGTCGAACAATTTCAAAAAAAAATTTATAATACTTGCCTAGGCTTATTGCAAAATAATGAAGATGCAGAAGATGCTACTCAGGAAGTATTCGTAATAGTGTATAAATCTATTCATCAGTTTAAAGGTGAATCAAAATTATCTACTTGGATGTATCGGATTGCGGTCACAAAATCCTTAGAACACATAAGAATGAAAAATCGCAAAAAACGTTTTGCTTTCCTTCAACATTTATTTACAAATGATGATGGCTTTATAAAAAACGAGCCTAAACACTTTTATCATCCTGGAGTTCAATTAGAAAATAAAGAACGAGCAACTATTTTATTTTCTGCAATAGATCAATTGCCCGAAAATCAAAAAACAGCTTTTATTTTAAGTAAGCTCGAGGACTTGAGTTACACCGAAATTTCTGAAGTAATGAATCTTTCAGTATCTTCCATCGAATCATTACTATTCAGAGCCAAACAAAATTTACAAAAATTATTAGAAAATTATTACCAAAAAAACGAAAAATAACCGCAAGTTTTAAAATCATTAAACATCTAATAAAGTATGAACAAAAAAGAAAAATGGTTAACTGATGTTGAAAACAGCTTAAACGGAATTGAATCGGCCGAAGTTAGCCCTTATTTATATCATAAAATTATTACACGAATTAATGGTAATGCGAAAGAATATGTCTCTAATAGATTTGTTTTTGCTTCTTTAGTCTCTTTTTTTCTTTTGTTATCATTCAACCTTTTTATTTTTAAATCTCTTGACAAAGGTAATTCGACTTCTAAAAATGATTTGATAAAGGTCTCAAAAGCCTTTCAATTAGTTAACGAAAATGAAATAAATTATAATTAAGCAATGAGCAAAACCAAACTATTGTATATAGCTGTTGTTGCTTTGTTCCTTTTAAATATTGGAACATTAACATATATTTTTACTCGTAAACCACCCAGGCATCATCAATTAGGAGATGAAGGTCCAAAACAAATCATTATTGACCGATTGCATTTTGATAACAAACAAGAGAAGGAATATAGTCTAATTGTTGAGGAACATCGTGCTAAAAGCAGAGAATTAAATGGGTTATCAAGAAGTTTACATAACTCCCTCTATTCTTTACTATCAGAAAAAATATTTAATAAAGAAAAAGCCGATAGCCTTATAAATCAAATTGCCATTAATCAAAAAGCAATAGATAATTTAAATTTAGACCATTTTCAAAAAATAAAATCTATTTGCAAAGATAATCAAACGGGCTTTTTTAACGAATTGGTAAAAGATTTAACACATTTGTTTTCCCCTCATCCACAAAAAAAATAATTTACCGCAAGTTTTTATTGAAATTAACAACTAAACATGTAAAGCACCATAACTATGAAAAAAATAATTCCAACATTAGCAATAATTGCAAGTAGCGTTGCTGCTATATCTCAAACTAATCCTGCAATCACTTCCTGGTTGCAGAATACAACAGTAAAAGGTAGACATTATGTTTCTGGTAACTCAACACCTATTACAGATGCCACGTTAACTGCAAATACGCAAAGCGTGCAATATTCTGCCACTAATGTTTATGTTACAACACAAGGTGTTCCGTCCTACATTACCGGACCTTTTTTAGATGGTAATCCCTCTCTAACCAGTAACCAAAATGCTATTTTTAAATTTCCTTTAAATCCGGTTCAAAATACCGGTTCTCTTACCCCAACTTCAGGAGGCAATATTGGTGTGTTTATTAATGGAGTAGCTATGTTTGATTATCGTGATGGCGTATCTTGGAAAAATTCAACAGGTGCAATGGCCGGTGGTCCTCTAGGTGGTACAGGTGATGGTGTGTGGAACAGAGATGCCATAGTAGCCGAAAAAGGGGGTTTTGATTGTGCCAAAGGGCATCCCGCCATGGGGAATTATCACCATCATCAAAATCCAAGTGCTTTTGATTTAGATTTAAGTGTTATATCAAATGTTTGTTCACTTTACGATGCAGATGGTTTATATGTAATTGATAGTACCGTTCACTCACCTCTAATTGGTTTTGCATACGATGGTTTTCCTGTATACGGTGCTTATGGTTATAAAAATGCAAATGGCACTGGCGGAATTGTTAGAATGAAGTCGAGTTGGAGTTTAAGAAATATTACAACTCGCACAACGTTATACACCGGTGCAACGGTAACCGCAGGACCTAATGTAAATACCACTTATCCTTTAGGAACTTTTAAAGAAGATTACGGCTACACGGCTCCAACTTCATCAGATTATTTAGATGAACACAACGGTCGCTTTTGTGTAACCCCCGAGTACCCTGCCGGGATTTATTGTTACTTTGCAACTGTTAATTCAAGTTGGAACTCGGCTTATCCTTATTTAGTTGGACCTACCTATTATGGAACAAAAGTTGCCGCAAAGGTTACTTCTATTACTGAAACTGTAAATACGTACACAACCACAGTGGGCATTGCCAAAAATCAATCTTTAGATGTTAAAGCCACCGTTTTTCCTAATCCAACAAACGATATCATTGTAGTTCAAATAAAAGATTTAGTGAAAGAAAATTACAACGTAACACTGTGCGACATCACTGGAAAATTGGTAGATAAAACAATTTTATATCAAGGTAGTACTGTTGTTTTTTTTGATACAAAAACACTTTATTCAGGAGAATACTTTGTAACCTTAACAAGTGAAAGCGGAAATAAAATTTCTAAAAAAGTTACCATTGTAAAATAAATTAATTATATATTTCAAATATTTAATCCAATGCACCTGTCATGTTTAAAAAAACAGACAGGTGTCATTGTTTTGTGCCTTGTTGCGAATTTGCTTTTTTGTCAAACTAAAAAAGTTGCACTTAATTTTAATTATATGTTTGGTAAAAATCGTTTAGTATTAAATGATTCGACCTACCAATTAGAAAGAAATAATACCATAAAATTTGAGTCGTTAAAATTTTATATCTCAAATATTGAATTATTAGAGAATGATGTTTCTATTTTTAAAGAAAAGAAAAGTTATCACCTATTGGATGCAGATAGTATTTATAAAATTATTTCACTTACACTTTCTTCAAAACTTAAGTTTAATAAACTGAAATTTAATTTAGGTATTGACAGCGTAACAAATGTTTCAGGCGCTTTAGGCGGTGATTTAGACCCCACTAAAGGCATGTACTGGACCTGGCAAAGTGGCTACATTAATTTTAAACTAGAAGGCAAAAGCAGTTTAAGCACTCATCAAAAAAAAGAATTTCAATTGCATTTAGGTGGTTATGTCTATCCTCTTAACACCTTACAAGCAATTATTTTACCAATAGGCACTCAAAATAAAATTACTGTTTTGTTTGACTTACAACAATTTATTAATAAGGTAGATTTGTCTAAACAACATCATATTATGTCCCCAAGCGCCGAGGCAATGCACCTTTCAAAATTAGCAAGTACTTGTTTTAAAGTTGAATGAAAAAATTATTTTTTTGCTTAGTAATTGTTTTAATACTTGCTTTTAAAGGCGAAGGTGATTTATTTTTTATTCCTAAATACTGGCCAAAACCATTATATAATTTTTCTAACAATCCAATTACTAAACAAAAAGTTTTTTTAGGCAGAGTATTATTTTATGACCCGCAATTATCTAAAGACAATAAAATTTCTTGTGCCAGTTGTCATTCACAGTATTCCGCCTTTACACACATAGACCATGCACTTAGTCATGGTATTCATGATAGTGTTGGCACTCGCAACTCACCGGCTCTGATGAACCTTGCCTGGCAAAATTTATTTATGTGGGATGGCGCCATAAATAATTTAGATGTACAGGCGCTTGCCCCTATCTCTCACCCAGCCGAAATGGGTAGCAACATTATTGAGGTTGTCAAAAAATTAAACGCATCAAAATATTACCGAGAATTGTTTTACAAAGCTTACGGGGATAGTATAGCAACCGGAGAAAAAACTTTAAAAGCCTTTTCACAATTTTTAGTTACGATTGTTAGCGCCAACTCAAAATATGATAAGGTGATGCGTAAAGAAGAAACGTTTACGAAACAAGAAGAAAATGGGTATTCACTCTTCAAAAAAGACTGTACCTCGTGCCATAAAGAACCTTTATTTACAACAAACAATTTTGCAAACAATGGTTTACCGGTTGATACCTTTTTAAACGATTTTGGAAGAATTAAAATAACTAACAATGCCAACGACTCATTAAAATTTAAAATTCCAACATTACGTAACATTGAATTTACCTTCCCTTATATGCACGATGGGCGTTTTAAAAAATTGTCTGAAGTTTTAAATCATTATACAAATGGTATTCAAAAAACCAAAACCCTCTCGCCGGAACTGCAACAACCGATTATTTTAAAGTCAAACGAAAAAGTTGATTTAATTGCCTTTTTACTTACCTTAACTGATAAGGAGTTTATATTTGATAAAAAATTTAGTTATCCAAAACACAACTAATAAATACCATTTAATTTATTTAAAAATCCTCTGATTTGTTTTTACTTTTACAGCATGTTAAAAAACAAAAACGCTTCTTTAGGATTTATTTTTGCTACCGTTTTAATTGATTGTATTGGCTTTGGAATTATTATTCCAGTTTTACCAAAATTAATTGAACAACTCAGTGGTAAAAATATAAGCGAAGCCAGTACTATTGGTGGCTGGTTACTTTTTGCTTACTCTTTAATGCAATTTGTTTTCGCACCAATACTTGGTGGGCTTAGCGATAAATATGGCCGAAGGCCCATTCTATTATTAGCTCTTGCAGGATTAGGATTAGATTATCTCTTATTAGCTTTTGCGCCAAACCTTATTTGGTTATTAATTGGTAGAATTATTGCCGGTATCTGTGGCGCTAGTTTTAGCACGGCTGCCGCTTATATTGCAGACATAAGTACTCCCGAAAAACGTGCACAAAATTTTGGATTAATTGGTGCCGCCTTTGGCGTAGGTTTTATTATTGGACCTTTATTAGGCGCTTTATTTAGCAACCTTGGCGTACGTGCACCTTTTGTTGCAGCAGGGATATTATCCTTACTAAATTTTTTCTTTGGTTTATTTTTCATTCCTGAATCTTTAAAAGAAAGTAACCGCCGTTCGTTTGATATTAAGCGCGCCAATCCTTTAGGGGCTTTTATTAATTTAAAACGTTATCCCTTACTTGTTGGTTTAATTGTTGGTCAATTTATATTATATGTTGCCGGAAAAACCATAGAGGTAATTTGGGGCTATTACAACATTTTAAAATTTAAATGGACAGAAGCAGAGATTGGCTATTCGCTTGCCTTTGTGGGCGTTTTGGTTTCCATTGTACAAGGTGGCTTAATCCGTTGGTTTATACCAAAATTCGGTCAACATAAATCTATTTATTACGGCATCATTTTTTATGCCGCCGGTTTATTTTGTTTTGCGTTTGCAACTCATAGTTGGGTCATGTACGTGTCGCTTATTCCCTATTGTTTGGGTGGCCTGTGCGGACCCGCTCTTCAAGGTTTAATTGCTAATCAGGTTCCTGAAAACGAACAAGGAGAAATTCAAGGGTTAAACACCTCTTTAATGAGTATTGCTGCTATTATAAGTCCTATTATAATGACAACCTTATTTTATCAGTTCTCTATACCAACGGCAAAAATTTACTTTCCCGGCATTTCTTTTTTTATAAGCGGAGTATTAGCGCTTTTGGGAGCTGTTGTGATTTATTTTTCTATTAAAAAGATAAATTTGAGTTTAAGAAATTAATCTTCAAACTAATTATTTTTATAATAGCCTTATATTATATTTATACTACTTACCTATCAATTTCTTCAGGTACTCTACAAAAATGATAGGAAAGCTTAGTGATTAATAAATAAAATCCAAAATGATTTAAACATAGAAATCTCTCATCGTTAATTTTCGCAATCTTACTAATTAAAATGTTTGAAGGCTGCCAAAAAATATTGTCTAAAAAAACTATATAATCGTTACCATTTATTGGGTTTGGCGGTAAATAAAATATATTAGAATAAGTTTGACTTTTAATATTATTTAATGCGGAATCTATTTGTTCTTTATTAGCTCCAAGCTCTTTTAATGAATCAATATAGTCGCTTAATTTTATTACAGGAGCAAATAAAGCTTGTTTCTGATTTAATCGCTGGTTTTCTTCACTTACATCACAAGTGTTAGATAGTAAAGCAGTAGGCTTTTCTGTGAAAATATATTTTTCATTATCATAATCCCATTCAAGTGTGTTTATTCTTTTTAAAATATCCCCTTGAAGAAAATAATTAGGTCCAGATTTTAAATAGAAATCATCATATTTTTTTTCGCCCTTTCTATGTTCAGAACCGAAGAATTGGAACAATAATCTTTTAAGCCTATCTTTATCAATTTCTAAAAGCGTTTCGGGTAGAATAATATTCCAATTTTCAAGGCTGAATCCCATGTTTTAAACTATAACATTGATTCAGGATTACTTTCTCTTTGCTTTTTCATTGCAAGATATAAAGCCTTAAGCTCAATCCCATCAATTGGTTTTGTATTTTCGAACATTTCTTTAGCAAGAACCATTAAACTAATTTGATTTGATTCAGCACTTATAAAAGATTTTGTTAAGGGAGTACAAGATTCTTTGCCTTTTAAAGAAGGAATTTCAGTTAAAAGATAATAACAATTAGTTATTTGTTCCTTTTTAGGCGTAAAGGTTGAATAAACCCCAACAATCGGAGTTGCTTCCATTCGTTTTCTTTTGTTCTCTAAACTCTTTGCAAGTGTAGAAACTGCATCAATTGCTCCGTCTAACATAATTATTTATTCTTTAGTTATAGTTTTAAAAACTTTATTATTCTGATCGTGGGCACTTTGCGCAAGCTCTTCCCATTTTAATTCCATATGGGCTGAGGCAAAACAGCTACATTCAAGAAAAACATCTTTATTGTCTTTTGCAGGATCAAGTATAGAATTCATTTTTATTTGCTGCATTAAATTTGGTTCCAAGTCATACTGGCTTTGGAAAACCAAATTACTTTCCTGTCCAATACCAAAATCACTTACAGATGGGATGAATTTAAAATAATCAGAAATTTTATCATTCTTACCAATCTCATATTGATTTATATAAAGTGCCTGTACTTGAACAATGTCTTTTCCTAAACCAATCTCTTCATAAGCCTTCATCCCAGGAATAACTTGCTCTTTCATCAAAAGTTCCCAGTTTTTGTATGGAGCAACCTTATGAAATGATAAAAAATTTGCTGACATAATTATTGCGTATCCATTTTTAGAATCTCTAAAAATCATTTTTGAGTTTCCCTCATCTGCTTCTTGTGTTGCAAAAGTTTTATCAAATTCGGGCTTCAGTTCAAACTTAACTTTTACTGCTTTTTGTTCTGTTTTTTCAGTATAACCCAACCCATTTATTATTTCATAATACTTACCAAAAAAAGTACTATCCCATATATTTGAACTTGGATTAAACCAAAATGCACATAAGACTTCAACTAAATGATGATTCGATTTGTTAGCCATTTTCAGCAAAAATATAATTTTTACAAATACTTTTTAAATAAAACTCAAACGCAGTTATAATTTATAAACAATAATAGATACTTTATTGTTCTAAAATACTTTTAAATACTTGAATATACTTGGTAAAGATAATATGATTCTAAACCTAATAGTGTTAATAAATACTAACAATCAAGTTTATTGATTTTTAAAAGCCAGAATATTACATTAATTTTTATTTCCCCCTATCTTTTAGAAAAAATAATTTCCAAAATAACATATTTTTTCTTGCACCCCCCCTTTTTTTGATATACTTTTGTCAAAAAGTTATGTTTTTCACTAACACCCCCCTATAAAATTAAAAAATTATGAGTACAAGACGAGTTTTAGCCATGCAAGATGTTGTAAAAAGAACCCCGGTTGAATTTAACAACACCAAACAACAAGTGTCGCAATATTATGGTTCTAATGTTTTTGGATTAGATGCCATGCGCGAGTTTTTATCAGAAGAAGCCTTTAATAGCATTCAGAACTCTATGCACCAAGGCACTATTGTGGAACGTAAAATGGCCGATCAAGTTGCTGCTTGTATGAAAGCATGGGCGCAAAGCAAAGGTGTTACACATTTTACACATTGGTTTCAACCATTATCTGGTGCAACAGCTGAGAAACATGATGGCTTTTTTGAACCCATCGAAGGCGGACGCGCTATTGAACGTTTTAGTGGAAATGCCTTAGTGCAACAAGAACCGGATGCCTCTTCGTTTCCAAACGGAGGTATTCGTAATACATTTGAAGCGCGTGGTTACACGGCTTGGGACCCAACGTCTCCTGCTTTTATCTGGGGACAAACATTATGTATCCCTACTATTTTTATTTCTTATACAGGAGAGTCGTTGGATTTTAAAACTCCTTTACTAAAATCATTACACGCTGTTGATAAAGCCGCTACTGAGGTTTGCCAATACTTTGATAAAAACGTAACAAAGGTAATTGCTACTTTGGGTTGGGAACAAGAATATTTTTTAGTGGACTCCGCACTATACAACATCCGTTACGATTTACAACAAACCGGTCGTACTTTATTCGGACATGCTCCGGCAAAAGGCCAGCAGTTAGAAGATCATTACTGGGGTTCAATTCCTGAGCGCGTTTCGGCATTTATGCGCGATTTTGAATACGAAGCGCATTTATTAGGCATCCCTGTTCGTACACGTCATAACGAAGTAGCGCCAGCTCAATTTGAATGTGCGCCGGTGTTTGAAGAAACTAATTTAGCCGTTGACCATAATTTATTATTAATGGATGTAATGGAAAAAGTGGCCATTCGTCATAATTTTCGTGTATTAATGC
This sequence comes from Bacteroidota bacterium, assembly GCA_033763945.1. Lineage (GTDB taxonomy): Bacteria > Bacteroidota > Bacteroidia > B-17B0 > Aurantibacillaceae > Aurantibacillus. The sequence goes on along the minus strand of JANRJN010000017.1, from coordinate 164,518 downwards.
ACGAAAAACCATACGCCGGTGTTAACGGTAGCGGTAAACATAATAACTGGAGTTTGGCAACCAATACGGGGAAAAACTTATTATCACCGGGCAAAACTCCAAAAACAAATTTACAATTCTTAACCTTCTTCATAAATACTGTAAAAGCAGTTTACGAACACGCTGATTTATTGCGAGCTTCTATTGCTTCTGCAAACAACGATCACCGCTTAGGTGCCAACGAAGCACCTCCGGCAATTATGTCTGTTTTCTTAGGCGAACAATTATCAAAAGTATTAGATGAATTAGAAAAATCAGTACATAATGGTAAAATGAGTCCTGAAGAAAAAACGGCTCTTAAAATGAATATTGGTCGTATTCCAGATATTTTATTGGATAACACCGATAGAAACAGAACATCACCATTTGCCTTTACAGGAAATAAATTTGAATTCCGTGCTGTTGGTTCTTCTGCTAATTGTGGCGGACCAATGACTGTATTAAATTCAATTATGGCCGAACAATTAATTCAGTTTAAAAAAGACGTGGATGCTTTAATGGATAAAAAAGTGGAGAAAGATGAAGCTATTTTTCAAATCTTAAAAAAGTACATTATTGAAAGTAAAAAAATTCGTTTCGAAGGAAATGGATATGGCGACGCTTGGAAGGCTGAAGCTAAAAAACGCGGCTTGAATAATATTCCAACAACACCCGGTGCTTTAGAGGCAATGATTTCAAAAAAATCGTTACATATGTTCGAAACCTTAGGCATTCTGAATCACCGAGAGCAAGAGGCCCGTTACGAAATTGCTTTAGAAACTTACACTAAAAAAATTCAAATCGAATCACGCATTATTGCTGATATGGTAGATAACCAAATTATTCCGGCTGCATTAATTTATCAAAAAACATTAATTGAAAATGTAAATGGTTTGAAAAATATTTTGACAGCGGCAGATTATAAAAAAGCAAGCGATACACAAATTACTCTCATTAAAGAAATTAGCGAACGTGTTTCTGTAATTAAAAAAGCAGCCGACGATATGACCGAAGCTCGCAAAAACGCAAACAATTTAGATAGTGCTAAAAAGCAAGCCCATGCTTATTGCGAAAAAGTAAAACCATTTTTTGAAACCATACGATACAATGTTGATAAACTAGAAAACATTGTTGATGATGCTACTTGGCCTTTACCTAAGTACCGCGAAATGCTGTACTTAAGGTAATGGTAAAAACCAAATTAGTTGATAATTAATTTTTTAGATTGATTCGTATTTCCGATTTCAACCTCTAAAATATAAATTCCTTTTTCTAAATTATGATTTATCAATTGCGTATTTCCAATAGATTGATACACTAGCTTACCTGATAAATCAAATATGCTAACTTTTGAAATTGGAGTTTTTATATTTGATTTTAGAGTAATTAAATTACTGGCCGGATTTGGGTAAAATGAAAATGTAGAATTTTCACTTTCATTTTTATTTATACCTGTAATACTTGATTGCTTGCTAACATAAATCATGCGGTAATCTGTAGCACTTAATTTTATTACTGCCGGGTCAGCCTGAATTCCACTAGTTGTGATAGGACCCACACAATTAACATAAGAACTCCATATAAAGCCATCGTTTGTTGACTTATACCAGATAGAATTTGTTTGAGGATTTGGCGTTCCATAAAATCTGTATCCTGTTCCCGAAAAAAGTACGTTGTTCATGAGATTGCCAGTCCAGTTATGATTTGCATCCGAAAGTATTGTTGTAGTTCTGGTAAAAGCTAAACCATCATTAGAAATAAAATGGGTAGCCCCATCTTGCGGTGCGCCTCGTGGACATGTATAATGCCATACTGAACCCATTTTAATAACAGCAGGATCGATGTTGATTGAATCTGCCACTAACACCCTTACTCCCGATTCCCAAGTATAATTTACGCCATCTGACGAAATAGCTGAATAACAATGTACAGTAGAATCCAGCGTTCCTAGGGTGCCTGTTTTAGAAGATGAAAAATACATCCTAATATTTCCATTATCCGTAATAACAATGGTTGGGTCAAAAGGTCGTTTGTATCCGCTTGGTGACCCTGTAAAAACAGCTAATGTAGGGCTACCCCAAGTTAAACCCCCATCGGTAGATTTTTTTATAGCGATTTTATCGAAGGAAGTGTTGGTAGGTGTTGCCGGAGCTGGAAACCATTGAAACGCACAGTAAATTGCGCCGGTAGAGTGCTGTGTAACAGATGGCACACCACTCGAATCTTGAAAAAGTGCATTGTTTGTCCAATTGATACCATCTGTACTTTGACAGCTAATAAGGTCATAAAATGCGGGTTGTGCTATAACCCCTTTGGTTATAGTAAGTGAGCCAATTAATACCATTTTTCTTAAGGTCTTTAATCTAAAAATCATTTTACTTAATGTATTATTCTTTAAAAAATCCATAGTTTGTTTATTTTTTTTCAAATTTATATTATTTCACACTCCTAAAAATAAACAATATACCAAATAGGATTTTTTGTATACGAAAATAAATATCGATATGTACTTATTTGTAATAATATAAAATATATTAAAAATCATATCTTTACGCTTCGAAAAAAGTATTAATGTTTCAAAAAATTAAAATTCCTCTACTTACTGTTTTATCTGTTTTATTTATTGATCAGTTTGTAAAAATTTATATCAAATTAAATTACCCCTTAGGCGAAGTAGGCAGAGTAGGTAATTGGTGCATTTTACATTTTACCGAAAACCCTGGCATGGCATTTGGTTTTGAGTTTGGTGGGGAATATGGAAAAATTATTTTGAGTGTTTTTCGCATTTTAGCCTGTATTGGAGGTGCCTTTTACATTCGTCACATTGTTAGAAAAAAAGAACACATTGGCTTTATTTTTTCAGTGTCTTTAATTTTGGCTGGTGCTATAGGAAATATTTTAGACAGCGTTTTTTATGGTGTTTTGTTTGGCGAAAGTGATGAATTTAATGTGGCAAAGTTTATGCCTGAAGGCGGAGGCTATGCAAATGTGCTATACGGGCGCGTGGTAGATATGTTTTATTTTCCAATTATAAACGGACATTTTCCGAGTTGGTTTCCTTTTTGGGGAGGAGAGGAGTTTCAATTTTTTAGACCAATTTTTAATTTTGCCGATTTCTCTATTTCACTTGGAGTAGGGCTTATTATTTTATTTCAAAAGCGTTTTACAAAAAAACAAAATCCTGAACCAATTAAAACAACTGAAACAAACTCGCAAAATTCCGAACCTGATTTAAACAGTCCTGTGAGTTAGTTGTTAAACAAAAATGAAAGAAGCTATTCTCTTAATAAACCTTGGCACACCAGATAATCCTAGCCCAAACAAAGTTGGTAAATATTTAACCCAATTTTTAAACGATAAACGTGTTATTGATGTAAATCCGGTTTTGCGTTTTATTTTAGTGAATTTAATAATTGTACCTACACGCAGATTTAAATCATCTAAACTTTATAAAGCTATATGGACAAAAGAAGGTTCTCCACTTTTATTGAACGGCATTGCTTTAAAAGAAAAATTGCAACAACACGTTGGTGATAAATATATTGTTGAATTGGCCATGCGTTACCAATCGCCAAGTATAAAAAGTGTTTTAGAAAAATTAAGGCAACAACGTCCTGAAAAAATACATGTATTACCGCTTTACCCACAATACGCCAGTTCAAGCACCGGTAGCACTATTGAAGAAGTATTAAAACAAATTAAGGGTTGGGAAGTGATTCCAAACCTTAATATCATCAGCAAATTTTACGATCACCCAAAATTTATTGAAGCACTTTTAGTAGAAGGCAAAAAACATAATTTTAACGATTACGACCATGTCATATTCAGCTATCATGGATTGCCGGAAAGACATATTATAAAGGGCTCGGCACATTATGGCGGAAACACTTGCCAAATGGGCGCTTGTTGCAATACCATTACAAAAAATAATCAATACTGTTACCGTGCCAATTGCATGGAAACCACACGACAATTAGTAAAGGGGTTAAACATTCCTGAAGGAAAATACACTTCCACTTTCCAAAGTCGTTTAGATAATAAGTGGTTAAAGCCCTATAGCGATAAAGTAATTGAAGAATTAGCCGGAAAAGGCGCAAAAAAATTACTGATTTTTTCTCCAGCCTTTGTAGCGGATTGCCTAGAAACCATTTACGAAATTGGTACCGAATACGAAGAAATTTTTAAAGAGCACGGTGGCGAAAAAGTAACATTGGTAAATAGTTTAAACACCAATGATGTTTGGGTGAACGCGGTTAAGGAGATTGTGGTAGGGTAATTTCCTTAATTAAGGAAATAAATCATAAATAACTTTTCGATGAACTATTCTTGCCAAGATAATTTTATTTTGCTCATAAAAAAATCCAAGCCTGTAATCACCAAGCCTTATTCTGTATGCTGTTTTATGCCCTTTTAGTTTTTTAAGATGAGGGATGTTGCTTAAGTTTTCTACCGCTTCCAACAACTCTATCAATTTAATCAAATTTAATTTAACAGATTTTTGATTAAGCTCCTCAACATCTTTAGAAAATTTCTTTAAAAACTCAAGCTCCATTAGTGCTTTAATTTTTTCATAATACTTTCTCGGCTCACCTTTTTTGTTTTATCAATGGCTTTAAGCATTTTTGATAAGCCAATATCTTCTAACTCCTCTTCGCTCACAGTTGCTGAAGAAATACCCAATTTTTTTAAAAGGTTATTTATAAACTTAAACTCCGTTTCGCTTTTGGGTGTTATTACCATTGCTTTCATGCTACAAATATACAAAAAAGGGGTTTAAATTTTTGCTCAAATAATTTTACTGCTTCCATTTTATTAAAACAAAATTAAGGTGTTTTATAGCAAGGTATTACTATATTTTGTAGATTTTTAATTTAATTGTGCGATACAATCGCAGCTTTAAAACATCCTCGTTACGCTTTGCTAAACGAGGAAGAGGTGGGGTTGTAGATAACGCATCTACTACTTAAAGTCCGCTACGCAACAATCGTAGTATACCTTATGGGTATTGCAGCTTACTCCAATTATCTTAAATTTTTTATTTAGGCAGTTAAGCCGATGCCCTAATGATGGTGTATTTGCATCAATAAGCCATTGCATGACAATATCTTTACCTGAACTCGCGCCGTAAGAACAACATTCGGCAAAACGGGCGTCATTGCATTTTTTTCGTTCGTGACCAATGTCGCCACTTTTGGCCTGCTCGGCAGCAAGGCATTTGGCGTTTTCGTATGCTAAATCGTTAAAATACAAGGCATTCATAGATTCCATTTTATTTAAATGCACTACCAACGTAGCTTTACCAGGGGAATCTTTCCATTTATCGCGATTGCTTTCTGATTTATAACCCTTTATTTCGTTTTGTATAAATTCTTTAGGGTACATGCGTGCGAGGTTAATGTATAGGATGACTTCTTTTTCAAGGATGGACAATGACGTAACCGTTGCCGATGTATTAGCTGCCTGCAACTGTTTTGGAGTCCACGGTTGTGATAGTGCGTTGAGCGAACTTACGAAAATGCTTAAAAGAAAAAGTTTTTTCATTACTACAATGTTTTAATAAAGATGTAGAAAAATGCTTAATTCCACAAAATGTAATTTTTACTTAAATTTTTATTAAAATAATCGATAAACGTGGTGCTATATAAGTAAAAGCCTATAGTTGCAAATTCTTTGCAGCGGAAGTTTTTTACTCAAATAATTTTATGGTTTCCATTTTGTTAAAACAAAATTAAGGTATTTTATAGCAAGGTTTTGCTATGTTTTGTAGATTAAAATCTTACTTATACTTAAAAATTTCCTACTGCGGTCTAGCCGCTGTTATAAGTAGTGCGCCCCACACAGCTTTTCGCTCCGCTGTCTATAGGAACGAAAATATTTTATTAAGTGAAAATTATTTTTAGAACGTCTTTGTCCGAGATGATTTGAGATGTCTGCCGAGTTTAAAAAGCGGGAAAAGGTTTTTATTTTTTTTGCGCGGTCGGCAAACTACGCTTAGGTCGATACGTTTAGGCGGGTAGGAAGTTTGCAAACTTATTTTGCGCCAACAAAAAATTATTACCATTGAAAAGAAGCGACAAAATGTGTTTGCAAACGTGCGCAAGGGTCCTTTTACGTTTAGGTCGATACGTTTAGCTTTTACCTTGGTAAATTTATAAAGTGGCATTGTCTATTTTAGGAGTGTGTTGGTTGTCTTAATGTAGGCGTTTTGTCTTGGAAGAATTTTGTCGATTCAATTATGTAAGTTATTGATAATTAAACAATTATTTGTTAAATATGTTAATTTTCTCTCGAAAAAAAAGACGTTGCCAACGGTAATTTGAACGATGCCATCAACAGTATTATTGATGCCAAAGGCAGTTTTATTAATGCCATTAATAGTTTTATTATTGCCAACGGCAGTTTGGTTGATGCCATTGGCAATAGTATTGATGCCATTAAAGGTTTTGTTTAAGACACGAACAGATATATTGGCGACATTAACAGTTTTATTGAAGCACTTGATAGTTTAGTTGTTGCCAACGCCATTTTTATTAAAGACAAAGCCTCAACCTAAAAAGACATGCCTTATTTTTTTGTGCGTGATTTGAATTGTATTTTGTTTATCATTTTAAACTCGGGGCTACTTGCTCCATATACACTTTTCACATACGATTTTACTGTTTGTGCTGTATCGCATAAGCCTACAGTTTTGTCGTATAAGGCGTGGTCGCGTGCGATGCGAGTATTTGTAACTGCTGTGTAAGCAATACCAAAGTTTGTGTTTGAAGTTTTAAGTGCTATTAATTTCGCATTTAATGAAGCAGATTGTAAAGGCACTTCGTTTGGTAGAAATAAAGGGTCGGCAGAAAGTAAGGTTACTAATTTTGAAAAGTGTTCTACAAGTTGGTCGTAACTTTGTTGCGAAGCTGAAATATCTTTTGGGGTTTCTACAACCGGTGGTGCAATTATTTTTTCGGTGGTTGGGCCTGTTGAAACCGGAACTACTTTTACTTTTTTTAATTTTTGTCCTTGTATTTTTGAATTAATTGTTTTTGCATTAGCAATGTTTTGTTTGCTTGGATTAACTGCTATATAAGCGTTTACAAGTTTTGTTGCAAATTTTTGTAATGGTTCAAATTCGGCTTGGCGAATACTAACGGCTTTGTTATAGTTGTCGGTGGCTGTAACTACATTATCAATTAAATTATCGGCATTGGTGTATTGTGCTGTAAGTGCTGGAATTTTTATTGCTGTATTTACTGGATTGTAAGTTGCACCGTAGCCAGTGCAAGTAGTAATAAGGTCTTCAAAATTTGCTACGTTTTTTGCGTGTCCTACTTCGGAAGTTGATGCCATAATTTTAGTTTTAGGGGATTAGTTCACCAAAATTAAATAAATTGTTGAATTATAAAAATATCCCGTTAGGGATTGTAGCGGTTATCCTTTTTATAGAAAAGCATAGTGCGGCAGGATAAAAAGATAAGAGCGTAAAGCCCGACCTGAAAGGGAACGGCGAAAAAATAAAGAGTTAAAATTTTAATCGTTACAACTTCAATAATAATTTATTTTTGGTTTAAAAGAAAAAACTGGCTTTCGTATCTTGCGGTGAAATTATAAAAGATAAAAGAAAACAGCTGCTTTAAAAGAAAAGGATAGATGAATCTAGTAAAATATGTTTTTCTTAACGATTATATAATGTAATGTACTGGACTTTACAGTTTGATAGTAAGTGTGTTATGTGAATATTTTTAGTATTTTCACGCCGAGTTTGAAAATTCCCCTACTAAAAAGCGATGCCCATCCGATCTATATTATACATAATAATAACGTGGTTAATATTGGCGTTACTGCCTGCATCAGCTCAATCAAATTATAATCTCCAAAAAGCACTACAAACAGCAAAAGTAAATAACCCAGTTCTTAAAACTGAAATTTTTAATCTAAGTATTGCAGAGGCTGATATTGTTACCGCAAAGTTGCGCCCTAATATTGTTTTAAATAATCAGTCTTTACAATTATTACAAACTTCTTTATTTCCTGAGAATACCACTTGGGCCAATGGTAAAAACAGACAAGTGTGGTGGCAGTTAACAAAACAATTTCAATTACCATCTCAACGTAGATATAGAATAGATTTTGCTAAACAAAATGTTTCCTTATCCCAAAAGGAATATAGCGAAACAGAGCGTAATCTGTTCTTAGATGTTGCTATAAAATGGCTCGATGTTTGGACCACTAGAAAACAATTGGATATTTTAATAATTGCAAAAAGCAATACAGACAGTTTAGTAGTAACTAATAAATTGCGTTTAAAAAATCAAGTCATTACTCAAACCGATTTATCACGAACAGAATTATTATCCAATCAATATGCGTTACAAATAAATTCTTCGGAACAGAATTATAAAAATGAAATTGCTAATTTAAAATTATTAGTAGGTGTACAAGACAATTTAAACATTGATACTACTGATAATTTTATTTATGTATTCCCTGATAATATTGATTCACTTTTGCAACAAGGATTAACTTTAAGAAGCGACATCTTGACGTTAAAATCAGCAATTGATGTGAGTAATTCAAATATTAAATTACAAAAATCGTTGGCTTGGCCAACTCCTGAATTGGGTGTAATTTATAATCCTCAAAACACAGTTCCCTATGCAGGTGTTTTTGCAACAATACAGATTCCAATTTTTTCTCGTAATCAGGGCGAAATACAAAAATCAAATTTAATAAAGCAACAAGCCGAGCAAGAATTGAATTCAACTCAAAAACAAATTCAAACTGAAATTTCAACGGCTTATGATACCTATAAAACCGAGAAACAAAACCTTTCAAAATATAAAGGCATCATAAAGCAGTCAGAAGATATTTTAAATAATGTAAAGTATTCCTATTTGCGTGGGGGGACTACCATTATTGACTTTTTAGAAGCGCAACGAAGCTGGCTTGATACACAACAACAATATTACGAAACCATACAGCAATACAAACAGAGTTATATTAAATTGCTTTATGCATCGGGTTTAATAAATAAATTAGCACAATAATAATGAAAACTAAATTAAACATACTTTGGGTTTTTATAATTTTCATTTCTGCTTGTGGCGGGCATGATGATAAAGACGGAAAAAAAGAAAATACAACACCACAGGTTTTGGATAATGGAAAAAAAATTGTTTTCCCTAATCCAGAAACCGCTTTATTTTTTGAAACAGAAGTTATTGGTACAACGGCGTTAAATGCTGAAATAACAGCCCCTGCAAAGGTTTCAGCGACAATAGTTAAATCCGAAGAGGGAGCTTCCCAAAACATTGTGTTGTTTGAAAACACTGATTTAGCGGGAAATTACACACAATTAATTCAACATCTAATAAACATCAATCAAATTCAGAATATTAATATCAAACAAAAGAAATCAGATTTAGAGCGCATCAAAGATTTACAACTACATGGTGCAGCAACCGGAAAAGATTTATCTGATGCTCAAATAGCTTTATCAGTTGAAGAGAACAGTTTAGCAAATGAAAGAGCAGGTATCATTGAACATGAAACAAAATTAAAAGCAGGGGGCTTTCAACCTGAGTTAATGCAAAAAGCACCTGCGGGAACTGCTTATATAATTTGTGATTTACCCGAAAATCAATTGAGTAAAGTACAAGAAGGTAGTAATTGTACTATTCAATTTACCTCTTTCCCAAATGAAAAATTTACAGGTAAAATTGATGATGTAGCAGATATGATTGACCAAAATACAAGAATGGTAAAACTTCGTGTAAGCATTAATAATAATAACGGCAAGTTAAAGGCTGGTATGTTTGCAACAGTTTCTTTTGGTGTTAGTGAGGGGAATAGTATTAGTGTACATAAAAATTCTTTAATAACTGTGCAAGCAAAAAATTATGTTTTTGTAAAAACATCGGTTAACATTTTTGAAAGGAAGGAAGTAAATGTTGGAAACCAGATAGGCGACAGAATAATAATTTTTTCAGGATTAAAAAATGGTGAAACTATTGCGGTTAAAGGTGCAATGCAGTTAAAAGGATTAAGTTTCGGATATTAAAACTATACACAATGTTACAAGCGCAAATATTTGTAGAAAAAGATGAGCTTCACGATATGAAGCCATTGTATGAATTTATTATGCAGTTTTTATTTAATCTACAGCTAAAAGGTGCAACAGTTTACCAAGCCAAGTCTGGATTTAAAGAAAATCAAAAACTCTATAAGCCTGATGAGTTATTTAGTTTTGATGAAATACCTATGATGATAACTTTTATTGATGAAGAAGACAAAGTAAAACACGCTTTAACAGAATTACGAAAACTAACTAAAGAAGGTTTTATTGTAACGCATAAAGTGGAATATTGGCAATAAATGATTAAGAACTTACTCATATTTAGTTTACGTAATCGTTGGGCAGTTATTGCAATTAGCTTTGCTTTAATGGGTATTGGTTATTGGTGCTTCACTAAATTAAAAATTGAAGCATATCCTGATATTGCTGATACATGTGTAATAGTAGTTGCCCAATATGAAGGAAGGGCAGCGGAAGAAGTTGAACAACAAGTTACAGTGCCAATTGAACGTGCTTTGCAAAATACACCAAATGTATTAGATAGAAGAAGCAGAACTATTTTTGGCTTATCAGTTGTACAACTTACTTTTAAAGATGGTACTGATGATTATTTTGCAAGGCAACAGGTGATTGAACGGTTAAGTAGTGCAGAATTGCCTGTGGGAGTTTCTCCTGAATTAGCACCATTAAGTACAGCAGTTGGTGAAATATTTAGGTATGTTGTTGAAGCTCCACCAAATTACAGTCAAATGCAATTACGTGATTTACAAGATTGGGTAATTAAACCAGCCATATTGCAGGTTCCGGGAATAGCGGATGTTGTAACTTTTGGAGGTCCGTTAAAGCAATTTCATATTTTAACCTCACCTGATAAACTGAGAAAATATAAATTGACGTTACAACAAGTAATAGAAGCTGTTAATGTTAATAATCAAAATACGGGGGGTAATATTATCTCAAGAGGTGGGCAAGGTTTTGCCGTTCGTGGATTAGGTGCAATTAAAACAGAAACCGATATACAAAATATTGTTTTAAAGTCTGAAAACGGTGTGCCAATATTTTTAAAAGATGTAGCTACCGTTGAAATTACTCCGCCACCGCCAAGTGGCGTTATGGGTTATTCCGTTCCTAAAGACAGTATAAATGTGAATAGTGGTGTAGAAGGAATTATATTATTAAGGCGTTATGAAAATCCAAGTGAAGTTTTAAAATTACTTAAAGAAAAAATGGTTGAGTTGCAGGAAAGTGAATTGCCTGAAAATATTACTTTACGACCTTTATATGACAGAAGTTTTTTAATTGACCATTCGCTTGAAACAGTTGCTCATACTTTATTTGAAGGAATTACAATTGTAATTATTTTATTAATTTTCTTTTTAGGAAGCGCTCGAAGCGCATTAGTTGTTGCATTAACTATTCCTTTTTCATTGTTGTTCGCTTTTATTTTAATGCGTCTAACAGGTATTCCTGCAAATCTACTTTCGTTAGGTGCTATTGATTTTGGAATTATTGTTGATGGTGCTTGTGTAATGGCGGAACATTTAATTCGGAAATACAGAACGGCTACACCACAAGAGAAGGCTCAAGGAATAACAAAAATTACATTATTGGCAGCTCAAGAAGTTGGTCGAGAAATTTTCTTTTCAGTAACTATTATAATTTTGGCTTATATGCCAATCTTATTAATGACTAGGGTTGAAGGGAAATTATTTTCGCCTATGGCAATAACCTTGGCTTTTGCTGTAATTGGTTCAATGTTGGCGGCTTTAACTTTTATTCCTGTTCTTATTTCTTTTGTGTATAAAAAAAATATGGCAAACATTGAGCAGCCTATTAAAGAACATAAGAATTTTGTTTTAAACTTTTTTGATAAGATTTATACGAAAGTAATAAATAGAATATTGAAGCGATACAAACGAAGCGTATGGATAGGTTTTTCGGCAGTTTTAATATTAATTTTATGCGGCTTAAAATTGGGTACAGAATTTTTACCAAGTTTAGATGAGGGTTCAATTTTTTTGAGAGGTAATTTTGCTGCGGGTATTACCATACAAGAGAATGCTTCCTATGCCCCCAGAATAAGAAAAATTGTAACAAAGTATCCTCAAATAGCATTTGCGATAACGCAGACAGGGCGTAATGATGATGGTACAGATCCTTTTCCAACTAATAGAAATGAAATCTTAATTGGTTTAAAAAACTATGATTTATGGACTGACACTATAACTAAAAAAGAACTTGTTACAAAAATAAAAACTGAATTACAAGAGGAATTACCATCAGTTCAATTTTCTTCTGGTCAACCAATCATCGACCAAGTTATGGAAATCGTTACAGGTAGTGCTGCTGATTTAGCTATTTCTATTGTTGGCGATGATTTAACGATGATGCGTCAAAAAGCTGATAGCATCTCTAAAATAGTAAAAGAAACGCAAGGAGCAGAAAACGTAAATATTGAGCAAGAAGGCCCACAAGAACAATTAGCAATTAATATTAAAAGAGAACAAGCTGCTAGATTTGGAATTAATGTTGCTGATATACAAAATATGATTGAAGCTGCTATTGGAGGCAAAGCTATTTCTGTTTTATATGATGGCACAAAGCGATACGATATTGTTGTTCGCTTTTTAGCGGAGTATAGAAACTCACTTGATGCAATAACTGAATTACAAGTTCCTTCTGCCAGTGGTGCTTTAATTCCAATGAGTGAATTGGCAGATATAAAATTTGTAGAGGGGCAAACTAATATTTACCGTTACAGTAGCAAACGTATGGTTACTGTGCGAACTAACATACATGGCAGAGATCAAGGCGGATTTGTAAAGGAATTACAGAAAAAGATTAATACAAAAATTCACGTGCCTAAAGGATACGATATTATTTATGGTGGGCAATATGAAAACTTAGAGCGGGCAGGAAAGCAATTGGCTTTTACTATTCCATTAACTATTATATTGGTGTTTCTTTTTCTCTTTATGTTATTTAAAAATTTCACACACACGTTGGTAACAATGAGTTGTATTTTGTTTGCATTAGGGGGTGGAATAGTAGCCTTATTAATGCGTGGGTATTATTTTAATGTTTCTGCTGGAGTTGGTTTTGTGAGCATCTTTGGTATTTCAGTAATGGCGGGCGTATTATTAGTGTCGGCGCTAAATCGAAATATGTTAGGCAATAATGTAGATGCTTTTGATACAGTAAAACGAACTTCTAGCGAACAGTTAAGAGCTTTATTATCAATTTTAGTTGTAGCCATAATTGGTTTAGTGCCTGCCGCAATTTCGTCAGGGATTGGTTCAGATGTTCAAAGACCTTTGGCAACCGTTATTATTGGAGGGTTAACAAGTACGATGATTTTTGCACCGTTAATTATACCACCGCTTTATTTGTGGATGGAGAAAAGGAAAAAAATAAAAGTTGTAATACCGGATGAAGCTGGCGCAAACTAATTTCTATTTAATAAATAAAATACCTTACGCCTGTGGCGCGCTTTTTGGCGCGTCAAGCGCACGCGCAAAAAATGTGCGAAGCACACCTATTTATTGTGCGATGGGAATTTAGCTTATTTGTTTTTTGCCTGTCTTTTTGCAAAAACAAATGTGCTAAATTAGTAATAGGAAAAGCGGGTTTGTCAAACCCGAAATGTGCGGTGGGAAGAAAAAAACTAAAAACCTTTTTGGAGTCTGTCGATGTCCTGAAATGTCGAGGTCTTAATGAAGAGAATGTTGCCTCTGTCAAACCGCTATTGTATATGTCCGTCACTGGGCGCATTACTTATAACTAGCTTATATGTGTGATTTTATGACACCAAGCCAACCAAATATGGGAGATTGGTGTAGGTTTTTAGTTTTTTTACAAAGGTATATTCCCATGCTTTTTCTTAGGTAATTTATCCACTTTATTTTCTAGCATTTTAAAGGCACGTATTAATTTTTCGCGGGTTTGCTCGGGTTTTATTACTTCGTCAATAAAGCCACGCTCTGCCGCACGGTAAGGGTTGGCAAACATGGTTTGGTACTCGGTTTCTTTTTCTTTCCATTTTTGCTCTTTATCTGCTGCCGCTGATATTTCGTTTTTAAAAATAATTTCAGCAGCGCCCTTTGCACCCATTACAGCAATCTCCGCAATTGGCCAGGCATAGTTCATATCGGCACCAATGTGTTTGCTATTCATTACATCATACGCACCGCCATAAGCTTTACGTGTAATAACGGTAATGCGCGGTACGGTAGCTTCGCTAAAGGCATATAATAATTTGGCACCATTTGTTATAATAGCATTCCACTCCTGGTCGGTACCCGGTAAAAAGCCAGGTACGTCTTCAAACACCAATAAAGGGATGTTAAACGAATCGCAAAAACGTACAAAACGCGCCGCTTTGGTAGAGGAATGTATATCCAACACACCTGCTAAAACTGCAGGCTGATTGGCAACAATGCCAATGCTTTTACCTGCCAATCGCGCAAAGCCCACCACAATATTTTCGGCAAATAGTTTATGTACTTCAAAAAAAGTGCCCTCATCAATCACCTTTTCAATTACTTCTCTAATGTCGTAAGGCTGGTTAGCATTATCAGGGATGATTGAATTTAACTCAGGGCGTAGTTCCGAACCGTTATGTTCGTATGGTACACTTGGTGCATCTTCCTCACAATTTTGCGGAACGTAACTTAACAAAGTTTTTAAATAGTTAATGGCTTCCACTTCGTTAGCGCAGGCAAAATGGGTGACACCGCTTTTGGTAGCGTGGGTCATGGCACCGCCTAGCTCTTCGCTGGTTACCTCTTCGTGCGTAACTGTTTTTACAACGTTAGGTCCGGTAACAAACATGTAACTTGTGTTTTCCACCATTAAAATAAAATCCGTCATGGCCGGGCTGTATACAGCACCGCCGGCACAAGGCCCCATAATGGCACTTAATTGAGGTATAACACCACTGCTGCGCACATTGCGGTAAAAAATATCTGCATAACCTCCTAAGCTAACAACGCCTTCTTGAATGCGTGCACCACCACTATCGTTTAAGCCAATAACGGGTGCGCCGTTTTTCATGGCCAAATCCATTATTTTACAAATTTTTTCGGCATGCGTCTCCGATAAAGAACCTCCAAACACCGTAAAGTCTTGGGAAAAAACATATACTAGTCGTCCTGAAATAGTACCGTAGCCAGTTACAACACCATCGCCTAAATACTGTTCGTTTTCTAAA
Organism: Bacteroidota bacterium; assembly: GCA_033763945.1. Lineage (GTDB taxonomy): Bacteria > Bacteroidota > Bacteroidia > B-17B0 > Aurantibacillaceae > Aurantibacillus. The sequence continues at coordinate 149,231 of JANRJN010000017.1, read as the reverse complement.
CCAAAATCTTTACTACGATGTGTTACCATCATTCCTATCTCTTCAAAACTGCCTTCATCCAATAAAAAATGAACACGCTCACGAGCGGTTAATTTTCCTTTTTTATGTTGAGCATCTATTCGTTTTTGACCACCGCCTAATAATGCTTCGGCTTGTTTTTGTTCTAATAATTCTATTTTTGAGTTCATACTACTTTCCTGTTTAACTAAAGGCTTATTTACTACTTCCATAAAGGATTTTGATTTTATTAAGTTCAAATATAGTATTTATTGAGAAAGATTAGTTTTAAAATAAGCAGAAAAAAGCAATATCTTAAGTAGATTTATATCTTAAAACCTTCCTGAAAATCCAATTTGAATGTACGGGTTTTGATAAATGGATAAAGGTGTAGGCGTTAGGTTATACATAATGGAAGCCACCATTGATGAGTGATTGCCCAACGGCACCCGATAACCACCGCCAACCATAACGTAATCTACCCAAACTTTTTTTTCGGGATTTAAAACATTATAAAAATCAGACTGAAGAAGCCTGTCGTATTGTGCCTGAAGAAATAGTGATTGCGAAAACAAATAACGGGTATATGCTCTGCTTCCATAAACTGTTTGAGAAATGCGCCCATACTGACTTCCATAATTAATACTAAAATAATTATAAATAGCACCAACACCCATATTTAATTTCTTAGAAACATTATAACCAATGGTTGGGGAAATGTTTATGTAAGTATAATTTCCAAATGACAAAGCAAAATTTCCACCGTAGGTGATTTTCTTCATCCAATCTTTATTTTTGTGTTTTTTAATTTTAGTGGTGTCTTTTTTAGGCATACCATAATAAACACTATCTGTTTGAGCATTATAAGAACCGACGAATTGCAGTATAAGAAATAATATAAAAATTCTTTTCATCAAAAATTTAAGTAATAATCTTTCGTTAAATTTTTATACTCTTCGGTATAATCAAAATGTCTTTCTGATTCAATTATTAGTGTAGACTCACTAAATTCTGTCTCTCTAAATTCAAATTGCATGAGGTGTCGTTTCTCTGTTTCGATGGAAGGTTTGGTTCTAACCCGCATTAATTTTGACAAATATAAACCCTTTTGTTTAGCTAATTCTCTAAAAATCACAGCCTCGTTTTTAGGAAGAATTAAGCAAAACTTTCCCTTATCATCTAATAGTTTTTTTACGCCATTTATTAAATCTTCAAAAGGCAATAAGTCGTTATGTCGAGCATACTTTTTTGTATCATCTATATTTTTTAAAGAATCGACAAAATAGGGTGGATTTGTTACAATTAAATTAAATTTTTCGTTTGTTGTATTTGTCATTACCTGAAACGAAGAGTGAAGCACTTCTACTTTTGAATGAAAAATACTTTCTGCCACATTGGCTTTTGCCTGTTCGGTGCTTTCTTTGTCAATATCAATTGCTGTAATTTTTGCACTTGATTTTTGAGCCAGCATTAAAGCTATAACTCCTGTACCGGTTCCAATATCTAAAATAGTTTTGCTGCCATTTGGTATAACCCAAGATCCCAACAACACGGCATCCGTGCTCACTTTCATGGCACATTTGTCTTGTTTTATAGTAAATTGTTTAAACGCAAAACTATCATTTGCCATAAGGCGATTTTATAATTTATCTTAAAGTTAACAAATACATTGGTTAAAAGCAAAAATTAAGCTCTTATTCAAATAAGTTAAAATTTACGTAATCATTTTATAACTTAGACCTGTGAAAAATTTTGTGGTTTATAAATCAAGCGCAGGAAGCGGTAAAACGTTTACACTGGTTAAAGAATACTTGCGTTTGGCTTTAACTGACGAAAAAAAATTAACGAGCAACTATAAGTACATTTTAGCAGTTACCTTTACCAATAAGGCGGCGGCAGAAATGAAAGAAAGGGTTATTTCGGCATTATCTCAGATAATTGAGACAAATGAATTAATTGGTATCGTACAAATATTATGCGATGAACTAAATATCAATATAACCGAATTAAAAAAGCGTTCGCAAATAGTTTTAAGTCATATTTTGCATCATTACTCTGATTTTTCGGTTGGCACCATTGATAGCTTTACACATAAATTAGTAAAAACCTTTGCGTACGACTTAAAACTGCCCATAAATTTTAATGTGGAGTTGAACGTGGATGGTTTTTACGAAACGGTGATTAACAGTTTAATTAATAAAATTGGCGAAGATGCATACGTTAGCAAACTATTGAAAGAATATGCCCTCGCCAAAGCTGAAGATAATGCCGGATGGGACCCGGAAAAACACATAAAAGAATTTGCACGGCTTTTACAAAAAGAAGATTCAGAAACCTATCTCCAACAGTTAAAGCAATTTGATGTAACACAATTTGAAGAAATTAGGAGGGAACTTATTGAATTTATTGGTTATTATAAGTCAAACTTAAAGTCTCTTTCCAAAAAAACACTCGAACTTATTGATAAAAATAATTTAAAGGAAGAGGATTTTTACTATGGAAAAAGTGGTGCCATTAATTTTTTTTATAAGTGTTTTCATTTTAATGTAACGCATGAAGATTGCTCTGGAAGTAGATTAATAGCTGCAATAAACGAAAATAAATGGTCAGCAGCAAAAAGTATAAACGCATCATTAGTCGATAGTCTTTCCAACCAATTATCCGAAAATGCGAAAGAACTCATTCAATTTATTGAAACAAATTTTGGAACTTATAATTTGTGTAGTTTAATTTCTAAGCAAATCTATCCTATTTTACTTCTTAAAAAAATTGAAGAAATTGCTTCAGAGAAAAAACAAGAAGAACAATTGGTTTTTATTAGTGAGTTTAACAAAAATATTTTTGATCTAATAAATAACGAACCTACTCCTTTTATATATGAACGTTTAGGTGACAAGTATCATCACTTTTTATTAGACGAATTTCAGGATACAAGTAGTTTGCAGTTTCAAAATTTATTGCCGCTATTAGATAACTCTCTGGCAAATGGCTGGTTTAATTTAATTGTAGGCGATGGCAAACAAAGTATTTATCGCTGGCGAAATGCCAATGTAAATCAGTTTAGTATTTTACCAGGCTTAGAAAATAAAACGGACAGTTTAATTATAGAAGAACGTGCTGACACATTAACGCGAAACTATAAAGAAAACATTTTAAACACCAATTACCGAAGTGTAAAAACCATTATTGAGTTCAATAATAAGTTGTTTGACACACTTAGTGAAAAACTCCTTAATGAAACCACGAAACCTATATACGCTCAACAGGCTCAAAGTATAAAAAATACTGAAACTGGCTATATTACTGTTAATGTTGGTAAAACTGAGAAAGACAATTTAGTTGAGTTAAATTTTGAAATTATCTCAAAATATATTCACGAGGCATTCCAAAATGGATTTGAGTATAAAGAAATTTGCATTATTACCCGAAAAGTTTCTGACGGAAATAAAATTGCCAACTATTTAGTTGAACATAAAATTCCTGTTGTATCAAGTGATTCATTGTTACTTCAATCTAATTTAGAAGTGAATACCCTTGTTGCTTTTTTAAAATATTTAGCTAACACAAATGATAAAGTAAGTGCCGCTGTAGTTTTAAATTATGCCTGCAAAATAAATCTTATTACTCAACCCCAATTTATTTGGGCGCTCGATAAATTAGATGCCAACGAATCTTTATTTGAAATTTTAAGCGCATTAACTATTTCCATTTACCCTCATGATTATAACTTATCTAACTTATTAGATAACTGCATTTATTTTATTAGTGCATTAAACCTAAATAAAAATGGAAATACATATTTACGGTTTTTCTTAGATGAAGTAAACGAGTACTTGGTGACAAAAAATAGCAACATTACCTCATTTATTGATTGGTGGGACACAAGAAGCAAAACCGCTTCTATGATTATTCCTGCTAGTATTAATGCAGTAAAAATTATGACCATACATGCCAGTAAAGGTCTAGAGTTTCCTGTTGTTATAATTCCATACTGTAATTGGCAACAATACAAAGCCAATGATAGTTGGGTAAATATTCAAAACTCACAAACCAAATTACCTGTTGCTGTTGTTAACCTCAGTAGTGGTATTAAAAATGCGGGTTTGGAAGTTGAGTTTGAAACTGAAACCCAAGAACAAATTTTAGATAATTTGAATTTACTGTATGTAGCTTTTACACGAGCAGTTAATCGCTTGCACATTATAACTTTATCGAGTACCAGCAACAAACAAGCACTAATAAGTAATTGGCTGGAAGATTATTTTAAACTGCATTTTTCGCAAAAAGAAGAAAATCTTTACACCTTTGGCGACGAAACCTCTAAACATACTATACATAAAAAAACCTCTACATTAACTTATCAACTTCAACCTCTGGCATTTAATACTAATAATGACGTTATAAAAATAAAAGCCAGTTATTTAGATAATTCCATTGAGGCTGAAGAGGCCAAGCAGCAAGGAATTGTAATGCACACCATACTTTCCAAAATAAAATCAGAGATGGATATTGATACCGTTTTAAATTCGGAAATTTTAAATGGTTTAATTTCAGCAAAACAGTTTAATGAATTTAAACAAAAAATTCTATCGGTTATACATCATCCTAAATTGGAATCATATTATAAAACTTTTATTCCTCAAAAATTAGAAGCGGAATTAATTACAAGTAATGGGGAACTATTAAGACCTGATAAACTTGTTTTTTTAGAAAACGAAACCATCATTATTGATTACAAAACCGGAAAAGAAAATAATAAAAAGTATTTTAATCAATTGCTAAAATATCAAAATGCCTTGCAAAGCATGGGCTACCAAGGCATTAAAATGCTTTTGGTGTATATTGATAGTTTGAATGTTGTAGAGGTGAATTAAATTTATACTTTAAGATATTTTAATAACCTGTATATTTGATTTTAAGTTTTAGTTAATTAAAAACAATTTGAAAAGAAAATTGATTAAAAAATTTAAATATTTAACCTATAACTCTCCAGCGCAATTAAGATTAAAAAAGCATTTAGCTTTATTTCTTTCTATTTCGACTTCTTTCTTCAATATTAACTCACAAGAACTAGACGAATTAAAGTCGGATAATAATTTTTTAGTAATAGTATCCGCTTAACATATAATTAAAATGCATGGCGAAGAAGCTTTTTATATATTTCATTATACTCCTTATTGGTACTTCCCTAAAAGCAAATTTTAATCCTGATAGCTTAAAAAAAGTCTCTATTACGCAAAAAGATTCTGCATTAGTTGATACCTATTTTTCTTTATTTAAGTATTATTTTAAAAAAAATCGCCAGCCAGACTCAATGTATAGATATGCTCAACGCTCCTATTCATCTTCAGAAAAGTATAAATTATATTCAAGGCTTGTAAAATCAAAAAGAGCCATTGTTTTGTCATTAATGGAATTACAAAAAGTTGAACTTGCGAAAGAACAACTGAATGAAGGAATTGAATTAGCTAAAAAGTATAAAAATGTAAATGAAGTTATTGAAATGAACAATTTATTTGGCTTCATTTATGGAAAAGAAAATGAATTAGATAAATCGGCATTTTATTACCTAAATTCTGCAAAAGAATATGAAAAACTCAAAGACTACCCTAATTTAGCTTTTACATATAAAAATGTAGTTGTTATTTTTACGCTTCTCGATCAATTTCCTAAAATTTTATACTACACCACTAAATCACTTGAATTACTGCCAAAAATAAATGAAAAAGAAAATCCAGAAATTATAGTAGGCGTATACTCTAGTGCTGCACAGCACTTTTTTTACGTTGGAGAAAAAAATAACAAACTAAGTTTAATGGACAGCGCTTTGATTTTTGCAGACTCATGTTTAAAAATTGCAGGCCGCTATAATATAAAGCAAGGTCTTGCTGATGCTTATTACATAATTGGCAATCATTTCATAAAAAAAAGAGAATTTACCAGAGCAGAAAACTATTTTATTAAAGCCTTAGAAAATAAAAATAATATCCAAGAAAGAAATGCTTTTAATATATATACTGGATTAGTTAACATTAATATTAATACTCAAAATTACAATAAAGCAAAATTATTTATTGATACCTGCAAATCTCTCCCAATAAGTAATGAATTGGATGGTCCTCTAATTATTTCAGAACTAGAATACTATTTGTATAAAGCAATGGGCGATAATACAAAAGCTTTAATAGCTCACGAAATATTTTTAAAAGAAACAAAAGCCATTTTAGAAAATACACGAAACAAAACCATTAACGATCTTGAAACAAAATATCAAACTGAATTAAAGGAGGAAAAAATTGCTAAACTAAATCAGCAACAAGAAATAAATAAGCTGCAAATTAGATCTCTAATTGGCTTTGGGGGCGCAGCTATTTTAGCCATCATCACAATTGTATTTTTTTATCGACAATCAGCAATAAAAAATAAATTAAAAACTATTGAAACCGAACAGCGTTTAAATCGCGCCAGAATGGATCCTCATTTTTTCTTTAATATTTTATCTTCTTTACGCTCATTTACTTTAAAGGAAAATAATGCTATTAAGACTGCCGATTATTTAACTAAATATTCCAAAATAATGCGTCAATCATTAGAAAGCAGTTATAACGAATTAATCAGTTTAGAAACAGAACTTGAGTTTCTAAATAGCTATTTCGAAATTCAAAAGTTACGTTATCCTTCCAAATTTAATTATGAAATAAATATTGCAGAAAACATCGAAACATCTGAAATTCAACTACCATCTATGATTGTTCAACCATTTGTTGAAAATGCAATTGAACACGGTTTTTCTGAAAACACAGAAATGGGGAAAATTTTACTTGGCTTTAGTGTAGACAATGAAGAATTAAAAATTACAATTTCCGATAATGGTTCCGGAACAACCAATAATTCAGCACCTCAAAAATCTTATCCCTCTCGTGCTACACAAATTGTAAAAGACAGATTGTTCCTTTTAAATAAACAATACAAATCTAATGCCCGTTTTGACATCAGCAGTCAGCAAAGTTCAGGGTTTACAGTTGTACTGGTTTTGCCGCTAATCTATTCTAAGTAATAGTTTCTTAGCAAAAATCCTTTTTTTATCTATTTTTGTTATGTGAAAGCCATAATTATAGATAACGAAGAACTTATTAGAACAGAATTAAAAAACTTAATTAAAGAATATTGTCCCACAATTGAATCCATTGATGAGGCCAATGGTGTAGCTGCCGGAATTAAAGCTATTTCCAATGTCAATCCTGATATTGTTTTTTTAGACGTTGAAATGGGGGATGGAACAGGCATAGACCTCGTTAAACAATTAAACGGGATTCTAACTTTTCAACTTATTTTTATTACTGCCCACAATAAATATGCTGTAGATGCTTTTAAGCTAAGTGCCATTGATTTTTTATTAAAACCTATTGATTCAACAGAATTGATAGAAAGCGTTAATCGTGCCGAAAAAAATATTAAAACTCAATCCTTAGATAAACAGTTGCAAATTTTACAAGAAAGTCTTGGTGATATAAAAAACTACGATAAAAAAATTGCTTTAAAAGATAGTGATTCTATTTACTTTATTAAAGTATCAGATATTATTCGTTGCGAAGCATCCGGTGCTTATACTATTTTTCACATCCAGAATCATAAAGATATTTTAATGTCAAAAGGCATTAAAGAGTTTGAAGATTTATTGCACAATTTTGGGTTCTATAGAACGCATCATTCTCACCTTGTTAACTTAAAAAAGATTGTGCGTTTCGATAAAGCGGATGGTGGTATTTTAATTTTGGACAACGAAGAAAAAGTACCCGTCTCTCAACGCAAAAAAGACAGTCTCTTGACCTTACTCGAGAAACTCTACTAAGAACTTTACAGTTCTCAAATCAAATTAAACACGGGTAAACTCAAACCCATCACTTGTAAAGGCATCCAAAAGATAGGATTTGGCTTAGGTAACTTTGCTTATTAAAATCTATATCTTATGAAAAAAATACTATTAGCATTATGCTTAATTACCTTTTTTGGAAATTCTCAAAACTTAGTTTATCAGTGGGCAAAAAATTTAGGAGGAAATAATTCCGAGGTAGGAAACGGCGTGACTGTTGACGGGAGCGGAAATGTTTATTCTACGGGTGTTTTTTTAGGAACACCAGATTTTGACCCAGGTGCCGGTACTTTTACAATTGCGTCTTCTTCAGGATCTCAGGATATTTACATCAGTAAACTCGATGCTTTAGGCAATTTTCTATGGGCGAAAAGCATTGGCGGGATCGGCGTAGATGCTGGATTATCGATTACAAACGATTTATTTGGAAATGTTTACATAACAGGATATTATAATGGAACAGTTGATTTTGATCCGGGAGTGGGAGTCTTTAATCTAAATACCAATGGAGGACAAGATATTTTTATTCTAAAATTAAATTCGGCTGGTAATTTTGTAAGTGCATTTGGCCTCGGCGGAGCTTCAAGTTCAGATACTCCTTACGCTATTTCATTAGATGTTGCGGGTAATATCTACACAACGGGCGTATATTCTGGTATCGCAGATTTTGACCCTAGTGTCTCCAGTTCAACACTTTCGTCGGTTGGAGGAGTTGATATTTTTATTAGTAAACTAGACCCATCTGGAAATTTTTTATGGGCAAAAAGTATTGGAGGAAGCTCTTCAACGGAAGAGGGGAGAGGAGTAAAAATTGATGCTTCGAATAATGTGTATTTGACAGGTTTTTTTTCGGGAACAGCAGATTTTGATCCAGGCGCAGGAACATACACGTTAGCATCAAATGGAAGTTCGGATAATTATGTTGCTAAATTAAATTCAACAGGAAATTTTGTTTGGGCCAAACAAATCGGCGGCTCTTCTGCTGAAAAATCATTCTGGTTGAGTTTAGACGGCGCGGGAAATGTTTATACAACAGGTTATTTTAGTACAACAGTAGATTTCGATCCTGGGGCAGGTGTCGCAAATTTAGTGGCCTCTGGTATTAACGATGGTTTTGTATCTAAGTTAGATGCTTTTGGTAACTATATTTGGGCTAAGTCCTTTATTGGAACAACTTACACGAGTGGCAATTCAATAATAATTGACGCCTCTAATAATGTATACACAACAGGTTTTTTTCAAGGTACTGTAGATTTTGATCCAAGCGCAAGCACAAATAATGTTACCAGCAATGGAGGGTTAGATGTGTTCATCAATAAATTAGACGCTTCAGGAAATTTAGTTACAACAAAAACGTTTGGCAGTAGCGGTGCCGACAATTCAACTTCTATTTTTCTGGATGCTTCAAATAACGTTTTTACAACAGGTTACTTTGCAGGAACTGTAGATTTTGACCCAAACATTGGTATTGCCAACATAGCCGTAGCGGGAGGTTCTAGCGATGCTTTCGTACATAAAATGAATCCTTGTACACAACCATCGGCACCATTAAATACTACCACACTTGGTAATTTATCTATTTGTGCAAACAATAGTGGGTCTCTTACCACTTCTAGTTCTGGAACAGTAACATGGTATGCGAGTCCTACTAGTACAACTATTCTTTCAACTGGGCTAAATTATATTACACCAACTCTTTCAGCAGGGACATTCACCTATTATGCCGAGGCAAAAACATGTATGAATAGTGCAACACGCACCGCAATTACAATAACTGTAAATCCAACTCCAACAATTAGTGTAAATAGTGGCTCTATTTGCAATGGTAGCTCATTTACTGTTATTCCAAGTGGAGCTGCTACCTACTCATATATGAATTCAACAAACGGAAGCATTTCTGTTATTACACCTTCAGTAGGAACTACCAATTTTAGTTTAGTTGGAACAAGTGTAAATGGGTGCACCAACAGCGCAATTAGCTCGATAACTGTAAGTCCCTTGCCAATCATAAATATTTCATCAAGTACTGGTGGACCATTTTTATGCAGTGGTAGTTCTGCTACTTTGTTCTCGAGTGGAGCTTCAATTTATTCATGGGTATCTGGTCCAAATACATCAACTTTTATTGTTAGCCCAACGGTATTAACTACATATACCGTTATCGGAACCAGCAGTGTTGGCTGTTCTTCTAGCAACACAATTACTTTGGGCATATTAACAACGCCTACCGTAAATATTTTTGCAAGTGCCTTAAACATTTGCAGCGGAAATTCAACAATATTAAATGCAACTGGAGCAACTTCTTATTTATGGAATACAAGTGCCATAACCGCGTCAATTTCTGTTACACCAACAGCGTCTACAATTTATACAGTTACAGGAAGTATTCTTTCTTGCACAGATACAGAAACAATAGCAATAAATGTAACCACTTCTCCAACCATTTCAATCGCTAGTTCGGCCTCAACCATTTGTACTGGAGGTTCTGTAACGCTGTCTATTGTGGGTTCTGCGACAAGCTATACTTGGAATACCGGCCCAACAACTACAAGCATTGTTGTCTCTCCAACGTCTAATACAAGTTACACCGCAGCTGCATTTAACGGTTCATGTATTGCCATAGCAACAACAAGTGTTTCGATATCTAACAGCATCACAGTTAGCGCAATTTCTAGCAGCTCGTTTATTTGCGTTGGTCAACAGGCTACCCTGACAGCAAACGGAGCGGCAACTTACACTTGGAATACTGGGGCAAATGCTTCGTCTATAGTTGTTACTCCAACTATAACAAGTACGTATAGTGTTAATGGGATAAATGCATCCTGCTCCGGCACGGCAAATGTTATTGTAAACGTGAGTCCATGCACGGGCATTGAAGAAAATACAAATGCTATTTACTTTTCAATTTTTCCGAATCCAAGCAATGGTATAATTAATGTCGAATTAGAAAATAGTTCTGAGTTACAAATTATGGATGTGTTAGGGAAAATTGTTTTAGAAAGTAAATTGCAAAACGGAAATAATTCTGTAAATATTTTCCATTTAAGCGATGGCGTTTATTATTTTAAAATAAAACAAGGCGACGCAATGTCGATTAAAAAAATAATTAAACACTAATACCATGAAAAAATTATTTTTATTAATGAGCATCGCGCTGTGTTTTGCTGCACTAAATTCAAATGCACAGGCTACTTACGATTGGGCACTCAATTTTGGAGGGACAGTAAATATTGGTTCGCAAGCTGATGATGCAAGAACAGTTAAAACAGATAACTCTGGAAATGTATTTATTGGAGGTACGTTTTATGGCACTACTGATTTTGACCCAGGTCCAGGAACTCAAATACTAACATCCGCTGGTTCAGGAGATGGTTATATTGCTAAATATGATGCCAATGGTAATTTTTTAGCTGTTTATACTTTTTCAAATAATTTAGATTGCCGTCTTATTGCCATTGACATCGATAACCTTGGGAATATTGTTGCTACAGGTCATTTTGAAGGGACTGTTGATTTTGATCCTACAGCTGGGTTTTATGGATTAAGTAGCCCCTCTGGTTATGATTTTTTTGTTTTAAAATTAAATGCAAATGGCACTTTTGCCTGGGCAGTAAAAATTGGTGCAGCAAGTGGTAACGATTTAGGGATAGCTATTTCAGCCGATTTAAATAACAGTGTTTTAGTGACTGGACAATTTAATGGCACTACAGATTTTGATCCGGGATTGGGAGTAACTAATTTAACGGCCACAACTGGAGGAGACGCATATTTACTGAAGCTCTCTTCAGCTGGCGTATTTTCTTGGGCCATCAATATTGGTAATTCACCAAGCTCAAACGATCGTGGACTATGCATTCATTGCGACGCTATTGGAAACGCCATTGTTGGAGGTATTTTTCAAGGCACATGCGACTTCGACCCATCTGCCGCTACAAATACGTTAGTATCTACTGGCATTCAAAGTGGTTTTATAGCACAATATGGTAGTGCACTTGGAGGTTTTATGTTTGCCAAAAAGTTTGATGGAACCGGTATTAGTACAATTAATGATTTTAATCTAAATCCTTCAGGAGATATATTTGTGGCAGGAACTTTCACTGGAAGCATTGATGCCGACCCTGGAGCTGGTGTTTCAACAATTAGTACAGGCACAAGTGTAAGTACAGATTTATTTATTGTTAAACTGAATGCCTCAGGTAATTTTGTTTGGGCTAACAAGATAGGCGGTGCTATTGATGATGGAGCTACCGGAATAACAAGCGATGCAAGTGGCGTTTATTTCAGTGGATTTTTTAGCGGTACTGTTGATTTTGATCCGGGCCCAGGAACGTATACCCTTAACTCAAATTTGGCAAGAGACTTTTTTGCTTCAAAAATTGATTTAAATGGCGGGCATATTTATTCCTATTCTGCCGGAGACCCTACTTCTAATGACATAGCATACGCCATAACAACACCTTCAGTAAATACAATTTACATTGCAGGATCTTTCTTTGGATCAGTTGATTTTAATCCAAGTCCATATGCAGTTAATACTTTAACATCAAATGGAGGTAATGATGCTTTTTTATTAAAATTAAAATCTTGTAACCAAACCCCTAGTTTAACGGCAAGTTCAACATCAATCTGTTCCGGTGGAAGTGCAAGTTTAACAGCAACCGGATCAAGTACACTAGTTTGGAATACCTCTGCTACATCATCCGTCATAGTTGTTACACCAACAGCTACAACAAATTATTCGGTAACTGCAAATTTTACAACAGGGTGTGTTGGTACAAGCACTATTGATATACAAGTAGCAAACTGCACAGGTGTGCATGAAAACTCAGATACTCGATTTGAGTTTTTAATCTATCCCAACCCAAATAATGGCCGTTTTATTTTAAGCACAAACGAATTTGGAAATTATGAAATTATCAATGTTTTGGGTAAGGTTGTGAAAACCTTTGAGATTAGAAACGCTTCTACCAATTTAAACCTAATAGATTTAGCTCCAGGTATTTATTATTTAAACAACAAACAAACCTCAAAAAAAATTATTATTAATTACTAAAACATTAAGATGCTATTTTATAGTATAGATTTTATAGCATCTTTTTAAAAGAGAGGGGGTTCCCCCTCTCTTACTTAATAAAATAAAATAGTTATGAAAACAATAAAAATTTTAATAATCACTTTAACATTAAACTTAAGTATGATAGCACAAGATGATAATTACAAAGGCCTTGCAAAAATGGATGTAAAGACTTTCTGGAGGCAGGCTGATATGTTTAAAAATGGCAAAGGCAGTGATGCCACTTTGGGAAATATGCAAAAAGCACTTGTCGTTGTAAAAGAAAAAGATCCATCATATAATACCGCAGGTATGGAGGAAGAACTAAAAAAATGGGCAGATAAAGTAAATACTGATAACACCCAAGCAGCAGGAGAAGACCAAAAAATGAAACAAGACCGAGATAAGAAGCAAGATCTTCTTAGAAGAAAGGTTAAGATTTCAAATACCTTGGATGAACTTTATAAGTTTGGCAGTTTAACCATATCCGGAAATGATAATAAAGGTGATGCTTGGAAAGCTAAAATTGCTGATTTTAAAATGAAAGCGGATGGCGCTATTGCATATAAAAACGATGGCGGCATTATAGAGGGCTCTTATGTTGATTATATAAAAAAAGAAACCTTAACAACTGACAAATTTATAAAGCAAAAAAGAGATGCTCTTAAAGAAGCCACTGAAAGTTTAACAGGTGTTTACTATCAGGTACAATTACATTTAGTTTATTGGGAGTATGCCTTAAAACTTTTTCCTGGAATTCAAGAATTTATTGAAGCACAAAGTAAAACAGCTAAACTTGCTGAGGAAATTGGAAGTTTGGATGATGCCAATGGAAAAGTAAAAGCGAATCAACAAGAGGCAATTAAAAACACAAAACTTCCAACCCCAGTAGTAAAGGATGCTGCACTTGAAAAAGTTTTAATAGACGGCTTTAATAAAACATTCAGTTCAAAAGGTGCTACTGCATTAAAGGCTGTATTAACCCAAGAAGGTTGGACCACTCTAAGAAATCCAATTACGTCAGTTATTACTGGACGTGAACGTAGTGCCAAGTTAGCATACAAAGGGAGTGATGGTAAATGCTATCTTCTGGAAGGCTATGTTTTTATTCACGAAGAGTATATTGGAGGAGCCTTTACAAATATAAAAGCCGTATACAACGGATTATTCGGTTCAGAAATGTTGTGTGAAAATATAAAATAATAAGATGTATAAAAAGGTTGACAAAATACTTGTTTATCTTACGTTTATTTTATTAATACTAAGTGCATACTTAACCTTTACAAACACTTGGCTAGCAAATGATATAAACAAACTGCAAATGCAATGGATGGGCGAACGCAAATTTTATCCTATACTCACCATGGGGATATTGTTTATTCCACCAATGTTAATTCTTCTGCCACTTAAACTTTATTTAAAAAAGAATCTGGAAAAAGAAAAAAGAACTTTTAATAAAAAGATATATGAACGAGGTACTAAAAGGGATTCCTGTAAGTAAAGGAAACCTTAAAAAAATAACCATTTATAACGACAAGATTGAGGCAAAAGAATTCTTAGAGCCAAAAAAAGTATTTCCTCTCCATGAGATTATTTCATGGTCAGAGGTACAAGTTGTTCAAAATCCAGGCAATATAAGGTATTTGCGGTTAACTATTTATACCCAAACAAAGCAATACAGTATTTTATCGTTATACTGGCAAAATTATGTGGATTTGCGTAATATACTAATCTATGAAAAAAAACAAGTTGATGAAAAACCTAAAAATAATACGAAGCTTATTCTTGGAATTATAATAGGTATAATAGTATTACTTGGTGGTATTTTTACTGCTGACTATTTTCAAACACAAAGTTTATTAAAAAATGGAATAAGAGCTAAAGCTGAAGTTACAAGTAAGTACTACGAACTTAATACAGATAGTAGAGATACAAGCTACTACTTTTTCCGTTTATCAGTTGTAGCAGATACTGCCAACGGCAAATCCATCTATCAAATTCCAGAGAGGCTACAAGCTTTTGTAAAACAAAAATCATTCAATAAATATTCTGAAGGAAGTATTGTGAATGTAGTATATGATAAAGATGATTTGGATCACGCTAAATTAGTTGAAGAAATAGAATAATGAATACTAAATAAAAAATGGAAAAGTACGAAAAACCAGCTGCAGCTAAAAAAATTGAACGTATTGCTTACATCAGCTTTGGTGTGATAGTAGTATTTATAGCTGTTATAATTTTTATAGTTAAAGCACAGAACAAAAAATTTTTAAAAGAAGGCATTCGCGTTGAGGCTATTATTAACGGGCTGTCAAAAGGAGGAACAACCAAAAATCCAAACTACGAAATGAGAATTTCAATGTTTACAAAAGCTCCAGAAGTACAAAAACCAAAAACAGATACTACTGGAAAAACCAAAAGTCAAAAAAAGATGGATGAGATTTTAGATAAATTGACCATTAATCCAAATATCGGTAATTACATGAGCTTAACAATTAGTTGTAATAGTGACAGTTATAATAAATACAAGCCCGGCGATAAAATAAAAGTGGTTTATTTAAAAGAAGATTCAACAGATGTTAGAGTTTTAAGTGAATTGGAATAATATAATTTTAAAAATATCAGTATGAAAAAATTAATAGTACTTTTTGCAATTTACATTTGTAATACATCTATAAAGGCTCAATTCACAATAACACTTAACGGTAAAAAAGTAATAGCTAATCAAGAATTTAATTACTCAGATTTAAAAAACTTAACAATTAGTTTTTCAAACCCGCAGAAACTACCTACCTATTCTGATGGCTATATAAGATTGTCATGTAGTTTTTTTGATGAATCAGGTGTGAAGAAAAACGCAAAATACGTTTCTAAAAGAATAGAAGGTGCTGCAAGTATAAATTCATTTTTAAACCAAAAAGTCCCAAAAACTTATTCTTTATACCCTAAAAGCGAAGAGCCAGAATTATTTCATTATTTATATGATTATTCAGGAAATCCTAAGGAACAATTTTCTGATATATGCGAAAGTTATAAATCTAGTCCTGTTGGCGGCAAAGTAAAACTTAAATTTGAAATGGCATATTATGAGCTTACCGGCTGGCATTATGGTTCAGATAACTTCACTAAATTTAACGATTATGGTGAAGCCGTTGAATTGATTGAGCCATTTGAAATGTTTCTAACAATTGCAGATAAAAATGCTCTGATCAATTGCCCCCCAATAAATGCTAAATTCAAATTAAATGATTTGATGACGGGTTATAAAGGTATTGACTCCACTTATACTTGGAATATAGCCTTAGGGTTTATTGGCGAAAATGGCAAAGCACTAAAAAAAACGAGTTTTGACTTTAAAGATTATTATATTCAAATTGCTAATGTTAAATACAACAATAGCTTAACACAAGATGAAAACCTGAACTTATTTAAAACCGAAAGCGACAAGTGCGTAAAATTAGTAAGCAACCTATGTTATCAAGGAGTCCACATTATGTGGTCAAAAGCCAACGAGGCTAAAAAAAATAAAGAAAAGGGTGATTTATTAGCATTTGGGTATCTTGAATTTTTAGGATTATCAACTTCAGGCCCAACATATATTGAAAAATTTGATAAAAAGGCAAATACAAACTACGAAAACGAAACACTTTGGGAATCCTTTACCATTGGCACGATTTCTGGTTTGAAATGCGTAAGCATTATCAAAGCAAAAAATTGCAATACGGGTTATTCAGAAGACGTAGATGGATGTGCCACTTACATTTTTAAAAACCCAAACAATCCAAAAACATTACTTGTTATAAAATACTTCAGAAACTCTAGTGGATACATCAAACTAACGCCTGACCAACTTAAAGAAATGGCATCAAAAGTAGAGAAATTTATTTCTATATTAAATTTCACAAAATAAAATTTCATTAAAAAGTCTAAACAAGGATTACTTCTTCAATAATTTCACCTAGTGGTTAAATTACGAATTTTCACTTATAAACTTTATGATCCCACTTGTATACTAAAAACCATCAGTTATAGATTTCACTTAAAATAAAATTATATACTGCTTAATTTAATACTCCAAAACTACTATTATGGAAAAAAGAAATTTCACTCACAAAACAATTACCTTTTGTATCTTTGTATTATTAGGTTTTAATGCCCATAGTCAAATAAATATACCTGGTCATACAAAAAACGTTGTTAAGCGCATGGAGCGAAAAGCTGAAAGAAAAACCGAGAAAGAAGCTACCAAAAAAATGGATAAAGGCATTGAAAACGGCATAAATGGTAAAAAAGAAGAAGAAACTAAAGTTGACAGCACAAAAACAAAATAAAATATATGAAGAACAATTTTACATTTATAGCTTTAGCAGCTATAATTTTATCTAGCACTAAAGTTAATGCACAAGTCATCATTTCTCAAGATTTTGAAGGGCCATTAACAGGTTGGACAAATCAAGGTACTTTAACAAGCACACAAAATAGTATTACAGCACATTCCGGTGGTGGCATGTTGGCATTAAGTACTGGCAGTGCTTTAACCAGTCCAACATTTGCTTTACCCAGTGGTGCAAAAAATGTGTCATTTTGGTTAAATAGTTTTAATGATGCGCCATTTGGATACTCTTTTACTGCTGATTTATTACAAAATGGCACTTCGGTATTGACCTTAGGTTCTTGGATGAGCGATATCTATAGCGCAATTAACCCATGGAGTCAAATATCTATTAATATTCCTTCTGGCTTTAGCGGTAACGATTACAGTATCACGTTTAAAGTGCAATCATTTACAAATCCTAATTTAAGATTTTATTTAGATGACATTTATCTCTCAACAGGAGCTGTTGGTCTAAAAGATAATAACGCCTTAAGTTCTGATATTAAAGTTATTAACGATGTTACAAATAAAACGCTAAAGATTTATCCTAATACAAATTTAGAGAATAACGAAATTCAAATTACATCAATTGACGGTAAAGTTATTTTTACAAAACAAAGCGTCGATATTTTAAAATCTTCTTACTATGAAATTAATTTACCAGAGGTAAACGAGGGCTTGTACATTTTAAAAGTAAGTAATACCACCGTTACATTTGCTAAGAAATTAGCCTTTTAATCAATTTGTTTTTGAATTATTTTAATAATGGCGCTATTCCATCAAATGATGGTAATATAATTCTCTATGGCCAAGCTACTTCTTTCGATTCAAAAGTTGATTATCATTTTGTGCTCCACAAATTAAACACTCAAAGCAAAATACTTAAAACAATTATTATTCGCATTCCAAAACAATTGGCAAGTGAGTGTTGTGTTGTGAATTCAGGCGACGGAAACATGTTTTTTGCAGGTGCTTCTTGCGATTTTAAAGACATGAAACTTATTAAAATGACAACCGATTTCAAAACTATTTGGGAGAAAACGCTTCCTATTGGTTTTGAGCCTTTATTAAAAGAAACTTCTGATGGTGGAGTAATTGTAACATATAAGAATATTGAAAATGGAAATGATTTTATAACAATGATAGAAGCGTATGATAAAGAAGGAAAGAGATTGTGGCAAACCAAGCAAAATAGTTTTGTTGCAAAGTATATTACTCAAGCAAGCAATAACGAATACATTTTAACATCCCCTGCCAGACAAAATCAAATCAGTATTTCTAAAATATCTTCTACTGGTAAAATTCTATTTAAAAATGATATGTATTTAGATTCAGTCGAATATCCATCCTATATTCATCAACGTATGGATGGTAAAATTTTTGTTATTGGGCAAGAGGTAAATGGTTCGTTTGATAGTTATGACAGACAAATGGTTCTAATTTATACGCAATCGCAAAACTTAAAGTAATTATTTATTAAATTTATATTCATTTACTTTTCATGAAAACAAAACACTTTATAAAACGTATTTTCACCCTAACATTACTTTTTACATTATTGAGTTTTGTTACTTATAATACACACCTCCAACAAGAAATTAAATACAAAAACTACCTCAACCAAAAATACGGCTTTAGTGTCGATTATCCTCATGAAATACTTACACCTCAGGGCGAGTCGGGCAGTGGCGATGGCCAAATATTTAAATCAAAAAAAACACCTGACAATAGTTTAACTGTTTACAGAGACTATCTCGATAATTTGGATCCAGACGTAAAATTCACACTCGAAATTGGGTTTAATAAAGAAGTAAAAGCCTGCAATCAAAAAGACAGCAAACGAAAAATTACTTATAAAAAACTAGATAAAAATTTTTACGTGCTTTCCGGTCATAAACAAAACGGAGATATTTTTTATCAAAAAACCATTTTTGTGGATGAAAATTTATGTACCTGTATTTTGGAATATAAAGAAGCTGATAAAGCAATCTTTAATAAAATATCGGAACGCGTTTTTAAGTCGTTTAAATAATTATTTACTTTGGTACAACTCTATTAGCTTATCAATAAAGGCACTCCACTCGTATTTTTTCTTTTCTAACCTTACGTTTTCAGTAAATTCTTGTTCTTTATTTTTCTCAAAATAATCACAAATTTTCTCTGAAATTTTTGCAACGTCTGTTTCAACCACGTAACCACCTTTTCCATCTGGAACTATTTCTGCCAAACCACCCACGTTGGTTACTAACATCGGTTTTTCATAATAATAGCCAATCATAGTTACACCACTATTTGTAGCATTTCTATAGGTTTGAGCAACTATATTACTTGCGCAAAAATAATAGCGTACGTCTTCGTTAGCAATAAACTTATCATGAAGGATAATGTTATTTTGTAAATTGTGTTTTTTTATCAAATCAAAGTACGGCTCTTTATCTTCGTAAAACTCTCCGGCAATTAACAATTTAATATTTTGGTTTTTTACTTTTTCATTTGCCATTGCCTCTAACAAAATATCTAAGCCTTTATAGTGACGAATTAATCCAAAAAATAAAATGAGTTTATCATCACTATTTAATCCCAATTTTTTTCTCGCTTCCTCCATAATCACTTTCTCCCCATAGGTTTCATACATCGGGTGTGGGCTATAAACTTTATTTAAATTAGCGGTGAATTTTGAAATATCGTTTAACACTGTTTTGCTCATGGCAATAAAACCATGGCAATTTTTTACAAAATACTTTGTAAAGGGTTTATCTCCAAAACGTTTTTCATGTGGAATAATATTATCGGTTAGCGCAAATACTTTTGTTTTTGACTTTACCAATTTAGCAATGGTTCCCAAACTTGGTCCAAAAAATGGTAACCAATAACGGAACAAAATAAAATCAGGTTTTTCCTTTTTTATAAATCGTGCAACTTTAAACCAATTAAAAGGATTAACCGTATTTATAAGTGTATGAATTTTAATATTTTTAGGTGCTTCTCCGCTCGTTTCAAACTGACTGGAACCTGGGAATAAAAAATTAGGATACTGTAAAGAATAGGAGATTAACTGTGCATCATGCCCTGCCTTTATCAATTCTTCGCACAAATTTTCGTTAAACTTAGCAGGTCCACCTCTTAAAGGATAAGCCGGACCAATAATAAATAATTTTAATTTTTTTACTTCCACAAAATAAGTTTGGTAAATTTACATTAATCTATTTTACAAAAAATAAAAATTATGCTAATGAGAAAACACTTTCTATTACTTTTTATATTAATAATTTCAATCACTAAATCACAAACTGTAACAACAGATTTAATTTACAAGGTAAGTCAACCAAAAGTTATTACAAAAAAAACACCTGTGCTTATAATGTTGCATGGCTATGGAAGTAACGAAAGCGATTTATTTGATATTTCAAAATCTATTGATGAGCGTTACATTATTTTTAGTTTACGAGCTCCGATAGCTTTAAAAGACGGCGGTTTCTGTTGGTTTAATTTAGAAATAATGCCTAACCAACCTCTTAAACGTAATTATAAAGAAGCTAGTGAAAGTCGAAAAAAAATATTAAGCTTTATTAGCAATGCTTGTAAAAGTTTTGATGTGGATAGCTCTCAGGTATTTTTAATGGGCTTTAGCCAAGGCGCTATTATGAGTTACGACTTGGCTTTTGCAGCTCCTAAAAAAATTAAAGGCATTTTAGCATTGAGTGGTTTGTTATTAGACGAAACAAAAGCTCTAAAAACCGATTACACAAAATTGGTAAACGTTAAATTTTTTATTGCGCATGGTAATTCAGATAATGTTATAAAAATTACAGAGGCAGATAAAGCTAATGAATTTTTAAAATTGAAAAAAGTTGTTGATGTGAGTTATAATAAATACGAGATGCCACATGCCATTATGGGTAACGAACTTAACGATATTAAAAAATGGCTAAAAAAAGTAATTACTACTAAAAATTAATTTTTAAAGAATTGTAATAAAGTCCCTAATTTTTCTTTTAGTTCGGTGCGTGGGATAATTTTATCTAAAAATCCATGTTCTAAAACAAACTCAGCAGTTTGAAAGCCTTTTGGTAAATCTTTACCAATTGTTTCTTTTACAACGCGTGGACCGGCAAAACCAATTAAACTTCCCGGCTCAGCAATATTTAAATCGCCTAACATGGCATAGCTCGCCGTTACCCCACCTGTAGTTGGATCGGTTAATAAAGAAATATATGGAATACCTGCCTTAGCTAGTTGGCTTAATTTTGCAGACGTTTTAGCCATTTGCATTAAGCTAAAAGCCGCCTCCATCATACGTGCTCCACCGCTTTTACTAATAATCAATAATGGTGATTTTGTTTTTAAACAAAAATCAATAGAACGCGCAATTTTTTCGCCAACCACACTACCCATACTGCCACCAATAAAATTAAAATCCATACAACAAATAACCAATTCATTGCCATTTACAGTTCCGTAGGCGCTTCTTAAGGCATCATTTAAGCTTGTTTTTTTAATTGTATCAGTTAATCGATCAGTATATTTTTTTGTGTCCGAAAAATTTAAAGGGTCACCGCTCACTAAATTTTCGTGCAACTCTGTAAATTGGTTATTATCAAAAATTACTTCAAAATACTCCTTGCTTCCAATTCGTTCGTGGTATTGACATTCGGAACAAACGTATTTATTTGCTGCATGATCTTGTGTAGTATGTATTTTTTTACAAGAAGGGCATTTGTACCACAAACCTTCTGGTGTCTCCTTCTTCTCTGTAGTAGTAGTAGTTATGCCTTTTTTTAATCTTTTGAACCAACCCATTTTTTGAAATTATAAATTATAAATTATAAATTATAAATGTTCTAATTCAACATTCAAAATTTATCATTCAACATTTCTTAAGCTATTGTAATTGTTTTATCTAAATACACATCTTGAATTGCATTCAATAACTGAACACCTTCAGTCATTGGCTTTTGAAAGGCTTTGCGCCCGCTAATTAAACCTTGCCCTCCGGCACGTTTATTTATAACCGCTGTTGTAACTGCCTCTGCTAAATCGCTTGCCCCTTTGCTTTCGCCTCCACTATTTATTAGGCCCATACGACCCATATAACAGTTTGCGACTTGGTATCGGCATAAATCAATTGGATGGTCAGTAGTTAATTCTGAATACACTTTTGGATGCGTTTTGCCATGACCAACGGCCGTATAACCTCCGTTTTTATCAGACAGTTTTTGTTTGATAATATCTGCTTGAATAGTAACACCAAGATGGTTTGCCTGACTTGATAAATCTGCTGCGGTATGATAATCTATTCCGTCCTTTTTAAAGGCATTATTGCGTGTATAACACCATAAAATGGTGGCCATTCCCAATTCGTGTGCACGTTCAAAAGCTTGTGCCACTTCAACAATTTGTCTGCCGCTTTCTGGCGAACCAAAATAAATAGTTGCACCAACAGCAACAGCACCCATGTTCCAAGCTTCTTCAACTGTACCAAACATAATTTGGTCAAATTTATTTGGGTAAGAGATAAACTCGTTATGATTAATTTTTACAATGAAAGGAATTTTATGAGCATATTTACGCGCTACTGAAGCTAGCACTCCGTAGGTTGAAGCAACAGCATTACAGCCACCTTCTATAGCCAATTTTACAATGTTCTCACTGTCAAAATAAATTGGGTTAGGGGCAAAGCTAGCACCTGCACTATGTTCAATACCTTGATCAACGGGTAAAATGCTCATATAGCCAGTATTAGCCAACCGTCCGGTATTATATAATTGACTTAAACTTCTTAATACCTGAGGATTACGATTAGTTTGTTGAAAAATACGATCAACGAAATCATTTCCTGGTAAATGGATGGACTCTTTAGAAATTGTTTTACAAGTATGGTTCAACAAAGTATCGGCCTGTGCGCCTAACAATTCTGAAATTTTGATTGACATATTTAATAAAATTTAAGGTAACAAATATACGCAAACTAGTTGAGTTTTTTTGAAAAAAGGTAAATTACATTTTTCCAAAAATAAAAAAACCCCGCCATTTAAGGGCAGGGTAAAAGTATTTAGTTAAAAATTATTCAGCAACCATTACCATTTTAAATGGTACATTAATGATAGCTTGATAATCTTCTCCAGCTTCTAACATATCTTCATCGTCTTCTTCATAATGCCAATTAATAGTAACTGCGCTACCTGCTTTATGAATACTTTCTAATTTTTTAAATACATCTAAAATACATTTTGAAGATGATGTGTTGAAATATTCTAATTGAACATTAACAGTAGTTGCAGGCTTAACTGCACTAGAGTACTTATCTAATGAATCAACCAAAGGTTTATAGAATTCAATTGAATTTTCAGGGATTGAACGTCCTTTTATTTCTAAAACTCCACCAGCTAAATCAAAACTTATGCTTGGTGTTTTTGGTGTGCCTTCAATTGCGTATTTGTCCATAATTTTTTTTTTTAATTTTGTTGTGATGATACTTTTATATTAAGTGTAAAGAAAGAAATTTTATTATCAATTTCCAAAAAATTATATTCTAATTTTTCCCCCGTTTTTCGAGCTATGTCTATCATTCCTAAACCACCTCCGCCTTTTAATGACATTTCGCCATTATTTAACACCTTTTTGTAATATTCCTTTAATTCTTCTTTATTTAAGGTATTAACCTCATCTAATCTGGTTTTTAAACCTAAAATATTATCGTTTAAAATATAGTTACCCGTAAAAATAGTGTATTTTGTGTCTAATTTACCAATCATAAAAATGGCGGAACGATTTTTCTCCATTTCTGCCTCAGTAACTTCGTCTAAATGATGATACAAATTTTGAAGACACTCAACCAAAACATTATAAACCTTTTTTTTCATTTTAGGTTCTTCTTGCATATTATCCATCTTATTCTCCATTATTTGAAGAATTGATGTTAATAAGTCTGAGGTTATTTCCCCTTTAAATGAAAGCAGAATATTATTTCGCTCCATTTTATCATATATATCAAAAACATCAACCATATAAGGTTTATAAGTTAGCTTGGTTGATTATTTTAATTTAAATGCAACTGTATTACCATTTACTGTAAAGGTTGCATCGTCGTCACATGTACCATTTCCAAAATCTACAGTTCTTGTTTTAAATCCATCAGGAGTTAATTCCATTACTCCTTTTTGAACAAATTCGCATGATTTACGTTTTACCAATGGAGTGGATGATGGGATGCTAACATTAAATGTTCTGCCTTCACGATTTGTACCATTTGCTGTACCCCAAACATAAGTTACAGGATCAGTAGGAGTGGCAGTTAAACTTGGATCACCGTTTAAGTAGTGTTTCACTGTTCTATCAAATGAATACTTGATTGTCCAAGTAGTTTTTTGACAAACACCACCAAATAACTTAATATTAAATTGATTGTATTTAGGAGTCACAGAGCTAGAAGCTTGAGTAGTAACAACTATACTATCACATGAATAAGTGATTGCACCAAGAGTTTTATAATTCAACAACTTAATAATCATCATAGCTCCCGGATTTTTTATTTTATCCGTCAATTTTATCCAAACAGCTCCAGTTCTCAATTTACCATCCGGCATAGTTAAATTACAATTACTGTTGCTAATATTCATTGTATAAGTTGGGAAAGAGTTATAATTTGCTGCATTAAATGGTAGTCCAAAATTTAACGTATCACCGCTTATTTTAGTTAAAGAATCACAAGAAGCAAAAGTTCTATCTCCAGAACCAGCGCCTTTAGTATTTATGGCATGGCTATTAACTGCTGGTACAATTGCAGCATACTCTTGATCGGCAACAGCATTATCCACAGCAGATTGCGTTTCATTATCTACTTCAGTAGTTTCTTTTTTACGGCAGCCTACAAAAAACAATGTAGTGCTACAAACAAGTGCGAAAACTATATTTAGCGATTTTTTCATGTTTGGCAAATTTTAATTGTTATACAAATATAAATAATTTTTTTAAATTCCAATACCTACTACTAAAACATCATCAACCTGCTCGTGATTTATTTTCCATTGTTCAAAACTTTTCTCCAATTCTGAACGTTGATTTTCTGGACTGGTATGATAAATAACTGATAACAAGTCGTTAAAACGTTTTACCATATACTTTTTGCCCTTTTCTCCTCCAAATTGGTCGGCATAACCATCGCTAAACATATAGGCCATGGCATTGGTTACGTTTATTTGATGTGTCGTAAACTGGCGATTAATATCTAATTGAGCGCCTCCAACCGGAAATTTGTTGCCGTCGAATTTTAAATATTCGCCTACTGAATTAATTAAAACTAGAGGTCGGTTAGCGCCCGCCCATTTAACAATTTTATCTTTATAATTAACAGCAATTAAAGACACATCCATCCCATCGTTTGTGTTAATCTCGTTTTGTCCTTGTCTTAATGATTCTTGAACCCCTTTGTGAAGATTATTTAATATTTCGCCTGGTTCAGTAACTCCTTTTTCTAAAACAATTTGATGTAAAAGATTATGCCCAATCATACTCATAAAAGCACCTGGAACACCATGTCCAGTACAATCTACAACGGCAAAAATATTAAACCCATTTTTTTCAGCAAACCAATAAAAATCACCACTCACTATATCCTTAGGCTTATATAGTATAAAAGCTTTTTGAAGTTTTTTGAAAATTACTTCTTTTGATGGGAGGATTGCCTCTTGGATTCGTTTGGCATACTCAATACTACTCGTAATGTCTTTGTTTTTTTCTGCTAATTCTTTTGTACGTTCAGCAACCTTGTTTTCTAATATTTTATTTTCCTTTTTAATAGCCCTGGTTCTATACTGCGTGAAAGCTATAACTCCAGCTGATCCAAAAATACCCACCAGCACATAAAACCAAGTGGTTTTCCAAAATGGCGGAACCACCGTAATATTAATTTCGTAAGGATTTTCATTCCAAATCCCGTCATTATTTGATGCTTTTATTTTTAAAGTGTATTCACCTCCGGGTAATTCGGTATAAGATATGTACCGCACATTAGTTGGTGCTGACCAATCATTATCGTAACCTTCTAGCTTATAACTGAATTTATTTTTTGATGGATCCGTATAATCAAGAGCTACCACTTCAAACTGAAAATAATTTTCACGCCAGCTCAATTTTAAATGTTTTTTATAATTTATTAGTGAATCTATCTCTACATCTTTTCCACTCCTCTTATAACTTACTATATATGTTTTTGCCGGAGTTAGGTTGTCCTTAATGGCATTAGGATTAAACGCATTAAATCCATTGGCACCACCAAAATACATGGTCCCTTTTTCAGATAGGTAAGCAGCTCCGATATTATATTCAGTATTCGCTAAACCGTCTTTAGCCGTATAATGCTTAAAAATTATTTCTTTTTCGGGTAATGAAGGATTGAACCTAATTATGCCATTGTTTGAACTCATCCAAAATTGGTTTAAACTGTCTTTTAGAATTGAATACAAATATGTGTTTGGTAATCCATCTTTCTCATAAAAGCTAACAAATGTATTATTTGGATATAACTTACTTAAACCAGCGCTTGTAGCCACCCAAATTACACCATTTTTATCTTCATTAAGTGCTAAAATTGTGTTTGAGGCGATTTGATTTCGCTTTTTATCATTTTTATAAATTTGAGAAATTTCTAATTTTTTTCCATTCGGAAAATCTTTTAATTTTACCAAACCACCATCAATCATTCCCAACCAAATATTATTTTTGGAGTCTTTAAACATTGTATTAATGCTTGGACTTGGTAGCCCTTCATTTAACGAATAATTTTTAAATTCTAATGTTTTAAGGTTTATTTCAAACAAACCATCGCCAACTGAACAAGCATACAAATAATTACTATTCGATTTCAAATTTAAAATTGTTCCACCAAGTTTTTCATTTAATACTTTTAGAGATTTTTTTGTTTTAGAATCATACCTAATTAAACCTTTTCCATAGGTTCCTACCCAAAGTACATTTTCATCTTCTTTAAATATGCTTAAAGCATAGTTACCTTCTAATATTTTGACTAAGTTGCCCATTTCTTTTTTTGAAGTTGTATTATATTGTTTTAACAGATTTTCTCCTCCAACAAAACAATTGCTGTTAAACTCCAAAAAAGAATAAATATTCTTTAGTACATAATCCTCATCCAAATCATTCTGAGGAAATTTTTGAGTTTGTTTAAATGAAACGTCAACCCCACCCATCTCTGTACCTAACCATATATTTTCATCTTTATCAACAAAAACATAACGTAGTAAATTATTACTTATCGAAGTTTCTTTAGAATTATTGACTGCTAAAGAATATTTTTTAGACAATAAGTTATATATTACAAAGCCATTACCTGTTGCTGCGTAAATTTTATTGTTATTAATATCCATTCTGCGAATGGAGTTTGAATTCTTAGTATCTGACAAAAAAGTTATCTTTTCTTCAATTTCATTGTTGTTTAAATCGATTTTGAATATTCCGTTTTCTTTTGATCCAATATATAATTTACCGGCGTATTCCTTCATGTCATTTATTGCATCCAGCTCTTCAAGATTAAAGGACAAATATTCTGGTTTAATTAAATTAACCCTTTCTAATTTGCGTTTATTAATTACCCATAATCCTTTTTCTTTCGTTCCCAAGTAGTATCTATTCTTAGTACACAATATACTCTTCACACTAACCTTATCATCTATTGGAAAAGTAAGTATATCTACTTTTTTGGTAATTAAATTAACTAAAAAAAGTCCATTATCACTTCCAATTATTGCGTTTAAACTATCGAATTTAGCTATACAATTAATCTTAACATCCAACCCTTTTATATTGTTAATTGCAGTAAATTTCTCTGTTATTGGATTAAAGAAATTTAAGCCCTCTCTTGTTCCAATCAAAATTAAGTCTCTTCTCAATTGCTTTATGCATGTAATATCACTGCTTGATAGAGAGTTAGGGTTCGTAGGATCATTTTTAAAAACTTTTACCTGATAGCCATCGTATTTATTTAAACCGTCTTGAGTACCAAACCACATAAAACCCAAATCATCTTGAGCGATACAAAACACATAAATAGAGCTTAGCCCATCGTGGTTGGTAATATGCTTAAAATTTAACTGCTGCGAAAAAAAACTATTCGCAATACAAATAAAAATAAAAAGATAACTATGTCTTAAATTTTTTAAAATAAGGAACTAATATAATTATTTTTTATCCAATGCTTAACTATATTTACAAACACAATTTTAATCATTTATTTGACATAAAATAACCTAAAAGGTTTAATTTCGCTGTAAAACTATGCCAAAAGTACTTCGTATTATTAATCGTTTTAACCTCGGCGGCATTACATACAACGTTTCCTACCTTAGTAAATATTTACCAAAAGAGTACGAAACACTTTTAATTGGTGGGCCAGAGGAAGACGGGGAAGAGAGCTCCTTATACATTCCGCAATCCTTGGGGTTAAATCCAAAGATTATTGTTGAACTCCGTCGAAGTATTAATCCCTTTCAAGACTATAAAGCTTATAAAAGAATTAAACATATTATTAAAGAATTTAAGCCCGATATTGTTCATACACATGCGAGTAAGGCTGGAGCAATTGGTCGTTTAGCAGCAATTCACTGTAAGGTTCCAATAATAGTACATACATTTCATGGCCATGTTTTTCATGGGTATTTTTCAAAAATTAAAACCACTATTTTTAAAAGAATTGAAAAATATTTATCCAAAAAAAGCTCTGCAATTATTGCTATTAGTCAAATTCAAAAAAACGAATTGACTAAAATACACAAAGTGTGTTCTGAAAACCAAACAGTTGTTATTCCTTTAGGGTTTGATTTAAACAGATTCACCGAAAATCAAATTGAAAAACGAACCACATTCAGAGGAAAGTACCATATTAACGAAAACGATTTGGCAATTGGTATCATTGGAAGATTAGCACCTATAAAAAATCACTTTTTATTTATTGATGCCATTGAATTTGTTTTAAAAAATACTCCAATTCAGATAAAAGCTGTAATTATAGGCGATGGAGAAACAAAAGAACTATTGCTAAGTTATATTAAACAGAAACAACTAACCTATTCTTTTGGAGAAAATTCCAATTCGAGTTTTATTTTCACTAGTTGGATAAAAGAAGTGGATATTGCCCTTGCAGGCTTGGATTTGGTATGTTTAACCTCAAAAAACGAAGGTACTCCTGTTAGTTTAATTGAAGCCCAGGCGGCAGGGAAATATATTATCACTACAAACGTAGGGGGCATTAAGGATATTTTAAACCCCAATTGTGGCGTACTGAGCGAAGTTGAAGATGAAGCTGGATTAAAAAACAATCTCTTAAATTCAGTTGTGAATTTTAAAACTGTTACTGCAAATTCGTCTGTTACAAAAGAGGAAGTAATTCAAAACTTTAGCTACCAAAGGTTATGCAAAGATATGGATGAATTGTATAAAAAATTAATAACCCATTAGTCAAACAAGGCTTCGACTTCCTTCAGCCTGATTTCCAAAAAAATTTGAAAAAAATTTTACTCATATCCGACACACATTCTTATCTAGACGAAAAACTAATTAAGCATATAAACAACTCAGATGAAGTATGGCATGCCGGCGATATTGGCTCGTACGAGTTATGTCAAAAAATTGAAAAACTAAAGCCTTTAAAAGCTGTTTACGGAAATATTGATGGGCCAGACATCAGAAAAACATATCCCGAAAATTTAATTTTTGATTGCGAAAACGTTAAGGTTTTAATAACACATATTGGTGGTTACCCCGGCAAATATCCTTCACGAGTAAAAAATCTACTTTTAGAACATCAACCAAAACTTTTCATTTGCGGCCATTCGCATATTTTAAAAGTAATTTATGATAAGGAATTAAATCTATTACACATCAATCCGGGAGCTTGCGGGATTAACGGCTTTCACCAAGTGAAAACTGCTGTAAGATTTGAAATCGATGGTTCTGAAATAAAAAATCTCGCAATTATCGAATTGGGTAGTAGAGCATAAATTACTATATTCGTTACGATTTTTTTAAACCCTCATGGACTCAAACAAAGTACGACAAACGTTTTTAGATTTTTTTCAAAGTAAACAACATCAAATTGTTCCTAGCGCACCAATGGTGGTAAAAGGCGACCCAACCCTTATGTTTAACAATAGCGGTATGGCACCTTTTAAAGATATATTTTTAGGTAATGCTCCTATTAAATATCCTAGAATTGCAGATACTCAAAAATGTTTGCGTGTGAGTGGAAAGCATAACGATTTGGAAGAAGTAGGTGTTGATACCTATCACCATACCATGTTTGAAATGCTTGGTAACTGGAGTTTTGGCGATTATTTTAAAAAAGAAGCCATTAGCTGGGCTTGGGAATTATTGACCGACGTTTACAAAATTGACAAAGACCGTTTGTATGTTACCGTTTTTGAAGGCAGTAAAGATGATGGCTTGAGTTTTGACCAAGAAGCTTATGATACTTGGAAACAATATATAGATGAAAAACGTATTTTAAACGGAAATAAAAAAGATAATTTTTGGGAAATGGGCGACATGGGGCCTTGCGGACCTTGCTCTGAAATTCATTACGATGGCCGAAGCGATGAGGAAAGGAAAAAAGTAGATGGTGCTTCACTTGTAAACAATGATGACCCTCAAGTGATAGAAATTTGGAACAATGTTTTTATGGAGTTTGAACGCAAGGCAGATGGCTCATTAATAAAACTTCCAAAGCAACATGTGGATACAGGCATGGGATTTGAGCGCCTGGTTCGTGTTCTTCAGGGCAAACAAAGTAATTACGATACAGATGTGTTCATGCCTTTAATTCATAAAATTGAAGAATTAAGCAGTCACCGCTACAACACAAAGGATGAAGCACATCACAAAAAACAACAACTCATAAATATTGCCATGCGCGTAATTGCTGATCATATCCGCACTATTTCATTTAGTATTGCCGATGGACAATTACCTAGTAATACTGGAGCCGGCTATGTTATACGTCGTATACTAAGAAGAGCTATTCGTTATGGCTATCAATCGTTAAATTTAAAAGAACCCTTTATGTACCGCATTGTGCCTACGTTGGCACATCAAATGGGTAATGCCTTTCCCGAATTGAACACGCAAAAATTACTAATAGAAAAAGTAATTCGCGAAGAAGAACAATCGTTTTATAAAACATTAGAAATAGGTTTAAAACGTATAGACCAGGTGTGTATTGACACTACCTCGGCGCATCAAAAAGTAATTGACGGCAAAATAGTGTTTGAATTATATGATACTTTTGGTTTTCCGGTAGATTTAACAAGCCTTATTGCCAGAGGTTACGACTTAAGTATTGATGAGAAAGCATTTGAAGCTGCTTTGACTGAACAAAAAAATCGTTCAAGAGCAGCAACTTCGGTTGATACGGATGATTGGTTGTATATCGAAGAAAATAAACAATTTATTGAATCTGCAGAAAAAGAGACTGAATTTATTGGTTACGATGAATTGGAATGCGAAGCGGTCATTATTCGTTATCGAAAAGTTAAAGCAAAAAACAAAGAGCAATATCACCTAGTTTTAAATAAAACACCTTTTTATGCCGAAAGTGGTGGGCAAGTTGGTGACAGTGGCGCAATTGAAAATATTAATGAAAAGATAATAATTACTGATACGAAAAAAGAAAATGGGGTTATTATTCATTATTGTGACAAACTTCCTGAAAAATTAAATAGCACCTTTACCGCAAAAGTTAACGCAACCGAACGTAATTATACAGCCAATAATCACAGCGCTACTCACCTTTTGCATGCCGCACTGCGATTAGTTTTAGGAACACATGTGGAACAAAAAGGGAGTTTAGTAAACGACGAACATTTGCGTTTTGACTTTTCTCACTTTGCTAAAATAACCGATGAAGAGTTACATCAGATTGAGAAATTAGTTAACACAAAAATAAGAGAAAACATCACCGGCAAAACAGAATTAATGGCCATTGAAGATGCCAAAAAAACAGGGGCTATGGCGTTATTTGGTGAAAAATATGGTGATGTGGTTCGGGTTGTTACTTTTGATAAAAATTATTCTGTTGAATTATGTGGTGGTTGCCATGTAAAATCTACCGGACAAATTGGTTATTTTAAAATTATTAGCGAAGGTGCTGTAGCAGCTGGTATTAGAAGAATTGAAGCAGTTACATCTGTTAAAGCTGAAGAATTTTTTGATAATCAGGCTAACACCATTAACGAAATAAAACTGTTATTAAAAGGCAGTAAAGATATTGTAAAAAGTGTAGGTAATTTATTGGAAGAAAATTCTGAATTACAAAAACAACTTTCTTTACTTTACAAAGAAAAAGCCTCCACCATAAAAAAAGAACTGGCTACAAGTATTGAAAAACGTGGTGATGTGAGTCTTGTCGTTTCAAAAATTAATTTTGATAATGCAGAAGAAACAAAAAACATGTTGTTTGAATTGCGTAATGAAATTCCAAATTTATTCTGTGTAATTGCACAAGAAATAAACCAAAAACCAAGCATTTCTATTATTATTAACGATAATTTGGTAAAAGAAAAAAACTTAAATGCTGGCACTTTAATTCGTGAATTAGCTAAAGAAATTAATGGTGGTGGTGGTGGACAAGCATTTTACGCACAAGCCGGAGGTACAAAATTAGAGGGTATAAAAGTTGTTATCGAAAAAGCAAAACATTTAATCTGATGAATGTAATTACAATAATTGGTGGTGGTAACTTAGGAAAAGCAATTGCTGAAGGATTATTATCTACTTCGTTTTGTAAGCCAAATGCATTAACTATTACCAAACGGAATATTTCAGATCTAAGCTCTTTCAAATCAAAAGGAGTAACAATTTTAAACGATAATAAACTAGCTATAAAAAATGCGAATATTATTTTATTATGTGTTAAACCTTTTCAAGCCAAAGAGGTATTAAGTGAAATCTCAAAAATTCTAAAGCCCAATCAATTAATTGTTTCCTGTGTTACTG
Organism: Bacteroidota bacterium; assembly: GCA_033763945.1. Lineage (GTDB taxonomy): Bacteria > Bacteroidota > Bacteroidia > B-17B0 > Aurantibacillaceae > Aurantibacillus. Next base: position 115,934 of record JANRJN010000017.1, on the reverse strand, counting down.
GTGTTTCAATTGAAGAACTTGAAAAAACAATAAATAGGAAATGCAAAGTAGCGCGTGCTATGCCAAATACTGCCATGTCTATTGGCCAAAGCATGACCTGTTTATCGCACGCTTCACTACCAGAAAAAAGTTTAAAACTTATCGAGTCCATTTTTAATGCCATTGGCAAAACAATAAGTATCGATGAAAAACTGATGGATGCTGCCACAGTGCTTGGAGCATGCGGAACAGCATTTGCACTTCGTTACATTCGTGCAAATATACAAGCAGGTATTGAAATTGGATTTGATGCCAAAACCGCACGATTAATTGCCGCTCAAACAGTAAAAGGCGCTGCTGATTTATTACTAATTAACGGCACGCATCCGGAAGAAGAAATTGACAAAGTAACAACTCCCAAAGGCGTAACCATAACTGGCTTAAATCAAATGGAGCACAATGGTTTAAGCTCTTCTATTATTAAAGGCATTACCGAATCTTACAAAAAAATTTTAAATCACTAATATCATGAGTCTTATTTTAACTGAACAAAAAGATAACGTTTTAACCATCACATTAAACCGTCCGGATAAATTTAACAGCTTTAACCGCGAAATGGCTTTGCAATTGCAAACTGTATTGGATGAAGCTGAAAAAAATAAAGCCATAAGATGCATTGTTTTAACCGGGAATGGAAAAGCTTTTTGCGCAGGGCAGGATTTAAGTGAGGCCATTGACCCAAATGGACCTAGCATTGAAAAAATTGTTGCGGAGCATTACAACCCAATCATTTTAAAAATTCGCGCTATTGAAAAACCAATTATAGCTTCTGTTAATGGCGTTGCCGCAGGAGCTGGCGCTAACATTGCTTTGGCTTGCGACATTGTTTATGCGGCTGAGTCAGCCTCATTTATTCAGGCATTTAGTAAAATAGGCTTAATTCCCGATAGCGGCGGCACATTTACCCTTCCACGTTTGGTTGGTTTAAATTTGGCAAGTGCTTTGATGATAACTGGGGACAAAGTTTCTGCTAAAGAGGCGCTGAGCTATGGTATGATTTATAAGGTTTTCGCCGATGCAGAATTGAATGAACAAACACTTGTAAGCGCCAAAAATATTGCCAATATGCCAACCAGAGCTATTGGCTTAACTAAACAGTTATTAAATCAAACATACAGCTATACTTTACAGGAGCAATTACAAGCAGAAAAAGAGTTACAGGTAGAATCTGCAAATAGTTTCGATTACAAAGAGGGTGTAAACGCATTTTTAGAAAAACGCAAACCTGAGTTTAAAGGCGAATAACGTTTTAGCGTGTTGTTTCTAACAATTCACTATTAATTAATATTGAGTATAAGATTAATTTTATTGCTAAATGAAATTTATATTTAGTAAAAAATAATCTATGAGTGACATTGCCCATTTTTTTAGTCCAATTGATGTTAACGATATTACTAACAGTTTACAACTTAGTGAATCGCAATTTGGTAATACTTTTTCGATTTATACAGATATTAATAATTTTCCGGAATTGGAAGGTAAAGATATTGCCATTGTTGGGGTTTGCGAGGACAGAAATTCCGAAAATAACACCGGAAGCAATATGGCTCCAAATGATGTAAGAAGTTTTTTATATAAATTATACGGTGGTAGTTTTAGAGCAAGCGTAGTAGATTTAGGGAACATTAATCCGGGTAATACCACACAAGATACCTATTTTGCGGTAAGAAGTACGGTTGATTTTTTAGTAAGAAAAAATATTATTCCTATAATTATAGGTGGCAGTCAGGATTTAAGCTATGCGCAGTTTTTAGGGTATAAAGATTTAGAACAAACCATAAATATTGTTGCGATTGACAGTGTATTTGATTTGGGAAATCCAGATACAGAAATAAGTAACAACTCGTACTTAGGCAAAATTATTTTACACCAACCCAACTATTTATTTAATTACAGCAACATTGGCTACCAGACCTATTTGGTTGATCCAAACAGTTTGCAAATGATGAACCGTTTGTATTTTGATAGTTACCGCCTCGGGCAAGTAAGAGACAAAATTGAGGAATCTGAGCCAATTATTCGCCAGGCGGATATGATTACGTTTGATATCACTGCTATAAAACACTCTGATGCTCCAGCCAATCCAAACGCTTCGCCAAATGGTTTTTATGCTGAAGAAGCTTGTCAAATGATGCGTTATGCAGGTATGAATGATAAACTATCGTCTTTGGGAATTTACGAAATAAATCCAACTTTTGACGTGAGTGGTAAAACTTCTCACCTTGCAGCGCAAATGATTTGGTGTTTTATGGATGGTTATTACAATCGAAAAAATGATTTTCCAAGTCGCACAAATCCCGACTATATGCGTTTTCATGTAGTGTTGCAGGACGAAAAATATGAGATAAATTTTTACAAAAGTAAAAAAAGCGATCGTTGGTGGATGGAAATTCCTTACCCGCCACATAAAGATTTAAAATTTGAACGTCATACGTTGATTCCATGTAGTTATAAAGACTATGAACTTGCTATAAATAATGAGATTCCCGACCGTTGGTGGCAGACTTATCAAAAATTAAGCTAAACATAATGTAGAATTATTTGTTTTTTATATTAAAAAATATAACTTTAATATAAAATTCAACTCATGATAAATCAGGAAGTTAACCTACTTGAAGAACTTGATAGTTTATCTCAATTACATTCTTTAAAAAGAGATGACATTGATACTATGATGTTGGATCTTGCTAAACGCATACTTCCCTCATTAAAAATTGAACGGATAAATGTTTGGCTATTTAATCAAGAAAAATCTGCATTAATATCTATAGGAGAATATGATAGTAGAAGTAAGATTTTTACCAAGGATAATATTTTAAAACAAAATGATTTTCCTAACTACTTTAAAGCTTTAGAAAAAAATAAAATAATTTTAGCAGAAGACATATACACCCATCCATATACAGCCGAGTTTAACGAACTTTATTCAAAGCCAAATAATATCTGCTCACTGCTGGACATACCTATACGTATTTCAGGCGAACTAATAGGGGTGATGTGTTATGAGAAAACAGGTAAAATCAAAAAATTCACTAACGACGAAATTAGTTTTTGCTTGAGTGTGGCACTTGTATTAGCTTCAAATTTAGAAGCTAGGAAGCGCAGGGTTGTTCAGGAAAAACTTGAAATTGCTTTAAATGAAAAAGACTTATTAATGAGGGAAATAAATCATCGTGTAAAAAACAACCTTTCCGTTTTAATAAGTTTGATGCGCATCAGTAAGTTAAACGTAAGTACCCCGGAATCTAAAAACCTATTGGAAGAATATGAGCAACGGATATTTTCAATGCTTAAGATTCATGATATGCTTACTAAAAATAATCAATTTTTAAATATAAGTTTGTCAGACTATATTAAAGAATTAATTGTTGAATTTAGAGTTACATACCCGCAAATTAACCATTGTTTTGATGTTGAAATTGCTTGGCTAGACTCTCTTATTTCAACCAAAAAGGCAATTCATTTAGGCTTAATTGTTTCGGAAATTCTATTAAATTCTATTAAGCATGCCTCACAAAATACAAACAATTATCAAGTCATTATTCAATTATCGCAAATAGATAATAAAACTGTTGTTTTAAAAATAGGAGATAGTGGAAAAGGTTTTGATTTTGAAAATGCTCTGAATCAAAAAACTATGGGGATACCTTTAATTCACGATTTAGCCGTTTCCTTAGATTTAAAGGCTATTTACCCAACAAAAAATTATTGTTATTATATTTTTGAGTTTGATATAAATCAATAAGGGCTTTGCTTCCGAATGAGTTTTGAAAATAGTTTAGGAAAAAAACGTTTAATTTTTACCATTAAAATTTCTTTTCCTCCAATATAAATTTCTTCTTTATTTTTTAAAATACCCTCAATTATTTGTTTAGCACAATCTTCAGCACTCATTGCATTTTCGTGACTTTCGTCCATTTTATTATGCGAGTTACCACTTGCGGTTACCGCGTTAATAGAAACGTTTGTTTTTATTTTACCCGGACAAGCAATTAATGTTTTAATGCCCAGGCTTTCTGTTTCTAACCTGAATGAATCAAAAAAACCATGTAAGGCATGTTTGGCAGCGCTGTATGAAGATCGTAAATAAAATCCAAATTTTCCAGCAATACTGCTTATAACAACAATCTGTCCGCTTTTTTGACGTTTCATGTAGGGCAAAACAGCCTTCGTTAAATTGATATAGGAAAAGTAATTCACTTCCATTAATTGTCTATCAATTTCAATAGATGTTTGAATGACCTCACTGCGTTGGCTATAACCGCCGTTGTTTATCAATATGTCTATTCTTCCAAATTTATTTATTATTTGTGCGGTTAACCCACTTGCGTTATTAGTGTTTTTTAAATCAAATGGTAAAATCATTGCATCTAAAAGTGGAAGTTTTGTTTGTTCTAAAACCCGTTTTAATTCGTCTTCTCTTCTTGACGACAAAATAAGACGAGCCTCTCTTTTAGCAAATTCAAGAGCTAACGCTTCGCCGATGCCTGATGAAGCGCCGGTAATCCAAATTACTTTATCTTTAAATTGATTGTAGCCCATTTTATTTATTTTGAAATAAATTCAAATATTTACTTGTTATAAATTGCATGCTATGAAATTTTTCAACATAGCCTTTTGCATTTTTTACGTGTTCATTAGCTTTTTCTGGCTGAGATAATAGAACATCAATACATTCGGCCAATTGTTTTGGGTTTTGTTTTTCACAACTTTCCGCTCTGTTATCTTCCACCAAATCTTTTAATCCGCCTGCGTTAGTAGAGGCTACCGGTACTTCATACAAAAACGCGTCCAACACGCTACTTCCTAAACCCTCTTCTTTAGAACTCATAACAAATACCTCTAAAATTGAAAAAAAATCTTCAGCATTGTCATAAAACCCCATTAACTTGTAATAATCCTCTAAGTTATACTCTTTTATTTTTTCTTGTATAACCGCTTGCAATTCTCCATTTCCAAAATGCAAAAAAACAAAGTCCTTTCGCTTTTCTGATAATAGTTTTATCGCTTCAACCATTGTAAATGGGTCTTTATGTCCAACAAATGCTGCCAAAGTACCAATAACTCTTTTGTGGGTTGAAATATTTTTTGCGTTTAATACATTTAGAGCCCTCTCTTTATTTAAATTTTGTTTTACAGCAATATCAGAAACTACGGTAACTTTTTTATTACTAAATTTTTCAATTATAATTTTAATGGCTTCGCTTACACCGGTTAAATAGTTAGTCCATTTATACTTTAACTTGGTTAAATAACCCTTTGGTATAAAGTCAACTTTTCTTGAAAAAACAATTGGCGTTTTATGAAACCACTTTGAAAATACGCAATAGGTAAGTATATGGGAAGTTTGTGCATGCAAGAATTTATAATTCTTACCCTTAAATACCAAAAAAAAATAGACCGAAAACGCACTTTTGAAAGAATGTATTTTAAAATTTAATTCATGTGCCTTTTTTTCCATAGGAAATCCTTTTTTACAGACCAACTCTACTTCATACCCAGCTTGTTTAAACCCAACCATGTTGTACAAAGTTTGTCTCTCCCCGCCTCTCCAGGTTTTTTCAAAATTCAGTTCCAATATTTTTGCTTCTCTATTCAATTTACTTTCTATAAAGTGTCCGTAATTTCTTATATTTCAAATAGGTGGCAAAAGCCGAAATCCTGCAAATTATAAAGCCAGTCATTCCATCCAAAAATCCCAAGTTCAAAAAATATTGGCTTATAAAAGTTGCACCCGGATTTATTAATAACTTATATAAAGGAGCCTTTTTCTTTTTCTCATAATAAGCCTTGGAAGAAATATCAGTAAAATATTCTACTTGCTTATAATGGTCTTCTATCGAATTAAAACTATAATGTAAAATATCCCCTTTAATATGTTCTGTGTTTTTATCCCCCTCAAACAACTCGTATTTATCATGCGGATTGATGCCTGTCCAATGACCTTTCGTGCTATCACATAATCTCAGTTTAGTATCAGGATACCAACCACAATGTTTTACCCAATGCCCACAGTAATTGGTTAAGCGATTCATATAATAACCATCCTTTGCGAAATTAGATTTTACTTTTTTAATGGATTCAATTAATCTTTCATCTAAAGCCTCATCAGCATCTAACGATAAAATGTGTTTATTTTTTGCGTAAGTAATGGCTCTGTTTTTTTGCTGGATATGTCCATCGAATTTATGCTGAAAAAACTGAACCCCATGTTTTTCACAAATAACTTGAGTTTTATCGGTACTAAAGGAATCTAACACAACAATTTCATCAGCAATATCTTTTACAGAGTTTAAACATCTTTCAATGTTATGCTCTTCGTTAAAAGTTATTATTACCACCGATAATTTTACCACTTTGTAATTTATTGTTTTAAATTTGCTTAGTGCATGTAAAATTAAAAAATATAATTAAAGAACATCTTATTATAATTATTGCCCTAACAGTAACCGCTTTAGTCTATTTCAAATTTTTATTCTATAATCATATTAGTTGGGACGATCCTGAAATGGTTTTTAAAAACAGAGCCGTTCAAAGTTTTGATATTAAAGCACTTTTTAGCAATCATTACGTTGGCAATTATATCCCTATAACGATGTTAATGCATGCAATAGCATGGTTGTTTTTTGAAAACAACGATTGGGGACATCATCTTATAAATATTTTGTTTCATCTACTAAATGGGGTCTTGGTTTATAGTGTTACAAATAAATTGTTTAAGCAAAATTGGCTAGCTAATTTAACGTGTATTGTTTTTTTATTACACCCACTTCAAATAGAATCGGTAGGATGGATAAGTGAATTAAAAACCATTCTTTCAGCAACATTTTTTTTATTAGCACTGTTGTATTACTTAAAATACAACGAATTTCGTCGACAAAAATTTTATCTAATCGCCTTATTTCTGTTCTGTTTGGGTTCCTTATGTAAATCTTCTGCTGTTATTCTTCCACTGGTTCTATTGCTTGTAGATGTTTTTAATAACAAGACTTTTTCTTTCAAATTCTTAATAAATAAAATCCCACTATTTATTATCTCTTTAATAATTGGCTTAATTACTATTAAAGCACAAACAGCCGATTTATTCATCAACCACTCCCACGAGTTTCCATATTACCAGCGGATTGGCTTGGCAGGTTACGCCATGCTAAAATATTTTTCACTTTTTTTATTTCCGGTTAAATTAAGTGTTATTTATTCTTACCCTGAAATTAAGACTCCGATTTTAATTATTGGGTACAGTATTTTATTGCTATTGGCTGGCTCCATTTTCTATTTTATCAAACTAAAAAAATACAATTTTTTGTTTATTAGTTCATTCATTTTTTTAAATTTAATTCTTGTCCTTCAATTATTACCTTTTGGAGAAGCTCTATATGCAGACCGTTATGCTTACCTACCAATTATTGGTTTTGCATGGGCTTTGAGCTTTATAGTAAACGTAATAAAAACAAATAAAGTAATTATTTACGCACTTGTAATTCTAATTTTTTCTGCCTTCACATTTAACAGAATAAGCAAATGGCAAAGTGCAACTAGTTTATACGAAGACATTTTGAAAAACTACCCAAATCAATTCATAGCATTAAATAGTTTGGGAGTTGAATACATGTTTGCTAACAACAATTTAAAAGCACTTGACTATTTTAATAAAGCGGCTACTGTTGCCCCAAATAACTACAAAGGTTTTTATAATCGTGGTCTTCTATTCTTAAAAATGAATAAACCCGAATTAGCCATTAAAAGTTTTAATCAGTCTTTAAATTTATATCTTTATTCTAAAGCACTGGTAGGACGTGCCTCGGCATATTATGCACTTAACGATTTATCGAAAGCCATCAAAGATGTTAATTTGGCTTTAAGTTTGGAAAAAAACAATGCCAAAGCTTACTTTGTTTTAGGCAATTGTTATAATGATTTAAATAAATTAAATGAAGCAATTGCCGCCTATAATAACAGTATAGACTTAATAAATGACGAACCCGATTTTTACTTTAAACGTGCCATAGCCCAGGGCAAAAAACAAAATTTTGATGCGTGCATCAGCGATATTTCCGTTTGTATTAACATGAAGCCTAATTACTATGAAGCCTATTATTGGCGGGGTGTAGCAAAAGTTAACTTAAAGAAAAGCCCTTGCGAAGATTTTAAATTTGCCGCACAAAATAATTTCGAACCAGCTATAAATGCTTTAAATAAATATTGTAGATGAAAATAACCTTAATACAAACCCATTTACATTGGGAAAATCGTGAAAAAAATTTATCGCATTTTGACAATTTAATTAATTCGGTTAACGAACAAACTGATTTAATTGTTTTGCCAGAAATGTTTACTACAGGCTTTACGATGAATCCAAAACAATTTGCTGAGAACGATAATGTAACATTAGAATGGTTAAAACAAAAAGCAAAGCAAAAAAATGCAGTAATTACAGGAAGTGTGGCCATAAATGACAGTAATAACTATTTCAACCGTTTATTTTGGGTAGAGCCAAATCAAAATTTTGCAACTTATGACAAACGCCATTTATTTAGAATGGCAAAAGAGGATGAAAATTATACCGCCGGCACAAAAAAAATAATTATGCAAATTCAAGAGTGGAATATTTGTCCATTAATTTGTTACGACTTACGTTTCCCGATTTGGAGCAGAAATAAGTTTACGGATATTAGTTATAAGTTGTCGGAGGCGTATACTCAAACAGCCAACTTCACACGACCAATAACAAGCGGTTGGGAGTACGACGTTCTTATCTATGTTGCCAACTGGCCTGAAATTCGTAATTTTCCGTGGAAACAACTACTTATTGCACGTGCAATCGAAAACCAATGTTATGTAATTGGACTTAACAGAATTGGACTTGACGGAAATAATTTTTCACATTCTGGCGATAGTATGGTAATTAATCCGCGTGGCGAAATTATCAGTAAAACCAAGGCAAATGAAGAAAGCATAGAAACCATTCTATTGGATAAAACATACTTAACCGACTTTAGGAAAGCCTTTCCAGTTGGATTAGATGCTGATTCCTTTACAATTATTTAAGATTGTTTAAAGGAGTCCGTTAACAAATTTTAACTACTCCAAAACTAGCTAAAACCCCTTGCCTGACTATCTTTACCTACTGTTTTGAAATAAACTTTTTATGGTAGATATTAAAGAAATTAACGAAAAAATCCAACGCGAAAGTGCATTTATCGATGTGCTTACAATGGAAATGGACAAGGTGATTATCGGTCAAAAACACATGGTAGAACGCCTTCTCATTGGTTTATTAAGTAATGGCCATATTTTATTAGAAGGTGTACCTGGTTTAGCAAAAACACTTGCAATTAATACTTTGGCAAAATGCGTAGATGCACAATTCAGTCGTATTCAATTTACACCGGATTTGTTGCCCGCAGATTTAATTGGTACTCAAATTTACAGTCAAAAACAAGAATCATTCTCTATTCGCAAAGGTCCTATTTTCGCCAACTTCATCTTAGCCGATGAAATTAACCGCGCCCCAGCCAAAGTACAATCTGCGTTGTTAGAAGCCATGCAAGAGAAACAAGTCACTATTGGCGATCAAACATTTAAATTGCCAAATCCGTTTTTAGTATTAGCGACTCAAAATCCGGTTGAACAAGAAGGTACTTATCCTTTACCTGAAGCGCAAATGGATCGTTTTATGCTTAAAATTGTTATTGGCTATCCAACCAAAGAAGATGAACGAAAAATTATTCAATCTAATATTTCACCTACCGGAATGCCAACTCCAAACACCATTCTGCACCCGGATGATATCATTAAAGCGCGTGCAGTTGTAAAGGATGTTTATATGGATGAAAAAATTGAACGTTACATTGTTGACATTGTTTTCGCGTCACGCTTTCCAAAAGAGTATAAATTACAAAAATTTGAAGGTTTAATTTCTTACGGTGGAAGTCCACGCGCCAGTATCAACTTAGCGTTGGCTGCCAAGGCTTATGCATTTATTAAACGCAGAGGTTATGTAATTCCTGAAGATGTTCGTGCAGTTTGTTTAGATGTTATGCGTCACCGTGTTGGTCTTACTTACGAAGCCGAAGCCGAGAATATTACTTCAGAAAACATTATTACCGAAATTTTAAATACAGTTGAAGTACCATAGAGATTTTAAATTCTAAATGTTGGATGTTAAATGACATTTGCCAATTTATAATTTAAAATTTAAAATTTATCATTTCAAAAAAGTGGAAACCTCAGAGTTATTAAAAAAAGTTCGTAAAATAGAAATCAAAACCCGTGGTTTGAGCAGTCAGATTTTTTCGGGGGAGTACCATAGTGCCTTTAAAGGTCGTGGTATGGCTTTTTCTGAAGTACGTGAATATACTCCGGGAGATGATATCAGAACAATTGATTGGAATGTAACCGCCCGTTTTAATACACCTTTTGTAAAAGTATTTGAAGAAGAACGTGAATTAAGTGTAGTATTAGTGGTGGATGTAAGTGCCAGCGGAGCATTTGGAACCAATAAACAATTTAAACAAGAATTAATTACTGAATTATGCGCTGTTGTGGCTTTTTCGGCATCTCAAAATAATGATAAAATTGGGGTGATATTTTTTAGCGATAAAATTGAAAAATTTATTCCACCAAAAAAAGGTAAGTCTCATGTTTTAAGGATCATTAGAGAGCTTATTGAATTTAAACCTCAAAACACAAAAACGAATTTAGAAATTGCTTTAAAGTATTTAACCAACGTAATTAAAAAACGAAGCGTTGTATTTTTTATCAGTGATTTTTATGCTGAGAATAATTATAAAGACGCTTTAAAAATTGCCAATAAAAAACACGATTTGGTGGCTTTGCGCATAGTAGATAAAACTGAAACCGAATTACCAAAAGTTGGATTAATAAAATTAAAAGACAACGAAACAGGCAAATTAATGTGGGTGGATACTAATGATAAGCATTTCCAACATAAATTCAAAACCAACAGTTTAAAGTTTGAAAATGATTTAAAGGACACATTTAATAGAAGTGGTATTGATGCCACAAATATTTATACGCACGAAAGTTATATTAAGCCATTAATGAATTTATTTAAAAATAGATAGTTCCTTCATCCTGAGCAGCGCGTCGAAGGGTGCTTTAAAAAATGAAAAAACTAAAACACATACTTTTTCTTCTTATTCTTAGTACATCACTTACTAAGTCGCAAAACCAGCCTACCGAACAGGTAAGTGTAAGAGTTGATGCTGTTCTGGATTCCTCAAAAATTCGGATTGGAGAACAAGTTAAACTCGACATCTATTTTAATTACAATGCCAATCAAAAAGATTTAAAAGTTCAATGGCCATCCATTGGAGATACACTTACCGGAAAAGTAGAGGTTGTTTCTGTATCAGCAATTGATACTATGATTCCCGATAAAAATAATCCCTCCAACATACTGCAACATCAGCAATTAATCATTAGCGCTTATGATAGTGGCTATTTTGCTATTCCCGGCTTTAAGTTTATTTTAAATAACGACACAAATAATGTTCTTTTTACACAAACATTACTTTTAGAAGTTCATACTGTTCCTACTGATACCAGCGCTGCCAAACTAAAAGATATTAAACCAATATTCGACGAACCTTTTAATTGGAAATGGTTCAAAAATTACATTTATATTGGAATTGCAGCAATTCTATTGATTGTTGCAGTAATCTTAATAACGGTTTACTTCACCAAGAAAAGTAATAGTAAAATTATTACCCCTGAAAAACCTAAGATTCCTCCACATATTACTGCCTTGGCCTCTCTTGAAAAAATTAAAGAGGCACAAGAGTGGAAAGTGGGTAATACAAAGGAATATTATTCGTCTATTTCCGAAACTATTCGTCAATATATTGAGGAACGTTTTAATGTTAATGCACTTGAAAGTACAACTGACGAAATTATGATGGCGTTCCGTACCCAAGTGGTTGACCCGGTTAGTAAGGAAAAATTACAGCAACTTCTTCAGTTATCCGATTTGGTAAAGTTTGCAAAAATGACCCCTATTGAAGTGGAACACGCTTTCACTTTACAAAACGCATTTGATTTCGTGAATGGGACTAAACGTGAAGAGGTAATTACCATTCAAGAACAAGGAACAATAAATACAGCGCCTAACAAAAATGTTTAGTTACTTCAACGACATACAATTCGCTGAAAAGCACTGGTTTTGGTTATTGCTAATCATTCCTGTAATGATTGCTTGGTATATCTGGCGTTTAAAAAAACACGAAGGAGAATTGAATTTTTCTTCATTTACATTATTTCAGGGCATAAAATCTTCTAATAGAGCCAAGTTTCGTCATGTACTTTTTGTATTACGCATTTCTGCATTTGCATTAATGATAGCTGCATTAGCCCGCCCACAGAGTCGCAGCAGCTGGAAAAATAGTAAAACAGAAGGCATCGATATTGTGTTGAGTATGGACGTTTCTCCTTCAATGTTGGCAAAAGATTTTAAACCTAATCGCTTAGATGCCGCAAAAGATGTTATTCAGGAATTTATTGATGCACGCCCTAACGATAGAATTGGCATGGTAATTTTTGGTGGTGAAGCATTTACACAATGTCCGTTAACCACTGACCACAAGGTTTTAAAAAACATGATTCCGATTATTAAAGTTGGTATGGTAGAGGATGGAACCGCTATTGGAGTTGGGTTAGCCACAGCAGTAGGACGTATTAAAGAGAGCAAAGCAAAAAGCAAGGTAGTAATTTTAATTAGCGATGGCGTAAACAATGTTGGCGAAGTGGCTCCATTAACAGCGGCAGATTTGGCAAAAACATTTGGTGTTCGCGTGTATTGTATTGGTATTGGAACACGCGGAAAAGCACTAACACCTGTAGCACGTTATACCCAAGATGAGTACGAATACGACTATGTAGACGTTGACATTGATGAAAAAACTATGACTGAAATTTCGAATATGACCGGCGGAAAATATTTTAGAGCTACTAATAAATCGAGTTTAAGAGACATTTACGCAGAGATTGATAAAATGGAAAAAACCATTATTAGCGAAAAGAGTTTTACAAACAAAGCCGAACATTTTTTACCATTGGCAATTTTAGCTGCTGTGTTATTACTATTAGAATTTTTATTACGTTTTACTATTTTTAAATCCATACCATAAATGTTTAAATTCGAACATACTATTTATTTTTATGGCATAATTGCTGTACCAGTTATGTTGGTATTGTTTATTTGGTATCTTATTTCACGTAAGAGGAAATTAAAAAAATTAGGTGATGCAAATTTAGTTTCTGATTTAATCCCTTATTACAGCAAACGTAAGCGAAATATAAAAGTTATTTTATTTTTGTTAGGATTTAGCAATTTAATTATTGCGCTTTGTAACTTACAAACGGGCAGTAAACTAACCGAAGTAAAACGCGAAGGTGCTGATATAATTGTTTGCCTAGACGTTAGTAACAGTATGTTGGCGCAGGACTTAAGCCCTAATCGCTTAACACGAGCCAAATACGCCCTTGAAAAAATGATTGACGGATTGCAAGGAGATAGATTAGGTTTAATAATTTTTGCGGGTGAAGCCTACGTGCAATTACCTATTACTATTGATTACAGTGCAGCCAAATTATTTTTAGAATCAATTGGTCCTGGAATGGTGCCTGTTCAAGGCACTAATATTGAAGCCGCCATTGAAAAAGCAAGCGAATCATTTAGTAATGACGAGGGTAAAAACAGAGCTATTATTTTAATTACTGATGGCGAGAACCATTCTTCTGAGGCTATTGCCGCCGCCGAAAAAGCAGGTAAAAATGGAATAATGATTAATACCATTGGTATTGGTTCTGAAAAAGGGGTACCTATTCCATTAGTTGAAAATGGGGTTGTAAAAGGGTACAGAAAAGATAAAGATGGACAAACGGTTATTACAAAATTAAATTCTGATATTTTAAAAACTATTGCCGGGAAAGCCAATGGCGTTTATGTCCAAGCTAGTCAGGCGGATATTGGCTTAGGGGCAGTATTGGATAAAATAGGTGATTTGGACAAAGCGCAATTGGAAAATAAAATGTACACCGATTACGAAGATCAATTCCAATGGTTTTTGGGTCTGGCACTTGTATTTTTCTTTATCGAGTTTTTAATTAGTGAGCGTGTGAGTGAATGGTTTAAAAAGTTAAATTTATTTTCTGTTTCTGCAAAGTCAACAACTGTTATACTACTAACAGTTTGCAACTTGTCAATTTCCTCTCAAGAAGATGCTAAGAAAATATATTACGGTAACAAAAGTTATAAAGACAGTAGTTACTCCGAAGCCGCAGAAAAATATCGCCTAGCGTTAAAAGCTAATCCAAATAATCAAAAAGCAAATTTTAATCTTGGAAATTCCTTATATAAAAATGCACTAGAAATTAAAGCCAGCAAACAAAATTTCGTTCAAGCCGGCAAAAAAGTTACACCTGACTCTATGGCAGCTCTAGTTTTTGATGAAGCTGCTCAAAATTTTGCCGCAGTTGCAAATAACATTTCAAACAAAGATACGTTACACCAAGCCTGGCATAATATTGGTAACTGTTATTTGCAGAAAAAAGATTATAATCAAGCGATTGATGCATATAAAAAATCATTAAAATATAACCCCAAAGACGAAGATACACGCTATAATTTAGCTTACGCCCTAAAACACAAACCCAAAGAAGACAAAAAAGGCGGCGGTGGCGGAGGCGGCAACCAGAACAAAAAAGAAGAAGATAAAAAAGATAAAGATAAAAACGCCCAACCAAAACAAGATAATATTAGTAAAGATCAGGCAGAACAGCTTTTAAAAGCCTTAATGAACAAAGAACAAAAGCTACAAGATAAACGAAAACAAAAACAAGAAGACGGCGGTAAAACTACCGTAGATAAAGATTGGTAATATAATTATACAATTAGTCAATGAGACAATTTGATAATTAAAATGAAAATAAAAAAATATACATATTTAATTTTTCTGCTCACACTCTTTAGTTTAAAGTATGTAGCTCAAACAGTTTATGCACAAGTTAGCTCAAAACAGGTACAAGTTGGTGTGCCATTTGAATATGCGATTGTTATAAACACTAATCCTAATAATTATACACCACCTAATTTTAAAGATTTTGACATTGTAAGTGGTCCCAACCAAAGCAGTAGCATGCAATGGGTTAACGGGCAAACCTCTACTCAAATGACATTGTCGTGGGCATTGGTTGCAAAAAAAGAAGGAAAAGCAACAATTGGTACGGCTTATGTTACTGCCGGCAGTCAGCGTTTTGAAACAAACGCCATTACTTTAGATGTTACAAAAGGTGCTGCAACTACTCAACAAAATTCAACAGGCGCAAACGATGATAAGGCACAATACAACAAAGTAAGTGGTGGTGATGTATTCATTCGCACAGGTATTAGCAAAAGTAAATGTGTATTGGGCGAACAAATCACTATCATTCAAAAAGTGTATTCACGTTTGCCAATTGTTGGCTTTCAAAAAGTAAATCCGCCAACTTATGACGGGTTTTACATGCAATTGTTAGAATCACCAACTAAAGGACAAATTGTAAATGAAAATGTAGATGGGGTCATGTATCAAACTTATGAATTGTTCCGCCATACCTGCATTGCAAATAAAGCGGGAAAATTATCGTTAGCACCTGCCGAATGTGAAATAGTTGTGAGAAAGCAAACCAATTCTAAACCTAAAAATATTTTTGAGCAATTTTTTGGTACTGCGGGTTACGAAGATATTCCTGTAAGTACAAAAAGCAGACCTACTACTGTTGAAGTAGTTGGATTACCTGAAGAGGGAAAACCAGCTAGTTTTAGTGGCGCCGTTGGAAATTACAATTTTAAAGTAGAAGCAAGCCGAACAGAATTAAAAGCAAACGATGCCTTCAATTTAAAAATGACAGTAAGCGGGAAAGGAAATTTAAAACTGGTTGATCCTCCAAAGCCAACGTTGCCTGAAGGCTTTGAGACTTACGACCCAAAAATAGTTGAAAACGGAAATTCAAAAACATTTGATTATTTGGTTATTCCACGCAGCGAAGGCGATTACGTTTTAAAAGATCTGGATTTCAGTTATTTTAATTTAGAATCAAAAAAATATATTACTATTTCACCTGAACCAATTACCATCAAAGTATTACCTCCCGATCCAAACAGTACAGGAGCACAAGTATATACACCTCAAAATCAGGTAAAGGCAAGTGATAATGACATTCGTTATATTAAAAAAGGAAATTTTGAATTGGTAAAAACCGAAACTGAATTTTTTAATTCGCCCGTACATTTTGCTTTATTGGCTTTTCCGTTGTTAGCTTTATTAGGTGGGTTAATAGTAAGAAGAAATCACATTAAAAACAACAGCAATATGGTGTTGGTTAAAGAGCGCAAAGCAGCTAAAGTGGCTAAAAAACAATTAGTGCTTGCCGAAAAATTAATGCAGCAAAATAATAAAGATGGTTTTTATACTGAAATTTTATTGGCCCTAAACAATTACATCAGCAATAAACTAAATATTCCTGTGGCTGATTTGTCGCAAGAGCATATTCAAAAAACATTAACTATAAAACAAGTTGACGAAACCATTAACATAAAATTAATTGCTACTTTACAAACCAGCGAATATGCCAAATATGCTCCCGGTGCGGTAAGTGGCGATTTGCAGGCAGTGTATAAAGATACCATTGATTTAATAACCAATTTAGAAGAACAGTTAAATAAAATTAAATGATTGAGAAAAATTTTGAAAGATTTTGAAAAATTAAAATGAACAAAACTATAGTCATATTTATTTTACTCCTTACTTTCGTTTCAAAGACTTTTAGTAATGAAAAATTACAAAAGGCCGAGCAAGCTTACGACTCTAAAAAATACAAAGATGCTATTCTGAATTATGAAGAGCTGGTAAAAGACGGTTTTAAATCGTATCAATTGTATTATAATTTGGGTAATACCTATTACAAAAACAATCAATTAGGCAAGGCCATTTATTATTACGAATTGGCACGTAAAATAAATCCTAATGATGAAGACGTAAGGATTAATTTAGGTATTGCCTCGGCTAAAACCATTGATAAAATTGACGCCAAAGAAAACTTTTTCATCAGCGCTGTAAAATCCAATTTACTGTCTTCTTTATCTACTTCATCATGGGCCTGGCTAAGCATTGCCACTTTATTAATTGGCTGTGTTTTATTTTTTGTTTTTGTAAGTTCGGGGAATGTTGCATTAAAACGCATTTCGTTTTTATTTAGTATTTTTTTGTTAATTGGTTTTGTAATTACATACTCACTAGGTTATTCGGCTTTAAAATCAAAAAGCGAAAATAAATTTGCAATTATTACGGCAAAAGAAATTAAAATTATGAACGAGCCAACTCCTGCCGCATCAAGCAAATTTAGCCTGCACGAAGGCACCAAAATTCGTGTGGTTGAAAACAATGGCGATTGGCTTTTAATTAAGTTAGATAATGGCAACGAAGGCTGGGTAAAAACCACAGATGTAGGGATTATATAGTGAAATAATAATTTCTTAAGTAATTGAACTTTTAAGAATTTAAAGGGTACTGATTAAATAATACAAACCTCAATTACAATGCGGATATTAAAACTAGTACCTTTATTATTTATTATCTTTAACTTCTTTTCGTCCTGTGATGAAAATTTAAATTCAGATCTAATAGATAAAATTAAGGATACTATTCCTCCTGTTATTGTAATTCGTAATAAAATTGATACAGCTTTTCTGCATACAAATTATGGGGCTGAAAAAGTGGAAGTGATTGACAATGGCAAATGTTTAGATGTAAACATTACAGGAACGGTGAACACCGCTTTTCCCGGAACTTATTATTTAGACTACGACTGTACCGATGCTGCCGGCAATATGGCTGCCACCGTAACCAAAACAGTTCATGTGGTAGAAAATAGTGCTAATTTTTTAAATGGCGTTTATAATGTTGTTTGCACCAACACTGCTTCTATTGACGGCTCGCCCACTCCTACAATTACTACAGATAAATATATTGCTACTGTATCATCCTTCACACCAAATAGTCATTTTGATTTGAGTGGACTCAAAATTGGTAATGAGTATGTAATGCATTGGACATCTGTAAGTGGTTACTCCATTGATGTTAGTTACTTTAGTACCGCGTTTGACTGGAACAGTAGCGTATCAACCGGCACTTTATCTCCAACTAAAAATACGTTTACCATTGAAAGCACTGCCTACCAATATTCACCAGCTATAAGGTATAAAACCAAAAATGTTTATTCTAAACAATTGATAGAGGTTGTAGCCAAAAAATAATATAAAAACCCT
Source organism: Bacteroidota bacterium (assembly GCA_033763945.1). Lineage (GTDB taxonomy): Bacteria > Bacteroidota > Bacteroidia > B-17B0 > Aurantibacillaceae > Aurantibacillus. The sequence goes on along the minus strand of JANRJN010000017.1, from coordinate 97,567 downwards.
AGATTATTTAATTTCTTTAAAATTTCCTATATTTGATTTAATCATTTAACCATCAATAATTTTTTATTATTCGATTAGAAAACATTTCATTTTAAATAAAAGAACATATTTAATTCTGCTATTCATTGGACTAATCTTGCTTTTTATTCCCACAATTTTCACTCAACCATCGTTTTATTCCTTTTTTAATTTTGGAAAAACTGGGCCAATTGGTGACACAATTGGTGGTATAACAGCGCCATTTATCAATTTTATTGGTGCCGTTTTGGTTTACTTCTCCTTTCAACAACAAATAAAAGCAAATGAAATTCAAAAAGACTCCTTAAAAGAAGAAGTAAAACGGAATGAAAACGAGCGTAAGTATAATTCTATAATTCATGATATTAATAATCTTAGGACAGATATTAACGATTTCCAATTTTCTAGACAAATAGAATACTATGGGACTCCAGCACTCTTCGAATTTAAAAAATACTGCAGTCTATCTAACAAAAAAACACTTGAAGATCTTATACCTACGCCTACTTTTATGAGTTTTTACTTCCTAATTGCATCAACGGATAATATTTTAACTAAGATTATAAATTCTAATATTGAGGAATCGGATAAAAAAGACTTGCAAGAAAAGTTAATTTATCTGTTCAGCTCTAAAATTTCAGCGGATGGAGTTTCCATTATAAAATCTTTTGTTGACAGAGATGTTAAACACCAATTTATTGAAATGCTTTATAATACTATACAAAAATTAGGTACTTATATCGTAAATAGTGGGATATAAAACTTATTTAACAAAAAATTCTCCCAGCATAACTAACAGAGGTTTTACAAATTCTATAATAAAATTACACCTTTTGTAATCCTCTATTGAGAATTAATTTAATTTCTTGTAAATGCTGATCAGTTAGACCAACCATAGAATTAGTTAAAACTAAATTATCTTTTAAAAATTTAGGGAGGTCGTTTAACGATTTATCATCATCGATAATAATAAAGTCCTCATCGCAAGTATTAACATTAAACCAATTCAGAATTTCCTCTTTTCTAGTTAGATTGTTAACATTGCTATCTAAAGATTTTAATTTATTTACTTTAATTCCTCTTCTCTCAAAAATATTCTTCCATTCGTCAATACTATAGCTTGACTTATGAGAAGTAGTAAGCATAACAGTAACACCATCAGAAATAATACTCTGAAGCGCACTAACGGCTCTTAAATTAAAAGCAGGAAATCCATCATTTAATAATTCCGGTTTTTCCCAGCTTTTAGCAGGAACCATAACACCATCTATGTCTAAGAAGATTAACATTATTACAAAGATACGATTTATTTAATTAATTTAATAATCTCTTCAATTGAAACATTGTTTTGCAAGGCGTCTTCTTCATTTAACATACGAATTTTAGCTGGGGTGTCCCAATCTTCTTCTACATAATCAATCGCATTCCATTTTGTTATTTTTGTAGCTGAAGTAATATTTGACATGACTCTTTCTATATCACAACCTGCCAAAAGTGAAGCTAAATATCTATGGTGTCCATCTATTATTAAATCATCTGCAACCTTAATACTTGAAAAATTTATTCCAATTAACATTTTTTTATATAATCTATTTATAATTGGCAAGCATAATTTTTGATGTGTGGATTGAAGTTCTAAATTGTTTTTTTGAATAAAATCAATTATAACTTCTTTAGTAATTTGTTTCAAAATATTTTGATTTGAAAAGCAAAAATATAATAAATTTTTAATACTCTGAAAACTGAATTCAACAAAAAACCTCTGCCAGTATAACTAACAGAGGTTTTACAAATTATTATTAAAAACTATCCTTCCTTTACTTTCTTTTCTTCTTCAATTTCTTTTAGGCGTTTTTCTTCGTCTTCTTTTGCTTTTTGCAAGGCTTTTTCTTCTTTTATTTTTTCGCGTAGTTGTGTTACTCGTATGTTTTTATCGCGTATGCCACTAAAATAACTTTTGGTGGTTACTATTACGGCGCCGCTGGTTAAATCGCCATACATAGCAGGCACACCGCCGCTAAAAAATGTCAAATTTTCAATGGATAAATTAGGAATCGTATTTGGGCTGATTGTCCTTACTCCATCTACAAAATAAGCCGTAGCATCTCCCCGCGAACCGCGCACATGCACCTCTCCATCAGAATCTTCAATAACATCTGATTTTAAAACGGCTAAAGAACCTTTAATATCACCAGCATTAAAGCTTGCATTTTTTAAAAGATCTTTGGCATCCACACTCACCATGGTGTACATTGTTTTGTCAACGCCTGATTTGGTATAGTCGTAAGCTTTGGCAGTAATTACTACCTCGGTAAACGTGTTTGAGGCCAACTTTACATCTACATAAGTTGCTTCGTTGGGTGTAACCGTAATTTTATGAACTGGTTGTGTTTGATGGCCAGATTCAGAAACGTAAATTTCGTAAGTACCCGGGGTTAATGGTTTATACTTATACTTACCATTTTCGTCGGTTGTGGTTCCGCCTACTAAATAATCACCTTGCGTAATTTTTACGGTTGCATAAGGCACGGGCTGCAAATCTTGCATATCTTTAATAATACCGCGTATTTCTCCGTAACCCGATTGTGCTTGTGCGGTAAATGCCATTACAAAAAATGTAATGCAGATACTTGCTGTTTTAATGATTGATTTGTTCATGATTTCTATTTTTTAGGTTGATGACTAATTAATTTATAAAAGCGCTTTCATAATAAAGACGACTCAAAAAGTAATTTCCATAAAAACCGTCAAAAAAATTAATTTTATGGAATTATATGGTTTTAACGTCTTATTTATAGAAATACCGATTTATGTGGTTATTTAAAAAGAAAGAATTTGCCAGCGATGAAGCAATTGCCCATGAGTACTACCTCACAGGCAATAAAACGTTGGTGGGCGATTTGTTTGAAAAACATGTAAAAACGGTATTTGGTGTATGCTTGTTTTATTTTAAGGATAAAGATGTAGCCAAAGACATGGTAATGCAGATTTTTGAAAAACTACTTACAGAACTAAAAAAATCTGAAGTGAAAAATTTTAAAGCCTGGTTAAGTTTTGTGGTTAGAAACTATTGCATTAGCGAATTACGAAAAAACAAACACAAACATTTTGTTAGCGAAAATTACTTGGATTTTGAAGTAAATACAACTACACTTTTAGAAGAAGAAAAAATTGAAAGCGTGAATGAAGAATTACTTTTAGAATACATGAAAGAATGTTTGCCACAATTAAAAGAAAACCAAAAGCTGTGTGTAGAGCTATTTTATTTACAAAATTTATCATATCAACAAATAGCGGACAAAACCAAGTTTAGTTTAAACGAAATAAAAAGTTACATACAAAACGGTAAACGCAACTTAAAACTATTAATTGAACAAAAACAAAACATTAAGAAACATGCTGCCTAATAAAAACAATATAAACGATTTGGAATACCTCGCCAATCTAGGCTTTGAGAAAACGAAGCTAGATGAGAAGGACATTAACGAACTTCGTTCTAAAATAAAAAACCGAGCGTTTAGCTACAATAATGGCGCTTACTTTAGTTTCATTAGTTTGATAATTGGCGTGTTTATTGGTGTATCGTGTTTTTTTAGTGTTTATAATCAACCAAAAATATATGCCACAAAAGCAGATATCATTTTAAGAGATTCCGTTGAAAAAGAAATTACTTCCGCCAACAAAACAATAGTGCTTGATCCCGTTAAAGTTGAGCATGAAAATTTTATCTATTCGCACAAAGCAAAAATAATCGATACCCTTGCACAAGCCACAAACGATAATGATACTATTATTATAGTGCCCATTGAACCCATAAACATTAGCAGTATTTCCGATAAAAATTTAAGCCCTTCAAAAATAAAATACATGCCCAATGCTTCTGTCATTTATTTACACGATTTAAAAATTACCAATTATAGTGTACTTTACTTTAACAAAAATCAGCAGGTAAAACTTAATTACAACGGAGGTCTTTCTGCTTCCCAAGCAAACAAAACTGCGACCCTGAGCGGAGTAGAAGGATTAAAACAAGAGCCTAATTACTATTTACATGATATTATCTCTGAAGCCATGCTTTACTTTAAAAAAGGGAATTACAATCAATGCATCAATTCTTTAAATACAGTTTCGGCATGCACTAACGTTGACATTAATTGCAAATTTTATTTTGGCATGTGTTATTTCAATAAAAAGAATTTTTCAAAAGCACTCACCTATTTTGAAGATTGTATTTCTAACACCAACAACACATTTTTGCAGGAAGCACTTTATTACAAAGCCCTTTGCCTTATTGAAACTGGCAATACTGACGAGGCAAAAAACCTGTTAAAACAAATAGTAGACGATGGTGAATTTTATTCGCAAAAAGCGGCCTTAGTACTTAGTAAAATGTAAATTCATTTTTTATATTTACAGGATGTTTACAATAGATACTCACACGCACATTATACCCAAACATATTCCAGATTTTAAAAAGAAATTTGGTTATGGCGATTTTATACAATTAAATCATCACGAAGCAAATAAGGCTTGGATGATGCAGGGCGATAAAAAATTCAGAGAAATTTTGGCGAATTGCTGGGACGCTGATATTCGCATTAAAGAAATGGCAGAGCACAAAGCAGATGTGCAAGTGATTTGTACTATTCCGGTCATGTTCAGTTATTGGGCAAAATCAGACGATTGTTTGGAAGTAAGCCAATTTTTAAATGATGATATTGCAACAACTGTAAATAACCACCCAGATAAATTTATTGGCCTGGCTACAGTGCCTATGCAGGATACTTCCCTTGCCATTAAAGAATTAGAGCGTTGCATGGCTAATGGTTTTAAAGGTGTGCAAATTGGTAGTAACATCAATAATTTAAATTTACACGAACCTCAGTTTTACGAATTTTTTGCTGCTTGCGAAAAATTAAATGCTGCTATTTTAATTCATCCATGGCAAATGATGGGACAAGAACACATGTCAAAATATTGGCTACCTTGGTTAGTGGGAATGCCTGCTGAAATTAGCCGTGCTATTTGCAGTTTTATTTTTGGTGGTATTTTTGAAAAATATAAGAATTTAAAAGTTTGTTTTGCGCATGGCGGTGGCTCATTTTTACCCACATTAGGCAGAATTGTACATGGTTGGGAATGCAGACCGGATTTGGTAGCCATTGATAATCCTTTTAATCCAAAAGAATACTTAGGGAAATTTTGGGTAGACAGCCATGTATGCGACCACAAATTGTTGCAATATGTTATTGACATGGTTGGTGCAGATAAAATTATACAAGGCAGTGATTATCCATTCCCTTTAGGAGAAGCTGTTCCAGGGGAATTAGTGCGTACTGCCCCAATTAGTGATTTAGAAAAAGAAAAAATTTTAGGTTTGTCCGCTAAAAATTGGTTGAGTTTATAACATGTAAATTTACCAATCGCTACTTGCTCCTCCACCACCCGATTTTCCACCACCTCCATAATAACCACTATTGGAAGAACTCGAACTGCTGCTACTGCTGTAACTTGACGATGACGAATAAGAGGAGGAGGATGAACTAGATGAAGAGGAACTATACGTACTGTCTCCGCTGCCTTTTCCAAGCCATGCAAACAATTTCGAATCGAAAAAATAATTATTTATTTTGTAAATAAAATAAATATTAAGAATATGTGAACTTGCGAGCATTATCAAAATTGTAATAACTTGCCATTTAAGTAAAGCTACAAAATCTACAAATGTAAAATAATAGGCCATTTCAAACGTTAAAAGGCTAAACAATGAATATAAATTAATAATCGTCAAAATAATTCCGAAACTAACCTTTATCAGAAGGTTCTTTTTTAATTTATAATTTTTAGTTCCCTTTTTAGCAATCTGAGATAAAAAAAACATAATTACAGTAATCAAAAATAAACTTCCGAAGAATTTCTCATATTTCTTTATTCTCTTCGAATAAAACACCTCTACCCTGTCAATTAAACTATTGGTAACAGCATTTATCCCTAAATTATTTATAGAATACGCTATTGAATCCTGAACTTTTAATAACTTCATAAAATCTCTATAATCAAACTCATTATAGTTACTTGAAAAATTTAAAGTGTACTTTTTATGTGTTTCATCAAAACGCATGCTTGAATCACTTGTGTTTATATAATAACCCGGATTATATCCTATTTCAATGAGAGATGTATCACCCTCGTATGAGGAGGAAACATAAGCTGAATTGACTTCCACACTATAATCCAAATTTGTAATTACAATTTTCCTTTTATTATTAAAGCCTTTTTTTAATTTCTTTTCTAAAGCCTCTATCTGTTCATCTGAAAAAATGCGAGCATAATCATACACTAAATTATTTCCTTTTAAAATTTCTATTTTAAATTTTGGTCTATTACCAATATTCTCTTTGCCTATAAAATTTAAAATTGATGCGCATCCACTTTTTATAGCTTTATAATAATTACCACGTTTTAATTCCGGAACCATAATCTCCTTCTCAATTCTACTGCATAAAATATCTGGCAAAATTCCCTCAACACCATATCCAGTATGAATTCTAAGTTTCCTACCCACACTATCTATTTTTGAGCCTGCTATGATTAATATCGCACCATTGTTTAAATTTTTTTGCCCTGGTTGCCATTTCTCAAACAATTGTTGGGTATAGTCTTCAATAGTTAAGTTTCCTAAGTATGCAGTTGGTATGGCAACAACCATTAATTGGTTAGAATTGGCATCATATTCCTTCCTGATATCATTGGCCAAACTATTTTGTTCCTCCTCGGTTAATAGATTTTCAAAATCGCTTACAACTTTTAAAGTTGGTTCAGGTATAAACGCTTTTTGAGAATAAAAACTAGTTGAATTAATAAAAATTAAAATTAAAATAATTACTTTTTTCATCCTTTTTATTTTTGAAAATTACCAAGTATATATTTTTAGTTGATAGGTATCGGCAGGTAATTGTCTTACGATGACGTATTGTGTATTTGAAAGACCTATTATTAAAGGATTTTCAGTTTTATTTATATTCTCGATTTTTTGCAACTTATAAATTTTATTTACGGGAGCAATTAACGAATAATCAAGTATTCCTTTTTTAGAGTCGGTTTTTTGAACGATGTAAATTGGGTTTTTAGATTCATCCCATTTAAAATTTACCTTACTGGGAAATAGTTGAGACTTATAATACACTGTTTCAAAATTAATAAGGCTGTCCGCACATAGTTTTCCGTTCATGTCTAAATTATCTTTTGAAGATAAGTATGTTTCTACCAAGGGATTTGTTTGAATTGAATTTTTCTCCAGAACGTATTGTCCATTATTGCTAGAGAGTTTAAACAGATTAGTATTACAATAGGTGTAACACAAATTAGCGTTGGTACTTTTAAAAATATCTGTTTCAAACAACACATTATTTTCATTATCGATACTAAATTTAGTAACTCTAAAAAGGTAATTGGCAATTGGTTTTTTGTTTGCTGTTTTAGGTTCAACAATTGGTAGTTTAAAATCTTGTTTCAAAATTTGTTCTCCTGCCGAATCAATTTGTAAATAATAGGCAGAAGCAAAAGTTGCGTTGGTGATGTTAATTGTATTTTTTGTTTGATTAAATTGTGCTTCAGTAAAACGTTGTCCAATTAAATGTGAAGTTTGCGAAGTTGTGTCAAACAAAAAATTTCCATACTGATAAAAGTTCATTTCACCTTTATCATTCAACTTGCTTGCTTTATTTAATTTCCCCGTTTGTGCATTTATCTTTAAAAGCCATTGTCCTGTTTTATTGCCACCTAAAACATTCACATACAAAAACACGAATGCCTTATTTGCAAACATTAAATGGGCAGAGTTAATGTATCTTCTTTCAAAAGGAAATTGCCATTCGTTTTGGTATTCAAAGGCTTTTAACTCAGATTTTAATTTGTATTTATTCACATAAAATTGATTTCCTGTAGTATCTGCTGTTTGCTTAACGGTGTATACAGTATTTTCAAAGTGCAGTACTTCCTTTTCAAAATTGGAAATACTGTTTAATCGTGCCACATCTGCATTTTCAATAGTTGCAATTAATTTAAATTTTCTGTCAAATCTGTATATCGTAACTGTTTTTTTATCTTTTTTTTGGAGATAGATGTTTAAATAATTATGTAATGTATCACTATATAATTGAAGATAATCATCCGTTGAAGATTTTGGTAAATCAATTATTAAACTATCTGTTAATTTTAATTTAGAATCTATTTTATAAATACACAAGGTATTTTTTTTCACTTCAGTTCTTAATCCAAAACAAAAAATCGATGATGCAAACAATTGCGAATTGGCTTTACTGATGGGTAAATCAAGCGTTTGTGCTGTAAGCACCTTTACAAAAAACAAACACGTAAATATTAAATTATTTTTCTTCAATTAAACCTTGTTTTTCGCGTTTTATATAATCTAAGATAAGTAAATAATACATAATTACACCAAAGGCATATAAAAGCGATGTAATTAAAAAGATGTTCGCAAATTGAAATTTATGTGCAAATAATATTTTAACAATAAAACCGCTCACTACCCAACTGCCACTCCATATAGCAGCTGTTAATGCGCTTGTAATTTCCCTGTTTTTTTCACCAACGTAATCTAAAATTAATTCGGTTGTCATTGGTCCGGCCATATTCATCAATGGTTGGCGCAACAAATAACAGACTGCTGCGATAATTATCGCAATGGAGTATTGGCTATAAAATTGCGTCGTGGCTAATGCTACCAAAGAAATTACTGCCAAAGATTGTGTAGTTGGTATGGCGATTTTATATCCTATTTTTTGCTTTACTTTAGGAACCATCATAGCACTATAGGCCACTAAAACTGCCGCTATGGAACTTAAGACCGAAAAACCACCTTTATCTAAATGATGTACTTTATCAAAAAACAAACTAATAAACGGAATGGTTAATCCTGCACCGGTTGCAATAATTAATGTAGGTATCAGCGCTTTAAAAATAAGCTTCCTATTGGTTTTCTCATTATTTTTTTTGTGAGTTGATTGAACTTCTACCACCACCTCTTTAAAATTTTTAATTTTTACTAAATAAAACAAACCAAAAAAACCCAAAACAGAAAATAACATTAAGATAAATTGTTCATTAAATAAGGTTGGATGGATTTTATCTAGCACGGCGATAATTATTCCACTTGTAATTCCTGCAAAACTCCATGCGCTGTAACTTAAAGAAATTCCTGCTGTGTGATTTTCTTTTTTTGAATTTCGTAAAATAAATGGTGATACTGGAATTTGCATAAACGTAAAAGACGCTCCCCATAATAATAAACTAATGAGGGTTAAGTATTTTAATTGAAAAGCAATGGATAAAACAATGGCAATACCAAAAAGCGGAACACAAATATTTGATAAATAAAACAAAGGCATTAATCGTTTCCCTTTAATTAAATTCCCCAAAGGCAGAGCCAAAATAAAAACGCCTAAAAACCGAAACGTAATAAACAAGGCTATTTCTTCGTCGCTAAAACCTTTGCGTGTCATATACAAAGGCAAAATATTCATAAACGTAGCATTTACCAACTGAATAAAAAATTCGGAAATGATTACATTCAAAACAGGTTTTTCTAACCTTTTATAATCATCAACAAATGCAAAAAATTTAGCCATTATTTAAATTGTAATGAGAATAAATCTGATTTTAAAATTATGAACTAATTTTTGCTAAACTAGCATCAATGTTCTTTATTATTTGATTAAAGAATTGAAACCTCTGTTTTTCAGCTGCACCGCTAATTAAAGTACTCTTTCGAATAATATTTTTTATCCAATGTTCTGTTTCGTCGCAAAACTCTTTATTATTTGTTGTTAGAGAGTTGATGCTGTTAAAACTAATGTACGCATGATTTACTTCTCCACTTTTAGCATAAATACAATTTGTACCTAAAACTACATCGCTGCTATAAAGTTGAAAGGTTTCTGTTCTATCACTTTTCTCTTTTCTAGAGTTTAAAGCACAATCTCCCAAATGAATTGCCATTTCCTTTACTTGTTCCAATAGGTCAATAGTATCTTTTACATTTTTAAAAACGCCACTTTCTAAGTAAAATTCAATTTGGCGGATTGCAGTATTAATTGTTTCGGTTGTCCATATTTCAACGGAAGGAATTTTTTTATATTCTATATAACAATTATTAGCCAGCTCAATCAATTCCTTATTCATTTTACCAAACTCAAATTTTTGATTTTGAACTTCAGGAATATTTAAAACACTTCGTTGCCAGTAAAACAATTTAAACTCTGTAAGCTGCTTGGTAAAAAATGAATAAAAAATAGGTACCTCTTCCGCTACATAATAAAGCTTCCTATCCGGAAAAGCACTTAAACTTTTTAAATGGTTGTAAATTCGATTCAAATATTTTTTAAAATTTGTTTCGCTGTCTGTAAGCTTGGTATAAGTAAAAGTTACTGTATCTCCCAAATTCGAAAAAATTGAGTCGAGCGAAATACCATATTTTTTTGTGATAATTTGAACTTCTTTAATACTCAAATCTGTTTCGCCTCTTATACGCCTGTATGCACTATCTATACTTATATCAAGTAACTCCGCTAATTCTTCGGCAATACCAATAGAAGGAGGCAATGCCTCTTTTAATTTTTGAATAAAAATATCCTGCGCATTGGGTGATTTTGATTTCATTTTATTAGTATTAATCAATAATAAACCTAGGTATTATTTGCAAAAAATGCAAATTCTAAATCACTGATTAATTACTAACAATCACATCAATATACCCCTTTATCTTTTCAATATCTGCAGGTGCAAATTCTTCAAAGTCATCTTTATTTTTAAACCAAGTTAATTGACGTTTTGCATAATTGCGGGTATGTTGCTTTATTTTTTCTACTGCGTTTTGTAAAGTATAACTCGCATCTAAATAGGCATACAGTTCTTTGTAGCCAACTGTTTTTAGTGCATTTAAATGCTTTTTATCCGAAAGTTGTTTTACTTCATCTAATAAACCGGCATTCATCATTTCATCAACACGCTGATTTATTTGAGTGTATAATTTTTCTCTATCGGTATTAATTAAAATTTTTATGGGCGTAAAATTGCGCTCTACCTTTGGTTGATTTAAAAATGAAGAATAGGGTTTGCCTGTGTGCACACAAACTTCCAACGCTCTTATCAAGCGCTGTGGATTAAATGTATCCACAGAATCATAATAATTCTCGTCTCGTTTTTTTACTTCGTCTTGCAACCAGGTTAATCCTTTTTCTATATATTCAGCATTTAACTTTTCCCTCACTTCAATTGGCACTTCAATAAAATCATCAACGCCATTTAAAACTGCATCAATATAGAGGCCTGAACCTCCGACTAAAAAAACGATTTGGTGTTTTGTAAATAAATTATCTAAAGTAGAAATAGCTTCTTTTTCATAATGACCTGCGCCATACAATTCTGTAATTGACTTATTATTAATAAAAAGGTGTTCTACTTCTTTTAATTGTTCTTCGCTTGGTTTTGCGGTTCCTATCGTCAATTCTTTATAAAATTGCCTTGCGTCGGCACTTACAATGACTGTTTGATAATGCTTCGCTAACTCAATAGCTAAAGCCGTTTTCCCCACCGCGGTAGGGCCAGCAATAACAATTAAATATTTTGTAGCTTTAATTATATTCCAATTTTATTTCTGTCAGTTCGAGTTGAAAATTCTGCCTCTTATCTATCACACTTGTTGGCTAAAATGTATAATACACATTTGCCCTGTATCGAGAACTGTTTTTAATCACTTCTCGATGCGCTTGTTTTTGGCTACTCGAAGTGACTCTTATTATTACTCATCATTTCCGAAAATTGTTGTGGGCTAACCGCATCCTTCAAATCAAAATTCCCAATTTTTGTACGGCATAATTTTGTTAAGTGAGCGCCGCTTCCAAGAGCTAATCCAAAATCACGCGCAATGCTTCGTATGTATGTACCTTTACTACTTACAATTCTAAAGCTAACATTTGGCAACTTAGCATCTGTAATTTCAAATTCTTTAATTTCAATTTCGCGGGCTTTAATCTCTGCCTCCTCTCCTGCTCTGGCATATTCGTAGGCGCGTTTACCATTAATAAATACGGCACTGTATATTGGTGGTACTTGTTGTTGCAAACCAATAAAATGTTTAGCTGTTTTATAAATGGCTTCTTCTGTTATATGTTCTGTTGGAAAAGTAAAGTCAATCTCTTTTTCCAAATCGTAACAGGGTGTAGTTGCCCCAATAAAAAAAGTACCGGTATACTCTTTTTCCATACCCATTAACTCGTTAATAGTTTTAGTTTTTTTGCCTGTACAAACAATCAGTAATCCTGTTGCTAATGGATCTAATGTGCCCGCATGTCCAATTTTCACATTTACTTTTTTACCATCAATAATAAAGGAAGGATGATTTTTAATGGTGTGTTTTAATTTGTTTACTGCCTGAAAACTACTCCATGTATACGGTTTATCGATTAATAAAACTTCGCCGGTGTAAAAATTGTAATCCATTTTATTAGGTTAATAACGAGCAGATATTAGGGAAATAATCTACAATTACAGTTCCAAATCGCGTTTGCGCTTCACTTTTTTCTCCTGCATATTAAAGCCTTCGTTTACTAAGGCAAAAGCAAGAGCGATATAAGCATAATTTTTATTCAATTCAACGTGTTCTGTTTCTGGAACTGTAAAGTTGTAAGAATCTATTAATCCTTCCGCTAAAAGTATACCGCCAATTACTAATAAAAAGGTTAATGCAATCATTTTTATACCTTGATTTTTATTGATAAAGTCAGCAACATAACCACTAAACAAAATCATTAAAATCATACTAATTACAACAGCGCTAATCATAATTAACACTACACCACTAACCCCAACAGCAGCTAAAATACTATCAAAACTAAAAATAAAATCTATTATCACTATTTGCATAATAATAGCTTGAAACGAGCTTTTACCTTTTGTTTTATGTTCAATTTCATCATCGTCGCTATTAATTTTTTCTTGAATTTCTTTCCAAGTTTTAACTAGTAAAAATATACCACCTCCTATTAAAATGAGTCCTTTACCACTTACGCCGTAAGCACCAATATGAAAAAGTGCTTCCTTTAATCCGGCAATCCAACCAACAAATAAAAGTAAAACGCTTCTTACTAATAAAGCCAATAACAGACCTATTGTACGTGCCCTTTTTTGCTGAGACACAGGCAGTTTGTTTACTGCAATAGAAATAAAGATAATATTATCAATACCAAGAATGATTTCTAAAACCGAAAGTGTAAGTAAACCAATTAAACCTTTTATAGAAAGTAAGGCATCTAAATCTGCCGAAAAACTGTGCATTTTTTTTGTATAGATTACAAAGATATTCTTTTTTAAGCAAATTACATTAATTTTTTAGCATTGATTGTCAATACATTACAAATTAATTAACAAATATTTAGTACTATGTCTTGCAAGGTACTAGAATTATAACATATCTTTGTGTCACCAATTAGCTATTGATATAAAAATTAAACCATTAATAATAAATTAAAAAAACAATGAAAAAATTAAACCTTATTAAAAAAGCAAGTTTTGTAATAGGCTTAAGCTTATTTACATTATTTGCAAATGCAAAAACAAAAAACGGTAACGAACTAATTGAAACTGAAAAAACAATTAAAGAATCTATTGTATTTATTACACCGGTTTCAAGTCAAAAAGTTGAAATTTTATTTACTACCAGCGAGGCCGGTAATGTAAACTTTGTTCTGGCAAAAACAGAAGACTCAACCTTAAAAACTCAAATCGAAAAACAATTTATACATCTGCACTTATCAAATTTAAAAGCAGATGTTGTATACAGTATTATTTTAAACTTTAAAACACTTTAAAAATTATGGAACAAGTAAACACCGAAAATACAAAAGCGCAAATGCGCAAAGGTGTGCTTGAACTTTGCATACTTTCTATCCTTTCGCAAGGCGATGCTTATCCTACTGAAATAATTGATAAGCTAAAAGATACCAAGTTAGTAGTTGTTGAGGGCACATTATATCCACTTTTAACACGTTTAAAAAACACAGGCCTACTCGGCTACCGCTGGGAAGAAAGCAATAGCGGACCCCCACGCAAATATTACAAACTTACCGAAATTGGCGAGCAGTATTTAAAAGAACTTCAAATAAGTTGGGAAGAGTTAGTAAGCGCAGTTAATAGCACTATTGAAAAAGGAAAAAAATTATAAAACATAAAATTAAAAAATTAAAAAATGAATAAAACAGTAACCATAAATATAAGCGGCATCATTTTTCACATAGAAGAAGACGCTTATCAAACGTTAAGTAATTACTTATCTACCATAAAGGGGTATTTTAGTAAAACAGATGGCGGAAATGAAATAATGGCCGACATTGAAGCTCGTATTGCAGAATTACTGCAACAAAAAATAAGCGTTAATAAGCAAGTTGTTTTAATGAACGATGTTGAAAATGTAATGCAAATAATGGGTAAACCCGAAGAATTTGCAGGCGATGAAAACACACATAAATCTAACGATGAAGAAGCTAATAATTCAAATGCATCTCACGAAAAAATAAAACGTCGACTATTCCGTAATCCAGATGAAAAAGCCATTGGTGGGGTTTGTAGCGGTTTAGCAGCCTACTTTGACGTAGACACCGTTTGGGTACGTTTGGCCATGTTCTTATTAATATTTTTTGGAGGCTTAAGCTTGTGGGTATACATTGTTATGTGGATTATTATCCCCGAAGCAAAAACTACCGCCGATAGGTTGGCCATGCGCGGCGAACCGGCAACTATAGATAACATTAGTAAAACCGTTAAAGAAGAAGCCGCCGATTTAAAAAACAGATATGCTAAAAATTTTGGTAAAAATGTAAGAAACGGAGCTCATTCTGCCGCATCAACCCTTGGAAATGTTATTGGCAGATTATTTGGATTATTTCTTGTTTTTATAGGTGGAGTATTATTAATTGCTTATGTTAGTTCAATTTTCGGAATTTCAGTAGCTGACTCAAGTAGCGATTTTACAAATTGGAAATCTGTTATTTTTAATTCCGGTTCGTATTATGTTTGGGCAATTATTTCATTTATTATTGTTTTTGGAATTCCTGTATTCATGCTTCTTTACACAGGTATTAAAATTCTATTTAAAATACATTATAGTAACCGTTGGTTAAATTACAGTTTAGGTTTTTTATGGTTATTAGGGTTTATTTTAGGGTTTTATATTACAGTTAAAACCGTAAAACAATTTTCTGAAACTTCAAAAATTAAAGAAACCTATCAACTACATAATATGGGCGATACCATCGTAGTTAAACTAAATCCAAGTGCTGAAGTTTTAAAAAATTATGCGTTTGAAAATATTGAGGAGATTGAAACTCACTTCCAAAAAAATCACAACAATTATTATTTAGGCGAATCAAAATCCAATTTATCCATTATAGGTCAAGCTAATTTAGACGTTGTTGAAAGCAATTCTGACAGTATTGAGTTAATAGTTTATAATTCTGCTCAAGGTCTTAATAAGCAGGATGCCAATCAAAACGCAAAATCTATAAAATACAAGTTTACTCAAAATGGTAATCAAATAATTTTTGATGAAATCTTTACGGTTATTGCCGACCAAAAATTTAGAGCACAACGTGTAAATATGAGATTAAAATTACCAATAGGTAAGGTTATTTATTTTGACAAGAGTGTAAAATATCTGTTAGATGATGTCAGCAACATTACAAACACTTGGGATGGAGATATGGTTGGTAGAAGATGGAAAATGACTGATAAAGGACTTGCCTGCATTGATTGTAATGGCTTAGATAGTGATTCGGATGATGAAGATGGGGAAAGTGTAAGTAAAAAAATTGTAATTCAAAATGGAGAGGTAATAATAGACGAAACTAAAACTCATTCCAATGGTGTTAGCATTGATGACGATGGCATAAAAATAAAAGGGAAAGACACAAAAATTAAAATTGATGAAAATGGCATAAAGGTAAACGACAAAGATGCGAATGTGAAAATTGATGAAAATGGTCATATTAAAATAAAAACCATAAAGCATAAAAAAGAAAAAGAGGGCGAATAATTAATGTAGTTGTTTTTTCATGAGCCCCATAAACCGCAATACCTGCTGCAAAAGGGTTGCGGTTTTTTAATTCTTAATAATTTCTTTTATATCCGAAATTATTTTTTTTGCCAAGTTTTCTGCGGTAGCGGCTGTTTCGCTCTCACTATAAATTCTAATAATGGGCTCGGTATTACTTTTACGCAAATGTACCCACTCTTTATCAAATTCAATTTTTACGCCGTCTACAGTATTAACCGGTTGTTTTTTGTACTTAGTTTTAATATCCGCTAAAACATTATCAACATCAATTTGAGGCGTGAGTTCGATTTTATTTTTTGAAATATAATAGTTAGGGTAAGACTTTCTTAACATACTAACAGATTTTCCGTATTTAGCCAAATGTGTTAAAAAAATTGCTATACCCACCAAGGCATCCCTTCCATAATGTAATTCCGGCAAAATAATTCCACCGTTTCCTTCACCACCAATCACTGCTTTAGTTTCTTTCATTAAGGTTACAACATTTACTTCACCCACAGCCGAAGCCGAATAAGTTCCGCCTTGCTTTTCGGTTATATCTCTTAATGCTCTGGTACTACTTAAATTACTTACCGTATTTCCTTTTTTATTATGTTTTAAAACGTAATCGGCAACAGCAACTAAAGTATATTCCTCCCCAAACATTTCTCCATCTTCACACACAAAGGCCAAACGATCCACATCAGGGTCAACACTAATTCCTAAATGCGCCTTTTGTTTTAAAACGGTTTTGCTCAAGTCAGTTAAATGTTCTGGTAATGGTTCCGGATTATGAGCAAAATTGCCTGTCACTTCATTATGAATTGTTGTGACTGTTTTAACACCTAGCTTCTCTAGTAAAGCTGGTACTGCAATGCTTCCACTACTATTGATTGCATCAACCACAACATTAAAATTTGCTTTTTGTATTGCTTTAACATCAACATAAGGCAAGTCCAATATTTTTTGGATATGAACATTTAAAAATTCGTTATTAATTGTGTAAGTCCCTAATTCGTTTACCTCAGCATAATTAAAATCATTATCAGCAACCAGCTTTAAAATAGTTTGCCCGTCCTTTTCACTTATAAACTCGCCCTTTTCATTTAATAATTTTAATGCATTCCATTGTTTAGGATTATGACTTGCTGTTAAAATAATACCTCCATTGGCTTTAAATTCGGTTACGGCCATTTCTACCGTTGGTGTGGTACTCAGCTCTAAATCAATAACATTAATTCCTAAGCCTACTAATGTACCACTAACAATATTGCTCACCATGGCTCCGCTCATTCTGGCATCTCTGCCAATTACAACGGTTGCTTTTTGTTTAGCCTTTACACCTTTTAACACCCATGTACCGTAGGCCGAAGAAAATTTAACAATATCTAATGGGGTTAATCCATCATCTGGTTTACCACCAATGGTACCCCTAATTCCCGATATACTTTTTATTAAT
This sequence comes from Bacteroidota bacterium, assembly GCA_033763945.1. Lineage (GTDB taxonomy): Bacteria > Bacteroidota > Bacteroidia > B-17B0 > Aurantibacillaceae > Aurantibacillus. The sequence continues at coordinate 79,982 of JANRJN010000017.1, read as the reverse complement.
GTCACGTGTTATTATTTTTGGCAAATATAATCAAAGTGTGTAATCAAAGCTGTTGTTTATTACACTTTAATTGTTCATTTTTTATTAATTAATGATTAAAATACTTGCATATTATTAGCACTTTTGTTATATTATTAAAATGAAATTTAAGTTAAGTTTTCTAATATTATTTTTATGTTGTTTTGGGAAAATTTTTTCCGAAAATAAAAGTATTTGTGTATATTATTCCATTGAGGGTAGATTAGATTCTATTTTTATTCCGGAAAATTTAATAGAAAATAAAGCGGAATATCGCCCCAATCCCCTTTTACAGTTATTTAGAACAAAACAAAAAAAGAATAAAAAATTAGTAGCAGCTGCTTTGGCCTTTCCTTTTCCGTTTGGCATTGTTGGTTTGCACCGAATTTATTTGGGAACCGCACCATATATACCAGTTGTATACATAGGAACTTTAGGTGGCGGACTTGGCATTTTACCTTTTATTGATTTTTGTGTGTTGGTACTAGATAAAAATTTTGAACGTTATAACAACAATAGCAAAGTGTTTATGTGGGTAAATGATGACGAAAAAAAATCAACAAAATAAATGTGTGGTATTGTAGGCATAATTTTAAAGCAACCGGTTGATTTTGATTTAAAAGAAAAAATTAAACAAATGAGCGAAACCATTGCTCATAGAGGTCCAGATGGTGAGGGATTTTTACTTTCCAATGAACAAAATACTTATCCTTTTTTTAACGTATTAAGTTCAAATTATACGCGTAACGATTTACCCTTTATCCCCTCTCAACATCTTTCTAACTCTCCATCCAATTCTTTTTTAGCCTTTGGTCATCGTCGCTTATCTATCATTGATTTAAGTGAGACTGGTCATCAGCCAATGTGTACAATAGATTCTAATTTATGGATTACATACAATGGCGAAATATATAATTATGTTGAGTTAAAAAATGAATTAAAAACTTTAGGTCATACTTTTTTTACCGAAAGCGATACAGAAGTAATTTTAAATGCCTACAAACAATGGGGACAAAACTGCGTAGCAAAATTTAATGGCATGTGGGCCTTTTGTATATATGATGTTTCAAAACAATTATGCTTTGCTAGTCGCGATAGGTTCGGCGTAAAACCTTTTTATTATATTAATTATAGTACTTTTTTTTCATTTGCAAGCGAACAAAAAGCATTTATAAAGAGTGGGCTCATTCCAACAAAAATAAATAAGAAAGCATTGCATAATTTTTTGGTAAACGATTTCATTGAAAACGAAACCGATAATTTTTTTGAAGGAATAACTGAATTATTTCCTGGAAATAATTTAGTGTTTGATTTAAAAACAAAACAAATCAGCATTACAAATTATTATAACCTGCAAAATCATATAAATTTAAGAAATGATAATTTAAACGAAAATGAGTTAATTGAAAAAATTAATTTCACTTTTGAAAATGCTGTAAAACTGCGTTTACGAAGTGATGTAGAAGTGGGCACTTGCTTAAGCGGCGGCATTGATAGCAGTGCTCTGGCTGTTACAATGGCTCAGTTTACAAATAAACCCGTACATTGTTTTACGGCAATTTTTAAAAACGAATCTATTAATGAAGAAACATTTGCAGATAATGTTTCACAAAAAATAAATGGAAAACACTTTAAAGTTGAACCAACATTTGATGGTTTTTTAAATGAGGTAAATGACTTAATTTACTCACAAGACGTGCCTATTTGGAGTACAAGCACTTATGCGCAACACAAAGTAATGCAATTAGCGCAACAACATAACATTAAAGTTGTGCTCGACGGGCAGGGCGCTGATGAATTATTTGCAGGATACCACCACCATTATTTAGCAATGTGGAATAATTTAATTTCTAATCATAAATATGGCACAGCCTTCAAAGAAATTAAGGCGGCAAAAAAAACCATTCAAAATCCTTTTCAATTTTTTGTAAAAGAACTTATAAAACAAAAGCATAATTTCAATAAAAATATTTTAAAACAGGTATTGAACTCAGATTTTATTAATTCCGAGCCACTAAAAAATCAATCGGTTTATTTTAATGATGTAAACAAACAATTGGCAAATGACATTTATGTAACTCGTTTAAAATCTTTTTTAAAATGTGAAGACCGTTGTGGCATGTGGCACAGTGTAGAGAGCCGTACACCCTTTGCAGATGATGTTGAATTAATTAATTTATTGTTTTCATTTAATGGAAACAAAAAGATAAAAAATGGTGTTTCAAAATATTTGTTGCGAGAAGCTTTGAAAACAAAATTACCTTCACAAATCTATAATCGATACGATAAAAAAGGGTTTGAAACTCCTATGAATAAATGGATGGTACAATTATTCCCTCAATTAATTTCTGAAGTTAAAGCTGCTAAGTTTGATTTTGTAAATTATTCTTTAATTGAAAAAATGAACATCTCAAATCAATCGCAAAATAAAGTATTATTTAAACTATTTGTGTTAGCTAGATGGGAAAAAGTATTTTAACTATAATCCCTTTGCAGTCTCCTGCTCAAAAATACCCGCAGTAATAGGTTGCCTATCTCTAAAGTAAGAAACACCACCCCAGTTAAAAATTCTTTTTTCATAAACCCAAGCCTCCTGTTCGCGAACAACTGTGCGTTTTATAATAATAATGCCTTCACCTTCCATTTGTTCTTCCGTTACTCCTTGTTTGTATTTTGCCAACAAATCAGCTATCTTTTTATCAATTATTTTTTTGCTATCAACAGGGTCAGCAACTACTATGTTGAGTTTAAAGTCGTTTTTTTCAGCAACGGGAGCAGTTGGTGTTTTATTGGCTAATAGTTCTGCATCAATTTTTCTGAGCATTTCTTTTTCATAGGCCAACCGTTCTTCCAACTTCTTTTTTTCAAGCGCTAATTTGTCTGCCTCTTCTTTTTGATTTGCCAATTTTTTTAGCTCCAGTTGTTTTTGGGCATTTTTTTGTAACGCCAATTGAATGGCCTCTTTTTCAGCCAGTTTAATTTTTTTCATGGCCGCTACCATATCTTTTAAATAACTTTTATCGTAATCAATGTTGTCGCGTTTACTATTATAAAAATATTTATTTACAGGTTGATCAAATAAACTATAATCTACACCTTCGTAATATTTAAATAAGTCCACATCGGCTTCAATTATTGGAAATTTATTTTTTGCTTTCTCCGGAGGAATGCCGGTTGTACTCACACTAAAGTATTTTTTTACGTAATCATTTTTTGAAACAGAAATAATATAATCACCGCCCAAAGGCAAATACACATTATAACTACCGTCTTTATCAGTTTTAAAGGAGGTTAATACTTTACCATTTTGAATAACTTGAACTATTGCCTCTGATAAACTCACATTATCATTTGAAATTCTACCCTCAAAATCAACGGTAACATCTTGTCCAAAACTCAACTGAAAACAAAACAGTATCATTAATGCCGTAATTTTTGATATGAACCTACTTATCATTTCTTGCACAAATTTACTTTAAATTTCCCTTAACTTTCGACGAAAAGCTCATTATTATCCACAAATCGATGTTAAGATATGCTAAAGCGCCGAAAAACATTTTTGTAAATTTAGTGCCTACTATTTAAAAAATTATTAACACAACTTATTAGTCTTAATAAATACTCTATTTTTACATAAAATTTTAAAATTATAGAACATGAAAGTATCAATTATTGGGGCTGGAAACGTTGGCGCAACTTGTGCCGAGTACATTGCTCTTAACAGTATTGCAAGCGAAGTGGTTATTTTAGATATAAAAGAAAATTTTGCTGAAGGGAAAGCGTTAGATTTAATGCAAACTGCAACTTTAAATGGCTTTAACACACGCATTACAGGTAGTACAAACGACTATACCAAAACGGCAAACAGTTCTGTAGTAGTTATTACAAGTGGTATACCTCGCAAACCGGGTATGACTAGAGAGGAATTAATTGGTATTAATGCAGGTATTGTTAAAGGTGTAACCGAAAACGTTTTAAAACATTCTCCAGAAGCTATTATCATTATTGTTAGTAATCCAATGGATACAATGACCTATTTGGCTTTAAAAGAAAGCGGCTTACCAAAAAATCGTATTATTGGTATGGGTGGTATTTTAGATAGTGCTCGTTTTAAATGTTATTTATCACAAGCATTAAATGCTCCGGCAAGTGATATTAGTGGCGTTGTAATTGGTGGGCATGGTGATACTACTATGATTCCTTTAACTCGTTTAGCCTCTTACACAGGTGTTCCTGTTTCTCAATTTTTAGATGCTGAAACTCTTAAAAAAGTAGCTGCCGATACTATGGTGGGTGGTGCCACATTAACTGGTATGCTTGGAACTAGTGCCTGGTATGCTCCTGGTGCTTCAGTTGCACAATTGGTGAATAGCATTTTAAACGATCAAAAGAAATTATTCCCTTGTTGTGTGTTTTTAGATGGTGAATACGGTCAAAAAGATATTTGTTTAGGGGTTCCTGTAATTATTGGCAAAAACGGATGGGAAAAAATTGTTGATTATAATTTGAATGCTGAAGAACAAGCTGCCTTTGCTAAAAGCGCAGAAGCTGTTAGAGGCATGAATGCGGTTTTAAAAGAAATGAAAACAGCCTAATCAATTATTTTTTGAATACTATTTTTAACCGAAATTTTTTTAAATTAATACTGCTATGAGGTATAATAAAAAAATTTCGGTTATTTTTTTGCTCTTCACTTTCTCTCTCTTTTCTCAAAACAAAGAGAAGAATGAAGAAAAAAACGTAAAAACCGGCAAAAATTTTATAAATATTTATTATGGCCCTAGCCTCATTAATTCTATCTATAAAACTTTTGCAAAAAGCGCTTTAAACAATCAGCCATCGATTGATATAAATTCAAATTCTTTTGGTCCCATTGGTCTTGTATACGAAAACAGAGTCTCTGATGTTGTTGGCATTGGTTGCGAACTTGGCTATTCAAAATTTAATTTATCCATTACCGATTACGTTTCCAATTCTCAAGGCGTTTTAACCCAATATCAGTACAACTTTAATTGGACAACTATAAGAGCCATGTTGAGAGCCAATTTTCATTTCGAGAACTCTGATAATTTTGACGCCTATGGCTTTCTAAGTACCGGACTAAGGTATTCATCTCTTAAGTTCTCCACCAATGATCCGTTTTATAATTTTTCAAAAAAATGGGCGTCAATTCCTTTTGGCTTTAAACCTGGTATTGGCTTTCGTTATTTTTTCATACCCAATGTTGGGTTGCATGCAGAAATTGCAGCTGGAAGCCCTATAATTTGTGGCGGTTTAAGTTTTAAATTTTAACCTAACTTATTCTTACAACAAAAGAGCACATTTTTACAGCTTCGATGTAAAAATTACCTTAAATTTGCACTGTTTTTGAAAACTGTTTCAATATCTAATTACTCTAAAGTTTCAGGTTTTTTAAAACTAACCAAATTTAGATTAGGCGCATTAGTAGTTTTTAGTGCCATCATTACTTATTTTACGGTAGCAACAACCATTAATTGGTACGAAGTTTTGGCTTTAAGCTTGGGCGGCATGTTAGTAACCTCTGCCGCCAATGGGTTTAATCAGATTATTGAAAAAGACTTGGATAAGTTAATGGACAGAACCAAAAATAGACCCATGCCTACAGGGGTTTTATCCTCGTCTGAAGCATTCATTTTTTGTACTATTTTTGGTATTTGTGGTACTATTTTATTATGGGTATTTACTAATCCATTAAGCGGTATTTTAGGTTTTGTTTCAATTATTTTATATGCCCTTGTTTATACTCCTTTAAAACGAAGAACTCCTCTCTCGGTATTTGTTGGTGCTTTTCCCGGTGCTTTACCAACGCTAATTGGCGCTGTTGCAGCAACTGATGGGTTTGGAAAAATCACCTTTTTTGCGGTTTTATTATTTACCATTCAATTTGTTTGGCAATTTCCTCATTTTTGGGCATTAGCCTGGTTTAATAATGATGATTATGCCAAAGCCGATTTTTTTCTTCTACCTTCAAAAGGAGGCAAGGATGAGGCTTCAAAATTTCAGATTTTACTTTACTCTGTTTTTTTACTAATTACTAGCATTTTACCCTTTGTATTCCAACAAGTGGGCTTAATTAGCACCAGTGTTTGTATATTGGCGGGGTTAGCCTTGTTGTTTCAAGCGTATATTTTTTATAAACTACCAACCGATGCACATGCGAAAAAACTTTTTTTCAGTACCTTGGTTTATCTACCAGTAGTTCAATTAGCATTAATGACCAAATCTTAATAATTTATACCGTGGAAGAATCAATTAAAATAAAAAACAGAAATTACCGCAAAACAGAAATTAAAGCCGCCGAACGTAAGGCTGCAAAACCTTTGCTTTGGATTGGTATTGTAAGTATTGTTATGCTTTTTGCTGGCTTAACAAGCGCCTACGTGGTAAGGGCAGACAATGGAAATTGGTTAGTATTTAAATTACCAGACATTATTTTAATTAGTACTGCTATTATTATTACTAGTAGTTTAACTATGTTTATTGCCCAAAAAGCCATTAAAAAAAACAATTTAAAACTTACCTCTATTAGCCTATTTATAACATTAGTATTAGGAATTGCATTTTTTTGTACACAATATAACGGCTGGAAAGAGTTAACTAACCAAGGTATTTATTTTATGGGGAAGTCCAGTAATGCATCGGGTTCGTTTTTATATTTAATTGCGTTGGTTCACCTGCTGCATATGATTGGTGGCTTAATTGCGTTAACAGTTTCATTAACAAAAACACTGTTAAAAAGATATTCGAGCGCTGATTTCCTTGGTATAGAGCTTACAGCAATTTATTGGCACTTTTTAGACCTATTATGGGTATATTTATTTTTGTTTTTATATTTTTATCGTTAATATTGTACGCAGAATTTAATCTTATTTAACACTTTAGTATATGTCTCACGCAGTTACGTCTCATCACGACGTTGAAATTGATGCAAAAGAAGCTTGGAATGGCGGAGGTTCGCCATTTAAAGTAAGTTATGGAAAAATGATGATGTGGTTTTTCCTAATTTCAGATGCTTTAACATTTGGAGGTTTATTGGTTTCTTATGGCTTTATCCGTCATAAGTATGCAGACGTTTGGCCAAAAGCGGAGAATGTTTTTACACACTTTCCTTTTGTAGAACAACATTTGCCTTTGGCTTATGTGGGGTTAATGACTTTTATTCTTATTATGTCTTCTGTAACTATGGTATTAGCTGTAGAGGCTGGTCACCGCATGGATAGAAGAGGTGTAACCATGTGGATGTTTTGGACAATTGTAGGTGGTGCGCTTTTCGTTGGATCACAAGCTTGGGAATGGTATCATTTTATTATCGGAACAGAAGAAGGTGCTTTACGCAATGTTTGGGATATGGGTAAACAAGCCTACGTTCAACAAATTTATCATGGTGCCAACATGGTAACTAACGAATATGGTGTCCCTCAGTTCGCTAATTATTTTTTCTTTATTACGGGTTTCCACGGTACTCACGTATTTAGTGGAGTTGTTATCAACTTCATTATTTTTATGAATGTATTAAAAGGGACTTACGAAAAACGTGGTCATTATGAAATGGTTGAAAAAGTAGGTCTTTATTGGCACTTTGTAGATTTGGTGTGGGTATTCGTGTTTACCTTCTTCTATCTATTGTAGCTTAAAATTGAACTAAACTTATTAATATAATTAGAAACTTAAAACGGATATAATGGAATTTAATGATAATTACCCTCAGTACGAAAAAATGAGTAATCACGATGAGGCTTATGGTAAAAAGGCTCGTCGTACTTTATGGAATGTGTTTTGGATAATGCTTGCCATTACAATTTTTGAATTAATTATTGGGTCAATGGCTCCAAGTAACGGCTGGACAGGTACAGCGTGGTTAAAAATATTATTTATTGGTTTAACTTTAGTAAAAGCCGCTGCCATTGTACTATGGTTTATGCACTTAGGTCATGAGGTTAAGTTTTTTAAATACGTTGTTTTACTCCCATATTTTATTTTTATGGCTTACACCATATTTATTGTGCTAACCGAAGGTACGTATGCAGGAAAACCTACCAATGTTACCAGAGTTGATCCATTACTTATTAAACAACAACAAGATTTAAAGGCCGGACATCATGGCGGTGGTGGCGAACACCATGAAGTTAAAAGCGAAGGTCACGGTTCGGAAGAACATCACTAAAATTAAAGCTCTGGAAACAGAGCTTTTTTGTTTCTATCCATTAAAAAATTAATAAAGAAGCTGAATGCAAATAGATTTAAGAAGCGATACCGTTACAAAACCATTTACTGAAATGTTACAAGCAATGATGCAGGCGCCAGTTGGTGATGACGTGTTTAATGAAGACCCTACAATTAACGAACTCGAAAACTATGCTGCACACTTATTTGGTAAACAAAAAGCACTGTTTTGCCCTAGCGGTACCATGACCAACCAGATTGCGATTAAAGTGCATACACAACCTGGTAACGAATTAATTTGTGATGTTAACTCACATATATTTAATTACGAAGGGGGTGGAATAGCTTTCAATTCGGGCGTACAAGCAAAATTAATACAAGGCAACGAAGGCAGATTAAGCCCCGAACTAATAGAACCAGTTATAAATGGAGATTACGATTGGTTGACCAAAACAACCTTGGTTTGTCTAGAAAATACCATAAACAGAGCCGGAGGTAGTTATTATACTATCCAACAAATTAAACCTATTGCTGAGTTATGCAAAAAAAATAATTTAAAATTACATTTAGATGGTGCGCGTATTTTTAATGCTTTAGAGGAAACAAAAGAACAAGCAATAGAAATTGGCAATTGCTTTGATTCCATCTCCATCTGTCTTTCCAAAGGACTAGGCGCACCGGTGGGCTCTTTGTTATTAGGAGACAAAGACTTTATTAAAAACGCCCGCCGACTACGTAAGGTTTTTGGGGGTGGTATGCGTCAGGCCGGGTTTTTAGCTGCAGCGGGTTTACATGCTTTAAAGAATAATATTACACGTTTAAAAGACGATCATCAGCGCGCAAAACAATTAGAGTCTGTTCTCTTAAACTTAAATTATATTGAAAGCGTATTGCCTGTATATACCAACATCGTTATTTTTAATCTTAAAAAAGAGCTAATAACCGGAGATGAATTTCAACAAAAATTAGCCGAACAAAATATTAAAATTGCAGCTTTTGGTAAACATACTATTCGAATGGTAACCCATTTAGATTTTACGGATGATATGCTGGCTCAAACAATTGCTGTATTAAAAAAATTAGAAAAATAGCTATGCAAATTAAGGATATTACTAACGAATTAGAACTTTTTGCGCCACTTTCATTACAAGAAGATTATGATAATTGTGGTTTATTAACCGGGCAAAAAAATTGGGAATGCACCGGAGCGCTGTTAACCTTAGATTGTACCGAGGCCATAGTTGACGAGGCTATTGAAACCAAATGTAATTTAATAATTGCCCATCACCCTATTTTATTTAGTGGTTTAAAAAAAATAAATGGTAATACTTACATTGAACGTACCATTATTAAAGCCATACAAAACAACATTGCCATTTATGCTGCCCACACCAATTTTGATAATGTAAAAAATGGCATCAACAAAAAAATGGCGGAAAAATTAGGCTTAAAAAATCTGCGTATTTTATCGCCAAAATCTAATTTATTACGCAAATTAGTCACTTTTGTGCCCGAAACGCACCATAAAAATGTATTAGAAACTCTATTTGCTGCCGGTTGTGGCAACATTGGTAACTATGATGAATGCAGTTTTAACACGCGCGGCACTGGTACTTTTAAAGGTAACGAAAACACAAATCCCTTTATTGGTAAACCTAATGAAGTGAGTGTAGAGCCTGAAATTAAAATTGAAACCGTTTTTGAAAGCTACAAACAATCTCAAGTTATTTCTGCCTTAAAATCGGCTCATCCTTACGAGGAAATTGCTTACGATATTTATCCTTTATCAAATTTATACCAAAATGTGGGTAGTGGTATGATTGGTGAGCTAGAAAAAGAAATGACGGAAGATGAGTTTTTGAGTCATGTGAAGGTAAATTTAAAATCAAGCTGCTTAAAATACACTCAAAAATTGCAAAAAACCATCAAAAAAGTGGCAATTTGTGGCGGAAGTGGTCGTTTTTTGCTAAAAAATGCCATAAATAGTGGTGTAGATGCATTTATTACCTCCGATTTTAAATATCATGAGTTTTTTGATGCCGAAAATAAGTTGCTTTTGATTGATGCAGGACATTACGAAACTGAGCAATTTTCTCCTGAAATTTTTTATGAGATTATAACAAATAAATTTCTTACATTTGCAGTCCGTTTATCAAAAATTAATACAAATCCGGTAAACTATTTTTAAAAAATATGAGCGCTAAAATTAAAGAAAAAATTGATGCTTCGGTTGAAGGAAAACTTAAAGCTCTTTACCAATTACAATTAATAGATAGTAAAATTGATCGTTTGCAAACCATTAGAGGTGAATTGCCTTTAGAAGTAAGCGATTTAGAAGATACAGTTACTGGCTTACAAACGCGTTTACAAAATGTAACTGAAGAAGTAGCGGAACTTGAAAATCAATTGAATGAGAAAAAGCAATCAATAAAAGATTTTCAGGCTAATATTAAAAAATACGAAAGCCAACAAAATAAAGTACGTAATAATCGCGAGTACGACGCTATTACTAAAGAAATTGAGTTTCAAAATTTAGAAATTCAATTGGCTGAAAAACGTATGAAAGAAGCAAGCGCCTCTTTGGTTTTAAAAACAGAATTGTTAGAAAAAAGTAAAGTTGAATTTGAAGAGCGCAGTAAAGATTTAAAAGCCAAAAAAAGCGAATTAGATGAAATTATTGCTGAGACTGAAAAAGACGAAAAGGCTTTGCAAGTTGATAGCGAAAAAGCTGCAGCAGAAATTGAAGATAGATTATTAAATGCCTACAAACGTATTCGTTCAAATACTCATAATGGTTTAGCAGTAGTGGCAGTAGAACGCGATGCTTGTGGAGGTTGTTATAATAAAATTCCACCTCAACGTCAGTTAGATATTCGCACCAATAAAAAAATTATTGTTTGCGAACATTGCGGACGTATTTTGGTGGACGGGATGTTAATACCTGATACTGGAGTTGAATAAAAATATTTTAAAATAATATTTGCAAATAAAAATAAATCATTTACATTTGCAGACCCAAAAATGGGAGCTTAGCTCAGCTGGTTCAGAGCACCTGCCTTACAAGCAGGGGGTCACTGGTTCGAACCCAGTAGTTCCCACCAAAGCGGAATATCCTAAATTCAAAATGGGTATTCCGCTTTTTATTTTGCTTAAAGTCTGCTGCTGACAAGCCATCCAAAGAAACGCCATATTAAAATTATCGGTTCGAACTGTGTCATTTTCCTTATTATACCTCATTCCTTTAGGAAACACCCAATCTTGAACTTTTCTTTTTTGCTCATACCCTCCAGAATGCCACATTTTATTGAAGTTTTTAGCGTTTTCCAATGCCATTTCAACTATGTTTTCGTGGTTCGAACTATCAGCCTCCATTTTTTGTAATTCTACCAAAACCTTGTACTTATCTTGCTTATACTTCTCTCCATACTTTACGTAAAGTTCTTGTGTAATTTCTTCAATTACATACCTTTCTTCCAACCTACTCAGCTTATCTTCCAAATCCTTTAAATTGGTTTTCAGATGTTTAATATTCTCATTTGTTTCTTTAGTTAAGCCACTTATTGTTTTATACATCTGCTCTCTTATAAACGGAACATATTTATCGTTTAACGTAAAAGATTTAAGAAGCTCTGCAAAAGTATCGTGCATTTTATTTGCAGATTTATTTACGCAGCATCCTTTCGTTTTACATTTATAATACCAAATTTGCTTTTTCTTCACGATATAACCACTTAAAGAATGACCACATTTGTCGCATTTTAAAAATACTTTCATAGGTACTTTTATTTGCTCTTCTTGACATTTATATCCGTGAGAATGTTTATTAAGTATATCGTTCACTTTCATAAACAATTCCTTCGATACTATTTTTTCGTGATTACCCTCGACTACTTTTCCTTCTAATAATTGATGTGAGATTAGACCACAATAAAATGGATTTTTGAACATATTGGAAATGGCTTGAAAACTCAGCTTTAAACCTAACTTTGCTAACCGCTGCCTTACTTCTTCATTGGTTATTGATTCGTTAGCTTTCCAATAAAAAGCTTTACGAATTAATTTGCCATCTTCATTTATAATTATTCTTCGTTTGCCGTTTTCTTTAATGGAAGTGTAACCTCTTGCTAAACCATGACACCATTCGCCCCTATTTAATGCTTCTAAAATTCCACTCATACACTTTTCTCGTCTTACTTGATTATCGTAATGCGAAAAAATCATTTGTATGTTTTGTTGAAAATCTCCACTTGAAGTTGTAACATCAACTGGCTGCCTTACAGATTGTATATAAATGCCATTGTTTTTTAGTTGCTCTTTAATGTAGATAGAATTTGCCCCCGACCTTGAAAATCTATCCACCATGTGAACAATAATGTAACTTATCTTATCTTTACTTTTCTTACAAAAGGATAGCATCCTATTGAACTCTTTACGTTCGTCCGTTGTTGCACTTTCGTATGTTCCACCAAAATAACTTAATACGTTATAATTATTCTTACGAGCAAATTCAATATTATCTTTTAACTGAGTATCTAAACTATATCCCGATTCTTGACTTTTAGAAGATACACGAGTGTAGATGACACAATTATTTGTCAATTGTTTTTTTATAGATTTTGTTCCTCTACCAAATTGATTATTGAAATTTATAGCATCTAATTTTACTTGGTTCATAAACTCAACGTCTTGAGATTTAGTTACGGTTGATTTGTTGTTTTGTGTACTTGTATTTTTCATAGTAGTGCTTTTAATATCTATACAAATTTAATCAATTATTTAACGTAACATATTGATAATCAATATAATTATAAACATATACCCCCTTACTAGGCAGCTTGTTTAATTCCAGTTTGTTCAGTATTTTCTTCTAATGTATCAATCTCCATTTCTTTTGGCGGAAGCATTTTATTTTGTTGATATTGATACAATTCAAAATTGATTTCGCAAAACTGTTTAATGGATTCTATAAATAAATTTAAGTCCTCATCGCTTGAGTTTTCCGATTCTGTTCCTTGCAATAATTCTCTTGCTCGTTCTATACTTACTATTTTTTCTTCTTCAAAACTTATCATATTTATTCTTTTACTTGTGTATATTTTTGAATACCAAAACTTGCTGGTACGCATAGTTTTTGTGTTTCGTTTTTAGCTGATTGTTTTTTTTGTAGTTCCTGTAATTTTATAACTCGGATGGAAATTTCATTTAGTAGTTTTTCAATTTCGTTTTCATCGTTATCTACTTTGTGAGTATTGATAGTGATTGCTTTATCTGAAAAAGTTAGCGATTCGTTACTTCTTTTTAAGTAGGCAAGCTGCTTGCATTTATCATTACAGTACTTTTTGGAATGTCTTTTACAATCCATTTCAGTACCACAGTATAAACAGGTTTTGTTCATTTCACTTTTTTGTTTGATACAAAAGTCGAAAGGAATTATTTAACCACTATTGGATATTTAACGCTTGTTACCTCGTAGCAATTATTGTAACAAACTGTTTTAGTTGGCAACAACTATTAACTATTGTGATATGGATTACTTACATCTTGGGAGCGATTATTGCAATCCTTGCAGTAGTTACTTTCAAAGATTGAAAAATTGATAACAAAGTTTAGTAAGTAATGATGGAGTTGAAAACAAAACTTTGAAAGTTAGGATGAAATTGTAGCAGGAGTTGTGGAAAAAATGCTAGGATTGTGGCGCATTTCGGGAGTATTTGAAGGAAATTGATAAAAGGAAATAAAAGCGACAAAATTCACTTTTTTTTCAATTCTAAACGCACTTTTGTAGATAAAAACAGCGTTATTTGTGTGTAATTGGGATTTATAACAACATAAAACACATTTAAACTGCCTACATCACGTAAAATATCAACTAGAATAGCAGAAATCTCAATTGATGACAATGAAATCATTTTAATTGAGATGCTTGATGCAGTTGATGTAGATGAATACGATATTTTTGATTTGAATTTGATAATACGTCATCTATCAAATAATAAACCTGCATTAAAACTACTTGATTCGAGAAATAATTGGTCTATTTCAGTTAAAGCAAAACAAGTAGCCTCTAATGAAACTTCTTTAAACAAAACAATCGCTCGTGCGATAGTTGTTTCAAACAAATTAAAGTCGGGAGTATTTTCGTTTATTAAAAAATTTGAATCAAAAAAATATCCGCAAAAATATTTTACGGATTTAGACGAGGCTAGACAATGGCTTCTAAGTTTTAAATAATTATACTAAACTATTTTTTTCTTTTATGAATTTCTTTCAATTATTAGTTGTTTAAATTGGGACTTAACGTTAGCCTTTGCAAAAATCATGATAATCATTTTTTATTCTGATACCAGCTCGAATAAAAATTCATTTAAGCGATTCTCAGACACTTTAGTTTTTTCACAACCTGAAGGTCTGCGGTGTGCAGAAGTGCGGAGTTTTTAGTAGGATATTTTTTACTAGTACCTTTGAAAATATATTATAAATCTTCATTGATAGCACATTTGCCTGTATTTTGGCAAACCTCTGTTATGTGTTCGCCATTCTTCTGTCAGTTTAATTCAGCCTTTCCAAATCCTACTGTATCTCTGTACATTTGAGGTGAAATATCAGTATTGTTTTTAAATAACCTACTAAAATAAAACTCGTCGTTATAACCTAAATGATATGCAATCTCTTTTATTGGTTTAGTTGTCATATATAGTTCTCGTTTTGCCTCAATTATAATTCTTTCAGTTATTAAATCAGTAAGTGTTTTATTAAAATGTGTTTTGGCTAGTTTTGCTAATGCGTTGGATGATATATTTAGTAGTTCAGCATATTCACTTGCAGAGTGTTTTTGTTTGAAATTTTCTTCGATAGCATTTTTCAAATTTATTAGGACAAAAGGCGTTTTAGTATCTGCTACTTTAGGCTCAGAAACTTTTAGCTGAGCCTTTAAACGAGATGCTGTCACTAAAAACATTTTTAGTGCAGGAACAAGTAATTCGTAATTTTCAGATTCACTACTTTTTAATTCTGCTTTTAGTTGCTCTAATAATAAATTAAATTTTGTTTTATTACTTTCTTCGAGTGTTATAAAAGGTGGCTGATAGATATTATTAAATAAAACTGCATCGCAGTTTGTTTCTTTAGGGTTGCGGTGTATACAATAAAAATCGGAATGAAATTGTATAGCTACTCCACTTATTTTTTTATCTGTTGAGAACATAAATGGCTGATAAGGTGCGAAAGCAAACATTGAATCTTTATGAAACAAATACTCAGAAAAATCAACCTTTAAAAGACCACTACCATTTTTTATCCAAATTATTGAATAAAAATTATTTCGTTGCAAATGGTCGAAATGACTGTTATCATTAAATTCAAATAACTTAAATGCCAAATTTCCATCTTGCTGATTAATTAATGTAAATACGCTTTGATTGTTCATACAGTAAAGTTACATATTAAGTTTTTTTCTAATGAAAGGCACAACAAATAATAATGATGGAATAACTAACATATATGCAATGAGCCAACTGCGTAACCAAATAAAAACAAATTTATTTGTAAAACCTGCATTTACGGCTACCAATGTGAAACTTATGTAACTCGTTACAATTAAACCTGTTATTAATGCGAATTTTAAGGTTGATTTATTTATCATTTTAATATTGTGTCTTGATAGGTTTTCAATAATTCAGGATTATCAATTGAGCCATGATGATGAATTTGTTTCCAATTAATATTCTCTTTAATAAATATACGAGAGGTGCGAATTGCCAAAGGAATTTCAATGTTATTAGTTCTGAAACACCCCTTTTCTTTACCAGTTACAAAAAACATATCTTCTGTTTTATGAATTGAAAAGTCATAAAACTCAACATAAACTTGTGCTTGTCCATTAAATATTTTATGATAACCATTGCCAATTTCATCCCAACCTCTACGGATGCCACCAATTGGGTTATCCATAGAAATCTCATTCGTATTTAACCAAGAATCTTGCATAAGTATCATATTCCTTGTATTAAAAGCTTTATAAAAAAGAGATAGAGCTGATAGCTCGCTATCATTAACATCAATGGTTTCTGAACCATTTATAATTTGTGTTTCAAGTATCATATTTTTAGATTTTTAAATAGTATTTCCTATGGCAATATTTACAGCATCATTCATATTCCCTACCCAAGGCGTGCCATGTCCTGACAACATTGTTACATCACCAAGCTCACGAAGTAAATCGAGTGAATGCATTGCTTGTTTGTAATTATGATTTAAAATAGGATTAGTTAATTGAGGTTGACCCAACTCTCCCGTTAATAAATTACGAGTAACAATCGTATCTCCTGAAATAAGCACTTTTCTATTTTCTAAAAGCAATACAATTTCTCCATCTGTATGCCCTGGAGTGTGAAGCACTCTTGGTTTCCCTGGAATATCTAACACTTCATTGTTATTTACTGTTTGAACTTTTGTTAAATGAGGGAATGTAAACACACCATTAATGATTGCAACGCCAAGCATTTTTGCTGTATATACTCTCCAAGCGTTTGATAATAATCCGAACCAAGGTAGTTGCAAAGGTTTACATGCCATTTTTGCATCTCCTGAATGTACATATACTTGTACACCTGTTTCCTTTCTCACTTTTTCAGCAAAGCCAATATGGTCAGCATGAGCATGAGTAATTACAATAGCTTCAATATCTTTATTTGTTTTACCTAACGTTTCTAATCCTTTTTGATATACACTGTAATGCCCCGGAAAGCCAGCATCAACTAATGTAAATCTTCCATCTTCTTCCATTAAATACCAATTAAACGGACCACTATCAAAGTGGTGTATTCCTTTTGCAACTTCCATAATTTACTTTTTTAGTAATTTTAAAATTGAAATTAAATGAAACCAAAGAAGTAATACACCTGTATAAAATACAACCGTTTGCATGTTATGGAATGGACCTATTTCTTTCCACACCACAAAATTTATGCTTGTAACGATAATTACTATATCTATTAACCCTATTAAATTGGCAAGCCACAACAACGTGTTTTTTATTGGTGAGTTTTTTAAAACTGCAATAGCTGCTATTAATGCAAAAAAGCCTGATGTAACATGCAAATAACCATCCATAACAGAAAACCAAGCTGGAATAACGCCAACTGCCCCTTCCATTAAAAAGCCTGCTGCAACAAATACTCTCATGCCTTGCACCCATTGTATGTCTTCTTGTTTGATACTATCAAAAACTATTTTTAACGGGGATTTAAAGAAAAACAACAATACTGCTGAAGCTGATACTAAGGTGATTGCATAGAATATAGCTCCTGAAATATTTGGTGATATAATTAGTTTATTGTTAATCACAGAATAAATAAAAGCTATCCAAATAACAGAAAAAACAGTAAAAATTGTTTTTAGAGTAGATGAAGCATTTCCTTTTTTTAATAGCCATAGCGCTCCAAACATAAAAGCTATGTTTACGACCATTGTCCACAATGTTGTGTTTGAATAATAAATTGAATTCATTTTTTGTATTTTAAGTTTTATGTCACTATTGACGATACAAAACTGCGAATACAATTAAAAAATGAAAATGGAGAATTAATGCTTTAAGATGGACTATTTTTCTCGTATAAATAAGAAAAGAACAGCCTAAAAAATAGACTGTTCTTTTTATTTTCTTCTATTACTATTTTTTAAACTTCTGAACTGCTTTTAACTTAGCTTCACTTGGTTTACCAGTTTCGACGAAATATTTAAAATCTTGAGTTAATGTAGTACCCATCTTACCCATCATCATTTTCATCATGGGCTTCATTATCGCCCCCATAAAACCACCTAAAGTTATATCCATTACCATAGTGAGTTTTGTTTTATCTGCACTTAAAGAAGTTAGTTGCCAAGTATTGGTTGCATACTTTACCATTGACGGCATACCTTCAGGAACTGTATATGATAATAAATGTTCTGAATTAGAATATTTAATTAATTTTTCCTTTGTCTTCCCCATACCAGCTATCTCACAACCACGCTCGGAGCAAGTTGCACCATTAAAACTTGCGCCAGTACCAGCCGAGTGATTAACGGGCGAAGCCCAAATATGTGCATCCGCAAAGCCATATCCCAATACTTTCCAAGCGTTTTCAATGTTTTTGTTTACAATTATTTCTTTTTCTATTATCATGATTTGTAATTTTTTTTATTAATAATTATCAGTTTTTTATGGCTTTACTACTTGAATATAACGACACACAAAATGGAGTAAGATAGGTAAGCATAATTTTTCCTATTAGTACTATACTCCATTTGCCATTTAAAATAGTGTCGCAACTATTGATTGTATTTAAAATTGTACCAACAACAAGCGATACTTTAATAGCTATATAAACGTTTTTTGTTTTCAATTTTTTACTTTTTCATCCAAGTACTTATAAATTGCCCCATAGCTTTTGGATGGTCTTCGGGTAAAAAGTGTTTGCCTTTTCCTAAATACTGCATTGTTAAACTTGGATAATTTACTTTTGCATATTCTCTTGCCTTTTTGTTTAAAATAAACCCGGGTTTTGCATACAAAATGAGCATTGGAATTTTTGTGCCTTTTAACTTTTCGGCATTGTAATTCATCATTTTTATAAACTCATTTGTGGCAGTTTCGGGCTTCAACTTTTGTTTACGAGGAAAATTTACAGGACCTGGACCTTGAAATACTAATTTTCTCTTTTCTATATCAGAGTAAGGCTCAGTGTATGCTTTTTTCTCAGCCTTTTTAATATGGCGCTTTGTCATCATAGGCACAATCATTTTTTGGATGCGAGGTTTATTTACCAGCATCATTTTTGCCATACCATCGTTTCTAAACATTGTAAACATCATTTTTTGCATTGGCTTAAGTTGATTACGCCATTCGTACGCTGGCATTACCACACCTTCGGTAATAACAATACCTTTGATGTTTTCAGGATGGTCGGCTGCATACTTTAAACCATATACTGAACCTAAATCGTTAACTACTAGCGTTATGTTTTTCAGACCCATTTTTTCGATAAAGCCTTCTAAATAGGAATATTGATTATTGGCATCATATCCACCACTTGCGGGCACATCTGATTTGCCATAACCAACCAAATCTACCGCAATTGCTCTATTTGAGATAGAAACTTCGGGTATAACATTACGCCACAAATAAAGATTTGTTGGGATACCATGTAAAAACAATATGGGGTCGCCAGTTCCTTGTTCTACATAATGCATTTTTGTATCTTTAATTTGAATGAACTTAGATTCTAATTTTAATTCTGTAGCTACATTTTTTTCAGGTCGTTGTGCATAAATATTAAGAATGCCTATGAAAGAAAAGATAATCGCAAGATATATTTTGTGTTTTTTCATTTTTTAGTAATTTATTATTAGAATTAAATATTTATTTTTTCCAAGCTCTTCCAGCAAAAGCAGCATCTATTTGTGGATTTGTGTTGTGGTTGGCATAATTACTCATGGTTTTTATACCAATCGCTGCAATAATGCCGAGTACATGAGTTTCATTATAGCCCATAGCTGTAAACGCATGAATTTCTTCTTGTGAAACCATGCCTCGATTAACGGTTAATGAACGAGTTAATTTTGACAAAGCTGCTAATTTAACATCTGATATTTGCGATCCATCTCGCAATGCGTTGGTAACTTCTGTAGGAACTTTACTCATCATATCTGCCACAAAACTATGAGCTGAAATACAATATTCGCAGTTGTTTTCGTAAGCAATAGATAAAAAAATAACTTCTTGTTCAACAGTATTAAAACCCGCATTTGTTCTAAAACTATTGTATGCATAAACGTAAGCGTCTAATAATGCTGGGTTATGTCCCATTTTCACATACATGTTTGGCGCAAAGCCAAAAGCTTTTTGAGTAATGTCTACAATTTCTTTCGATATTTGTGATGTAGGTGCTCCTTCTAATTTTAAATTTGACATTTTTAGAATTTTTTTAAGATTAATTTTATTTACTGAAATTTGCTTTTGTACCATCCATTAAGGCTTGTCCCGTCATGTTTACCAATACAAAAAACTCATCCTTTTTCATCATTGGATTTTCCATATAGGAGTAGTTGGAATTCCAAATAACTTTACAAGCTTTATCTCCTAAAGGGATTACTTTAAATGAATTAGTCATTTTAGCAGGCATGCCTTTTACTATTTCATAAGTATAAGTCATATTTTTGTTGTCTAATTTCACAATTTTTTCTTCGAGTGTGTTACCGTCAGAAGTTTTGCAAGACCTTGTACAACCTTCTTCTGCTTTACCTGTTCCCATAATGTGAGATTCTGTAATCATGGGCGCAATTTTCTCTACACCATTTATTTTTGACAATTCGTTCCATACTTCGTTCGCTGGTTTCATAACCACTACCGAAGCATTAACATTTTGCGGTTCGCTCATTTTTTGAGCATTTACTTTATTGAAACTTAATGTTACAATAAATACAGTAGCTAGAAAGCTAATAGTTGTTTTTTTCATTTTCACTTTTTTTGATTGTTAAACATTGATTAATTTGACAATACAAAATTGCGAAGTATGTAAAGGGGATTTTTTTCTGATTAGCTCAACTAATTGTCTAATTAGCTCAATTGGTTAAAAAGTTGAATTTTATGAGATAAAAGACTAAATTTTAACTTAGCAAATTTTTGGGTATTTACTACAAAAACCTCCAAGTAAATGTGAGATAATAAGTTTTGGTAATGCCTTTATAAAATCAAAGCCGGCATCCCAACCTGCACGTTTAAATATTCTGTATTCAATGGGTATATTTGGCAGAGGGATCATACTCCAGTTTTGAGGTAATGTTTCTTTAGTTGATGTATAGTGTTGTATGGCTTTTTTAAGATGAATTACATTGTTCCATTCTTCTTTATAAATTATTTTTCTGTTGCTATCAATTATAAAAACCATATTTGGTAGAGCTCCCAACGTTTTATGAATAGTTCCATGTATGTCATCAATCACAATGGTTCTATTTTCGATGTTCTCTTCCGTGCGTAAACGCCTTGCTAAATCGCATTTTTGGTCAATACTACAATGTGCATTTATTAATTTACCCGGATGCGCCTCTCTGACATACAAAAGTAAAAAATTAAACGCTTTGTTTTCTTTGGCTAATTGATTCATGGCGTTATTTTGTCCTGCAAACATGCCACAACTAATACTTCCTGTTTCTACTATCAATGGTTTATCCAAGTAATCGGAAATCGTTTTTCTTTTGCCATCTAAGCTTAAACAAGTCAAGTCGGGAATGATTTCTCCGCTTTTAATGCCTGATGAGCGCACTAAATTATACTCTTTGTTTGCAAATTTTGAGTAATTATACATTTCTATTTATTTAATTCTTCTAATTTGTTAATACTAGGAACTCTTTGAAAAGGAATACGCATAAATTTTATAAAAGCATTTAACCAATTCAAAAAATTCCTCTCCTTGAATGCTGCTTTGTTTACATAACTCCTAACAATAGTTTCAAAATTATCAGGGTCTTTTCCTGTTAATTCCATCACAATATTTGTTGTCCCGTCGAATTTATTGGTTTTATATTCATTCATATAGTGACGAACTTGCGAAATAGCAAACGGATTTAATCCAAAATCTTTTGCAAACATGAAAGCAGCTTTTATAAACATCCATTCAGGAATATTGATGTATCTTACTTTACGATTTACAACTTTTGAAAATATGGTAGCCATTTCTTTTGAAGTTAAGGATTTTGCGCCTGTAGGTCTTAATCTCTTACCTAAATGCGGTTCAGGATTTTTTAACAAAGCTGCAATGACTAAACCCAAATCTTCGTTTGAAATAGCAGGGTTTTTACCGTTACCAAACGGTAAAGGCATTAACCCTAAATGAATTGCAAACTCTGTTACAAAAAAAGTATTATCTGCAAAAAAGCCTGGTATTAAATGAATAATATTTAGTTCTGATTGTTCGTATAATTGATACGCCCTTTGCGTTTCCAGGGTATGAATACTTTTCTGACTATCAAATTCCGCCAACCATTGCCCCATATTTACAATAGCTTCAATTTTATTTTCCTTTGCAACGTGAATAAAAGTTTCCACGTTCTCTAAAAGGTTTGGAATAAAAGGGTGACAATAATAAACTCGTTTTATATCTTTTAAGGCTTTTGATAAATCAGGATAACTAGTAATATCTCCAAGGTATAATTCTGCACCAAACGATTCAAGTTCTAATGCCTTAATGTTTTTTGCTCGAACCAAAATTCTTACGGGATAGCCATCTTTTAGTAGTTGTTTTGTAGCTTCAAAACCCGTTTTACCAGTTGCAGAAGTGATTAATATTTTTTCTTTCATTTTTATATTGATTTATTATTTAATAATTGTCTAATAGATGTTAAATGCGAAAACAAAACAAAAGGCACTAAAATAGATGGGAGCAATACAAAGGGGAATTGCAAAATGGCAATATTAGGTTGCTCAAAAGCAAATTGTTGAAATTCACTTGGCACAGATAATATAGCATTAAATACTATATTAAAGAGCAATGCCAACCCAATGAAATTCCAAAGCAATAGAATAACCTTATTTAGTTTCTTTCTTATAAACCCGAAGTAGAATATAATGGGTGCAGTTAGCCCGGAAATAATATCAAAATTTCTTCCTTCAAAAGTCATAAGTTCAGGGACAGTTTTATGAACAAATAACCAATATAAAACTAGTTCTACTGGAATGCGAACTACATGAAAGATTGCAAGTGTTCTTATATTTAAACCATCAATAAATTGTTTTCCTCTTTTGGTATTGAATCCAATAATCGTAATAATTAATGGCGGAATAATTAACAAACCAAAACGTGGCGGAATGGTATTTGAAATGTTGTAAAATCCTAAAATTGAAATGATGGATTGAAAAATAAGCCATATAAAAATCAATGTTAGAAATTTTTTCGAGTAATGGGTGGCTTTATAAAACAGCAGTATTGCTACTAGTACAGTTAAAGCAAAAACGACGTAAACGTAAAGAGGTAAAGTTTCCATTGTAGTATATTATTTATACTACAAAGTTGCAACGATAAAATATAAGAGTACTTGCCAAATGGCAAGAAATAAAATTTACGAAGCACGTTAATTGTCCTTTATAATACGCTTGTTTGCAATTATTTCGTTTAGTTGTTTCATTAAATTCAAATCACTTTTAAACTTACCATGATTTTGATAGATACCTTCTAACGAAAATAATTCTTCCATCTCTTCATTATACGTTTCAATTTTGTCGGCATAGTTTAAACTGCTTTTTTGCATTCGTCCACAAACTAAAGCTGTATTAATTCTATTACTGCATCTACACTTATTTGAAGGGTTGTAAACGCCACAATTCCCATTAAGAAAATTAGCCAATATTTTTCTTGATTGTTCAAGTCTTTTTCTGAAATTTTCTGGTGTCGTCTCACTGATTTCAGAACCAATTTTACTGTTTATTTTAAGAATACTGCCTAAAATAAACGTTAGTCGTTGTTCTCTGTTTAAACATTGTAGCATAGCCAATGTACAACTTACTTTCATTTCTTTTTCTAACAATGCTTTATCGGGTAAGTTATATTCTAATGGTGCTTTATAAATTTGCAAATCGTTAGCATAAATATCGAAGGATGTCAGCACCGTTTCAATTTTAGTTTGTTTTTGATTAATAAGGTAATTTGTAGCAACCCGATAAGCCCAAGTTTGAAACTTACTTTGCCCATTAAATTTGCTCAAATTGGTTATAATTTTTAATAGTATTTCTTGCGTTGCATCTTCGGCATCCATTCTGTTCCAAAAAAATCGAAGTGAAAGATTAAAAATTAACCCTTGAACAGATTGAATAAGTTTCTCCAAACTTTTTTTATCCCCTTCTAAACATTTTATTATTAATTCCTGCTCGCTCATCTTAAATCAATATAACAAAGGGATTACCAAATATAGTAATCCCTTTATTATTTTTTACGTTATTAACTATTTACTCATTAAAAATTGACCATGCGGATTATCTTGTATCATTAGCCAACTTCCGTTTGCTTGTTTTCTTAAAACAGCAACAGATAAACCACTTTGTTCAATTTTTGATCCATCAGGCATTTGCCCAACCATTTTCCAAGGTGCAATATGTGTTGCAATATCGCCGGAAATATAAACTTCATGACTGCTAAATGTATATTGTGGATTCATTGTAACAAACTGAGTAAAAACAGCTCTTAATGTTTCTTTTCCTTGAACCGGCTTTTGTGGTTCAAACATCACAATAGCATTGTCTTCATAAGTTGCTAAAACGCCTTCAATGTCTTTATTTTGAAATGCAGTTACCATGTTTTCAATAGTACTAAATACCTTTTTTTGTTCTGAATTAAAATTGTTTTCCATTTTTTTCTCTGTTTTTTGAATTAATTGATTGTTTTTTACCTTTTGATTTGTTTGCGCATGGCTATTTGAAATAGTTCCGAATGCAAATGCAATTAATAAAATACTCGTCTGTCGCATAACATTTTTGTTTTAATGTAGTCGATTCATTTCGGCTACATTACATTAGACAGGAAAAAATGGAAAGTGTGAATTTTAAGCAAACATTTTATTGTGTGTCAGTTATCAAATTTAATTTTAGAAGAGTCTTTTGTTCAGTTGGGGAAATGTAAATGACCATAGAAAAACATAATACAACATTATCTCTTCACAAATTCTTTTCTAATTCTACTTAACGATGTGTCTGTGATACCAAGAAAAGATGCAATGTGTTTAAGTTGTGCGTTTTGAAAAATTTCTTTATTGGTGTTCACTAAATTTTCGTAACGTTCTTCAGCACTTTTATTAATCATGGCTAAAGTACGTTGCTTGTATGCGGCAAATTCTTTGACCAACAACGCTCGCCCAAATTCTCTAAATTCAGGAATAGAGTGAAAAAGTTTATTTAGTTTTTCAAAAGTAATTATATAGCCTTTACAATCCGTTACTGCCTGAATGTTTTCGGTAGAAATAGTTCTCATAAAAAAAGACGATGCCTCGAATACAACTCTATTTTTTGTGTAGAAATAAGTAGTTACTTCGTTACCATCAGTATCAAAAGTAAATGCACGCATAAAACCTTCAGCCAAAAACAAATATTCATTATTAATATGCCCGTCTTTTAAAAAAAAATCATTTTTATCAAATGCCTTTTCTTCAAAGTGTTCTGCAATTTCATTGAGTATAGTACTAGGAATGGGTAAATTGCTTTGAATAAAGTTTATAAGTTGTTCTTTTTCCATGAATTTGTCTTAAAATAAATTAGCTCAATTTATATTCTGAAGGAGATTTTCCGTAGTGTTTTTTAAATACTTTGTTAAAATTTGAAACAGTTTCAAAGCCACATTCGTATGCTATATCAGCGATGGCTTTGTTTTTAATATGTAATAATTGAGAGGCCTTTTCCAGTTTTTTTTGTGTGATGTATTTAGCAGGACTTTCCTTATATAATTCAACAAACTTACGCTTAAAAGTTGCTACGCTACAATTACAAAGTTTAGAAAAATCAGTAATTGATAAATCGGAATATAAATTATTTTGAATGATTTCATTATAATTATATTCATGTGGAATAAATAAGGACTCTACGAAAGCGTAAACAGAGCTGGCATTTTCACTTTTGCTTAATATTAATAGTAGTTCTTTAAGTTTAGTAGTTATTATATTTTCATCAACTATAGATTGATTTTCCAATAAAAAATCAATACTGTCAATAAAAGATTTCATCAAAGGTTCAACATTTACTTTTAGCACATCAAACTTTTTTTGGAAATGTTTAATGGATAAATCCTTTTCAAAAAACCCTTTAACCATTTCAGGATAAAAGAATGCACCAATAACAGAAATAGTATTATCAGCTTTATTTTGATTTTCTGGGGTATTTTCGATAAAATAATTACCACACTTAGCCAGCATAGCTTCGTTTTTACTGTATATTAAAACATTGGTAGGCGTACGAAACTGAAATGAACCATTGGTTAAAAACAAAAAACAAGCCTCGTCTTCAGCAAAATATTTAGGCGCACGTTTAAAATCAGTTGTCATTACTAATTTTTCAAATACACGCTTGTTATTGTGTGTTATTGTTTTTTGTTCGAGGACCATTTAGGCTATTACAAATTTACCTCTAAAATACGTTTTATTTCATTTAGTTTCTCGCTTGGTAAATTGTATTCGGGATTTGACTGTATAAGGCCTGCGGCATCTTCCACGTCTGCAATACTTGTAATTAGTTCTTTTGAAGCAAATAGTAAATAATTTGGATTCAATCGCTTTTTAGCAGTGGCATCGTCTACTTTCTTATGGCAACGGCAAGGATTTTCAGGGTTTACTAAGCCACAATGTCCTTTTGTAAATTCATTAATTTTAGTTCGTGCTCTTGATAATCGTTTACGAAACGCTTCGGGTGATATATCTTGAATATAGGCGCCTTCAATCGAATCTAATTCCAAAATCTCTCCTAAAATATAGGTGATTCTGCTTTCAGCATCTAGGCATTGCAACATGCCTGTGGAACATCCGATTTTGACTTCCTCCACCAATAATTTTTTCTCTGCATCGTTTGCCAAATAATTATGATTTAAGCCCTGAGATAAATCTAAAGCAAACATCTCAAAATTTAATTGCTGACGCTTTTGCTTATCTATCAGGTTAAGGAGGTAATTAGTAGCAATGCGATATGTCCATGTTGTGAAATTACTTTCATTTTTAAAGCTACTTAAATGTGTTACAATTTTTATCAATATTTCTTGTGTGGCGTCTTTAGCTTTGTCAGGATGAAATAGGATTTTGATGGAAATATTGTAAATGTATTTTTGAATTGATTCAATTAAAGCATTGAGGGCTTTTTTATCGCCCTCAATAGCTTGTAAAACCAGTGGTTCTAAATTATTATTTTTCATTTTTCTCTTTAAGTATAAATGCGATTACTAATGCACCAATTATAGTAGCAAAACTATCAATTATTCCTGCAAAAAGCATAGGTGTTGCGTTGGCAATACTCCAACCAGAAGTGATTAAATGACCTCCAATATTTACAGCTAAACCAGTCATAGAACCTGCTAGTAACCCTTTTTGTATCCAAGTTTTATCTTTTAGCTGAAGTATTAACCACACTAAAAAGATTGTAAGTAATAAGTAACCGGTAAACATAGAAGGCATATTTAATCCGTCTTTTTCGGGGTTACGACTAATGCCAATTTTTGCATTCAATAATGGGCCAATTATGGTTATTGCCAATAAAGTATTTGCCATAAATGTCGCTATAAAGCCCACTACGGTTGCGATGATTTGTTTTTTCATATGTATATTTTATTGTTTTTTTAATTGTCATATGGTATACGCCATGTATCTTCATTCGTGTTTGTGTGATTTGGCACATGGCTATTTCATATTAATTTTTTTAAACATTAGTAGTTATTTTTCTAAACAGGTTTTTAAGATTTCCAGTTCTTCTATCAAACCTTTTATTCCTTGTTCCCAAGCCATATCAGGCATGCCATCCGCTTGAAATAGGGTAAACAAATAAGTCACACCATTGCCATTCTTTAATATACGCGTAGGTATTGGATGTGGCATATCTCCAAAAAATAAATCGATATTCCCCGTTTGTTTATCGCCTTTAACGATAAATCGTACTTTACCCATAGGTGTAATGGCAAAATGCTGACCTCCTTCTATCAAAATATCACTAATGAAATTAGTTGACCATTCTTTGTACAGCATTGGATTTGTTAAGTAGTTGAATGCCTTATCATAATTAGCATTAATACTAACAAATTGGGTGGTGGTGTTCTTTAAATCTTCCATTTTTCTGTTTTTTATAAGTTTATAATACTCATTAGACAGAATGGAATATGGAAGTGTGACAGGGTAAACGCAATATTTAAATATTTCTTGTTTTAAGTTTCTTAATAATTCAAACATACCTATCATTTTATATAGTTAAGTTTATATAGTAATTATTTGGAAGCCCTTAAAGACAATAATCTTAGAAAATCATTTAATTACGAACTTCAAAACACCAAAGAGGTTATTTTCACAGGGGCAAATGAATTTCAACATGATGTGGATGTAGTTATCCAAGTTCCCGAAAAAGGTTTAGCAGTTCAAAATGGAAGGTTTAATCAAGGTGGGGAAATGCGGATATTTGAAGATGAGGGGGCTTAATGCGATAGCTTAATTTAATACCGAAAATCTATCAAAAAACGATGGATTTTTGTATTTTTATGAGATTACTTTTATAATAAACAATATCTTCTTAATGAGTGCTGAGCTTGATAAAATAATCTGGATTTTTAAAAATGATAAGACTATAAAACTTATCAAAGCAGATTATGCACCTTTAATTATTAGTTTTTTTAAATCCTTTTTTCAAAATCAAAATCAGTCTATTTCCCAAAAAGAATTAATCAATGGATTAAGTGATTTTTTGTTCCTGATTGATGTCGATAAAGAAACTTATCCCCTTAGTTCAAAGCAATACATTGATAAATGGGTAAGCGATGGTTATTTATTTAGAAAATTTGAAATTACTGACGAACCACTTTATGAATTAACTCCAGCCACTATAAATGCGTTTAAATGGTTAGACGAAATTAGTAAAGAAAAACCTTTAGGAACAGAATCAAGATTATTAGACCTGTTTAATAAACTGCGTGAAATTGTTCGTAAAACAACGGAAAATATAGAGGATAGAATTAAAGACCTTGAAACTCAAAAGCAAAATATTGAAAAAGAAATTGAAGATGCAAAACTTGGTAAACTAAAATTATTTGATGACAGAGAGATTAAAGAAAATTTTTTGAACGTTGAAGACCTTTCCAAACGACTACTCTATGATTTTAAGCATGTTGAATACAACTTTAAGGAGATTGACAAAAGTTTGCGTCAAAAAGTAATTAAAAGTAATCTGTCAAAAGGTAAATTGCTTGACGATGTATTTGGTCAGCAGGACTATTTAATGAACACCGAAGAAGGTAGAAGTTTTAAAGCCTTTTGGGACTTTTTATTAACCTACGAAAAACAACAAGAGTTTGATAGACTAATTAAACATGTTTTAGAGTTACCGCAAATAAAAGCAATGCCTGAAAGCAAAACTCTTCAAAAAATTAAGTTTAATTTGATTGAGGCTGGAGAAAAGGTTAATAAAAACAACGATAGCTTAATTGAACAATTAAGGCGTTTTTTAGAGCAGAAATCATTTATTGAAAGCAAACGTATTTTGCAAGGCATTGAACAAATTGAGGAATTTGTACTAAGTAATTATGATTTATTAGAGAATTCTGATTTTCAAAGTGAAATAGATGACATAATTGATTTATCCTTCATTATGGATAAACCCTTATTTAAACCTCCTGTCAAAATTAAATTCGATATAAAAGAGTTAGATGAAGGTACAACCAATGAAATGGACGGTAAACTATTCAATCAATTTTATATTGATAAAGAACAGCTGAAACAAAATATTAATTACTTCCTAAAAACTAAAAGTCAAGTTTCTTTGACCGAAGTTTTGGAAAAATTTGAAGTCAAATATGGCGTTTCAGAATTAATAGCGTATTTAGAAATTGCTTCTAAAAGTAAAAAGCACGTTATCGACAATTCTTTAAAACAGGAAGTTCAAATTAAGAATCGGAATAGCGAGCGAGAATACAAGATTAGTTTACCCTTAGTTATTTTTAATAAATAAAATGGAAAAAGCAAGTTTAGCACTAATAAGCCTATTGAAAGGAGTAGTTTATGAAAACGACCGAGAGACATGGGAACAGCTCATTAAATATGAGTATGATATTCAAAACTATTTTAAACAAATAGATTTATTGGTTTACGTTGATAAATCAGAAGGGTACGCTTATTTGAAACAAATAGAGCATGAAGAAGAAAATGAAATGCCTCGCATTATTGAGCGAAGACAATTAAATTTTCATACTACTTTATTATGTTTGTTGCTGCGAAAGTACTTGTTAGAGAATGATTCTGAAGGCACTTCAAAACGTGCAATCATTAAGAAAGGAGAAATCATCGAATTAGTTAATGTGTATTTACCTATTACAAATGATGAAGTAAAGCAAGTAGCGAAAATTGAAACCTACATTAACAAAATAATTACTGAGGGCTTTTTAAGAAAAGTTGACGGAACAGAAGATACTTATGAAGTGAAGCGAATAATAAAAGCATTTATAAACGCTGATGTTGTAGAAGACACACTAGAAAAATTAAAAATGTATGTTTCTAGGAAACAAAAAAATACAAACTAATGAAGGCAGGATTCAGATTACAATATTTAGAGCTGTATAATTGGGGTACATTCAACGATAAAATTTGGAGGATAGAACCTAATAGTTTTAACTCATTATTAACGGGTGATATAGGTTCAGGCAAATCTACCATAGTAGATGCTTTAACAACACTTATTGTTTTGCAAAAAAACATTTCATACAATAAAGCCGCTGGAGCCGATTCAAAAGAACGAAATTTGCGCTCCTATATTAAAGGCGAATACAAAAAGGAAAGGATTGAAAACTCTAACAGAGCAAAAGAAATATTTTTAAGACCTGAAGAAAATACAAAGACCATTATTGTTGCTAATTTTTTTAATGAGAGTATTACTGAACATTTATCATTAGCTATTGTTCTTTGGTTGAAAGATGATAAACCAAATAAACTATACATAACTAGCTCCAAAGCATTAACAATAAAGGAAATTCCCAAGTTTACAGACCCTGCCGATTTAAAAAAACAATTAAAGAAGTTTGACCATATTGAGTTATACGATGATAATTATTCTAAGTATAGCGAACGATTCAGGCGTGTATTTGGAATGACTTCCGACAAAGCCATTGATTTGTTTAACCAAACCATTTCAATGAAATCCGTAACTAGCTTAACGGATTTTGTGAAGGAACACATGCTTGAAAAAACAGACATCAAACAAAGCATAGATACGCTAAAGAAGCGGTTTGAAGATTTGGATAAAGCATACAAAGAAGTCGTAAAATCAAAAGAGCAGTTGGCAATACTAAATCCACTTGTAGAAAGTGCTTTGGTTTATAAAGCGTTATCAGATGAAATAGAAGAGCTATACAATTTAATTAATTCCTTGCCATACTTTTTTGCAGAAAAAAAAATTGAATTTCAAAACGCATTTATTGAAAGTGAAAGTGTTGAATTAAGAAAACTACAAAATCAATTCGATGAGTTAGAGAAGAAACTAAAAGACTTGCGCTCTAACGAAACAGAAATTCAAATTGAGATTAAAAAGAATGGTGGTGATAGACTGGAAGCTATCAAAAAGGAAATTGAAGATGCTACTATTCAAAAGGAAATTGTTTTCCAAAAATCAGAAGAATATGTTTTTAAAACAGAAATAGTCGGCCTTCCCTCAGTAAATTCTGAAAACACATTTTATGAAAATTTAAAGAAACTAAATGGTTTACAAACTCAAGCAATAACTTATAAAGAACAACTAAAGGAACAGCGAACTGAATTAGCAATAAAATTAAGAGGCATTGAGAATTCGATAAAAGAAGATGAAAATGAATTGCAGTCCTTAAAAAAACGTAAATCGCAAATACCCGAAGAATTAATAAGCATAAGACAACAAATTACCGAAGATTTAAACTTAGAGCTAAGTGATTTACCATTTGTAGGTGAATTACTTAAAGTTCGAGATGAAAAAAGCGAATGGGAAGGTGCGATAGAAAAATTACTGAATGGCTTTGGTAAAGGATTAATCGTGCATCCTGAAAATTACAAAATCGTATCGCACTACATTAACTCTAAAGTATTAAAAGATAAAACGGGAAAGCGGCAACTAATTGAATACAATAATGCCATACATGATAGTAAAAATCAAAAATATAGTTCCATCTCAGACGCATCTGTTGTAAATAAATTAGAAATAAAAGATGAGCCTAAATTTGATGATTGGTTGCAAAAAGAATTGCAAACAAGATTTAATATTAAATGTGTTGATTTGGAAGAATTTCAGGCTATGCCAAATGTAATCACAAAAGAAGGACAAGTTAAATTTGGGTACACACGCCACAGAAAGGATGATAGAAGAGATATAAACGACAGGCGATATTATATCTTGGGCTGGAGTAATCTCGAAAAAATTGCAGCTTACGAAACCGAAATTCTAAAATTATCGAAACAGCAAGATGAATTAAAGTTTAAAATTAGAAGTTTAGAGAACGATGAAAAAAACAATGACAAAATTTCAAAGTTCTGTGATGAATTGTTGAAAATAACAGATTATGGTCAAATCAATTTTCAGAAGTATGTTTTGAGGATTAATGAATTGGAACAACAATTCAACGAATTGAAAAATAGCTCTAACATTCTCAAAACATTAGAACAGCAATTAAAAGATTTGCAAACTGACATTGGTGCAAATGAAACTGAAAAAACAAATGTAACTGGCAAAATAGCCGTTTCTAAAAAACAAATAGAAACAGCTAACGAAGAAGTTAAAAAATGCTTAGAAAAATTAAACGACATTAACTACAATGAAGCACAAAAGCATTTTGATAAAATTTCGGAATTATGCTCAGCACAAAGTCTAGCATTAAAAAGCATTGATGTAAATGAAAAAGACATTAGAGAAAGTTTAAATGGGAACAATGGAAAACTTAAAGCATTACAAGTAAAACGAGATAAGGCAAGGGATGAGGTTAATTCTAAAATTAAAGATATTAAAACCCACTCTCCTTCCGAAACGATTGAAATGGCTGCCAACATAGATGCCGTTGATGAATATATTAAATTTCATAAAAAAGTATCAGAAGATGATTTACCAAGACATGAAGCCAGATTGGAGAATGAACTAAAAGAAAAAACAATACAAGGCATAAACATTTTTGACCAAAAATTACAACAGCATTCCATAGAAGTTGAAGATAAAATTAATAACATTAACAAAAATTTAAAAGACATTGAATATGAAATAGGAACTTATATTGAAATACGTTGCGATAGAGTAAAAGACCATCAAATAGATACTTTTAAAGATGATTTAAAAAACTGTTACTCCTATTCGATAGGTGAAATTAATTTGTACTCTACCGAGAAGTACGAACAAATTAAAAAAATACTGGATAGATTCAATAGTCTGAATCCAATTGATACAGAATGGACAATGAAAGTAACCGATGTAAGAAATTGGTTTGAATTTAATGCAAGCGAAAAGAGAATGACGGATGATGTTGAAGTAAATTATCATCCTGGTTCTTCAGGAAAATCGGGTGGTCAAAAAGAAAAATTAGCTTACACCATTCTCGCCTCTGCATTAGCATACCAGTTTGGTTTATCAGATGATGTTAAAGCAAGGTCTTACCGATTTGTAGTAATTGATGAAGCATTTGGAAGAGGTTCAGATGATAGTACACGCTATGGTTTAGAGTTGTTTAAAAAACTAGATTTACAATTACTCATTGTTACACCTTTACAAAAAATAAATATTATTGAAAATTATGTAAACTCCTTTCACTTTATTTCAAATTTTGAAGGGCGAGATTCAGCTATAAGTAATTTAACCTATCAAGAATACATTGACCAAAAACTTAAAAATGCTGCCTTTTGATAACGCCGAATGAAATAAAAAAGATTGCATTAAAAAAGTGGGATGATTATCTGCGCTCATTAATTACTAAGGAAGATTTTTTTCCATTAGAAATAAATCGCATAGGTAAAATAAAACCTAATGAAGCATTTTGGGACTATGAAAACACAGTTAAATCAATAAATGACCTAATTGCTAACTCTAATTTAAAAATGCCAAAGAGCTATCATATAGAATTTATTGAGATTAATAACAGGAAGGTTAAATCGGCTAGATTTCCCGATTCTATTAAGTTTTTAACAGAGGAGGATTACCTTCATTTTATTAGTAAGGAACTAGAAAGTAAATCTTTCGTTGAGACTTCTGCCAAAATCATTAACGCTATTTCACAACTTAGAGAATGGATACTTCAAAATCCAAACTCCGTTATTGAAAATGCAAAAACTTGGGATGATTTAATTAATGTATGTAACTACTTTTTAAAAACACCAAAGCCCTATTTATATATCAGAGAATTACCAATTGAAGTTCACACCAAATTTGTTGAGAGCAACAAAGGCATTATCACTTCACTTCTTAATTTTTTAATTAGCGAATTTGTAAACAAGGAAGAAAAAACATTTGAAACACGGTTTAATTTAAAACTTCCTGAATCGCTAATACGTTTCAAATTACTGGACACAAATTTAAGCGGAAATTATTTTAGTGGCGTAGATGATATTTCCATACCAGTTAGCCAGTTTGAAAATATAAAGCTACCCATTTCAAGGGTTATCATTGTTGAAAACAAAACCACCCTCAACACTTTTTTAACTTTACCTCCATTAAATGCTACAATGGCTATTTATGGTGGTGGACGAGCGGTTTCATTCCTGAAAAATGTGAAATGGCTTGATGAAGTAAAAATTTTATATTGGGGTGATATAGATGCACACGGTTTGGCAATTTTGAATCAATTTAAAGAGTATTTCCCTAACACTCAATCTATACTAATGGATAAAATTACGCTGGATAATTTTAAAGAATTTCAAGTAATGGGAACTAATATGGAAGATACATTGCTTAAACACTTAAATAGCGATGAGTTAGAATTTTACAGATATTTAAGAATTAATAGAATTCGATTAGAACAAGAAAAAGTATCAAATGACTATGTATTAAAATTTTTAAAATCAATTTCTTTTTGAAATACTCTTTGGTTGGCAAGTAATAATTCTAGTATTAAAAATTTGATAAATGCCTAAAATAAAATTTAGAAACCCTTATTCCTTAAAGCCTCCCGGTTCGATTTATGAAATATTAGAACATCCTGGAAACTCAAGTATTGCTATTGAATTAGCAGTTTTTCAGGAACATAGATACGCTTTTTTTTATTGGTCAAAATGGTTAAGCAAAAACAAATTAATTAACCCACCATGTCTAGTTACTTTTGATTGGCACCAAGATTTGTGTTATCCTTGTGAAGGTGAGAAGGAAATACTCAAAAATTTAGATATTACTAATCAAGGTGATGTTTCGGTTTGTTGCTGGGCTAATTTGGCAGGTAATAATGACGGGCATATACTAGCTGCTGCTTTCTTAAATTTAATAGGTAACATATATGTTTTATGCCGTCAAGCTACTCTTGAAACTGATTGGGATGATGAGGAATTTGTTGATTTATATGGAAACAAACATTTGATTAAAAAATTTAAAGACGAGAAATTAATGTCGGAATATTTAATAAATTCAAATGAAGCGAATGTTTATTTTGATATTGATTTGGATTATTTTACAATTAAAAATCCTTATAATGGAATCGGAAAAAAATTCACATATATGCCAAAAAGGGATATTCAGAAATTACTTAGCGTGGATTCTGTTCTAATAAATTGGATATTCAAGAGGTTGTGTGGAATAACTATAGCAACTGAACCCGAACATTGTGGAGGGCTTTTAAAATCAAATCAAATTCTCAACACTATTAATTCTTTATATTTTGAACCTGAATTATTTAGTCAAAACTGCGAGTGGAAACATAAATTAAATAGTAATTAACTAAAAAATAAGAATTTTACGTAAAGCTATTATAATCAAACACATTTACGTAAATCCTCTAAAATATGGTTCGAACTTGCTCGTGTTAGTTCCACCTTAAAGGGCAACAGTTTTTACGGCTGTTGCCCTTTTTTTATTACGTCTACTAGTTCAATTCAGGTCACCATCCAAACTAATTTCTTTTTTGGCGTTCTAACCACAAATTTCAATATCTTAAATTTTTACGGTTGTTTACAAAGATAAAAATCACTGAACGTTTAAGTTACAACAAATGCAATAAAGCTTTAGTAAGTTTCCTTGGTTATTTGTTACAGAATAATCTACTTAAAAAAAAATAATAGTTGTTTTAGTAATACAACTGCAACAAAAATGGATTTGTAACAAATGTAACCGTTAAATGATTTTTATCATAACATCTTTGTGCCATAATTAAAAATCAAAATATAAAATGGAAATACTTGGTTACATCTCATCAATTTTAATTGGCATATCATTAGGTCTTATTGGCAGTGGGGGAAGCATTTTAACAGTTCCTGTGTTGGTGTATCTATTCTCTGTTGATGCGGTTGCGGCAACTGCTTATTCCTTATTCATTGTCGGCTTTACAAGCGCAGTAGGTTCTGTTGGTTATTTCAGAAAAGGCCTGGTAAATGTTAAAACAGCCTTAGTTTTTGGAGCACCTTCAATCATCGCTGTTTTTTTAACAAGAGCATACATTGTGCCAGCTATTCCTAAAGAAGTATTTTCTATCGGTAGCTTCATGGTTACCAAAAGTATTTTATTGATGCTGCTATTTGCAGTTTTAATGGTTGCAGCGTCTTACAGCATGATAAAAAAGGATAAAAAGAAAAAAGAAGAAGATTTAGGACCTCAAAAATTTAATTACCCGGTTATATTATTTGAAGGAGCTATTGTTGGGATGGTAACAGGATTAGTTGGCGCCGGAGGCGGATTTTTAATTATTCCTGCATTAGTACTTCTTTCGAAGCTACCTATGAAAGAAGCAGTTGGTACATCTTTGGTAATTATTGCTGCAAAATCATTAATCGGTTTTTTTGGCGAAGGAGGCGAAACAATTATTAATTGGACTTTATTAGCCGCTGTATCTGCATTTGCAACTGTAGGAATTTTTATCGGGATATTTTTATCTAAAAAAATTGACGGCGCAAAGCTGAAGCCAATTTTCGGTTGGTTCGTTTTAATTATGGGTGTTTATATTATTATTAAAGAAACACTTTTAAAATAGCATCGGTAATAAAAGTTACAGTTCTGAATTAGACATATAAAACTGTAATAAATGTTACCATACAAAAAGTTATAGCAAATTAATTTTGAAAAAATAAAATAAACAAAAAAAACACAAATGAAAGTAGAACAAATTTATACAGGATGTTTAGCACAAGGTGCTTATTACATTGAAAGCAATGGCGAGGCTGCAATAATAGACCCGCTAAGAGAAGTGCAACCATATATTGATTTAGCAAACAGCAGGGGAGCAAAAATTAAATACATTTTCGAAACACATTTTCACGCTGATTTTGTTTCCGGTCATTTAGACTTATGTAAAAAAACAGGCGCGCCTATCGTTTATGGTCCAAATGCAAAACCAGAATTTGAATTTATTTCGGCTAAAGATGGTGAGCTATTTAAGCTAGGTGATGTAAAAATAAAAGTACTCCACACACCAGGTCATACAATGGAAAGTACTTGTTATTTATTAATTGACGAGTATGGAAAAGACCATTCATTATTTAGCGGTGATACCTTGTTTTTAGGAGATGTAGGGCGTCCGGACTTAGCTCAAAAGGCTGCGTCCATGACTCAAGATGAATTGGCCGGCTTATTATATGACTCTCTAAATAATAAAATTATGCCTTTAGCAGATGATGTGATTGTTTATCCTGCTCATGGCGCTGGCAGCGCTTGTGGAAAAAACATGATGAAGGAAACAGTTGATACTTTGGGTAATCAAAAGAAAATGAATTACGCGCTTAATCAACCAAATAAAGAGGCCTTTGTAAAAGCTGTAACAGACGGTTTAACGCCACCTCCGGGATATTTTGGAATGAATGTGGCAATGAATAAAAAAGGCATCGAAAGTTTTGATACGGTTTTTGAAAAAGGAATGAATCCTCTTACGCCAACTAAGTTAGAAGAATTAGCTTCAACAGCAGATGCACTTGTTTTGGATGTTAGAAATGCGGCAGACTTCCAAAAAGGATTTATTCCAAGATCAATT
Source organism: Bacteroidota bacterium (assembly GCA_033763945.1). Lineage (GTDB taxonomy): Bacteria > Bacteroidota > Bacteroidia > B-17B0 > Aurantibacillaceae > Aurantibacillus. The sequence goes on along the minus strand of JANRJN010000017.1, from coordinate 41,925 downwards.
AATATTGGCTTACACGGCGATTTTGCGCCCTGGGTGGGTTCATTAATTATCGATGTTAAACAACCTATTATTTTGGTTACCACTGTTGGAGAAGAGGAAGAAGCTGTTACACGCTTAGCAAGGGTAGGATTTGACAATGTTATTGGTTATCTGGATGGTGGTTTTGAAACATGGAAAAATGCAGGGAAGGAAATTGATACCGTTGAACGTATTAGCGCAAATCAGTTTAAAAAAGAATTAAAAGTAGGTGAAAGTATTGTGCTTGATGCCAGAAGAGATTCAGAATATTCGGCAGAACATGTGGAGGAAGCCTTTAGCAGACCACTTGCTGAAATAAATAATTGGTTTAAAACTATTGATGATTCAAAACCATTCTATATTCATTGTGCTGGCGGTTACAGAAGCATGATTGCATCAAGTATTTTGAAGGCAAGAGGAATTCACAATTTTAAGGAAATAGAAGGTGGCTTTAAAGCCATTGTTGAGGCAGGGGTTGCTAAAACGGATTTTGTTTGTCAAAGTAAACTTGTAAAGGTCTAAGCAAAAAAAATCGCCGATTACAAAAAACTAATTATATGAGAAAAATAATAATATTAATAATAATTGCAATCTCGACACTTTCTATGGCGCAATGCAATTCGCAAAATAAAAAAACAGAAAAAATGAATACAACAACAGAAACTAAAACAGAAAAAGCAAATGATTTAAAACAAATTATAGTTGATGTAAGAACAGTTGAAGAATGGGAACAAGATGGTCATGCAAATTGTTCGGTAAACTATCCCTTAGATCAATTTTCCAGTAAAATCGATGAACTAAAAAAGTACGACAAAATAATTTTAGTTTGTCGAAGTGGGAACAGAGCTGGAATAGCAAAAGGACAACTATTAAACGCAGGGTATACTAAAGAAGTTGAAAACCTTGGTGCTTGGCAAAATGTAACTTGTGAAAATTAATTCAATGAACTTTTTTAAGACTTGGGGTTTTATGCGTTTGCTTCGATTAGTTTTCGGAGCATTCGCAATTGTACAGGCAATAATAACACAGGATATCGTTTTAGGCATATTGGGCGCAACTGTGGGCGGAACAGCATTTTTGAATTTTACCTGCTGTTGCTCTGACAATTGTGGTAATGAACAAAACTTAAGTAGTTTTAGTAAAAAAATTACCAATGATGAATATGAGGAAGTGGTTATTAAGTAATATAGGTGTAATATTTGGTACTATAATTGGTGCTTTGACTGGTTATATTTACTATAAGCAAATTGGTTGTTCAAGTGGCAGTTGTGTAATTACTTCTAATCCTTACAATAGCATTATGTACTTTTCCGTAATGGGAGCTTTACTTATGAATTACCTGAAACCTAAAACAAAAAAAGAAACTGAATAGTTATTTATAAGTTCAATTTTTTCTACTTTTACGTTAATGTTGCATAGCATTGACATACAAAAGCGCTTAGCACCCCTTGGTAAAGAGTTATCTTCGAAGGTAATTGAAATTTCGTCTGCCCACGAGATAAAAAAGGGTGTTGAAATTTTAAAAGAAGGGCAATATGTTCGCTCTATACCAATAGTTATTAATGGTTTACTCAAAGTATTTACAAGACACGAGGAAAAAGAATTATTGCTATATTATATACAACCTTCAGAGAGTTGTATTATGTCTTTTTCTGCAAGTTTGTCAAACGATAAAAGTAAAGTTTACGCAACAACAATAGAAGATTCCGTTTTATTGCTCATTCCATCCGACAAAATAAATGAACTAACTCATCAGTACCCAGAGTTTAATGATTTATTTCACCAACAATTTAAAGTACGATATAATGATTTGTTAGATACGATTAATCAATTAGTATTTACAAATTTAGATCAACGCTTATTTCATTTTCTTAAGGAAAGTTCTAGGGTTAGAAAAGAAAATCCTTTATTTATTTCTCATCGCGAAATAGCCAATGAATTAGGCACTGCCAGAGAAGTGGTGTCACGCGTAATGAAGAAATTGGAGAAAGAACAAAAAGTGATTCAAAACCAAGATTCTATAAAAATTTTATAGGCTGTGACATTAGTCACCGATTAACCATATTTTCTTATTGTACATTTGTTTTGGAAACGAGAAATGAAAAAGGGTTTTAAATTTGTAATCGTGTGTTTACTTTGTTTAGGCTTAATTTCGTTAATTGTTTTTGTAATAAAATTATTTAATCATTAACATAAAAAAACAAAAATCATGAAAAAAAACATGGGTTCAGCCGACAGAATTATCAGATTAATTATTGCGGCAGTTATTGCAGTCTTATTTTTTACTAATGTTGTTTCTGGCACATTAGGCATTATTCTTTTAGTAGCAGCAGGTGTATTTGCTTTAACAAGTTTAATTAGTTTTTGCCCACTTTATCCATTAGTTGGTATTAATACTTGCCCTAAAGACAAGCAATAGGATTAATTAATTAAATATTACAAAAGCCTCTATTTATAGGGGCTTTTGTGTTTTATGTAACCTATGTAACAGAGTTTAAAATTCATGCTAGTTAACTTTGATGTAAACTAAGCATTAATATATGAAGACTAAAATATTTATAATTGCTTTTATAGCATCAATGTTATTTGGCTATGCTCAAACTATTCCATTTGATTATTCAGTTAAATTAAAACCATTGACTATTTCAAATCATTCCGGATTGCATTCTTATGTGGTAGCTCAATCAGGTGGTAAGTGGTTAATTATTGGGGGAAGAAAAGATGGATTGCATGCACGTCAACCATTTAACGCTTTTCCTGCTGCTAGTAATAATACAAATGTTTATGTAGTTGATGTTAATACTCAACAGTTTTGGACATCTTCAGTGAACGTTTTAGCAACAGGTTTAGCTGAGCAAATGCAGTCTACTAATATGAATTTTTATCAAGATGAAGATTCATTATATATTATTGGAGGTTATGGTTATAGCGCCACGGCTGCTGATCATATAACATATCCTAATCTAACATCCGTTTCTGTAAGTGGCTTAATAAATGCGGTAGTGAATGGGACTTCCATAATTCCGTACTTCAAACAACTGACTAATCAAAATTTTGCAGTTAATGGTGGGCAATTGGGAAAAATTGATTCTACTTTTTATTTAGTGGGTGGGCATCGATTTGATGGAAGGTATAATCCAATGGGAAATCCAACTTATACTCAAACCTATGTGGATGGCTTAAAGAAATTCAAGATTAATAATTCAGGCACTCAATTAAGTTATACTAATTATACTTTGATTACAGATCAAGCTCATCTTCATAGAAGAGATTATAATTTGATGCCTCAAATATTTCCAAATGGAGAAGAAGGTTATACCATTTCTTCAGGGGTGTTTCAAATAGGAGTTGATTTGCCATTTTTGTATCCTGTTGATATTAAAAAAAGCGGACATACGCCAGTGACTTCATTTAATCAATATTTAAGTAACTATCATTCTGCTAAAGCTTCCTTGTATGATAGCGTTAATAATGTAATGCATTCCATTTTCTTTGGTGGTATGAGTCAGTATTCTTATGTAAATAATATTTTAACTCAAGATAATAATGTGCCTTTTGTAAAAACAATCAGCAGAGTATCAAGAGATGCGAGTGGGAATTTACAAGAGAATGTGTTTTTGACTCAAATGCCGGCTTTATTAGGTGCTAGTGCTGAGTTTATTCATAATCACTCTATTCCTCATTATAAATCTGAAGTTATTAAATTATCTAAAATCACAGCTGATTCTATTTTAATTGGTCACATTTATGGTGGGATATATAGCCCTCAGGTAGATGCGTTTACAACTAATAATACGGGCGTTACCAATGCACATAATGTAATTTACGAAGTGTGGTTAGTAAAAGATCAAGTGGCTGGTTTATTACCAATAGATGGAAAAAATCCACTAAAGTTAAATGTATATCCAAATCCAAGTAAACCACAGTTTAATTTAAGCATGGATTTACCTTATAAAGGCAATTTAGAATTATATGTGACGGATGAAACAGGTAAAATTGTTGCCGATAAATATTTTACGGATTTGCAAAAAGGCAAGCAATCATTAAATATTTCCAATAGTATAAAATTGGCAAAAGGGATTTATTTTTTTAATTTCACCTTTGATGGTAAATACAGTGCGGTTGAAAAAGTAATAATAGTAGAATAAAATTCTTTTTTAATTCTTTACTTTTTCGACTTACATTAATAAATATTTAATTTTTATAATAATTAATAAAACGATAATATGGATATTAATTTTTGGAACACTCGCTACAAAGAAGCAGAATTTGCTTATGGAACAGAACCTAACGATTTTTTAAAATCGAAGATTCAGAATTTTAAATCCAAATCTAAAATTTTATGCTTAGCAGAAGGCGAAGGGAGAAACGCTGTTTTTGTAGCAGAACACAATCATGTTGTTACAGCCATTGATTATTCTAAAGAAGGTTTAAATAAACTTCAAAAATTGGCTGCTGATAAAAATTTAACTATTGAAACAATTTGTGTCGATTTAAATCACTATAAAATCGAAGAAAATAAATGGGATGCCATTATTTGTATTTTCGGCCATTTTCCTGAGCCATTAAGACAAACAGTTTTTAAACAGGTTTATAAAGGATTAAATAAAGGTGGTGTTTTTTTGATGGAAGCGTATCATAAAGACCAACTGAATTATAAAACCGGCGGACCGCAAGTTTTAGAATTATTATATAGTAAAGAAGAATTACAGATGGATTTTTCTGAGTTTGAAAACATCACCATCGAAACAAGTGTAAGAGAAATTGCAGAAGGTGCTTACCACAAAGGAACATCTGCAGTTATTCAGGTTATTGCTACCAAGTAATTTACTTAAACTTTAGCATATACTGATATTTCAGAGTTGTTGTATCCTGAACAACAAGATCAAATCCTACCAACTTCATTTCATCAATCACAATCTGCGGTTCAATCTTCATTTCATCCGGAGGGCCTTGCTCAAAATCACCTTTTTTAAAATCTACAATTATCATTTCTCCATTCGCTTTTAAGCCCTTTTTTACCATTAAAAAGTAATCCTTTCTGTTTTCAATATGATGGTACACATCCACCATAAAAACAATGTCAGCTTCTTTTTCATTTACGGGAGGCTTTTCATATTCAGCTTTTCTTGAAGTAATATTCATTGCTTTTTCTTTCTGAATTCGATCGTTAATGTACTTTATAAATCGCTCATCAACATCAGCTGCGATTATTTTTGCAGATGGTTCATTCATTTTAAATTCAAAATAGCCAGTACCGGCACCAATATCAATGATAGTTTTGTTTTTCAAGTCACCAAAAAACTGAATGACTTCGTTAGGCTTTTGCCATTCATCTCTGTCCGAGGCTTCAAATCTTTTCACTAAATCTTCAAAAGAGCTTTTATTCATGTGATGATTGGCATGTCCGTGCTTATCATTTGAATGTTCTTCTGTTTCGGATTGTTTATAATTGCATCCTAAAAACACGGTAGCTACCATCAATAATAATATTGTTTTTTTCATATTTTTTTCTGTAAAAATAAAAAATCATTGAAATATTAACAGTAACAATAGTAACATAAAGTATAGTTTATCACAAAAGTAAATAGCACCACATTAAGTAACAAAAGTAACACCTTATAAAAATCTAAGTGCATAATTTTGTGCCGTAATTAGTTATTATTAATAATCTATAACAGCAATCCTCTATGAATTCAATATTTGCAACACTTACAGTAATTTTAGTTTTAAATAGTCAAAATATGTTTTCTCAAAAAACGAAGAACTACAAATTTACAGATAACGAAAAGGTGGAAACAACAAAACAAAGCTCAACACATAAAATTGTTTTTCAGCTTACAACCGCCGATACACTTTCACATAAAGCATTAATGAAACAATTAACAAACATTAAAAGTGTTGCGCCCGATACAAAAATCGAAGTGGTGTGTCATGGTCCTGGATTGGACATGCTATTGTCAAACAAAACAGTTGTGTTAAAAGGAATTCAATCATCCAAAGAAAAAGGTGTTGAATTTAGGGCATGTGAGTTTTCAATAAAAGAACGGAAACTCGATAAATCTAACATTATTTCAGAGGCTGGTTTTGTAGCTGCCGGAATTATAGAAATTGTAACTAAGCAAGAGTAAAGTTGGTCTTATATTAAATCAGGATTTTAATAACTCATTCTTTTTCTAATTGTAACTAAATTTCAAAAAGTATTCCATCATGGGTTTGGGCTGCAATGCTCATTTTTTTAAGCTGGGTAGCCTTTTATATCATTACCTCTTTAGGCTAGATTACAAAAAAGTAAAAAGTACCTTTTAAAGTAACATTGGTTACATATAATAAATGACATTTGTCATACTTTTGACATAACAATAAAATTATGTCTGAAAAAATTCCAACAATTAGTATTTGTAATTTACTTGGCGAGGATTATTCGATACAGGATATAATGGTTTACGATTTGAAAGAATTTATAAATCACCATAAAGGCATAAAATTTCCTCACCGCCACTCATTTTACCAACTTTTATTTATTACTCAGGGAGGCGGAACTCATGTAATAGATTTTGAAAAGCACGAGGTGAAAAAGGGAATGATTTACTTTTTAGCCCCTAGCCAAGTTCACGAGTGGCTTTTTAACTCAAACGTAAATGGCATATTAATTAATTTTAATGAAAATTTTTTTAGTTCTTTCTTAGCAAATAGTCATTATTTAGCAGACTTTCCCTTTTTTACCGCAAATGGCTCCCATTCGTCCATTGATTTATCAGCCGATAAATTGCTACAACAAATAGAACAAACTTTACTGAATATCCAAAGCGAATTTAAGAGTTGCGATGATTGCAAATTAGATCTTATAAAAGTAATGTTACTTCAGATTTTTATTTTAGTAAATCGGAAAATAGCTTATACACAAAACCAATTTGCCAACAAAAGTAATTATTTAGTTTTGCGAAATTTTGAAAAACTGATTGAGCAGAATTACACAACTATGCGAATGCCTAAAGACTATGCTAAATTATTATTTGTAACGCCCAATCATCTTAACGCATTATGTAATCAACTTACGGGAAAATCAGCAGGAGATATTATCAGAAATAGAGTTTTATTAGAAGCGAAACGTTTATTGGTTAACTCAAACCAAAACATAAATGAAATTGCATGGCAATTAAGTTTTGAAGACAATTCGTATTTCTCAAAATTTTTTAAGAAATACGAAGGCATTACACCCGACGAATTTAGAAAATTGAAGTATTAAATCTATGCTAAAAGGTACAAAAATATACAGTATACTTGGAAACAAGTGCCCCCGATGTCAAGAGGGAGATTTTTTTATTTCTAAAAATCCGTACGATTTAAAAAAATTTGACAAGATGCACGAAAGATGCCCTGTGTGTAATGAGCAATTTGAAAAAGAGCCTGGCTTTTTTTATGGAGCAATGTATGTTAATTACGCCCTGACAGTAGCTGTTGGCGTTGGTTGGTTCATTTTAGTTTACTTAATTTACGGATTTGATCCCGTAATTTACTGCGTTTCATTTTCAATAGGATTGTTGTTTATACTCCCTTGGATGTATAGAACCGGAAGGTTAACGTGGATTAATTTTTTTGTTAAATACGATAAAAATATTTTAAAAGAACAAAAAACTAAAACAGAGTTAAGTAAATAGAACCATAACGCAAGTAAAAGCTACCACAGTCGTTTTGGATGTTAGAGTAACTTAGTGTAAGTGAAAAATACCATCTTAACCTTAAACTAAGAAATATGAAAAATCATTTTCAAATATTAATAATTGGCGGAGGAAACGCAGGTATTTCAGTAGCCGCACAATTATTAATTAAAAATCAAAAAATTGATATTGGCATTGTCGAACCTTCCGAAAAGCATTATTATCAACCTGCATGGACATTAGTTGGTGGAGGTGTATTTGATATTCATAAAACGGAACGGCTTGAATCTTCCGTTATGCCTAGAGGTGCCGCATGGATTAAAAATAAAGTGAAAACATTTTTACCCGAATCAAACTCGGTATCGTTAAGTAATGATGAAACAATTACTTATGATTATTTAATAGTAGCGCCTGGAATTCAACTAAATTGGAAAGACGTGAAAGGATTGGAAGAATCTTTGGGCAAAAATGGTGTCACTTCCAACTACAGTTATAAACATGCTCCCTATACATTTGAGTTAATAAAAAATTTAAAAAAGGGGAAGGCCATATTTCACAACCCACACACACCTGTTAAGTGTGGTGGTGCACCTCATAAGATCATGTATTTGGCTGCTGATTATTTTAGAAAGAATGGCGTGTTGAATAATATAGATATACAATACTGGAGTGGCGGATCAAAATTATTTGCTGTGCCTAATTATGAAAAAACATTATTGGAGGTGGTAAAGAGAGGAAATATAAAACTTAATTTTTTACAGAAACTTGTTGAGATTGAAGGTGAAAACAAACGCGCAAAGTTTGTTGGGTTTGGAGAACAAAATAAAGATGTTGAAACATGGGTTGATTATGATATGATACATGTTACACCTCCGCAATCGGCCCCCGATTTTATAAAAACAAGCCCATTAGCCAATGCAGCCGGTTGGGTAGATGTAGATAAGTATACCTTACAGCACCCAAAGTTTAAGAATATTTTTACCCTAGGAGATGCATCGGGTTTACCAACATCAAAAACGGGTGCAGCTATCAGAAAGCAAGCTCCTGTTTTAGTAGAAAATATTTTAGCAGCAATTGCAAATAAACCACTAACCGCTATATACACCGGCTATACATCTTGCTCGCTAGTTACAGGTTACGGTAAATTGGTTTTAGCAGAGTTCGACTATGATAGCAAACCAATGGAAACATTTCCATTTGATCAAAGTAAAGAACGATGGAGTATGTATCAGCTAAAAAAGCAAATTTTACCTTGGTTGTATTGGAATAAAATACTAACGGGTAAGGCGTAACGTAATCATACTACAATTAATATTATCAAAATTGAATTAAATCCCTCTGTGTGTTTGAATCTCCTGAAGTTAATTTTCTAATTAAGTGGAAAAATATGTTTTGATATCAGAATGTCCAGATTCTTAGCGTAATTATTTAAGGATTTCACCATCCCTCATTTCAATAATTCTATCGCTTTTGCGAGCAAAATCATCATCGTGAGTCACGGCAATAATAGTTTGACCATAATTTTTAGTTAAGTTTTGAAATATATCAAAAACTATATTGGTGTTTTTGCTATCTAAATTACCGGTTGGTTCATCTCCCATAATCATCAAAGGATCATTGATGAGCGCTCTGGCAATTGCTACACGTTGCTGCTGACCACCAGATAATTTACCTGCCGATTTTAAAGCTTGGTCTTGTAAGCCTAGTATTTCTAATTTTTGATAGGCCTTTTGTTCAATTTCTTTTTCAGGTAACTTTCCTAATTTCAAAGCAGGAATCATCACATTTTGTAAACATGAAAATTCGGGTAGCAAATAATGAAATTGAAATACAAATCCTATTTTTTCGTTTCTAAGTTCGGCTAACTGATCTTTTGTTTGCCCAGTTACTAATTGATTATCAATGAATAATTCTCCAGTATAATCAGTATCCATGGTAGATAAAATATAAAGCAAGGTAGATTTCCCACTTCCTGATTTCCCTATCATCGATAAAAATTCACCTTTCTTGACATCAAATGAAATATTTTTTAATACCTGAAATTCGACAGGATCATGAAAATATTTATCTATATTTTTAGTTTCTAAAATGTTCATGGTTACTTTCTTAAAATTTCTACTGGATCAACATTCGCGGCTTTTTTAGCTGGAATAAATCCGGCAAAAAATGTAATCACTAATCCTATTACTATGCCCTGAAGGTATTTTTTTGGCTCATAATCAATAGGAAAATAACCGATATCTCCGCCAACATAAACACTTTTAAGAATTGTAATAAGAATTGATGCCATTAAAACACCTCCAATAACGCCCAGAAAGCCAATGGTAACAGCTTGCGTTACAAAAATCCGAATCACATCTTTTCCTTTAAATCCAATTGCTTTTAAAATAGCAATGTCATTTATTTTTTGCGAAACCGTCATATTTAAAATATTATAGATACCAAAACCTGCCACCAACAAAATTGTAAGAGAAACAAATGTGATAATGATTTTACGCATTTTATTGGCCGCCATTAATGTTTCATTAGCTTGCTTCCACCCTTCTGCTTTATGACCGGTGATTTCAGATAAGCTTTTGGCTACAGCTTCTGCATTTTCCGGATTAGTAATATTTACATTAATATCAGTAATATAACTTGTTCCTTCTTTTAATAACTGCTGTGAAGCAGAAATGTTGATATATGACTTTGTTTTATCAGTAACAGAATTATTTGTTTTAAAAACGCCTATCACTTTAAATGTTCGATTAACGCCTTTTGATGAGGTGAGGTTCAAATTATCGTTAATTCTTAAATTCATTTTTTCGGAAATGCCACTACCAATAACGATACCATTTGGATTTGATTTTAATAAATCAAAATTCCCTTCCACCATAAATGATTTAATATTATACATTAAATTGGCTTCATCAGGTTTTACACCTACCGCTAATCCAGATATTTGAGATTTTCCGTTATTATAAAACACATTACTATTTACTTGCGGAGTTACCACAACCACTTCTTTTTGTTTTAAAATAGTTTCGATTACTAAATTTGGATTTATAATTGTATTGTTTACAGGAACTACTTTTGGATTAATAATCAGAGCCTTACTTTCATTCTGCTTAATCAACGCTTTGCTAATTTCATCGTCTTTGTAAACTCTAATATGAGCGGTTGATTTAAAAACAGAAGTCGTTGAACTTTTATCAAATCCCACCATCATGCTATTCATGAAAATATAAATAGACATCCCTAATAAAACCCCAAGCACTGCCACTGCCGTTAATTTTTTATTAGAAACAATATATGTTTTGGCAATTAATGAATTAATATTCATGATATTATGGTTTTAATGGAAGTAAAATATCATCCTGATTAATACCTTCTAATACTTCAACATATTCGGTTGATATAATACCTGTTTTAATAACTTTATTTTCATCTTTGCCTTTCACATTGACTTTATTACCAAAACCAAGATACTGACGAGGAATTAATAAGGCATTTTTCTTTTCATTTATTAAAATATTAGCTTCTAATTGAGTTCCATACAATGAACCACTTAGTAGCTGGTCAAAGTCAACCTTACAAATAAACGATTGTGTTTGTTGATCGTAAGCCGATAGAATCTCAGTAACTTTACCATTGTAAACCATATTTTTATTTGTATTCAATTTTATAAATACAGTTTGCCCTAATTTTACTTGAGCAATGCTATTCTCATCTACATTTAAAACAGCCTGAATTTTCTTTTCATTAGCAATAGTTGCAATAACATCTCCTTTCCGAACATAATCACCGTTTGTTTTATACTTTTTAATAATTGTTCCACCTTCGGTTACAATAATTTGATTGTAATTCAATACAACTTCATTATTTTTTAATTGTCCACTTGTAGCTATTTGTTGTTGTTTGGCTTGTTGCAAAATGAGGTCAGCTTGCTTTTTTAAAGCAGTATAATTAGCCAACGAGTTTTTAGCGTTAAGTTGAGCATTTTCATATTCAATTTTCGAAACACTTTGACTTTCGTACAATCGCTTATAACGTTCTTCCTGAGTTTTATCTTGCTGATATTTACTTTCTGCAAATAAAATATTTTGTTGTAATTGCTGCAAGGCCGGCGAATTAGGATTTAAATTTTCATTTGAGATTGCCAATTGCTGTTGTGAAGTTTGAGTGTTAATAATATTGGTTTGGTTATCAATAGTAGCCAAACTATCTCCTTTTTTAACCAGATGTCCAATTTCGAAATTGGCATTTTTTAAAACACCATCTGTTAATGCTGTTAAATTGTAAGAGTCGTCCCACTCTAATTGACCTGACGCAAAAACTAATTCTTGAATATCTTGTACTAAAGGTTTAACTTCTTTATTACTTGAGCATGACGCAACAAATAAAGCGATTGAAATGATGAATACTTTCTTCATATTAAAATTTATTATTAATGTCTATTTTATTTTTATTGAAACTAATATTTGCCAAAGCCAATACCACATTTAATTTACTTTGCAATAACTCGTTTTGTGATATTAACAATTTATCGAGCGACAAAATATTTTCTTTAAACTGATTATAATTTTTTTCGTAAGTGTCTTTTTTTAAAGCGGCAATTTTTTTAAAGTTTTCGGCTTGTTTTAAAGCCCTGTCGTAATCCAACAACAATTGCTGATTTTTTATTTCGTTCTCTTTTACAGCGTGTTCTTCACTATTACTAAGTATTTTAACCTGAATACGTTTGTTTTGAGTGTTAGAAATCCTCTGTGCTGTTGGCAACTCCAAATTTAATTTCAGTCCTAAATAATTAAAGTTTGTGTTATTTGATGTAGAGTGAAAAAATGACTCGTTACTTAAATTTTGCCAGCTAAAAGAAGACACAAAAGAAAGAGAAGGAAAATTTTGATACGTTAATGATTTATGTTCTTGCTTTGCTAAAAGAGTCTGTAGGTGTATGTTTTCAACATCTAAATTATTTTTGACTTGAGTGATTTGATTTGAATTTTCGTAATTCCAAATACTCTCTGTAATTTCAGCACTTGTTTGATTCTCAAAAAATAGATTTAATAATTGATATTGAATTTTTAAATTAATCTCCAATTGTTCTAATTTATCCTTAGTATTTATAACATTTACTTCAGCCTCATTCACATCCTGCTTTCTAACTAAGCCTTCGTCAAATTTTTGCATAATAATTGATTGAATGTTTTCAGCTATTTTTAAGTTTTCTTGCAAAATTTCTTTTTGTCCGTTAAATGAAAGGATATTTGAATAAATAGAATTTATTTTATTATATAACTGTTGCTCGTTAAGCTTATTTTGATTTTCTACTAACTGTTCATTAATCTTTGCGGATTTAACCTGAGCAATATTTGAAAGGTTAAAAATTTCGAATTGCGGCATAAGGGCAAAAGTCGACACATATTGTTGTCCAATAGTCACCTCTTTAAATGTGCCCGCAGGTCCACCAAAAGCTTCGGCGGGTAAGAAACTCACCTGTTGCTTCATATTATCTAATGCCTGAATAGTTGTTGGCACACGCGGATTAAGAATATTAACAACCGCTGCTTTCTTTGTCAAATCAGCTATTTTAGTTTGTAATTCAGCATTTATTAATGTGTAATTTTTGCTTTTTGCCAGAGCAAATACTTCATTAATTGTTGAAATTTTAAGTTGTTCTTGACCTTGAATGTTAATACAGAATGCCCATAGCAATATAACTAAAGTCATTCGGTGAATTTTATTTTCTGTTTTCATCATATTGGAATTTCCGCATTACCCGTTTGGGTAAAATATAGTTAAAAAAATTATGGTTTTATAGCTTGCTTTATGAAGTCCTTTACATGCTCTCTTCGCTCTAACATCAATTTATCATACTCTCTATTATCAACACCAATTAATACATGAATCATTGGCTTTCCAACAAAAGGAAAAAGTATCATTGAAATCATATTCATAAATAAGTGCTTTGGATCAATTACTTTAATTTTCCCGGCATCTATCTCTTTCTGCACAGAATCAATAAATTTCGCAAACACATTATTTATTTCTCCACTTAAGTACTTTTTTATAAATCGAGCAGAATCTTTATTTATTTCAGTAATTACAAATCGTGGCAAAGAAGAATTACGAAGTAAAATATTCATATAACTATCAATAATTAGGTCTATTTTTTCTTCGAGTGCAATTTCCATTTTTAAAATGGAGTTAATATTTCCACCCATTCTTTTTACTGCCATTTTAAATATAGAATCAAATAAAGCGTCTTTACTTTTAAAATAATAGTGCAGCAATCCTTTATTAATATTTGCTTTATCGGCAATTTCCTGCATTCTAGCGCCGTCAAAGCCCTTTTCATGAAACACCACTTCAGCGGCATCTAAAATTTTTTGTTCGGTAGTATGATCGGATAAATTATTCACGATACAAATATAACACTATTTTACCTATTTGGGTAAATATTTTAACAAAATTAAATATTTACAGAATTTCGCCAAACTTCATAAGTAACCAATGTTACCAATTACCATTATTAGATACCTTAATTTTATACCAACTTAAAATTTTTAAAAACATGGAAACACAAGTAACGACAATGCCTCGTATAGGCGATACCGCTCCCGACTTTGAAGCTGTAACAACAAAAGGAAAAGTAAAGTTTTCTGAATTTGCAAAAGACAAATGGATTGTGATGTTTTCGCATCCCGCCGATTTTACACCAGTATGCACAACAGAGATGAGCGGTTTTGCAGAAAGAAAGGAAGAGTTTACTTCTTTGAACACAGAGTTGATGGGTTTGAGTATTGATAGTATTCATTCTCATTTGGCTTGGGTAAACAATGTGCGCGAAAAAACAGGTGTGTATTTTGACTTTCCTATAATAGCTGACATTGACATGAAGGTTAGTAAGCTTTATGGAATGTTACAACCAAATGAAAGCGAAACAGCAGCAGTTAGAGCCGTATTTTTTATTGACCCTACTAAGAAAATAAGATTGATCATGTATTATCCACTAAATGTTGGTAGAAACATGGATGAGATTTTAAGAGTACTAGAAGCTTTACAAGTATCTGATAAAAACAAAGTAGCAATGCCATTGAATTGGAAAAAAGGTGATAAAGTCATCGTTCCGCCACCAAAAACGTTGGAGGAAATGGAAAATCGCATTGCCGACACAAGCTGCGAAAAAATTGATTTTTACCTGGCAAAGAAAAATCTATGATAAACAAATAGCAAAACAAAAGGCTACTTTACAAAGTAGCCTTTTTTGTTTGTAACCATTGTTACATAAGCAGCAAGAAAGTGTAAGTTTCATTCAAAATCTGATTTTCATCATTTTTATTTTTTCTAATCTTACTGAACTTTGCGTGACAAATAATCTATACAATGTTATCTACATCAATCTTCATTATCGTAATTCTTCATTTGGTAGCCGGGTTTGGCTATTTACTGTACAAGTTGTCATCAACAAAAAAAGTGAACAAAGAAGCTGACCAAAATATTAAACGTACTGATTAACTATAAAAATACGTTATGAAACAATGCAATAACAGATGCCCATAATTTAGTTAGAATAAAAAGGTAAAGAGTAAAAACAAATAAAAAACAATTAAAAATTAATTATTATGAAAGTAGAACAAATTTACACCGGATGTATAGCCCATGCAGCATATTACATCGAAAACAATGGCGAAGCAGCGATATTTGACCCATTGAGAGAAGTACAACCATACATTGACCGTGCAAAAAAAGACAATGCAAAAATTAAATATGTTTTCGAAACGCATTTTCATGCCGACTTTGTAAGCGGACATTTGGACTTAGTAAAAAATGCCGGAGCAGAAATAGTTTTTGGTCCAACGGCAAAACCTGCTTACACTGCAATTGTTGCGGAAGACAACCAAATTTTTAAAGTGGGGAATTATAGCGTAAAAGTAATACACACACCAGGTCATACCATGGAAAGTACTACTTACTTGCTAATTGACGATGCTGGAAAAGAACATGGAATAATTACCGGCGACACATTGTTTATTGGAGATGTTGGTCGCCCTGATTTAGCGCAACATGTTATTGCTGATTTAACTCAAGAGAAATTAGCCTCTCATCTCTTCGATTCTCTGCGCAACAAGATTATGCCTTTGAGTGACGATCTAATTGTATATCCGAATCATGGGGCAGGTAGTGCTTGTGGCAAAAACATGAGTAAAGAAACGACAGATACTCTAGGTCATCAAAAAAAAGTGAATTATGCTTTAAACCCAAAATTAAGTAAAGACGAATTTATAAAAGTACTTCTTGATGGTTTGATGCCTCCTCCGGGATACTTTCCGCAAAACGTATTAATGAATATTAAGGGGTACGAAAGCTTTGATAAAGTAAAAGAAAAAGGAACAAGGGCTTTAAGTGTAACGGAATTTGAAGTTGCTGCAAACGAAACCAAGGCATTAATAATAGATACAAGAGATGCTCAAACGTTCGCAAAGGGCTTTATTCCCAACTCTATTAATATTGGTATTGATGGGAATTTTGCAACATGGGTTGGAACATTGGTGCCAAGTGTAAAACAAGAATTGTTAATTGTAGCCGATGAAGGAAGAGAAGAAGAGGTAATTACCCGTTTAGCCCGTGTTGGTTATGATAATGCTTTGGGTTACCTAAAAGGAAGTTTTGTAGAGTGGAGCGCAGCTGGAAAGGAGACGGATGAAATCCTTTCAATATCCGCAGATGAGCTAAAGGAAATTATGGATAGCGAAACTGTAAACATTTTAGATGTTCGTAAAGTGAGTGAACATTATAGTGAGCACATTGTTGGAGTTATCAATTTACCTTTAGATTCGATTAATGAAGGTATGGCTGCCATAGATAAACAAAAAACATATTATGTACACTGTGCCGGAGGATATAGATCAATGGTATACATTTCAATATTAAGAGCGCGTGGTTATAGAAACTTAATTGACGTAAAGGGAGGTTTTACAGAAATTAAAAAATTAAATAAGTTCAATATTACGGATTATGTTTGCCCTACAACTATGCTGTAATAAATCTACACCATAACCTTAAAAAATGGATGGCTAATAACCATCCATTTTTGTTTTGAATACATATTGTAATTTTTAAAGCGAGAAATATCCTATTTATTCGTTATTGCCATAAAAACAACCTTGTAAAAACTACCATAAAAGCCACTTATAGTTATACAAAACTGATAAATGTCATGTGTAATTTTGAAAAAAAATAGTATGGCTTCAATTATTGAAAATACAGAAACCCAGGATGAACTCATCGTTGGTAAAGTTATTAAGGAAAACGAAGTACATCGAATTAAAGACGATTCCTTTGTTAAACGTTATATTTTTAGCACCGACCACAAAGTCATTTCAAAACAATACTTAATAACGGCTATTATTATAGCGGTAATTGCCATGATTATGTCAATTGTATTCCGATTGCAATTAGCCTGGCCCGGAGAAAAATTTGCTTTTATTAATGCTATTATGGGTGATAAATGGGGTAAAGATGGGATACTAAGCCCAGACGCCTATCTAGCGCTAGTAACAATACACGGCACTTTAATGATATTTTTTGTTTTAACAGCAGGCCTAAGTGGAACCTTCAGCAATCTTTTAATACCTCTTCAAGTTGGGGCAAGGGATATGGCATCTGGTTTTATGAATATGCTTTCGTATTGGTTATTTTTTCTAGCAAGCATTATTATGTTAAGTTCAATGTTTGTAGAAAATGGTGCTGCATCGGCAGGCTGGACAGTATATCCGCCCTTAAGTGCGTTGCCACAAGCTATACCTGGTTCAGAAATGGGAATGACATTATGGCTAATAAGTATGGTAATATTTATTGCATCAACTTTATTAAGTGGGATAAACTATGTAGTAACTATTGTCAACTTAAGAACTAAAGGAATGAAAATGACAAGGATGCCCCTAACAATGTGGGCATTTTTAATCGCTTCAATTTTAGGCTTGCTGTCATTTCCAGTTTTATTGGGAGCTGAAATATTGTTATTATTTGATAGATCCTTTGGTACTTCTTTTTATCTGTCAGATATTTATATAGGAGGTAGACCTCTTGATAATTCAGGGGGCAGCCCAATTTTATACGAGCATCTATTTTGGTTTTTAGGTCACCCTGAAGTATATATAGTATTTTTACCCGCATTAGGTATTATTTCTGAAGTTATAGCTGCACAAGCTCGCAAGCCCATATTTGGTTACAGAGCCATGATTGGCTCCATTTTAGCAATTGGCTTTTTGTCATTTATAGTTTGGGGACACCATATGTTTTTAACAGGTATGAATCCCTTCTTAGGCTCCGTATTTGTTTTTACAACATTACTTATTGCAATACCATCTGCTGTAAAGGTTTTTAACTACATTACTACTTTATGGAAAGGAAACATCCAGTACTCTCCTGCCATGTTGTTTTCAATAGGGGGAGTATCTGCTATAATAACAGGAGGTATCACAGGAATTATTTTAGCGGACTCAACATTAGATATCACAGTACATGATACTTATTTTGTTGTAGCACACTTTCACATAATAATGGGCGTGTTTTCCATATTTGGTATGCTTGCAGGTGTTTACCATTGGTTTCCAAAATTATTTGGAAGATTGATGAATAAACAATTAGGTTATATTCATTTTTGGTTAACTTTTGTTTCTGCATACGGCGTATTCTTTCCAATGCACTTTCTTGGATTAGCGGGTGTACCAAGGAGATACTATACAAATTCTGCTTTTCCCATTTTCGATAATTTAGTAGACATTAATGTTATTATTACATATTTCGCAATTATTGCTGCCGTAGCTCAAGCACTATTCTTATTTAATTTTATTTATAGCATTTTTAGAGGCGAAAAGGCAAAACAAAATCCCTGGAAATCCAATACCCTTGAATGGACAACTCCTGTTGAGCATATACATGGCAACTGGCCCGGTGAACTTCCCGTTGTACACCGCTGGGCTTATGACTACAGCAAGCCCGGCAAAAAAGATGATTTTGTTTTACAAAACGAACCTTTGGAAGCAGGCGAACTGAATAGTGAAGAAAAAAAGAATAAACACTAAAAAATTAGCAATGGATATTTTAAAACAATTAGTACTGCTAAAAGAAGATGATATTGAGTATCAACAAAATAATTTACTAAATGAAGCTTATTCTATTCTGAATAAAGAATTTGGCAAAAACAATACTAATTTTTTTGTAAAATATTTAGCCGACAAAAACCACATTTCTTCAGGAATAATAACAAAAACGTTAGATTACCGAAAAAAATTTGCAAAACATGATATTAAAAGAGTTTGCATAAATTACAGACTTCGATTCCTAGATTCAAAACATTATATAACAGAAATTCCTTATGAAGCCCACATTAAATGTTCGGCTTTTGAAATTGAGTTTGGAAACCCAATTTCCTTTAAGATTTTAACCGAAACACGCAATTTTAAAAGCCGGTATCCTAAATCGCAACACCTTATTTTTGCTGATTTAGGTAATGATTTATATTACTATATTACAAAATGGGGAACCCCATATTCTAATTTTAGAAAACTAAAAGCACTTCCTTACAGAAACTTAGAATTATTAATTATTTCAGTACTTATTTTGGCTCTTATTATTACTGCTATTACGCCCACAAGCATACTTACCACAGATACTACAGTCGGTTATTTTTCTATGGTTCGGATTGCGTATTATTTTTGGTCCGTCATTTTCTTATCAGCTTTATTTACTTATTATGTAGTCGGAATAAGAAAAAGCTTAAATAATACAGAATGGGATAGCACATCATTTATGTGACATTTAACCTCCCAAATGCTAAAGCGGTTTAAAACCGCTTTTGTTGTTATGTAACATTTGTAACCATTAAAAAATGATATATGTCATAACTTTGCAAAACAATTATTTAAAAATATGATATCTGCTTTAAAAAAAATATTCGGTATTGCATCTGTCGATTTAGCAACTTTACTAAAAGAGGGGGCTATAATTGTTGATGTAAGAAGTGCCGCTGAGTTCGCCAGCGGACATGCAAAAGGTTCAATCAACATACCCTTAGAACAAATTGATTCTAATGTTTCTAAATTAAAAGACCACAAACATATAATAACATGTTGTAGAAGCGGAAATAGAAGCGGAATGGCAAAACATAAATTAGAAGCCAAGGGGTTAAAGAATGTAACCAACGGCGGCAGTTGGCAAAATGTAAATCAATACGTTTAATACTATGGAAACCTTAAAAGTCCTAATACCCACCGATTTTTCGGTGCAAGCAGAATATGCTTATTTAATGGTAAAAAAACTGGAAGAAAAAATCGAAACCGAAGTTCATTTTGTTCATGTCATGGATGTTCCAGATACAGTTTCAATCGATAATAATGGCAAGGTACAAACTTGCGGAGAGATTGATGTAAATTACATTATTTCGCAAAAAGAAATTATTGACAGAAAACTTAATGAGCTAAAAGCGATGTATGGACAAAAAGTACAAACACATTTAGTTTTAGGCAAATTAACCGATTCAATTATTCAGTTTTCATCTTCAAAAAAATTCGATTTAATTGTAATGGGTACAAAAGGAGCATGGGGATTGAAGGAAAAGATTTCTGGTTCCGAAACTCAGATTGTGGCTCGAAAATCTCACATCCCACTTTTATCGTTAATGTGTGACAGATCAGATTTAGTAATTAAAAACATCCTTTTAGTCCATAACTTTAAAAACCCTGCTGAAGATAATTTAACTCTTCTAAAAAAACTAATTATTGCTTTTGAAGCCAAGGTGCATCAACTACAAATTGTATCTAAACAAAATGAAATTGAAAAACAAGAGTTGTTAAAATTAATGGACAATCACGCCAAAAAACATGAAATAGTAAATTATGAAAATCATTTAATTGTAGATACTGATGTAGAAAATGGAGTAATTCATTTTAATCAAATGCACGAAATAGATATTGTTTGCATAGGAACACATGGCAAAGGCAGTTTCTTTCATACAAGTGCAACAGAAAAATTAGTTAATCATTTATTTAAACCTATTATCTCTTTTCATTTAAAATAAAATACAATTTATGTTAGAAATTATGCAACAAACGTGGTCATGGTGGTTCTCAGGAACTTTGATTGCAATAATAATGTTTTTGTTACTCTACTTCGGTCAATCTTTTGGATTTTCTGCGAATCTCAGAACAATTTGTTCGGCAGCGGGTTGTGGCAAAGCTGCAAAGTTTTTCGATTTTAATTGGCGTAGCCAAATATGGAATTTAGTTTTTCTTGTCGGTGCTATTCTTGGAGGATTTATTGCTAACCAATTTTTATCTGACGGCTCTGCAATTAAAATCTCTCAAAATACGATTAGTGATTTAGCAAAACTTGGCCTATCTGCACCAACATCGGCGCAACCGACTGAATTGTTTGAGCTAAGTGCGGCATTTACTTTAAAAGGCTTTTTAATTTTAGCTATTGGGGGTTTATTGGTAGGTTTTGGATCGAGGTATGCCGGCGGATGTACCTCTGGTCATGCAATTAGCGGATTGTCTGATCTTCAATTACCATCTCTAATTGCTGTGATAGGATTTTTTATAGGTGGTTTAGCAATGACTTTTTTAATAATACCCTTAATATTTTAATTTATGAAGTTTATAAAATTCTTAGTGCTTGGCACATTGTTTGGTGTAGTTATGGCAAAATCTGAAGCCATGTCTTGGTACAGAATTCAGGAAATGTTCCGTTTTCAATCTTTCCATATGTATGGTATAATTGGTACGGCAGTTACTTTAGGCGCAATTGGTGTAGCATTAATAAAGCGCTACAGCATAAGGGACTTTAATGGAAATCCAATTACCTTTTATCCAAAGGAAAAATCTGTCATACGTTATTTAATTGGCGGAACAATATTTGGATTAGGTTGGGCGCTAAGCGGTGCTTGCCCCGGGCCAATGGTGGTTAATATAGGCTATGGTTTTTTTACAATGGCTATTGTATTCTTTTTCGCTATCGTTGGTACTTTCTTGTACGGTTATTTTAAAGACAAATTACCTCATTAAATTTAAAATAATACAATGGTAAACGAACATGATAAACATTTATTAAAGGTGCTAAACTCCTTAATAAACTTGATTATTTTTCTTTTGATTTTACTTATCGCTATGATAATAGCCTTGTATCATTTTATGCCGGACTATGTGCCACAAAAAGAAACTGAAATTGTCACTTCGGCTGGTAGTTCAACATCATCAGCTTCATCCGAAACATCAACCAATGACACAATAAAATATTGGCAGGCGCCTGATATAAAAACACTAGATGGTGATGCAAACAAAGAATTGGTATTGTACGGGCAAGATATAGTTGCCCATACTGCTGATTTTTATGGTCCAAACGGCAAAATTTTTAAAGCTTCTACAAACGGAATGAATTGCCAAAATTGTCATTTAGACGCGGGCACAAAAGTTTATGGAAATAATTATTCCGCTGTTGCATCCACCTATCCAAAATTTAGAGCAAGATCTGGGGCAATGGAAAATATGCAAAAGCGTATTAACGATTGTTTTGAAAGAAGTTTAAATGGGAAAGCAATAGATACAGCTTCTAAGGAAATGCAAGGAATAGTAGCATATATTAAATGGTTAGGAAAAGATGTTGCAAAGGGAAATGCTCCTGAAGGGTCGGGTCTAAAAAAATTAACTTTTTTAGATAGAGCTGCAAATCCAGAAACAGGAAAAAATATATATTCACAAAAATGTGCCAGTTGTCATCAAGCAGACGGATCGGGGATGTGGAATGGAGATAAAACCGCTTACACATACCCACCACTTTGGGGAAATAATAGTTACAATGATGGTGCCGGCTTATTTAGAATGTCTAATTTTGCCAAATATATAAAATACAATATGCCCTTAGGAGCCAGTCATAATAATCCCCAATTAAGCGATGAGGAGGCATGGGATATTGCAGCTTTTGTAAACTCTCAACCCAGACCTAAAAAAAATATCAAAAAAGATTGGCCAAAAATTAAAGAAAAACCATTTGACCATCCATTTGGTCCTTACAAAGATGGATTTAGCGAAGAACAACATAAGTTTGGCCCGTTCCAGCCAATTAAAGACAAAATTGCATCATTAAAAAAGAAATAAGAATGTTTAAATATATAGTTTTAATTATTGGTTTTTTATCCTCAACAATTTCACTTGCACAAGATCATAACGATCATCACATAGCAATAAAACCAAAAGTAAAGGACAGTTTATGTTTAAAAGATTGTTTACTAAAAGCCCATTGGGAGGCTCATACAAGAACATTTGCCATGTCAACAATTAATGAAGGTGAATTAAAAGACGATTATGCAATAGCTTCTGGTGCGGGAATAGGGTTACTAACAAAATCACTCTACGGTTTTCAAGTGGGGGTAAGTGGTTTTTTTATGTATAATTTAAATTCTTCTAAAATACATGAAGCAGATAGTTTAACGCTCCAGCCTAATAGATATGAAATTGGTCTTTTTGATGTTGAAAATCCAAATAATAAAAATGATTTGGATAGACTAGAAGAACTTTATTTAAAATATACTTTATCTAAAAGTTCAATAACTATTGGTAAATTAAATTTAAATACTCCCTTTTTAAACCCACAAGATGGCAGAATGCGACCCACCGTAGAAGAAGGCGTTTGGGTTGGCATAAAGGAATCTAAGAAGATTGGATTTAATGGTGGATGGATTTGGGAGGTTTCGCCTCGTTCTACTGTTAGTTGGTTTTCAATTGCAAATTCAATGGGAGTTTATCCTATGGGTGTAAATACTGATGGAACAAAGGCGAACTACAATGAACACATTGAGGGATGCTCGGGAATGGCAATTGGAAATATTTATATTAACCCAACAAAAAATATTAAAATAAATGTATGGAATTCTTTTCTTGAAAACATTATGAATACTGCTTTAGTTGAAGTTAATTTAGAGCAACCAAAAGAAAAATTAAAATTTTATCAAGGGTTAATGTACATACATCAAGATGCTATAAATAATGGAGGCAATGCAAATCAATCAAAAACATACAGAAAAAAAGGAGAACAATCTAATGTTATAAGTGCTCAAATGGGTATAAAAAATAAAACAATTAATACAAATATAAATTATACCCACATTACCGGCGATGGCAGGTATCTGATGCCAAGAGAATGGGGAAAAGAAATTTTTTACACATTTTTAAACAGAGAAAGAAATGAAGGCTTTGGAAACGTACATGCTTTTATGACTAAAACAACCTTTACAAGCAAACATAAAAAATTTACTACTTCGTTAGGCTATGGGTATTATTTATTACCTGATGTAAAAACATATCATTTAAATAAATATGGAGTTCCTTCATACCATCAAATAAATTATTATGCAACTTATTCATTTGATAGGTTCTTTAAGGGGCTCGAATTAAGATTTTTAGCGGCATACAAAGCGCAGCAAGGAGAAACTTATGGAAACCTAAAATATATTTACAATAAAGTAAATATGGTTAACTTTAATCTAGTTTTAGATTTCAACATATAAACCCACATTAAAAAAATGAACGACATAAAAGCAAAACTTGCTTCGATTTTTGAAAAAGAACTAATTACAGACATTATTAATTCAGGCGATGTTAGGAACTTAAAAGAAGGAGAGGTTTTAATGGATTACGGTAAGCCTGTTCGTTTTATGCCGATTATTTTAAGCGGTACAATTAGAGTGATGCGAAGAGATGAAGAAGATCGAGAAATTATTCTTTACTATTTAAGTAGCAACGAAAGTTGTGCTATGGCGTATGCATGCTGTATGGAGGCTAAAAAAAGCGAAATAAAAGCCATTGCCGAAGATAACGTTGAATTAATTACTATACCTCACAACAAACTGGATGAATGGTTAGTAAAATATCCATCATGGAAAAGCTATATTTTTAGCAGTTTTACACAACGTTTCAATGAGCTCTTGAAATCACTAGAAAGTATTGCTTTTCATAAATTAGACGAAAGACTAATTAATTATTTAAAATCTAAATCCAAAATTACTGGTAAAAATGCAATCTTATTATCTCACAACCAAATTGCTGAAGAAATGGGAACAAGTAGAGTTGTTATCTCTAGGCTTTTGAAGCAATTGGAAAACGACAAGAAACTCATTTTGTACAGAAATGAGATAAAATTATTAAGTAGTTTTTGAGGTCAATCTCCTAAAGAGTTGCACTAAAGCTATTTTGATTGAAGCTAAAAGCGTCTCAGAGTGCCACTCGTAAAAGTTGTTATCTATTATGGGAAATCGACAGTAGTCCTTTTCATGAAATTTATTTCCCCTACATATTTAAAGTTACCCTTTTTTATTAGAGTAAGCGAGTTTATCAATTAATAAATCTTACCAGGATAAAAGTTTCCTAACTATTTAAATAAAGCGCTCAACAAATAACTTATGAGATTTTTTACTTCTCTGGAAATTGGGAGATCCAAAGGCGTAACAAGCTTTAGCTTAAATTTACAATTTAATTTATAATAACTTACATTTAAGTTACAGCGCCTTCTAAATAATATTATTAATCTTCCTTCTCTCACAATTTGAATGTCCTGTCAATTATCATTTATATGTAACCTATAATAAAAACTAAATTACTTCCATTCTATTCACTAAATATAAGTTTTGATTGGTTTTTTATTTAGATTAATTTTTAAAAAAATCATATATTTATTTTATGGAAACAATCAATTGGCAAAACGAACTAAAACCTTTGTTGTCAAAATATAAAGGAAAAAAACATCCGCTAGATTATAAAAACACTTATCAATTATTAGTAATGGTAGTTCTTTCTGCTCAGGACTCCGACAAACACATCAATCAAGTGGCGATTGATTTTTTTAAAGTATTTCCAGATATGAAGTCTCTTGCTAAAGCCAATGAACAAGAATTGTTTCAATTAATTGGAAAGGTTCGCAATTTTGGTAATAAAACAAAATGGTTACTGCAATTAGCACAAACCATTAAAGAAGATAAAAATATTCCATTAACGATGGAAGCCCTAACCGAATTGCCGGGCATTGGACGTAAGTCGGCCAACGTTATTATGCGTGAATCTGGAGTTAAAGCAGAAGGCATAATTGTTGATTTACATGTTGTAAGAGTTGCTCCACGCATAGGAATTGCTTCTGGTACTGATCCTAAAAAAATTGAAAAACAGATTATGGAAGTGGTGCCTAAAAAAGACTGGGGCGAAATTGGAATGGCGATTTCATTTTTGGGAAGAGAAATTTGCAGACCAACAAATCCATATCATCACGAATGCCCTTTGAATAAAGTTTGTCAATATTATCTCGAAAATAATTAGTGCTATTTCAAAACACTATTATAAAACTACATCCCCACTCTCTCCTTAACATCCACCGGAAATTTTTTCTTTAAATAAAACTTCCCTGCCTTCATGTTACCTTTAATTTGTACATTGCCGCCTTTACCTCCACCGTTTGCCAACTTCATAATATCCATCATGTTGGCATTTTTAAAATCACTTTTAAGTTTAAATGTGTAAGCTTTTTCGCTATTGGCATCAATATGTACACGTTTTTTAGAATGTGCTGTTCCTAAATTAACTCCATTATAAATTACATCAAAACTACTTCGATAAACGCTAAAACCAATACTGTTGGGGTTTTTAATTCCTAACTGAATGTCGGCATCAATGCCTCCTAAATCTACTTTATTAATTTTAAATCCTTTAACGCCTGTGCATTCTGCCTCCTTAAAAGGTTTGCAACTGCCAAGAAATAAGATGTAAGGTATAAGATATAAGAAATAATAGCTTTTTACTCGCATATTTTATTTTTTTGATTTAATTAAAGGAAGTAAAGACGCAACAACCCATACACTCTCCAACACCACAAAAGGCCAAAATTGTATCATATAACTGCTTACACCTGCTAAGCCTGCACCAAAAATATTTAGTAACAAATAAGGTATCGACTCAGGAGAAATTTTTTTAGTAATGTTTAAAGCAAAGGCAATCAACAAAAGTGTAACGCCAATGGTTCCTATCCAATCACTTACGCTCATTATTTTGAACTTAACTCGGTAAAGTATTTATAAAATAATGGAATAGTCTCAATCCCTTTGTAGTAATTAAATAACCCATAATGCTCGTTTGGAGAATGCAATGCATCACTATCCAATCCAAATCCAAATAAAATACTATCCAATTCCAATTCTTTTTTAAATAAGGCTACAATTGGCACACTGCCTCCACCCCTTGTTGGTAAAGGTTTTTTGCCATAAGTATCTGTCATAGCTAATTCTGCCGCTTTAAACCCAATACTTTGTGTACTTACTTTAATTGGCTCGCCGCCATGATGAGGTGTTACTTTAACCTTTACAGATTTTGGTGCAATGCTTTCAAAATAATCAGCAAAAATTTTACTTATTTCGTCTGAATTTTGATTCGGTACTAAACGCATACTTATTTTTGCAAAAGCTTTACTTGGCAATACTGTTTTGGCTCCTTCGCCAATATAACCGCCCCAAATACCGTTCACATCTAAAGTTGGTCGAATGCCTGTGCGCTCATTGGTAGTATATCCATTTTCTCCCCAAACGTCATCAACCGCTAGATCTTTTTTAAAATCACTTAAGTTAAACGGTGCTTTATTTAAATCATCTCTATACTCTTTTGGCTCATCAATTACTTTATCGTAAAAGGCTGGAATAGTAATATGGTTGTTTTCATCATGACAACTCGCAATCATTTTACATAAAATATTTATTGGATTAGCCACTGCGCCGCCATACACGCCACTGTGCAAATCACGGTTTGGCCCTGTAACCTCAACTTCCATATACGCCAAGCCACGCAAGCCACTATCAATGCTTGGCGTGTCATTAGCAATAATACTGGTATCTGAAATTAAAATAACATCTCCTTTTAACTTTTCTTTATTTGCTTTTACCCAAGCGCCTAAATTTGGCGACCCAACTTCTTCCTCACCTTCAATCATAAACTTAACGTTACAAGGTAAGGTATTCGTTTTCATCATTAATTCAAACGCTTTCACGTGCATATACATTTGACCTTTATCATCGCAACTTCCACGTGCAAAAATAGCGCCATCGGGGTGTAGTTCTGTTTTTTTAATTACAGGTTCAAAAGGCGGGCTGTCCCATAAATTTAATGGATCTGCCGGCTGCACATCATAATGCCCGTAAACAACAATGGTTGGTTTTTTGGGGTCAATTATTTTTTCACCGTATACTACCGGAAAACCGTTGGTTTTCGAAATCTCTACATTATCTGCGCCAGCTTCAACCAATCTTTGTTTTACTGCTTCGGCTGTTTTTAAAACATCTTCGCTGTATTTTTTATCAGCACTAATAGAAGGGATTTTTAATAAATCTAATAATTCGTTTAATACACGCTCTTTGTTTTGAGAAATGTAATCGGTAATAGTTTTTCTTTCCATAATTAGGCGTTAAAGATACGGTTTTTAAAGCTTTATCGCTATTTCTTTTATAAATTTATAGCCATAAACTATGCGAACACTTTTTTTTATTGTTTTTGTTTTTACTGTTCCGGGATTTAAAGCCCAGTTTCAAAATATTCATATCAGCAGCCAGCTTGAACCCGAGGAGGTGACTATTGCTATCAATCCAAAAAACACCAAACAAATTATTGCCGGAGCAAATATTGCCAGTGCCTACTATAGCGAAGATGCGGGTTTTACCTGGAAACGAAATGCTATTTTATGCGATAGTTTTGGCGTTTACGGCGATCCTGTTGTATTTTGGGATACTGCGCAAAGCGCATACTTTATGCACCTTTCGTTTCCCAATCCAAAAATTAACCCAGGGGGTACATGGGTTGACAGAATAGTAACCAATAAAAGTTCTGATTTCGGCAAGTCCTACCCCAATTGTTATGCCATTGGCAAAAACAAAAAAAAGGTACAAGATAAACATTGGGCTTGTGTAGACAACAAAACGAATACCATTCATATTTCGTGGACACAATTTGATGTATATGGGAGTAAGGAACCCACTGATACCTCTATTATAAAATACAGTAATAGTAAAGATGGCGGAAAAACTTGGGCTGAACCAAAAAAAATAAGTTTCTATCCTGGAGATTGTGTTGATAGCGATAATACTTTAGAAGGAGCCACACCTTGCATGGGGCCTAATGGTGAAATATACATTGCTTGGGCTGGTTCAAAAGGTTTATCTTTCACAAAATCGCTGGATGGTGGAAAAACTTTTTTAGAAAAAGAAACCATTATTAATCCTATAAAAAATGGCTGGGACTATAACGTTGACGGTGTAAACAGATGCAATGGATTGCCCTTTACCGCATGTGACCTAAGTAACGGAGAACACAAAGGAAGAATATACATTAGTTGGGGCGATGAAAAAAATGGCGAAAAAAACAAAGATGTATTTATTGTTTATAGTGACGATAAAGGTGAAACTTGGACAGAACCCATTTTAGTAACCTATCATCCCAATCACAAAGAACAGTTTATGCCATTTATGACTATTGACCAAACAACAGGGTATTTATATTTACTTTATTACGACAGGCAAAACTATTCGGGTGAAACTCTTACTGATGTTTATATGGCAGTAAGTAAAAATGGAGGTTTAAAATTTGATTATTATAAAATAAATCAAACCTCCTTTAAGCCTTATAAAGATGTTTTTTTTGGAGACTATATTGGGTTAAGTGTTGTAAACAATGTGATACGGCCCATTTGGATGCAGATGGATGAAAAAAAGAATTTAAGCATTTATACTGCAATTATTAACGATACTTTATTAAATAATTATAACTTAACCCACTCAAAAAAAGATTTGCAATTTCAAAAACAAATACCTTTTGCGGATAAAATAAAATTTGAAATTACAAGTGAAAATAAAACGAATGCCACCATTGCCCTTTATAAACCTTTGGACGCCGGTTTTGAAAAAATAGTGTTTAAAAACAAAAAACTAAAAAAGGGAAAAAATACTTTGGTGATAAATACGAAACTATTAAATATTCAAAAAGATAATTACGTACTTTTTGTGTATTACAACTCCACTAACCAATACAGTTGGATAATTAAAGACTAATACTATTTATCTCCTTTAATTTTTTCCCATTTACTTTTAAAGGTAAACGTTAAAACTGCAGCGCGTTGCTTTGCCATTTCGGCCTTTTCGCCCGCAAATAATTCATCAACCGTTTTTGTAAACACATCTAACCAAATATCAAACTGATGCAGTTTTATAGGCAAGTGTAAGTGCTTATCAAACACATTGGTTTTGTAACCTTCCTTATCCAAAAGCACAAAACTCCAAAAATGCACAATTTGAGGAACATGATTTTTAAAATCAATTCCTTCAAAAACCAATTTCATTTCAGGGTTTTGTAACAATTTTTCGTAAAACGAATTAATGAGCCCTTCAATATCTGATTGCGATTTAATATCTAACATCAGCAGTATGTTACTTTAATTCAGGTTCTTCATTGCTTGAAGATAGCATGGTTGGTGCCTTTATTGGCTCTAAAGTTTCAGCTGATTTTTTTTCTCTTTTTTTGCGAGGCACTGAGTTGGTAACTTGAGAAATAACATGTGTTTGCGTAGCCCCCTCCTTAGATAAAATTCCCTTTCTTATATACCCAAATTCTTGTTTACCGTTTTTAGTAAATTCTACTTTTATAAAATAAACAGTTTCTTCCAAGGCATTGTATTTTTCTTTTTTACGAGCTTCGCCTATTACTTTTGAGGCTTTATTTGGGTCTTCAAATATTTTATCCGATTCTAAAGCTATCCAAATATTTTCCTTTGGTGGCGTCTTTTTTTCTTCCGTTATAACCACTGCTGCAACGGTGGGTGTAATGGCCGCTAAAGTTGGGGTACTTACTATTGAAGGTGTAGTTATTGTTACCGAATCCTTTTTAACCTCAATTGGAATTGTTTTTTTTACCTCAACCGGCTTTGGGGTTTCTTTCTTAACTTCAGGTTTTAAGGCATTGTTGGCTACAACCAAATTATTTTTTGGCTTTGATTTAATGTTTATAAAATTAAAAAGTAATAAAGAGAACGATATAATAATGGCCCCAAATACAATAGGTAAAACCACATTTCTATTTATTGTAAAGGATATTTTTTTTACTACTTCATCAATGCCCTGAGGCTTAGGATTAGCTTGCTGATAACTTTCAAACTTAAGCCAAACATCTTCAGTAAAAGGCGTTTCGTTTCCCTTTAATTTATTTCGCAAATTACGTTCATCTATGTCGTAACTATAGTGGCTGCTCATTTTTAATTGATTTTATATTTTTTCCAATATTCTTTTGCAAATTAAAACGTGCTTTTTCCAAATTACTTTTTACAGTCTCCTCACTTGCTTCTAACATTTGTGCAGCTTCATGTAAGGAGTAACCATCAACTACGTGCAAATTAAATATTAATCGTTGAGAAGGAACTAACTGCTGCAATGATTTTATTAATACTTCATTGTTAGCAGTATTAATATCTATATAGCCATTATCCTCAAATAAGTCGTAATTTTTTTTATCCGGATTAGTGGCATAAACCGTACTTGAAACATAATACTCACTTCTAATGGCTTTTACAAATTCGATACACTCAATTGTAAATTGCTTCTCAAAAAATTCTTTAAGATTAAGCTGCAAGTGATTACGTTGTGTATGAAGTTTGTTTAGGCAGTTATTAAACCCAATGTTTATTACCTCATTGGCCTGTGCCTGACTTTTTGTGTACCTATTGCTAATTCCAATTAACGTTGGATAAAGGGCTTCAAAAACCTGTTTTTGTGCAGTTTTATCATTTTTTAAAAGCGCCGATAGGGTATCCGCTGAAAACATAACAAAAGGATTTTTATAGTTAAACGCAAAAATAAACTTAAAGTTGCATTAAGGTGATTAAATCTAAAAATAAATATCTCTACAGTCCTTATATTTTCAACACCTCTACTTTTTAAAACCAAAATTATGTACTTCATCTTAATAAATTATTCCAATCTCACAAATCATATTTTGTGTTTTTTTGGATAATTTGTTATTCTACTGTATATCAATGCAATTAAAGGTTATCAACTGTTTACGGTTAATTTCAAGTGTTTAAAACTTCAACCAAGTGTTAATTCATTTGTTTGAAAAAAGGGAAGTTTTTTACATTTATTTGTAGTCCACAGAATTTAAGAAAAAATTATTAAAATATAATCCAGTTATGACAGAACCAATTTTAGTCGAGAATAAAGATAGATTCGTCTTATTCCCTATCAAATACAAAGATATTTGGGAATACTATAAAAAATCGGAAGCCAGCTTTTGGACAGCTGAAGAAATTGATTTAGCATCTGACTTAACAGATTGGAACAACAAATTAAATGATAACGAAAAACATTTTATAAAACACGTACTTGCATTTTTTGCTGCCAGCGACGGAATTGTAAACGAAAACCTGGCCATTAACTTTTTAAACGAAGTACAATACCCGGAAGCACGTTGCTTTTACGGCTTTCAAATTATGATGGAAAACATCCATTCCGAAACCTATTCCCTGTTAATTGATACCTATATTAAAGACCCTGTAGAAAAAGACAAATTATTACACGCTGTTGATACCGTGCCTTGCGTTGGCGAAAAAGCCGATTGGGCCTTGCGCTGGATTAACAATGGTAGTTTTGCCGAGCGTTTAATTGCTTTTGCAGCAGTGGAAGGTATTTTCTTTTCAGGTTCGTTCTGCTCTATTTTTTGGTTGAAAAAACGTGGTTTAATGCCAGGTTTAACTTTTAGTAACGAGTTAATTAGCCGCGACGAGGGTTTACATTGCGACTTTGCCTGTTTACTTTACACGCATCATGTTAAAAATCAATTACCGAAAGAGCAAGTAACCAAAATTATTACCGATGCTGTTGCTATCGAGAAAAAATTCGTGGTAGACGCTATTCCGGTAAAATTAATAGGCATGAACTCTGATTTAATGTGCCAATACATCGAATTCTGTGCCGACCGCCTTTTAGTGGCTTTAGGTTGCAGTAAATTCTTCAACGCTTCAAATCCGTTTGATTTTATGGAAATGATATCGTTACAAGGCAAAACCAATTTCTTCGAAAAACGTGTTGCCGAATACCAAAAAGCCGGTGTTATGGGTAAAAACGAAGAAGACAACGTGTTTAAACTAGATGAAGATTTTTAGTTAAAAACACCGTAGGTAAAGGATTCCCCAACAAATTTTGTAAATTTAAGCTAACGAGAAATAACTCTTGTATGGGAATTTTAGCCTCAAAAACTAAATATTTAATTAACTGCTAGTTTGTTAATAGATTATAAAATAAAAAAAATTAAAGGCTAAAAGTGATTGTAACTTGTAAGTCCGAAACAGAACAAAAAAACTAATATAAATAACTCAAAAAACTAAAGGCGTATGTTTGTAATTAAAAGAGATGGCACTCGCGAATCGGTAAAGTTCGATAAAATTACCGCTCGTACTCAAAAACTAAGCTATGGCTTAGATCCTTCGCATGTTGACCCAATATTGGTTGCCAAAAAGGTAATTGATGGCGTTTACGATGGCGTAACCACCAGCGAACTAGATAATTTAGCGGCCGAAACAGCTGCAGGTTTAACCTCGCGTCACCCTGATTATGCTCAGTTAGCATCGCGTATTGCAGTAAGCAATTTGCATAAAAATACCATAAAGAGTTTTTCGAAAACCATCGACGCTCTGTTTAATTACATCGACCCTAAAAATGGCCTAAAAGCTTCTTTAATTGCAGACGATGTTCACCAAATTATAATGGAAAATGCACATACTTTGGATTCTTCGATTATTTACGACCGCGATTTTGGTTACGATTACTTTGGTTTTAAAACTTTAGAACGTTCGTACCTTTTAAAAATGAACGGTAAAGTAGCCGAGCGACCTCAACACATGATTATGCGTGTAGCTGTTGGTATCCACAAAAACGATATTGAAAGCGCTATTCAAACTTACAATTTAATGAGCGAGCGTTGGTTTACTCACGCTACGCCTACTCTATTTAATGCCGGTACGCCTAAGCCGCAAATGAGTTCTTGCTTTTTGCTACAAATGAAAGACGATAGCATTGATGGTATTTACGACACCTTAAAACAATGCGCTAAAATATCGCAAAGTGCCGGCGGTATTGGTATTAACATTCACAACGTACGTGCAACAGGTTCTTACATTAAAGGTACCAATGGTACTTCAAATGGTATCATCCCAATGTTAAAAGTTTATAACGAAACTGCACGTTATGTTGACCAAGGTGGAGGCAAACGCAAAGGATCGATTGCTGTGTATTTAGAGCCTTGGCATGCTGATATTTATGAGTTTTTAGATATTCGTAAAAACCATGGTAAAGAAGAAATGCGCGCACGCGATTTATTTACCGCGTTATGGATTCCGGATTTATTTATGAAACGCGTAGAAGCTGAAGGCGATTGGAGTTTAATGTGCCCTAACGAGTGCCCTGGCTTAAGCGATTGCCACAGTGCCGAATTTGAGGCTTTATACACAAAATACGAAAGCGAAGGCCGTTTCCGTAAACAAATTAAAGCACGCGAATTATGGGCTACCATTATTGAGTCGCAAATTGAAACCGGCAACCCTTACATGTTGTTTAAAGATGCTGCCAACTCAAAATCAAATCAGCAAAATTTAGGTACCATTAAATCGAGTAACTTATGTACCGAAATTATTGAGTACACGAGTAAAGACGAAGTGGCCGTGTGTAACTTAGCCTCTATTGCCTTACCACGTTTTGTTGACGAAAAAACAGGCACCTTTGACCACAATAAATTATTTGAAATTACTTACGTAGCTACAAAAAATTTAAATAAAATTATTGACCGTAACTACTACCCAATTCCTGAAGCACGCAACTCAAACATGCGTCACCGCCCAATTGGTTTAGGTGTGCAAGGTTTGGCCGATGCTTTTATTTTAATGCGTTACCCTTTTGAAAGCGAAGAAGCAAAACGTTTAAATTCTGAAATTTTTGAAACCATTTATTTTGCGGCTTTAACAGCAAGTAAAGACCTAGCAAAAATTGAAGGTGCTTACGAAAGCTACCCAGGCTCGCCAATTAGCAAGGGTATTTTCCAACAAGATATGTGGAATGTAACACCAAGCAACCGTTGGGAGTGGGACATTTTAAAAGAAGAAATTATGAAGTATGGTGTGCGTAACAGTTTATTGTTAGCACCAATGCCAACGGCAAGTACCTCACAAATTTTAGGTAATAACGAGTGTTTTGAACCATACACCAGCAACATTTACACACGCCGTGTGTTAAGTGGCGAGTTTGTAGTAGTAAACAAACATTTATTACGCGACTTAGTAAAATTGGGTATTTGGAACGACGGCTTAAAAAACAAAATTATTGCAGCTAACGGTTCGGTACAAAACATTGCTGAGATACCTGCTAACATTAAAGAATTATACAAAACTGTTTGGGAAATTAAACAACGTACCATTATTGATATGGCTGCAGACCGCGGTGCGTATATTGACCAAAGCCAATCGTTAAACTTGTTTATACAAGATGCTAACTTTGCTAAAATGAGCAGCGCCCATTTTTATGCTTGGAAAAAAGGCTTAAAAACAGGTATGTACTACTTACGCACCAAAGCAGCTGCCGATGCTATTAAGTTTACGGTTGACCAAGATGCTTTAGTAAAACCAGCTATTTTAGGTAACGAAGATGCGTTGTTATTAGAACGCGGACAAGCACATGTTTTAACCTTTGAAGAACAACAAGCACAATTAAGCTGCAGCTTAGATAACCCTGAAGACTGCGAAGCTTGCGGTAGCTAAGTTTATACCCCTGACAGGGTTATAAAAACGTTATTGGTTAACCCTGTCAGGGGTTACCAATTAAAGTACAAAGCCTCTCTAATTAATTTGGAGAGGCTTTTTTTAAATCTTTAAAAATTGAACTTTGATTATATAGTAATTCAAACAGATGAAAACCGCAACCCAAAAAAAAGAATTAGATAAGCGCATAGCTGACCACAAAGCCGGTAAGTTAAAATACTATACTATTGATGAAGTTAAAAAAGCCGTGTTTAGAGCTATAAAAAATAAATTAAAATAATAAAACATAAAGCCTCTCTAATTAATTTGGAGAGGCTTTTTTTGGGACATAAATTAAAGCATACAAAATGAACAATCAAAGAGGCTCGATATGGGGAAGGTGGGATTTGCATTTTCACACTCCATCATCATATGATTACGAAAATAAATCTGTTACAAATAAGGATATAATAGACGTATTAATTGCAAATGAAATAAAAGTTATTGCGATAACAGATCATCATGTAATTGATACAAATAGAATAAAAGAATTGCAACAGTTAGGAAAAGATAAAATAACTATTCTACCAGGAATCGAATTTAGAGCTGAATTGGGTGGAAGTGATTCAATTCATTTTATAGGTATTTTTCCAGAGTATTGTGATCTCGAAGATTTATGGATTAAACTTCAATCAAAATGTGAAATAACAAAAAAAGATATTGAGGGCAAAGGCGGAGATAGGTTTATACATTGTGATTTAAAAGAAACCTCTAATCTAATCCACTCTTTAGGTGGATTAGTAAGTGTGCATGCCGGTGGCAAGGCTAACACAATAGAAAACATAACTAATACTCTACCATACAAAACGGCTCTAAAAACTGATCTAGTATTAAATTACATTGACATACTTGAACTAGGAAAAGAAACAGATCAAGATGATTATAATAATATTGTATTCCCAGCTATACAGTCACAAATTC
This sequence comes from Bacteroidota bacterium, assembly GCA_033763945.1. Lineage (GTDB taxonomy): Bacteria > Bacteroidota > Bacteroidia > B-17B0 > Aurantibacillaceae > Aurantibacillus. The sequence goes on along the minus strand of JANRJN010000017.1, from coordinate 5,437 downwards.
CTATGATTTTATGTTCAGACAATCATAACATCAAAAATTATACTATTAAACAAAAACTCTGGATTAAAGCTGATCCAACGTTTGAAGGATTAAAACAAATAATATTTGAGCCAGAACAAAGAGTCTATATAGGCGAAAACCCATTTTCAAAATCTAAAAAATTGAAAATTGAAAGTTTTACTATATCAGATTCTTCAAACTTCCAATTAATAAATCAAAAGATTCCTTTGAATAGTGAAATGGTTTCTATTATTGGAGGAAGGGGGTCTGGAAAATCTGCTTTACTTGAGACATTAACTTTTTGTTTTGGAAAAAATAAACAACCATTTAAATGGGATTTTTCTGATTCAGATATTAAAATAAATGGGGAATACATATACTATTTGAAAAAAAATGGATCAAATGCAGTATTAACCATTGAGTATAGAGATCTTGATAACAATATCTTACCATTATACAAAAAAGAAATTCAAGATAATGATGAAAATTTTTGTGATTATCCTCTATTGTATTTAGGTCAAAATCAAATTGAGTTATACTCGAATGATTCTAGTAAAATACATGAGCTAGCATTTGAAGCTGTTTTAAAAAATTCAGGACTTACAGACGAGATCAACAGCATACAAAATGAGATAAAAGCTTACGATGCAGAATTAATAGGACTAACTAAAGAAATCGAAGCGTCTAGACTACAGTTATTATCATTTAACATTGAAAAAATACGAACTGAAAAATCAAGGTTAGAAAAAGAAATAGCACTCCTGTCTTCAAAAGAAACACAAGAAACCTTAGAAAAATTAGGAGAAAGTAGGATTAAAAAAGACAATTATATAAAAGCTAAAGATTTGACTCAAGATATCTTAGATGACTTAAAAAAATTTAGTAATAATCTTGAAACAAAAGCTTTGGCTTTAAATAATATTTTACCAAATATTGGTATTGAAGATTTATTAAAATTTGATTTTATTAAATCAATAAATGATTCCGAAAATCTATTGCAGAAAATTAATACCTCCAAAATCCCTAAGGAACATGAAGCAAATATTTTAGAAGCCGAAAAAAAATTAGAGGGAAAAACAGAAATCTCTGCTGCATATTTTGATGGATTAAAATCTAAAATTGAAGAAATTGATAAATCACTAGAAATATATAAAAAAGAGGAAGAGTATTTAAACTATAACATAAACTATAGACACGAACACCTAATTACCTTTGACGAACTATACTCTGAATTGAATTTGCTCTATTCTAAAGCTATCAAAATTTTTTCTCAAACTAATTCAACAATATTAAAATCACTAAAATTGGAGTCAAGTATAGGCTTTGATGAAAAAAAACTTGTAACTAGTTTATTTGAAAAAGTGGATAGAAGGAAAATTAAAGAGTTAGAAAAATTCAAAAACGAAGTGTTAGGATTTAATAATATTAAATCTAACAAAGCATACATTGATTTGATAAAGGAATTCGAATTAAATGAAGGGAACTTCAATTACTTCTATGATGGAAAAAAAACTTTCGAAGAAATAGCTTATAAAAACTACTATAGTTTGAGTACAAAAATTTCATATGAAGTCGAGTCAAATAATTTTAGGCAGTTAAATAATCTTTCGTTAGGCCAAAAAGGGACGGTTCTTTTAAAGTTATTTTTAAGTTTAGGAAATAATTGCCCTATTATAATTGATCAACCAGAAGATCATTTAGACAACCATTTTATATACTCCGACTTAGTAACAACACTAAAAAAAGCTAAAGAAAAACGACAAGTAATTATAGTTACACATGATGCAAATATTGTAGTTAATGGCGATTCGGAACAAATTATCGTTGCTGAATACAAGAATAATAGCATAAATTATTCTCTTTCTGGTTCTATTGAGAATGTTAACGTTAAAGACGCAATGACAAAAATACTAGAAGGTGGCAATGAGGCATTTATTAAACGAGAGAAAAAATATCAACTCAGTAATAAAAAAGTCAAAATAAAATAATTTCCCTAAATTTAATTAATGAAATATTTTTTCACCAGCATATTATTTTTTATCAGCACTGTTTTGTTCTCTCAAAAAAGTTCCACACTTACTGTAAAAATTGATTCCTTAAAAAAACTGGGTAGAGATTCCTTAATAAAATTAGCCGTAAAAAAATTAAACAAGTCGGGTTTTGATGCTAAGGCTTATGATAGAATAACTGTAAAAGCTACCACCACTTCGCTGGTGGTTGAATTTAGCTTATCAGTAAAGTTTTCAAGTGCTACATCTTGTTATTATCATAAAGTAACTATAGCTTTAGTAGGTGACGGGAACGGCAATAACGTGCAAGGCGATTGCACCGAACCTAAATTTTATAAATTAACCGCCGAAGAAGAAAAGAAGGTGGATTTTGTGTTTAAGTCCATTAACAATAGTGACGAAATTGGACACGTACCCAACAATAAATTAAATGATGAAACAACGATGGAAATTTCTGAAAAAGCTGACCATTATTATGTGGAGGTATCTAGTTGGTCAACCTACTCGCATTACAAAGTAGATAAATTAAGCGGTAAAATTTCGGAAGCCAACCACAAACACTTCGACCGTAGCGGTTATGAAAAACCAGATTATGAAATTATAAAATAAAAATGTTCCTTAAATTATTTAATGAAATTTTGTTTCGCCGCCATATTATTTTTTATAAGCTCTGTGTTGTTGTCGCAAAAAGCCACAAAAATTGATTCGTTAAAAAAACTGGGCAGGGATTCGTTAATAAAATTAGCCGTACAAAAATTAAACGAGCCGGGCTTTGATGCAAGTGCTTATGATAGGGTAACTGTAAAAGCAACTACTACCTCATTAGAGGTTGATTTTGATTTGTCGGTGCGGTTTTACAAATCGGGCATGTGTTATTACGATAATGTGTTTGTGTCTCTTATTGGTGGCAATTCAGGTAATAGCATACAAGGTGATTGTAAGGAGCCTAAGTATTACAAATTAAGCGAAGAGCAAAAAAAGAAAGTGGAGTTTGTATTTAAATCAATTAACAAAAGCGATGAGGTGGGGCATATTCCTAACAATAAAATAAATAAAGGCACCACCATGAAAATTACCGAAAAACTTACGCATTATTATGTAGAAGTATCCAGTTGGTCAACTTACTCCCATTACGAAGTAGATAAAGTAACAGGTAAAATATCTCAAGCAGGGCATAAGCATTACGCTCGCAGTGGTGATGAGAAACCGGATTATGAAGAGGTAGAGTAAATTACCAACTTCCACCCGAACCACCGCCACCAAAACTTCCACCACCAAAGCCTCCCCAACCGCCGCCACTATAACCTCCCCCGCCGTAACCTCCTCCATATCCACCATAACTTATGTAAGTTCCGGTTGAATTGCCTTCAGGGTTAAACAGTCTGTACAATTCATCTATATTAATAATTTTTTTATCTATTTTTTTAAGTACATCATCATCCAAAAAAACTACATTAACGCCAAGCTCATCCAATTTTTTATTTAATATCTGCTTATCCAATAAAAGCTCGTCAACATTATCTTCTATATCATCTATTATTTCCTTTTGTGCTTTAAGAGACTTTCTTCAGAATAATTTATAATTCTGTAACTTTTTAAAAGCGTTTTGCTTCTTACTCTCAAAAAAACAAACATAAATCTCCAAAAATAAAATTATGAAAAATTTAAAATTAATTATCACAACAGTAGCAGTATTTGTGAGCTTAAACCTAGTATGCAGTAATAATAACACTATTAACTCCGCTAACATTCAAAAAGAAATTCAAGCACAGTTTAATTTAAAAGCTGAGGTGTCAGAAAAAGTAGAAGTAGTTTTTACCACCAACGAGCAAGGCAATGTAAACTTGGCCATAGTAAAAACACAAAACCAAAATTTAAAAAAAGCCATCGAGACTAATTTTTTAAAACTACACCTAAGTAACGTAAAGGCCAATAACGTTTACAGTGTTGTTATAAACGTAAAGTTAGTGTAAATAAAAATTTACCTAAGGTTAATTTTTTCCATTAAATACCTACCTAAAATAGTTTAGGTCGTAGTAAAATAGTAATTAGTAGTTTTTTTTATATTTTTTATTGTATATTTGATTCTATCTTATTGACTCTCTTATTTTTAACTATAATAAAACCTGAAATGAAAAAACTATTTACTATTTTATGTTTGCTATTCGCTTTAGTTACTTATTCACAAGCCCCGGTAATTGAGGGCACATATTTTCCTGTAAGAAATACAGCTATTAAACAAGTATGGGATACCACCGGTGGTATGATGGTTCCATCCATTGGCCCAAATCAGGTTTGGGATTATCGTTTTTCAAACGGACAATTTTTAGGCGCGCCTGATACAGTTTTATCTAAATTTATTGATGCTGTGGGAGCTCCCTTCAGTCAAAATTTTCCTCAGGCCAATCAAGCAACTTTTATCAGAACCCCCTTCCGTTCTATTTCTGATTCACTTTATTACTTTTTTAAAGTAACTCCACAAGGAACCTACATTCAAGGCGGTCGAAGCATTAAATACGCTTTTGATTCTACCACGAAACACACTAAACCTGAATATTACTTACCATCGAGTTTTGCTTATGGCCAAACCTTTACTGATACTGCATATTATACTTCTTATGCCAAGCACTATAAAGTGGGGGCCAGCGAATACTCTGTAAAATTAAAAAGCCGAAAAATAAAAACAGTAACTTACGTTGGCTATGGCACTTTAAAACTACCAAATAACACCTACAATAATGTTGCTTTAGTTAGAGATACATATTCGTATTTAGATAGCGTATTTGTTGACTTTGCATTAACAGGTAATTATGTTTACTTTATGCCTAGTACAAGTTCAGGAAAAAATTATTCGTTTTACAGAAACAATACATTTGGCTCGGCTTATTTAGCATTTCTTTCAGCTAACCCTGCCAACACTAATGTAGAATATGGATGGTATACTTTACCAGTTAATATTGGTTCTCTATCAGGTACCGTATTCACTAACACTTTAGAAACAACACCTGTAACCTCGGGGCAAGCTTATTTATACAGAGAGAACTCTAACTTTGCCAAGAATGATATTTTAGCTACAGTTAATCTAAACAGTAGTGGTAATTATCAATTCGACAGCATTCCTTATGGCGAGTACCGCATTGCTATTCGTCCGGATACCGCAATATACCCTACGGGCTTAATTACCTATTATGGCGATACCACCAACTGGATTGATGCCAGTAGTATTATTACCACCACTACTACTTCGCCTGGTCATAAAATTCACTTACGTTATGGTCCTGCCCCTATTGGGTCTAACAACATTTTGGGAAATATTGGTTTAAATTTAAGCATCATGCGTACATTTGGTCCAACTGCTGTTAGCCCTGTAAAAGGTGTTGGGGTAGTTATTAAGAAAAATCCGGGTAGCAGTGCCGAAAGAGTTTTAG
>JANRJN010000016.1:0-48154 GCA_033763945.1 Bacteroidota bacterium | reverse complement strand
AAAACTTCCCATTGGGAAATCCATTGTTCGTCTTTCAAATTGCATATCTGTAAGTCTTGCAAAAAGTTTATCTCTACTAATTTTTTCCCCAACCTTTATCTTAAAACTTAATTCCATATAATCATTTGGGTTTCCTAAACCATAAATACAACTTACAGTAGCGACAATTAAAACATCTCTTCGACTTAGTAGTTCTTGTGTTGCTGTATTTCTATACCTTTCGATTGTTTCGTTAATATCACTATCTTTTTCAATATATAAATCCTTTGAAGGTACATAAGCTTCGGGCTGATAATAATCGTAATAACTTACAAAATATTCCACCGCATTCTCTGGAAAAAACTGTTTAAACTCATTGTACAATTGAGCCGCTAATGTCTTATTATGACTTAATATTAATGTTGGTTTATTAATTTGTTGAATAACATTAGCCGCAGTAAAAGTTTTACCGGAACCTGTAACTCCTAATAAAACTTGGTGTTTGGTATCGGAATGAATGCCAGCAACCAATTGCTTAATAGCTTCAGGTTGATCGCCAGTAGGTTGAAATTCGGAAATGAGTTTAAAAGACATGTCTTAAAGTTAAAGATTATTTTTAGAAAATTTTAAACCACATAGGCACATAGTTTTTAAACAAAAATTATTTATTTTCAGCAAAGATAGTTTTGATTAGCCACAGGCTAATCAACTATGTTTATTTTTTATAATTTATAGATAACCCTATGCAAACTATGTAACTATGTGGTTATTTTATTAATTTAAACCTTAGCACCGCTTGCTCTTTAGTGCAATAATTAAAATGCCACCATTCGCTGGTAATACCATAAAAATTACCAAAGTGCATCACCTTCCGCAATAGTTTTCGATTTTCAACTGCTTCTTTTGTGAGCTCACACGTTTTTAAAAATTGAAATTCATAAACGGGTTGGCTTAGTTTTTGAAAAGAATCGAATGGGCTTCCCATATCTAAAATTGTATTGGTTGAAATATCCATAATAGAAACATCAACGGCACAACCATAATTGTGTAAACTTTCCTCAAAAGGCGGAGCCAGATAATTATATTTTAAATTGGGCTCTATTTTTAAACTGTCCCACATATATTTCTGAATGTGAAAAGGGCGGACGGCATCGAAAATAATTAAAGAATAATCAGGGTTAATTTGCTTTAAATAAAACTGTGCGTTGCATAAATGGTTTGCTACTTCGCATGGAAGATAAGCTTTCCGGAGACCATCGTAAAGGTTTTTATGAATAAAGTTATTAGTGTCGGAATATTTTAAATTAATATGAATGCTTGTATCAAGTGATTTAATATTTACTAAATCATACTGACGATAAAGGTCTTCCAGATAGGAAGTATCTGCAAATATTTTTCCTTTTAGTTGACTTGTTTTGTTAATTACTGAACTATTATTTTCAGGAATTATTTTGGCAAGACTTGTTTCATTGGTATTACAAGATTGAACAGATAATAAAACAATTACAAGTAGAAAATAAGTTTTAAAAATCCCCATCAAAGTATTAAATTTAATGCAAATTTAAGATAAATGCCTTCATTTGATATAGCCAGTAAACTTGATGCACAATTAATGGACAACGCTATTAATGTTGCTAAAAAAGATATTTTAAACCGCTGGGATTTTAAAGATAGTAAAAGCACCATTGAGTTTAATAAAAAAGATTTAATCGTAAACATCAGCACCGAAAACGACATGCGCTTGGATGCTATTATTGACGCCATTCATTCGAGGATGATAAAACAAGGTCTGGATCCACGTGGTTTAGACGAAAGCAAAGAACACTACCCCAGTGGTCCCATGATAAAGAAAGATATAAAAATAAGACAAGGGGTTGAAAAAGAAGCTGCAAAAAAGATAATGAAAGATATTAAAGACAGCAAAATAAAAGTCACAGCGCAAATTATGGATGATATTATAAGAGTAAGCAGCAAAAGCATCAATGATTTACAAGCTGTAATAGCCCTATGCCGAAGAGGTGAATATGAAATACCTTTACAGTTTATTAACATGAAGTAATTTATGATAATTAGAAGCAAAGCCCCATTAAGAATTGGATTAGCCGGTGGCGGAACAGATGTGAGTCCGTATTCGGATATATATGGTGGTGCCATTTTAAATGCGACCATTGATTTATATGCCTACGCTTCTTTAGAGCCTTTGAATAATGGCATAATAGAATTCGTAATAGACGGAACTCCTAACGTGTTGCAAGTTAAAACAGATAAGGAATTGCAATTGGTAGCGGGTTTTGAATTATTTATAGGTGTTTACAACCGTATTATTAAACAATTTAATTTAGAACCTTTATCTTTTCGTTTAACATCTTATATTGAGGCGCCGCAAGGCTCTGGACTTGGAACATCTTCTACAATTGTTGTTTCATTAGTAGGTGCGTTTGTAGAATGGTTAAACCTTCCTTTAGGAAAATACGATATTGCACATTTGGCCTACGAAATAGAGCGTGTCGATTTAAAAATGGCCGGTGGTAAGCAGGATCAATATGCGGCTACATTTGGCGGTATTAATTATCTAGAGTTTTTTGGAAATGATAAAGTCATTGTAAATCCGCTTCAATTAAAATCGAAAGTTATAAATGAATTGGAGTTTAATTTATTACTTTATTTTACGGCTACACAAAGGCTTTCGGCCACTATAATAAATGAGCAGGTAAAAAATGTAAATGATAAAAACGAAAAAAGCATTGATGCCATGCACAATTTAAAAGAACAGGCACATCAAATGAAAGATGCTTTGTTAAAAGGAGAGTTAAATAAAATTGGAGAGATTTTACATTTTGGCTGGCAAAATAAAAAACAAATGGCTAACAGTATCTCCAATACTTTAATTGATACCATTTATGCCAAAGCTATTGAAACAGGAGCTACAGGTGGAAAGATAAGCGGAGCAGGTGGTGGTGGTTTTATGTTTTTTTATTGTCCGGCTGTTACAAAAATAAAAGTAGCGAGAGCAATTGAACAATTGGGTGGTAATGTGCAATCGTTTAAGTTTACAAAAAAAGGGTTAATGACTTGGAGTATTTAACAACTACTTCGTTTTTTAATTAAGTATTTTTCGTTTACTTTTCTTTCTTGATAAGGGCCGGAGGAGCCAGTATGAGCTTGGAGTAACAAAAGAAATCGAGACTTCATAATATTTAACTAAAGTCTAATTTGGATAAAAGCCTGACGATTTTAAGCGCTTCGCGAACAGCCAAAATCTTCCCTCACACGCGCCAAAGCTTTTTTACACAAAAAGACTTTTACGTTAAATCTTATGAGGACGACATTACAACTATTCAACAACTTCAGTAATCTAGAAATCGTATTCGTTCATTTGTCTCCAAAGCATATCCTTTAACTCTACAATATTTTTTTGAGTAGCTGAAGAGAAAAACAGAAAGGGTACTTTGTTTTTTCCTTTTAGGCGCTTGTTTAAATCCTTTCGCATTTCTTCTTCTAATTCATCGTCCATTAAGTCGGATTTACTAATGCCTAAAATGCGTTTCTTTTCTAACAAATCAGGATTGTATTTTTTTAGTTCGTTTAATAGAATTTTATATTCGTCAACAATATCCGGACTATCACAACTTACTAAAAAAAGTAAAGAAGAATTTCGTTCAATGTGTTTTAAAAATCGTAAGCCCAAACCTTTGCCTTCACTGGCACCTTCAATAATACCTGGAATATCAGCCATTATAAAACTTTTATAATCGCGGTACTTTACAATTCCTAAATTTGGCACTAAGGTCGTAAAGGGGTAATTGGCTATTTCAGGTTTTGCGGCACTAACAACTGATAACAATGTTGATTTACCTGCATTTGGAAACCCAACTAATCCTACATCGGCTAGTACTTTTAATTCCAGTATTTTCCATTCCGTTTTATTGGGTTCACCCGGCTGGGCAAATTGAGGACTCTGCAAGGTGCTTGTTTTAAAATTAGCATTTCCTAAACCGCCTCTTCCACCTGACAATAAAATTACTTCTTGCCCGTCTTCCGTAATTTCAAAAAGAATTTCGCCGGTTTCTTCGTCGCGCGCAACAGTGCCTAAAGGAACTTCTAAAATTTCGTCTTTGCCCTGTTTGCCGCTACTGTTGGCACTTGACCCATTATCACCGTCTTTGGCAATAATGTGTTTACGATATTTAAGATGGATCAATGTCCAGAGTTGTTTATTCCCGCGTAGAATAATATGTCCTCCCCTACCTCCATTTCCTCCATCCGGTCCACCGAAAGCAGTATTTATGTCACGATGAAAATGAATGGAACCTGCCCCACCTTTACCACTCTTACAATGTATTTTTACGTAATCGACAAAATTAGTATCCACCCTTTTAGAATTAAAGATTAAGAATTAAAAATTAATTCTGATTTCAATTTTATTATTTTTTCCTTTTTGAAGTTTTTTTAGAAGTTGCTTTTTTAATCGGTTTTTTAGAGGTAAGCCTTTTTGCAACTTTTTTTGCGATTACCTTTTTAACCGGCTTTTTTTCAACCCTTTTCGCTACTTTCTTTACAAGTTTTTTAACCGTAATTTTCTTTTTAGGTGCTAACTTTTTCACGGTCTTTTTAGTTACTTTTTTTGCAACAGCTTTTTTAGTAATTTTCTTTGTAGCTATTTTTTTAACAACTTTCTTTTTGACTGCTTTTTTCGGTGAAGACTTCTTTACAAGTGGCTTTTTAGCTGGAACTGATTTTCTAACAGTTTTTTTTGCAACAGCTTTTTGAGTAGAAACTATAGTTTTTGAATTTTTACTTATTTTTTTCAAAGCTTTTGCTTCATCTTCTTCTTCAGCCTCTGCACGCTTCACTGCATCGATTTCAAGCAACAATTCAGGTGCTATATCGTTTGCTACTTCATAATCTTGAATGGTTAAATCTAAATGTTCTAAGTCTGTTTCTAAAGCAGTTAGTTCCATTTCGGCCATTAAAAACACAATTCTATTTACAATTGATGTAAAAATATCATCAATGGATCCAATACCATAAATAGAATGAAATTTGCCTTGTTCGTTATAATAATTTTTAAGTGGTAATGTTTTATTGTTATATTCTTCAATTCTTCTACGTATAACATCTTCATTACTATCATCCGGCCTGCCGCTATCTTTACCTCTGTTTAATAAACGCTTAACTAATTCTTCATCTTCTACTTCTAAAGCAATCATTGCGCTAATACCCGTACCCTTTTTTTGTAGTAAATCGTCCAATGCCTCTGCTTGATTGGTTGTGCGAGGAAAGCCATCAAAAATAAAACCTTTGGCATTTGGATTGGCATCTAACTTTGTTTCAATCATAGCAATTACAATGTCATCGCTCACTAATTCACCTCTATCCATTACGGATTTAGCTTTAATACCAAGGTCTGTACCACGTGCAATTTCTGTTCGTAAAATATCACCGGTACTTAAGTGTACCAAACCATACTTATCAATTAAATTTTCTGATTGTGTGCCCTTCCCTGCTCCCGGAGGGCCAAATAATACTAGGTTTAACATTTTTTCCATGGTGTTTTATTTTTAAGCTAATACGTAAATTTCCTTTAAATTTCTTCCCAATCCATCATAATCTAATCCGTAACCCACAACAAAATCATTTGGTATTTCCATGCCAATATAATCTACTTTTATTTCCTTAGTATATGAATCGGGCTTAAATAGTGCTGCGGCAACTTTTATTTGTTTCACGTTTTTACGTGAAAGAACATTTACTAAACGATCTAAGGTAATACCAGTATCAACTATATCCTCAATAATCACCACCGTTCGCCCAGTAATATCCTCAGTTAAACCTATTAACTCTGTAACAGTACCTTTACTTGTTGTGCCAAAATAACTGGCTACTTTTATAAATGAAATTTCGCATGGAATTGTTACTTCCTTCAATAAATCTGCTGCAAACATAAAAGAGCCATTTAAAACCACTAAAAAAACCGGAAACTCATCTACCAAGTCTGTATTTATTGATTTTGCAATGTTTTCAACAGCTTCGGCAATTTTGTATTGCGAAATATAAGGTTTAAACTGTTTATCTTTTAATGTAACCAAATTGCTCATAACCTTAGCAAATATAAGAGTTTATTGCAATTTATTATAACAACAATTACATTAAAAAAAGCTTAACTATTTTTAGTTGATTCCTAATTTTTTTGCGATTGCTGCTGGAATGGCTTTTTTGTGTACCATAATACTGGTGGTTTTGTATAACACATAACTTTCGCTAGCAAAAAAATAACCATCGCATTGGTTACTTTCTTTTCCCCAGCTGTTTTTTATTATGTAGTACATGGTACCATTTTGGTCTTTAGCGGTTCCAATAGCGTGCATGCCATGATCATCCTGCGTTTCGTAATTATCAAAAGCTTTTTGACGCATTTCTTGAGTAATGGTTAATTGCTTTTGGGGTTGAAGTGATAACACCTTTTTTTGATCAACCGTTAACCCTTCGATTGGTGTTTCAGGAACAATTGCTATACCATCGCCAAACATAAACCCTTTTTCGCTCACATCAGCTGCCCACGCCCAAGTATAACCATTTGTAATGGCAGTGCCCATTACTTCTTGCAACTCGTTTAAAGGTAAATTGTACATTGTTTCCCAATTCCAATTATCAGGTACTTCTAAGGCAAATTTTGAATAAAATGGATGATGTGTGAACGAAGTTAAAAACACATAATCGTTGGCATTAATACCCATTGCTTCAGAATATGTTTTTGGAGTATACGATTTACCTTTATAAGTAAAGGTTTCTGGTACTTTGCCTAAATATTCATCACAAGCTGCTTCAATAGTATTATGCAAAAATTTATAGTTAATTTTTTGTGTCTCGTTTTGCGATGCCGGTAATAAAATATTTTGGATAGTTTTTTCCAATAAATGGTGATTATGAGGAACCCCTGCTTCTAATTTGCCGGTATATACTTCCTCGGGAACCATACCATATTGTTTGATTACATTCAATACATCCGGAAAACCTCCACCCTCTCCAATATTGGTTTTACCATGCATACGCATATAATTATCTGCTTTTAGAGGATAAGCTTTACGCGCAACAAACATTTCACTTAAATTAAATTCTTTTCCTTTGCCCATACGAATTAGTTCACTTTCAAAAAAAGACAAACCTGAAAATGACCAACAGGTTCCTGTCATATTTTGGTTTTGAATTTCCTGAGCATCAATTACTTTTAACGGTGTAAATTGGTATTCACTGCCAGCTTTATTGGTTAATGGTTGATTATTAGGCGTTTTAAAATCAAACTTAATTGTAGTTTTATCTTGAGCCGATAATACCAAACAAGAGATTGCTAATGCGTAGAAAAAAATATTTTTCATTCTATATTTATTTAGAATAACAAATATAGTTAACAAAATGTTAAATTAAAATAAATAAATTGGTTTAATAAAACTGAAACGTAACTGCTAAATCTCTATTACCTGATTGACTATGACAACCTACACATAATTTTTCACCATCTGCGGCTTTGGCAATAAATTCACCGTTTTTATAGGCTTCGCCCCAAATCCACTTATTATTGCGTTTATACATATAAGCATAAAAACTAATGGCGTTGTCCTTATATACATCCTTTACTATAAAGGATCCTTCAGGAAATTTGGAACTAATCGGCAACCTTCCATTATCCGTTAAAGCTTTGTAGGCAATAGAATTAAAACGCAATTTAAAAGTGCCATGCGGACCGTGTATTCCAGACAGAAGCGTGTCGGGTTTATTTTTATAGTACTTGTAATTGGTATTTGATGCACTATCCAATAATGATTGGTCGGAATATGGTAAACGCGGACTTAAATTTTTGTTTGTGCAATACACAAACAAAACTAAAATAATTATTACGCTTACAATTAATTTCATAAATAAAAAAACTAAGCAATCCCCACCCCGTGACAGGCTTTGTATTTTTTACCACTTCCGCATGGACAAGGGTCGTTTCGTCCTATTTTTTGTTCGACACGAATTGGCTGTATTTTTGGTTTTTGCTGAGCGTTTTGCTCTTCAACCGCATTTTCGTTGCGAGTCTCGGTTAACTTCTCTTTCTTTTGAGCGGGTTGCTCTTGCGTAAATTTAGCTTGAGGTTGATTGTCATTCTCGCTTGGTAAACCACCTTTCATTAAAAATGAAATAACTTCCTTGTTAATTTTAATAATCATTTCTTTAAATAAGTTAAATGATTCTAATTTATAAATTACCAAAGGATCTTTTTGTTCCAACGAGGCATTTTGTACGGCTTGTTTTAAATCATCCAATTCACGTAAATGTTCTTTCCAGGCATCATCAATCATGGCAAGAACAACGCTCTTTTCAAAATTCAAAAACAAATCACGACCTTTAGATTCGTAAGCTTTTTTAAGATTTGCAATTACTTGAACACCTCTGATACCATCTGAAAAAGGCGTCACAATATTTTCGAAACTATTGTTTGGATTGGTATAGACATCTTTAATTACTGGGAAGGCTTGTTCACTAACAATAGCTGCTTTTATGTTGTATTGTTTTTGTACTGCTTCAAATAATTGATGTGTAATTTCATCTTCTTTACCTGAATTAAATTGTTGTTCCGTAAATGGACTTTCAATTCCAAACAAACGAATACATTCTAAGGTAAATCCATCAAAATCTTTATTTGGTTGATATTCCTCTACCATACTGGATGCAATTTCATACATCATGTTGGCAATATCAATGCTAATTCTATCTCCATAAAGCGCGTTACGACGACGTTTGTAAATAACATCACGTTGAGCATTCATTACGTCATCGTATTCAATTAAACGTTTACGAGTACCGAAATTATTCTCTTCTACTTTCTTTTGAGCACGTTCAATTGACTTGGTAATCATACTGTGTTGAATTACCTCGCCTTCTTTTAATCCCATTCTGTCCATTAAACTTGCAATGCGTTCGCTACCAAATAAACGCATTAAATTATCCTCTAATGACACAAAGAATTGAGAAGAGCCTGGATCTCCCTGACGTCCTGCACGACCACGCAACTGCCTATCTACGCGACGTGACTCGTGGCGTTCTGTACCAATAATTGCTAAACCACCTGCTTCTTTAACGCCTGGCCCTAGTTTAATATCTGTACCACGACCAGCCATGTTAGTGGCAATGGTAACGGTACCTGCCTGACCTGCTTCAGCAACAATGTCGGCTTCTTTAGCATGTAACTTAGCGTTTAAAACGTTGTGTTTGATGCCACGTAATTTTAATGTGCGGCTTAATAATTCAGAAATCTCAACCGTGGTAGTACCTATCAATACAGGTCTTCCGGCTGCCACTAATTTTACAACTTCTTCAATAACTGCATTGTATTTTTCACGTTTGGTTTTGTAAACAAAATCCTGCTCATCTTTTCGGGTCATTGGACGGTTGGTTGGTATTTCAATTACATCCAATTTATATATATCCCAAAATTCTTGAGCTTCAGTTGTTGCTGTACCCGTCATGCCACCTAGTTTGTTGTACATACGGAAGTAATTTTGTAGAGTAACTGTTGCATACGTTTGTGTGGCGGCTTCAATCTTTACATTTTCTTTCGCTTCAATGGCTTGGTGTAACCCATCACTGTAGCGACGACCTTCCATAATACGACCTGTTTGTTCATCTACAATTTTTACCTGACCACCATCAATTACATATTCCGTATCTTTCTCAAAAACCGTATACGCTTTAAGTAATTGTTGCATGGTATGAATGCGTTCGCTTTTTACACCAAACTCACGCATTATAGCTTCTTTTGCTAAAATTTTTTCTTTCGGGTCTAAAATTGTTTTTTCTATCTCGGCCACTTCGTCTCCCACATTCGGAATAACAAAGAACTTAGGATCTTCAGTATTTCCGGTTAAAAAATCAATCCCTTTTTCTGTTAAATCAACCTGATTATTTTTCTCTTCTACGGTAAAATAAAGCTCGGCATCAATTTTATGCATCTCTTTATTTTGATCTTGCATGTAGAAGTTTTCTGTTTTTTGCAATAAGGCTCTTACCCCATTCTCACTTAAAAATTTAATTAAAGCCGAGTTTTTGGGCAAACCTCTATAAGCACGCAATAAAGGGATTCCTGCTTCTTTTTCTTTACCCTCCGCAAACAATTTTTTTGCGTCGGTTATACATAATTGCAAATATTGTTTTTGAACAGATACTAATTTTTCAATACGGGGTTTGTAATCTAAAAATTCGTGCTTATCACCTTGAGGTGTTGGGCCACTAATAATTAAAGGAGTACGTGCATCGTCAATTAGCACACTATCCACTTCATCCACAATAGCAAAATTGTGTTTTCTTTGCACTAATTCATCAACCCCACGTGCCATATTATCACGCAGATAATCAAAACCAAATTCATTATTCGTGCCATAGGTAATATCACATAAATATGCATCACGGCGTTCGTTTGTGTTAGGTTCGTGCTTATCAATACAATCCACACTTAATCCATGAAACATAAACAATGGTGCATTCCACTCGCTGTCACGTTTAGCCAAATAATTATTTACAGTTACTAAATGAACACCACGACCACCCAAAGCATTTAAAAAAACGGGCAGAGTAGACACTAAGGTTTTACCTTCACCTGTTGCCATCTCCGAAATTTTCCCTTGGTGCAACACCATACCGCCAATTAACTGCACATCATAATGTACCATGTCCCAAGTAATTTCATTACCAGCAGCTAACCACTTATTTTTATAAAAAGCTTTTCCGTCTCTGAGTTCAATATTTTTATGAGTTTTACTAAACTTTATATCAATATCGTTTGCAGTAACTTCTAGTTCTGCATTGTCTTTAAATCGACGAGCCGTTTCCTTTAGTATGGCAAAAGCTTCCGGTAATATATCGTTTAAAGTCTCTTCAATTTTTTTAGTGGCTTCTTTTTCAATTTCATCAATTTCCTTATACAAATCCTCTTTTGTATTTACATCCATTTCAGCATCACCATTAATTTTTGCTTTAATGGTAAGTATTTCATCTGTTTGCGGACGAATGGCCTCTTGAATTTTGGATTTTAAATCGGTAGATTTTTTACGAAGAGCATCATTACTTATTGAGTTTAAAGAAGCGTAGATAGAATTAATTTCGGCAACACGGGCTTGAAGATTTTGAATATCTTTTTCACTTTTAGTACCAAAAATTTTTTTAAGAAAATCGAACATAATATTTTTTAATTTTGAGCCAATAAAGATAGTAAAAATTTAAGTAATACTGTTAGGCACTAATTAACACGAATTACACTAATTTGATTGAAAAGCCTTTATTATTGATACTTTTTACTGAAGTATCCCTAAATTTTAACTAAAATTGTAAAATGTTTATTGAAAAACTACATAAAAAGTTAGCTCTTGTTTTAAAAGAAAAAGGTTTTGATACGCCTAAGGATTTGCAACAAAAATGTATTTCAAAAATTAATTCGGGTGCCGATATTATAGCTATTGCCCCAGAAGGCACCGGAAAAAGTACCTTGATAAACATGTGTGCCATTCACAAATTGCAATATGCCATTGAAGATGTGCCAAGAGCAATTATTATAGTAAGCAATAAAGAGAAGGCTATTGCCATGAAAGAACAATTTGATACTTTTTCAAAAGAAACCGACTTAAGATCAGTTTGCGTATTTGAAGAAGGTAAAATTGATGCTCAAAGCATTGAGGTTTATGAAGGAACGGATGTTGTAATTGGTACTGCCAAGCGCGTTTACGAATTATACTTTAATCATAGTTTAAACCTTAATAAATTAAAGTTATTTATAATTGATGATGCTGAACAAATTATAAAAAATGCTTGGCAATCCCCTATTGACAGAATCGGCGAAAGTTTACCAAAATGTCAACATTTAATTTTCACAAACGATTTTAACCCTAAAATTGAAAAACTAGTGAGTAAGTTTATGGTTGCGCCTCAAGTTTTTGAAAGTAATTAATATACTTATTTAGGTTGCTTTCTTACAAAATCTCCTAATGCTGATTTAGTTCCACTAAACGAAAATTGATCTTCCACCTTATAATAATTTTTAGGGTCAATTGTATTTTTATAAGCCCATTTAGCAAAATCTAACTTTGTATCATCAAACGAAAAGGCTTTTACTACCTCAATTACCTGATTAGTACTTAATATTTCATCATTAAATACTTGCTTTGCTTTTGCTAATCGTTTATCATCGAAACTTGTCTTCTTTACAGCATTTAATCTTTCATCAAACTCAACCTTTGAAATATTCGTAATTGCAACGGTATTTGCCGGTGTAACTATTGGAGCAACAGTAGCTGTATTTGTAGCTAACGTAGGTGTTACCACATTAACCGTTTGTGTGGTAACTACCGTATTTGTTACTGCGGGAATTTCAGGCTCGTCTAGCATTAATGATTTAGTCTCTAACAATAAAGAATAATTCCCGAAATTATCTTTCATAATAATGTACTTTGATTGGTATTTAGGCTCACTGGTTAATGTAAAGGTCAATATATTAGAAGATCCTGCTTGTAATATTTTGAGTCTGTAATTATATTCATCTAACAAACTAAAACTTACGGAAGAGCTATAATCGTTGGATAAGCGAACTCCGTTTAACGACGCTATAAACTTGGGATAGTTAGAATTTCCATTTCTTATGACCAATTTTCCCAAATCTTGGGCAAAAAAAGAGGGAATAAATGCGGTAACAAATAAAAATTGTACAAATATTTTTTTCATAATTTTTGTTTTATTTACTTTTTCAAACATGATGCTAGAATTAAGTCAAATATCTTAAAATATCTTAAAATAACGTAAAAATAAATGTGTTTAACGGGTTTTAAAACTTTTCTTTAACTATCCAAATATTTATTACATTTAAGCTTTATGCAAAACTCAATAATTATTAAATGGTTTTTAGTAGTTGGTAAAATAGAAGGTTATAGCTATTTATTGTTATTGTTCATTGCCATGCCTTTAAAATATCTATTTGATACCCCTCAATATATTAAGCCAATGGGTACAATACACGGAGTTTTGTTTGTTGCGTTTGCGTTTTTTTTGGGATTAATGTTTTTTAAAGTAAAACTATCTTTTAAAAATGCCAGTTTCGCTTTTTTATTGTCTTTAGTTCCTTTTGGAACTTTTTTCTTAAAGAAACTGGTTTAGAACTTTATTTTGAATTCTAGTTTTTTTTAGCTTAAATTTCCTATTTGAATTCATAGTATTATTCATTAAATTTCTAGCTAAAATAAGTATTAAAACGTATGAACAAATTACAAAACTACGCTTTGGGCCAATGGGTTGCCGGAGCAGATAACGGACAAGAATTATTTAACGCCATTACTGGCGATGTGTTTGCTACAGTTAGTAGCAAAGGTTTAGATTTTGGAAAAATGTGTGATTACGCTCGCACAGTTGGTGGGCCAAAATTGCGTAGTATGACCTTTCAACAACGTGGCTTAATGTTAAAAGCATTGGCTATGCATTTAATATCTAAAAAGGAAGATTTTTATAAAATCTCGTGGGCAACCGGCGCAACGCGTGCAGATAGCTGGGTGGATATTGAAGGTGGCATTGGAAATTTATTTGCTTACGCTTCTTTACGTAAATCGTTTCCTAATGAAACCTATTGTTATGAAGGCGATGTAGCCCGTTTGTCGAAAAATAATACCTTTATTGGTCACCATATTTGTGTACCAAAAGAAGGCGTAGCAATTCATATCAATGCCTTTAACTTCCCGGTTTGGGGGATGTTAGAAAAAGTTGCGGTTAACTGGTTAGCCGGAGTTCCTGCAATTGTGAAGCCTGCGGCATTAACATCTTTTTTAACGGAAGCTGTCGTAAAAGAAATTATTGCTAGTAAAATTTTACCAGAAGGTGCTTTGCAATTAATTTGCGGTAGCGCTAATGGAATTTTAGAACATGTAGAAAGTCAAGATGTAGTAACTTTTACGGGTTCTGCTTCTACAGGTAAAATGTTGAAAGCGCATCCACGTTTATTGCAAGAGGCCGTTCATTTTAATATGGAAGCTGATAGTTTAAACTGCTGCGTACTGGGAACAGATGTAACTCCAGCCATGCCTGAGTTTGATATTTTTATTAAAGAAGTAGCCCGAGAAATAACCACAAAGGCCGGACAGAAATGTACTGCTGTGCGCCGTATCATTGTTCCTGAAAATATGGTAGAAGATGTTCAAATTGCTTTAGGTAAACGTTTAGCGCAAAATGTAATTGGTGACCCTAATGTAGAAGGTGTTCGCATGGGCTCATTAGCAGGGCAATCACAATTAATTGAAGTAAAAGAAAAAGTAGAGTTACTTTCTAAAACGCAAAAAATTATCATCGGTAATTTCGAAAACTTTGAGGTAAAAGGTGCTGATAAACATAAAGGTGCCTTTATGCCGACAATTATTTTCTTTAACGATAAGCCATTTACTAACACAGATTGCCATAACGTAGAAGCCTTTGGTCCTGTAAGTACGATTATGCCTTACAAAACTATTGAAGATGCGATTCAGTTAGCAAAAATGGGTAAAGGAAGTTTAGTAAGTTCTATTGTTACCGCCAACGAAACCATTGCTCGTAAATATACAATTGGCGCAGCTTGCATGCACGGACGTATTTTAATTTTAAATGCAGAGTGTGCGAAAGAAAGTACAGGCCATGGTTCGCCAATGCCAATGTTAGTTCATGGTGGTCCGGGACGTGCAGGTGGCGGCGAAGAGATGGGTGGAAAACGTGGTGTGTTCCATTATTTACAACGTACGGCCATTCAAGGTTCACCAAGTATGATTACGGCTATTTTAAATAGTTACCAAGTTGGCGCAAAACAAATGATTAAAGATGTGCATCCGTTCCGTCAATACTTCGAGGATTTAGAAGTAGGCGAAACAACTATTACTCCAACGCATACCGTAAGCGAAGATGATTTAGTAAACTTCGCTAACTTAACAGGAGATAAGTTTTATGCGCATTTACAACCCGATGCATTAGAAGGAACAATTTTCAAACGTACAGTTGCTCACGGTTATTTTATTTTATCTAAGGCAGCTGGTTTATTTGTTGATCCACCAAAAGGACCAGTATTATTAAACTACGGTATTGATGAGTGTCGTTTTACGCGCCCTATATACCCGGGTATGACCATTGGAGTGAAATTTACTTGCAAAGAAAAATTGGAAAACGATAAGCCATTAACGTCTGCAGATGGAAAAGAAGTAAACGTTGGTATTGTGAAATGGATCGTAGATATTTATGATGCAAGTTCACCAGAAGTATTAGAAAAATACGATGCCCTTGACCAGTCAGGACAAACTGTAGGAATTGCAACTATTTTAACAATGGTTAAGTTGAAAAAACAAAATTTATAGTACTTTTTTAAAATATTTACAATGGTATTTTCATTATTGATTTATAAAATTAGTTATCACAAGATAAACCATAGATTTTTAAAAAATTAAAATTAGATAATACAAAAAATGATAAAACTAAACTGACTATTTTATTTCAAATAGTGGAAGGTATAAACTCTGACTAGAAATCGTTTATTTTTATTTTTAATGAAGAAGCATATAAATAGTAGAAATAAAATTTTTCTGTACAAACCATGAAATATATTTTTAATGTATATCTAACAAAAAAACTTTTACTAATCTTAATTATTAAGTTATGTTTTTCTTTATGTGCAAATTCCCAAAATAATATAATAGATATTTTCAAACAAATTAACAAAGCCAATACTGATTCTACAAAAGTTACTTCATACATATTAGCGGCTGAACATTATGTTTATAATATTCCCGATTCGTCAATAAAATATTATCAATACGCCCTGAATATTTTAAAGAAATATAAAAATAAATCTTTGTTAGCAAAAACTCATTTAGGAATGGCTGGTTCTTTCTATTTAAAAGAACAGTATAACGAGGCACTAAATATGTCATTATTGGCAGAAAAAGAATTTTCTGAATTAGCTGATTCTACGAAATTAGCAAAAACATATATTTTTTTAGGTAGCGTTTTATACGATGTAAGTAGTGAAAAAAAAAGTATGACATATTATAATAAAGGATTAAATATTGCTATAGCCTTAAAAGACACAGACTGCATAACAAACGCATATAATGATTTTGCCGCCATTCACAATAATAATGGACACCTAGATAGCGCTTTATATTATATGTTAAAGGTATATGAATTAGATAAAATAAGAACCAGTGTTGATAAAGAGGAGCTTTTAGCAGGAGATGAAGCAAATATTGCAAGCTTGTATATTAATTTAAGAAACAATAAAGCCGCCGAAAAATATGTTTTAAAAGCTTATGAAAGAAGATTAAAAAACAATCAAAAATTACCATTAATGAAATCCACTACGACACTAGCATCTTTTTACTATAATACAGACCAATTGGATAAAGCTTTATTTAGAGTTGGACAATCATATAAATTATCAAAGGAGTTAGGCTCAAAAGACGGTTTATCTAGAGTGTTTGATTTATATAGAAATATTTATGAAAGAGCAAAAAATTACAAATTAGCCATGATGTATGCAGATAGTTTAATTACATTAAGAAATGAGATATATAATGAAGAAAAAACACAATCTTCAAATGAAAGTGAGGCAAAATACCAAAATGATAAGAAGGAATTAGAGAATAATCAGTTGCAATTAAAGAACGAACTTTCAGAGAAAGTAATTCGACAACAAAAAATTGTAACTTATTTAATTTCAATTGGCTTATTATTAGTGATTACTTTATCTTTTTTTATTTTTAGTGGTTTAAAAAAACAACGTAATGCCAATAAAATAATTTCGCTACAAAAACAAGAAGTTGAACAACAAAAAAGGGAGGTTGAGCTTCAAAAACAAAAAGTAGAAGAGCATCAAAAAGAAATATTAGATTCAATTCGTTATGCAAGTCGAATTCAAAAAGCATTATTGCCCAATGAAAAAAACCTAGAAAAAGTGATTAATAGACATAAATCATGAGTGAAGCAGATAATTTAGATTTAATAAAAAGGCAAATTGATTCTATTAATTTTCATATTTGGGAAATAAGAAGTGTTCCTGAAGAAAACTTTGATGCCTTTTCAAAAGGGTTTGATGCCCTAGACAAAGCTAAAAAGATTAATTACGCTTTCGGCATTGCTCTTTGTAATCTTAATTTAGGTATGGGCAATTTTGTAATTAAAAACGATATAAAGCTTGCTTTAAAAAACGTAAATGAAGCCTTAGAAATTTTTAAGAGTTTAAATGATTCAAAATGGATAGCCAACACGCATTTAACCTTAGCTATCATTCATAATACTTCCGCAAATCCTGAACTAGCCCTTTATAACGGGTTAAGAGGTTATAATTATTTTGAAAATAATACCGACAATTCACATGATAGGACAATGGCTAATTATATTTTAGGAACCGTATATAAAGATTTAAAAAAATACGATGAGGCTGAAAAATTTTATCAATTAGGACTTTCAGATTCAGAGTTAAATAATGGGGCCTGGACAGGAAGAATTTACAATGGGTTATCGAACATTTATTTACATCAAGAAAAATATAATTTGGCAATAGAAAGCTGCGAAAAAGCTTTGATATTATTAAAAAGTCAAAAAAATAAAATGGGGGAAGCCCGCTCTTTAATGGATATTGGATCGATATATAAAAAACAAAAAAAATACGACATTGCACTAAATTATTTTTTTGAAGGACTTAAGATACGAGAATCTCTTCATCTCGATCAATTCTCATTAAATAGCCTACTTGAAATTTCAGAAACATATTTTGAATTTGAAAAGTATGAAGAAGCTCTAGAACAAAATAAACTGGCAGAGCAAGTTGCTCTCAAATTAAAACTGGACAAAAAACTTAAAGTTGTATACAATTTTCAAGCCAACATTTTCAAAAAATTAAAGAGGTATGAATTAGCCGTTGAAAGCTATGAGAAACTTGTTAAAATTTCAAATGAAATACATCAAAAAGAATTAGATTCAAAAATTGTAAACCTAAATACGGATTTAATAAAAGAAAAAGAGGCAGAAATTGAGCGGTTAAAAAATGTTGAGTTAAAGTTAGCTTATGAATTAATTGAAGAAAAAAATAAAAATATTTTAGAATCAATTCGATATGCCAGTCGCATACAAAATGCTCTTTTACCAAGTGAATCGTATATAGAAAAAAAGATTCCAGCGAAAAAAAAATGAGGAAGCTAATTTCATATATAGTATTAGTTAGTTTACTTTTCCATTTTAAAAGTTATTATTCTCAAAACAAACAAATAGATTCACTAATTAAGGTTTTAAAAACTTCTACAATTGATAGCATAAAACTAAACACACTCAATTCACTAGCATCAAAATTTTGGAAGATAGGCAATTACGACAGCTCAATTCATTATTCAACTATAGCTATAGAAACCTTTTCAAGTTCAAATCAGCCTAATCCAATTAAAAAAAAATTAACACACGCCTATCTAACCCTTTCTAATTCTTATCGCAATAAATCCAATTATCCACCTGCTTTAAACTATTTATTTATTGCTTTAAAAATTCAAAATCAAATTAACGATCAACAAGGCGTTGCAAATTCTTACAATTCAATTGGCTTAATAAACGAACGACAAGGTAATTATATTGACGCACTTAAAAATCATTTTCTAGCCCTAAAAATTCGCGAAACTATAGATGATAAAAAGGGGGTCGCCATTTCATACAATAATATCGCTAATATATATTTACATCAAAAAAATTACGAGCAAGCTTTTAATTTATACCAAAAGTCTTTAGCTATAAAACAGGAACTTGGTGATAAGGCAAGTTTAGTTTATGCCTATGTAGGAATTGCTAATGTGTATATTGGTTTAGAAAATTATTCTTTAGCCCTGAAAAATAATTATACGGCATTAAATATTCGTCAAAAACTAGGAGATAAATGGGGAATAGCTTCTTCCTATAACAATATTGGCAATATTTACAAACATCAAAGATATTATTCACAGGCGTTAAAAAATCATTATCTGGCATTGAGCATACGTGAGGAGATTGGGGATTTAGAAGGGATTGCTTCGTCTAACATCAATATTGGAGACATATTAATGATTCAAAAAAAATACAACCAAGCCATTGCCTGCCTAAACAAAGCTCTAAATTTAACTATCAAAATTGGTGATGTTGAAGGCATGAGGGACGCTAACCATACTCTTAGTGAGGGTTATTTGGCTTTAAAAAAACATGATTTAGCTTTATTGTACTACAAAAATTATATTACTGCTCGTGATAGTATGATAAATAGTGATGCCTCGCGCAAAACAACCGAATTGCAGATGAATTATGAATTCGAAAAGAAAGAAACTGCCACTAAAATGCAACAAGAAAAAAAAGATGCCGTTGCTAATGCCGAAAAACGTAAGCAAAAACAAGTTTTAATACTCATATCTTGTGTACTCATTTTGGTTTTAATATTTGCTATTTTTGCCTACCGCAGCTACCTAAACAAACAAAAAGCCAATATAGAAATTAACCAACAAAAAAAGGTAATTGAAGAAAAGCAAAAAGAAATTATTGAAAGTATTCATTATGCCAAAAGAATACAAAATGCCCTGTTACCAAATGATAAATATATCAATAAAAATATAACGCGTTTATTAAAGAAATAACTTATTTTTATATAGCTTATTAAACAATAAATGAATTTTTTAAAGAAATTGTCAGTCGTTATTTTATTAGTTGGATTTATTTCGATAAGTGCGCAAAAAAATAATGCTATAGATTCCTTAAAAACTTTATACAATAACAGTAAATCTGATAGCGCAAAAATAAAAACGTTATTATCCATCTATTATGCTTATTCTCATATAAATATTGATTCTTCGAGAGTATATGCCATGAAAATTTATCATGTTGCTAACAAAACTTCCAATAACAAAAATTTGGGCATATCTAATCATATACTTGGCATTAGTTATATGGCTGTTGGTGAAAGCAAAAAAAATATAAATCACCAATTTATAGCTTTAAAATATGCCGAATTATCAAAAGATACAGTATTAATCGTAAAAATTTATAATAGTATCGCAAACTGTTATGCTTCTCAAAAAAAAATCGATTTTGCCTTAATGTATTATGAAAAAGCATTTGAATTAGCAAAAATAATTAATAGTGAAAAAATTTCTGTAATTCTTATGAACATGGGAAATATCTATTATGAAAAAGGTTATTACACAGATGATTTCAGTAAAGCTTACACTTACTACTTAGAAAGTTTAAAATATGCGAAACAAGAAAGAAATGTAGATCAAATTTCTACTGTGCTTTCCAATTTATCGTTAGTATATTGCGATGATAAAAAATTCAATGAGGCGCTTAAATGCTTAAATGAATCATTACGTCTAACAGATTCCCTAAATTTAGTAGAAAATAAAATTGAAATTTATTATTCAATTGGTCGGGTAAAAGCAGGATTAAAATCATACGACGAGGCGCTTGTAAACTATAATAAGAGTTTATCTTATGCGTTCAAAATGAAAAACAAAGATTTTATTTCTGATAACTATCTTTCTATGGCAGATGTTTATGCGGAAAAAGGAGAGTATAAATCTGCTTACGAACTTTATAAAAAATACAAAGCCACTGAAGATTCTTTGGTTAATGTTGCTAGCATTAACGAGTTAAATGAGTTACAAACCAAATACGAATCAGCTAAAAAGCAAAAAGAGAATGAGTTGTTAACAACACAAAATAAACTATCTACTCAAAAAATTAAACAACAAAAAATTATTTCTTATTTTATAATTTCAGCACTAATATTAGCTTTAGGCTTAGCCTATTTTATATTTCGAGGTTTGAAAAATCAACGTATGGCTAATAGAATTATATCTAAACAAAAACAAGAAGTCGAGCGTCAAAAACAATTAGTTGAAGAACATCAAAAAGAAATCTTAGATTCTATTCACTATGCGAAACGTATTCAACAAAGTTTACTACCAACTAAAAAATATTTAGACAAAACTATTAAACGATTAAATGAATAAATATTTAAAATATTTTATACTCTTATTAATATTTCTATTTATAACTAGTGAGCAAACTTACGCCTCAAAAAAAAGAATAGATTCTTTAATAAGTGTAATCAATAATTCCAAAGAAGATAGTAATAAAGTTTTTTCGCTTATCAACCTTGGAAACCAATATGATTATTTTAACTCTAAAGAACGTATTGAATATTTTATCTCTGCCTTAAATTTAAGTCAAAAAATAAATTACAAAAATGGAATCATTAAATCTTATTCTTTGTTAATAGTAAATTTGTCTCATCGCCAATTTTATGATTTAGCCCTCGAATATTGCAAAAATTACAAAGAATATTTAGAATCCAACAATCTTCATGAACAACTTCATGAAAATTTTAAACTTTACGCCACCCTTTTAGCGAAGCAGGGTAAATATGACGAGTCTTTGCAATACAACCATAAGGCACTTAATTATTACTTATCAAAAAATAACAAAATTTTGTACGCAACAGTATTAAATAATATTGGCCTATTACATTTAAATAATAAACATTTAGACAGTGCTTATTTTTATGGATTAAGAGCCACAGAAATATTTAAAAGGAATAATATGCAATCAGAATTAGCCAATTCTACTTTGGCACTTGCAGAAATAAATATTGAAAAAAATGACTTAAAAAACGCCAGATTAATAGCATTCCATGCACTAGAAATATATAAAAATGCAAATATTGAATTAGGAGTAATGTATGCCAATACCACTATAGGTAATATTGATTTCAAAGAAAAAAAGTATGATTCCGCAATTGTGAGATATAATTTGGCAGTTGAATTACTTAAAAAATATTCGTTACCTGAATTAAAACGAGACTCTTATCTTTCCTTATCTCAATGCTACGCAAACCTTAAAAATGATTACTTGGCATATAAAAATCATGTTTTGTATGCTGCCTATAAGGATAGTGTATCCGATCAGCGTTTGAAAAATAAAACAATTGAAATGGATGCTAAATACAATATCACCAAAAAAGAAGGTGAACTAAGAGAAAAAGAATTAGAAATTATTAGTCAAACCAAACAGCGCAATTTTTTAGTCCTTGGAATTATCGGATTTTTCATAACAATGATAATATTATATAGAGGCTATAGGCAAAAGAAAAAAGCCAATTACTTAATTACAGAACAAAAAAGAATTGTAGATGAAAAACAAAAAGAAATTTTAGATTCGATAAAATATTCCAAACGTATTCAGAACGCTTTATTACCAAGTGAAAAATTTATTGAAAGAAAAATAAACTCATTAAAAAAATAAAACTGCCAAAACAATCTTCCATATTTCGTCAACTTCTAATCCTAGTGCTTTTACCTGTAATATTAGCAATATTGGGGTATTCTTACTTTAACTATAATACAAACAAAGAGCGTTTAATTGAAACAGAACATGCGAAGCGGAAAATTATTGCCGAGCAAATAAAAATGTCCTTACTAATGTTTGATGCCTCAGCAAAAATGTTAGAACATTCGCTAGATAAAGAGATGATTAAAATGAGTAATAGTATTATTAATTTATATAACCAAGATACTTCGTTATTCCTTAAATCAACTGCAGAAGATATAGCAAAAAAAGCAGGTTTAAATACTAAAATAAATGACTTATATATTTTCAATTCTCAAAATATTATTTTCAAAACCACCTTTGCCAAAGACCTAGGCTTTGATTTTAATAAGCTTGGCGTGCGCTATATTCATTTTTTAGATAGTATTAAAAATTTAGGAAAATGTTTCCCCGAGCGCACCTCAATACAGTTTAATACTAACAAACCAAAAAAATTTTCTTATCATTCTACTAAAGATAAAAAGTATGTTCTTGAATTAAGCTACTCCTCGCCCGACAACGAGATGCTACAAAACACAATGTTTAATAGCATTGATGAAATTAGAAAACAGTATAAGGAATTTAAAAAAATTACATTATACATGGCTACCGAAATTTTCCCAACGTATGATAAAAATGCCCTATTAAAAGAATCTCATAAACCAGAAATGCTTAAACTTGATAAAACAGGTAGAGAGCTTGAATTTATTGAAAATGAGAATGGAAGCAAAATCACTTATTTTTATTATTTTATTGATATGAAAGGAAGTTACATGCACGATGGATGGATAATTCAATTTATATCTGATGATAGAAACGAAATGGCCTTAGTTAAACGCGAACTGACAAATTTGTTATGGTTACTAGCTTTAACTGTTTTACCCTTATGCTTAATTATTTATTTTGGCACAAAACGCTTAACAACACCCATTAAAATTTTGGCACAAAAAGTAAAACGTATAAGCTCAGGCAATTTAACCGAAAGAGTTGACGTTAAAGGGAATAATGAAATAACAGAACTTTCGATTCACTTTAATAAGATGGTAAATGACTTAGAAGAATCATACAATACCTTGGAGGAAAAAGTAAAAACCAGAACACAGGAATTAGCCAACGAAAAAAAGCATGTGGAAGAAAAACAAAAAGAAATTCTAGATTCAATCCATTATGCTAAAAGAATACAAAATGCGTTATTACCAAACGGAAAATACATTGAACGCAAACTAAAAGATTTAATGAAGAAATAATTGCCTATAAAACATGCAGTTCTTTTCTTGATTTTGGACGTTTATTATACATCCAATTAAACCCTTTTAATTTTGAGGCTTCAGAATCAACATCTTTTATAGGAGTTACTACGCCTTCGGTTTTGGGTTTAAATGTAACTCTATCAATATCTTGTTTTTTAAACCATAATAAAATTTCGGTACAATTTGTTTTGTTTAAACCCACTGCTTTATCTTTATTCGTTGGAAAATAAAAGGCATCTGCATTGCCGCTTACAATTGCTTTTCTAATAGTATCTTGTGTTATAAACGCTTCAATACTTCTACCGCTCAACTGGTTAAACTTATCGCTATTATTTAAGCTATCCACTTGCTGGATAAGAAACGCATTTCCTTCTAACTTAAATCCATTAATAGTACTTTTTCCAACAAATACTTTTATCAATTTAGCAGTTGCCTGTGAATTCCTGCTCCACAAAACCGGCATTTTAAATAATTGCATTAAGGAGTCCTTGGTATTTAAACTGGCAGAATCGCATTGCGCCTGCATATCCTTTTTAAACAATCTCACGTGATGATAAGCATTTAAAAAATTATTTGTACTGTCAATATCTCTGTGGTAAAGCGTATCAGCTGCAATAAACAATGTATCATTCTCTACAATTCGGGCATACAATGCATTTTTAGTTACTAAAGCTTCTGATTTTTTTTCTTTATATTCAATGTAATCACCATATAAAATCGATTTTTGAGCCGTATCAATTAATCTAACATTTCTGTATCCCCTGCCCACTCTAGCGGTTCTATCATAAAATAAACTATCTCCTGTCAATTTTTGTTCTTTGGTCATCAACAAAGCATTTACACTAAACTGCGCTTTTTCCTTGTCTGTATCGTACCAACCATTTTCGCAGTAGATATAATCATTTTTGCTTATAATAATACTGGGTCCTAAAAAATAGGCTGTTTTATTAATGGTATTATATCTCAATGTATCCGATTTCATTTTATAATCTGGATTTACCAACTCAACATCGTAATGAAAAGCTAACTCCTTTGTTGCAGAATAATAATGCCCAACTTTACTTGTCAAGGTATTTTTTTTATTTACTATTGTACCTCCATCATAGTAATTTGCAACACCATTTGCTACATCGTAGTTCAAGGAATCTGTTGTTAAGATCATGTCTTTTTCAACACACTTTACATTTTTTTGCAACACAGCCAATTTTGTTTTACCGTCGTAATACAATTTATCTCCAGTAACAGTAATACTGTCACCTTTTGTAATCATAATATGTCCGGTTGCTTCCATTTTATTATCACTATCATAAATTAAAGCTGTGTCGCAGGTAAGTATGGCGCCATCATGAGCACAAATAACATTACCTGTTAAAAACTTGGCTTCACTTTTTGTTTGATCAAACGAAATTTTTGAAGCATGTTTAATTTCAATCTCTTTCTGTTGATTGTTAACAGTAGTTGTAACAACTGTTTGTGTTGAAGTTTTTGTTACTTTTTTCTTAGTATCCTTTTTTGTTTGCGATAAACCAATCAAACTAAAAAGTAAAAAAAAACACAAAATATTTTTTTTTGACAACAATTTTAAAAAGTATGTACTCATCTACTTTCTAAAGGTAATTTATTTTTATTTGTGTTGTTAGAGTATGAAATTTATTTAAGATTTTTTATAAAGTCGTTTACAAACTCAATAATATCAGCTTGTAATTTAGGGTAGTAATTTTCAACATTCACCTCTAATACATTATCTACTTTAATTTGTTTTATGCCCTTTTTATACTGCTTCTCAATTTTCCTCAGGTAACTGCTTGAAATTGACTGTTCGTATTCCCTACCACGTTTCCTAATGTTCTTTTGAAGATTTTCTATATCCGTAGTAATATATATTATTAAATCAGGCTTTGGTAAACTGCTTAAAATGGCATTAAAATGTTTTTCAAAAAACAAAAAGTCTTTTTTGTTTAAATTCACTTTTGCAAACCATAAGCACTTATAAATACTATAATCTGCAACAATTAATTTGTTTGAAGCGTTCGGTGAAGCAAACACGTTATACAATTGTTCAAAACGACTAATTAAAAAGCTATACTCTAACGGAAAGGAAAAATGTTTAGGTCTCTCATAAAAAAGAGGTAGTAAATTATTTTCTTCAAAACTTTCCGGTACAAAAATGGCATTTAATTCTTTAGCTAACGATTTGGCTAAAACGCTTTTACCAGAACCAATGTTACCCTCTATACACACGTATTTGATTTGATTTAATTTTAATTTATCCACGTTTATTTTTTTTTGCATACAGTTTAAATATATAATTTTTTTTGATATAAAATCTTTACGCTTATTTTTGATTTTACCTTTAAAAAACATATCTTTATTGCTTAAAACAAATACCCTACGTTGTAAGTAGGAAAAAATTATGATCAAAATTACATTACCAGATGGTTCAGTTCGCGAATATGAAAAAGGAACTACATCACTACAAATTGCCACTAGTATTAGTGAAGGCTTAGCAAGAAATGTTTTAGCAGCAAAAGTTAACTCCGAAATTTGGGACGCTTCCCGTCCTATTACTATGGATTCTAACTTACAATTATTAACCTGGAATGATGATGATGGAAAACAAACGCTTTGGCATTCCTCTGCCCACTTAATGGCCGAAGCTTTAGAAGCTTTATACCCTGGAAGTAAATTTGCTATTGGACCTGCGGTTGAAAACGGATTTTATTACGATATTGATTTTGGCGATAAAGTTTTTTCGATTGATGAAGTTGAAAAAGTAGAAGCTAAAATGATGGAATTAGCTTCTAAAAAAAGTGAATACATTCGCAAAGAAGTTTCAAAAGCTGATGCTATCAATTATTTTACTGAAAAAGGCGATCAATATAAATTAGAATTAATTGATGGCCTGCAAGACGGCTCCATTACCTTTTATACACAAGGTAATTTTACCGATTTATGTCGCGGCCCACACATTCCTAATACTGGCTTTATTAAAGCAGTTAAACTATTACGTGTTGCCGGCGCTTATTGGCGTGGTGACGAAAAAAACAAACAGTTAACACGTATTTATGGCATTACTTTTCCAAAAGATAAAGAACTAAAAGAGTATTTAGCGTTGTTGGAAGAAGCCAAAAAACGCGACCACCGCAAACTTGGCAAAGAACTGGAATTATTTACTTTTTCAGAAAAAGTGGGTATGGGCTTACCATTATGGTTGCCAAAAGGTGCAGCTTTGCGCGAACGTTTGATTCAGTTTATGCAAAAAGCGCAGTTAAAAGCAGGTTATTTGCCAGTAGCTACGCCACACATTGCTTTAAAAGACTTATATGTTTGCTCCGGTCACTACGAAAAATATGGTGCCGATTCGTTTCAACCCATAAAAACGCCTCGCGAAAACGAAGAGTTTTTTTTAAAGCCTATGAATTGCCCGCATCACTGCGAAATATACAAATCTTCTCCAAAATCGTATAAAGAACTTCCCGTTCGTTACGCCGAATTTGGCACCGTTTACCGTTATGAACAAGCCGGAGAACTGCATGGTTTAACACGTGTAAGAGGCTTTACGCAAGATGATGCGCATTTATTTTGTCGCCCTGACCAAGTAAAAGAAGAATTTTTAAAAGTAATTGATTTGGTGTTACATGTTTTTAATGCCTTAGATTTTAAAGAATACACGGCTCAAATTAGTTTACGCGACCCTGAAAATAAAAGCAAATACATTGGGTCTGACGAAAATTGGGCTTTGGCAGAACAAGCTATTATTGACTCTGCTGCCGAAAAAGGCCTAAAAACAGTTACCGAATTAGGCGAAGCGGCCTTTTACGGTCCTAAATTAGACTTTATGGTTAAAGATGCTTTAGGCCGTAAATGGCAATTGGGAACCATTCAGGTAGATTATAATTTACCAGAGCGTTTTCAGTTAGAATACACAGGAAGTGATAATTTAAAACACCGCCCTGTAATGATTCATCGAGCGCCTTTTGGTAGCCTAGAGCGCTTTATTGCCGTTTTAATTGAACATTGCGGTGGAAATTTTCCATTATGGTTAACCCCCGACCAATTTGCCATTTTACCAATTAGCGAAAAATACAATGATTATGCCAACCAAGTAAAAGAAAAGCTTGCGGAACAAGATATAAGAGGCTTTGTGGATGAAAGAAACGAAAAAATAGGTAAAAAAATTAGGGATAATGAGGTAAATAAAATACCATTTATGCTAGTTGTTGGCGAAAAAGAAGAGGCCGAACAAAAAGTTGCCGTTCGCGAACATGGAAAAGGAGATATTGGTATATTTGGTATTGATGAATTTAGTAAATTTGTAACTGAAATTATATCAAACGATTTTAAGAATAAAGTTTAACAGTTTCTGATTTGAAATTTTGAGTTAAAATCTCAAACCCAAAACTAGAAACTAGAAATAAATAACATTAAACAAGAAATAATTATAAACTAAAAAACGGAGGTCAATATCAACAATCAAAAGAAACCCTATTTCCCGCCAAAAACTAACACAAATAATAACAATACAACAAATAATGCTGTTGTTAAACCTGGCGAAAAACCTGTATTTAAGCAACCACGCGGATTAAAAGTTGGTTTTAAACGCCCTGGTGTTAAAGAGGAACTACATAAAATTAATGAACGTATTTATGCGAAAAAAGTTCGTGTAGTTGGTGATGACATTGAAGCGGGAGTGTATACTATAGCTGAAGCTTTGGCAATGGCCAAGGAATTAGATTTGGATTTGGTTGAAATTGCTCCTAACATTGATCCACCGGTTTGTAAAATTGTAGATTACGGTAAATTTTTATACGAACAAAAAAAGAAAGCCAAAGAAGTAAAAGCCAAGGCAAGTAAAATTGTTATAAAAGATATTCGCTTTGGGCCGCATACAGATGATCATGATTTTAATTTCAAGAAAAATCATGCCATTAAATTTTTGCAAGAGGGATGTAAGGTAAAAGCCTTTGTGTTTTTTAGAGGACGCGAAATAGTTTTTAAAGAACAGGGTGAAATTTTATTATTACGTTTTGCTAATGAACTAGAAGAATGGGGTAAAGCAGAACAATTACCAGTATTAGAAGGTAAACGTATGCAAATGGTTATTGGCCCAAGAAAAAAATAAAATATATTATACAAAAAAATAAAAGCGCAACTCTAAAAAAAGTTGCGCTTTTTTATACACAAAAATTACTCTCCCTCAAAAGGAACCGTTGCATCAATACCTTTTTTTGCAAGGTCGTAATTTGGTCGTTTTAATAATGATTTATCACACTCAAATCTATCAATTTTAAAAAATCTGTTTTTGTATGCCGCAAATGTCATACTATCGTATTGTATAACATTGTAATGCCATTGAATGGTTTGAAATAAATTTAATAAAATAAATAAAACAATTGCCGAAATACTTATGACTTTTAAAGTTTTAGATTTTTGCCAAATAACATTTATGAGTGCCGCCACACCAAAACTTAAAATCGGATATAAATCAACCATTGGTCTAAAACCAAATGCGCCGCCATACCACCAACACCACCATGATGAAAAGATATAAAGCATTATTGGTAATATGATTATTATTGGTAAAAAATAAGGGCTTTTGTTTTTATATAAAAAATAGATTCCTACAATTGACAAAGCCATTAAGGGACTGTAGATTAACCAACCGTTTCTAAAATCAAACAAAACATTAAGTAAATGCGGGTGATTAAAATAAAATCGTTCTCCAACATAAGAAAAGTAAAGATACTTTCCTGTAGTGGTTTTCCAATAAATTATTTGTGGAACAAAAAATAAAAATGCTACTAAAATTATTAATATTACCTGAGTCCATTTTTTTAATAAAAGTAATATCCGTTCTTTAAAAGATGTTATTGAAGAAATGTTATAAAGAATCAAAAACAAGGAAAGCACAATGTTCGTGGGTCTAACAATTACAAGCATCCCGGCAAATATGCCAATAAAAATAGCGTTCCATAGTTTTTGTGTGTTAAGCCAATTAAGTGAAAAATAAATTAATCCGGTAAATAAAAAAAAGTTGTATTGGTGACTCACGGGTGCCTGCAATGTACTATAGCATACCAGATTTGTACCAAAATAAATAATTAAAATACTAACGAAAACAATCCATTCATTATATAATTTTAAAAGCAGTTTCCTTAACCATATTAACGAAATAAACAAATAAAGTAATCCTGAAAATTGTATGGCGTATTGATAGGGCTCGGAAAAACCGTCTGCTTGGTAACCTAAAGTTTTGGATAATGAATGAGCAATAAAAAAAAAGGGAGAGTATAAATACGTTAACCCCATGCTCATTTTAATTAAATTCTTTCCATCGCTTGTTTTAACCGGCCAATATTTATTCTCAATAAAATAATTACCCTGATTTGAATCGTTTATAAACGTCAGTTTTATATCCTTATCAATAAATGTAGCAGGTAGATAAGAGTAATAGCTAATAACATCATGAACGATAATGTATCTTTTTTTCCAGGTAGATTGATTGTAATTTACGCAAACAACAAAAATTGGAATTATAACCAATATAATTAATGATGGTTTATTTACGAATGATTTTAGTTTTAAAAGCATTAGTTAATTTGCTTTAAATAATCCATATTTTAAAATGCAGTATATAGCCCTAAAACCATCTTTCCAGCCTATTTTTTTCCCATCTTTAAAGGTTCTTCCATAATAAGAAATCCCCACTTCATAAATTCTAACACTGCGTAAGCGTGCTAACTTAAGCGTTACTTCAGGTTCAAAACCAAATCGTTTTTCTTTAAGAACAAAACCTTTCAATATATCCGCTTTAAATAATTTATAACAGGTTTCCATATCTGTTAAATTTAAATTGGCAAAAATGTTACAAAAAGCAGTAAGAAATTTATTACCAAATGAATGGGAGTAAAACAAAATACGATGTGGCTTTCCTCCAATAAATCTGGAACCATAAACAACATCCGCATAACCATCTAATATTGGTTGAAGCAATAAATTAAACTCTTTTGGATTATATTCCAAATCTGCATCTTGAACAATAATAAAATCGCCGGTAGCTAATTCTATCCCCTTATGCAAGGCAGCTCCTTTGCCAAAATTTTTTTCTTGATTGTGTAATTTAATTTCGCTTCCTGAAGTTTTTAAGTACTCTTGTATGAGTGATTTAGTTTTGTCTGTAGAACAATCGTTTATTACTATAATTTCCTTTTTGATATCTTTTATTAATTCAACACCTTCTAAAGACTTTAAAACAGCGATAATTGTTTCACTTTCGTTAAATGCCGGAACTAAAATAGATAATTTCATTGCAATGAATGTACGAATTCTTTTTAATTAGCTTTATTTAAAAGGTATCTCTCAACTCGCCTTAAGAAAAACAAATTTTTAATCTTCACTTCTTTCAAGTACTTTTTTTCTATCCATTTCACACAACATATTCCCTTCATCATCAAAATCAGAAATAATAATAGTTTGAGGAGAATTACACAAATTTAAATCAAAAGGGTATTTTACTTTTACATAATTTTCGGTAAAGCCAAACATAAAACCTTCTTTATTTTCATGTTCGAAAATAACGATTGCCATTTTTCCTTTTTGTTGTTCGTAAAAGTGACGTAATTTTTTAGCCGACAAAATGCGCAACATTTTATTTCGGCGCTTACGCTCCCCTATTGGAACTGTATCTATAAACGAAATGGCTTCTGTATTATCTCTTTCACTGTAGGTAAACACATGCAAATAACTAATGTCCAAACCATTTAAAAAATCATATGTTTCCATAAAATGATCGTTTGTTTCCCCGGGAAAACCAACAATTACATCAACCCCAATACAACAATTTGGCATTACCTGTTTAATTTTCGCAATTCTATCATTATACAATTCTTTTTGATAGCGCCGCTTCATTAATTTTAAAATGGCATTACTACCACTTTGCAAGGGTATATGAAAATGTGGCACAAACTTTTTAGAATGGGAAACAAATTCTATTATTTCATCCTTTAATAGATTAGGCTCTATCGAAGATATACGAAACCTCTCAACACCATTTACATTATCTAATTCCTTAATTAAATCTAAGAAAGTGTATTGCTTCTGTTTTTTTGTATCCGTTTCCAAAAACTTTCCATAGCCAAAATCTCCTATATTAACACCTGTCAAAACAATTTCTTTAACTCCACTTTCTGCAATTTTAGAGGCATTAGCAACAACATTTTCAATGGTATCACTTCTACTCTTTCCTCTTGCCAGAGGAATGGTACAAAACGTACAACTGTAATCACAGCCATCTTGCACTTTTAAAAAGGAACGCGTTCTGTCGCCAACACTAAAAGCATCCACAAAAAAATCAGCTTCACTAATTTCGCAGTTGTGAATTTGTGTATGTTCGTTTTTAGATGCTAAATTTATATAATTAAGTAATTTAAATTTTTCGGTTGCACCTAAAACTACATCCACCCCCTCAATATTAGAAATTTCGGTTGGTTTTAATTGAGCATAACACCCAACCACAGCAATAAAAGCTTCTGGATTTTTTGAAAGAGCATTCTTTACGATTAACTTACATTCTCTATCTGCATTTTCGGTAACAGAACAGGTATTTATAACATATACGTCAGCCGATTCCGAGAAATCTTTTTTTTCAAACCCTTTTTCATAAAACATACGCGCAATAGTAGAGGTTTCTGAAAAATTTAATTTACAGCCAAGAGTGTGAAAGGCAACCGATTTGTTTTGAAATTGCATATTTGTGCAAAGATAATAGTAAATAGGGAATAGTTAACAGGTGGTAGGAAATAGTTAATAGGTATTGATTAATGATAAAAGCTTATAGTTTTATTCCAAGAACACAAACATCATCTACTTGTTCTAAATTACCTTTCCAATTAATAAACTGCTGTTGGAGGATTAATTGTTGTTGAGACAAGGGTTTATTGCAATTTTCTAATAATAAATCACTAAATTGTTTATATTTAAACTTTTTGCCCTTTGGCCCACCAAATTGGTCAGCGTAACCATCCGTAAATAAATAGATGATATCGTCCCTTTTTACATTCAACTTTTGGGTTTTAAAATTCTGAACATTCTCTTCTATAAACGCTCCTACCGGGAATTTATCTGCCTTTACCTCTTGCAAACGACCATCACTAATAATATAAATAGGATTATTAGCTCCTGCAAAAAACACTTCTTTGCTTTTTTTATTTATTGTTAAAAGGGTTATATCCATACCGTCTTTAATGGACGACTCATTGTAACTTTGGTGTAAAGAATGGGTTAGGTAGTAGTTAACAGAATCTAGAATTTCTCCAGGCATTATTAAGTTTTTTTCTAAAACGGCTTTGTTTAATAAATTGTAGTTTACAATAGACATTAAAGCGCCTGGGACTCCATGTCCCGTACAATCAGCCGCTGCCAAAAAGATATAATCTTCCGTTTGTTCCAACCAATAAAAATCGCCACTTAAAATATCTTTTGGGTTATATAAAACAAAAGAATTTGGCAAATGCTCGTACCACATTTTGTCTGGCGGCAATATTGCCTCTTGAATTCGTTTTGCATAACGGATACTGTCACTTATATCTTTGTTTTTTTCTTCAACTATATGTTTTTGTTCTTCAATAATTGAATTTTTTTCTTCTAATTCAATATTTGCTCTTCGCTGTTTTTTTAGACCTCTAAAAATAAAGAATACGCCTCCTAACAGGAGAATACAACCACCAAAAGCGGCATAAATGATTAATTGTTTATTATTAGCTTCTAATTCCTTTTTTTCAAGTTCTAATTTTGTTTTCGTCGTTTCATATTTAGTTTGCATATCGTTTAAAGACTTTATAGACTCGCGACTATAAATACTATCTTTAATTGTTATACAGCTATCTTGATATTTAAAAGAATTTTCAAAATTTCCTAGTTTAAAATTAACTTCTCCGAGGTTATAAAATAAATTTTCTTTTATTAATAAATCATTTTCATCTACATATTTTAAGGCTTCTGTGTAATTTTTTTCAGCTTCAACAAAATTATTTAAATTGTAAGATACATTACCTATATTTATATAACAAACAGCTAGACTATTCTTTTTATTATATTTTAAATTTAATTCTAAAGATTCTTTAAAATAGTTTTGGGCCAATTGTAACTGATTTTTATCTGAAAATATTGCTCCTATATTTGCTAATAAACCAGCTACTTCAATTTCATGCTTTTGTTGTTTTCTTAATCGTAACGCACGATTGTAATATTCTAGAGCAATATCATAATTATCTTGATGGTAGTATATTATGCCTAAAGAAGAATAAGCACTAGCTATAGAATTTTTGTAGCCGATTTTAGATGCTATGTCTAAACTTTTTTTATAAAATTCAATAGCCTTTGATATATTTTTTAATTTGTAATTGATTAACCCAATTTGAAAATATGATTTTGCTATAAATTTGTTATCCTTCAATTCCTCAAATATTTTTAGTGCATTAAAGGATAAATCAGTAGCTGACCTAAAATCATTATTTTGAAGATAATATCTTGCTAAACCAAAATTTGCTTTCGCTAAATATAATTTATTATTGTTTTTTAATGCAGTCCTTTTTAACTCTGAAAAAATACTAAAAGACTTATTTAATTGATTTTTGCTAATACAGTAAAATGCATAATTAAATTGAGCATTTAAATAATTAACGCTATCTGATTGTTTAACACTTAAAAATAATTTTTCGGATAATTTTTTACTTTCTAATTCGTCAAAAGACAATAACTCTTCTGCAATTAAATTTTCTACCCTCACCTTGCAACTATCCGTTTTGCAACTGTTGTACTCAGACCTTAAAGTATCAATTAAAGCTTGAGGGGTTAACCTAAAAGACATTAATAGAATCGTTAAAAAAAAAATATATCTGTACTTCACAAAAAAAGGGTCGGTTTATGTTCCGACCCTAAATTAAGAATTTATGCTTATATTATACTAATTAGTAACTAATTTTAATGAAGTTGCCTTCATAACTCCATTAACAGTAACAGGAACAAATTTTACTTTACTTTGATTGACCAGGCCTAACTCTCTACCGTAACTTTGTTCAAATTCAATTTGATTACCAACGTTGTCTACAATTACGCCTTTACCCTTAATATAATCAATTGACTGAATTGTTGCCTTATCAACTGGATCAAGAGATACTCCATAACTTACCCCTGAAACATCAACAGTATCAAATTGAACAATAGAATTAACTTCTAAGCCTAATTGCTGTCCATAAGGTTGCTCAAAGGGATAATCCGTCTTAGTAACAGTATCTGTAACAGTTCCCGTTGCTCTACCCATAGGATCAATAGTTACGTTTTTTACTTTTCCTCTAATTGCCATAATATTTTTGTTTTAATTGGTTAATATTTTACTAAAGTAAAAATTACTTTTAAAAAAGCAAATAACTCTACATTAATTATTTTTAATGTAACAATCTCTTTTTTCACACTATTTCTACAATTTTTACGTTTTAGGCATGGCGTTTGCTTATCTTTGATGAATGATAAAGGCTTTAAAATTTAGTTTAGCATTAATTTTTGGATTTCCAATATTGGTTTTTTCTCAAAAAACTAATGAGAAAGAAGATTATGTAAATGATAACGTACTTAAATACGATGACTATACTTATAAACCAAACATAAAAACGGTTCAATGCCATCAATCTACATGGGAATATGCAGCACCTATTATTGATTTAAATAGTCAAGATCAAATAGAATTAAGTTTTGATGATTTGGATAGTGATAAAAAACAATATTCGCTCACCTTTATCCATTGTAATGCCGACTGGACACCAAGCGATTTGATGATTAGCGAGTATTTAACAGGTTTTTTTGACATAAATATTATAAACTTCGATTATTCGGTAAATACCTTACAAAAATATACTCATTACAGCGTAATGTTTCCGCAACAAAATATAAAATTTACCAAAAGTGGTAATTATTTAATGTATGTATATTTAAACGGCGACAAAAAAGACCTTGTGCTTAGTCGTCGTTTTTTAGTTTATGATAATAAAATAACCGTAGCCACTACTTTTCGTCAACCTATTGGCGGTGAAGACCAATATAATAAACAACACATTGATTTTTCGATTTACAATTCAGGCTATGATATTACAAACCCATATGCCGATTTAAAGGTGGTAATTTCCCAAAATAATCGCTGGGACAATGCAGTTACTGACATTAAACCCACCTTTATGGGGAATAATACCTTAACATACTCCTTAGATGACGCTAGCACCTTTAACGGCGGCAATGAGTTTAGGTATTTTGACACCAGAAGCTTAAGAATTTTGACTGAACGCGTTAAAGAAAATTATAAAGATGAAAGTTTAAAAAATCACACGGTGCTTTATCCGGAGGAACTAAGAGCAACAAAAGCTTATACCTTTTACAATGACATTAATGGCAATTTTTTAATAAAAAATACAAATTCAATAGGTAATACCGACCTAGAATCTGATTACGTTTATGTTGAGTTTTTTCTTCCGTATGTTAATCCCGAGCCTACGGGAAATTTCTATATACTTGGTAAATTAACGGACTGGAGAATGAATAAACTCAGTAAAATGACCTATAACCCAAAACGTTTTGGCTACGAGGCTAAATTGTATTTAAAACAAGGCTATTACAATTACGAATACGTTTTAAGTAACGACAAAAATAGAAGCGGTGATGAAACCATTACCGAAGGTAGCTACTGGGATACCGAAAATGACTATAATATTTTTGTATATCATCGAAAAATTGGAACCTATTACGACCAATTAATTGGCTTCAAAAAATTAAATTCCCTTAAAAAATAATTTTTATTTTTTTGTGATTTCTACCAAAAACACTATTTATATAATGAGTATTTTTAAAATCTCATGATTAGATTAAAATTACTATTAATTATTTCTATTATTTCTTGCAAGGCATTTAGCCAGCAATTAGTTATTGATAAAGTTGTAGGTGTAATTGGCAAATACCCTATTTTGTTAAGCGATCTCCAAAACACTATGCTGGAGCAAGAAAAACGCGAACAGAGTTTAAACAAATGTAAAGCATTTGAAATGCTGGTATTTCAAAAATTATTAGTTGCTCAAGCCGATAGAGATAGCGTTGTGGTTAATGATCAGGAGGTAGATCAAGAACTTAGCCGTCGTATGAATTATTACATACAACAGTTTGGCAGCGAAGAAAAACTAGAAGAATTTTATGGTAAACGCACCAACGTTATTAAAGATGATTTGCGTGGTGAGGTTAAAGAACAATTAATTGCCCAAAAAATGCAAGGGAAAATTACAGGAGAAGCTAAATTAACCCCTGCAGAAGTGCGCTTATTTTTTAAATCATTGCCAGAAGATAGCCTTCCACTGGTAAATTCAGAGGTGGAACTCCAGCACATTGTAAAAAAACCAACGTTTAGCCCCGAAGAAAAAGAAGCCACTAAAAAGCAATTAGAGGAATACAGGCAACAAGTTTTAAGCGGAAAAAAGAAAATGGAAACCATGGCTCGCTTATATAGCGAAGACCCGGGTTCTGCCAAAGATGGTGGTTTTTTAACGTTTACCAGAAATCAAATGGTGCCTGAATTTGAAGGAGTTGCCTTCAAATTAAAAGAAGGCGAAATATCCAATGTTTTTGAAACCACCTATGGTTACCATTTTATTCAGTTAGTAAAACGTAAAGGCGATTTTTTAGATGCTCGTCATATTTTATTAATACCTAAAATGACCAATACCGACTTTTTTAATTGTAAACTACAACTTGACTCTATTTTACAATGGATTAAAGAAGGCAAATATACCTTTGAAGAAGCGGCTCGTTTATTTAGCGATGATAAGGATACTAAACAAAATGGGGGATTAATGATTAACCCACAAACAGCCAGTACAAAATTTGATAACGAAACATTGAGCGAAATAGACCCTAACTTAATTGTTACTTTAAACAGTATGCAAATTGGCGATATTAGTAAACCTATGCAATTTGTAAGTCCTGTTGACGGAAAACCAGGTTTTAGATTACTGAAACTGAAAAATCGAATTGACCCTCACAAAACAAATATTAAAGATGATTACCAAAAACTGGCACTTATGGCTACAGCCGAGCATAATAAAAAAATGATAAAAGATTGGATTAAAAAACGGTCAAAAATTACCTACATAAAATTAGACCCCGAATACAATTGTAAATTCGAAAACGAATGGACAATTAGTAATTAACACATGTCAGTTCGAGTAGCGATCAAGCTATAGCGTGAGAGCGTATCGAGAACTGATTACCGTTTTTCACTTCTCAATACAGTCTTCGTTTCTCAGACTTAATTGAAGTGCCAGCAGATCTGTCAATTCGAATAATTTTTGCCTGCCTCTAGCAAAAATTGTATCGAGAACTGAATACCTTCTCGATACGAAATGCAAGAGGCAGGCATTTCTACTCGAAGTGACTAAAGTCTTGTTAGTTCAAGTAGTGATTACACCATAGCGTAAGAGCTTATCGAGAACTGTTTTTAACTGCCTTGCTTATTTAAATTTATTTTCGTAAATTTATGTTACACACTATTGCAACCTAATTAAATGCAAGCAAAACTAGTACTATATCTACTTATCTTTTGCGCTTTTAAAAGCTTGCATTCGCAAAACGATACAATTAACGTAACTGATTCTTTAGGAAAAAAACAAGGTTATTGGATTGTTAAAGGAAAGGATAAACCTAATACCTGCTACGCTCCTAATCAAATTGTTGAAACGGGTTTTTATAAAGACGGAAGAAAAACTGGCATTTGGAAAGAATTTTATTGCAACGGAAATAAAAAGAACGAACTAAACTTTAAAGATGGTAGACCCAGTGGGTCTGCAACAATGTACCACGAAAACGGAAAAATAAGTGAAACAGGTACTTGGGAAAGAAATAGGTGGGTAGGTGATTACAAGTTGTATTATGAAAATGGTCAAATTCAATACAATTGTTTGTACAACGAAAGCGGAAAAAGAGATGGTAAACAATTTTATTTTCATAAAAACGGAAAAATTGCAATAATTGCCTATACCAAAGAAGGAAAAGAAGATAGTTGCAGGAAATACTTTGATAATGGTAAAATACAGGGGTTTTCCTATTTTAACAATGGAAAGTGTGATAGCTGTAAGTCCTATTTTGAAAATGGAAAAATTGAAAAAATATTTTTTAAAGATAAGGTTAAGATAATTTTTAATAGAAACGGAAATATAAAATCAAAGATTGATTGTAGCAAAGAAGCATGCGATTGTGAAGAAAAAGAAAATTATTCAGAACCAAAAAACTCAAAAGAAATATTATTTAACGAAAAAAAACAAGTTATAGGAGCAATAATTAATAAAAATGGTAAAACAAAAATAATATATAACGATTTCTATTATAATGACAAAATGAAAAAAATCTATTTTATAGACGACACTAGTAAATTTAACGACGCTTTAATAAAGAAAGTTAAGCATTAGTCATCTAAAGTTTAAAAATCTTCCCCTCCAAAGCCAACTCGCAATTTTCAAAAATTGGTTTTGCTTCGTCAGTAAAACTATTTAAGTTGCCGTAGCGAGCAGAAAAGTGTCCCAATAATAGTTTTTTCACATCCGCTAATTTTGCAATTTCTGCGGCTTGTTTGGCGGTGCTATGAAAGGTTTTTTTGGCTCTGTCTTTTTTATCCTCCAAAAATGTACTTTCGTGATATAAAACGTTTACGTCCTTTATAATCTTCACTATTTTTTTGTA
Source organism: Bacteroidota bacterium (assembly GCA_033763945.1). Taxonomy (GTDB): domain Bacteria; phylum Bacteroidota; class Bacteroidia; order B-17B0; family Aurantibacillaceae; genus Aurantibacillus. The sequence goes on along the minus strand of JANRJN010000016.1, from coordinate 8,765 downwards.
AAAAATGGTATCGCTGCAATAAGCGTAACTACGTGGTTGCGGCGGGTCAATAGTGGCATCTTTATTCTTAATTAATTTACCGTCTTCGTTAACAACATCAAAACCCTTTTTTAATTTTAAAATATCCGCCACCGATATATTTAATCTTTTCAATTTGTCTTTATCTACATTTCGTGGTAATGACTTTTCTTTAAATAAAAACCCTGTACAATAAATACGATGTTTCAATGGGAAAGAATACACTTCCACTTTATTATCCTCAAACAATAAGTTTACGCCATCATCATTTGTAAATTGCCAATTAATTTCAAAATTTAAAACTGTTTCAGATGCCTTATTTATGGTATCAATAATTAGCTTCAAATCTTGTGGGCAATAAATAGTCAATTTTTGTTTTCTACCCAAAAGGCTCATAGTACTTAATAAACCGGGTAATCCAAAAAAATGGTCGCCATGCAAATGTGAAATTAAAATATGATCTATGGCTTGTAATTTTGCTTTGTATTTACGCAGTTGAATTTGAGTAGCTTCGCCGCAATCAATTAAAAAATAACGCTCGGCAATGTTCAATATTTGTGAGGTAGGATGCCTTTCAGCTGTGGGGCTGGCGCTTGAAGAACCAAGTATTAATAAATCAAAGGTTTGTTGGTTCATAAATTTTATTTATAAAACAACCATTTACCAATTTCCCTCCAACTTGTTTTTTTACCATACATTAAAATACCCGTGCGATAAATTTTTCCGGCTAAATATGTTGTTCCTATAAATGACGCGAAAAGTAAAGTTAATGACAAAACTATTTCCCAAAACGGAACACCATTCGTAATCCGGCTCATCATTACTATCGGTGAAGTAAATGGAATGATGGAACCCCAGAAAACTGTTGCGGAATCCGGGTCCATAATAGTTTTAGTGGCAATAAAATAGCCTGCCATCAACGGCATCATTATTGGTGTAATAAATTGTTGGGAGTCCGATTCGGAATCGACAGCACTGCCAACAGCAGCCATAATTGAGCTGTAAAACAAATACCCACCAATAAAATAAAGAATAAAACAGATAAACACTTCTGCAAAATTTATTTTTTCAATTTTATTTAGTATTTCAAACATCTCCAGCTTATCGTCGTACTTTTGTAGTTGTTCCAGATTCACATTGGTGCCGTTTTTCTTTACCAGTTCTTGTTGTGCATTAAACTTATTTAATTCAACTTTCGCGTCTTTTAAAAAAATGGTTGATAAAACAGTAGTTAAACCAAAAGTTATTATTCCCATTACTATAAATTGTATAATGCCTAAAATAGCAACTCCAAAAATTTTACCCAGCATTAATTGGAATGGTTTTACACTTGATACTATTACTTCTACAATGCGATTTGTTTTTTCTTCCATCACACTTCTAAATACCATCATCCCATACAATAAAATAAAAATAAACATAAGTGCGCCAGTTAAAAAACCAAACAAACCCAAATTACTTTGTTCTTCGGTTTTACCTTTGTCATTAACTTTCTCTAAAATCATTTTTACATTGGTTTTAGAGTTAGAGATAATATTTGGGTCGATATTATTAGCTCGTAATTTTTGCTCATAAATAATTCGCTCCATTTGATCCTTCATAAACGTTTGAAAAGCAAACCCGGGTGACTTTTTGTAAAATAATTTGGTAGCCCCTGCCCCACCCTCAATAATATTTGGAGCCACCCACAATACACAGGTATACTTTTTATCAGAAAATTCAGCTACGGCTTTCTCCAATTTCTGATTACTAAACGTTAATGAGATGTAGTCATTACCAACTAATTTATCTGTAAATAATTTTGAATCGTCAATTACTAAAACACGTTGTTCGGTTTTTTCTGATTGCGACATTTTAATAATAAATCCTAAAAAGCCCGTTATTAAAAGCGGAGCAAGGATGGTCATTATTATAAATGTTTTATTGGTAAGTTTTGACTTTAATTCTCTACCAATTATTAATCCTATTTTGCTCATTTAAAAAGTTATTTGTTTTTAGTTATTGGTGGTTTCAAGTTAATTATTTTAAATTTTAATCTTTCGAAAGTATTCTCAATTTTGCAAAATCTTTCAATTAAAAAATCATTCGGTAAAATTACTTTTCGTTCCAATGTTATTTTCTACAGATACAGCACCTGAAGTGGCAAGGTTTACTTGTTGAATAAATATGTCGTTCATACTTGGCACTATTTCGTTAAAAGATAGTAATTCACAAGTAGGTAAAACATTTTGCAATAGCTGACTGGATGTTATATTTTTGGCGATTTTTAAAGTAAAAAAATTCACATCATCTTCTGTATGTTTTTCTAAAACTTCTGCTCCAGTCCACAAAGCATTAGTAAAGCCCATTACATTGCCTCTAAAGGAAACGCGATAAGTATTCGTTCTAAATGTTTTTCGAATTTCTTTTACCGATCCATCCAAAATTTTTTGTGATTTATTAATTAAAGCAATGTTGTCACATAGTTCTTCTACACTCCCCATATTATGAGTCGAAAAAATAACTGTGGCACCGTTTTTTCGCAGTTCGAGTATTTCATTTTTTATTAACTGAGCATTAATAGGGTCAAATCCGCTAAATGGTTCATCCAATATCAATAATTCAGGCTCATGCAATACCGTTACAATAAATTGGACTTTTTGTTGCATCCCTTTACTCAACTCTTCAATTTTTTTCTTGTACCAACCTTGCATTTCAAATTTTTCAAACCAAAAAGCTATTTTTTTCTTTGCTTCGGCTTTTTTCATTCCTTTTAATTGAGCTAAGTACAATACTTGTTCCCCAACTGGCATTTTTTTATACAACCCTCTTTCTTCAGGTAAATAACCAATTTGCGATATGTGCTTTTGATTTAATTTTTCGCCTTTAAATAGGATCTCTCCGCTATCCGGTCCAGTAATTTGATTAATAATTCTTATTAGTGATGTTTTTCCCGCACCATTTGGACCTAATAATCCAAAAACAGATTTTTCATTAATAGTTATGGAAACATTGTTTAAAGCTACATGGTTACTGTATTTTTTTGAAACACTGTTTATTTGAAGTATGGCTGACATTTATGAAAATTTTATTACCAATCAAAGGTGTGTAAATTAATACTATTAAGCAATACCATTAATAAAAAATTATATATTTTTAGGTTTACAACTTATTTAATTGAAACTTTTAATACTTACACAATATTTTCCACCTGAAGTTGGTGCTCCTCAAAACAGATTGTTTGAATTAGCAGTGCGTTTACAAAAATTAGGGGTAGAAGTTACGGTGCTTACCGCCATGCCTAACTACCCGCAAATGGAAATTTATGAAGGTTATAAAAACAAAAAATATGTTCATGAAGAAATGGATGGATTAAAAATACATCGAGCGTCCATTTTTGTTTCAAAAAGTAAATCCATTATTAAAAGATTGCAGAATTATTTTTCGTTTGTAATTTCTAGTGCCAAAACCGGAAAAAAAATTAAAGGTAGCTTTGATTTTTTAATGTGCGAATCGCCACCACTTTTTTTAGGGTATAGTGCAATGTATTTGGCCCGTAAAAAAAACGCAAAATTAGTTTTTAATGTGAGTGATTTGTGGCCTGAAAGTGCTGAAAAATTAGGAGTAGTAACAAATAAATGGTTATTAAAATTAGCTTACAATTTAGAAAAAAAATTATACAAAAAATCTGTTTTAGTAACCGGACAAACACAAGGAATTTGTGTAAATATTAATAAGCGATTTCCTGAAATAAAAACCTATTGGCTGCCAAATGGAGTCGATTTAAGTTATTACAATCCGGAAAATATTATAGATACAAATTGGCGAGAAAAGCATAATTTTTCGCAAACCGATTTTATTTTTTTATATGCCGGAATAATAGGAATAGCGCAAGGATTAGAAATAATTATAAATGTTGCGAAAAATTTTAAAAACATTACTTCTTTAAAATTTGTATTAATGGGGAGTGGTCCTGAAAAAGAAAAACTACAAAAATTAAAAGATGAATTAACATTAGAAAATGTCTTCTTTTTAGAACCGGTTCCAAAAAAAGAGATGCCTTCGGTTTTAAAATCGATTGACGCTGCGATTATTCCATTACGAAAATTAGACTTATTTTTAGGAGCCATTCCTTCAAAAATATTTGAAAATTTAGCTATGGAAGTGCCAATTTTGTTGGGAGTTGACGGTGAAGCAAAAGAATTGTTTATTACTAAAGGTAATTGCGGATTATTTTTTGAACCCGAAAATGAAGCTGATTTAACTCAAAAAATAACAGCAATTACCAGCCATAAAAAATTAGCTTTAGAATATGGAAAAAATGGTAGAAAGTTTGTAAACGATTTTTTTAATCGCGAAAATATTGCGACTAACTTTTATAGTAAGTTAAAAGAATTATAATGTCATTGGAACAAAAAATAATAGAAAACTACGGCAACCGAATTAATAAGGATGAAATTTATAATTCTATCTACTCAAAATTAGCAGTTTTAGAAAAAACCAAAAAAATAGAAAAAATAGTTTCAACCTTTATCGAAATTACACCTAACACAAGTATTTTAGAAATAGGTGCGGGTCAAGGAGGAAATATTCCTTTGCTACTAAAATTGGGTTTTAAAGAGAGTAATATTTATTTAAATGAAATATTGCCTGAGCGCATTTCTGCTTTAAAAAGAAATTATCCAAACATAAAAATATTTGAAGGAAACGCTATTAATATCAACTATAATAGAACATTTGATATCGTTTTTCAATCAACAGTATTTACTTCTATATTAAATGAAAAAGACAGAATAAATCTTGCAACAAAAATATGGAACATTTTGAATCCTCATGGAGTTGTCTTATGGTATGATTTTATATATAACAATCCAAAAAATAAAAATGTAAAAAAAGTAGCTGTAAAGGAAGTAATAAAATTGTTTTCTGAAGCTTACAGCTATAAAATTCTAAAAGTAACCTTGGCTCCGCCAATTGGCCGACGTGTTGGAAAACTTTATAATTTATTTAATTTCCCTTTTCTAAGAAGTCATATCTTAGCAGTATTTCACAAGAAGTAATTTTTATGGTAGTACCTTTCAAACGACGACTTTTTTACTTTTTTCCTACGTTTTTCTGCTTTTTTTTGCCTTTTGGGTCACCAAGCAATTCGGCCATACTGTCTGGTATAATAATTGCCTGGGTTATAACATCTCTTTTTAATTTCAATGTAATAGCATTCAAAAAAGGAATTGTTAATAAAAATGCTTGGCTCTTATTTCTATTTTTTTTCATTACTTTAATAAGTGCATTATTATCAAAAAACAAACATGCTGCCAGTTTTGAAATAGAAAATAAACTAAGTTTTATTTTATTACCATTCCTGCTTTTTTGTTTTAACATCCCAATTCAAATAATTAAGCGATTTATTGTTTCCTTTGTATCTGGATGCTTTTTTTCAAGCATTATCTTAATTATAAGAGCTTCATTTTACGCACTTAACGGGCAAACAGATTATTTCTTTTATTCACTTTTTTCATATTTTATTCATCCCTCTTACTATGCAATGTATTTAATTTTAGCAATCATATTAGTTGTATTATTTTATAATAAATGGTTTGCAAGTCAAAAAAGCATTATTTATTTTTCTTATTTTTTAACTTTACTTTTTAGTATATCAATTTTTTTATGCGCCAGTAAACTTGGATTAATAAGCTTTGTAATTATTTTGCCTATTTTAATTTTATACAAGTTAAAAGCTCTTTTAAACACAAAAAAAATAATTTTAATACTTTTTGGTTTTATAATTTTAATAGCTTTTTCATCAAAACTATTTCCTGCTGTTTTCACGCGTCTAAATTCTATAATTACATTTAATGTGAATCAATTAGACAAAACATCGATTGAAAGTACTACCGTTCGGTTTTTAATTTGGCAAGAAGCTTTGGTATTGATAAAACAAAATATTTTATTTGGTGTATCTGTTGGCGATACCAACGATGCCCTGTATAATTCCTATCAACAAAACGGTATAACGGGTGCTTTAGAACATAAATTAAATGCTCATAACCAATTTATGCAAACGTTTATTGGAATGGGCATCGTTGGTTTTTTTAGCCTTCTATTAATTACATTATGGCAACTTATAAAATCTATAATAAAAAAACACTTTTTACTGTTTATTTTTTCGTTGCTGATTATTTTAAACTTTTTGGTTGAAAGCATGCTACAATCAATGTCTGGAACATTATTTTTTGTTTTCTTTTACTGTATTTTCAATTTAACCAGCATAAAACAAATATCAAATGAATAATCTTTTTTTAGTGTTGTTTTTATTTTTTACCAACTTATTTTGCTTTTCCCAAAACGAAATTCAATTTGCTTGGCCAATCGATTCACCAAGAGTAATTTCAGGCAATTATGGTGAATTGCGTCCTGAACATTTCCATGCGGGTATAGACTTTAGTACTTCAAATAAAATTAACTTACCCATCTATTCTATTGCTAATGGTTATGTTTCAAGAATAAAAGTAAGTTCGGTTGGCTATGGTAAATCTGTATACATCACTCATCAAAATGGAAAAGTAAGTGTTTATGCTCATTTAAATTCTTTCACTCAAAAAATAGCACAATTCGTTAAAAATGAACAGTATAAAAAACAAAATTTCGAAATTGACCTAAAATTAAATCAAAACGATATTAAAATTAATTCAAGAGAAATAATTGGATTATCAGGTAATTCAGGTAGTTCAACCGGTCCTCATTTGCATTTTGAAATTAGAGATGAAAAAAGCGAAACTCCGTTAAACCCTCTGGAATATTATAAAATAAATGACACAATTCCCCCAACATTGCAACAAATTGCATTCTATAATCTAGCAGATACAAGTTCTCCAAAATTTTTAAGTGCTTATAAACTTAAACTTAACAAAAAAGATAGCTTAATTTTAGGAAAGGATTCCATCATTCTTAAACATGGCATTTTAGGTTTTGCTTTTGGAGGTTATGACCAATTTCAATTAAAAGGAAGCCCAAATAACATTTTTAGTGCAAAATTATATTTCGATGGAAAGTTAATTTATTCACACGAATTAAACGAAATTCATTTTGACGAAACGCGTTATGTAAATGAGTTTTGTGAAACTATTGAAAAACAAACCTTTCAAAAGTGTTTTCTGCCAACATTATATCCTAAAGCAATGTATAATAACATTAAAAATAAAGGCCGAATTATTTTAGTAGATACAAATTTTCATAATTTACTTTTAACCGTGAACGATGAACAAGGAAATGAACGAAGCCTTAAATTTTATTTCAAAACTCGGAAACTAAACTATTACTCAAAGCCAACGATTAATAGTGATGTACAAGTTAATTGTAATAAAGATTTTATGATTAGTAAAAATAAACTACAAATATTTATCCCTGAAAAAACCTTGTACAAGTCTACCGCTTTAATTTTCGAAAACACAATTGAAAATACAGGAAAACTTATTATTCTTCCCAGCGAAGCAAATTTAAAATCAACCTCTATAGTTGGTTTTGAAGTGCCTAAAAAGTATTTAAAAAACAAAACAAAATTAGTTTTAAAAAGTGGCACAAATGTCTTAAAACCAATAAACAATGGAGATTCAGTCTTTTACAGTGTCAGAAATTTTGGCTGGTTTCAAATCGATCTAGATACTGTTGGCCCAAAATTAAAAGTTGCTGGCGAAAAAAAATCTGGCAAACTTAAAAAAATCACATCCTTATCCTTCAATCTTAATGATAATTTAAGTGGAATTTATAACTACAATTTATTCTTAAATAATAAATGGGTTTTGGCAGAATACGATGCTAAATTGAATATTCTGACCTATAACTTTGATGAAGACACACCATTGGGAATTTTAAATTTCAAACTAGAAGTCAAAGATAAAGTCAATAATTCTAGTATTTTAGAGTATAAAATATTGTCACATTAAGAAGAGAATATTAAATTATTGATAATTATTTAATTGTTTAGATTTTATTTTTCATTTGCTCAACAGTTTGTCTACTTATTAATCATATTAGTCGAATATTTAACTAATTATATCTAATTTTTTTTTAGTTTTAAGGGTGCTAAAAACTAAATTAGATAATAACTGTTTTTATGACTTCTTTTAAGAGAAAAAGAATATTTGTTATTATATTATTTTTCTCTCTTGTTAATCAAAATATTCTTTTTGGATCTCCTCCAAATTATAGTTATTTAGGCAGCTCTTTTTTTAATTTACAAAATTTTCTATTCTTTAAAACTAATATTACAAAGGGGATTTTATGTACACCTCCTGATATTTCTGTAGCTGGTGCTAATCAAACAATTTGTGTGACCTCCTCTGCCACAATGGCTGCAAATACTCCTACTTTAGGAACTGGTTCTTGGTCAATAATTTCAGGATTTGGTATAATTACCAATTCTTTGTCGCCAACTACAGATATTTCATCTTTAACTTTGGGTGACAATGTATTTGAGTGGGCTATAACTGATGGCACGTGCACCTCCGTTTCAAATGTAACTATTACTGTAAACGATGTCCCAGATATTTCAAATGCAGGAACCAACCAAACCGTTTGTATATCTTCCCCCAACGCCACTTTAGCCGCCAACAACCCAACACTTGGTATTGGAACTTGGTCTGTCATTTCGGGTGGGGCAACGATTGTTTCTCCAAACTCACCAACATCGGATCTTACGGCGGTAGCTTTGGGTACTAACGTATTGCAATGGACCATCTCTAATGGGGGGATTTGTCCGCCTACTGTCT
>JANRJN010000015.1:0-1864 GCA_033763945.1 Bacteroidota bacterium | reverse complement strand
GCGAAGAAGAACTTACTTTTAAGGAAAATAAAGCTATAATTAGTACAAATGATTTAGCGAATGGGGTGTATGTTTTAACACTTCTCGATGGTTCGACTTCGCTCACCACAGGTACGCCTCCTTCGTCGGCTACTCGAAGTGACAAGAAGCAAAGCGTTAGTAAGCGGTTTGTGGTGGCGAGATAGTTGGCATTAAATGAATTCCGTAAGATTTGTGTTTTAGTTTTTCGGCGCAGGGCATTTGCGAAAGCCTGCGTTGTTTGAGCGAGGAACGAGCGAGTTCGTAGGCGTGAGAAAAATTAAAATATCAAATCAAGCTATCAAACGCACCGGCTGGCTCAATTAAGCAATGCTTAATTGCCCTAAGCCTTGACTTTTTTGTTACTTTTTGTGTTAAGACAAAAAGTAAAACGAAATGAAGCGCACAAGCTGGCTCAAATGTGCACTGCACATTTGCCCTCAAGCCCGTGCCTTGTACAGCAGTATTTATAAAAGCATAAAATTGTATAAAGAAAACTGTGCAACCACAGTAGCCAGCAATGTACGTTTACAGAATTTAGGTAGTAATGAACCTGGCACAGAGAATACATTAACCAATACATGGTCGGTAGATCTATTTCCAAACCCAAACAAAGGTAGTTTTAGTTTGGTAAGCCAAACAAGTAGCGAAGTACTACATGTTTTAATTACTGATATTACAGGTAAAGTAATATTTGATAAAACTTTGGTAACTACTAATTTTATAACTAATTTAGATATTGTAACAAATGCAGGTATTTATTTGGTTACTATAAAAAATGGTTTAAATGAAACTACTACTAAAAAACTCGTTATTACCAATTAATATTAATTGTTTTTTTACATTAAAACATAAGACACTTTTGTGTCTTATGTTTTTTTATTGCTTAACCGTTAAAACGCAAATAGCTAATTATGTAAATAATGGTGGATTTGAAATTCCAAGAACCAGCAACCAACAACAACCCGTTTTTTGGAGTGCAATTGATTCAACAAAATTTTTGGGATTAATGTATAGCTATACGATTAGCCCCTATTTAGTCCCTTTAAGTTCATTAACATATCAATGGCCAAAAAGCGGTAATGCATGGTTCGGGACAACCTTTTTTTATAAACCTAATACCCCACAAACTTTAAGAGGATATCCACGTAATACACTTAAAGCAACTTTACAAGCTGGCAAAACCTACTGTGTAAAATTTTATGTGAATATAACTACACAATCGACTTATGGTATTGATGCTATTGGTGCTTATTTTGGGGATAATTCAACCGATACAATTACGCATTGCATGACCCCAATTAGTTATTTAAATCCACAAATACAAAATACCTCTGGAATTATAACAGATACATTAAACTGGGTTCCTATAACAGGAACCTTTGTAGCTAATGGAAATGAAAAATATATGATTCTAGGCAATTTTAAAAGCGATGCAGCTACTAATTCGGTGATGATAAATCCCACAAATTTACCTTTGATTTTTACTGATGTTCTGTTTGACGATGTCAGTTGCATCCCAATAGATTTACCCGCCTACGCTGGTGCTGATATTTGGGCAATACCCGGCAATACGGTGTATCTTGGTAGGTCGCAAGATGTTGGTATTGATGAGGCTTGCACTTGGTACAATTTAACTAATACTACAACTCCTGTTGCCAATGCAGCAGGTTTTAGTTTAACAGTGAGTGCCATTACGGCAACCTATATGGTTAAACAGGATATTTGTGGGGTAATAAAATATGATACGGTGGTGGTGCATGCAAGTGCTTTAGGAAATGTTGAATGGCAAATGTTGAATGATAAATTAAAGTTGTACCCCAATCCTGCTAATGAATTATTGAAT
>JANRJN010000014.1:0-54250 GCA_033763945.1 Bacteroidota bacterium | reverse complement strand
TCGCAAACAACTTGGACTAAAAATTTTCCTGTCCTCTTTTAAATGTCCTATGATGATGCTTGATAATAAAGTCTGCGTATTTTACGATGAAAAAGGTACTGGGTCACACAGGTGTGTGAGTCAACAATTGCACTCTAACTTGCGGCTAGGCGCCACTTTTTCGTTTGTAATCGTTTGTAAGCATTTAAAAACGGATAATCGCAGCCTTAAACAAATTTAAATAAAAAAGCGAGAGCTTTAGCCCTCGCTTTTAAATAATAGTTACTTAATTTTATTCTTTAAAAATAATTTTCATCTCCACACGTCTGTTTTTCTGACGGCCCTTTTCGTTGCTATTATCAGCAATAGGCATGGTTTGTCCAAACCACTCTGTTAAAATATTATCAGCAGGCACACCTTTTTTAACCAAGTAAGCTTTAACCGCTTTACTTCGTTTTTCGCTTAATAACATATTTTTTGCAGCATCACCTTGGTTATCGGTATGTCCACTTAGTTTTAATTTCCAATCGCCTTTGTGGTTTACTAATAATTTAGCCAAGTCGTTTAACGAAGGATACGAAATTGTTTTAATAATATCCTTCGCCGACGCAAATTCTAAACTTTCAAACGCACGTTCTAAAATTTTCTTCTCTGCTTCTTTCATTGGCGGAGGCGGTGGGCAACCTTTAAATTCGGCTACACCTGGTGTTGTAGGGCAGGCATCGTCTTTATCAAAAAATCCGTCTTTATCGGTATCCGGCCAAGGGCAGCCTTTGTTTTCTTTTGGCCCTGCAACGTCTACACAGGCATCTTCTTTGTCTAAAATACCATCGCCATCTTTATCCGGGCAACCTTTGTATTCTTTTGGTCCAAAAACATCAGGGCAGGCATCCATTTTATCAGGTGTACCATCACCATCCTTATCAGGGCAACCCATAAATTCTGCTATACCTGCATCATCAGGACACTCATCGTCTTTGTCAATAATTTTATCGCCGTCTTTATCTGGACATCCTTTAAACTCAACTAATCCTTTGTCATCTGGGCAAGCATCTTCCGCATCGGTAATTCCATCACCATCTTTATCAGGGCAACCTTGCAATTCCTTTACACCAGCTACTTCAGGGCACTTGTCGTCTTTGTCTGGAATGTGATCTCCATCTTTATCAGGACAACCCATAAATTCCCAAACACCCGGCACATCTTTACATAAATCTTTTTTGTCGCTAATATTATCTTTATCCTTATCACGTGGTGGACCATAAGGAATTGGTATTTTTAATAAAGCATACAAATTTGCGCCATAAACATCTTTAGACAATAACATTGGCAAATTATTGGTGCCAATTACCAAAGGACCTAAACGAAGCATAGTTCCTACTGAAATTGCATTGCCTCTTGAAGCGGCAAGTGTGTTATAAGTTAGAGGTAAAGTAAATCCAAACCATTTATGATCGAACCGAGGTGCTAAACTTATGTTGGTAAAATCATGCACTTTACTTTCGCGTTTTTGCATAAAGTTGGTAATATGAGCCATTAGGTTTACATAAAACGGTTTCCAAATGTGATAATCAACATTGGCGTTAATAGCAGTAGGCAAAGCCATTTTAAAAGTAGTTTCACTGGCTTTACTTCCAAAACTTACAGTCATTAAACTATCAAATTGTGCTACAGAGCCAATATTAATCGGTTTTAAATTCCAATAGCTAATATCCGCTGTAAAGTCGTTAGAAGTGCTGCCTTTTCTAAAGCGAATGCCGCCTATGTCAACTATAGCAAAACTGGCTTTTAATTTGTATTTATTTTTATCGTTGCGCCACAAACCTTTTTCGCCATCCATTTCGTATTTATACTTTTCAAAATCAGGACGCCACTCGTAAACACCGCCAATATCAAATCCCACTCCAGGGTATGAAGTGAATTTATATTTAATATTATTCTGATCTCTAAAATCAAAATTATCTGAGTGACCGTAAGCAATGTCAGACTTAAAAATACTAATGGTATCTTTGGTAAAAAGATTATAATTTAAATCATTAATATACATGTAAGCCGCTGTTAACCCCTGTAATAATTTAACTGTAGCACCAGCTTTTAAATAATGTTCGCCGTCTTCTTTAAAAACATGGGCATAACTAAAGCCGTACTCTGCCCAACTCATTTGTTGAATACTTAGCGCTTTGTTTTGTAAATCCGTAACCCACAAATTAGGGTATTTAAACTCTTCTAGTGCCAGTTTAGCAAGACTTGGCGATACCCCATCTAAATTAACATAATTGCGTAAACTCCAGTTAAAAGCTACTGCGTTTTTTCGGTTAATTGGTACTAAAAAAGAAGGTAATACAATTCTTGCAGAAGCATAAATGGATTTATTTTTACTGTTTTCAATACTTGTAATATTGTTTCGCCAATAATCTGGAGAGTTTTTATTTGTATTATTCCAATTTAAAGTATCAAAACCAAATCCATTTAATTTTATGGCACTTCTTTTTACGCCAACATAATTATTTTCGGCACTAACATTAAAACCTGCCAAAACAATATCTGTTCTAAATCTGCCGTCTACAATATTGGCAGGGTTACTATAGGCTCCTAATACACCTGCGTAGTTACTAGTTTGTAAGCCCAAAAAATCTTGCGAAAACGCATTAGTTATAACAACTAAAAATAAAAAACTTAAATATCTTTTCATGTATTTTAGATTAACGGATTTCAAATATAAGACAAAAAACACTTATAAAAACGCCTAAAAATTTAGTATCTTTACCGCTCTTAAAAATTATATGATAGATAAATTAGAAGAAATAAAAAGCCGATATCAGGATGTGGAATTAAAATTAGCAGACCCAACAATTATTGCTGATATGAAGCTGTTTAAGAAGTTAAATATTGAATACAAAGAATTAGGACAAGTTGTAGAAGTAATTAATGAATATAAAAAAGTACTTTCAAATATGGAAAGTGCTAAAGAGGTATTGGCTACTGAAAAAGATAAAGATTTTTTGGATATGGCTAAAGCCGAGTTGGAAGAAAACAGATTATTAGAAGCTCAATTAACCGATCAAATCCGCTTGATGTTAATTCCTAAAGACCCGGAAGATGCAAAGAATTGTGTTATGGAATTACGTGCGGGGACGGGTGGCGATGAAGCAAGTATTTTTGCCGGAAACTTGTTTGAAATGTATAGCCGCTATTGCGAAACTAAAGGCTTTAAAATAGAAGTAGTAGATAGCAGCCCGGGCACCATGGGGGGGTATAAAGAAATTGTATTTAATGTAACCGGACCAGGTTCTTATGGTATTTTAAAATTTGAAAGTGGTGTACACCGTGTGCAACGTGTGCCCGCTACCGAGGCACAAGGACGCGTGCATACGAGTGCGGCAAGTGTAGTGGTATTACCCGAGGCTGAAGAGTTAGACGTAGACATAAAAGATTCGGATATTGAAATGGCTACTGCACGAAGTGGAGGTGCCGGGGGCCAAAATGTAAACAAGGTAGAGAGTAAAGTAATTTTAACACATAAACCAACAGGCTTGGTTGTTACCTGCCAAACCGAACGTAACCAATTAGGGAATCGTGAAAAAGCCATGCAAATGTTACGTAGCAAAATTTACGATATTGAATACCAAAAACGTTTGGAAGAAACCGTAAAACGCCGCAAAACCATGGTAACTACCGGCGACAGAAGTGCAAAAATTAGAACATACAATTATCCGCAAAATCGTATTACCGACCACCGTATTAATGAAACCCTTTACGATTTAGAAAATTTTGTAAACGGCGATATACAAGAAATGATTGATAAATTACAGTTTGCCGAAAATGCCGAGCGATTGAAAGAGGGTGGATTGTAAGAGTTTAATTTACTCGCTAATAATATAGTTTCACTCAATAATAACATCGTAATAATAGTTTTTTTGCAAAAAATCATTACCTTGGAAGAAAACTATTCTGAGGTGAAAAAAATTTTATTTTTAATAAACTTTGGTTTATTTCTTTTTCTTGCAAAAGGGCAATCTATTTATAACGCTTACGCAAAGGTTACTTCTATTACAAGTGGCACTTTGCTTAACGTCTCTAATGTAAATCAAGTAAATCATGCTTTTAATGTAAATGAGTTTGTGATTGTTATGCAAATGCAAGATGATGTAATTGGTGCAAATACAACTACGAATTCTGCAACCTTCGGAAATTTAAGTGCCATTAACAATGCAGGAAGGTTTGAGGTTGCAAGAATAACTGCTGTAAATTTAAGTGCCGGAACTCCAACTAGCATTGGCTTGGCATCTGCTTTGGTTAACCCATACAATACAGGCGCTAATTCTTCAGTACAAGTTATAACGTTTAGAAGATTAAGTGCTACAGCATTTACTTCTACAAATAGCATCACTGGTCTTGCTTGGAATGGCAATGTTGGTGGCGTCATAGCTTTAGAAATTCCAACAGTATTTACATTAGCCCATAACATAACAGCAAATGGATTAGGCTTTTTAGGTGGTGTTAAAAACACTCCAAATGCTTATTCTTCGTGCGATGCCACAAGTTATGCAAGGGCCTTAGGCAATAGATGGGCAGGCAAAGGCGAAGGCATTTATAAAAATACAAATAGTGCATGGGCGGCAGCGCGCGGAAAAATATTAACCGGCGGTGGCGGCGGAAATGATGTAAATGCCGGTGGTGGTGGTGGTGGAAATTTTACTGCCGGAGGAAATGGTGGAGCTGGCTGGGTTCCTGCTGGTACGGGATGCAGTCCTGTAGTTGGGGGATTAGGCGGTATTTCGTTAAGTGCCCACATTAACCCTTCCCGTGTATTTATGGGTGGTGGTGGTGGTGGTGGTCACGAAAACGATGGTGTCGGAACGGTTGGCGGTAGGGGTGGCGGAATATTACTACTTAAAACAGGTACTTTAACTACTGGTGCATGCGCAGGGATTTCAATTACAGCAAATGGTGTGGCAGCTGCAAATTGTGCAAACGATGGCGCTGGTGGGGGTGGCGCTGCTGGCTCAATGGTTTTTCAAATAAATACTTGGAATGTTGCTGGTGCATGCCCGCTTACAATTACCGCTAGTGGCGGAAATGGTGGCAACAGTAACGTTGGAGTTGGGGGAACACATGGCGGTGGTGGTGGTGGTGGTCAAGGTGCAATTATTTTTTCAATTCCTCAACCTACCGCAAACATTACAACATCTACAACACCAGGCACTGGCGGAACAAGTTGTAGCGGATGTGCCGTTGCGGTTAATGGTTCGGCTGGTGTTGGACCAAACAATGCTGGTATTATTGTTAATTCCAGTGGTGTATTACCTATAGAATTAATAAACTTTAGTGCAGAAAACCAAGATACCAAAGTGGCTTTAAACTGGGCAACTGCAGCTGAAAAAAACACTAATTACTTTTATATCGAAAGAAGTAGTGACGGATTAAATTGGCAAAAAATTTCAGAAGTTAAAGCCGCTGAAAATTCTCAAACCATCTTGTATTACGAAACAAATGATTTAGAACCGCTGTACGACATTTCTTACTACAGACTAAAAATAATTGATTTAGATAAGTCCTACACGTATTCGCCTATTAAAAGTACTTACCGCACCAAAAAAGAGGCCTTTGTTATCTTTTATCCTAACCCTACTTTAGGTGTTTTAAATTTAAGTTCTTCTTATGCCAACAGTCAAATTAAATACAAAATTTTTGACATTACAGGTAAAGAATTATCTGTTAACATTATAAATCAAAGTGAAGATAAAATCACCTTCGATTTTTCTAATCTTGCCAAGGGTCTATACTTCATTAATGTTACTGCTCCTGACGGAACTGAATTCAGTTCTAACAGAATTATTTTAAAATAATTCTACCCCTTTTAATACCTTTTCCTCTTTTATTTGTTTTTATATTTGTTCCGCTTAAAACATTCTTTATGATTGATAATAAAATCTGCAAATTATTTAATATTGAAAAACCTATTATACAAGCCGGCATGATTTGGTGCAGTGGCTGGGAACTGGCAAGTGCGGTAAGCAATGCAGGGGGATTAGGGTTAATAGGTTCTGGCAGTATGTACCCTGAAGTATTAAGAACTCACATTCAAAAATGCAAAGCAGCAACAACTAAACCCTTTGGTGTAAACGTGCCACTCCTCTACCCCAACATTGAAGAGCACATAAAAATAATTATTGAAGAAGGTGTTAAAATAGTTTTTACAAGTGCAGGCAATCCAAAAACCTGGACAAGTCATTTAAAGCAACATGGGATAACAGTAGTGCATGTGGTAAGCGCTGTTAAATTTGCGGTTAAGTGTCAGGAAGCGGGCGTGGATGCCATTGTTGCAGAAGGTTTTGAAGCGGGCGGACATAACGGAAGAGAAGAAACAACCACACTTGTTTTAATTCCGCAAGTGAAAAAAGCAGTCAACTTACCTTTAATTGCGGCAGGTGGAATTGGAACCGGAGTACAAATGGCTGCTGCGTTTTGTTTAGGTGCAGATGCTGTGCAAATAGGCAGTCGCTTTATAGCAACACCTGAAAGTAGCGCACACCAAAATTTTAAAAACGCTGTTATTGAAACCAAAGAAGGAGATACGCAATTGACTTTAAAACAATTAACTCCTGTTCGCTTAATAAAAAACAAATTTTTCAACGTTATTAACGATGCCGAAAAGCGTGGTGCTTCTGTTGAAGAGTTGACGGAATTACTAGGTAGAGCCCGCGCTAAAAAAGGAATGTTTGAAGGTGATTTGGAAGAGGGTGAATTGGAAGTTGGACAAGTAAGTGCAATGATTAAAGATATTAAGCCAGCGGCAGAAGTCGTAAATGAAATTTACTCCGAATTTAAAAGTATCATAACTAAACTAAAAAATACTCAACTATAAAATGAGCTATAAATTACATAGCCTTTCTCCCGAAAACGAAACACTTTTAAAAGAAGGCCAATTGCTTCCTTTAATGGAAGAATTTTACACCATTCAGGGCGAAGGTTATAACACCGGTCAGGCAGCCTACTTTATAAGAATAGGTGGGTGCGATGTGGGTTGCCATTGGTGTGATGTAAAAGAAAGTTGGGACGCGTCGATTCATCCGCTCACAGATATTACTAGAATTGTTGAGAATGTATTGCAGCATAAAGCTAAGAGCGTTGTTGTTACCGGCGGTGAGCCATTAATATATAACTTACATAAATTAACCGAATTACTGAAGCAACATAATATTGCCACTTTTATTGAAACTTCTGGGGCTTATCCCCTAAGCGGTAACTGGGACTGGATATGCCTCTCCCCCAAAAAAACGATGTTGCCGGTTGAAGCTATTTATGAAATGGCACACGAATTAAAAATAATTGTTTTTAATCAACATGATTTTAAATGGGCTGAAGAACAGGCCAATTTAGTAAGTGAAAATTGTTTGTTGTTTTTACAACCTGAATGGAGCAAACACCAACAATTATTACCACAAATAATAGACTACGTAAAAGAACATCCAAAATGGATGATAAGCTTACAAACTCATAAGTATATGAATATTCCTTAAAATTTTAACAAAGAAGAAATAGAAAATAAAGTTGGCAAATAAATAGTCTTAATTAAAATCCAAATCTTTGTCCTTCTTGAAGATCATCAATATATCAGCATTAAAGAAGTTATAAA
The DNA here is from genome assembly GCA_033763945.1 of Bacteroidota bacterium. Classification (GTDB taxonomy): domain Bacteria; phylum Bacteroidota; class Bacteroidia; order B-17B0; family Aurantibacillaceae; genus Aurantibacillus. Next base: position 46,632 of record JANRJN010000014.1, on the reverse strand, counting down.
AAAATATCAAAATATATTCTTTGACCTTGATGGCACAATAAGTGACTCTTATAAAGGAATTGAAAACGGTATTCTTTTTGCTCTTGAAAAAGTTGGTATTAAATCTATTTCTTCACAAGAAATAAAAACTATCATTGGAACTCCGCTCGCAGATTCATTAAAAATACATTGTTCTAATGATTTAAAAAAAACTTCCGAAGCAGTAGCATGTTTCAGAGAATACTATTCCACGAAAGGAATAATGGAATGTGAACTATATCCGGGCATGCAAGAATTATTAGCTTGGGCATCTAATTTTTATAAACTATTTGTTATAACTGCAAAACCTACAATTTATGCCAACCAATTACTTGAATTTCAAAAAGTAGCTACATTTTTTACTGAAATAAAAGGTTGCGAATTAGAAAGTAATAATTTTAAAAAATCTAATTTGATGCGCTCCATACCAAATAGCATAGAATCAATAATAATTGGAGACAAAAAACAAGATATAGAAGCAGGTAAAGAAATTGGAATCAAAACTTGTGGAGTTCTTTACGGTTACGGCACTGAAAAGGAAATAAAAGAATCAAATCCTGATTTTATAGTCAATTCAATAAGTGAATTAAAACATTTACTTCATTTTTAAAATGGTTACCTTATATTCTATCTCGATATATTGCTATTCTTTTCTGATTTCAATTGTTGGACTATTTAATAAGAAAGCGAGACTTTGGATTAAAGGAAGAGAAAATTGGGAAGCAAATCTCTTAGATAAGATAGGAAAAGGTGATTCTTGGATTTGGTTTCATTGCTCGTCGTTAGGCGAATTTGAAGACTGTTGTGAAGTATTTTTTAAAATTCAAAAGGAATATTCCACCAGAAAAACAATCCTAACCGTTTTTTCACCCAGCGCATTTGAGGTGCTTAGTACATCTAATTTTTTTGATGTGATTACCTACTTGCCATTGGATACCAAAAAAAACGCAATAAAGTTTATAAATATTGTAAAACCCAAATTAATTTTATTTAGCCGTTCAGAACTTTGGTTAAATTTCTTACTTGAAGCTAAAAAAAAGGGAAGCTCTTTGTTTCTTGTTTCACTTAAGCTAAGCAAAGAGAGTTATTTTATAAAATGGCCTTTTAAAACAATATACAAAAAATGCTTTAGATGTTTTACGCACATCTTTTGTCAAAATTCTGATACTCAAAAATTAGTTAATTCTTCTCTTAATATTACTAATACCTCTATAACAGGTAACACACGTTTTGAAAGAATTTTTAAGCAATCTCAAATTGATGGAACATTTCATGAAATTGAAAAATTTGCACAAAACTCTTTGCTGGTGGTAATTGGGAGTAGTTTACCTAAGGACGAAAAAATATTTCTTAAAATTTATAATGAATTAAAATTTTTAAACATTAAGTGGATAATTGTCCCGCACGAAATCGAAAAAACAATAATTATAAAAGAAATAAATCCTTATAACCTTATATTGTATTCATCAATTAGTAAATTAAATAAAGGGCAAGATGTGTTAATAATTGATAAGGTGGGTATACTTAAACATATATATAAGTATGCAAAATTGGCTTTAATTGGAGGTGGTTTTGATAAAATTGGTATACACAATATTTTAGAACCTTCAGTGTTTGGGGTTCAAACTGCATTTGGACCAAATTACAGAAATTATGAGGAAGCAAATGATCTTATAAAAATAGGTGGGGCGACTATTTATAGGAATAGCGAAGAATTGAAAGACTTGATTGTAAATAAATTAACAAATCCTATAAATAATGAATTCCAAAAAAAGATTAAACAGTATGTAAAACATAATGCAAATAACAGTTCTCAAATAGTTGACATAATAAAGTTAAAACATAATGATTAGCCAAAAAAATTAAAGATATCTCTATTTTTTGCAATTAATTCGGCTAGTAAAAAATCTTCTTCATAATCGATATCTATCCCCTCAAATGATGACATTTTAAAAAGTTGAGGTTTAAGCCCAATTCTACTTTTCTTAGCAGAAAAAAACGAAGTTCTACTAAACAAAAAGAGATTGGAGTTTTCAATATTTATTGGGGGTAATTTTTGCGTCTGTTCTAGCGTTAAATTAGTGTGATTTAAAGGATTGCCATTTTGATCATATACTCTTTTTTTTATTTGATCAACACTAAATAGTGAATCGAATATATCTAACTTTTCAAAATATATTTTTATCGCACTTGCAATTGTTTTAGCTGTAATGAGAGGGTTTGTAACGTGTGTTTGAAGAAAATGTTCTCCACTAACTTTTGACAAATCAAAATCTATAATTGTATTCATTGTAATATTATCTCCAATTAAAAATAATGGTCTTTCAATAACTACAACTTTAGAATATTTCTTTGAGCACTCACTTGCTATTTCAATGGAATCTGTATTAATAATAATAGATTCTACTAATTCAATATTTTGCAGAGTGTCAAGTACTACTTGATAAAGTGGTTGTCCACAAAAGCTTTTAAAATTTTTACCTTTCAATCTTTCCGAATTAGATTTAATGGGAACAATTGCCTTTATCATCAATAAATTTATTTTCTGGCAAATATAACAAATACATGAATATTGAATAAAACCTTTCAATTACCAATCCAGATATACGAATAAAAAGTTTTGTATATTTATAAGCTGATTTAAAGTTAAAATCAGTCAAAAAGCTTGCCACTTCAATTTAAATTAAGGTTAAAATATTACTTTTAAAATAAAAAACTATGTCAACTAAAAAACCAAAAAAATCTTTGTTCCGTAGAATTTTAAAATGGTCAGGTATTTCATTCCTAGTAATTATTGTACTGCTAATTTTATTGCCAATTATTTTTAAGGATAAAATTGTTGCCATTGTAAAAGAAGAAGCCAATAAAAGTTTAAATGCAAAAGTGGATTTTGGCGAATTTGACTTGAGCATTTTTTCTTCCTTCCCCGATTTTAGATTCAAAATAAATAATGTAAGCGTTGTTGGTATTGATGATTTTGCAGGCGATACACTCGCATTTATTCCATTATTAAGTACCGATGTAAATTTAAAAAGCGTTATTAGTGGCGGACCTTACGGCATTAACTCCATTTTGATTGATAGACCTCGAATTTTAGGAAAAGTTCTTAAAAATGGAAAAGCCAACTGGGATATTGCCAAAGCAGATAGTACTGCAGCTACACCAACAGAGACCACTACTTCAGAGCCTTCTAAATTTGCAATGAAATTAAAACAATTAAAAATTAATCAGGCTTATATTGTTTACGATGACCAACAAGGTGGCATGTATGGTAAGTTAGATAGTTTAACTTACGAACTAAAAGGCGATTTTACACAAGATAATTTTGTGTTGAGTAATTTATTAGACATTGCTCAAACTACGTTTAAAATGAGTGGCGTAAATTATTTAAGTCAAGCGCATTTAAAACTAAAAGCCGATGTAGATATGGACATGCCAAAAATGAAATTTACATTTAAAGAAAATGAATTTAGTTTAAATGATTTGGTTTTAGGCTTTGATGGATTTGTAGAAATGCCTGATACCAATATTAAAATGGATCTGAAATTTAAAGCTAAACAAACCGAATTTAAATCTATTTTGTCTTTAATTCCTGCCGTTTACTCAAAAGAATTTGCCTCAGTAAAAACGTCTGGTAAACTAGCCTTAGATGGTTTTGCGAAAGGGACTTATAATGCGGCTCAACTACCTGCATTTGGTGTTAATTTAGCCATTAATGATGCCATGTTTAAATATCCAAGCTTACCAAAATCGGTTAATAATATTAATGTAGATGTGCATGTGAATAATCCAAACGGTATACTAGATGCAACCACAATTGATGTAAATAAATTTCATGTAGAATTAGCAGGAAATCCCATTGATTTAACAGCGCACGTTAAAACACCTATTTCAGATCCCGGTTTAGCTGCGGATATAAGAGGCGTTATTGTTTTGGCTTCGGTAAAAGAATTTATTCCTTTAGAAAAAACAGATGCCTTAAGCGGAACTATTAAATCGAATATTAGCATTGCCGGTCACATGAGCAGTATTGATAAAAAAGAGTATGATAAGTTTAAAGCAAGTGGCTCGTTGCAAATTGATAAAGTAGATTATAAAACTGCCAGCTTACCTTATGAAATTCAATTAAACACAATGCTTCTAAATTTTACAACTCAATTTGTTGAATTAGCAACATTTGATGCAAAATTAGGTAAGAGCGATATAAAAGCCAGTGGTAAAATAGATAATCTTATCCAATATATTTTTAAGAACGATTTAATTAAAGGGAATTTTGCCATTAACAGTAGTTTAATGGACTTAAATGAATTAATGGCGTCTTCACCAACAAGTTCTTCAACTCCAACAACAACAGCCGCCACAAAAACATCCGCAACTGCATCAAGCACAGCTTCAAGTGTATTTGCAGTACCGTCTAATATTGATTTTGTTTTAGATTCTAAAATTGGAAAAGTGTTGTACACTAATTTAACGTTAGAAAACATGATTGGTAACATTGTGGTTCGCAATGAAAAAGTAGATATGACCAACTTAAAAATGAACACCATGGGTGGTGCCTTAACTATTAATGGGTTTTACGAAACCACTAATCCTAAAAAACCAACCACTGGATTAAATTTAAAAGTAGAGAACTTTGATATACAAGAAACGTTTAAATCAATTAATACCGTTCAAAAACTAGCGCCGGTTGGGCAATACGCCAAAGGTAAGTTTACTGCTACTTTAGAAAATTTCAACACTTCTTTAAACGACAAAATGGAACTGGATTTAAACGCTGTTCATGCAAAAGGTGTATTTAAAACTAATAGTGTAAACGTGGGCGGCTTCCCTCCTTTTGTTAAATTAGGCGAAGCATTAAAAATCGAACAATTAAAAAGCATGGATGTAAATAACCTTTTGGTTAATTATCAAATTGAAAATGGCAGAGTAGTTATGGCTCCTTTTGATACAAAAATTAATAATGTGCCAACCAATATTAGTGGAAGCACAGGTTTTGACCAAACTATTGATTACAAATGGAAAATGCAAATACCAAAAGCTATGTTTGGCGGAGCTGCAAATTCTGCGTTAACCGGTTTATTAGCTCAAGCTAATTCAGCAGCCGGAACAAATTTAGCCGTGGGCGAAAAAATAAATGTAACGGCATTATTTGGTGGAACGGTTACCAAACCAACAGTTAAAACCAGTTTAAAAGACGATGCTAAAAGCGCTATTGCAACCGTTACTACCCAAGTTGTAAATAACGCAATTGATAAAGCCAATGCCGAAGCTCAAAAAATATTAGAAGAAGCAAAAGCACAATGCGAAAAACAAAAGGCCGAAGCACAAGCCAACGCCGAAAAAACCAAACAAGACGGCTATGCACAAGCTGATGCTTTAGTTGAACAAGCCGGAAATCCAATTGCGAAAATTGCCGCTAAAAAAGCTGCTGATGTTGCCAAGAAAAAAGTAGACGAAAAAGTGCAAAAAATGATTGATGATGCCGAAGCGCGTTGCATAAAAACATTAGAAGACGCTAAAGTTAAAGCGGACGAAAAAGCTAAGGAAAATAAAAAGTAATATTAATGGCCGTCATTGCGAACGAAGTGAAGTAATCTCAATTTAAACGGCTTCAAAATTTTGCTTAAACGCAAAACTCGCAGTGACGTTAACATTAAAAAAAGTAAAAGCACTTAGTTTCAACTAATAATCATAACCAATGAACAAAGATTTTTTAACCTCAGCCATAAAACAATTTGAGTATTACAAATTACTTGGCGAAAAAACAATGACGCAATTACCTGAAGAAAAATTATTTTGGCAATACAATGCTGAAAGTAACAGCATTGCAATTATTGTAAAACATTTAAGTGGAAACATGCTAAGTCGCTGGACAGATTTTTTGACTACCGACGGCGAAAAAGAATGGCGTAACCGCGACGGGGAGTTTGAAAACGACATTAAAACAAAAGATGAGCTTTTAAAAATTTGGAACAAGGGTTGGGACTGCCTTTTTACAGCTTTAAACTCTATTACCGAAAACGATTACGACAAATTGGTATATATCCGTAATCAGGGGCATACTATTTCGGATGCCATTATTCGCCAAATAGCACATTATTCATATCATGTTGGGCAAATTGTTTTTGTAGGTAAAATGATTTGCGACGAAAAATGGGCTTCCTTATCCATTCCAAAAGGAAATTCAAATGCTTATAACTCAGAAAAATTCTCTCAGGAAAAAAGCAAAACGCATTTTACGGATGAATATATAAACAAGAAAGAGACTGATTAAGCCCAAACTTTTGTTCCTTAGGTACAATTGGTATAAATATCAATTTGGTGAAGGCTTTTTAAGATTGATTTTCCAAAATAGTTTAAGGTTCCGAAAATCAAATATCGTTAAACGATGGAATATCTTGGTTACCTAATTTGTATATCCAGTTATTTTCAAAAAATCAATTATCCCTTAATTTTTGCGCTTATGTAAAAAACGCTAGTTTAAAAACAATGTTCGTTATATTAGTATTAAATATATGTATTGAAAAAACTAACACATACTCAAATCTATTTTTTGTGCCAGCTAATAGGATGGTTATCATTAGTAATCATTGAAACCATTAATTATACATTTTTTATAAATGGCAAATTTAACCCGGCCATTACCTACGAAATGCTTTACTGTGCTTTTATTGGGTTCGTAATTACCCATTTATTTAGACTTTATTTAAAACGTACCGATATATTTAAAAAAAATAAAAATCGAATTTGGATTTATGCTTTATTTACTACTCTACTATTATCTATTTTAATGACCTTTTTAAGTTCAATTCCAAGCATAATTATTAATAATGAGTATGAGAAATTTTTCACATTTGTTTATATTGGTGGGGCTACCATGAATTGGATGCGCTTTATTGGCGTATGGATCATTATTTATTTTATGTATAACATATTACAAGAAAATAACCAAATTCAAAAAGAAAAACTAGCCCTTGAAAACATTGCAAAAACAACCGAACTTGAGTTGCTAAAACATCAATTAAACCCCCATTTTTTATTTAATGCTTTAAACACCATAAAGGCACTGGTTATTGTTAATCCTGATGAAAGTAGGGATGCCATTGTAAAACTAAGTGAACTTTTAAGATTTACTCTACAATACGGAAAGGAAAATATAATTCCCTTAAAAGACGAATTAAGTGAGGTAATGAAATACTTGGACTTAGAAAAACTGCGCTTCGGGAAAAGATTAAATGTAAACTACGATATTAGTGAAGATACGCTCAGTCAAACCGTTCCTCCAGCTATTGTGTTAACCTTGGTGGAGAATTCGATAAAACATGGAATTTCATTACAAATGGAAGAAAGCCTAATGAGTATTAAAACATACTTACATGGTGGAGATTTGTTTATTGAAGTGTTAAATCCAGGAGAATACAAACCGAAAAGCACAAATGGTATTGGCTTAAAACACATAAACAAAAGATTAGAAGAAATTTATAATCATAAAAGTACTTTTACCATTCTTCAAAATGACAACAATGTTAAAGCAATTATCCAACTACCAGCATCATGAAAATAAGAACTCTTTTAATTGACGATGAACCTTTGGCAATAGCCGAATTAAAAACCATGTTATCAAAATATTCTGAAATTGAGATAATAGACTCGGCATCAAATGGCGAAGAAGCACTAAAAAAAATAGAAGAACTAAGCCCACAACTTATTTTTTTAGACATTAACATGCCTGGTAAATCGGGTTTTGAATTACTGGAAGAACTAGAAAACACGCCGTTCGTTATTTTTGTAACGGCCTATGATCAATATGCAATTAAAGCATTTGATGTTAACGCTTTAGATTACATATTAAAACCTGTAAATGGAGAGCGCTTGCAGGAGGCTGTAGAAAAAGTAAAAAAGCAAATTCAGAAAAGAAAAACAACTGAACCGCAACTATCTATTGATAAACGCATCTTTATAAAAGATGGTGAAAACTGCTATTTTGTTCCATTGGAAGAAATTTTTTTAATTGAAAGCATTGGTAATTATGCCCGTATTTTTTATCAAGACAAAAAACCACTTATTCATAAATCTTTAAACTATTTAGAACAAAAATTACCCGAATCGCACTTTTTTAGAACCGGTAGACAAAATATAGTTAATATAAATTATATCAAAGCAATAAACCCCTACTTTAATAGTACTCTCCAAATCGAAATGAATAATGGGACTATTATAGAAATTAGCAGAAGGCAATCAATAAAGTTCAAAGAAATTATGGGCATTTAATTAACCGGTCCTAAAATCGAAACATTAAATGTTGCAGTTTAATTATTAATAGAACTAAAACTACCCTTATCACTACAAAAATTCGCTTGTGTAAAAAGCTTTTAAAATCCCTTTTTTATGTTTCAATTTTACATTCTAAACGTAAAATATGATAAATTTAAATTGGGTAAAAACAACAAAGAGTTTTTTGCTGAAAAACGAAGATACTATTCTTGTAAACCTTAATTACAATGTTGGAAAAAAATCTAGTTTTTACATAGATGAAAATGAATACACCATCGATTTGGTAGGTTTTTGGATTCCTGAATATGTAGTGCTAAAAGGTAACCGAAAAATTATAAGCCTTAAGCAATCTTTTTGGGAAAATAAAGGTGAAATAATTTTTAACGACACCTATTGTTTTACCAGCGAATATAAAAACAAAAATGGGTTATCTTTGGTTATTTCAGAAGGCGATAACCATGTACTTTCCTACAAAATTAAGTTTGAAGGTACTACAAGAACAGTTGTTTTGGAAATGGGCACTAACCTAATTGATGTAGACAAAATTCTTTTACTTGCAACCTTAGGTTTTGTAATGATTAATTCCGCTTTAAGTGATGAAAGTTCTTCAGGAGATATTTTACTACTTATTTCTTAGAACCCTAAAATTAATAAGAAACGAAAATAGATAATTTAGTTATTGAGAAACTGATAAAAAACGAAATTAACCTATTATATTAAATAAACTAAGCCCACACTTTAGTTCCTTCAGTACAATTAGTACAAATATCAATTTGACTCCGACTTTTTAAGATAGATTTCCTAAAATGATTATAAGGTTGAGAAAACCAAATGTCTTTAAACGATTGATTAACTAAATTCCCCAATTTGTATTTGGCGTCTTTATCAAAACAGCAGGGCACAATTTTTCCGTCCCAAGTAATAACGCAACCTTGCCACATACGCCAACATTGGTTCAATAATTTATTTTTAATTTCAAAATTACCTTCTTTATTTTTCTTGTAACGTGAATAGGTTTCAATATCAGGTATTAAGTTACTTCCATTTTCAAAATCGTAAATCTGGGCAGTTTTTATTTTTACTTCATCAACGCCCAACTCTTTACCTAACTTTTTTACAGCTTCAATTTGATGTTGATTAGGTTTAAATACCACAAATTGCCACACCACGTGGGGTGTTTTACTCTTCAGAAGTTTTTTTTGAAGCAATATTTCTCTCGTTCCTTCAATAACTTTGTCAACTTTTCCGCCAATTCGATACTTCTCATAAACATCCTGTGTAACACCATCTACCGAAATAATTAATTTATCCAATTTACTTTTTATGGTTTTAATGGCAGCTTCTTTAGTTAAATAGTGTGCGTTAGTACTTGATATGGTGTAGATTTTATGATCGTTAGCAAAACTTACCATTTTTAAAAAATCGGGGTTCAAATACGGTTCGCCTTGAAAATAAAATGTTAAACTATGCAAATGCGATTTTAATTGAATAATTATCTTTTCAAATAATTTTGACTGCAACATGCCGGTTGGCCGGGTAAATTCTCTTAAACCACTCGGGCATTGCGGGCAACGTAAATTGCAACTCGTTGTAGGTTCAATGCTAACAGAAACAGGCAATCCAAACTGTTTGGGTTGGTTAATTAAACGTGAATAATAAAAACCATGATATAATTTTATAAAATTAAGAACTTTATAAAATGATAGTTTTTTAAGAATACCTATGTAATAGTTTATCAAAATTGCTTTTATAAAGATACGCTTAAATAAAATATTGTAATTACTTTTATAAACCAATAAATGAAAGGTTTAATAAAAATAGTTTTATCGGTAGTATTAATTTTAGTTTTTACACAATGTGCGCAAGTGGTGCCTTTAAATGGAGGCAAAAAAGATGTAACTGCTCCAAAACTATTGCAAGCAATTCCTGTTAATAAGTCTCTAAACTTTAATACGGATATAATAATTTTAAACTTTGATGAATTTGTTCAGGTAAAAGACATTGTTAATCAATTAATAGTGTCTCCTAAATTAAAAAACGAACCTGAAATTGTTGCCGATGGAAAAAAAATTAAAATAAAACTTAAAAAAGAGGAATTATTACCAAATACAACTTATCGTTTTTATTTTGGCAAATCAATAGCCGACATGCATGAGGGAAATATTCTTCAAAATTTTGATTATGTTTTTTCAACAGGTACTTTTATTGATACTCTAAAATTAAAAGGTAAAGTAGTTGAAGAGGTTAATGCAAAACCTATTCAAGATATGATAATTAGCTTGTATAATTCCAATGAGGTATTGCGTGACAGTTTATGTTATACTACCATCCCCAACTATGTTTCACGAACGAATGAAAATGGCGAATTTATATTTGAAAACCTACCTTATAAAGAATTTAAAGTAATCGCCTTTACCGATAAAAATAAAAACTACTTATATGATGGCGAAATTGAAAAAATAGCTTTTAGAGATTCGAATTTGGTTTTAAAAAATGATACTACTATTCATTTAAAAGCATTTCAAGAAGAAGCGAATAAAACGTTCATTAAAAAAATAAGCTCTCCTTACTATGGTTATTCGGCAATTGTATATAATAAACGTAGTAAAATTGAAACGAGAACACTGTCGGAAGAAGATTCTAAAAACGTTTACTTTCCTTTAAATTCAATAGAAAGAGATACTATTGAAGTATTTTATAAATCAATAACTGATACTTTTCAGCTTATTAGCCATAACTTAATTACAAAAAAAATAGATACGCTTTCAATTATACCTCCAAAACAAAATACTTCGTTAAAAAAACTTCAACTGCCAAAATTTAATATTAATGGTAACAAATTACCTTTAAATAATTCTGTAGAACTAACTTTTTTAAATTTAATGGATACGGCAAAAATCAATTCGTCAAAAATTAAGATAACGTGTAAGGAAGATAGCACTATAAATCAAAATTTAATCAAACATAGGTGGATAAGCCCATACAAGCTGCAATTGCAAACTAAATTAAAAGAGGGGTTAAATTATCAATTAAAAATTGACAGCGCTGTTTTTTATACAGAAAACAAAATATATAACGATAGTATTGTTTTAGATTTTAAAACAGAAAGCAGAACAGATTTCGGAAAATTAATTTTAAAACTGTTATTAAATAAAAAACAAAATTACCTAGTTCAACTAATAAATGAAAAAGAACAAATTGTTAGAGAAACATACATTGAATTAAGCTTAGCCGGCAGCAATGCTAGAAGCATTGATTTTATTGATGTTCCACCGGCTAACTATCAAGTAAAAATTATTTTTGATGACAATGAAAATAAAAAATGGGATACAGGAAATTATTTACTCAACCATCAACCCGAAAGAGTAATTATTCATTCAAAAGTTATAAAAGTAGTTTCGGATTGGGAAGTTGAAGAAGAAATAATTATAAAAGAATAATTTTTTTCTCTCTCGAACTTTTTTTACGTCTGATGTATTATTTAATTTTTGTTTCCATTCTTTTTAAGCTCATTCACTCAAAACACCAATAAAATCAATACACTCAGAGGCAATTTCTTTTTTTATTAATAAAATAAATTTAGCTTATAATAAAAAAAATTGAATTACAATTTGCGCTATTAACAATTTCAACAATTTGTTGTTGAAAAAATAAAACCTTAATATATAGATAACATTAAATAATTTATTTACTTCGTATCAACAAATCTCAAAAACAAAATAACCATGGCAAAAAAAGCACCAGCTAAAAAAGCTACAGCAAAAAAAGCAGCTCCTAAGAAAGCAGCTAAAAAAGCAGTGAAAAAAGCAGCTCCTAAAAAAGCAGCTAAAAAAGCAGTAAAAAAAGCTGCTAAGAAAAAGTAATAAAAGCCCCGCATTAGCGGGGTTTTTTGTTTAATGCAACTTTCCTATTAACCTTGTGTTTAAACAAGGTTTTTTATTTTATACACTTACCACATTTTAAAAAGCACGCTTCACAAACAAAAATTTAATTTTATATTTACATTGTAAAACCAAATTATTAAACCAAACCCTAAAACAAAATCATTATGACTAAAAAAATTCTTAATTTATTTTCAGTTGCTATTCTTACAACTGTATTAATGGCTTGCGGTGGAGAAAAGAAGGATGAAGCTATTGTTGCCCCTCAAGGAATGAATGTATTAGATTTAAACAAATATGGTAAACCTTTTGCAGTTTTTGTTCCAGATACCACTACTGCAAAATTGACAATTACTGAACAAACTTCGGGAGCATTAGATATTAAAGTAGGAACTAACTTTGCAATTACGATTAATGAACAAGCCGCCGATATTGAATTGAAAAAAACAGATATTAAAGGGGATGAAGTAAATAAATTTAAATCATTTATTACAGAAGAGCCTACTGCCATTTTTTGGGAAAGTGAAATTACTAAACCTGAATTTCATTTTTTAATTAATCTTAAAATTCAAAACAAAGATTACAGCATAGAAGACTTAAAAAGTACCGAAATGGAGCCTTTGAGTAAAGATGCTACACAAAAAATGTTCGACAGCGCAAAAGGCATTAAAGAAATTAAAAAAGAAGCCGCTTAATATTTAATACTATTAACTATCAAAGTCGTTTGGAGTCATCCAGACGGCTTTTTTATTTACAGCCATTTTTTTGCTATTAACAATAAATGCAAATTATCAACAAATGCGTATTCTTTAAAGTTTTTTACAATATTTGCTAAGTTACAATACTAAAATTATGTCAGACGAATTTGAAAAAAATGATAGAGGCGATTTGTTCTCTAAACCAGTGAGGGCAGGAAAGCGTACTTACTTTTTTGATGTGAAGAGCACCAAAGGCAATGATTATTACCTGACAATTACCGAAAGCAAAAAACGTTTTGGAGATGATGGTAAATTTTTTTATGAAAAACATAAAATATTCTTGTACAAAGAAGATTTTGAAAAATTTATAGAAGGGTTAAATGAAGCGGTAGAGCACATAAAAGACAATGCCCCGCCCATAGATGACAATGTTAGTGAGGATAAAAACAGCTCAGAGGTAAATTTTGAAGATTTAGGAAACTAAATAATAGTAAAAGGCGAAAACTAGTTTCGCCTTTTTTATTTTTCATCTATTATTTTTTCTCTGTATAAAAACTTCTCCTGTGTGCTATCAAAAGGACGATAAACATAATACAAATAGCTGTCCTTAATTTTAATTTTTTGAGCGCTATGGTGTTTTAATTTATAAGTTAACACCTCTCTACCGGTTTGGTAATTAATTTGTTTTATATAATGATGCTCGTTCTTACTAAAAAAAGCATACACTTTATTTTCTATTTCATCTACAAACAACTGTTTTCTCCATTCGCGCCAATTTTTTGGATGATGATAGTTTATATTAACACTATCAATTAATTTATTTTGCTTATTATAATGGTACAAATTATCATTATGATGGTTAAAAATACAAATGGTATCATTAATAATAAATAATGGTGCAAAAAGCGGTTCGTAATACATACTTTGGGTAAATCCACTCATTAACGCTGCAATTATTTTTTTATCTGTTTTGTATACTTCCGCCATTCTTCTTGCCTCCAATTTTGCCCTTGAAGGCAAATAATAATATTCTAAATTATACAATTTCATTAAATCTTCATTTGTAATGCTTTGTAACAATTTATTTAAAGTATCGTCCCGATTTAAATAGTAATAATTAAACATGGGATATTTATCCCATTTATCTGTTACGTAATAATTATTATTGGCAGTATCAATTATGGGCTCGAGATATTTTTTATAATCCTCTTTTAAAATGGGCATCACAAATAATTGATTATTCATTACATCAATTCTAAAAACCGAATCTTTGCAAATAATATCTGTATAACCTTCATAATCATGAAAAAACGAATGAGCTTCTCCAGCCCCTTTTGGTAATTCAAATGTCGAATATATTTTTCCCGAATAATCAGATAATTGAATTTTTGCCTCGCTTAAACTTTTTTCGGCGGTAAGTAAAAGTAATTTATCTTCATAAAAATCAAAATCGTAAACGCTATAATTTGGTTTGCCCACCAATGTTTCGGGTTTTTGTAATGCATAAACAGAAACATCATTTAAGAGATTTGATTTTTGTATTAAAGAAATAGAAATAAAAATTGTATCCCCTTTTGATGATTTTACATCTCTAATTATATTTTGATAAGAAAGATGGGAAAAACTTATCTTAAAATTTCCCCTTTTTAAAGGTTGTAGACTAAACTCTCCTTTCACATTTGACTCGGTTATTGCAGGGCTATTTAAACATTTTATTACAACACCCCTAATAGGCAAATGAGTATCATTATCTATTACTATTCCTTTTATTAATACAATCTGTGCAAAAATGTAGTTAAAGTTTAAGAAAATAAACGCTATTAATATAAATTGACGTTTCATATAACTATAAGACGTGAGGTAGTTTTATTTTCCATAAAAAAACCTCAATCTTTATTTGATTGAGGTTTTTAATTTTAATTTTTATCCTTATCGACTATCAAGTCGAATTTCCATTCCTTGGAAAAAGCTGCTTGAACACTTACCAATTTATCGTAAGCTTTGTCATACTGCTCATCAAACTTTGCAGCAAGTTCTCTTACTTTGTCATTATCCTGTTCTGTATACTGCGTGCTATCTTTGCTCATTAGTTCAACCATTTGTTTCCCCTCGTTGTTAGCAACCGAATTTAAAGTTGTAAACAAATCGGAAACCGTTTTCCCTAGTTCATTTTTAGCTTCAAACGGCTTTACCTTAGCTAATTCTTCCGAACTAACTTTAGCTTGTTGTGCAAATAATTGGTGAGTAATTTTTAATGAGTCAATATTATGACCATCCAGCTGATTTAAAAACAGATTTTGTTTTTCCGTCAGCTTATCAATAATATCTACTAAAGTGTCGTTGTACTTTATAGCATCGTCTTGAGTTGGACCACAAGATGTCATTATAACTAATAATGCCCCTGCAATTAAGATTACTTTCTTCATTTTAATATCTGTATAATTCAGATTTAAATGGTCCTTCAACTTTAACACCAATATAATCTGCTTGGTCTTGGTTTAAAGTATCTAACTCTACGCCAATTTTAGCCAAATGTAAACGCGCTACTTTCTCATCTAAAATTTTTGGTAACGTATACACTTTTTTCTCGTAAGCTGAAGTGTTGGTCCATAATTCTAATTGTGCCAAAGTTTGATTAGTAAAAGAGTTACTCATTACAAAACTTGGATGCCCAGTAGCGCAACCTAGGTTAACTAAACGGCCTTCGGCCAAAACAATAATGTTCTTACCATTAATGGTGTATTGATCAACTTGGGGTTTAATAGTATCTTTTGTGTTACCATAAGTTTTGTTTAACCAAGCCATATCAATTTCAGTATCAAAGTGACCAATATTACACACAATAGCACCATGCTTCATCATTTCAAAATGACGTCCAACAACGATATCTTTATTGCCAGTAGTTGTTACAATTATATCTGCAACTTTTACGGCATTATCCATTTTTTGAACGGCGTAACCATCCATAGCAGCTTGCAAAGCACAAATTGGATCAATTTCGGTAACAATTACACGCACTCCTTGTGATGATAATGACTGAGCAGAACCTTTACCAACATCACCATAACCGGCAACAACAGCAACTTTACCTGCCATCATTACGTCAGTAGCTCTGCGAATAGCATCTACTAAACTTTCACGACAACCGTATTTATTATCAAATTTAGATTTAGTTACTGAATCGTTAACGTTAATTGCAGGTAGTAATAATGTTCCTGCTTTCATACGCTCATATAAACGATGAACACCGGTGGTTGTTTCTTCCGATAAACCTTTAATTCCGGCAGCTAATTCAGGATATTTATCAAACACCATATTTGTTAAATCTCCACCATCATCTAAAATCATATTTAATGGTTTACGATCTTCACCAAACCATAAGGTTTGTTCAATACACCAATCAAATTCTTCTGCGTTCATACCTTTCCAAGCATATACTTGAATCCCAGCAGCAGCAATGGCAGCAGCGGCATGGTCTTGAGTTGAAAAAATATTACAAGAGCTCCATGTAACTTCGGCGCCTAACTCTTTTAAAGTTTCAATTAAAACAGCAGTTTGAATAGTCATATGCAAACAGCCCGCAATACGTGCTCCTTTTAAAGGTTTACTTGCGCCATATTCTGCTCTTAAAGCCATTAATCCTGGCATTTCTTCTTCGGCTAATTTAATTTCTTTTCTGCCCCACTCAGCTAAAGACATATCTTTAACTTTATGCGCAATAAATTTTGTGGCTGTTGTTGTACTCATTTATTTTGTTTTTTAATTAATAAAAATTTAAGGATAACAAAGATATTAATAAGTTTGTAAACAACAAAAGCTCTATATTGTTTGATTGAAATAAGAAATATTAATCCCCATTTAAAACTTGGGTTATTAGATTTAAAGGTGTTTTCCCTTTCAAATAATTATATACTAAAACGAGATTTAGAAAAGGCGGCAACTAAATTATTGTTATCATCCATTTTAAATGACCCGTTATTTGAACTATGTTACACCCCAACAAATAAGCCATTTTTAAAAGATAGTAACGCCCATATTTCAATTTCTCATTCTCACGACAAATTAGCTGTTATTTTTAATTCTAAAGAAAATACAGGAATCGATATCGAACTTATTCGAAATAAAATTTTAAACATTACACACAAATTTTTAAACGAGGTAGAAAATGAATATGCAGGGGAAGACTTAGAGAATCTAACTTTTATTTGGGCTGCGAAAGAAACACTTTATAAAATCTATGGTCTTAAGGGATTGGATTTTAAGTTAAATTTATCTGTTGAAATGTCAAATAACGATACTCTTTTTGGAAATATTACTATTGACAATTACCAAAAATGCTACCTATTGAAAAAAGAAAAAATACAAAATTATTGTTTAGTATACGCTTTAAATGAAATTTAATTTATTTATAAAAAAACTGCACTCCGCTAAGAAGCCTTTACTAGCTATACTTATCGATCCAGATAAGTTTAATCCCGAATTAATTAAAATTGCCAACTCTTGTAAGGTAAGTTGCTTTTTAGTGGGAGGCAGCGTATTAAAAAGTGGAAATATTACAAAAACGGTTAACGTTATTAAAACATTATCCAACATCCCTGTCATTCTTTTTCCCGGTGATGAAAATCAACTTTCAAAATACGCAGATGGTTTGTTTTTACCAAGTTTAATTTCGGGCAGAAATCCCGACTATTTAATTGAAAAGCATATAACTATGGCTCCTAAAATTAATGTGATGAAGTTGCAACACCTTCCTATGGCCTATATTTTAATAGATGGTGGAAAGCCTTCTCAAACACAAATTGTAACAAAAACAATGCCATTAAATCCACAAAACAGTTCCTATATAGTTAATACAGCCTTGGCAGCAGAGCATTTAGGTTTTAAACTATTATACCTTGAGGCTGGCAGTGGTGCCAAAGTAGGTATCCCAACTTCACTCGTAAGAACCATTAAAAAACAAGTTAAAATTCCGGTAATTGTAGGTGGTGGGATTGACTCTGTTCAAAAAATGAAAAAAGTTATTAATTCAGGTGCAAATATTATTGTTGTTGGTAACGCATTAGAAAAAGATGTATATTTATTACCTAAATTAAGTATGTGTTTTTAACGTTATGTTTTTGTGAAATTATGGTGAATCAGAAATTAAAAAATTACAAATAATTACCCATACGCTTAGAAAGATTACTGAATGAAATTATTTGTTATTACCCCTAATAAAGATGTTCCCGACGAAACGGCCTTGGTTACCAAAATGTTTGAAAGTGGATTAACTACTTTACATTTAAGAAAAGCTAAACATTCCACCAAACAATTAGCAACTTACATTGAAGAAATTCCTGAGCATTTTCATAACCGAATTGTTATTCATTCGCATCATAAACTTGCATTTAAGTATAAATTAAAGGGTATTCATTTAACCACAACGCATTTAAGTAAAAAATGGAAATATATTTTTGTGCGTATGCGTTTACGTTTAAAATTCGGCGCCATCTCCAAAAGTCGCAGTTATTCCCGTCTGCAACAATTGTATTCTAAAGAAGACTATAATTTTGACTACTACTTAGTTGGCACAATATTTAATAGTTTAACCGGTGATTTTTATAGCGGTTATTACGAAGAAGGTGTTGTTGCCGCTTTAAAAAATTGTGGTAAAAAAATTGTGGCACGAGGCGGGACAACCCCTGCCACCGTTAAAAAAGCGAACGATTTAGGTTTTTACGGAATTGCATTTAATTCTTTCATTTGGGACGACACATTACCATATAGTAAGTTTATGGAAGTTTTACAGGCTTATAAATCAAACAATATAAATTTAGAGTAATGTCTTTACTCGATAGTATAGCATTAATCTTTGGTGTTCTGGGAGTTTTGCTAACTATAAAACAAAGCATTTGGTGTTGGCCAAGTGCCTTAATTAGTGTATTAGCATCTTTTGTGGCATTTTACAATCAGCGCTTATTTGGCGATATGCTCTTGCAAATTTTTTATTTCCTTTCTGGTATATACGGTTGGTATTTTTGGAAGAAAAATAAACAGGTAACATTCATCGTTCAAAAAATCAATCTTAAAATTATTCCGTCATTACTACTAATTACTGCTGTTTTAAATGTGATTTTATTTTTTATTCTAAATTATTTTAAAGGCGATAAGGTAATTTTAGATTCTATTTTAACAGCTTTTAGTTTAACCGCCACTTATATGATGACTAAAAAATGGATTGAAAATTGGATTGCTTGGGTGGTAATAGATTTTACTTACATTATTTTATACACCTCAAAAAGTATGTGGTTGTTTGCCCTATTGTATTTTATATTTACACTGATGGCCGCTTACGGATTTTTTAAATGGAAAAAATTATTAAAAAAATAGCCATTATAGGGGCTGAAAGTACAGGAAAATCAGACCTTTGCAAAAGGTTAGCTACCCATTATAAAACTGTGTTTGTGCCCGAATATGCGCGAACTTATTTTAGTAATAAGGATATAAATAATTACACCATCTCTGATTTAGAAATTATTGCGCAAAACCAAATTGAATCAGAAAGAAAAATACTAAAACAAGCCAATACATTTTTATTTTGTGATACTACGCTTCTTACCATTAAAATTTGGGCGGATTTAGAATTTAATAAAGCGGTAACTTTTGTTGAAGATAATCTACACAAAATTAATTACGATTATTATTTAATTACCAATAACGATGTGCCTTGGGAACCAGACCCATTAAGACAAAACAAATTTAGCCGTGATTTAATTTTTAAACTGAACTTAGATTTTATTAAAAAAATAAATGCCAATTATTTTATTGTAGAAGGAACCAACGCCTCGCGTTTAAAAAACGCCGTTGGTTTTATTGATAAACTTCTTCAATAATTTAAAACAATTGTTAGTTAGAGTAATTTTGAAGCATTAGCTGAAAAATGTATCGAGAACTGATTAGCTTGAAAACATCTCGATACACCTCCTGTCTTCGGTTATTCGGTGTGACAAAACTCAGTGGAATTATAATATTAGAAATGTGAAAGAATTCTATTTTATGATTTTTTAATAGAATCAGGTCGTTGCTTTGTGTAGCAAGTTTTATCTTTGTAAGAATGCATACGCAAAAAAATTACTTCACATTTTTAATAGCCCTCATTGGTTTAAATTTTAATGCTCAAACGTTTGAAGTAGAACAAATAGAACAATTGTTCCGTCCGCGTTTAAAAGTAGATACCAAATATATTTTCGATTCAAAATTTAAAGACACTACCTCAACCTATAACCAAAAGGAAGCTAATGCGGTATTTACATTCCCAATAAAAACAAAGTTAGGCGCAGATGTAAAACTGGATTTAAGCAGTTTAAAATTAAAAGACATTTTACAAAACAGTGTACGTGTTAAAGCCTCGCAAACTTTAGGAATGATTCGCGTTAATGCACGACAAGCCAATATTGGTTTTGACAGCCTGCCTCAAAAAAATAATTACACCCTTGCCGCCGGAATTTTAGGTGCTTCATTAACAAAAAAATTCAGAATTTTATTTTACAGTACCAACATTGCCATTGCCGAACAAGATAAAACCCTTAATAAAGCCGTGCCGCGTTTTAGTGGCTTAATTGGACAATTGCATATTAGAGGTGTTAAAAAGAATTTCTTTTATGGTATTGGCGCTTCTTATAGTGATGGGCTTTTGGTTGGCTCACCTTTTTTTGGTGGAAGCGAACCAATTGGCAAACATTTTGTTTTTAATTATACCTTGCCTGTACAGGTTAATTTGCAATATAAAAATAATAGAACATTAGTAACTGCCGGCGTAAGTGCTGACGGTTACCGCACTGGCATGGATTATAACCATAAACGTTTAAATTTAAATTATACATCTGCGGCAGCATACGCCAGTTTGCGTTACAAATTTTCGAAAACCTTTGTTGGCAAAGCCGAAGCTGGTTATGTATTTTATCAAAATATTCGTTACACTCCAAGTGATATTTTACCTAGCAACTTCTCAATAAATAATGGTGTATACGCGCAAGTAACTTTTAATATTTTATTTGGCCAAACCATATGGGAAAAAGTGTTTGATGCCGTTGTTAAGAATTAAACTCTTTTATTCAAAGAGAAATTAATAATTCTAAAAACAATAAAAACATCTTTATCTTCTCAAAATTATAAGTAAAGGATAATTTTAACAGTCCTACTCACTAACCATTTAAAAACAAAAAAATATTAATTTTGTTGTTTTAGCCGTCTCGAAATTAAAATCAATTACGATGAATAAAGTACCCATCTATTTATTTTCTGTTATAATTTTAATAAGTTGTAGTGAAAATAATGCTATAGAAACTGAACACAACCTTGAGCTTACATCAATAGATTCGGTTTCAAATCTGATGCAAAACTCAGTGAGTAATACTAAATTTCCAGAGGCCGATTCTCTTATTTATTCCTTTTTCTCGGGCTTAAATGCACTTGAAAAATTTGTTGACCCTGCAATTGGCGTTTATTGTATTGAATCTGGTCCAGGCGCAACACCCTTACTAGAAAAGCTAAAAAGCAAAGAAGATGTGCTTGGCAAAACACCTTTTCTTTTTATGAGTCGCGATTATGCTTTTATAAAAAATTATGTAAAAACAAATCCAGTAAATTTTGATGTATGTGCAAATGAAGAAGAAGGCTATTTTATTTTTGATTGTGATACATCACAAAATATATTACAAAATATTTACCAAATTAATCAAACGCAAGGAAATAATATAGTGGATACTAAAATGCTTAATTCCTTAAAACAAATAGATGGAAGCTTATACAGAAGCGTTTTAGTTTGTTTTAGAGAAAAGCACGGTGATTTTATTTCATTAAGATTATATTTTACAAAAGAAAACAATCGTATTTATTTATCTATTCTCGATTTAAGTGATTGCTCAGTTTAGATTAAATTGATGCTAAATGTAATTATAAGGAACATCGGCTTTAACTCAGTGAACGAAATAGTTTAACTCTCACTTAAACCACGCACTATACATTAAATAATTATTCGCAATTCTGTCAATTTCGCCGCTAATTAATTCTTGGCTAATGTCTTTAATTTTTTTGGCGGGCACGCCTGCAAATATACAACCAGAGGGGACAATGGTGCCTTCGGTAACCACGGCACCTGCCGCAATAATGGTATTGCTCCCAATTTCGCAATTGTCCATTACAATAGCACCCATGCCTATTAAAACATTATCATCAACCTTACAACCATGCACAATGGCATTATGCCCTATGGATACATTATTTCCCAAACTAACGGTTGTCTTCTTGTAAGTGCAATGTAAAACGGCCCCGTCTTGTATGTTTACTTTATTTCCTATGCGTATGCTGTTAACATCACCACGCACCACCGCGTTAAACCAAATACTGCAATCGTCACCCATTTGCACATCGCCAACAATGGTAGCGTTGGGAGCTATAAAACAGTTGGCTCCAAAGCTTGGTAGTATATTATTTACAGGTAAAATAACTGGCATAATTAATTAAATTAAGATGAGAGATTAAAATTTAAAGATATACAATTAGACTAAAAAAGTAATCACATTCCTTTTTTATTCATCATATTTTTTAACGTAGAATTAATATTACTTCATAAAATTTACTTGTATCAAACAAATTTTAATTTAACTTTGTGGCATAAAATGAATTTTACACAAATTAATATTCACCACCATTATCATACAATGCCTTGTATGTGTTGGTGTATTTGTGTTCGCTAATACCTTAGCTTTTTTAAAAAAAATTTATTTACCCTTTAAAATTTTCTTTATGTTACTACAAACCGATGTCCAAGAACAGATTCTTGAAAAATTAAACGCTTTAATTGTTGTTTTAAACAACGATGGAACGGCTGATTACATTAGCCAGTCGGCGGCACAATTGCTAGGTTACGAACCCAACGATTTAAAAGGCAACAATTGGTGGGAAATGACACGTTTTAGTAAACCCGATGGGCGTCAAACAAAAAATAAAATTTTACAGCTATTTAATAAAGGCATTGATACTACAGAAACCTTTGAACATTTGTTTAAAACATCTAAAGGTGCTCAAAAATGGATTCGCTGGAACGTATCATACCTTAACGAATTTCAGCTGATTGGTGTAGGATACGATATTACAGAGAAAAAACTGGCGGAGCAAAAACTACTTTTATCCAACAAAAAATTATTAGAAAAAAACAGTTCCATTACCGACAGTATTTTTTATGCGCAACGCATTCAACAAAATAGTTTACAAAGCGCTGAGTATATTAATAATATATTTAATAATAATTTTGTTTTGTATAAACCAAAAGATATTGTGAGTGGTGACTTTTATTTTTTTTACCAAGATGATGAAAATAAATATGCCGTTGCAGTAGATTGCACAGGACACGGGGTGCCAGGTGCATTAATGAGCATGGTGGCTAATTCTATTATTAAAGAAGTGTTGCTAAATAAAAAACTAAAATCTCCTTCTAAAATTTTATATGAATTGGATAAGGAATTATTTAAGTGCATAAATTCTTATGGTACTGAATTAAATAGCGATGGCATGGATGTGGCCTTGATTTGTATTAATAAAAAAAGTAACCGTTTGCATTTTGCAGGTGCATTCCGTCCATTATTAATTGTAAGAAATAATGCTGTCATTGAATTAAAAGCAAACCGTTATCCTTTAGGTTTTTATAAAGATGTAAATAAAATATTTGAAGAACAGGTGATTTTACTTCAACCAAACGACACTCTATATTTGTTTAGCGATGGCTTTGCAGACCAATTTGGCGGAGAGCAAAACAAAAAATTAAATCGAAAGAATTTTAAAGAGCTATTGTTAACAACCGCCGAAATGCCCGTGGATGAACAAGAAGCGTTTTTAGATTATTCGATTAATAACTGGAAACAAGATAATGAACAAACCGATGATATTCTTGTAATTGGTATAAAAGTTTAAGCAAATTAAATTTATTGTTAACAAACTACTTTTTGCTAAAATGGTTTAAATAGCTACAATCAAAGGTTTTTAGACTTTTAATTACTTGTTGAAATCTTTGCATTAATTTGATGTGAAATTGATAAATGGTCGTATTTTTAATTAATTATTTCACTATTATTGTATCTCAATATACTAAGTGAAAAAATTATTTATACTTCTTACTGTTCTGTTATGTTTTTGTGTTAGCAATACTTCAGTTGCTCAAACGGGAGGTCGTAAGCGCGAACATAGAAATCAAAAGAGAGGTTCTTTATTTAAAAGAAATCGCAGTACTGGTCATGCAGATAAATTTGCGCGTGGAACGAATAGAAGAGGCGTTTTTGCTCGTATGTTTCGCAAAGATCGTCCGGCTTGGGTTTACCATAGTACAAAATCAGGGCGTGCTCAAAAGCGTGAAACAAAACATTTATTTACCCGTTACCGAACAAAAGGTAAACGCTATAAAGATGGTATTTTAGCCAAGCAAAATGCCGAGCGTTCTCGCAAAAGAGTGAGAGGTAATTCTACTTTCCATAAACGTAAATACAACGGTAGTTAGTTTTTTAATCTATTAAAAAAACAAATCACTCGTAATTCCATCGGCATTTAATTTGCCATTAAAATTAAGTGAGTAGTTTCCTTCCTTTTCTATTAAAAATTCTTTTTTAGCATTTGCTTTATCTAAAAAATGACTAAGCATTTCTTCACCAAAACTGTTTTTTATTTCATCAATGTTACAACCCCAAATAGTTCTTAATCGCGTCAATACGTATTCATTATATTTGTCAATTGTTGATAGCTCTTCCAATTCAAAAAAAGTTGTGCCATTTTCAATGGCTTTAATATAAGTGGCATTATTTTTAACATTCCATTGTCTTGAACTACCGTTAAATGAATGCGCTGATGGTCCCAGTCCTAAATAATGTTCTTGCTTCCAATAATTACTATTATGTACGGCAAAAAAATTCTCCTTTCCAAAGTTGGAAATTTCGTATTGTATAAAATTATTAGAATGTAAAATATCAATTAACATTAAAAATTGTTTGCTGCTTAAATCATCATTAATGGATGGTTCGGTACCTTTGTTGTTTTTAAGTCCAAGAACAGTTTTAGGTTCAATGGTTAAATTATAGGCTGAAATATGCTGGGTATTTAAATTAATCGCCGTTTTTAATGTTTGTTCCCATGTTTTTTCGGTTTGAAATTTGCTCCCGTAAATTAAATCAATACTTATATTAGTAAATCCTGCATCTTGAGCCATTTTTATACTTTCTATAGACTCTCGTGCATTATGCGCTCTGTTCATCCAAGTTAATTCTTCATCGTTAAAACTTTGCAACCCAATGCTTAATCTGTTCACTCCCAATTTTTTCCAGATCAATAAATTTCCAATAGTAATGTCATCCGGATTTGCTTCCAATGTAATTTCCGACATCCCATGCCAGGTAAAACTATTTCCTAAAGCCTCAAATAACTCAAAAAGCTCATTTTGATTCAAAACACTTGGTGTACCGCCCCCAAAATAAATACTTTGTACTCTTCTAGTTTTCAAATAATTACCTCGTAATGCTATTTCTTTAACGATATTCCCAATTAATAAAGCTTTAGAATTTAAATTGGTACTAAAATAAAAATCGCAGTAATTACAGGCTTTTTTACAAAAAGGGATATGTATATATATACCTGACATGTGTTCAAAATTACGTTATAATAGAGAATTTTTAACTTTTTTTTAACCATTCTAATAAATTTTATTATATTAGCGCTTTATAATCTATTTAAAGTATGAAAAAAATTACTAAACTTACTTTAACAGCCTTTGCTGTTATTATGATTAGTTCGAATGGCTTCTCTCAAAAATTATTAAAAAAGGCTGATGATTCGTTTGAAGCTCATCAGTATCACAAAGCCATAGAAATTTACAAACAAGCTTATGCTCAGGCTCCAAAGGACAAAAAGCCAATGATTATGTACAAATCAGGTGTTGCCAGCCAAGAGATTAATGATTATAAAGGTGCTGAAACTTATTACCAAAAGGCAATTACTGCAAATTTTGATGATCCTACTGTTTATTTACGTTTAGCGGAAGTTTTAAAAGTTCAGTTAAAATACCCTGAGGCTATTGTTGAATATGGAAATTACAAAGCTAAAGGCGGAGATGCTAAAAAAGCGGATTTAGGTGTAAAATCTTGCGAATTAGCTCAACAATGGAAAGATTCCCCTCAACGCTATAAAATTGAAAATATGTCGTTAATTAATTCTAAAGAAAGTGATTTTTCTCCTAGCTTTAGCGATAAAAAATACCAAACTATTACTTTTACGTCGCGCCGTGATGGTGCTTTAGGTAGCCCTGAATTAAACGTTGGTTCAAACCACTCTGATATTTACGAAACAAAATTAAATCCAAAAGATGGTAAATGGTCAACTCCAGTATTGTTACCTCCTGCAATTTCTACACCTGTTAACGAAGCAACTGCTTGGGTAAGCAAAAAAGGAGATCTAATCTTTTTTACACGTTGCCCGGAAGAAAGTAACAAACAATCTAAATGTGCTGTTTATATGGCCAAAAAACAAGGTAGTACTTGGGGTGTAGCAGAACGTTTACCGTTTAATAATGATTCTGTTCAATTTGGTCACCCATGTTTAACCTCAGATGGAAAAACATTGTATTTCACTTCACGTAAAAGTGGTGGATATGGTAACTTAGATATTTGGTCGTGCTCTTTTGATATTAAATCAAATACATGGGGCCAACCGGTAAATGCAGGTCCTTCGGTTAATACAGAAGGCAATGAAATGTATCCAACTGTATCCGATGATGGTAAAAAATTATATTTCTCTTCTGATTATCATCCTGGTATGGGAGGTTTAGATATTTTTGTGGCAGAAACTGGTGCTGATGGAAAATTTAACAAACCCGTTGAAAATTTAAAATACCCTATCAACTCTTCGTTTGATGATTTTGGAATTATTTATGAAGGCAAAAAACAACGTGGATACTTTACTAGTAACCGTGAAGGCGGAAAAGGAAGTGATGATATTTGGAGCTTTAATTTACCTCCATTAACCTTTAACGTTAAAGGGTTAGCCTTAAGCGCTGGCGATGATTTAAAAGGTGGTGTTGGTAAAGGTGAAACCGTAAATAATGTAAAAGTTAAAATTGTAGGTAGCGATGGGACAATTAATGAATATAACACTACTAAAGACGGTAGCTATACTTTTAAATTAAAAGAAAAAAACACATACACTATTACTACTGAAACTAGCAAACAATCAAGTTCACAATCATTTACTTTAGGTTATTTAGCTACAAAAGATCAACGTGTTATTACTACAGTTGGTTTAGATAAATCTAAAGATTTTATAGCTGACTTTGAATTGAAACCAGTAGTACCTAAAATTAGAATGCCAAAAATTTTATATGATTTAGGTAAAGCCACTTTACGTCCTGAATCAAAAGATTCTTTGAATTTCTTATTCGATATTATGAAAAACAATCCTTCTACTGTTGTTGAATTAAGTTCGCACACTGATAGCCGCGGTAAAGCCGTTTCAAATATGACATTATCTACAGCGCGTGCTCAAGCCTGCGTTGATTATTTAGTAAAAGAAAAAGGAATTAATCCTGACCGTTTAAAAGCCAAAGGTTATGGTGCTAATATGTTATTAATTAAAGATGATGTTATCAAAAAGGCAAAAACAACTCAAGAAAAAGAAGCTTTGCATGAAGTTAACCGTAGAACTGATTTTAGTATCTTAAATTGGGATTTTGTTGATCCAAATGCTCCAAAAGTAGATCCTAAGAAAACAAATACTACCAAGAAAACTGGTGACGAAGAGGACGAAGAATAACATTCAAATTTTATAAAAAATAAAAAAGACTACCGTAAAAAGTAGTCTTTTTTATTTTGTCACACTAAGGGGAGTCGAAGTGTGCATTAAAAAAATTAAACTATTTTTGTACACCAATTTACATTATGTTACAACTTAATTACATTCGCGAGAATAAAGAAGACGTTTTAAAACGCTTAGCTATTAAAAATTTTAAGGATGCTGAAAGTATTATTAATTCAGCATTAGAAAAAGATAATTTACGTCGTTCCGTTCAAAAAAGTACTGACGATACTAAAGCCGAAGCCAATGCTATTGCCAAGCATATTGGTGAACTAATGAAGTCGGGGAATAAAGAAGAAGCAGAGAAATTAAAACTTCGTACCGGCGAGTTAAAGCAAAAAGAAAAAGAATTAGACGAGCAATTAAAAACAATTGAAACCGAAATACATTCGTTGTTAGTACTTGTGCCTAATACGCCTAACCTAACCGTGCCACTTGGTAAAACTCCCGAAGATAATGAGGTAGTTTATGAGCATGGTCAAAAACCCACGTTATATGCTGGCAATACACCACATTGGGAACTAACTACCAAATATGATTTAATAGATTTTGAATTAGGCGTTAAAATATCAGGTGCCGGATTTCCGGTTTACAAAGGCAAAGGTGCTAGATTACAACGCGCGCTCATCAATTTCTTTTTAGACAGAGCTACAGCTCAAGGTTATTTAGAAGTTCAACCTCCTATTGTAGTAAACGAAGATAGCGGTTATGGCACAGGACAATTACCGGATAAAGAAGGGCAAATGTATCACGTAGGTATTGATAATTTATATTTAATTCCAACTGCCGAAGTGCCAATCACAAATTTGTATCGCGATGTTATTTTAAAAGAAAACGATTTACCCATAAAAAATTGTGGCTACACCCCTTGTTTTAGAAGAGAAGCTGGTAGCTATGGTAAAGATGTTCGCGGATTAAACCGCTTACATCAATTTGATAAAGTAGAAATTGTGCAAATTGCGCATCCTGATAAAAGTTACGAAACGTTAGAAGTCATGAAAGAATACGTTGCCGGTTTATTAAAAGAATTGGAATTGCCGTTTCGTGTTTTAAAATTATGCGGTGGCGATATGAGTTTTGCAAGTGCTTTAACTTACGACATGGAAGTGTGGAGCGCCGCACAACAACGTTGGTTAGAGGTAAGCAGTGTAAGTAATTTTGAAACGTTTCAAACTAATCGTTTAAAATGCCGCTACAAAGATGCTAATGGCAAAACTCAATTAGCGCACAGCTTAAACGGAAGTGCCTTGGCATTACCGCGCATAGTTGCAGCTCTATTAGAAAATAATCAAACTGAAAAAGGTATCGTTATTCCAAAAGCATTAGTACCTTATTGCGGCTTTGACATCATAGCATAATGCGTTATTTTAATAATATTTTTTTTGTTGTAATTGTTGGTGCATTGTTTGCATCCTGTTCAGGCAATGACGAGCAAGCCAAACAAATAAAATCCTTAGATAGCATTAGCGGAGCATTAAACCTAAAGTTAAATGAGCTTCAAAAAACGGATACTGTTATTTTAGAAAAAGCGCTTACCAAGTTTAATGATTACAAACAATTTATTAAGCAAAACATAAACGATACCGTTTCAAAAAAAGAAGCGGATGCCTTGCAACATTTTTTTGCAAGTGGCAATAACCTCGAAGGCTTTTTTATAAACCGTAAAACTATTTTAGCACGCGGCTACTTAGTGAATGCTCAGCTAAATAAATTATTGACAGATGTAAAAGCAAATAGTTTAGAGGAAAAACAACGGAGTGAATTTTCGTTTGCAGAAAGAGAACAAGCGAATGATGTTATTCAAAAAAGTTTTTTACAACAACAACTATTTCAAACTAATTTACAAGAATTTAAAAATGCCTTACCCTTGGTGGAAGAATTGATAAAAACCAAAAATAACGGGCAATTACCTACAATTGTTAAAGACTCAACTTCTTTGTAATGGCCATTCATTTTTATAACGAAGACATTGATTTTAAATTAAAAAACAAATCGAAATTAAAAAGTTGGATAAAACAGATTATTGAACTCGAAAAAAAAACGCTTGGCACACTAAATTACATTTTTACTTCCGACGAGGAACTTCTGAAAAAAAACATTCAGTTTTTAAACCACAACACCTTAACAGACATTATTACTTTTGATTATTGCGAAGACAAACAATTAAACAGCGATATTTTTATAAGTGTTGAGAGGGTAAACGAAAATGCAAAAAAATTTGAAGTAACATTTCAAGAAGAGCTTCATCGTGTTATTATTCATGGCGCCTTACATTTATGCGGTTATAAAGACAAAACCAAACCAGATGCCGAAACCATGCGAAAAAAAGAGAATTGGGCGTTGAGGAAGTTTAATCCACTTTAATTCCAATTAAAAGCATATCGTCTATTTGCTCTAAATTGCCAATCCAGTTTTTAATGAGCTCCTCAATTTTTTCCTTTTGCTCTAAAGCAGTTAAATTACTATTTTGAAGTAAAATGTTTTTTAACCCCTTTGATGTTATTTTTTTGTGATTTGGTCCACCAAATTGATCCACTACTCCATCTGTTAACGTGTAAATAAAATCGCCACTCTTTAAATCAAATGTTTGAGTGGTAAATGGCACATCCTCTTTTATATGTCTGCCAACGGGCATTTTATCGGCTTTAAATTCAATTAGTTCGTGAGTCACATCATTCGCTTCGCTACTCGAAGTGACAACTCGGATAATCCAAACAGGGTTATTAGCTGCTGCTAAGGTTAATTTTTTATTTACCAAATCAATACAAACTACACTACAGTCCATGCCGTCTTTTCCGCCTTCTTCACTACCATCTTGCGCCAGCGACTTTATCACTCTTTTTCTCACATGATTTAAAATTTCGGCTGGGTCCGTCATTTTCATTTGGTTAATAGCTTCATTTAAAAAACTAATATTTAACAAACTCATAAATGCCCCAGGCACTCCATGCCCTGTACAATCACCGGTTATTAATGTAAACACATTGTTTTTTGGTGGGGTAGCCCAATAAAAATCACCACTCACAATATCTTTAGGCTGATAATAAATAAAATAATTGTTTTTAAAAGAAGCATCAAATATTTTGTCACTGGCTAAAATGGCGCGTTGTATGCGCTTTGCATAATTTATGCTATCTACTATTTCCTTTTGTTTTTCTTCAACAATTTCTTTTTGGTGTACAATTTCTGAGGTACGTTCAACAACAGTTTGCTCTAACAGTTTTCGTTGCGCCACCAACTTGCGGGTGCGCATATTGGTAAATAAAATAATTACGCCAACCAAAACTAAAACATACAAGGTATATGCCCACCATGTTAACCACCAAGGTGGACTTATTGTAAATGTATATTCGGTTTCACTGCTCCAAACATTTGAAACACCAACCGCTCTTACCTTAAATGTATAAGTTCCGGCCGGTAGGCTCGAATAATCGGCCTTGTTTTCATAAGTCTCAGGACTCCAATCATTATCCAATCCATCTAACATATATTGATACTTTATCTTTTCAGGAGAGGTCCAATCAATACCACTAAAATTAAAGGTTAAATGGTTTAAGCTGTATGGAAGACAGAGATTAATTGGATAGTTATAAAATGGTTTTACGCTATCAAATTGCATTTTTGATAAATCCTTTTTAGTTAAATTACCTATAATATGTGTTTTGTTATTTGCTTTATTAACAGCTATTGAATTAAAATCTATATAATTTTGCTCTACCTCAACGCTATTTAATTGAATGATTGGCGAATTATTTTTAAAATAATATGTATTTAAATCTAAGGTAGATAGTGCCTTACCAGAACCCCACCATGCATTATTTTTACTATCAATAAAAAAACTATTCGGAAAAAAATTATTGGCCTTCAGTCCATCCATTGTTGTGTAGGCATATGTCTTTTTTACATTAGCAGTATCGTTTACCAAACAACACAACCCTTTATTGGTGGCAATCCACATATTGTTTTTAAAATCTTCCACAATTGATTGAACAGAATTATTTACCAAACCATTTTTTTCTGTGAAATAAGTAAATTGTGGATTAGATGCATTTATTTGATTTTTTGATAAGATGCTAATGCCATTATTTTTGGTTCCAAAACTTATGTTACCCTCATCGTCAATAAATAGCGTTGTAACAATATTATCACTTAAACCTTGTTGTGTTGCATAATTATAAAAGGTATCGTCTTTATATTTACTTACTCCATCTCCATCAGAACCAAGCCAAATATTCCCTTCTTTATCCTCATTTATGCTTATAATATAATTGCCGCACAAACCATCATCTGCATTAAATTGTGTAAACGTTGTTCCATCAAATTTACAGGCTCCGGCATCGTCAAAACCAAACCATACATTTCCATTTTTATCACAAAAAGAACTCAAAACATAATCACTATTTAAACCTTCTTTTTCTGTATAGTTATAAAAATTTTTTCCGTCATATTTAATTACGCCGTTACCATCCGTTCCAAACCAGAGATTACCATTCTTATCTTTTGTGGCAG
This sequence comes from Bacteroidota bacterium, assembly GCA_033763945.1. Lineage (GTDB taxonomy): Bacteria > Bacteroidota > Bacteroidia > B-17B0 > Aurantibacillaceae > Aurantibacillus. Next base: position 14,387 of record JANRJN010000014.1, on the reverse strand, counting down.
TTTTAAAAGTTTTATTTGGTAACCCTTGTTCTTCGCTATACTGAGCAAAAATATTACCCGTATATTTTATGATACCATTGCCATATGTTGCAAACCATAAATTTTTATCATTGTCTTCGCATATACCCCTAACTGTGCTGTTACTAAAACCTTCCTTGACTGTATAATTTGAAAAAGAAACTTCTTTGTATTTACAAATGCCTCCACCATAGGTGCCAAACCAAATATTACCACCATCATCTTCGTAAAGTGATGTAATGTTTCTGTTTGTTAACCCCTGATCTTCTGAAAAAGAGGTAAATGTTTTGCCATTAAATTTATTCACACCAGCATTATACGTTCCAAACCATATATTACCTAATTTATCTTGTATGATGGCATTAATGGAGTTATCACTTAATCCTTGCGCTTTAGAGTACTTTGTGAGCACTTTGCCATTATACATATTTACACCCCCGTCATCTAAGCCAAACCAAAGATTACCATCTTTATCCATTAATGAAGAAAGAACGATGTCGTAATCTAATCCTTCATCGGTACCGTAACGGGTAAAGGATGTTCCTCCAAAACGACAAACGCCACCACCTGTTGTACCAAACCAATAAGCACCATTTTTATCTTGTAAAATATTTCTTACATTGTTGTTACTTAAACCCTGCTTTTCTGAATAAACTGTTAGCTCCTTAAAATCGTATTTGCAAACCCCACTTCCATTTGTCCCAAACCATATATTTTTCTGTTTATCTTCAAAAATGGATAAAACAGTGTTATTGGGAAAACCTTCTTCTTCAGTAAAATAAATAAACGATTTTCCATTATAACAACAAGCACCGCCACCTTCGGTTCCCAGCCAAAGGTTTCCTTTACTATCCTCCAAAACGGAAAGAACATTATTGCTGGATAAACCGTTTTTTTCTGTAAAATGGGTAAATGTTTTACCATCGTACCTACTAAGTCCTGAACCGTTAGTACCAAACCATAAATTTCCATTTTTGTCTTTTGTAATACACCTTATAAATGAGGAAGACATGCCTTGCTCTACATCTAAATATTGCAGATAACAATTTGCTGCATCTTTAAACCTTGGAGATAAAGCAGGAACTGAAACAGGGTATTTACAAAGCACTTCTTTATACTTTAACTTTATTTTTTGAGGCAGTAAAAATGTATCAGCGCCGGGAGTTTTTGTACTGAGTTCATTCGGAATTTGAGTTATTAAAGGAGGGGCTGATTGAAGAATATTGGTGTTGGTAAGAGAAAATAAAGGTTTGGAAACACTAATAGCCCTTGGTGTACCTGCATTTATGATAGTGCTGATTGCCTTTTTTACTTCTACAGGTTGATTGGTTGTAGTTTGTTTTGTATCCGTTGAGTCTTCTGATTCTATAGATGATTTTTTAGTATCTATTTTAGTATTACATGAACTAACTAACAGAATAAAAACAAATGATATATATATTATTCTTTTCACTTTAAAAGATTATTTACAAAAGTTTAAGTTAGTACAAAAACTTTATAAATCAAAACCTTCTAATTTATCTGTTTAATTAACTCTCTTACAATCAAGCTCATTTTAGGTTCTTGAGCTTTAGCAATAAGCTGCACTTCCTCGTGGCTGACATTTTGTACGCTACCCTCAACACCTAAATCTGTAACTATACTAATTCCAAAACAATCCATACCACCATGCTTAGCAACTATAACTTCGGGCACGGTGCTCATACCAACCACGTCTCCACCTATACGCCAAATATATCGGTATTCAGCTGGGGTTTCAAAACAAGGGCCACTAAGGCCGGCATAAATTCCCTCACTTACTTTAATATTATTTTCTTTTGCGATTTTTTTTGCCAGTTCAACATACTCTTTCTTATAAGCCTCACTCATATCGGGGAAACGTGGGCCAAGTTCGTTTATATTTTTACCAATTAAAGGGTTAGTTGCAAATAAATTTATATGATCGTTAATAATCATAATTTCACCTACTTCAAACGAAGGATTCATACCTCCACTAGCATTACTTACTACTAACGTATTAATACCCAATTCTTTCATCACTCTTACCGGAAAAGTGACTTCTTTCATGGAGTAGCCTTCGTAGAAGTGGAAACGCCCTTGCATGGCCATAACTTTTTTACCTCCCAATTCTCCAAAAATTAATTTACCACTATGTCCCTCAACAGTGCTTACCGGAAAGTTAGGAATTTCGTTGTAAGGAATAGAGTACTCTATTTTAATTTCGTTAACTAATCCTCCTAATCCGGTACCAAGTATTATACCAAACTGCGGGGTAAAATTATTTGTTTTACTAAGAATACTTTTGGTGGTAAATTTTATTTGCTCTAACATATTTTAAAATTAAATTATTAAACTCTTCTTCTTTATCCTTAAATGTAATTTCAACTGGTAAGACAAAAATATTCATTCTTTTTGCCACATCCCAAACTGAATTATTTTTTAACCGCATTAAGTCTTTTTCGGTTGTAACCAATATTTTATTTCCTCCTTCGATACTCTCGTAATAACGTTCAATATCCTCTAAATCCTTTAATACATATTCATGGTGATCGCTAAAAGGAAGGTGACGCAATTCAGCCGAATATTCCTTTAAATAATTCACAAAAGGTGTAGCATTGGCTATACCTGCAAATGAAATTATTCTAAACCTAAAAAGATCATTCAAGGTATCAATTTTTTGATTTTTATTAGTTATCGAATATAATTCGCCATACTTTAAATAACTAAAAAATACTTGTTGATGTGCCTTTGGATTAATATCTTTTAAAATGTTTCTAATATCAACAGCCGTTGTTCTCTCGGGGGTTTTGCTTACAACAATCACATCGGCACGAATAATACCACTTTTATATTCGCGAAGAGTTCCTGAAGGCAACATTGTATCGTTAAAGTACAAATTACTATAATCGCTTACACATATTGACAAGCCACATTTAATAGAACGATGTTGGAAAACATCATCTAATAAAACGATTTTTGGTGCACTATTTTCAAGTGCTAGTAATTTTTTAATACCATTTACGCGATTACCATCAACAGCCACTTGAACAGGATATTTCGATTTGTATATCAATGGTTCGTCGCCAATATCTTGTGCCGTACTTTCCTCTGTTGCTAATAAAAAACCACTGGTTTTACGTTTGTATCCTCTGCTTAGAGTGGCAATTTTTGATTCCTCAGATAATAATAATTTTATTAAATATTCTACCAATGGTGTTTTACCTGCACCACCTACTGCTAAATTACCAACGCCAATTGTATGAACATCAAAACGTGTATGTTTTAAGACATTAAAATCATACAACCTATTTCTTAAGTAAGTAATTAAACCATATACTGCTGCAAAAGGTAATAATGCTATTTTAAGTCCCTTATTCAATGGGAATAAAAATGGTAAAAATAAATGAAATTGAAAAATTTATATTAGATACGAATAATACTAGTATTATTTTGCCACAGATTATACAAATACAACAGATTTAAACATCACATGTTCTGCGAAATTTGTGAAATCTGTGGCTCTTTAAAATATATGATTCTTACAAAATCAGCATTGCGTCTCCGTAACTATAAAAACGGTATTTTTCTTTTATGGCTTCTTTATAAGCTTTATCGATTAACTCATAACCTCCAAAAGCGCTTACCATCATTAATAATGTACTTTCTGGCATATGAAAATTAGTAATCATACAATTTGCAACGCTAAAATCGTATGGAGGAAAAATAAATTTATTTGTCCAGCCTACATAAGGATTTAATTGCCCTGTGGTACTAACCGAAGATTCGATGGCACGCATAACCGTAGTTCCAACTGCACATACTTTCTTCTTCTTATCTTTTGCAGCATTTACAATTTTACAGGTATCACTAGAAATTAATGCTTCTTCGCTTTCCATTTTATGCTTGGTTAAATCTTCAACCTCTACCGTTCTAAATGTTCCTAAACCAATATGTAAGGTAATAGGTGCAAATTGTACCCCTTTAATTTCTAGGCGCTTTAATAATTCGCGACTAAAGTGTAACCCAGCCGTTGGAGCAGCTACGGCACCTTCATTTTTGGCGAATACGGTTTGGTAACGCTCAACATCTTCGGGTTCATTGGCACGTTTAATGTATTTTGGCAATGGTGTTTCGCCTAAATCGTACAATACTTTTCTAAACTCTTCATAACTTCCGTCATATAAAAAACGTAAGGTACGCCCACGAGATGTAGTATTATCAATAACTTCAGCCACTAAACTATCGTTTTCGCCAAAATACAATTTATTACCAATACGAATTTTTCTAGCCGGATCAACTAATACATCCCACAAACGACTTTCGGCATTTAACTCACGTAATAAAAACACTTCAATTTTTGCTCCGGTTTTTTCTTTATTACCATACATACGCGCCGGAAACACTTTTGTATCGTTTAACATCATTACATCTCCCTCATCAAAATAATTTATTATGTCTTTAAACTTTTTGTGGGAAATCTTGCCTGTTGCTCTATCAATAACCATCAAACGGGCGTCTTCACGATTTTTTGCCGGATGCTCTGCTATTAATTCCTTAGGCAGATTAAACTTAAACATGGATAATTTCATATAGTTCTTTTTTGTTTTGTAGTAAGAAGATAAATCTGGATTTTAGGTAAGAGCTAAGGACTAACTCTGCGAAAAACACAAAAACATAATCTTACGGGATTAATTTTGGTGTGCAAAACTAACATTATTTTTGTAAAAACAAGCCTTAAAATTTCTTAAAAAAGTTTTTGATACTCGACTTTCACAAAATCCATTAATTCTTTAATATAATCTGGGCTAAAATCGAACTTAATACCGGCTGCTTGGTATATTTCTGGAATTGATTTGGTATAGCCTAAAGCCAACGCCTTTTTGTAGTTTTCAATCGCTAGATTTGAATTATTTTTATAGTTTCTCCAAACGGCAATGGCACCTAATTGAGCAAATCCATACTCAATGTAATAAAAAGGCACTTCAAATAAGTGCAATTGTACCTGCCATTTACGTTTTAAATTTGCCTCTAATCCAGTATAGTTTACAACATCACTTCCAAAATCTTTTGCAATTTTCAGCCAATTATCATAACGCTCCGTAATGTTATGATTGGGATTTTCATATACCCAGTGTTGGAACTTATCAATGGCAGCAATCCAAGGCAAAGTATCCATCACACTTTCTAACTGTTGCCGTTTAGCACGTTTTAAGTCATTATCATTGGTAAAAAAAACATCCCAATGTTCCATACTAATTAACTCCATGCTCATACTTGCCAATTCTGCCACTTCGCTAGGAGGGGATTTAAAATCTACCAACTCCAAATCGCTATCCAAAAACGAATGAATAGCATGTCCCCCTTCATGAACCATAGTTGTTAAATCACGGTGCAGTCCAACAGAATTCATAAAAATAAATGGGACTTCGGTTTCGTACAATGGATACTGATAGCCTCCTGGAGCCTTACCCAAACGACTTTCCAAATCAAGACGCCCTAGTTTATTCATTGTCGAAATACAATCACCAAAATAAGGGTCAATTTTATTAAAGCAGGTAATTGTTTTATCTATTAATTCTTTTGCCGTTGTAAAAGGTTTTAAGGGTGTTAATCCATCTTCATCAACAGCAGTATCCCAAGGACGATAATCTTCCAATTGTAACTTTTGTTTGCGTTTTAAATCATGCTCTCGAATTAATGGAACAGCATATTTCTTAACGGCATCATGAAAATTTAAGCAATCACTAACTGAATAATCAAAACGACCCAAAGATTGGTGTTTAAAATCTCTATAATTTTTAAACCCGGTATTTAAAGCTACTTGATGGCGTAACTCGATAAGTTTAGAGTATAAAACATTCAATGCATCTTCATCCTCCGCTCTTCTATTTTGAATTTTAGCATATACTTCTTCACGCACTGAACGATTTAAATCCTTTAAAAATACTGAAGCTTTTTGCATGGTAATTTTTTCGCCATTGTACTCAATGTTTTGCGCACCATTAATTTCTCCAAATTGTTGTTCTAACTCTTGGAGTTTGGTATTTAAAGGGATATTTTCTTCGCGAAATAAATCAATACCATTTTTTAAACTTCTTAAATAAATATTATATCCTGTCTTTGTTAGTTTATTTACAAAAGGTGAATCGCAAATTTTTTTGTTTAACTGGTTAGCTATTGGAGCAATATTTGGCTCAATATTTTGCACAAAATAATTAAAACTATCTCTGAGCTCTGTATTAGCAGTGTCACAAGTCATTTTTATATAGCGCCATGCCATATTTTCACTTACAATAGCACCCAACTCATTATAATTCATTAAAAAAAGTTGCAATTCCTTTTCGGAATTTATTGAACGATTTAACAAATCATTAAAATATGGTTCTAATAATTGCCAAGTAGTAATGGTAAATTCTTTTGAGATAAAATTACGTTGCATAAATTATTTTTTTTAAAGATATAAAAAAACCCGTCTTGACCTTGTCAAGACGGGTTAAGTTAAATTAAAAATTATTAGTTAATAATTTTAGTAGTTTGTTTTTGATTGTTTGCCTCTACAGTAACAAATATTATTTTTTCATTTTCAGGAACGTTTAAATAATACTTGGTTTTATCTGCTACTACAATTTTCTTAGATGTAATTACCTGCCCTAAAATGTTTGTAACTGTAATTTCTGTTTTTGTAAATAAATCAAAATTTAATTGAACAAAAATACCATCATCATCCTTACTTACAAATGCATTGTTGCTAGCTAAGGTATTTTTGTTTATTCCAACAGCAGGACCTGCTAAAGCAGTTATTTGTGAATGGGCAATTGAAGAATCGGCACAAACACCATTTGTTGCAATTAATTGTACATCAAAAACTCCTGCATTAGAATAGGCATGAGAAGCATTTGCTGTAGTGGCAGTAGCTCCATCACCAAAACTCCATAAGTAATTTGTTGCGTTGGCTGAATTATTTGTAAACGAAACCGGTACATTACTAGTAACAGAAACAGTATTTGTATTAGCGGTAAATAATGCAGTTGGTAATGGTGTAGTTGCATTTAATACAAATTGAGTATTAGCATTATCACAAGAACCAACTGTATTAACATCAACAAAATATGTTCCCTCAGCAACGTTTTTTAATGTATCAAAACTTGCAACGTTATTATGAACTATAATAGTGTTATTACTTGCGTCTTTCCATGTATAGTTCCAAGGCCCAGCAGTTGTTCCTTTTGCAACTAAAATACCATTTCCAACTTTTTTACATTGTGGGTTAGTAAAATTAGATGTTAAAGCTGTTGGTACTAAAGTTATTCTTAACTCAAATTGAGGAGTTGTAGCGTTAGCTGAAATACTCACAGAATAAGGACCAGTTCTTAAATTATGCGAAACATTATTAGCAATGTCAAATAATGTAACACAAGCACCAGCAGGTAATTTATTTAAATTAACAGGACTAATTGAGTAAACACCTGCAAATCCTGTTTTAACAATAACCGGAATAGTAGTTAAACCATTAAGCGAAGGATAAGCGGTTCTAACTAAAGTTTTATTATTTAAATAAGCCGCAATTCTAGGTGTAGTGGTATATGTACCTTCAAAAGAAAGACAATCCCCACTTTCGTAGTTTGTAGTATAGCCGTTTCCAAAAGTAAAGTAAGCTTGTGTGAAAAATGGTGTTGGCACAATATTACTAGTTAAATTAAGTAAGAAATCGTCAAAATAAAAACTTGAATTAGATGCCATTTTAGATATTGCAGTGTTATCATTTGTTGTTACTTTCCAAGTCTCACTTGGAGTAATGGCAGCTGAACCGACAACTGACTGAACAAAAAACGCTTGACCCATTGGGATAGTTGCAGAACCAGAGTACATTACATATCCACCAGTAGCAGGATCATATGATTGTAAAGACGCTGCATTAATATTTGCCCCCATTGTTGCAATAACGGCACTAGCTGTAAGAGCTGAAGGATAAGGATTTGAAATCAGATTCCAGCCATCTTCTACTGGATCGCTACCTGTTTTAGTAATTGTAATGTTACCAGAAGAATTTTTTGTATTTACGGCTCCAGTTAAAGGAATAGTAAGAGCTGAACCAACTGTTCCTGGTGCGCTTGTTCCAACAAAAACATAATACCCTTTTTTAGAATCTATAGTTGAACTATAACCGCCAAAACTGTCAATATCAATGTATGCTGCTGAATTTGCAGAATTACCTGCTGCTAAAGTTTCGTCGTAAGTATATACTGAAGCAGGAATTCCAGTACTTCCTGTTCCACTAGGGCAGGTTGAGCATGTCATAGGAAAAACAGCATCCCAACTTGAAAATGTGTTTCCTGTAACACCACCAGTGCATAAATTAATCCAATCTGTATTAAGTGCTGGTCTAAATACCTCTACCGTTGGATTACCAGTAAAGAAACCAGTACCACTAATCGGACCTATTCTTGCCTTATGTGAAGCGTCACTTTTTATGGTTAAGTTGCCACTTCCGGCGGCAATTGTTCCAACAGATGGCGTGATATTGCCCCAAATTTCAACCGGGTTACCTAAGGTTAAAGTTTTACCGCTTCTATCCATAAAAATTTCATCCATAGCATTTGTAGTTCCAGGAGTTGTTTGATCAAACATAATACTACCGGTGATGTTAGTAGTACTAGAACCAATTGTTAAAGAAGAAGATTGTGAACCTCCAATTGTGCCTGAATTTGTTGTAACGGCATTATTTAAAGTTAACTTTTTTCCATTTAAATCTAAGTTTCCATTTCTAAATGTCATTGCGCCACCAGTTAGTGTCGAACCAAGAACTGAAATTGTTAAATCGGTTCCTAAAGTTACATTCCCCGATGAAGATCTATTTATTGAAAAAGATTGAAGTGTATTATCCAACCCACCATTACCAAAGTTTAAAGTACCTAAAGCTCCAGAACCACCTATTGCTAATTTAGAGTTAGCTCGAGTTAGTAATAATCCTGAACCCGAAATGGTACCATTTAAAACAAGAGATGAACCCGAAATAGCACTATTCATTAATAAGTCACTGGTTAAAGTTAAGTTATTACTAACAGTTATGTTTCCGCTTGAATGACTTATTGCATTATTAGTTCCTGATCCGGTTCCAGCAATTTCAAGATCATAATAGGTTGCAGGGGCAACGTTTACTGCAACAGATTGAGCATAAATAGCTGTAGAATTTGGGGCAAAACTATAATTATTACCAGCAGAAGGAAAAGTTGTAGAATGTAATGTTAACGAAGAACCTGGTGTAACAGCAATTTTAGCCGTTGAACCAAGCGCAAAGCTTTTACCAGCAGCCACGTCAAAATTAATATTGTTAGAAGTAAAATTATTATCTCCAATATATAGTACAGTATTCGTACCAGTGATTGTCCAATTTGCATTTAGCGTAGCGCTTGAAACCGAAAAGCTTTGATCTACCATTTGAAAAGTAGCATTGTTTATATTGAAGCCCGAAGGATTTGGACCTCCAGCACCATTTAACTCCCATGAACTTGTTAAATGTAAAGGTCCCGTTCCATTCCAAACATATACTGGAGTAGGATCACCTTGTATATCAACATCATCGATAGCTATAATTTCTCCAGTACCAGAAGCAGAATAAGTAAATCTTAAAAAAAACGTTGCTTGACCCTCTGCTGATACCGGTAATGGGCCAACAGAAGGTGCTTCCCAACCATCAAAAACAGATGGCGTAATTGAAATATCATTCCATATAGAATTATCATTGCTCCACTCAACGGTAATACTTGGACCAGAAGTAGATACATACTGCCACCAATTTACAAATATATTTGAATATCCGATAGTAGAAGCTGAACTAAATTTTAAAACTTGGGTAACATTATTTGAATTAGTACCTAATAAAACATTACCCCCACTATTACTTCCAGGCACGTTAACATCATCAACTACCAATTCACCTATTGCAGGATTATCAACCCAGCCAGTTGGTAACCCAGGTTGTGTAATTATATCTGGGCCGAAATCTTCAGGAAAGCCTGAAATACTCACTTGAGTATATCCAGAAAAACATATAGAAATAAGTATAAACAAATAAATTCTCTTCATAATAATATATTTAAAGTTATTGGTAAATATAAAACAAAAAACAATAGCCTACAAATTTTCTTCCGAAATAAAATATCACAATAATCCGTTTAAGTTAAAAGAAGTTTTAATTAATAAAGCTACTTTTTTTATTACTTTTGCAAGGTGTTTAATAAAAAGTATTTTTTAAGTTTTTTATTTATTATTATTTCCATTTCTTTTTTTTCACAAACTTCAGGTGTGATAAAAGGCTTTGTGTATGATAAAGCCAATGGAGAGCCGGTTCCTTTTAGTAACGTTTATTTTAAAGGAACTACAATTGGAGCAAATACCGATTTAAACGGTTTTTTTACAATTTCTAGAATTCCACCTGGACAATATACTTTATTAATTACCAATTTAGATTTTGATACCATTCGCGAAACAATCACTATAAAGGCAAATGACTTAATAAACAAAAAGTTTTTTGCAAATAAGGGAGGTATTAAATTAAATGAGGTAGAAATTACGACAACTTCTTCTGAAAAAGTTGAAAATACAACCGTAGCAGTTCAAAAAATAGATCCGGTACTTATTAGTAAATTGCCAAGCGTTGGAGAACCTGACATTGCGCAATACCTGCAGGTATTACCTGGTGTTGTTTTTACCGGAGATCAGGGTGGTCAACTTTATATTAGAGGTGGGCTACCTGTTCAAAATAAAGTACTATTGGATGGTTTAATCGTTTATAATCCCTTTCACTCAATAGGGTTATTTTCAGTTTTTGATAATGATATTATGAAAAATGCCGATGTTTACAGTGCAGGCTTTGGGGCTGAATACGGAGGAAGAACATCCTCTATCATGGATATTACGACACGCGACGGTAATAAAAAACGATTATCTGGTAAAATTAGTGCTTCAACATTTGGAGCAAAAACTACTTTCGAGGGTCCATTAGTAAAGTTAAAGGATAATGGTAATACGTCCGCTTCCTTTATTGTCTCAGCAAAACATTCTTACTTACCTCAAACTTCAAAAATATTATATCCGTACGCCAATTCAAATGGCTTACCATTTTATTACACCGATATTTATGCTAAAACTGCCATCAACTCCACTAACGGGAGTAAGTTTAGCTTGTTTGGTTTTAACTTTACAGATAAAGTAGATTATAGCAATGTTGCAAGATTTAACTGGGATAATACCGGTATTGGCAGTAATTTTTTATATGTTCCTAATGGAAGTAATTTGCTTATAGAAGGTATTATTGCTTATTCAAACTACAAAATTAATTTTTCCAATCCATCGTTAGAAACTGATTCTAAAAGTAGTAGCGTTAGTGGTCTAAATACTGGATTTAATTTCGTTAAATTTATTGGCAGACAAGAGGTAAGATTTGGTTTTGAAGGGATTACTACCAACACAAGGTATGACATTAAAAATTTTGAAGGTGCTGCAATTAGCCTTGGTCGCCAAACAATTGACGTTGGTAGTTTTGTAAAGTATAAATTTATTGATTCAAAAAAGCGAGTGATTATTGAGCCAAGCTTTCGCTTTCAATACTATGCTACTTTAGGAGTTGCATCTCCAGAGCCTCGAATTGCAGTTAAACTAAATATTACTCCAAAAATAAGATTTAAGGGCGCAGCCGGTTTATATAGCCAAACTTTAATGGGCGCCAATAGTGACAGAGACATTGTTAATTTATTTTATGGTTTTATAAATGCCCCTGAAAAAGAAAATATCTCAAAAACATTTATAGACTATAAAGGTAATCAACAAACTGTAAATTCTTCGGTGCAAAAAGCTACCCACGTTGTTGGGGGCATTGAGTTTGACATTGGTAAATATTTTGATTTAAATGTGGAAGTGTATCAGAAGTTTTTTGGAACTATCGTAAATGTAAATCGCGATAAAATTTTTAACGACGATGAAGCAAACGCTTTTAGGCCTGACATAAATAAAAAAGATTTTATTATTGAACAAGGTCGCGCACGCGGTTTTGATGTTGTTCTAAAATATGACAGAAAACGCTTTTATTTTTGGGCAGTATATTCTTTAACGTTTAACGACAGATGGACCAGTAACAGCAACACTAATACATTAACAAACTACCCTCCAAGTTTTGACAGAAGACATAATATTAATTTGGTTTCATCTTACAGCTTTGGTAAAAAGAAAAATTGGGAATTTAATGCCCGTTGGAATTATGGTACTGGTTTCCCTTTCACACAAACTCAAGGTTTTATAAATCAATTTAATCCTCAAGGCAACGTAAACTACAACTTCCCAACAGCTAATGGAAATTTAGGATATATCCCCTCAACGCTCAATGGTGGAAGGCTGCCCGATTATCACCGTTTTGATATTGGTATAAAATACAAGTATGCCATCAGTGAAAAATCTACTTTAGAGGTAAATGGCGGTGCAACTAATATTTATAACCGTGAAAATATTTTCTACGTAGACCGTTTCACATTTAGCCGTATTAATCAACTGCCAATTATTCCAAGCGTAAATATTAGTTTAACGTTTTAATACTATTATTATTTTGTCATTTAAAATTTATACTAAAACAGGTGATAAAGGACAAACCTCTATACTTGGCGGCACCAAACTTCCAAAACATCACATTCGTATTGAAGCCTATGGGACAATTGATGAATTAAATTCTCATATTGGCTTAATTCGTGATTCAATTTCAGACTTTGATAGTATTGAGTTATTGCTTAACATTCAAGACCGCTTATTTACAATTGGCTCGCACCTTGCTGCTGACCCTGAAAAAAATAAAGTAAAACTTCCTCCCATTTACGAAGAAGACATATCTCTGCTCGAAAAAACTATTGATAAAATTACTGATAGCATTCCAGAAATGAAATTTTTTGTTTTGCCAGGTGGTCACATTCATGTATCCTACTGTCACATTGCGCGATGTGTATGTCGCAGGGCGGAACGTGCCGTTTTACGTTTAGCTGAAGTAGAACCTGTTGAAGAAATTCATTATAAATATTTAAACCGTCTTTCTGACTATTTGTTTATCTTAGGACGTCTACTTACGCACCTTTATAAAGCAAATGAAATTCCCTGGAAACCCAAATTGTAAATTTGCATATTACTTAAAATAAAAACCCCCGATAAAATTATCAGGAGTCTTTTATTCTTTTTGATTTCGTTTATCTGTACGTTTATCTGTATAAACTCACATTACCTTTCTTTTCGTAAGTCTGCCCGTCTTTACCAGTTGCTTTAATTATATAGAAGTAGGTTCCTGCAGGACTATCTTTACCTTCCATATTTTTACCATCCCAAGCTATGTTGCCAGTTCCACTTGTTAAATCGTAAACTTTATTACCCCAACGGTCAAAGATTAAAGCTGTAATCTCAGTTAAATTACTTGTTTTTAAGAAGAAAATATCATTGCTTCCATCACCATTTGGTGTAAACACATTTGGTATTTCTAACTTACTTGGTATATCCACACGAATTACTTTATAAGCCGAGTCAACACAGCCACCCTTTTTAGAAACAATCATTACAGTATAAGTTCCTGGATTTATGTAATTAGCAGTTGTCCCGATAGCGGCAGAAGTAGTTGTTTGAACAGATCCGTTACCAAAGCTCCAGTTTGTAGTAATACTTGATGTACCTGTTGCTGTATTTGAAGAAGAGCTCAAATTATTAAAATTCACACTTAAAGGAGCAAAACCCGTTAATGCGCTTGGACTAAAATCAGCCGTTAAGCCGCCTGACGCTACTGTAAACTCACCAAATTCAGTACAACCTGTATTTAAATTTTTAACAATAAAACCATAAACACCGGGTTTGTCTACCGTAAACGTTGTTGTAATTGCTCCAGAAGGAGTTACAGTCATACCATTAATTGGAGTTGTTAAAGCCAAATTCGAAAAAGCAGCATTACTTGGATTATTTTTAATATAAATACTCCAAGCAGATAACGTTCCTGTTAAACTAATAGCAACCTGAGCAGCACTTAAACTTGATGTAGCAGAACAATCTAAAGTAAAAGTAGGCAAGTTGGCAAGTACAGGTTTGTTTGTTTGATCTAAAATATTAATAACCGTGTTTGTTACACATCCATTTTGACTATCCTTAACAGCTATACTATAAGAACCCACTGAACACGCATTTAACGAGGACAAAGTTGACGTAGCTGAAATAGGAGGCGGAGTTGTCCAAGTATTGGAAGGTATTGAAACACTTGTCGATAAAAGCGCATTTGTAAAAGAAATATTTACACATAAATTCTGACACGTAATAAAGGAAGGTGAACTTACGCCTAATCCAATATTTCGTGGTGG
>JANRJN010000013.1:0-65668 GCA_033763945.1 Bacteroidota bacterium | reverse complement strand
CATAATCCTATTTTTAAAGTTATGTGATATTCTTTGTATACTTCTATTATAATATCTCTACTATAATAGCGATTCACTTGCTATCATTTTAATCTATCAATCTGTCAATGAACGTCTTTAATATTTTTTATTCCTAGTTTTACGTTTCAGGTTTCTATAACCTATACTCAAACTCTCAATATCTCAAACTAATTACTCTATTAGAACGTATTCCCATTCCCTCTCTCTCAATCCCTCCGTTTCGGGGGGGCAAAAGTATAAACTCTTTTCTTAAATTCCAAATTTATTTTAATCTTTTTTGAAAATTATTTCGATTTGGTGTTTTTATGTTCTAATTAATCAAATAACGGGCGACAAAAATACGACTTTTTTCAATTAAAAAAATAAAAAATTAAAAAAAAATACTATTTTTTTTTTGAATAGACTCAAAGTTAAGCTATCAGGGCATTCTAAAAGCAACTCCTTTATGTTTTTTTTTAGTTGAGGGTGTAAAAAAGCCTCATTTATTTCAGAAAAAGGTTTTAAAACAAAATTTCTTAAATGCAAACGTGGATGAGGAATTTGAATATGAGGTAAATTGATAATTTCATCATTAAAAAATAAAATATCAATGTCAATTATTCTATCAGCATTTTGATTTGATGTTCGTTGTCTACCTAATTCGATCTCTATGTTTAATAAGGTTTTTAAGAGTTCGTTGGCATCCATTTTTGTATGGATTTGAACAACTTGATTTAAGTATTTTAAACTTGAATAAGAGCCCCACGCATCCGTTTCATAAATAGAGGACGATGAAATAATTCTACCACACATTTGCGAAATCTTACTAATGGCAAGATTTAGATTACCTTCCCTATTGCCAATATTTCCACCTAAACACAAAAAAACTACGTTCATATAAACTTTTAAAAGTGTAAAGATTAATTTAATTAATTTAAATAAAAATTTAAATTATAAATTTAACCCATGAAACAATTTTTTGGAGCATTTTTTGGCTCAATAATAGGAATAATAATAGCTACAATAGTGGCCGTATTAATTATTGTAGGTGTAGTAAAATCGAGCTTTAACGAGACTTTTAAAAAGGAGGATAAAGAAACTGTTGCTAAGTCGAATACTATTTTAAAACTCGTTTTAAATGGGGCTATTGTGGATAGGGAAAAAGAAGATCCTTTAGCTGAATTAAAAGGACTTGCGCCAATGAGCAATAATGAAGAAAAAATGGGACTCAACATCCTTTTAAAAAAAATTGAAAATGCCAAAGCCGATGAAAAAGTAAAAGGAATTTACTTGTACTGCAAAGATGTTGACGGCGGATTTGCAAGCATTGAAGAGCTAAGAAATGTTTTATTGGATTTTAAAAAATCAGGGAAATTTATTTATGCCTACTCAGAGGCCTACGGAAACAAGGAGTATTACTTAGCATCCACCGCCAATAAAATTTTCTTAAACCCACAAGGCGCCATGGAATGGAAAGGCTTAAGCATGAGCTTGCTATTTTTTAAAGGTGCTTTTGATAAATTAGGTTTAGATGTACAAGTATTTAGACACGGAAAATTTAAAAGTGCTATTGAACCTTTTATATTAGACAAAATGAGTGATGCTAATCGTTTGCAATCTGAAACTTTTTTAAATAGTATTTGGAACTCTATGTTAACAGGTATTTCTGACAGTAGAAAAATTACAAAAGATGGATTAAATGAATTGGCAAATAACTTAAAAATTAATTTTCCGGAAGACGCTATAAAAGCTAATTTGGTTGATGTGGCAGCTTATGAAGATGAAGTATTAGCTGAGCTGAAGAAGAAAACAGGAGTAGCTGAAAAAGACAAATTAAGTTTTATAAGCATAGATAAATATAATTTTAAACCTAAAACAACTGTTACTGCAAAAGCAGATAAAATAGCTGTAATTTATGCCGAAGGAAGTATCGAAAGTGGTGAAGGTGACGATGAAAAAATTGGTAGCGATAAAATTGCAGCCACAATAAAAGAAGCGCGTTTAGACGATAAAATAAAAGCTATTGTTTTGCGTGTAAACTCGCCAGGTGGAAGTGCTTTAGCTAGCGACGTAATTTGGCGCGAAATGACTTTAGCCAAAAAAGCAAAGCCTACCATTGTTAGTATGGGTAATTTAGCGGCAAGTGGGGGCTATTACATTAGCTGTGCTGCTGATAGAATTTTTGCACAACCTAATACCATTACAGGTTCTATTGGTGTATTTGGCATGATACCAAACATGCAGAAAGCACTACAAGATAAGTTAGGCATTACTGTAGATACAGTTAACACTAATAAACACAGCGATGTGGGGAGTACTTTGCGCGCTGTAAGCAAAGAAGAATACAATTACATACAAACCAGTGTAGAAAAGGTATACGACATTTTTACAAAGCGTGTAGCGGAAGGACGAAAAATAACACAAGCCAATGTAGATAGTATAGGGCAAGGGCGTGTTTGGAGCGGCGCTGATGCCTTAAAAATTAATTTAGTAGACGAATTAGGGGGATTAAATGATGCGATTGCTTACGCCGCTAAAAAGGCAAATGTAAAAGATTATAAATTAGTTGAATTACCAAAGCAAACCAACCCCTTTGATAAATGGCTGGGCAAAGTTGAAAAAGATGCAGAAGCCCGAATTATGGAGCGTAATTTAGGATTTACCTATACCTTTTTTAAACAATTACAGGATGTAATTAAATTAAAAGGTGTGCAAGCTCGGTTGCCGTTTGAGATGTTGATTGATTGATTTTTGATGTTATTTATATCCAACAGTATCAATTTTTAAAATAATTGGGTAATCTTCTTTTCTAGGAATAAATGATATTCTTGCAAATAAGCGATTTCTTAAAAAAGATTTTCTTTGGTGAGAAACTTTATCTATCTGATCATTTTTAAATTCAAACAATATCGAGTCAATTTTAAAATATTCTATTTTATTTGACTTAAAATCCTTGCATTCATAAAGTTTTATAAATCCATTAAGCTCGTAAAAATTTTTGCTTTCAAATATTTCATTAATATTCTTTTTATAGTTAAACCTGAAATAAGATAATATACATAATACAATTATAGATAAAACAATAAAGAAACGTGAAAAATAATAGTTCATTTTTCTCTTAATGGAAATATTACCGAAATCGATTTTACCTGTAAATAGAAAAATTAATAAACTCATTATTAGCAAAAGGGAGAAAAATATAATAGCGATATTTAAACTATAAGGCTCTATTGTACGAATATCAAATATCGTGTCATAATTAACCATTATAAAATCTAAATAAACTTAAACGTAGCAATAATATTTTTACGGATAAAATCCGGTAAAGGCTTACCATTGGTGTAAATGCAAATAGTTTTTGCGTTTAATGAGAAAAATAGATAATCGCATTTGCCCTGATTAGCCTTGTCTGAATCTTTACAAAAAAAACTGCAGCTTATTTGATTGTAAATACCTTTATAATTATTTTTTTGAATTTTAGAAACCTCAATTTTTTTATTTTTTTTATCTATAATAAAAACAGAGTCGTTGCTAACTACAAAGCCTTTACTTTTTAAAGTGGTTGCCAAATCTGTTTTATATTTTTCAATATAAAAAATAGTGCCTTCAAAACAATTTGCAAACTCCTTTAATTCTTTGTCTAATGTTGGAACACAAACTGCAATTCGGTTTTCAATACGTGTATCGTTTAATACAGACCAATTATTAGGTAACTCAACAGAAAAATTACCGTTAGTATTAATGTATTTTTTATTGGTGGTTTGAGAGGTCGTGGTTAGCACTACAAAACAAAATAATAAAGAGATTAAATTACATTTCATTATATAATTATTTTAAGTTCAAATAATTCTACACCAACTTTTTCTTGATAAAAGTTTGACAAAAATTGATATTACTTTCTTTTTAGAAAAGAAAGTTACAAAGAATATCGTGCTGCTTTTATTTTGCTTAATTTCTTCGTTTACTCCACTACAACAAAAAAACTCACTTCGCTCAAACAGCTTTTGTTGCTACGTTTCGTAAACTTGAATTTTTACGCAAACTAAAAAAGGCACATCCTCAGTACTTAAGGAACAAACTTAAAAGCTTTTCCTAAGTAACGAGCACTTCCTCCCAATTGTTCTTCAATACGCAACAACTGATTGTATTTTGCAATACGATCGCTACGGCTTGCACTACCTGTTTTTATTTGTCCACAACTTAATGCAACTGCTAAATCAGCAATTGTATTATCTTCCGTTTCTCCACTTCTATGACTCATTACCGAAGTATATGAATTGGTTTGTGCCATATTAACAGCGCTTATTGTTTCCGTTAAAGTACCAATTTGATTTACCTTTACTAAAATAGAATTAGCAACACCTTTATTAATACCATCTGCCAAACGGTTTACGTTAGTTACAAATAAATCATCTCCAACTAATTGTACTTTATCCCCAATTCTCTCGGTAATTTGTTTCCAGCCATCCCAATCGTCTTCGCTAAAGCCATCTTCAATACTAATAATAGGGTATTTTTTACACCAATCTGCCCAAAAATCTACCATTTGAGGAATGGTTAATTTATCCCCGGTAGATTTTTTAAAGTGATACATTTTTTCTTCGGGATTATAGAACTCTGTACTTGCAGCATCTAGAGCAATAAACACATCTTCACCGGCTTTGTAACCCGCTTTATCAATGGCTTGCATTACAGCTTTAATGGCTTCTTCATTATTTTTAAAATCTGGAGCAAAACCTCCTTCATCCCCCACATTGGTACTCATTTTACCGGCCTTTAAAACAGCTTTTAAATGATGAAATATTTCAGTACCCATTCTTAACCCGTCACTAAAGCTTTCGGCTCCAATTGGCATAATCATAAATTCTTGAAAATCGATACCATTATCTGCATGCGCCCCACCATTTAAAATATTCATCATTGGTATTGGCAACAAATTAGCACTAACACCACCTACGTAGCGGTATAAAGGCATACGGCTTTCTTCTGCAGCTGCTTTTGCTACTGCTAATGAAACTCCCAATATTGCATTTGCTCCTAAATTTGCTTTATTCGGCGAGCCATCTAATGCAATCATTTGATAATCAATTGCAGTTTGATCTAGTAAATAGGCGCCTTTTAAATTTTCGCGAATAATAGTGTTTACATTGTTTACGGCGTTATGAACACTTTTTCCTAAATATTGAGTTTTATCATTATCTCTTAGCTCAACAGCTTCGTGACTTCCTGTACTAGCGCCGGAAGGAACAGCTGCTCTTCCCAGAACCCCGTTATCGGTAATTACATCTACTTCAATGGTTGGATTGCCTCTAGAATCAAGAATTTGACGGGCTGTAATGGTATTTATAAATGACATAAAATTGTTTTTAAGAACTTAAAATTAGTAATAATTAAACGAATGAATTGATTAATTATAAACACATTTTTCGCATTATTCATCAAAATTATCAACATTATCGTATTTTTAGTGTTTAGATTTCATTATGTAATGCAAGAAATACAAATAGACGATAATTTAGTAAAAAAAGAATTTACAAAATCCACCGAGCAATTTCACATTATTACGACTTGGATTGGATTATTGTTAAATATTATTTGGTGCATAAGCGACTACTTTGTATTACCTGAAAAATTTCTTCCCTTCTTTATTTTTAGATTATCCGTTTCCTTAATAACTACGCTTGCTATTTTGTCGAAAAAAATAACAGGTTTAAGTATTTATACTATTATGTTTATATTGGTTTTAGGCATTTCTATTCAGAACGCTTTTATGTGGAGTGTTATGGATTTAGCCAACCTTCAAAAACATGCTTTTGCCTATATGGTTTTGTTTATAGGTGTTGGAATGTTGGTGTTATGGGAGATATGGTATTCTGTTATAATTGTTGTTGTCACTATCATTTGCAATGTTGTTTTTTATTTACTAAACAGTAAATTAAGTGTTGATGAGTTTACTATTAATGGTGGTTTGCTTGTTTTAACCGTTGCCATTTTTTGTATTTTTTTAATTAGAACACGTTATCGCTTAACTATTAATGAAATTAGAATTCGTTTACAGCTTGAAAAAAGCAATCAAATTATAGAACAAGAACATGCGTTGGTATTAGAACAAAAAGTGGAAATATCGCAACAAAAAGATATTTTAGAACACAAAAACAAAGAAATTACAGATAGTATAAATTATGCAAAACGCATTCAATCCGCAATAATTCCGGTTGAAAGCAGATTTAATGCTTTTTTCAAAGAAAGTTTTGTTTTATTTAAACCAAAAGATATTGTAAGTGGCGACTTTTATTGGATTATTGAACACAATTCATTTATCTACTACGTAACTGCAGATTGTACGGGTCATGGTGTGCCTGGAGGATTTATGACCATGATGGGAATATCCTTTATTGAGGATATTATTGAAAACAATCATGATGTGGATGCTGCGGAAATTTTAAATATTTTGAGAGATAAAATTATTACCACCATGCGTCAAACCACCATTGGACAGGAAAATAAAGATGGAATGGATGTTACTTTATGCAAAGTTAATTTAAGCACATTAGAAATGAATTACGCCGCCGCTAATAATTCATTCTTTATAATAAGAGATAACAAATTATTGGAGTTTAAAGCTGACAAACAACCTTGTGGTTATTTTCCTGAACCAAAGCCATTTACTTCGCACACTATTAAATTACAAAAGGACGATTTTATTTATACGTTTACGGATGGCTATGCTGATCAATTTGGCGGCCCAAAAGGCAAAAAGTTTCTTTACAAACAGTTTGAAGAATTGCTAATGAAAAATCATAAACTGCCTGCAGACTTTCAAAAAAATGAATTATCAAATGCCATCGTAAATTGGATGGGTAAAGAAGAACAAGTGGATGATATTTTGGTAATTGGGGTTAAAATTTAAAACTAACTCCACCCAAAAAATTTGTTGGTGCAGCAGGTGCTTTAAAATTAAAAGTGCTTAAACTTGCTGAATCGTAATAATAACTGTAGGTATAGCCATTGGTTTCGTATTTAGTATTTAGAACATTATAAATAGCCAACGTAAAACTGATTTCGGGAATAACTCTTGTTTTAATACTGTAATTGATTCGAACATCTATTGTATTATAAGGATTAATACTTCGTTTTAGGTTAGTTGTATTGTCTAAATATTGTGTCCCCACATATTTATTGATAATAACGATTTGCATATTTTTAATTGGGGTAATGGCTAAATTGGCACTTGAAATAATGTTTGGAGAAAAAGAAATATCTGTATTATTATAAGTATTTTGGCGTTGCAGGTAAACAGAATAATCGGCACTACTGCTATCCAAATACTCTGTAAATTTTTCGATTTTATTTTGAGACAATGTAATGTTACCTCCAACCGAAAAATATTTATTAATGTTTGCATTAAACTCCAACTCAATGCCTCTTCTATAACTACTGGCAACATTTACACGATTGTAAGCACCAACGTTATTTACCTGACCGTTTAAGACTAATTGATTAGTGTATTGCATATTGTAAAAATTAGCCGCTATGTATACTTTTTTGTAAGTGTAATTTATCCCTGTCTCTAAATCAACTAATTGTTCATGTTTTGGACGACTTTTTGGGCTACTTTGAACAAAATCATCGCGATTTGGTTCTTTATTTGCAAATGCAACGCTAACATATACATTAATTTTAGAGTTTACGTCATAACTCAAACCCATTTTTGGATTAAAAAAATTATATGACACATTTTGCATTTGCTGAGCTAAAGTATCATTAAAACCAAAATAACGGTAATCTACCTTCCGCATTTGAAGGTCCACAAACACATTTAAATGATTTATTGGTTTAAAATTTGTTTTAAGATACATATTTCCATCATTTTTATTGGCGCTGTTATAATTATACTCATAATCTATTGAAGAATTGGAAGCGTAATTTGCCCACATTACTCTGTTGTAGTGTTTTCCAAAATAAGAATTGTATCCACCCCCCAATGTAAATTGCAATTTAGAATTAATAGTATAATTTACATTAAACAAACCACCGGCAAAATCATTGTCTAACCATAATCTGCGAATTAAATCCGTTTTGCTAATAGTATCGCCTTTTGGAGTTATAACGTCTTGCAACTTATAAGTTGAAAATAGCTCTCCCTGCCTATATTGCTCGTAATAACCTGCACCCTTTGTGTAATGACCTGTAATATTGAAAGACAATTTTGAATTTAATGTGTGAATAAAATGCAGTTGAAAATTATTTTGTTTATAGTTATCCGTCTCGTTTTTATAGTATTGAGGTTTGCCATTGGCATCATAATATAATCCTGCCGGATTATCGGTTCTGTTACCTTTTTTAATAGAATCCTCGTTTACATAATACCAAGCTTGATAAGTTTTTTCCTGCCCTAAAAAATTTATAAATTTCAAAACACTTTTTTTACCATAATAGCCTGCCGCAATGTAATAGGACTGTAAGTTTGATTTTGCTCTATCAATATAACCATTGCTACTAATGTTTGAGGCACGAGCATCTAACGTAAATTTGTTATTTAATAAGCCAGTACCTGCCGCCAACGTATTTCTAAAGGTACCAAAAGAACCCGCTGTCGAAATTGCATTTGCATAAGGTTTATCTTGTAACTGATTGGTTTGAAAATTAACACTTGCTCCAAAAGCCCCGGAACCATTACTACTTGCCCCTACCCCACGTTGTACTTGAATATTATTTGTACTTGACACTATGTCGGGCATATTTACAAAAAAAGTTCCTTGACTTTCTGCATCGTTAACCGGAACACCATTTATAGTAACATTTATGCGCGTACCATCACTACCTCTTATGCGCATACCTGTATACCCAACTCCATTGCCAGCATCTGAATTAATAACTACGCTTGGTAACTGATTAAGCATATATGGAGCGTCTTGTCCTAAATTCTGCTGTTTTAATGTTAAAACGTCTATATTATTAAATGCCATACCACTACTTTTATTCACACGGGTTGCATTAACTACCACTTCATCCAATTCTTTGTTAGAAGTATTCAAAATTGGGGAATAGCTTATGTTTGAAGCAATTAAAACGGTATCTGTTTTAGATTCAAAACCTAAGCATTTAATATCGATAATATAAGTGCCATTTTTTATATTATTAAAGGTAAAAACACCTTCGGCATTACTGATTGTATTTAACTGTGAATTTCTAATCCCAATTGTAGCAAAAGAAACAGGTTCGCCAGAAATAGATTTTATTCTTCCGCTAATTATGTTTTGTGAGTTAACATTTAACGTTGTTGTTAACATTGCTGCAAATAAAATTTTTGCACAACTTTTATTTTTCATTCTTTACTTTTTTTAAATTAAACATAATAACACGCAGGGGCGATGTATTATTTTAATTTTGTTTCCTACGCAGGCATTATCCTGATCAGGTATATAGCAGTAGTAATTATATTACAGGCTACTATAGGGTATAATCTCAGCCTTTCGAAATGTTAAATTTTGAATGTTAAATTAGAAATGGTATTCATTTAAAATTTAAAATTTTCCATTTAAAACTTCTTAAAGCACCCCTTAAGACGAAGCAAATGTACAAAGAAAAACTAATTTGCAAATAAATTTTTTCCCTTTAAAAAAATTGTTGAGTTTTGCAATTAACCATGAATCAAAAAAAACGAATAGCTATACTTGGTAGTACAGGCAGTATTGGAACTCAAGCTTTGGAAGTAATAAAAGAAAACCCAAAAGTTTTTGAAGTAGAAGTACTGGTTGCTAATACAAATGCTGATTTACTAATTGCACAGGCGCTGGAGTATAGCCCCAACGCGGTGGTGATTGGAGACGAATCAAAATATCAATTGGTTAAAGAAGCTTTACAACCAAAAGACGTTAAAGTTTATGCAGGACCAAAAGCCATTGAGCAAATTGTAGAAATGGAAACCATTGATATTGTTTTAGCAAGTATTGTTGGATATGCTGGATTAGCGAGTACCATAAATGCCATAAAACATAAAAAAACCATTGCCTTAGCAAATAAAGAAACCTTGGTGGTGGCCGGAGAATTGGTTACCGCACTGGCAAGAGAAAATAATGTTGCTCTTTTACCTGTTGACAGTGAACACTCCGCCATTTTTCAATGTTTAGTTGGTGAGGTTTATAATCCTATTGAAAAAATTTATTTGACCGCAAGCGGTGGTCCCTTTAGAGGAAAGGATAAAACATTTTTAGCCAGTGTAAAAAAAGAACAAGCCTTAAAACACCCAAATTGGGCCATGGGGGCCAAAATAACCATTGATAGTGCTAGCCTTATGAACAAGGGCTTAGAGGTTATTGAAGCAAAGTGGTTGTTTAATTTAAAACCTGAACAAATTGATGTTATTGTTCACCCACAAAGTATTGTGCATAGCTTGGTTCAGTTTGAAGACGGAAGTCTAAAAGCACAATTAGGTTTGCCGGATATGAAATTACCTATACAATACGCTATGGGTTTTCCGGAAAGAATAAAAAATACATTTAAACGCTTTAATTTTTTAGATTATCCTAGTTTTACATTTGAAAAAGCTGATTTAAATACGTTTGCCAATTTACAATTGGCTTATAACGCCTTGCGACTTGGTGGAAATATGCCTTGCGTTTTAAATGCAGCCAATGAAATAGCGGTACAAGCCTTTTTAGAAGATAAAATTGGTTTTTTACAAATGAGTGATGTTGTTGCTAATACCTTGCAAAAAATTTCATTCATAAAATCTCCTAGCTATGAAGAGTATGTAGCTTGTGATGAAGAAGCGAGAAGAGTTGCACTAACACAATTATAATTCATACTTAATTAAGATATCGTACTGTTTATTTAGCTACAACGAATTTTTTAACTACCACTATTTTATTTTCGTGAAAAATTCTCGCAATGTAAATTCCATTTTCGAAGTTGGAAACATTAACCGCTGAAATGTCTTTTGTTTTAGATACAATTCGTCCTGTTAAATCGTAAATTTCTATAGCATCAAAATTTCCACCAGTTGATTTTGTGTCAATAATTAAAAAGTTAGAAGCAGGATTAGGATATAGACTAATATCATCTGGATTATTATTTCCAAATTCTATTTCACCAGTAACAGAAATAGTACCCATTTTCATTCCATTACCAAAACTAGTTACCCACATTTCGTTTGAATTAAACGGATTAAAAAATACTCTTTCTGGTTGTTGAAACGGATAGCTTGAAACTATTGAAAATGTTGGTGTTGTTGAATTAATATTGTTACTTACCCATAAACCATTAGTTTCCGTAGTCATAAAAATCTGATTGACGTTATTAGGGTTAAAGGTGCAAGACGTTACCCTATCGATAATAGATGTATTGGTTAATTTAACCCAACTGGTACCTCTATTAGTAGTTTTATAAAGCCCACCTAACCCGTTTGCGGCACCACCCCAGCCGCTAAATACACCGGCATACCAGGTGTTTTGCGAAGGATCGTTAGGGTCAATAACTATATCTTTTGTCCAATAATACATTCCTGCATCTGAAACATCGGTAAAAATATTTGTTGTAGGATTATAAATAAATACGCCTGAACTAGCCGTAAAATTGCTTGTTCTTCTTCCTGAATACGTACACACCATTTTTCCATCATTTAATACCACAATGCTTGCCGGATGTTTTTCGGTTCGAGGAGGATTAGGAAGGAGTGTCCAAGTTGAACTTGCTAAATTTTGTAGGTCGTTTGTGATATAGATTCCTCCAACACCCGTACCGCCAGAATAATGAATTACACTGGCATAAGCTCTGTTTGAGTTGTTTGGATCTAAAGCCATCCAAAACACGGGATGATTAAATACCTTTAAGTTTTGCCAGGTAGCACCGCTGTTGGTAGAGTATATAATTTTTCCGTTAGCATCGGCTGCGTCTAATTGAGCATCGGCCAAACGAGTACTTTGATACATATCATGTATGTTTGAAGTTGCAGCATAAAGGGTACCATTAGTAGGATGTTTAACCATTCGATAGGTTGAATTTGCTGTGTTGCCTGTATAATTAAACGACCAAGAATTACCGGCATCAGTACTTCTTATTCCTCTAATATCCGAAAAGCAGGCAAACATATTATTTGCGTTTATCCATTCCACTTGCCAGCACGTTGTATTTTCTATTCCAACGCTTTGATAACTTTGATTTAAGGGCGTGGTTGCATTAGCAGGATGTTGTCCAATAGGATCGATATAAGCTTGAGACCAACTTGTGCCGCCATTGTTTGTTTTATGACAGAAACCAAAATCACCAAAAACCATACTATTAGAATTATTTGACGCAACCGATAAACCAAAAGCGCATTCACCATATCCCCAGTTTCTATCTCCTCCCTCTCCACTCCATCCAGTTACAATATTTTGATTAGTGGTAGTATTGAATACATGACTCCAAGCTGTACCAGCATTTGACGTTTTTAATACATCAGGAAATCCATTACTATTGCTACCTGCCAAATAAACTGTATTAATATCATTCGCTGCCATGCCTACAAACATTGGAAAGTCAGTAGTTAAATTAATTCCGGTTAATTTTGGTGTCCAGTTTCCTGAACCGTAATCAACCGCGTAAACTCCTGTTGCAAACTGATAATAATCTGAGCCAACTACACCAACATATATATTTGCCGCTGCACCTGTAATGCAAAAAAAACGGGTGATTGTTCCAACTTTAGCACCTGCAAAGGACCAAATTCTATCTGTAGACGGTATACCTGTAATAGTTGCTGTTGACCAAGATGAACCTCCATTTGTAGAAACTAAGACCCCATCATTCGTTCCAATGTAAATATTGTTACCGTCGAAAAAAACGCCTCCTACAACATTTCCAGCACCTGAATTAGTTGCAGTATGTATGCTTGTAAAAGTGGTACCTCCGTTGTTGGAAAAATAGATAGCTCCGTAATATGAAATAATAACGCGCTGCGGATTATTATAATCGGCATCAATACTAAATGTTTCCTCTGTATTATCAGGATTTCCAGGTAAAGGCGACCACGTAACCCCATTATCCGTACTCTTCATTGGAACAACCATATTGTTGGCATAACTAATAGAATAAAGTAACCCAACGCTAGAAGTAAAACACACTTTAGTGTTATGTCCGCCAATTAATTGTTGGAAATGAACTTGATTATATGTGTTTCCAAAATTTGTGGTGTGAAATAGTTCGCCCATATCACAAGCAATGTAATACTCGTTATTATTAGCAGGATTTATAGAAACAGCAAAAAGTGCACCACCACCGCCAATACCTTTAGATGAAAAAGATGATGGTTGCGATATTACTAAAAAACTTAAAGTAATTAATAAGGATGTAATTATTTTTTTCATTGTGTGAGTTTAAGTTAGAATGAAGTTAACATAATTATCTTCCAAATCAAAAAACTTCATTCAAAAGGAGTTGGGTGTTTTTTAAATTACTAAACACGTCTAACTGTAAATCTCTTTTAGTAACTAACTCACTTTTAAAGCTTAACAAAAAAACTGTAAGTATAGAATTGATAAAATCATTTGGTGTGTTGCAGATAAATATAGATTCATCAGCCTTTAAATCAGTCCCTGCAACCATATTAGAATTACAAACTACAAATCTTCCAGCATACAACACGTTTAATAATTTTAATTTTAGTCCGGTTGGCTGCTTGGTGTACAGTGTGTGAATTTGAGCATTAGCAATTAATTCATTCATTTGTTGTTGAGATGGATTTTTTATAAGCTCTATATTTTTATAATTTGAAATTTTCGTTTCTAAAAATTGCGGGGGATTTAATCCTGCTATTATTACTTTAAAATTTATTTTACTAAACACATTTTCAATTAACCAAAGTGCTGCTTCGTAATTTTCAGAAACACTTAAATTACCATTGTATAAGCAATAATCGCCTTTTCCCTCCTTAATTGTTAGTGTGTTATTTTGATGAAAGCTTGGCAAATAAAGCGTTTTGACAGCAGAATATTTTTGCGCGAAATAATCTGCATCCTTTTTGTTAACGGCTAAAATGAGATTTGCTTTATTTAAAATTTTCTCGAAACGCTTTAGTTTAAAAGCCTCCACCTTCAAAAATAGTTTCTTTATTAAACTTGTTTCTGCTTTAGCTAACTCACTGTAATACTCATGTTCAATATTACTATGACGGTATATCTTTTTTCGATTCGCAAAACGGCTATCGTTTAATAAGTAACAGGTATGCAAAACTTCAAATAAAATAGGATAATTGTTAGACAATAAATTTTCTTCTAATTGCTTTGATTGTCGTGACTTAACAGTATAAGGTAACAAGGAAAAGTGAGAAGAGACACTTGTGTTACGTTTATAATAGTATATTTTTTCACATAAACCCTCTAATTCGGTTGGATGTTGTCTGCCATATTCAAAGCAATGTAAGTGTATCTTAACTCCTGCATTTTTAAGGGCCACTAATTTATAAAATACATCTATTACTCCACCGTAATTGGCAGGAAATGGAACATCAAACGAAATAATATTTATGGCTTGCCCCAAAAATTACTCGAAATAAAATCCGTTAGAAATTAAGCCAGCTTTAAAGTTTTGCTTAAGATTGCCATTTATATCGTAAACATAAATATTTGATTTTTGTATATAGTCTAAAGCATCGGAGGCATAAATTGTGTAATCGTTTGGATTAATTCCCAAGCCATAAAAATTTTTATTTCCTTGTGCAATAATAGGAGTCTGTGGTAAAGAAGAAGAACTAATAGACATTCTATAAACACCATCATTTAAATAGTACAATGTATCTTTTGTTTTATTAAAACACAAATTATTTGGTGAATCGTTTAAAGTAAAACTTAGTGAAAGCTCTACTTGATTAGTGGCTGGATTTATTCTGCACAATTTACCTAAAATAGAATTGGTTTTATCACCAACACTTAATACCCAAAGCTTATCGTATTTGTCTATGCCTATACTTCCGGCATTTTTCCCAACGTTTATGCTATCTGTTATAACATTACTAAATGTATTTACAACATAAACAAAATTTGTTTTTAAATTAGTAATAAATGCTTTGTCATAAATAAGCGTCATCTTTTCTGTCCAACCGCTGCAGGGAATAGACGAAATTTTTGTATTTGTATTTAAATCCACCACACTAATTGCATTAGAATACAAATCGCTTACATAGGCTTTTTGATTTGTAATAGGTAAAATATAGCGTGGGGAAGTTAACCCAGAGATTTGGCCCATTTTTTTGAATTGATTATTGCAAACGACAATTTTACCTGAATTATTTACAACAATATAAAAATTAGAATTAAAATAATTAATACTCTGGGTTACATCTCCTAAAACTGAATTATTCTGATTTTTAAAAAAATCCTCTACAACCTGATTGTTTCCTAAATCAATTAAGGAAATAGAGCTGTTGGCACTACCATAATTACCTTCATTAACTACGTAAACTTTTTTAGCTGTTGAGAGCTGGGCGATAGGTTGAACTGGATTTTTGGGCTTATCTTTTACACAAGAGCAAACAAAAACCACAAATGGTAGTAAAAAAATAAAATATCGCATCTTAAACCTTATAACGCTTAAAAGTAATAAAAAATTATCTTTAATTTTAATTAAGCATAAAGGTGATAATAATCACAGCTGACTAAAATTTATTTAATTAACTTTAATGTATGGAATATTTTAAAACCGAAATCGACATACGGATAGATTGGAGTGAAATGGATTTGTTTGGGCATGTAAACAATGTGTCTTATTTTAAGTATGTGCAGGCCGCAAGGGTAAATTATTGCGAGTCGGTTGGTATCAACACTTATAATCCTAATATAAAACAAAGTTTTGCTGTAGCTGCAAGTAACTGTGAATTTAAACAACCACTTTATTATCCAGAAGAAATTTGTATTATATCAACTATTGAATGGATAAAAAACACAAGTTTTAAATTGGTTCATTTTATTTATAACAGTAAAAAAGAATTAGTTGCCACTGCTAGTGATATTATTGTTTTGTTTGATTATTTATCTAATTTAAAAATGCCAATCAGCGAGCAAATAAAAACAAAAATGTTATCCAGATAAATCATTAGAACCCGATTTTATAATAAAAAAAGGGCTTCTGAAATTTCAGAAGCCCTTTTTTGTTGTATCAAAAAATTAGAATTAGTTTGCAGTAAAACTAGTATAAGATAAGTTAATTGCATTTCTAATTTCACTAGTGTAAACACCACTTGTAAAGTTTGTAGTATTGTTATAAACACCAGCTTTACCAGTAATGTTAGCTCCACCGCTAATAGCAGCAGTACCAGTACCAACCACTAAAACAGTATCACGAGTTCTTGAAAAATCAGCTACCCAAAGACTTGCATCTTGGTTAAAGCTAGTTGCAGTTGAAGATACAGTAGCTAAGTTAAATGTATAGTTACCAGATGCATCTACAGTAGTTTCATAACGTTTTGTAGCTAAAGTTGTAGGATCTTTATCAAAATCTAAATACACTTTTGTACCAGCTGGAACAGGAACAACAGTAGTACCAAATACAGCAGCACTAGTTGGAGTAGCTCTTGATTTTAAAACAAATTGCATCCCTACTGAACCAGTAACAACAGCAGAACCAATAGCAATAGTTTGAGGGTTAGAAGTTAAATTAGAAGCAGTAAAGTTATGGTTAACAACTTGGTTAGCACCAATTTGTAAACTACCAATAGTAGTTTGTAAACCAGTATAAGTACCATATAAACCTGGCTTAGTAACGCCATTAATTAAAGTGTCTAACGTTGCATTAAAGCCATCAATAGTTAATAAAGCTGAAACTCCAGTAGCATTAGTTTTAACTGAAATAGCATAGTTACCATTAGCATCGGTAGTTCCTGAATACACATCAGCACCAACAGCTTGAGAACCTGGATACAAAGAACTTTTATTAACTTTAATAGTTACCGTAACACCAGCTAAGTTAACACGTCCGTTAGTATTCCAACCGCTACCGCCATTAGGAATAACTACATTTTTAGAAACGTTACCTTTTACAATAGCAGTACCAGTAACATCAGTTTGTGTAAAGTCGCCAGCCGTTTTATCTTTTTTACAAGAGAAAAGAATCGCTGCAGTTGATAGTATTAATAATGATTTTTTCATGACTATATATTATTTTAATTGTTTTTAATTTTAGTTTTAATTGTTTGTTTGTTTTTATTTGTTTATTAGAAATGGAAAATGATTGAAATTGCGCCAGCACCGCCAGATAAAGCAGTATTGCCACCTAAAGTATTGTTCATTGAAAATATAGAGCCGCTATTGTTATCAACAGCAAAACCTTTAGTTTTTTCTGAACTATCAATATTAACTTCTTCAGTAAATACTGAAGGACCATTTTGACCAACTTGGTATACTTCGCGAGTTGATGTTTGACCTCTTCTAGTAGTGATTGAATAAGCCCAACCGTACTCAGCAGCAACTGAAATTTTTGCAAAAACAAAATACTCGATACCAACAAAGCCTCTTAAGCCTAAACGAATACCACCTCTTTCGCGAGTGTATAAGTTACGGGTAACACGGGTATTACTTGGATTTTGAGTGCTAATAGTAGAACTATTAAAGTTACTAGTGTATTGAACAGGATACTGATCAGAGAAATTGTTACCATAAGTAACATCTTGTCTTGCTGAAGTTCCACCAATTCCAAATTCAGCACCGTAGAAACCTTGTAAACGACGGTAACCTCTTCTCATTTCATACCCTACAGTAAATAAAGTATTACTTTTTGAATATTTTAATTTATCGTCAACTTTTAATAAAGAAGCTGCAGTAACATCATCAGCTGTACCTAAAGTAGCTTTATACATAGCTTCTGCATCTTGAACTTGGTTAACAAAAGAACCTGATAAAGTATTAATACCTAATCTTACGCGAATAGCAGATTTTGGGGTTAAAAAATATTTACCTACGATTTGATTGTTTGAGCCTTGAACAAACTGATTTGCATTGGTATTTTGAGCACCAACAGTTTGATTTAAGCGAACCATGTTAGTGATAACATCTAAAAGTGGAACTGCGTTAAAGCCTAAACCAATATCACCGGCTTTTGGCAAAATTTCATGACCTTTTTTGTTTTTTACTACTTCGTCTGAACCGGCTTCTTGCGCCTGCGTTAACATTGTGGAGAACAATGCTGCTACAATGAGTACGTTTTTCTTCATTTTTTGGGTTTTTGGTTAATTTTAGTTTTTTTACTTTCTAACATTGAACAGGTTTTTACTGTTTAATCTTAAAAACTTTTGCAAATATATAAATTATTTTAATCTAAATCGAGTTTTAGCTTTAAGAATTTGTGAAATTATCTTAACATTTGTTCAAATTCGCTTTCAGAGATAATTTTAACTCCTAAATTTTGGGCTTTTTTCAATTTTTCAGGCCCCATATTATCGCCAGCAAGCAAGTAAGAAGTTTTACCACTAATAGAACCAACATTTTTACCGCCATTCATTTCAATTAATTCTTTTAATTGGTCTCGGCTATGGTTATTAAAAACGCCACTAATAACAAAAGTTAAGCCGTTTAACATGGTTCCTGTATTCGCTAAAGCTTCCTCGCTTAAACTAAATTGCAGGCCGGCTTGTTTAAGATGGTTAATTATGGACTTATTCTGATCGTCATTAAAAAAAGCACTAATACTCAAAGCAATAGTCTCCCCTACTTCATCAATTTCTAACAATTGTTCTTTTGATAACTGCATCAACGCATCAATTGTTTTTACTTTTCGAGCAATTTTTTTTGCAGTAGTTTCCCCCACATGCCTGATACCTATAGCAAATAAAACTCTTTCAAAATTTACTTTTTTACTTTCTTCAATACCCATCATTAAATTTTGGGCACTTTTTTCAGCCATTCGATCCAATGGCAATAATTGTTCCTTTTTTAGCTTATAAATATCTGAAATATTACTAAGTAAACCCGCTTCAACCAATTGATTAATGGTTTCTCCCCCCAAGCTATCAATATTCATTGCCTTACGTGAAACAAAATGCTCTAACTTACCCTTTATTTGAGGAGCGCAGCCGTTTTCGTTTGGGCAATAATGATTTGCTTCGGTTTCTTTACGCACTAAAGCTGTTCCGCATTCAGGGCAATTGGCTATGTAAACAGTTTTTTCGGAATTTAAGTGCCGTTTTGTGAAATCTACACCAATAATTTTGGGAATAATTTCTCCGCCCTT
The DNA here is from genome assembly GCA_033763945.1 of Bacteroidota bacterium. Classification (GTDB taxonomy): domain Bacteria; phylum Bacteroidota; class Bacteroidia; order B-17B0; family Aurantibacillaceae; genus Aurantibacillus. The sequence goes on along the minus strand of JANRJN010000013.1, from coordinate 46,468 downwards.
TTCTACAAAAACGGTGTCGTTAATTCTAATATCCAGTTTTTCAATAATGTCGGCATTATGCAAACTGGCGCGTTTAACCAAAGTACCCGCTAACTGTATAGGTTGTAAATTAGCCACAGGTGTAATTGCACCCGTTCTTCCTACTTGATAGCTAATGGATAACAGCCGCGTACTTACTTGTTCTGCTTTAAATTTATAAGCAATAGCCCATCTGGGAGATTTGGCGGTAAACCCTAACTGCTTTTGTTGTTTATAATCATTTACCTTAATAACAATGCCATCAATTTCAAAAGGTAAATTATGCCGATGCTCGTCCCAATAATTTATAAATTCAAGTACTTCATTAATATTGTTGCATAATTTTGAATGCTTACTAGTTTTAAAGCCCCAGCTATTAGCTGCCTGAAGATTTTCAAAATGGTTTTGATGTGGTATTTCTTCACCTAAAATATGGTACAAAAAACAATCAAGCTTACGAGATGCAACTACACCGCTATCATGCATTTTCATGGTTCCACTAGCCGCATTTCTAGGGTTGGCTAATGGTGCTTCGCCAATATCTTCACGTTCTTTATTAATTGATTCGAACACTTTTTTTGGCAAAAAAATTTCTCCCCTAATTTCAAATAAGGCCGGATAACTACCCTGTAATTTCAAAGGAATAGATTTTATAGTTTTTGCATTATTAGTAACGTCATCACCCTGAACACCGTCTCCTCTGGTTACAGCTTGAACCAAATTGCCATCCTTATACGTTAAACCTATAGATAAACCATCGAATTTTAACTCACAAACGTATTGCACTATGTTATTCGAAAATAAATCGTTGGATTGAATTTGCAGACCTTCAAACACTTTTCTATCAAAATCAATCATGTCGTCAGCACTATAACTATTACTTAGTGATAGCATAGGATAAACATGTTTAACAGATTTAAACTCTTTGGTAATAGTACCTCCTACCTTTTGTGAAGGGGAATTGGCTGAAACAAACTCAGGAAATTGCTTCTCTAATGCAATTAATTCTTCTAATAATTTATCAAATTCAAAATCAGAAATTGTTGGATTATCAAGGGCGTAATAATTATAATTATGCTTATTAATTTCCTCACTTAATTTATTTATTTTATTAATTGCTTCCTGTTTTTCCATAATTAAAAATTGATTTAAATATAGGTTTAGTAAAATCAATTTTAATTATTGTTAATAAAAAATATTTCAATAGATAAAAAAATGATTTAGTTTTATAATAATGTTATTTAAAGAAGAAACATCAAAACTATATTACTCTATTAGTGAGGTAAGTCAAATGTTTGATATAAATGCCAGCACTATTCGTTTTTGGGAAAAAGAATTTGAGGCGTTAAAACCAGCTAAAAACAAAAAAGGCAACCGCTTATTTACTCAAAAAGAAATTGATTTTATAAAACAAATTGTCGAATTAGTAAAACATCAAGGATTTACCATTCAAGGGGCTAAGGACCAGCTAAAAAACAAATCAACAAAAAAAGTAAGTTCCGAAAAAAACACTGAAGTTATTGCAAAACTCCAAGAAATAAAGGACAAGCTTTTAAATATAGGTGATTCTTTGTAGCACAAGCACCATATTTTTTATTTTGTGCCAAATGCCTACTTTTGACCACATGATTAAATACCTGTTATTATTTTTCGGTTCACTGTTTTTTTTATCGGCCTGTACAAATTCATCAGCTTCGAAAACAGAAACAGCAAAAGTACAGCTTATTAAAAAGGACAGTGTTACAGTAAACAAAGACTCTGCATTAAGCTCAAAATTGGAGTTTAATCTTAATAACCGTTACAATAACATTACAGCTATTTTATGCGGCGATAAAGGAAAAGCAAATGATTTAAATTACTTATTCGACACTTTAGCTTGGAAAAAACATCAAGTTTATATTGACAGCAGTTGGAAACGTTTAGAAAAAAAACGTTTAGAAGCAATGAAAAACTGGGGTCGAAAAGAATTTGAAAAACCAAACGCCGAATCTAAAATTGTTTTTTACCCGTTTAGTGGTCCTGATTATTTAACCGCCAACGCTTTTTTTCCGAATGCGGATACTTACATTATGTTAGGATTAGAAAATGTTGGAAAATTACCAGACTTAAAATCTTTTAAAGCAGGAGATGCAAAGGACTATGAAGAAGATTTTAAAAAATCGTTAAGTGATATTTTTGATAAAAGTTATTTTATTACCCAACACATGATTAGCTCTTTTCAGGCTCAAAAAGTTAACGGGTTATTACCTGTATTATCGTTTTTTATAAAAAAAACAGGCAATGAATTGTTAGATATCAAATATTTAGTTCGCTTTAAACAAGACAGCATCAGTGAAGTGAATTATGATTATAAAAATAGCGAACACAAGCCATTTGGCGTTAAGGTAAATTTCTTACAAGAAGGAAAGCAAAAAACTGTTTATTATTTTAAATACGATGTGAGTAACAAACAATTTAACGATACAACAGTATTTTATAAATTTATTAAATCTCATACAACGAACTGTATTACTTATATAAAGAGTGCCTCGTATTTATTACATGCTAATTTTATGGCCAATATGCGCACATTGATATTAAAAAACTCTTTAGCTGTTGTACAAGATGACACAGGTATTCCTTACAAATATTTTGAAGAAGGTAAAAAATTTAACATCAAATTGTATGGGCAATACACACAGCCTGTTAAAGATTTCCCTTACTTAAAATTGCAAAAAGAATTAAAAGAGGCATTTAAAAGAGATAGCGCTACTATTAAACAATTACCATTTCATTTGGGTTACCATTGGCAATCTAAAAAAGACGTCATCATGTTTGCTAAACGAATTTAAAACCTATGCAACACAAATTAGTTATAGAACATATTGTAAACTGGCTAAAAACTTATAGTGATAATTCATTTACTAACGGCTTTGTAATTGGTATAAGTGGAGGAATTGATAGTGCTGTTACATCTACACTTTGCGCTTTAACAGGTAAAAAAGTAATAGCGTTAAACATGCCCATTCGCCAGTTTAAAACAGAATTTGATAGAAGTACAGAACATATCAAATGGCTAACAGACAAGTTCCAAAACGTTAGCTCTGAAACTGTTGATTTAACAAGTAGTTTAGACGTTTTAGAGAATACTTTTCCAAAAGATGTTGCCTCTGATTTTTTAAGTATGGCTAATACCCGAGCCCGTTTGCGAATGATAGCGCTTTATGCCTTTGCAACTACGCATAAATTATTGGTGGCAGGCACAGGCAATAAGGTAGAAGATTTTGGTGTGGGATTTTATACAAAATACGGTGATGGTGGTGTGGATTTAAGCCCAATTGCAGATTTATATAAAACGCAGGTGTATGAATTAGCAAAAGAGTTAGGCGTTGTTAACTCTATACAAAGCGCTAGACCCACCGATGGACTTTTTGCTGATGGAAGAACAGATGAAGATCAAATAGGTGCAACCTACCCAGAATTAGAATGGGCGATGGAATATATAACGAATAAAGAAACTTCTGATTTATCGGAGCGTCAAAAAACGGTATTGGATATTTATACAAAGCGCCATAAAGCCAATAAACATAAAATGGATCCTATTCCGGTTTGTTTAATTCCTAAAGAATATTTTTAGTTTTTTAAGCTGAACAAAATTGTAGCTTAATCCTTAATCTCTACACTCACATTTTCCACATTGCCATTCATAGGAGGCAATAGTTTTGTGACTTTAACATGTAAGTGTGTTATAGATTTAAAATTTGTTTTTATATCGTTAAAAATACGGTCACAAACCTGCTCAATCAGCTTACTTCTAACTGCCATTTGCGCTTTACAAATTTCGTAAATACTACAGTAATCAATGGTTTCTTCTAAATTATCGGTTTTTGCCGCCGATGAAAAATCGGTGGTCATGTATACGTCTACAATATAATTTCCTCCAATTTTTGCTTCTTCATCCAAACAGCCATGGTAGCCGTATAATTTTATTCCTTCGATGTTTATTTTGTGTGATGGCATTATTTAAAAAAATTATAAATATAATTATACTTACATACTCATGTAAATTTAAGTTTATATTAAAGGTATAAAAACCTTCTTCTAGCATAACAAAAAATTTACAATCATAATTATTAACCCAAACACGTAACATTTACAAATATTAACTTTAAATCGTTAAAATTTTATTAATATTCACTTTTTGATTATTATTTTAACTATTCATGCGCTATTTTTGAATTATGAAAAAAAATAATTTACTAATATTATATTTTATATTATTAATCAGATTTAGCTACTCTCAAAATTTAATTATTAACCCTAGTTTTGAATCAGGAACCCCAGCATATTCAACGGCAATAATTCCGGCTTCTTGGCCAAATTTAAAGGGTTTATGGACGTTTGATAATACATCTTCACCATTAGTTGCAACCGTTGGTAATAACCTAACCCTTAATGGAACACATACCACAATAGCGGGTTATTTTGCTGGAGATAATGCTGTAAGAATTGGCGTAGGTAGCAATTACAAAGTTACTCATGGCATACCTGCAAATGGAGGTGGTTCATATGTAAACCAATACAGTATACTTTTTGACTTCAGAGTTTCATCAATCGGAGCCTGGCGGGCGTTTTACCAATGTAATCAAAACAACACCAACGACGCCGAACTTTTTGTAAGAAATTCAGATGGCATGATTGGAGTAACTGCGGTTGGTTATGGTGCAGAATCGGTAATCCCTAATGTTTGGCATAGGTTAATAATAAGTGTAAATAACGGTTCGTTTTATAAAATTTATTTAGATGGCAGGGTAATTTGCAACGGCGCAACACAATCTGTTGACGGCAGATTTTCGCTTGACCCGAGTATTTATTTTTTGTCTGATGATAATGGAGAGGACGGCTTGATTGATGTATCTACAATTGCATTATTTGATAAAGCTCTATCCCAAACAGAAGTTGAAAGCCTTGGTAGATGGACTTGCGATAATTGGCTTGGAATGGGTAATTATCAACAAGAGTTTCGTAATGGAGGTTTGCCAACTGCCGCGAATGGAACTTTTTATTTATTCGCAGGCTCTGATACACCGTTAGATGCTTACCAGGATGTTAATGTTACCCCCGATGCTGTTGCTATAGATGCAGGTGCAGCGATATATACATTTACAGGAAAGCTAAATACTTACAATCAATCCCCACAGGATAGGGCAAGAATAATTATTGAGTACAGAAACGCCGGTGGAACAGTATTGTGGTCCTACGACACCGGAAATCAAACAACGAACGGAAGCTGGGTTAGTTTTGTAAATACACACACAGCCCCAGCTTTGACACGCATTATTAGAATTCGATTACTCAGTACCAAAAACAACGGCGTTTCAAATGATGCCAGTTATGACGATTTTTCTTTAACTAAATTAATAACGCTCGGCACAAACGATATTGATTTGAAAGAAATTATTTCAGAAAACAACTCAAACAAAATTCAATGGGAATATGAAGGAAACGAAAAACTAAATTTTTTTGAAGTACAAAAAAGTTTTGATTTAAACAATTGGGAAAGTGTAACTAAACTTCATTACTCTAATAATAAGTTATATGAGTTTAACGACTTACAAAAATACACCACAACTTATTATAGAATTAAAGGCATAAATGAAAAAAACGATAACATTTATTCTAAAATAAAGGCTATTGAGTATTCAAACCCTACAAACGAAAACCTATCCCTAACTTTTAGCAATCCTGTACCAGCAAACGAATCGTTCTACTTAAAAACTAATCTTTTAAATTGTAATGTGTATTTATATGGTTCTGATGGAAAATTAATAGACCAATGCTTGTCAACAAAAAACTATTTAAATCCATTTACAATTAATAATTGTGGATTATATTCTGTTGTTATAGAAAACAATAAGTTTACGATTACTAAAAAACTTATAGTTAAATAAACTCCATAATTGTTTTTTTAGCTAACCCAAAACTTAAAGTCATACCAGCCCCTGCCAAGGCATTAACTATTAAAACATTTTCTTCGGGTTTGGATATTAAGAATTTTTTTGAATGAGATTTTACATAAACACCATGCCAGCGTTCTTTAATTTTAAAATCAATTGTTGGGATAATTTTTTTTATACCCGAAAGAAATAAATCATCAATTCTTTCGCTGTTAAAGGGATTAACAGAATCATCATATTGGTGAGAATCGCCAATAAGCAACTCATTATAATTATTTTGTGCAATTAATAAATTAATACCGTGAGTTAAATAATCAGGTTGTTCTTTTTTAATTCGATTTTTTATTACTTCTAATGTTTTGCATTTACTAAATGATTCGTAATGAATAAATGAAGTGGTAGTATATACTGCCGGTTCAATTATTGGCAATATAGTTTCAGTCTTAATCATCTGCAATTTACATTTTGTTATTTTTTCCTCAGAAAAAATAGCCGGATACAATAATTCAAAATCAGCACCAGAAGAGATAATAATCTTATTTGCCTTAATACTGCCTGTGTTTGTAGTTATTTTAGGTAAATCTATTCCAACTGCCGTGGTATTAAAAACAAAATCTACGTTATATTTTTTATTTAACCATTCTGAAATAGAAGGAATTGTTTCACGGCTGTTTATTGTAATTTCGTTTTGACTATACAGCGCACCTGCTAAATCAGTCGTATTTATAAAAGGGTATTTTTTTTCAATTTGTTTTTTAGAAAGTATTTGATGGTTTGCATTTGGATAAAGGGATACAAATTCGTTTATTAATTCCAACTCATCGTTAGTATAAGCCAACCCCAAAGAGCCCAGAGGTTTATACCAAATACCTGTATCATGAAAAAATTCTGACCAAACTTTTTTTGAATCGGCTACAAGCTTTTTATACTTTTCTTCCTGACCAATTTCCCAAAACAATCCAAAATTACGAATGGAAGCCCCAAAACATGTGTTGTTTTTTTCAATAACCAATACTTTTAACCCTTTTTTAGAAGCCCAATAGGCATGTGCCAAACCTACAATTCCTGCTCCAACTATACAAACATCGTATTTCATTTTTTTGTTTAAACAGTTGCCGTAATTTTCTTTTTTGTCAAAATTTCCTCCATACAATTAACTAAATATTTCATATCTTCTTCGTAAAGCTGACCAATATTTCCGATTCTAAAAGCATCTACTTTACTTAGTTTTCCGGGATAGATAACGCAACCTTTTTCATTTAATTTTTTGTAAAAATTATCAAAATTAAAGTTGTTATTTTTTGGATATAAAAATGAATTGATAATATGCCCTTGGATTTCTCTTGGCAAGTACTCTTCTAAACCTAAAGCGCGTGTACCTTCTAACAATACACGCTGATTATTTTTATAACGTTGCTCTCTTGCAACTACCCCACCCTCTACAATTAATTCATTTATTGCTTGCTGAAACGCCATAATAGCAAGGGTTGGCGGTGTAAATCTAAATTGTCCATTTTGCTCCAAGCCCTTCCATTGCTCGTATAAATCTAAACTAACGGTTTTGGCATTAGCCTCACATTTTTTTAGAGAATTTGTTTTACATATAGCAAACGAAAAACCAGGTACACCTTCAATACACTTGTTAGAAGAAGAAATTAAAAAATCAATATCACTTTTTTCTATCTCCATCTTTACTCCACCAAAACTGCTCATTGCGTCCACAATATAGGTTTTGTTGTATTTTCTGCTTAGTTCTCCAATTTCCTCAATCGGATTAAATAAACCAGTGGTAGTTTCGCTATGAATAATTGCAATATGAGTAATATTTGATTTCTGTTTTAAAATAGCCTCAACGTCGTTTATGTTAACCTGTTCGTTTTCTTCAAACCTCAACACTTCTGTATTAATTTTGTGAGTATTTGCAATTCTTAGAATGCGCTCACCATATGCACCATTTATTAATACCAATAAAGTATCTGTAGGTTTTAAGGCGCTAGAAATTACACTTTCAACCCCAAAGGTTCCCGAACCTTGAATAATAACAGTTGAATAGTTATTAGGGTTAACATTTGCCAAATGCAATAATTGAATTCTAATTTCTTTTACGGCATTAATAAACTCAATATCTCGTGAGCCAACATCCATTAACATGGCCTGCTTTACTTTAGTACTTGTGTTTAATGGCCCCGGTGTGAATAATTTTTTCATACTATATAATATTAACTTGCTAATGATTCTAATAACTCTGGTAAATACTTTACGCTTTTTATTATATGAGTGTGCGGGTGTTTTTCTAAGTCTTCTTGTTTTGTTGCACCGGAAAGTACAGCTATATTCAAACCGCATCCTGCGCTATGTCCTTCGTTTAAATCGGACGGAGTGTCTCCAACTTTTACTACTTGTTTACTATCTTTTATTCCAAGCAGCAACATAGCTTTAAATACCATATCCGGGTGTGGGCGACCATTTTCAACTTCATCACTGGTAACTGATAAATCAATTAACCCGTTTGCTTCCCAACCAATACGTTTCAAAATAACATCTGCAATTTTGCGATCGAAACCAGTATCGATTGCTATTTTTATTTTTTGTTTTTTTAATTTTCTAAAAGCCTCCGAAACTCCTGAAATTTCCTTTACATTTGGTGAATTTTCATAAAAAATTACCATTTTGTTTTGAAAGGAAGAGTGTAGTTTATCAATGTAATCGTAGTTAATTTTACTTTTATCACTCAATTTCTGTTCCAACAAAATTTTAATGGCAACCGGCTTTGGCATTCCCATAACGCTATTAATTTCTTCGCGCGAACAGTTTATACCCTCTTCAAATAAAGCCTGTTGTAAAGCAATATTTACATAATCTTCGTCATGTACAGTAGTGCCTGCCATATCTAATATTACTAATTTTATATCCATTTTACTATTTTTTAAGTTTACTTATAATATAATTTTATGGTACAAAATTACAAAATAGTTTACAAATAGTAAAATATTATATCTAAAATTGAATTATATTTAATTAAAATTTTACAAATCCGTAACAATTAATTAAAACAATTCCGTTTGTGTTTTTTAATAAAATACAAATATGACATCACAAAAAGGCACGCAACGGCAATAGAAACAATATAAGAAGTAGTTTTAAAAAAATTAAAATAACTAATAGTGCCACTACCAAAGTTTTTATAAAATAAAATACCAACACTGCCAAAGTAACCGTAAAAATCGGCTAGAGTAACCATAAAACCCGCAGTGCTCACATATTTAAAAGATGCTATGAGGCGTTCAAAAAAAAGCGTGTTAACAGGAATGTAAGAAATATACAAACCCATGCCTACCATGGTTACCCACCAAAACGGAGGAATAAGTTGCATTTCAAATAACAAAGTAGAAAGCCCAATAAACAAAGCCCCCGCAATTGCAACCGCATGAATAATGCCAAATGCCTTCATGTTATTTTTTATCCAGCGCAAACCTGCCATAATAATTACTACACTAATACCAATAGGTATTTCGGTACGTGTAAAAATATTGGCGCTACCGCCGTAACCTAATTCCTTCCATATTTCTGCTGAAAAATTATCTCTAAAATCACGCAAAACTGTTAATAAAATATAAGCAATTAAAAACAAAATCATACCCCATTTAAATTCTTGCATAAATTTTTTACGTTCGCTTCTATCCATAGGTTTACGCGTGGTTTTTAATTTCTGATCTTCTTTGCTTGGCAGTGGCAATTGTTCCAGCATCCACACCGATAAAATAAGTAAAGGAACAAAAATTAAAGCCACTGTAAAAGGCATCCAAAATTCTGTAACCCCGGCTTTTAATACATGTTTGCCAATTGTTTTTATAAAGCCCGAGGAGATTATCATTGTTAAGGTGAGACCCATAACTAACACATCGGTTATTTTTCTTCCTTCTAAATAACTGTAAACCAATCCAAATATCATACCGATGGGCAAGCCGTTTAAAAACAAAAATAAAATATTATAAGGTGCCGGAACAACCGCAAATAATAACAATGCCAAGCCGGAAGCCGTTATGAGCGATAAAATTAATTTGGCACGGCCTTTTGGAGTAATTTCGGCAACCACTTTTATACCAATAAATTTTGAAATGGTATAACCAATAACCTGTGAAGTGATTAATAAAATTTTGTAATCAATTCCCAATACCTGCATACCTTCAAATTGAGCCACAGAAAATGCTTTTCGAAAAGCGTACATACAGGTGTATACACAAAACGCGGCTAAGGTTGCGAAAATAGTAAATGTGGGTTGATTTGTTTTTTGTAAATATGGAGTTAATTTACCTGCCATAATTAAAACTGCAAACCTTGTCGAGTTAATTTTGCGTCAATCCAGTTTCCTTTATATAGTGTTTTTAATTTTTTAATACCCGCACTCATAAGCAGTTCGGATGTGCGTTCAAAACAATTATCAATTTCGGTTGGATGATGTGAATCGCTGTTTAATACTAAAGGAATATTTAATTCGTTAGCGATTTGGATTAACGAGATGGAAGGATAAGGTTCTTCCAATTCTTTTTTATACATAGCACGAGTATTTACCTCCAAATACGATTTTGAAGCTGCAATCAACTCCAAACATTTAATTGCTTCATTTTTATAATGTTGTGATGTTGTATCTATTACAAATTCATTATTGTGATACTTGTGCATTTTAATTTTATCTAAATGCCCAATAATTGTGGGCGACGAAGAATCTAACATTTTTTTAAATGCCTCGAAATATGAGGACAACATTGCATCTTTATCATTATGCCATATTTCTTCCAATCCATTTAAAAAACTAACCGTAGATCCTTCAATCTCGCAGTACTTTCCGTTACTTAATTTTTCTAAAAAATGTACTGAACAGAGTGTATAATCTAAATGATATTTTTTTATTAAATCGCTGTTTATACCGCTTACCCCATCAATAAAATCAATTTCAAGAGAGGTATAAATTTCTATTTGTGATTGATACTTTTCTTTAAGTTGTTTTAGCTCATTAATATATTCAGGTAATTTTTCAACCTTCATACTCCATTTATTTTCAAAAGGCAAAGGCGAGTGCGATGTAAAGCCAATTGATTGAATATTTTTTTTAATTGCCGATAAAATATACTCTTCTATAGCTCCTTTTCCGTCGCAATAATTATTATGACAATGATAGTTCGTCCACACAAATAATAAATTTAAAAAATTGTAGTTTGTTTTTAATAAAAAGAGGCTCCGATTAAAGGAGCCTCCTTTTTAACTATAAAATTAATATTTAATTTAATATTACTTTTTTAACCGCTATACTATTTCCGTTTTTAATGGAAATAAAATAAATACCTTTTGCAGAATTTTTTAAATCAAAAGTTTTATTAATTAAGTCCCCTTCTGAAATTACCTCTTCGGCCAGTTTATTTCCAAGAATATCAATTACTGAAATAATTGCATTGTCTGATTTTTGATTTAATCTTACAGTAATTAACCCGTTTGTAGGATTGGGGGAAATAAAAACAAAGTCTGAAATGTTGTTTGCATTAATTCCAGTAGTTAGGTTTGTTGTAGTAAATGTATATGGCCCATTAAAGGCACTTTTGTTTCCTGAACCACAAACTGTTCTAACATAATAAGAATATACTGTATTTGGCCCTAAACCTGACAATACATATGGATTTGAAATATTGTTTGCTGGAATACCAGTGCCAAGTACAAAACCAGGTAATCCCCATTCAATATCAAATGTTGAACTAGAAACTGCACTCCAAGCTAGTGTAGCAGAATTATTGGTAATGTTTGTTGCTGTTAAAGCAGTAGGAACCATACAGACACTTCCGTAATATGTGCAAGGTCCAACCCAATAGCTTTTACCACTACTTAAACAAGTGTCTTGTACATATACATCATAAAACGTGTTACTTGCCAAACCTGTAAACACATTAGGATTATTTAATGAAGCCAAAATTTTTGTACCATTACCCAATACAAATCCTTGAGCCCCATATTGAACATTCCAACGTGGAGAACCACCAGTTACCCAACTAACTGTTGCTGAAGCTGCACTGTTATTAGTTAAACTTAACGAAGTTGGTGCATTGCAGGTAACACCTGTTTTGGTGCCTAAAACAAATTCTTTACGTTTATTTAATCCTGTTTTTATTAAGTTATGGGCAGTTGTATTTTGAGTGGCAAAATAATCACTCCAAAAAATCCCGTCGTTTTTTACACGGTTAAACAATTTTAAATTTGGCTCATCTCCCATTGCAGTTACATAATTTGTATAATTATACTCAAAATCGTAAGATGCAATATTGTTGGTATCTGTAACAAAAACACCGTAATAATTATTGTTTGATGTTAAAGGATTCATTCCCATGGTAGAATTGGGCGCTGAAGTAACACGGTATAAATGTATACCCGCAGTACCAGAAATATTTCTAACGGTTCCATCTCCATAAGTTGGATTTGAAATTTGTAAGGTGCTTGTGCCAAAACTTGAAGCATATTTATTTACACTTACATTGCCAATAGCCGCACCAGAAGTAGACCAAATAGCAGGAACTGTGCTAACCAAAGTCCCTGTATTTCCACTTGGAGACAAATCAGGTAAAGTAGTTCCTGATGCTAAATCGCAATTATAATACGCATATAAATTGGTTTCGGTTCCGGTAAGTTTTCTACACATATTATCTCTAATTTCTAGTTGAGTTCTAACGGCAGTCCAAATTCTAACCTCATCAATTTTACCGTTATAACGTGGATTTGTACCAGAGTAGGTATAATTTCCTGTTCCGTCTTGTCCTAATTTATAAGTATAGGAAGAAAGAAATGAACCTGTGATAGACGATACATCCAAGCTGTCTTTTATTACACCATTGATGTATACTTTAAAATAGCCTCCTTTTTTATAAGTACCGGCAAAATGAAACCAATCTAATCTTAATTCGTTAACAGGAACGGTTAAGTCTTTTCTAGGATTTACAGGATCCTTAAAGTTAAATTTCATATTAGCCCCATTATCCTGTACGTCAAAAACAAGTCCTGTATTACTACCTGAAGCCCAGTTTTTATTGCTAAAAAAAGCCTCATCATCCATTATTGAATTTACTTTCATCCAACATTCAAAGCTAAAATCGGCATTGTTAATGGCTGTTAAGCCACCTAAGTTAACATGGTTTGCACTAGAAATATTAGATGCAAAATCTAAACAATTACCTGCTCCTACTGTATAGGTTTGGGATGTTAAAGTAATTGACAAGATGGTGGCAAAAACAAAAAATAACTTTTTCATATTATAATTTTTATAGTTAATAAAACCTTTTTATGAGTAAAATTTTTATGCTTAAAATTATTCTACGATTATTTTATTTGTTTTTACTTTGTTTCCCACATTTAACGTAACAAAATATGTGCCCTTTGATATGTTGCAAAAACTAATATTTAATTTATTTTTGTTTATAGTAGCAACATTCTTTTTCTCTTCTATAACATTGCCCAACAAATCAGTAATTTTATAACTTACTTCTTCGTTTGCTTCATTTTCAAACCAAAATGAACTTATGTCGGTTGTTGGATTAGGAAAGAATTTATAACTGAATTCACTTTTTGTATTTGTTTTTACATCAGTTACAACTTCGGTATGCAAAGAATCTAACCAAGAATGCCCATCCAAACCCCAAGCCGGATTTTTAGGATTACAACCTGTGCCACGGAATAAATGATCTAAGGCCGTTTCTGCAATATCCCATTGCGATGGATTATTTAAACCAACAGTAGCATTATAATTACTTGTTGCAAAGCTACCTGGGTCGGTTATTGTACCCATCTGCTTAGGAGAAACATTGTTTCCACTTCCTATCCACCAAATTTTACGCTCAGAAGCTGAATTTCCACCGTGGCCGGTTCCTGTTCCACCATGATCGGTTGTTAACAATACAACCCAATCTTCGTTTGCATAATTTGGACGGTTGTGTAAGGCAGTCATAATGCTTCCTACGTGTCCATCAACCGTTTGTATAGCATTTATATAAAGAGGGTTTGATGTGCTGAAGCCAGTAGAGTGGCCGGCTAAATCACATTCATCAAAATAAACAAATAAGACGTCTAAATTAGAATTAGCTAATTGTGTTTGAGCTGAAGAAACACTATTTGCACCACAACCATCACACACTTTAATTTTTTGATCCCAACCATCATTATATACATTATCGCTCATTGGAGCCCATTGTACAATTTGAACAGCATATAAATTTGGTAAACACGTTTTTGCACGAGTAGGGAAATAAGGATAATTATTATAATTACTACCAGAATAAGAATTGCTAGTAACACCATGTTTTCCGTATTCAACCCCAGTCATAATTGTTGACCAAGATGGGCCAGAAACCGTAATTCCAATATGCCAAGAGTTAAAAGCCGAAAAGCCAGTAGCAATTAAATTATCGATGTTAGGTGTGTTTGCGGCCTGCAAAGCGTCAGCTCTAACCCCATCTATGCCAATAATTAGAACTTTTCTTGTTTGTGATGCTGTTGCTGCCAGTGTTACAAAGGCAACCAACATTAGTGTAAAGATTTTTTTCATAGTGTTTAGTTTTAAAATTTTTATGACACAAATTTACTATAAGTAAACTTTTTGATAAAAAGATTAATATTACTAAATGGTAAACTTTTTGCCTATTTGTTAATTATATGTTAACTTTTGACGAAATAAAATTTACAATTGGAAATGTATACCTATTTCTCCCCTTAAACGATAGAATTCGGCCGAGGCTAAACGCCATGTTTTACCTACATATTTTTTTTCTGGAGCATTAAGTAAATTGCTTAATTCCAATATTGCGTTTATGCGTTTTGTAATTTTATAAGAAAATGAATAATCTAAGCTATAATACTCACTCATAAATATATCATAATCAGAGTCTTTGTGTAAAAGATCTTCGCCGCCTAAACTGGCTAAATTTAACTCTGCCAAATATGTTCCATTGTACAACAATGCCATTCTGGTTTCTATTTTTTTATATTCGTAATACAAAGTAATGCCAAACAATAAGGGTGTTTGATCTGTCATTTGTTGACTTGAAGGTCTACCTTGCACTTTCATTCGAGAGAATGAATATGTAATATTTGTATTTATTCCTAAACCACTCCAAGCCCCTTTTAAAAAATTAAATTTTCTATTTAAAAGTGCTTCAAGTCCTGCTACCCAAGCATTCGAAGAATTATCGAACGTTTTTAGAGTAATTCCGGTAACAGCATCGGTTTGTGATGTGGAAATTGTAAAAATATGGTTTTTAATTTTTTTATAATAAGCGCCAAGGGAAAACATGCCTCTTGAACCCCAATAATAATCAAAGTTAAGATCAAAATTAAAAGAAAAAACTGGTTTTAAGTTTGGATTACCAGCAGTGTTTTTTAACTCATTGTATCTTAATACTGGGCTTCCCGGTTTAGTTTGTTCAAAATTTGGGCGATGCATTGTACGCGAAGAAGAAAGGCGAATAATTGAATTTGGATTAATTGTGTAGGCCGAATTCAATGAAGGTAAAATTCCTGTATAGTTATTATTTACGTATCTAGTTTTGGGCAAATAATATGGGTTATTTGTAATAGGATCAAAAGCTACTTCATTTGTTAGTGTATCGGATGATTCTTTAAGAATTGTATTTTCTACTCTAATTCCACCTAATACTGCTATTTTTTTAAAAACATAAGTCAGCATAACATAACCCGAAGTTTGATTTTCGGTATAATCGTAGCTAGAACCTACCCACTTATAATACTCAAAATTATATTTATCCATGTAAACCTCTCGTAATTTACCTTGATTATTAGAAATAAAATTAGCAGAGGCCTGATTGGATAAAAATGGAAAATAATGATTTTGATAACTCGCTCCTTGTCCGTTTAAAAAATTGGTTGAATTATTTGTAAAATCAACTAATTCAAAATCGGCTAGAGTAAGCGCGTAATTATTGCCAGGCTTAGAATAGTCTTGAAACCAATCGTGTTTTGATATATGACGATAACCAACTTTATTTCTATACTTACCACCTGACTGTAATTTTAATTTATTACCTAATTGATATTCAACATCTATTTGCGCTACTAACGCATCGCGTTCTTTGGTATTATTGGTTTCGGTATAACTTTGGTTATAATGCATTTCACTGGCAGTAATAACATTTGTATAATGTGGGAGAATATTATTTGGATTATCGCCCTTGCCATAAGGCTCATCGGCACCTATAAGTTTTATATAAATGGCATCGGGAGAATTGACATCAATAGGCTTTCCGAATTTATCCACAATAGAAAAGTCAGTGAAATTAACTTGCAGTGGTGTCATAAATTCATTTACTAAAAAACCATTGCGTGGATCGTTATTAGATATTATGGCTGATGGACCGTATTTAAATTCATTATCATACATGGCAATTTTTGTTGTAATTTTTAATCTTTTATATGGGTTAATTTCAGCAAAAACATCTCCTCCAAATATTTGTCTATCTGACAAACCATATGCATTTTGTAATCTAATTCTTCTTCCACTATCATCAATCCAATTAAAACTTTCTTTTTTCATATACTTATCGTCAGTCATTTTTCCAAAAAAAGCATGTGTCGCTATTTTAAATTTTAAGGATGGCTTGTATTCAATACATAAATTTGCACCTTTGGTTATTCTTAAACCGTCGTATCGCCTTAACTCAAGAGCATTAACACCATGATTAAGATTGGTTCCGTATATTACCTTAATTGCATCAGTGGCATAATTACGAGCGTAATAAGATGCATTTGTAATAAAACTCCATTTTTTATTTTTAGAAACATCGCCATACATTATTTTAAAATTGCCGGTAGGTTTTTTGGACAAAAAATTATAACCACCAGCTATACTGGTCTCTATAATTTTTTCAAAAGGTGCCGGGCGAGTATAAAAATTTATACTACCTCCTATGTTATCCGATTCCATATCAGGTGTTATTGTTCTTGCCTCTACAACCTCGTCCACAAAATCGGATGGAAATGCCTCAAATTCAAACGAGCGAGTTGTGTTATCTTCACAGGCAACCGGTAACCTGTCTCCGTTTATTAAAACCGCACTCCAATCGCTCGGTGTTCCCCTAAGAGAAATAATATTATTTTCGCCTTGATTTCGCTGTGCAACAATACTTGGTAAACGAGCAGCAATATCTGCAGCATTTTTTGCAGGTAATTTATTAATCTCTTCAACCGATTTTATTGTAACAATCTTTAAACTGTTTTTTGTTTTATTAATGGAGCGAACTTGATTACTGCGTTGGCGAGTTACAACCTCAATTTCATTTAAGGTGTTATCAAATTGTAATAGAATTGAAAGATTACTATTTGAAACAGAATCGACTACAATAGGCAATTGTAGATTTTTATAACCTAAAGCACTAATTTTTAAATTGTAATGCCCCTTTGGAATATCGAATAAAATAAATTTTCCGTTAGGATTAGTAAACGTATAAGCTTTAATGCTATCAATACCAATTGTTACGCCGGGTAATATGCCAAACGTATCTAAAACAATACCCGTTACTGAAAAATTATTTTTTTGAGAAAATACTAAATTACAAATTAATATAAAACTGAGGATGTAGTATTTTTTTAATTTAAACAAAAGTTGGATAGAGTGTTTACGAATTAAAACATTTAAATTTAGATTAATTCGAGTCATTTTAATAATTAGAAAAAAAAATTAAATATCTATTCTAAAACCTATTTGAAAACGTGTTCGGTAATATTCTGTTCGTAAAGCACGAAATTCTTTACCAATATACTTTCGTTCAGGGTAATTAAGCATATTATTTGCTTCTAAATAAAATGTGTAAAATTTATTAAAGGTGTACGAAAATTGAAAGTCTAAATTATAATATCTATTCATAAATACATCAAAATCGGTGTCGGTATGCAACAGACCACCGCCAACGATTGAGGATAGATTTAATTCTTTTAAATGTTTACCTACATAATTAACTGCTAAACGTGAATTAAACCCGTTTTTTTCATATATCAATGCTACGTTATACAATAAAGGAGTTTGTTCCGTCATTTTTTGTGCATTTGGCCTGCCCGGCACCTTCATTCTCGAGTCCGAAAGAGTTGCATTGGCATTAATACCAAATCCCTTAAAAAAACCAGGCAAAAAATCAAATTTCCTTATAAATGTTGCTTCAATACCATATACTTTTGCTCTATCTGCATTATCATATCTTTTAATTGTAATACCGGACTCTGGTTCAAAATCAGATGTACTTACAGAAAAAATATGATTATACACATCCTTAAAGTATGCCCCGAATGACCACATACCTTTGCCAGACCAAAAATGCTCAAAGCACAAATCATAGTTATAAGCGTACGTAGGTTGCAACTTAGGGTTACCAATTATATTTTGTAAATCGTTTAATTTAATAACTGCGGCACCAGGCTTTGTTTGTTCAAAATTGGGGCGTTTCATTGATTGGGAAAAAGCTACTCGTATATTGTCATTATCATTAACATGATAGGTAGTGTTAATGGAAGGCAAATAAGCATTATAATTTTTATCGGTAGTTCTCTGTTCTGGTATGTTATAAAAACTTCCTGTTACTGGATCTTGATACGTTTTTGTTGTTAGAGTATCAGATAACTGGAGTAGTTTAGTGTTTTCGAATCTAAAACCCGCAATAATATTAAGTTTATCTGTATTATATTCGGTTAAAAAATACGTACCCAATTGAGTTTCTGTATATGTGTAGCTAGATCCCACCCATAACCTATACTCTTGATTTTCTTTATCCATAACTTTCTCTCTCAACGAATCTTTATATTCAATTAAAAAAGTGTTTAGTGCATTTTGTGAAACAAATGGAAAAAATTGATCTTGATAATTTGCTCCCAATTCCTTTAAAAAACCACCTGATGTTTGACTAAAATTTACATTTTCGAAATCAGTCAACAGAAAGGGATTGTTGTGACCTGGTATTGAATAATCTTTAAACCACTCGTGCTTAGAAATTTGTCTTGACCCATTTTTACTTCGATACTTTGTACCTACCTGAAGTTTCATTGAATTTGTTAGTTTATAGTCCCAATCAAATTGTCCAATAAACGCATCACGTTCTCTAGTTGTATTAATCTCGGTATAAGATTGGTAATATTCAAAATCTTTTGCCTCTAAAGATTTTCCGAAAATTGTTTTAAATTTAGGTTGAATATTATACGGATCATCCCCTTTACCAAAAGGTTCATCTTCACCTATTAATTTTACAGGAAAAAGATACGGAGGCGGATCATTAGGATCTATATTGTATAATGGCTCACCTGCCTGATTTACATTTGACAAATCTGTAAACTGTAATAAAGGGCTAATAAACTCCATGATATAATATCCATTTCGTGCATCATGTTTATTGTATGGAACATTGCCATATCTAAATTCGTTTTCATACATGGCAGCACGGGCTTTTATTTTCATTTTTTGAGTAATATTTAATTCAGTATAAATATCTCCACCGTATAACTTACGATTTAATTTACCATGTATGTTTTGTAAACGTATACGCGAGCCTGAACCATCGTACCAATTATAACTTTGTTTTTTTTGATATTTATCATCGGTCATATAGCTGTATACACTATGTGCTCCAATCTTAAATCTATCATTAAATCTGTATTCGATAGCTGAATTAGCTGCTAAATTTAAACGTGTACCATCATAACGTCTTAATTCATAACGGTTTAAACCATGGTTAAAATTATTGCCATAAATAATTTTATAGGCATCGGTGGCATAATAGCGACCAAAGGAAGATCCATTTATAACAAAACTTAATTTTTTATTTTTACTAATGTCGCCATACAAAAAATTAAAAGTACCTGTTGGCTTTTGAGCCAGAGGATTGTAGCCACTCGCCACATTTAACTTAAACGTTTTTTTTGTTACTGCTGCCCTCGATAAAAAGTTAATGCTTCCGCCAATATTATCTGATTCCATGTCGGGGGTTGAACTTTTGGAAACAATAACATAATCAATCATATCCGACGGTAGAATTTGAAACTCAAAGGAACGTGTTGTGTTTTCTTCATCTGCCACGGGCAATCTATCACCATTTAAAAAAGTTGCAGTCCAATCCATTGGTGTACCCCGCAAGGAAATCATACTTCCCTCGCCTTTACTTCGCATTACGGAAGCACCAGGAATACGCGCTACAACATCGGCTGCATTTTTGTTAGGTAACTTTGCAATACCCTCTGCAGAAACCACACTTACTACTCGGGTTGAGTTTTTTATCATATTAATGGCTTTGTTTTCCGAATTACGCATTTCGGTAGTTACCGTTACTTCTTGCAGTTGTTTTGGTTCTCTTAAAATTTGTTTCCCAATATCTTTTGTTTCACCTTCAGCAATACTAATGGGCGTTATAATTTTATCGTAACCTAAAACATAAATTTGTAGCGTGTAATTTCCAGCCGGTATTTTACTTATTGAAAAAAGTCCGTCAAAATCTGAAACCGTATTAAAATTTGTCTTTTCCAATAAAATTATGGCTCCTGGTATTGGTCCACTTAAATCATTTACAATACCTTTTAAAGTGCTACTTTGAGATTTAATAACAAAAGAGCTAAAAACAATAAACAAAAAGAAGAGAATATTTTTCATTTGATTTTTTTTGTAAAAATAATTTTCAAATATTTTACAAATACTATATTTATAGTTATATAATTGTTAAATATTCAATAATATAATAATATTAAATTAACTTTAGTAATTTTTTAACATAAATTTTTACTATAAGTAATTTTTAAAACATCTTTTTAGAAATTTTAGTAAATAACAAAATCAAATATTTACAAATAGTAAAAAATTAAGATATTTGTCTAAAATTTAATAATTAAATGAAAAGAGACTCTCTAAGTGCTGTAGGCAAAACCATAAAACGAATAAGAAAAGAAAATAAAATGAGTTTAAAAGACGTTGCAGAAAAAAGTAATGTTACTGCCGGACTTTTATCAAAAATAGAAAATTTTAGAGCAATACCCTCTTTACCTGTACTGCAAAGCATTTCGCTGGCACTTGATGTGAATTTAGTTGATTTAGTGAGGGAGGTAAATACAAACGAAGGAACTCCTTACATTTTAATAAGAAAAGGAGAAGGAGAAATGGAAGAACGCGAAGACTCTATTGGTGTGAGCTATGAACTTCTTATTACTGATTCTATTTCTAATTCATATTTAAGAACAGTAGTGGTAACAGTAAACCCAGGGGTTTATAGAGAACAAGTTGTAACAGATTGTTGGGAGATTGATTACATTTTATCTGGAGAAATAACCTACAAAATTTCAGAAGAAACTGTTGTTTTAAAGGAAGGAGATATTATTTACTACGACGGCAACTTCCCGCACAGTATGGAAAATAACTCCACGGAATCGGCTAAAATGATAACTTTTTATTTTATGAAACCAAATGTTTAGTTTATAAAAGAAGAACTAAAAAACCTCAAAAATTATTTTATAAATACTCCTGATTTTTATTTTAATTTTTACTAATATTTAAAACATTTTTCCCTTCCATCAGCTCAATCAACTCATTTGAGATATTCTTCACACTTATTCCGTCCACCACGTCTCCTTTTTTAACTAGATGCGATTTGCCATTAATAGACACTAATGCAGTTGTTTGACCTGTTGTATTATTTTTAACTAAGCCTAAATACTTTATATCTGTTGCCGGTTTTATAACAGCGACAGTTGGCGTTTTAACCGCAATTTTTACCTTAGCTATATTTTGATTATTTGACGCTGAATTATTATTTGAGTTTGTATTTGAATTATTTTTTGGTTTCTCTACATCCTTTAAAAATGGGTCTTTGTAATTAAGGACTAATTGATAATGTACACTGTCTTTCAATTCTTCTATTTTAAAATCTCCTATTTTCTCAGTTGTTACAGGTTCATCCACTTCGTTATAAGCTGTGTAAAAACGATAGATAAAAAAGCCCCAAATAGCAATATTTAGTGGGATTAAAATATAAAGACCCTTTTTACCTTTAAACATTTATGGAATAATTTTAAATTTTCGGAAAGCACTTGGCCCTGATACATTTCTAACAGAATCCTTCGAGTATAGCCTCCAAAAATAATAATTTGAACTAATGGTAATAGCACTTGAATTATTTAATGCATTAATAGGTATTGAAAGCGAATATGTTTTTGTTCCTCCAATTATATTTGTAAATAGTGAATCTGTTGCTACAACTACGCTATCATATTTGGCATCAGGTGCTCCTATCCTGCTCCATCCTAATGAAACAGTATTTTGAACCATTGCGCCCGATGCAGGAAATATTCCTGTTGGTGCCGTTGGTGAAGAAACCGCAGGCGCAGTAACATCAATGCTAAAAGTATAAGCTGTATTGTATTGCGAAATACTAAAATTATTTTTTGCACGAACCTTCCAAGAATAATTTGTTGTAGAACTAGGAAAAGTATAGGTATAACTTGTTAACGCAGTAATAGTATCTTTAATTATACCATTAGTAGAATTTAATAATATAATCTCGTAATCTGTTGCTGCATTCAAAGTATTCCAACTAAAAGCTACTTTAGTGTTACCTGTTAAATAATTATTTACTGGAGCAATATTACTAACTAAAATAGATGTTAAGTTACTGGTAGTATCAACTTTTAGGTTAAAGGTCTGATAAGCTGTGTTTCCACCGGCGTTGGCAGCTCTTAAACGCCATTGGTAAGTACCAGGTTGAAGTGTAATGCTAAATTTAGTGTTTGTAGTAGTAGTATCTAATACGATTTTAGTAATACTCGAAAAACTTGGTTGCACTACTTGCAAACTATATTTCTCTGCTCCTGACAAAGGCTCCCACCAAAACGTTACCTGATTGGTAGTAGTTACCACATTATCAGCAGGAGCATTTACCGTAATTGTTTTGTCCTTTATGTTTTCTACTACAAAATCTTTTTTACAGGCATACAACAAAGCCATTAAAGCCACTATTGAGCCTAATACATATTTTTTCATGTAATTATTATTTAATTTTTTGTTCAAATGATTGCGTTATAATGGTTAAATACAAATTCTTTTTCTTTGTTTGTAAATCTCTTACTGAATAAAATTTTGTAGACATAATTTTTGCCACGTATTTATACTCGGTTTCGAGTTTGTATAGTAAAGATAGTAAATTATTAAAATTTCCACGAACAGTAAAGGTATTGGTTTGCACTTTTAAATTTTCGTTTTTAAATGAGGAGTTAGTTGGTATTTCGGTAACCAAACAATTGTTTTTTTCGGCAAAGTCAGAAATAAAAGCAGTGAGTTTATCTCTTACTGCCATTGAATCGCTCTTAGAATACGCTTTTTCAAACTCTGCCATTTTTGCTTTTAAAGCAGGAAGTTCTTTTTCCTTTTCTTTTAACCACTCTAATTTTTGTTTTTTTTCTTTAATCTCGCCCATTACTTTAAAGGTATCGGCAAAACTAAATTGATAGCCTAGCACCAAAAACAAAATAAAGCCCGCAAAGAGCGCATAACATTTTTGTTTATAGTTGAGTTTATCTAACATTATTCGGTTACAATTCTAATTTCAAAATTGGGTAAAATACCTTCGTTGTTATAAGAAAATTTTTCTAAAGCTACATCTTTAATGAATTTTTGCATTTTTAAAACGTTTACCCATTCATTTATAATTAAACTTTTATTGCAATTGCCTTTTAAAATTAAATGTCTGTTTTCAAAGGTTACCAGGCTATCTTCACTCTCATCGTTTTCTAATTTCGGATTAAAATAAAATTCGCTTAAACTCACTTCGTCAGGAATTGTACCTGCAATTTTATCGGCATACTCACTTAATTTATTTTTATTTAAAACACCGGCGTTTTCAATTAAATCTTTCTTTTTTTGATAATCCGTTAATAGTTGATTGATTTGTTCGTACTTGCCCTGGTAAACGCCCAACTCGGTTTCTAACTTATTATTTTTATCAAAATAGGTGGTATAAAACAACACATTTGTTACCGCCAACACAAAGGCAATAACTACCACGACAATCATTAAAAATTTAAATTTATTTTTTTCGATGTGCGTATTCTCAATGCCAACCAATTCTTCATTGTTGGTTTCTGAAATTTTAGTTTGAGTTAAATAACTTAAACCTGCCGCAAAACCAAGTATGTGATTTTGCGAAAACGACAGATCATCAATTTTAACAGTCGTGTTTTCTAATGTTGCCGAATTTATATTTTCAACAGCATCGTTTGTAATCTCAATGCTGTGAAACGTAGTATGCAAACTATTATAATTACTCCAAAGTGGCTGAAGCCCAATAATTGCTGGTGCTCCTATGTAAACATCTGCCACATCATACTTCTTGGTTTTAAAGTCGTTTATAATTTGTAAGAGTTGTTCTTTTCTGCAAAGACCAATAAACGCTGTACTTGAAGTTTGTTTAAACAGTTGAACAAAAAATTCGTTAGTATTTATCGTAGGTAAATTATTTTTTATAATGTCGTCGTAACTTTGTTCTGACTCTTGATTTAAAGAAATCTTTTTGAGAATTATGCCTTTGCCATTTGCAATTAGCAATAGTGGTATTTTATTTTTTAATATTATTTTCGGGAGTTCAGAAATCTCATTACAAACGCCTTTATCGGCAATTTCAAGTTTATTGTTTTTGTTTTTTAAATAGGTAAAATAATATTCTAAACCATTGTCGGTAAAGGCTAATTCAACGGCACACATCTCTGATTTTACGAGATACTTTTTGGGTATCCACTTATCCCAAAACATACTATTAACTGTAAATTACGGTTGGCTTAATAAAAATAGTCAATTTATTGTCTGACTTTGATTTGGTACGATTACCAAAAAACCATCTTAATATTGGAATACGAGAGATAAACGGTAGGCCCGAACCGCTATTGTTTACTTGCTTTTCTTCTAATCCACCTAACATAATCATTTCGCCATTTTTAACACGTACCAACGATTGAAAATCGCGATTAATAGTGCCTGGAGGCGCCGTATTAGAAACCCTTTCGGTAAAGCTTGATTGTTTGACATTTATAGTCATTGTAATTTGTTCATCACCCGAAACCTGAGGATCAATCGTAATGGCTAAATCGGCATTCACGGCTTTCCAAGTTTGGGTTTGTAATATATTTTGTTGCGTGCCCGGCTGACTCACTAAATTATTATTTACCTCCTGATAATATTGTGTTTGTCCCACACTGATTTTTGCTTCATGTCCGTTAAGCGTTGCTATTTGAGGCGTTGAACGTAATTTTAAAACGCCATTCGACTCCATCGCTTTTAAGTTGATGTAAAAATTTGGTGTTACGTTTCCTAAATTAACAATACCCAAACCGTTAATACCGCTAATTAAATTGTTAATGGAATTGGAATTAAGCGATACATTATAATCCGGTAATAATGTTCCGCCGGTAGTACCGGTTTTAGTTCCCAAACCTGCTGAGATTCCGGCAGATAAGGAATTACTTTTTCTAACATCAGCAATAATCACTTCAATATGAATCATTGGCACCACCAAATCAATCTGACGCAAAAAGCTTTCCAATTCATTAATGCGGGGTTGCGAACCGCTTACTATAAATCCGTTTAAATCTTTAAAGGCTTTTATGTCTACTCCTTTTTTTAATTCGGCAGGAATGTAGTCAATCACTTTTTCAATAGTTCTGTTTTTTAAAGTTATTAATTTGCTTTGGCGCAAGCCTTCTAAATTTCTATCGCCAAATAAATACGTTTCACCATCTTTTTTAAAGGTTAATTCGGTGCCGTTAAATAATAATTTTAAAAATTCGTCATAAGGCGCTTCGCTTACTTTTAAGGTGGTGTTGCCTTTTAAATCGCTGAATAAAAAATAGTTTTTACCTAATTCTTTTGATACAGTGTTAACTACATCGTTTATGGCGACATTCTGCACATCCATAGTTATTAAACCATCTTTAATACTAATTTTAGAATTAGCGTTTGTAGTATTTGTATTTTGTCCGGTTAAGTTACCAAACGGGTTAGAAGTGTTAGTGCCATTATTAGTAGCATTTACAACCGGTAATTTTTTCTCAAATACATAAAACTCATCGGGTGTTTTACTCACCTTCATATCGTTGGCAAAGGCCAATTTTTCTAAAGCACCGTTAAACGAAGCGGCTTGCATAAAACCGTTTACGATTTTATTTGCCAACTCCGGCGAAAAAATAATGTTTTTGCCGCTTTGTTTTGTAATTTCTTTAGTTACGTTACCTAGCGTATCGTTATTTAAATCGTAACTTAATAAGTCAGAAATTTTCTCGTACTGCACATTTATTTTTTTAGATGGAATAATTTTCTTTTCAACCACAGCCGGCGTAAACTTAGCAAAGGTCATTATTGGCCCAACAAATTGTATATCCAAATCGTAACGCTTACAAATAAATAAGAACACTTCTTTGGCAGACACCTTACTAAAACTATTAGTCAATTTAATATCTAAGGTAGGGTCAACATTTACATTTAAATTATTGCTGGTGCCAATAGCACGAATATATTCCTGAATAGAAGCACCATTCATTGACAATTCCACCTTATCATTAATGCCGGGATAGTTTTTTGCCATCTGGTCAAGTTTCTCTTCCAACACATCAAATCTATCTTGCGCCTTAGCAAAAAAACTAATGGAAATAAATAAGAATAGTATAATTTTAGTTTTCATTTATTAAGTATGGGTAAATTTCCTCTAAACTTGTATCGCCTAAAGTAAACAATTTTAAAGCATTTTCCGCCAGTTTATCTATTTTATTAACAATTAAATAATTATCAATATTTGTAGCATTTTGCTTTATTTCTTCGGCCAACTCCTTCGTTACGTTAATTACCTCGTAAATAGCTCTTCGTCCCTTATAGCCGGTGTAATAACATTGTTGACAACCCTTTGCCGAAAAATGTTTGGTAATATTAAGATTCCGGTAATTGGCCGGCAATTCTTTCGGGTCTAGGTCTTGTTCTTGTTTACAATAAGGGCAGAGTGTTCGAACCAAACGCTGTGCCACCGATAAATTTAAGGTGCTTGCCAATAAATACGCCGGAATACCCATATCTACCAAACGGGAAATTGTGCCCCATGCCGAATTGGTATGAATGGTTGAAAGCACCAAATGCCCCGTTAAGGCGGCACGTATAGCCATTTGAGCGGTTTGAGCATCACGTATCTCTCCCAACATAATAATATCAGGGTCCTGACGCAAAAAAGTACGCAAGGCTTCCGTGTAACCTAAGCCAATGTCTTCCTTTAATTGTACCTGATTAACGCCATCTAAGGTATATTCAATAGGGTCTTCAATGGTTAAAATATTGTTGGTGGGTTTATTCAACACTTTTAATGTGGCGTACAAGGTGGTTGTTTTACCAGAACCAGTGGGACCGCTTATTAAAATAATACCATTCGGTTTTTTAACCGCTAATTGATACCGTTCGTTTTCTTTATCAGTAAAGCCCAGTTTAGCAATGTCAATATGACTGGCATCGCTTCCCAATAAACGCAACACAATTTTTTCGCCGTAAAGCGTAGGTAAAATAGATACACGCATATCTAAATTACTGTTATTAAATTTAAAGCGGATGCGTCCGTCTTGCGGCATGCGCTTTTCGGCAATATCGCAACTGGCAGCAATTTTAATTTTGTTAACCAAAGTTGGATACTCTCCTTTATTTAACTTGTGACGGTCAATTAACACCCCATCCACCCTAAAACGTATGCGGCATTTTTCACCATAGGTTTCAATGTGTATATCCGAACTGTGCAGGTCTTTGGCTTCTTTTACTAGTGTTTCTAAAAAATTGGCATCGTTTACGTTTAGTCGGTAAGTTTCGGTTGTAGCGGCATCCAATCGGGTATCGCCCTGCACTTTAGGGTAATTACCCATCAGTAGTTGTTCTACTTTTTGTGTCGATTCGGTTTTTAAAACAATTTTTTTACCTAAAATTATTTCCAGTTCACTTTTTAAATCGGCAATATTTTGCAATTCATCTACCACAAACTCAATGGTGTCATTTTCTAGTTTAAAAGGCACAATACGATAATACCAAGCCTGATCGATGGTGATGGTGTTTTTTAAATCGTTATTTAAAAGTGTGCTTTGCAAACGCTTTTTTTGGGATAACTAAAATACACATTTTTGTTTTAATACTTCTTAAAAATAGATTTGACTTTGCAGAAGCGGCGTTTGAGTTTGTGAGAGTATGGTTTGAGTTTGTAGCTGATTAATATTTTTCTTCATTATTTAACTTTAGTAACTATGGGAAAAGGTATTTAAATTAGATAAGAATTAGGAAATTTTTTGCATTTTTAGTATATTTATACTGTAGTTATGGGTCGTAAAAAAGGTATAGACGTTGAAATTGACAAGCTAACAAATTCCATTGTTAACGTAATTTCGGGCGAAGTATTTCAAACTGAGTTTAGTAAAGTTACTAGTAAAGAAATTAAAAAGAGAGATTGGTTATTTGACTGGGAGTTTGAATTAAAAGATAAAAACAGTACGGTTTTAAAAATGACAACTGTTGAAAATAAAAAAATAATTCAAGGATTAATTTCATACTCTATTGAAGATAATTATGTTTTTGTTAATTTAGTAGAGAATGCCGTTTTTAATAGAGGAGAAAAGAAAATATATGAAGGTGTAGGTGGTAATTTATTTGCTTATGCATGTAAACTTTCTTTTGATTTGGGGTTTGGTGGATTTGTCTCTTTTAAGGTAAAAACAGCTTTAATTAACTATTATAAAAAAACATTAGGTGCCGAAGTAGCGCTTGAACAAAGAATGTATATTGGCAATGTTGCCGCACTGAAACTTGTAATTCAATATTTTAAAAGTAATTAAACATGAAAAAAAGAAAACTATCCAATGAAGTTGACCTTTATGTTGATAATACCCGATTGACAAAAAAAGAAAAACAAGAACTATCTGAATTTATTGAGCAGATTAAACTAAAACAAAAATTAAAGGTGCAGAAACTATTAAAAGTAGCTTAGTTCTTACTTTTTCAAAATCTTTTTATATAAAATTATTTACTGAGTAAACATGAAAAGAAAACAATCAATAGAGTCAGATTTATATGTCATCAATAAGAAACCTATCAAAAAACAGATACAGGAGCTTAGAGATTTTATAAAAGAGTATAAGCGTAAACAAGCTTTAAAGAAAAATAAGCGTAAATTAGCGTAGCTAAATTTTTAGAATAATTCAAATAAGTATTTTTATTAAAATTATTTAATATAAAATTCTGAAAATAATACTTCTTACTTTTTGTCTTAACACAAAAAGTAACAAAAAAGTCAAGGTGCTTCGATACCTATTCCCGCAATGATTTTAAAAGAAATTAACACGAAGTAAAATTATCTCTCCAACTTTGTCTTGATACAAAGTTGGGCAAAAATCAAGGCTTAAAATAAATTCCTTGATTTGGTGTTTTAGCTTGCGCACATGCTGGCTCGTCACTAAAAATGTTCACTGAACATTTTACGTTCCGCCCTGCCCCGAATGTAAGTACTTTCTATCGCTTGGCGAGTCGGGACTCAATAAAATTTCAGATTTGTTAAATATAGTACTTGCTAAATGCAGACTGAAATTTACACGGTTAAAAAATTAAAACACAAATGCTACGGAATTTATTTAAGGCCATTTTTTACTACGACCTATGAAAAATAACGTAAAAAATCAAGGAAGGTTTAATGCGGGAGCAATGAGCTAAGCAAACGTGAAGCGAATACAGCAAGCGTTACATTTAGCACCAACGAGCGCCTTGTTTGCGTGGTTAAACCTTCCGTAGATTTTGAGTTATTTTTCAGAAGTCTTGATTTTTTTTGTAACTTTTTTTGATCAAGCAAAAAAAGTTATAGATGTTTTATAAAATATTTGTTTTACTTTTTTCTTAAATAAAAAAGTAACAAAAAATCAAGGCACGGCAATCTGTCCATACTCTCTTAATTTTTTAAGAAAATCTATCGAAGTAAAAAATTCTTTGCCTTAGTATTCTCCAATTGCAAAGAATTTTAAACGACAAGCGCCTTCGATGATTTTCATTAAAAAATTAATTCACGCTTACACACTCTCAGCGCCGTGCCATTGCCATCGCACAAAAACTAAAAACAAAATCTTCAGGAATTTCTATTTTAACATCAATTCTCCCATACAAACCCTCCACGAAGCGCCATAGCTAACACAGAATACAAATCAAAACTCAAAACTGTGGTAATTTGTTATTCTAACAATAAAAAAAATTTTAACGCAAAATTTAATGAGGTCGTAAGATCTCTTTGTTTTACAAATTAACCATTATATTTAGCTTAATTTTTGTTTAATTAATTATGCCCAAAAAAGTAACCGAATACCCCCTACTCCCTTTGCTGCACAAGTATATTAACGAAATTAAAAAAGGCAAACACCTGCAAAAAAACGGCAAAAAAATAAAACCAAGCAGTGTGCGCAATTACTTTTATTTAGAACTGTTGCTAATACGTTTTTGCGAAAGCAAGAAATTTAACATACGCCTTACCACCACTGTAAACCCAAGTAAAAAACAATTTGAAGACGAAAAAAAATATTGGAAAGATTTTTATTTAAAATTTACCAATTACATGTACGACGATTTAAAACACCACGATAATTACGTGGGCCGAATGATAAAATTGTTGCGTACCTTTTTTAATTACCTTATTACCGAAAAGGGCATGAACATTGGTTTTTACCATCGTAAGTTTTATGCCCCGAGCGAAGATGTGGACATTGTAGTACTAACCCCCGAACGTTTAAATTATTTAATTGACGAAAAAAACCTAGAAAAAACCTTGCCTGCCGAATTTAAAAAAGTAAAAGATGTGTTTGTGTTTGGTTGCACGGTGGCCCTGCGTTACTCTGATTTGATGAGCTTAACCAAAGCCAACTTGGAAGTAATTAATAACCGAGCCTATATAAAAGTGCTCTCTAAAAAAACACAAACCTTTACGCGCGTTAAATTGCCCGATTTTTCGGTAAATATTTTAAACAAGTATAGTAAGCTGTATACACACAAACTTTTACCGCAGTTTACCAAAGCGTACTTTAATAAAAAAATAAAACTCATTATGCAGCATTATGGTTTTAACGAACCCATATTGCGCACCCGCCAGCGCCGTGGCATTCCGGTTACCGTTTATAAAGACGAAAAAAGCAAAACTACTTACCGCTTTTGCGATGCCGTAACCAGCCACACCATGCGCCGTAGTGCCATTACTACTATGCTGAGCTTGGGCATGAACGAGCAAACCGTAAGGCAAATAAGCGGACACGCCGCCAATAGTAAGGAGTTTTTTAGGTACGTATCATTTGCGCAAACATTTGTTGATACCGAAATTGATAGCGTACACCAAAAACTAACACAGAAAAAACTTGAATTAATAGAAACTTAACACAAAAAGTTGCCAAAAAGCCAATTTTGGGCTATATTTGATTATTAGCAAAAAGCATACATTACTTGATAGCACAAGCAAATACTAAAACCAGTTACTATGCCTTCGGCTCACCTATGCCAAACCGACAATTTAACAACGGAAACTACCGCTACGGCTTTAATGGCAAGGAGAATGATAACGAGGTAAAAGGGACAGGAAATCAACAAGACTACGGGAAACGTATTTATGACCCTCGTATTGGTAAGTTCTTGAGTGTTGACCCATTACAACAAAATTACCCAGAATTAACAACTTATCAATTTGCCAGCAACAGCCCGATACAGGCTATTGATTTGGATGGGTTGGAACAATATCATTACACTCTAACCAAGAAAGACGGTCAAACAACATTTAAGTTAAATAGCGTTGAAAATGATTGGATTGATAAAAATTTACAAGAATTTGCTGTATATATTAGCTATAATGGTGGCACTTATAGATTTACAAATGATGTTGACCCCGTTAGTCTTCATATTAGTCAGATAGAAAATTTTGTTAAAAATCCAGAAAATGAACTTGCACAGTTAGATAAGCGAACAAATGAGTTTTTAGAAGGTGTTGCAATTGGTGTTGCTTTAAATGCTGGGTCTAATAGTGCAATTAGAAGTTTTGGTTTTTCAAGGTCCAATGTTAAAACTATTAACAATTCGCAAGCTGAGTCAAATGGTAACGTATCATCTTCTGGTGTTAAAAAAGTGTATATTGACAAAACTAAATATCCAGAAGCAGCCAAACACATTGATGATGCACAAGCTTCTGGTCAGCCAATAGGCGGAATAGTTGATAGAGCTGGGGCTTCTGCTAGAAGGAGAGAGGCTTTAAAAGATATTAAAACAGTGAGCAATAAAGATAGAGATGAATACCCACCCGCTATTCTTAGTACAGGGGGAAAAGGCTCTAGTGTTAGATTAATTGATAAATCTGATAATCGAGGTGCTGGGGCATCCATGGGTAATCAGTTAAGGGATGTTCCAGATGGAACTCAAGTTGAGTTACATACAAGTCCAACATATAACATAACACCGAAATAATTGATAAGTTTATTATGAGACTACTTGAATTTAAAAACCAAAATTACACATCCGAAAATAAATATATTTCGTTCACGAATATATGGGATGATTTTGATTACATGAAATTCATAAAAGATGGTCACACAGGCTTTTACTTTAACAAATCTCTACATATATATGGTATAAGTGCTGATAATTTTCATGATATAATTTTTATTAATCAACTTTTTAAAAGCAATTATAATTTTGCTATAAATGAAAATGTAAAATGTTTTGCATCTGATTTGTTTGGAAATCAATTTTGTTGGAATGGGTATGAAATAATATTTTTCAACAATGAGACATGTGAAATGGAACCACTTGCCAAAAATTTTAGAGAATGGGTTAACGTTATATTAGAAGATATTAATTATTTTACCGGCAATTCTATTCTTAATCTGTGGGAAGAAATAATGTTGCCTCTAGAGTTTAGTGAAAAATTGGTCCCAATAAAACCTTTTGTTCTTGGGGGAGAATATCATCCTAACAACTTAAGACCTTTAAACTTTATAGAATCAATAAAATATAATTCTGAAATAGCAAAACAAATATTCGACCTTCCAGACGGTACCGAAATAAAAATAGAAATAAAATAGTATAGTAAAAAAGGTAGTGTTCAAAATAGTTACTTTTCAAAACCCCACTTTCATAAATTATAAAAATTACTTATTGTAAACTGGTTGCTGGGTTTTAATAAAAAATCTTTTTAAATTTACTTTAAAGTTCTTTGATTGAAAATGCGATGCCTTTGGCTCACCTATGCCAGGCAGGCAATTTAACACTGCCAACTACCGCTATGGCTTTAACGGCAAGGAGAATGATAACGATGTAAAAGGCACTGGAAATCAGCAAGATTATGGGATGAGAGTCTATGACCCTAGACTTGGAAAGTTTTTATCTGTGGATCCCTTGACAAGAGAGTATCCTTGGTATACTCCTTATCAATATGCTGGTAACAAACCAATAAAATATATTGATAGAGATGGATTAGAAGAAGGCAACCCAATGATTCCAGGAGACATGTTTAGATCCGCAATTGATAATGTTAGAGCAGGCTACTCAATAAATTATCATATAGACCATTCAATACTTGCGCCTGCTAAACAGTATGCATTAGAAATAAATACGGCTTTGAAGAAAAGACAAATGGCTCAGGGATATTTTAAAGCTGTAAATTGGCAAGAAAAATATTTTGAAGGTAAATCAGATTTTGAAAGAGTGTTAACAACAGATCCTTCTATGCAATTTGTTGCTCAAACTATTTTATTTGGGGGTGCGGGTAAGATAATATTTTCGAAAAATAGTTTAGCAGCAGGTAAGCTGGGCGGTGCTTTATCTGATTTTACTACTCAGCAAATTAACAATAAAGGAGATTTCTCAAAATATAATATTACTTCCACTGCTGCTGAATTGAATCCATTTAAAAACATTATAACTTCATCAGTATATCAGGGGGTGATGGCGTCGTTTTTTAGTACTCAAGGATTTAAGTATACGGGAATTGGGTCTACTGAAATTGTAAGCGATGCAGATTTTTTGCAAAAAGCTAAAGAATCTGCTTTTAATGTTGGCGGAAATATAATCGGCGATTACCCTGGCACAAGGTTGGATCGGTGGGGGATACCAAAGAGTTCCGATTTTTTACAAAGCTATATGTTTAATTCATTTGGAAACGTAATATCAAATGAAGCAAGTGATACATATGCCCCACCTCCTGTTCCAGTACCTGTATTCACACCACCTAAAAAAGTTATAAATTAATGCAATATTTGAAAAATAATTTTCTGAAAATCATATTTATTATTACTCCCATTTTTATTTTTTTAATTGCAAGGCTAACTGCGAATAAAGATGGGACCTTAAAAAAAGAAGGGGAGTTTACTATAGGAACAATTGTTAGAATTGAAAAAGGTAATAGGTCAAAACTTTTTTTTTACTATGAGTTTAAGGACTCAAAAAAATATTAAATATGAAAACTCAATAGTAAAATATCTTAACTATTATAATTATTTTATTGGTAAAAAGTTTTCAGTATTATATAATAAAGAAGATCCTAGTAATAATAGAATATTAATTACAAAATATGATTTCAGTGCATTTGAAATAACATTTCCCGATAGTTTGAAATGGGTGGATAAATATATACCTTAAGAGTTTTGTTAGAAAATTATATTTAAATAACGAAAATAAACGCTCTACAATATTATTATTGGTATGCAATGCAAGAGAAAAGTATCAAGACATCATATTTTATAGTCATTATTGTTTGTTTTAGCTCTCATTAATTATAATAGAAAACAACTGTAATTTTTCAAAAATGCCATTTGAATTTAATACCAAAATACAAAGTTTTTTGCTACAAGTGTCACAAGAAGTTTTAGAACTAAATTTGAAGTAATTTTAATTACCTATACTTAAACTATTTTTTGTAAATTCGGGAAATAGATTTTCCTAAATTTTTATGAAAGAAGTAGTTCTCCTATTATTCATAAGTATTTTTAGTTCTTATAAAGGAAATGCCCAAACTATATCATTTACCGAAAACAAAGGGCAGGTTAGCGACCAATTTTATAAACCGCGCCCCGACGTTTTGTTTGCAGGCTCTGCAAACGGTATGGCATTTCATTTACGCAACAATGGCATTAGTTACCAATTAAACAGAGTAGATAGTTGGAAAGAAGAAGAAGATTTTAAAACCAAACAAAAACATAAGGTGGCAGGCCAAACTACCATTTACCGTTTAGATATAAATTGGTTAGGAATTAACTCCCACTTTACAACGCAAGCAGAAAAAGCCTTAGAAGGCTACAACAACTATTATTTACAATCTTGCCCAAATGGCGCTTTAAATGTAAAAAGCTATCAGGAAGTTCAATACCAGCAATTATACAAAGGAATTGATTTAAAGTGGTATCAAAAAGACGGCAATCTGAAATATGATTATTTTGTTGCAGCCGGAGCGGATTACAAGCAAATACAATTACAAATTGATGGAGCCGAAAAAATTAGTTTAAATCGTAATGGAGATTTAATTATCAAAACTCCTTTGGGAAATATCATTGAGCAAGCTCCTTTAGTAAAACAAAATGGTAGAATTTTAAAATCAAAATGGGTAATAAAAAACAATGTTATAAGTTTTGAAATTGTCGATATAAATACTGCCTTCGCTTTCGTTATTGATCCCATTGTTGCTGTAAGAAACTGGGGAACATATTACGGCGGCAGCGGATACGAGTCAGGTAATTCATGTGCAACCGACCCAAGCGGCAATGTTTATTTGGCCGGTGAGACACAATCATCGAATGGCACTATTATAGCAACGGTTGGTAGTCATCAATCTGTTTTCGGTGGTTCGCTTAATGATGCTTTTATAGTTAAATTTAATTCCTTCGGAGTTCGTCAATGGGGTACTTATTATGGGGGTGCCGGAGACGATAACGGATATTCTTGCGTTTCAGATTTTTCCGGAAATATTTATCTTGCCGGTTGGAGTAATTCAAACACAGGAAATGTTATAGCCACAGTTGGCAGTCACCAGGAGATTTTTGGCGGTGCTAATGATGCATTCTTAGCGAAATTTAATTCCAATGGAATAAGGCAATGGGCCACTTATTACGGAGGTACAGCGGTTGACTATGCATTCTCTTGTACCTGCGATGCGGGAAATAATATTTACTTATTTGGATATTCACAAACTACTACTGGAACTGTTATTGCTACTCCTGGGAGCTTTCAAAGTATTTACGGAGGAGGAAATTTAGACTCGTATTTGGTAAAATTTGACGAGTTCGGTTCACGCCAATGGGGCACATATTATGGCGGAGCCGGAGACGAATATGGCTATTGTTGTGCAACAGATGGTAGCGGTAATATTTATTTAACAGGGTTTACAGATCCGGCAACTGGCACCGTCATCACAACTCCCGGAAGTCATCAGCCAATTTATGGAGGTGGTACCAAAGACGCTTTTCTTACTAAGTTTGATAATTCAGGGGCAAGACTATGGGGTACTTATTATGGGGGGTCAGGTTTCGATGCGGGATATTCTTGTGCAATAGATGCTTCAGGAAATGTTTTTTTGGCAGGGTATACAAACAGCGGCACCGGTACCATAATTGCTTCTGCACTTAGCCATCAACCTGCTTTTGCAGGAGGTCCGTATGATTCTTTTCTAACTAAGTTTAATTCTTCAGGAGTCCGGCAATGGGGAACTTATTACGGAGGGTCGGCCAATGAATATGGGAATTCTTGTTCCACAGATGGAACTAATGTTTACCTCGGCGGCCAAACTAACACAAATTCCGGGACGATTATTGCGACTCCCGGTAGTCACCAATTTTTTTATGGAGGTGGATTTTGGGAGGCCTACTTAGCAAAATTTAATGCTTCCGGAATAAGGCAGTGGGGCACATATTACGGAGGTGGGGCTGATGAGCTTATTTCTGCATCTGTACCTGTGCCATCAGGTAATATTTTTGTTTCCGGCCAATCAAGTTCCGGAGGTAACGTTGCAACTCCAGGCGCACATCAAACAACATATGGTCTTGGGAACGGCGATGCTTTTTTAGTGCAGTTTTATAATTGTACAACCCCTCCACTTCCTTCAAACACAACACCGGTTAATAACCAGACAATTTGCTCAAATAATTCAGCCACTTTATATGCTACTGGAACCGGAACCTTAAATTGGTTTGCGGCTCCTGCTTCAACTTTAGTACTTGGGACCGGTACAGTTTTTATTACCTCTACTTTAAGTGCAGGTACTTATTCATTTTATGTAGAAGCTACAACTTGCGCTCCAAGTACCTCGCGGGCAGCTGTTACTTTAACTGTATTTTCACCGGTTATTTCAGTAAATAGCGGTTCAATTTGTGTTGGACAAAGTTTTACCCTCATTCCAAATGGTGCCAATTCATATACTTACTCGGGAGGTTCGTCAATTGTCAGCCCAACGGTTAGTACAAGCTATTCAGTTACAGGCACTGGCAGCTCCGGTTGTGTTTCTGCAACGCCCGCTGTGGTTACTATAACAGTTAACCCATTACCGGCTATCAGCATTTCAAATGCTTCTATTTGCGCTGGGCAATCGTTTACTTTAAATCCAAGCGGTGCAAATTCGTACACATTTTCCGGTGGTTCTGCCATTGTTAATCCAACGGCTACTGCAAATTATACAGTTAATGGTACAGATAGTAATGGCTGTACATCTTATTTGCCTGCCGTGGCAGTTATAACGGTTAATCCGTTGCCTGTATTAACTACTAACGGTGGTGCAATATGTTTAGGTCAATCTTTTACAATTAACCCTACAGGCGCTAATACGTATACCTTTTCAGGAGGGTCTTCAGTGGTCAGTCCATCCACTAACACGTCTTATTCTGTTTATGGAACTAACACTTCAGGCTGTGTAAATAGTATTCCTGCATTGAGCAATGTAACGGTTAACCCTTTACCCATTATTCTTATTACTACTAACGATACATTAATTTGTTTGGGAGCAAGTGCAATTTTAAATGTAAGCGGTGCCACCAATTACATCTGGAGTTCAGGTGGAACAAATACACTTGAAGTGGTTACACCAACTGTTAATACAACATATACGGCTAACGGAACAGATGGAAACGGCTGTCAAAATATGTCAACTATTACAGTAAGCGTAGCCATTTGTACAGGATTAAATAACAAAACAAATTCGGATAATAAAGTAGAAATATACCCTAACCCTAATACAGGTAAGTTTACCATTGAATTAAATAAACCCTCTCAAGTAAGTATATACAACATTTTAGGGCAACTAATTTTTAACGAAAAAATAAACGAATTAAAAAAACTAATTTCGCTTAGCTCTGTTTTAAATGGAACTTATTTTGTTAGAATAGAAACCGATAACGAAGCTACAATCGTTACAAGATTAATTAAAACAGACGACTAGTTGCAGTAAATGCCATTTTCAAAATAAATTAAAAAGTAAATATTTATATTTAACCTATGAAAATCAAAATTATAACCTTAGTTTTTATTTGTATCTTTAAAATTTGTCTATCTCAAGTTGCCGTAGGAGACGGATATTTTGGGACCGGTTCTGTTGGTAGTTTAAACGATGATGACATCGAACGATTAAAAAAAACCACAACACTTTTTGTGGTTCCTAACCACGAAAAAGATAAATTAGAAGAATACAGAAATGCTATAACGCCTATTTGGTTTTTTAATCCAATAGATTTTTTAACCGAAGACGAAGTGGCATCTTATAAAAAAAAACCGGGAGAGTATTCTTATTTTTTTGTGGATATATACTACATTCCTTATAGAGGTGATTTGTTTTATAATTTTGGTTATCATTTGCCTTATTTACATAAAGGTAAAAAAGAGCGCTTGTTAAGAGTAGCTTATATACCATTGTATACTGAATTTAAAGCATATCAGGTTAAGGTAAATAATATTAAAGAACCTGATAAAGAAATAATGGAGGCGTATAACTCATGCACGGTTTATAATTTTACACCGGCTCACATGAAATGTTTTTTGTCGGTTGTAAGCGCTAATTTATTAGGTAAAACAACCCATTGGATACAAAATGAGAACGAAGTAATTGATGATACTAAAACATTAACGGATTTAAGTAACGATACTTTATTTATACCCAATTATGTAAACTCAAATCCTAATAATTTAGATGAAAGCTATGGTATTGCAGGTGAAAAGGAATTAATGAAAGATTATAAGTTTAAGTACAAATTTTTAAATGCCGAAGAATTTGAAAATAAGATTGTAAACAGCACAAAACCAATGTTTGTATTTACATACAGTTATGTGCATAATAATCAAAAATCGTACACTATTTTAAATCCTCGCTCCGGGCAAATTATATACTCGCATTTTGAAATGAATAATAAAATTAGCAGTAAAGATTTTTCAAAAATCTCAAAAAAAATTGAAAAAGTAATTGGGAAGTAAACTACTACCTAACTCTTAAAAATTGAAAAGAAACATCTTCTACATTTAAACTAGTTACATTTTTTCCGGTATATAATTCTGTAAATTGAAATTGATTTTCAAATATTAAAACAAATTTCTTTAACTCTTTAGAAGCACCTGTAACATTTTTTGCCTTCGTACTTGTTAAAGTCATTCCAATTGCATCCTGTTCAAAACCAATTGTGCTTGGTATAGGAAAAATTTCTAACTGAGAAAAATTATTACGGTTGTTTCTTATGAAATTTACTTCCAGTTAATATTTGTAATCTAATATCCGTATAATGGCTAAAAATTCGATAATAATTGGTTTACTTCATTGAATTTTAAATTCTGTTCAAAGTAATTAAAAATTTTTTTATTTTTAATTAAAATGAAAATTACTTTCCCAATACTCCCCTTATATAATTTTTTTAGCTCATAATGTAAATCATCTTCGGAGGTAAAAACTTTAAATCCGAATTTAATGTTTGAAAATTTAGGAATTGTGTTTTTAAACAAATCAGTTATAATTTTTATATGTTCACCATACCAGCCACTATAAAAAACTATACAGTAAGAAGAGTCGTCACTGATAAGTTCCTCGTATTTTTTATCATTCTCAATAATAAATACA
Source organism: Bacteroidota bacterium (assembly GCA_033763945.1). Lineage (GTDB taxonomy): Bacteria > Bacteroidota > Bacteroidia > B-17B0 > Aurantibacillaceae > Aurantibacillus. The sequence continues at coordinate 6,366 of JANRJN010000013.1, read as the reverse complement.
TTTGATGGCGAATCAGGGTCTAACTTAGCAATTAAAAAGCTTTGCGTTTGGTCTAATTTAGTTATTATCATTTCTTTTTAAAAATACCTACATTATACTTAACATCCCCCTCTGTTATCACGTAACTCGATGTAAGTTTCAAATTATATTCTTTAGCATATTGTGCAGCGTCAAAAGTCATAGGCGTTTTTATTTCCAACTGCCCACCCTTTTTTAAAACTCTTATAACCTGCATAGAAATATCTTTAGTATAAGGTGCACTTTCTATGGTTACCAAATCTACCATATTTGATTTAACTTTTAGCAAAGTTTCTTGAGCACGACCTTCAATCAAATTAGGTATTTTAGCGGCCATTTCTTTATCAGCTGTAGTAAAATTAATTGCTTCAGGGTATTTGCCATAACCACCCACATCTATATGGATTTTTGCTCCTTTTGCAATATTAGCAAAAGCCTGAACTCCTTCAAATCCTCCAGCAATAATACCGTTCCAAGTAGCAGATTTATCAAAAATTTTAGCAAAACCTAATGCTACTTGAGCATTCGCAAGGTATTTATCCCTTGTATAACGCATTTTTTGTAGTTCTTTGGGTACACTTTTCGAATAACCATTATCTGTATATGTCTGTTGGTTATTTCTGGACTGTCTTTGTAACCCTGCCTTTATATCAAATTGTCCTACGTCTGTAATAAAGTCTGATATATACGAAGCTACAGCTAAATGAGGTTGATTAGCATTAAGCATCAAATGCGTCATAAAATCAAACTTTTCTAAACCATCCAAATCTATATATCTTACTGGGGAGCATTCAGAAAATGCGTATGTACTATTCCAAGGATACTCACTAGATAAAGGATCCACGCTCAAAAACTTACCCAACCTGCCATCGTATATACGCTCACCATAATCCTGTTGATTTCCAGTACCTTTTACCTCGTTATCATTCTCTTTGCCATTAAAGCCGTAGCGGTAGTTGGCAGTGTTAAATTGCCTGCCTGGCATAGGTGAGCCAAAGGCGTTGTAATTTTTTAATCAAAGAACTTTAAAGTAAATTTAGTAAAAAAGTGACATTTTGAACACGAGTAAAAATTAAACTTTGCTATTTGCCTTATACAAGCGTTTTACAAATTTAAATACCCTCTTACACCTCCAAAAAATATTTAAAACAATAATTTAAAATGCTAATTACCAATAAATTATATTTTTAATTTTTTAAAGTGACATTTTGAACACTACCAATTCGTTCAATTTAAAAACCTATTTTTTAATAATATCTTCCCTTAGATACCACATATTGTCTGCTTTATAACCTACAATGCCATTTTTATAGGAAAATAAATAAATATCTTTATGAGATTCTTCAAAGCCAACAGGTTCAAAAATTAATTCGTAGAATATATTTTGACTTATTTTTTTCTCATTGCCCAAAATAGTTTTATATTTTCTCCCATCAACGTACATATTATAGGGTAATTTATTTTCTGAATCTATAAAGTCAACCCACTTGCCATGATTTTTTATCAGCCATTTATCTTTTATAACTTTGAAAGTATCACAAGTATATTTTGCACCATGTGTACTAAATAAATTCTTTTCAATAAAGGAACTATCTTTCAAATAAATTCTATGGGTTTTTATTTCAAATTCCTTCCCGAAATACTTGTTATGTATGCTGTCTGAATAGTTTTTATCTAAAACAACAAAGCTGTAGTTTATTTTCTGTTGAGAAAACACCCTCCCAACTTGAAGTATTAAAAACAAGCAAAATATTTTACTTACATAGGAACTAATTATGATTCGATTTTCCACCATCTTGATATTAAATATACGAAAAATTATTTTCCCTCTTCAGTTTTTGCAGGAGTTTCACTTTTTGGTTCTTCTCCCTTTTCAGTCTTAAATTTCAATCGGTTTTGAATAGCTTGAATCTTTTTTTGTTCCGTACCTAACATTTTGTCGTTACCAAACTCTTTCATAGATAATTCTTTAAGATGATTCTCATAAGCCTTACTATTTCCTAAACCAGCCCAAGATAAAGCATCTAATTCCTCATCACTATAACCTAATTTGTTCTCAGAATTGTACTCTTTCAGACCTGCTAGAATTTTTCCTTGCAATTGGCTAGCATATTTCTCGTGGTTTTCGGAGTCAGGACCAGTATCATCCTTACCTAATGATTGTAAGTACCCATGTCCTGCCTCATGAAGTAAAACTCTTGCTCTAAAAATTTCCGAATGTTCTTTTCCCGCCATGCCAGCATCATTAGGAGTGGATAGGTAGAAAGATTCAGCGTCAACTCCTATAACAGCCCCCGAAGTTTTATCTTTACTTACTGCTGAAAAAGTGTTAGCATTCTTCTTAGGGCCTACTTTATCATTATTATTATCTAATTTAAAATTAAAAACTGCCGATTTATCATACTTTGATAATAATTCTTTGTAAACAGAATTTGCACTAGATAATTTTTGATAAACCTTGCCGTTTTTTGATTTTAAGAACTCTGGTGTTGGAGTTATGTCCTCGCCTGCTATATCAATAAAAAATATAGGGTTATCCATTGCAAAATTATATGGTGATTGATTAGGGTATTTTTTTTCCATAGGGTCGGTAGTTAACCACCTTCCAAGTCTTGGGTCATAGATTCTAGCACCAAAATCATAGCTATTTCCGTCTCCTTTAATCTCGTCGTCTTTCTCTTTACCATTCATGCCGTAGCGGTAATTTCCGTTATTAAATTGGCGGTTTGGCATAGGTGAGCCAAAGGCATAATATTTTAATCAAAGAACTTTAAAGTAAATTTAGTAAAAAAGTGACATTTTGAACACGAGTAAAAATTAAACTTTGCTATTTGCCTTATACAAGCGTTTTACAAATTTAAATAGCCTCTTACACCTCCAAAAAATATTTAAAACAATAATTTAAAATGCTAATAACCAATAAATTATATTTTACATTTTTAAAAAGTGACATTTTGAACACTACCAACATTACCCACTTTATCCTGGATTAATTCCAACTTTTATTTTTTTAAAAGCTTTATTATTAACTGTTATAGTATCTGTTTTTATAGATTTGAACTTTACATTTTTTAATTTTGCATCAACTAAATAGTAACCTTCATTATCAGGATTATGGATGTTGAAAACTATTGTACCACCAATAGCATTATATTTAATTGGTTTATTTAGTGGTATTATTTTTTTATCACTACAATAATTTATTATTTTAATATCATTTTCTTTATATTCATCAATATATACCCTTAATAAAATGCTATCATAATTGTTAAGGATAATTTCTTTACAATGGTTATACTGAAGGTTTAATTTTTTCTTGTCCAGCTCAATACATAAAAATTTATTGTTAGATAATTTACCATAAATTATAAAGTTACCACAACCTTCAGCGTTTTTTATTTCATACAAACTATTTAAATCGAGGCAATCGATTGATTTTTCAGATTTCTTTGATTCACTTTGATTAGTAGCAGATCGATCGCTACAACGTGAAAATAATACTATAATTAATAAATGATATATTTTCATACTCTATTTTTGAACTTTTAAAGCGTCAGGTTTAGCTACTGCTTTTTCAGAGACCGCGGTTCTTACACTTTTATTAAAATCTTTCGTAGCTGCTCCATTGTAATCCTTTCTTTCAACATATTGTTTTGCGTTAGAAGGGTCTATATCTTGACCGTAAACAGCCTTTTCAAATGCTTTACCACCTTCTTTTTGGCCGATTGTCGCATCATCTACTGTATTAACTGATACTTGATGATTATTTATTGTATAACCAGTCTGAGTTGTTTCATTATCTGATAATACATCACCATAATGGGTAGCCTCGTGAAATATAGTTGACTCTACCACTAATAAAGCAGTAGCTTTTTCGACTTCAGTTTTAAAATTATCGGATTTTTCATATTCATTTACAATTGTTTCATTTAGATAAATAATCCCGCTATTAGATTCACCAACTAATTTATTGTTTTTTATACCTTTAGCAGAGCCAGGGGTTTCACCATTTGCATGAAGGAGATTTTTTACTATAATTCTAGGATTCGGTTGATTAGGACTAGTAGGTGTACCATCTTTTACTACCTTGTAAGTCAACATAGTATTTATTTGAGCATCTGTTAACTCACTATATTGTTTAAACGCTTTTCTAAACTCTTCGGGTTTTCCAGCATATTCTTTAACAATATTTTGTAGATATGCATTTAGTTTAGGATAATTTTTAGCTGTAGTTTCATCTACCTCAAATTGACCTTCTGAATCAGTAAACCTAATTGGATTGTTTAAACCAAATCTATACGGAGTTAAATCTGGAGTATCTTCAGAGTAGAAGTCCCTTTTTAAAAATCTTCCCAATCTACTATCATAAATCCGTTCGCCAAAATCTACACTATTTCCAACCCCTTTTACCTCGTTATCATTCTCTTTGCCATTAAAGCCGTAGCGGTAGTTTGCGGTGTTAAATTGCCTGCCTGGCATAGGTGAGCCAAAGGCATATTAAATTTTAATCAAAGAACTTTGAGGTAAATTTAGTAAAAAAGTGACATTTTGAACACCAATAAAAATTAAACTTTGCTATTTGCTTTACCCAAGCGTTTTACAAATTTAAATACCCTTATGCACCTCAAAAAAACATTTAAAGCAATAATTTAAAATAGTAATAACCAATAAATTATATTTTGAATTTTTAAAAAGTGACATTTTGAACATTACCACTCTTTACCTACAAACAAAACTAACGTGCCATAATAATAACCGCAGCATTGCAAATACTGCGGAGCGGGGGGAATTTTAAACACTAGCAAGTTATTTAATAATTTGGCGCTTTAATAGCTTGCCCTTATTATTATAAGTTTCTTTTCTTATTAGTTTACCACTGTCATCGTAATACAACCACTCACCTACGGGTAATGATTGGTCAACTTCAAAGTATGCATCTGTTTTCTTATCAAAATTTTTTTTATGTTTTATGATTTTTTCACTAAAATGTCCTTTTAATTTTATTACACCAAATGAGTTATATTCTATTATTTCTCCATCTGGATAATCATTTTTGAAAAATTGCTTTTTGAATAAGTAACCTAAACTATCATCATAAAATTTCCATACCCCTTCTTTATTCCCTTTAATTAAAAGTCCTTCCCTTGATAATTTACCGACTCTGTTATAAATTTTAGTAATGCTATCTTGACTATATGATTTAAAAGAAATCATAAAAGAAAACATGATTATAAAGTATTTTATAAATTTATTCATTATTTAAATTTAACACTTAAGTTATCTCCCCCATTATTCTTATCACTAGCTTCAACAACCTTTGAGCTTGTATTGATTTTTATACCTTTTAAACCATTATTTTCCAAATAATTTTTAATGTTTTCTACTCCATTTTTAGCAGAAACCTCGACCGCATTAATTGTTGCTAATGGTTGATAGTCAAGAGTAAGTTCTAAATTTATTTCTTTTACATTACCATTTGCTTTAACAGAACTAATCAAACTATTTAAATCATCAACTAAAAGACCACCTAAAGCACCAGGTCCAGCAGGATCACCCTTATAATCCTTACCTGAATATTGAGATTTATAATTTTGAAACTTAACAAAACCTTTCTCGTTTAAATGAACATCTATGTCTTCAGGTTTATCTTTTTTAACCGCAGCAGGTTCCGGTATAGCGACGGGTTTAGTCGGACCATAACCAACTGTTGCTTCATTCTTTTTTAAATTATTTGGAACTAATTCATTTTGTATGTAATCTTCCTGTAAAGCGAGAGTTTTTGTAAATATATCTCTTTCATTTTTCTTGTTTGGTCCTTCAAATTGCCCAATTGAAGAGGCGCTATTGTCATAATAAACTCTTAGTGTTGCCGCATGACCTCCAGCAGCAATTCTATTTATATCATCACGAGAATACTTTATCATTATTGTTCTATTACCTTTTTTAGTAGTTACATATACGTCTTCTAATCCATCTACATCAATCGCAACTATAGGCTTATTACCTGCAAATTGATAAGTTGTATAGTAAGCAAAGTTTTTACCTATCGGGTCACTCGATAAGAACCTACCCAACCTCGGGTCGTAAATTCTCATACCATAATCCTGTTGATTTCCTACCCCCTTTACCTCGTTATCATTCTCCTTGCCATTAAAGCCGTAGCGGTAGTTAGCGGTGTTAAATTGCCTGCCTGGCATAGGTGAGCCGAAGGTAGAGTAGTTTGAGGATTGCCTAATAGTAACGCCATTTTTTGGCTCTACACGTAAAAAACCATATTCATCATGCCTTGTAAGGCTTGTGTTTTCGTAATATGATAATTTTAAAGCTCCCATTAATGGTACTAAGATA